>JBARUU010000001.1:0-2577 GCA_049645925.1 Desulforhopalus sp.
GGTTCCCCGGAGGGGAACAGTATTAGAGCCGGTGGTTTCAACCACCGGTGTCCCAACCGAGATCTGCGTCCTGAAGGGACGCCGTCAAAGAAAAGCAAACCTGCCTGTGCAAGGGATGCTATTCAAAGTTCACTGGCAAAAACTTTGAAGCTGACGCCGCCTGAACTGATGAGGGCTAACCCGGATTTCTCATGAACATTGTGTAAATTTCACTATATTGTATAAATTCTGTTATGTTACGTCCAACTTTTTTAAAGCTGAAATTTTCACAATGTTCACCAAAGGCCAGCCGATCTCACCGCGTCTCTTTCGTCGTTGAAGCAATAAACATAGGCAACTATAGTTCATTGCTTCACTTCTCGTATACACGGCACCCTCGACTGGTGAGAAATCCCGGCTAACAGTACAAGATTAATCACCACTGAGCAACCAGTCACGAGCAGCAATAACGGTTACGTCTTCAGGAATATCGAATAACGTGGGTTGATCCAGCGCAATTAGAAGCAGATCGGCCTGTGGAAAGTCTGCTTTGGCATCTTGCAGCGCCCTGATTTCTCTGGCAAGAGTGGCAGGCTGATCGATACTGGCACAGACCTGGATCAATTTTTCCCGATCTCCGATAGAACGTGCGTAAAAATCGACCTCAAATCCATTGGCGGTGCGTACATAAGCAACTTCGGCACCGCGCCTGGATAGCTCCAGGAACACGGCTGTCTCAAGAGCATGACCAAGGTTAGCTTTTCCCGACCGGTCAAAAATCGGCAGCAGACCAGTGTCGATGGGGTAGATTTTACGAGGATTGACTCGCCGACGCCGTTCGGAGTCGGTGGCAATGGTGATGCTGAACAACAGGAACGCATCTTCAAGATAACCAAGATACATATGCAAGGTGTCTTTGCCAACGGCTATGCCTTGCGACTTGAGATCGACATGGAATTTATTGACACTAAAAGTGCACGCCGCATTGCTAAGCAGCTGCCGCACCATCCAGCGCAACACAACCGGCTGAGAAATGTCATGACGTTCCACGATATCACGAAGAAGCACAACATCGACATATCCACTGAGCAAAGCAATACGATTGCGTGCATCCAAACCCTGAGCCTCAGGAAAACCACCTTGCTGCAGATAGATGAGAAGACGCTTGTCCAGCAACGACCGCTCGGCCTTAGGACGATATTCCGGTGAGGCGACCGGCTCTTCACTTGTATGGCGCAGGCTTTCACGAAAGCTGAAGGGCAGAACGACGGCCTCCATGGCGCGACCCCGCATACTGGTGGCTACTTCCCGCGAGAGCATCCGTGCGGAGGAGCCGGAAAAAAACAGATCGACTTTTTCGCTGTCCAGAAGCCGGCGAGCAAACAATTCCCAGCCGGGGACGATTTGAATTTCATCAAGAAAGAAGGTGGCCCGCCGTTTATCGCGCCATTCCGGATAGAGACGATAATATTCCTCCACCAGCAGATCGAGATCTTTTGTCTGCAGGCCCGCCAGCCGCTCATCCTCGAAGCTGAAATAGAGCAATCCTTCGCGTGGAGCTCCCTGGGCAAGGCGATCAGCTGAAATTTTCCAGAGCAGGCTTGTTTTACCCGCACGCCTCATGCCGATAACGGCGGTTGCCTTGTTGGGCACGGAAGGCAGCCAGACATCACGGCGTGTCAATTCAGGAATGGACATAGCAATGGCGTCCACTATTTTTTGTCGGATAATTTGACGAAATTGATTTTCCATAAAGGTTAATTTACAAGCTATTTAACTTTATTGGAAGGATAAATTGATTTGAGAAAGAAAGACCCGGTTGGCCGCCGTTGCCGCGAAGAATGACGTGGTAAAGTCCACCGGCGAGATTTATGCGAGGTTTACGTGCCATGTCGTAAATATAGCTGAACTGGTTAACTTATCAACTTCTAAGCCTAACCTCATTTCCGCGTTCGCGTTTGCCGGCATCAGACATTAATTTGTTCCTGTTCGATGTAGGGGCGGAGTTCGGGCCGTAAGGCTTTTTCAGTGATCAAGTCGACCGGGCAACCTAATAAATCTTCAAGGTAGAATTGCACACCAAAATAGCGTTTGGACCTGAAATCCGAAACCACCCGCACTCCGCTCATCCTCTCTTTTCCAATCGATGCGCTTGAACGGTGGTTTCCAAAATTATATCCGATGGTTTAGTGCGCCGGCACATGGGGGCATGACGTTGCACGAGACTTTTTGCGAATTCATCACTTTTCTATAGTTCTTTTAGTGCTGCTAGTTCTGCCCTTTACCCATAAATTTGACTGAGGATGTTCATGGTAACACTCAAAAGGATATTACTTTGACATCGTCCCTTCAGGACTCGGGATACAGGGGAATTCGTTCCGGTGAATGAAGTCACCGGCTGTACGACACACCCCTTCGGGGTTCCAGGTTCCCTGAAGGGGAAAGGTAGTAAAGCCGGTGGTTTCAACCACCGGGTGCCCCAACCCGGATCTGCGTCCTGAAGGGACGCCATCAAAGAAAAGTCAACCTGTCGGCGTAAGGGCGGTTATTCCAGGTGTTAGTTTTCCGGGTGATCCGGAAATGCATTTGCAAAAAAAA
>JBARUU010000002.1:0-284436 GCA_049645925.1 Desulforhopalus sp.
TTATTGTTAACGGAACAATATTAAAAGAAGGCGCAACCATCGCCCCCAAAACACGTTTGGTGGAAATCACCTGGGATGGAGTGACTGTCGAGTACGATGGTACCCGGTTTCAGGTGCAGACTCATTAGAGCATCTTTATAGAGTACGGCAGCCGGCCGGCCTTTTGTCAAAAAGCTGCGTACACCCTTCCCGACTCCTCCCTGCCGGACAATATATGCCCGGCAGGGAGCTCTCTTTCAGAACTTTCATCAACCGTCACCTGGAACAATCTCCTAGGTGGCCTGCATTGCCTCTCTCACTCGCTTGAGACTCAACGGAAGACGGCGTATCGGCTTGCCGGTGATAGCCATGACACCATTCGCCACCGCCGGAGCAATAGGCGGAACACCTGGTTCCCCCACTCCGCCGGGCGGTTCCTCACTTGGCACGATATACACCTCCACCTCAGGCATCCCATCCATACGCAAGACCTCGTAATCGTCAAAGTTACCCTGATACACCCGCCCTTTATTAAAAGTTATTTCTCCATACAATGCGGCGGACAGACCGAATACAATACCGGATTCCATCTGGGCAATAATCGTATCAGGATTGACCGTCCTGCCACAGTCGACAGCACAGGTCACTTTATGAACACGAATGCGGCCGCTCTCTTCCACTGATACCTCAGCCACCTGGGCGACATAGCTGCCGAAAGAGGCGTGGACGGCAATGCCCCGGCCGCGGCCGTCAGCGATGTTTTCCGACCAGCCCGCTTTTTCGGCAACAAGATCAAGCACGCCACGTTCACGCGGATGCTTTGCCAGCAGCCCGCGGCGATATTGGTAGGGATCTTTCCCTGCAGCCTTTGCCAGCTCATCGATAAAACATTCCACAACATACGCGGTATACGAATGTCCTACCGAACGCCACCAGAGTACGGGAATCCCGGCCGGAGCCATATGGTAATCAACCAGAAAATTTTCGACGTCATAGGGAGAATCGACGGCCCCTTCGACGGATGTTCCATCGATACCATCCTGCATGAGACCACTCTCAAAAGGGGTCCCTGCGATAATTGACTGGCCGACGATACGATGTTGCCAGGCAACCGGCATTCCATCCTCTCCCAGACCGGCGGCAATCAGGTTATACGACCGGGGCCGATAATAACCACCCCGTATATCGTCCTCACGAGTCCAATAGACTTTCACGGGAGCCTTTACTTGTTGGGAGATCTGCACTGCTTCGGCGACAAAATGAGCATCCTGTACAGCACGACGCCCAAAGCCGCCGCCAAGGTAGGTATTGTGTAACATCACCTGTTCCGGGGCGAGACCGGTAATCGCCGCTGCCCTGTCACGATCGGTGGTCTGCATCTGCGTGCCGGTCCAGATGTCACAGCCGTCAGGGCGAACATCGGCCACGCAATTGAGTGGCTCCATCGGTGCATGGGCGAGATACGGCAGCTCATAGACCGCTTCGATTTTTGTCGCGGCCTTGGCCATCGCCTCAATTGCGTCACCTCGCCGGGCAGCCACCAGCCCTGGCTTTTTGGCCATCTCGGCATACTCCGCGCCCTGTTCCTCGCTGTCCAGGGCGGCGAGAGGACCCTCATCCCAGACGACCTTGAGGGCATCGCGACCACGACTTGCATTCCAGAACCCATCAGCGACAACGGCAACCCCTCGATCAATGGCAACTACCGCTTTAACGCCCGGAATTTTCATTGCCTCGATGTCGTCAAAACTTTTCATTGTCGCCCCGAAAACCGGTGGCCGGGCCACCAGGGCGGCAAGCATACCCGGAACGGTGACATCAATACCGAAGAGAGCTGTACCGTTGGTCTTCTCCGGTATATCGAGACGGGCCCTGTCCCTGCCAATGATCGTCCAATCCCTGGCGGACTTGAGGGCGATCTCCCCTGGGGGCTGCTGCTGTGCCGCAGGCTTCACCAGTTGTCCGTAAGATATCCGCTGCTTACTCTCCCGATGAACTATATACCCATTCTCGGCGCGACAGGTCAGCGGCTCTACCCGCCACTTTTCTGCTGCGGCACTGATCAACATTATCCTTGCTGCTGCCCCGGCCGTACGGAGTCGTTCCCACTCACTGCGGATACTGGTGCTGCCCCCTGTCACCATGATCGGGCCGAACATGGTGTGATTGTAGGCTGGATCAACCGGAGCCGGTTCCACCTTCATTTTGGTCCAGTCAGCCTCCAGTTCCTCGGCAATGAGCATGGGCAGCGAGGTATAGACCCCCTGCCCCATTTCTGACTTGTTGACAAAAATCGTTACCGTATCGTCAGTGTCGATACGGATGAAGGCGTTCGGCACAAAGGGTTCCGCTGTTCCAGCCTTTGTTGCCCCGGCCTCACCTCGTCCGGGCAAATAAACCCCAAGTACCAGACCGCCACCGAGGGCGACAGCAATTTTGAGGAAATCCCGCCGATTCACATCGATGCCTTCACTCATGACTGCCCTCCTTTAGCCTTGTTTCCGGCCGCGCGATGAATAGCCCTGCGTATGCGTTGATAGGTGCCGCAGCGGCAGACAATACCAGACATAGCCTCGTCAATATCGGCGTCGGTCGGATTCGGATTTTCATCCAAAAGGGCCACCGCGCCAATGATCTGTCCTGAGTGACAATAGCCGCATTGCGGGACCTGATCGTCCACCCAGGCAACCATGACCGGATGATCCTCCGGTAAACCTTCAATCGTCACGATTTTTTTACCGACGACCTCCGACACATCCGTCACACAGGAACGCGTCGGGACACCGTCCACAAGAACAGTACAGACCCCGCAAAGGGACATGCCGCAACCAAATTTAGTACCTGTAAAACCAATTTTCTCCCGAATAACCCACAGCAGCGGTTCATCCGGACCGGCGTCTACCTGAAGACTTTTGCCGTTGACATCAAGTGTAATCATAAAGCCTCCTTTGCCGCAGGAAGCGGCATATCGTCGTGCGAGTAATGGGTGTTGATCGTAAAGGAATACTGATGGTGTCGTAAAAACTCTTCACCACCTCCCGATTGAGGTTTTTACGATTTTATCAATACTGAGGATAATGAAAAAACCGGCATTGCCTGCCATGGAGAACTGCAGGGCTCTGCCACTCCATTATTGATCTCAGGTGTAGGGCTTCAAGATGGTTGAACCTGAGCAGCATTCAGCGTACCAAATCAGGCCAGGTGTGTCAATTATGAGACCAGATGACTTTATCGGAAGACGTGTCAGGCACACAAGAAAAAACAAGAAACACCTACCCATCACCATGGCTGCATTTTTTTAATCTCCTGGTACTCTATTGACAGTTTAGACTTTCCATATCCTCCTTCTTCACCTTTCAAGTTCCGCGTAATAAAAAAATCACCCGTTTCTCACATAGCATTAATTCCTCTCACAAATAACACATGAGCCTAACACTCTGAAATGAGCAATAAATCAGCTCCATGTACTGCATCGTGGCACAATACATACCGCCGATATTATCACATAAAACAAAAAAATGCCTAGCATTTATTCTGCTCATATGGAACTATGACCCTGTAGCAGTTAAGAATAATTCTTAATTTCGAAAAGGAGAGACTTATGACCAGATTCATGCCAATCTTTATGGGACTACTGTATGTTTTCGGAATTACAACTTCGGCGAATGCCGACACAACTGTGTCAGATAAAAAGGAACAACTAGTGTTAGGCTCTGCACTTTACCATGATGCCGGTTTGTCTTTTAATGGTAACCAATCCTGTGCGACCTGTCACAATCCTTCAGCGGTGGCTCCAAACAGGGTCGGAAGTTTTATTGATGACCGGGTGCCGACAGACGAACTCATAGCAGCCGGATGGCCGGCAAATGTCCCGCCCCCTGTTTCACAAGGATCGCACCTGAACCTCTTTGGCGGACGAAATACACCGAGTTCTGCATATGCTGCATTTAGTCCGGCTTTTAGATTCGATGAAGTTGCCGGGCTGTATGTTGGCGGGCAATTCTGGGACGGCCGTGAAATGGGCCTTGCCGGACAGGCCGCCGGGCCTTTCCGCAATCCGGTCGAGATGGCCATGGCGGATAAAAAAGCCGTTGTGTCCGTTCTGCAAACTAATCAAAACGCCAATTACCAGGGACTTTTTGCTGCGGCATATGCGACCGAAGACGGAGCTTTCAACCTGTCTGCCGTCAACACAACAAACAACCAGGCGGCCCTAGAGGCGTATGACCTGATGGCAAAAGCCATTGGCGAGTTTGAAAAAACACAGCTTTTCAACAAATTCAATTCAAAATTCGATTACTACCTTGCAGGCCTGTCAACGTTAACAAAAGATGAAAGCAAGGGCCTTAAACTTTTTAACGGCAAAGCAAAGTGCGCGCTCTGCCATATCAGCGAGGAGAGTATTGCACCTGATGGCGGCCCAATGCCACCTCTTTTTACAGACTTTACCTATGACAACCTGGGAGTCCCCAAGAACAGCTACATCGAAATTGTAGCCGGCCCCCAGGATCCCGACCTCGGACTGGGCGCTGTGTTAGCCGATCCATTTCAGGATGGAAAATTCAAGGTAATGTCGCTGAGGAATATTGAATTCACTGCCCCGTATGCCCATAACGGTGTATTTCAAACCCTGGAGCAGATAGTTCACTTTTACAACACGCGCGACGTCCTCCCTGTCTGCGCAGGTGGTAATACGGACCCAGGCTTTGGTATCAGCTGCTGGCCGGAGCCGGAAGTGGCGGACAACATGAATGTCGCCGAACTTGGAAACCTTGGCCTGACCGACAAACAGGAACAACAGCTGATAGCATTTCTCAAAACATTATCAGACCGGGATACCGACCTCTTCAAGCCCGTTTTCAGTGCGACTCTTTTCCCACCCATGCCATAGTTTGTCATAGCGACAAGCTGTATAAAAAAATGAAGGGGCTGCAGCAATCTGCCGCAGCCCCTTCATTTATCCGATAGCATTGACAAGCTGATAAAAAAAGTGTCAGCGCTGTCCAGTCATCTGTCTGTTTTTTTCTTCCTACCGCACGTCCTTTGCCGAAATATCGTGCCGCTTCATCTTTTCATAAAGAGAAGCCTTGCTGATATCGAGCTTTTCGGCAGTTTCCGCCACGTTGCCGCGGTTAAGAGAAAGCTTATGCAGGATGACTTCCTTTTCGAGCTTTTCCACAATTCCTTTCAAGGGCGAACCGTTAAAGGTGCGTACCAAAGTTGAGAAAGACTCTGCATGTTCCTCCTCAAACGGCATGTCAAAGCTGATATGCTCGGCGGCAATGGTATCTGTCTCACTCATCAGGATGGCCCGCTGGATCACATTTTCAAGCTCCCTGACGTTGCCGGGCCAGTCGTACCCCATCAGCAGATGAAGTATCTCCTCGGAATTGAACTTCATGTTCCTCTCGAAAATTCCACTGTACTTTTCAACGAAATGAGCGGTCAGCTCAAGGATATCCTCTTTTCGTTCGCGAAGAGGCGGGATGGAGATATTGAAAATGTTGAGCCGGTAAAAAAGATCGAGACGAAAGTTACCTTTTTTAACGGCCTCCACCAGATCGGAATTGGTGGCGGCAACGACCCTTACATCGACACTGATGGGGGCAGTTCCCCCCACACGGACAATTTCGCCGTGCTGCAGTACCCGGAGCAGGACCGCCTGCATCCGCGTACTGATATCACCTATTTCATCAAGGAAGATAGTCCCTCCGTCTACGGCTTCGAACTTCCCCTTTTTTCTTGTGTTGGCTCCGGTAAATGCGCCCTTCTCGTACCCGAAGAGATCGCTCTCAAGCAGCGTATCGTTCATGGCACTGCAATTGATGGCCAAAAATGGTTTGTCGTGTCGCTTACTGCTTTGCCGAATTAAATTTGCAACAAGTTCCTTGCCGGTCCCCGACTCTCCTCTGATCAGGACGGTGGTTTCAGTTTTTGAAACGAGGGAAATCAAATTTTGCAGATTGCGCATGGCCTCGCTGGACCCGACCACGAATTTTGGCCCCCCATCATCTCCCTTTGGCTCCCGACTGACAACACTGTTATCTGTCAGCGATTTCAGAGTCAGCCAATAGAGTTTTTCACCCTTATAGCCGGAAAAAGGGCCGATGCAACACTCAAAAGAATGGTTATCAACCGTTATTTTGCCAGGCTTACCTGTATTGGTACCGTCGAGTAGTGACTTGAGGAGCTCCCGCAGCTGATCCTGAAGAATGGTTTCCCCCAGGTGAGACCGGCTCTGTTCGATAAACAGAGTCGCACTGGGGTTCATGTATTCAATCGATCCGTCAACTTTTATCAGCAGTACAATTTCGGGAATTGCTTCAAGCAAATTTCTTTGGTTTCCTGCTAGACGTTCTGGTTCACTAATCATAAAAGAGCACAATGTAATATAGACTTATCAAAGATTAAAACCCATTTTAGATGACCATATCACAAACAAAAACGGATTAACATAGGTATAAATACCTGAATTCCATTTTATTTAAAAATAAATCCAAATAACAAGATTTTTCTTAAGTAATTAACAGCTGGGTTATATAATGTTTGAAAAATGTGTTTGATTCCTCTATGCTCTTCCTCTGCTGAACTCCTTGACAGGGCATTTTTTCCACCTGGAAGAAAGTTGGTTCGCTCCAGTTCGAGACGCACGATGGATGTAAGCACAATGACATCATCTACAACCGTTACCTGACTTGGCGTTCATGGATTACATTTACAAAACAGCCACAAGTGTATAAAAACAGAATACTTATGCATTAAATTTAATTATTTGCAGATGGTTTCACGGGGAGTCGATCAATAGATGGCAACACAGCAATTACAAAAAGCACGACAGTTAATTGATATTGCAAGCCGCAGAAAGGCTTTGATCATCAGTTGTATCCTGACAGGTATCATCACTGGGCTCGGTGTGTATCTGCTGCAACCGAAGACCTACGAAAGCACTGCATTGCTGAGTTATCAGCAGCAGGCAATCAACCCCAGTAAGATGTCAGTTGATACAGATGCCAGGATCAAAGACATCGTGAGTACCTTGACAAACATCGTCTCAAGCAGGACCAGTCTGGAGAAAATTATTGTCGATTTAGGCTTATTTAAAGAGGACAGAGAGAGCTTGCCGATGGAGGATGTGGTGGAAAAGATGCGCCTCAACATCAGCATCATTCCATCAAAGCTGGGGGATACCTTCCTCATCAGCTACCGGGGCGACTCCCCCCGGGAGGTAGCCAATGTCGCGAACTCCCTGTCTGCCCGCTTTATTGAAGAAAACATGAAATTTCGAGAGGAGAGGGCATCGGAGACTTCGGACTACACCAAGGATGAGCTTGGTATGGCCAAAGAAATGCTTGACGCCAAAGAAGCCGTCATGCGTGATTACAAATTAAAATACTACAACGAAATGGCAGACCAGCGGGCAACCAATATGGAGAGGTTGATCGCCCTGCAGACCCAGTATCAGTCAAAACAGGACTCCATCCAAAACCTGGAACGAACCAGCATGCTGATGCGGGACCAGATCGCTGCCAGGAAGGAGGTACTGGAAAACAGGATCGATACCGAAGATCAGGCGGAATCGGCATCATTGGCAAAACTTGAGAAGGAACTTAAAATCCTGCAGGAACGGGAAGGCTATACAGACCTGCATCCGAGAGTAAAGAACCTCAAAAAGAAGATTGCCAAACTCAAGCTGGCCGACCCTGTCGAAAACGAGGCGACACCGGTCGCAGAAAAAAATGGTGAGAGCCTCACGGAAGAACCTTTTGACCAGGCCCTCTTTGAGCTACAGAACCAACTTAAAAACGCCACCTTAAGTATCGCCAGGATAAACAAAGAAAAAGATGACTTGCAAACCCTCATTAACCAATACGAACAATGGGTGTCCGCAGCACCGGTAAGAGAGGCGGAATGGTCCGCGCTGACCAGGGAGTACGGTCAGTTAAAGCGCCATTATGATTTTCTTGTCAGCCGCGACCTTGAGGCCTCGTCAACCCTGAACCTTGAACGCAGACAGAAAGGCAGCCAGTTCAAGCTGGTGGATCCGGCCCGGATGTCGGTAAAACCGGTCAAACCTGATTTTCTTAAAATTATGCGGATAGCGCTTTTGCTCGGCCTTGGCCTTGGGGGAGGACTTGCTATAGGGCTTGAGCTCCTTGATGGTTCGTTCAGGGATCCCGACAAACTTGAAGAAGCCCTCGGGCTGGAGATCCTTTGCGCTGTCCCCCACCTGTCATTTGAAAAAGAGGTTTCCCGGCAACGTCTCAAGAGCGGGCTGGCCACGTTTTTTTTCCTTACCTGCGCCACCGCTATTGTCTTTGCCGTCGTCTATCTCTGGAAGGTGGGCCGGATTATTGTTTGATCACCTTATGGGCTACCCCCCGACAGACTGATATTTGAACGGGTTCTTATGCAGACGGGATACTCGTCAACACAGTGGACAACACATGCTTAATACTGCAACACTCATGAAAGCTGCACATGAAAAATGGGACAAGCGCCTGTACAAGGCGGTCAATGAAGATGTTTTTCTCCCCGAGGTATTTAAAACCCTGCGTTCCAGGATCCTCCATCCTCTCGACGGAGGCGCACCCCCAAAGACCATCATGGTGACCTCGGCGGTCCCCAAAGAAGGCAAGACTTTTATTACGGCAAACCTCGGCGTCTCCCTGGCAAAAGGGCTGGACCAGCACGCACTGCTTGTAGACTGTGATTTACGAAGACCTACTCTCGCCACCATGTTCGGCCTGGATCACGGGCACGGACTGGTGAACTACCTGAGAGACGATGTGCCGCTTTCAGAGCTGATCGGCAAGACAACTGTGAATAAACTCTCTGTGCTGCCAAGCGGCAAATCCCCCGCCAACCCTGCTGAGCTCCTCAGCTCCTCACGGATGCACGCGCTTGTCGACGAACTGTCCAGCCGATACGAGGACCGCACTATCATCTTCGACAGTCCGCCGACCCTGGTTGCGGCGGAGTCAAGTGTCCTGGCAGGCCAGGTTGATGCGGTCGTGCTGGTTGTCCGCCAGGGCAAGGCCCACCTGGCGGAGATCGAGAGGCTTGTCGATATTATCGGGAGCGATCGAATCCTGGGTGTTGTCTTTAACGATCACACAATCAACCTGTTCGAAAAGACCTTTATAAAGAACTCCGGTTATTATTACCAGGGCTACTCTTAAGCACCTGTGCCCCGGCCGATTTCCGCCAGCAGTTCTTCAGCCCTCTCCCGCTCGGGAAAATCGACCTTCCGGGCGAGCAGCGCCTGAAGGGTTTTCTCCGCCTTCTCTTTCTGACCATTGCCGCTCTGGGCCAGGGCCAGGTGATATGCTATCAGCGGATTATCCGGCCGACGCTGCAGGGCAAGTTCGAACTGGGCGATGGCCAGCGAGAAAGAATTTCTTTGATAAAATACCCAGCCGAGGGTATCGGCGACCAGCGGATCATCAGGTGACGCCTGTTTGGCTATCATTACCAGCAGGAGGGCCTGCCCAAGATCACCCTCCGGATCCGAGGCGATCAGCCAGGCAAGATTATTGGCAGCCGGCGCATAATTTTCCTTAATTTCCAGGACCTTCCGATACTGTTCCATCGCCTCGGAGGTCTTGCCCTCCGCCTGCAGCAGGGCGGCAATGCCCATGTGTCCCGGCATCGAATCCGGCTGTTGTTCAATCATTGCCCTGTACTTGGCCTTCGCTTCATCTGTCTTGCCAAGCTTTGTCAGCAACCTGGCAGCTGAAAGATAGGGTTGTGTGTTCTGCGGATCCAACTCCTTGGCCTTCTCGTAGGCAGCCAGAGACTCCTGCTCTTTTTTCTGCCTTTCAAGGAGCGAGCCAAGTATCAGGTAGAGCCTCTGGTCCGCCGGTGCCTGAGCGATCTGCTCCCGGACAAAGGACTCGGCCCCGCCAAGGTCATCCTTGTATCTCAAGCCTATATAGAGAGCGATAGCCTGGGCGTTGCCGGGATCGAGCTCCAGCAGTTCAACCAGCACCTCTTCACCGCCCTGGAGATCATCAGCTCCGAAAAAAGCCAGCGCCAGGTTACCGAGTATTTCGGTGTTGCCGGGCACCTGTTTTCTCAGGCTATCAAGCAGCGCGACAGCCTTTCGGTATTCTTTGGCACCTATGTATGCCCTGCTCAGGATAATAGCCGCGCGAATGTTTTTTGAATTGAGACGCAGGGCGACAACAGCCTCCTTTTTGGCGTCTTCGAATTCGCCCTGCACTTCAAAGAGCTGAGCCATCAGGGTATGATATTTCGAATCACCTCCATATCGCTGTATCGCCTCGGCAACTGCATGCTGAGCCAGCTCGACCTCCCCGAGACTGTAATGCGCCAGACCGAGGTAAAAATAGGGGTCAGCCCAGGCGGGAAAGTCTTTACTCAGGCCCTGCACAACCGGGAGGCTGTCCCTGACCTTCCCGTCTCTTTGCAGAAAACGGGCATGGAGCAATGTGACACCACCATGCCCCGGGCTCTCGACCTGCAACTCATCCAGGAGTGTTCGTGCCTCTTCAACCTTCCCCCTGTCAAAGTAGAGTGTGGCGAGCGAACTGCCTATGTCCGGATTTTTCGCTATATCGGCGCGCGCCTGAACCAGGACTGCCTCAGCGCTGTCCATTTGATCACTCTGCCGATAAAATTCAGCTAATTGTAACCGAAACCGTGGGGTATCAGGGGCAAGTTCCACCACCTTCTTCAATTGCTCCTCGACCCGCTCCACCTTGCCCACACTGCGATAGTAACCGGCGAGGAGCAGATGGGCGGCAGGGTTGTCCGGAAACTTTTCGACCATTTCATCAAGCAGCTTCCTGGCCTTGTCCGTCTCCTTCTTGGTTTCGTACAGACTCAACAGGGTCTTATAATTAATGAATTTTGTTGGGTTGACGACAATGGCTTTCTGAAATGCTTCCTCCGCGCCATCCCATTGCTGCTGAGCGGCATAGATGCGCCCCCTGAGGTTCAGCAGTTTGTCGGAACTCTCGACATCCGGACCAATTTTTTCGACTGCGGCCATAGCCTCACCAAACCTTCCCTCCATGAGTTCCAGATCCGCCAGCAGGGTAAGCGCGTCCTGATATGCCGGATCCCTGGACAGAATATGGTCAATACGCTTACGGCTCTCATCTCTCTTGCGGGACAGGAGATAAAACTGGGCAGTCCGATAATTGGCATCGAGGTTGTCGGGGGCGAGGTCGGCCGCCCGCAGCAGTTCGGCAAAAGCCTTTTTAGGATCACCCTCTTCAAGGTAGAGCAAACCCAGCTGATATCGGGCCGCACCAAATTTCGCATCGAGCTGGATGGCGCTGCGCAGCTCCAGGATGGCAGCCTCCCGGTTATCCTGCTCTATATAGTCAAGTGCCTTCTGATAGTACTGCTGCTTGTCCGCCTCCGGCGAGGAGCAACCAACAGTCAGAACTGTACAGAAGAGGAGGAGAAGAATCACCATTCGCTTAATCATCATAATCATCGTGAGTACCTGGCTGTTCTGGAAAGGGACGAGGTCGTTATCGAACGTTGTCAAGGTGCATAAAGCTGTTATTGGGAGGTAAACTAATCGATAGAGGATATTTTTTACCAGCAAAAAGATGTTCCATAAGTGATTTTTTGAACAAATAAACCTCCTTGTTAGACATATGGTGACAAATATAATCAAATATGCTTAATAGATTATGCTTATTAATTTTTGAAACTTTTCATATCCATGCCCCATATTAAACTATTTATCCTGCCGACCCTGGTCCTGGCACTTTTTGCAGTGAGCTACTTCCCCGCCCTGGAGCTTCTGGCCGGCAAGTGGGCTGCATCAGACGATTATACCCACGCATTTTTTGTAGTACCGATCATTGGCTATATGATCTGGCAAAGGCGTGATTGCCTTATTGAAAGTAACGGTGCGCCAATCGTCGGCCTTACCCTTGTCGTCGGTTCCATCCTGTTCTATCTTCTCTCGCTCCAGCTCCAGGTGCCGACATTCATCTTTCTTGCAACGGTCGTTTCCATAATCAGTGCCTTCCTCTATATTGGCGGTTACTCTATCCTCAAAGAGCTGGCAATGCCTATCCTGCTGCTCTTTATGATCATCCCGATTCCTAATCAGCTCCTCTCCATGGTCACCGCTTCGCTGCAACTCAGGATCTCGGAGGGAAGTGAAATACTCCTTAGAATGCTTTCCGTGCCCATGTTTCGCGAAGGTAATGTCCTGCATATCCAGCAGAAATCGTTTCAGGTCATCGAGGCATGCAGCGGTATCCGTTCACTTATCTCCATGACCACGCTCAGTATTCTCATAGGTTATTTTACCCTTACCAGGATATGGTCTGTCTCCCTGCTGTTTCTGGTCAGTATTCCCGTGGCGATTGTCATCAATGTAGTCAGGGTTATCACCCTTGTTCTGGCTTTTCATTATTTTAAATTTGATCTTTCTATTGGTTTGGCGCATACTTTAACAGGTATGATTCTCTTTATACTCGGACTGGCGTTACTCTTCGCCTTTCAAAGAGTTCTGGAATCGTGGGAAACAAAAAAGCAAAACAATTAATCAGCCTGATAATACTGCTGCTGTTGACTGGTTTCCTGGTCTTCCGGACCACTGGTTCCGTTGAGGTCAATAAACTTGTCAGCCTGCAGACTGTTCTCGGGCCGGTCGACGGCTATCGGGTTTCGCAGACCATCCCACTGGATGCAGCGTTCATTTCCTTTCTCGAACTGGACGACTACACCCAGGCCAGGTATGAAAAGGACGGCAGGTTTATCGACTTGTATATTGGATACTTTAACAGCCTGGACAAAATATCGGCGGCCCACTCGCCGCTGGTCTGCTTTCCAGGGCAGGGCTGGACAGTCAACCGGCCATCCGAACAGCATATCCGGGTTGGTCAGCAGCAGATAAACTATGCGGAGATGACAGCCAGCCTGGAAGACCGGCAGGAGCTGGTTATGTACTGGTACCAGGCCGATGAAAAAACCGTAACAAAAGCGTACCGCAACAAAATCAACGGGGTATTGAACAAGCTCACAGGT
This sequence comes from Desulforhopalus sp., assembly GCA_049645925.1. Lineage (GTDB taxonomy): Bacteria > Desulfobacterota > Desulfobulbia > Desulfobulbales > Desulfocapsaceae > Desulforhopalus_A. The sequence goes on from JBARUU010000002.1 coordinate 13,000, forward strand.
AAAAAACAGGAACATGCCTTTGTCAGAGTATCGATTGCAATGGATCAGTCGGGACCGGACGAGGCACGAACCTTGGGCAGGGATTTTATCAAATCGTTTTATCCGGTCTTTCTGACCTATATGAACAGCACTCTCTAGTTATTAATTTTTACAGATATGCAAAGCGATACCACAAACGAATTAGGCAACACAGTGTTCTTCATTGATATTCTGGGTACGATCATAACCTTTGCCATATCCTTCTGGGCCAGGGAATTCCTGATGCCGACGGTGACACCACTCCATTTCTACTCTCATGTCTTCATCATCCCTCTTATCCTGGTACTGATAACCGGAACGCTGTCCTATTACGGAGGGTACAGAAGCCCCTTCAAGACCAGCCTGATCAGCTATGCCTGGTCGATTATCCGTGCGACTCTTATAACAGTTGGCGCAATTCTTGGACTGCTGTTTTTTCTCCAGGTCGAATATGTCAGCCGACTGGTCATTTTACTCTTTGCCGTTCTCGAACTGTTCACCCTGCTCGGCATCCGCGCGATGACGCTGGCGTATTTCAAGGAACAGATCAGAAAGGGCAGGAAATCCCTTCGGGTATTAATCATCGGCTCAAGAAGCCGTGCCCAGGAGCTGGTCACAGCACTTCAGGAACATTTGTTTCTGGGGGTTGAAATTGTCGGCTTTGTCGATCCCGATCCATCCATTGTCGGCACCAGGGTCATGGATATTCCGGTGATCGGTACAGTGGAAAATATCCATGAATGTTTGAAAAATAATGTTATCGATGAGGTCATCATCGCCATCCCCCGCTCCCTGTTAAGCGATGCGGAACCAATCGTCCTCGCCTGCGAGGAAGAAGGAATCAGGCTTCGTTTCATGGCCGATGTGTTCAATATCCAGGTTGCCCGCATAAGTTTATCCAACGTCAAAGGGATCCCACTCATGACCATGGAGCCGGTTGCCCAGGATGCCCAGCAGTTATTGGCAAAGCGCCTGTTTGACTTCACCTGCACCCTGCTTGCCCTGCCGCTCCTTGTCCCCCTTTTTATCCTGGTTGCCATTGCCATAAAACTTGACTCCCCAGGCCCGGTCTTTTTTGTGCAGCCAAGGGTCGGGATGCGCAAGCATATCTTCCCGATGTTTAAATTCCGCTCAATGTATATTGATGCAGAAGAACGGTTCAAGGAGGTTGAGCATCTGAATGAGGCCGACGGTCCCATCTTCAAGATGAAGAATGATCCACGGGTAACAAAAGTCGGTAATTTTATACGAAAAACAAGCATTGATGAGTTGCCGCAGCTGATCAATGTATTGCGTGGCGAAATGAGCCTGGTCGGCCCCCGCCCGATGTCACTCCGCGACGTTGATCTCTTTGACCGTGGCATTCAGCGTAAACGTTTCAGTGTACAACCTGGCCTCACCTGCATTTGGCAGATATCCGGGCGAAGTAATTTGCCGTTTGAGAAATGGCTGGAATTTGACCTTGAATATATTGAAAGCTGGTCATTCTGGCTTGATATCAAAATTCTACTCAAGACCGTTCCTGCAGTGCTGGTTTCGAAGGGGGCCGTATAAATGATCGTCGCCTAAAGCTTCTATTTGCCTCATAGTATCGGCATTGAGATATTTCCGAATGGGTATTGTTTATTAACATTCAGTTACACCCAGCAGATTGAATTTTTCTTCCTTAATGCCTGCATACCATAAAGCAAAGGACTTTTAGCGCTATTTGTAAGGAATTTTAACATAGTTGCATGCTGTTTAGTGTTTTTGATTGCACATCGAAAAATTGAGTCATGAATATAAAAGGTCAGTTTGCAAAAGGTGGGGCCATAATCGGCGTGTCCCAGGTGACATCACAGTTTTGTTCTTTGGGACGAAATGTCATCATTGCCCGATTAATCAGTCCTGCTGACTTTGGCATCGCTGCTGTTTTTCTGTTAGTGGTTTCTTTGCTGGAAATGATCAGTAATTTATCCCTGGATCGGTTATTAATACAATCACCTGAAGGAGATGATGAAAAATTTCAGAGTGTTGCCCACCTCCTTCAGGCTGTCCGAGGCGTTGTGAATTGTGGAGTTCTGCTCATTCTTGCAAGTCCGGTTGCGACTCTCTTCAGCATTCCCGAAGCAACGGGTTCCTTCTATGTTCTGGCCTTTATCCCGCTAATTAACGGCTTTCTTCACTTCGACACCCGGCGGATGGAAAGAACACTGCGCTTCTGGCCGAACGCTTCTATTGAGATCACTTCGCAAATTGTCATGCTTATACTCGCATGGCCAATAGGGGAATGGTTTGGTGATTATCGGGCAATGCTATGCCTGCTTCTATTAAAAACATTGATAATGGTAGCAGGTACACATGTTATCGCTGACAGGAAATACCGATGGTCAAACGACCGACAATATACGAAACGATTTTTATCATTTGGCTGGCCGTTGTTGATTAATGGCTTGTTGCTGTTTGGAATTTTGCAAGGAGACAAATTCATATTGAGTTCTGCCAAAAAGCTATTCAATTCAACCTATGATATGTCTGATGTTGGTTTGTATTCGGCCGCATTCATGCTTGCTATGATGCCCGCGATGATCTTTGGTCGCGTAGCTTCCTTATTGTTTCTACCGATGTTATCCAAGCAACAAAACTCACACAGGACCTTTACCGCCAAAGCCCGCTTATACTCCCAGGGCTTAGTTGTAGGAGTATTGGCTATTGGAACACTGATGTTGTTGACCGGCGATAAGCTGTTACCAGTGGTATATGGAACACAATACAGGGTCGAAGGAGGACTCGTGGGTTGGCTGAGCGTTATGTGGGCGATACGCATATTGCGGGTGTTGCCGGCAACGATTTCTATGGCGAAGGGTAATACGACAAATCTCATGTATGCGAATACTATTCGAATACTCTTCCTGGCAGGCGTTGTGTTTGTTGTTATTCAAGAGATGAATATGGCCTGGATAGCAATTGTCGGAATTACAGGAGAAATCTGTGCTTATTTGGGTTCGCTATATTTGAACAAAAAATACCTGAAAATCCCCTTATCTATTTCTTCCCATTCGGACGTTTTGCTCACCTTTGGTTTGTTGATAGCCGCTATGTTGAATATCTCGGTAATTAACAATATGTCTGGTACATTATGGTTTATTTCGGTATGTATCACTTCGCTGGTATTGCCGTCTTTGATGCTCGTTTTTTTGCCTGTAGCGCGACAAAAACTTGCAAGTCATTATAACGCTAGGCTTTTGTAAACAGAGACAGGATATGGCCGACCCCAATAAGTTAGATATAAAATCCGTCGTCCTCCTTGGTGCTTCATTCACTACAGGTAATCTGGGTGTTTCCGCTCTGGCCTGGTCTAGCATTAAAGTGATCCGGACAAGATGGCCCGGTGCCAGGGTTGCGCTGTTTGGTGGCCGACACCCGGGTGTTGAAATGACAAAGACAGATGGCGCGAATGAGAAATTTTCGACCTGGCCGGTACGTTATTGTGCTAACCTTCTGGCTCAACATCATATTCTTCATATAGGGTTGGTGGTCTTCCTCTGCCGTCTTCTACCTTTTATCAAGCCTCGTCTCGCTGCAAACAAGTCTACTTTAGGTGAACTGCTGCGCTGTGATTTGGTTTGTGACATCACCGGTGGTGACAGTTTTAGTGACATTTATGGGCTTTCCCGTTTTTTACAAGGATACCTCCTCAAACGCATCTGCCAGTTAACCGGTAAGCCATTCATCCTGTTGCCTCAGACTTTTGGGCCCTTTAACACCCTGTTCGCCAGAAAACTCGCTCAGAATGTTCTTATCCATTCGAAAACGATTTATTCCCGTGATCGGGAAGGGGTGGGGACAGTCGAAAACCTGATTGGAACATCCCCTGCAATAAGGCTTTGCCCGGATGTGGCTTTCGTACTGGAAGCGATTCGCCCTGCGACCGAGCAGATTGCCCTCCTTGAATACATAAAAGAAAAAGGACAGAGATTGATTGGTCTGAACATTAGTGGCTTGCTCTACAATGGGGGGTACACCCGTGATAATATGTTTGGACTGAAATGTGATTACTCAGCTTTGATAACTGAAATTATAATCCATTTTTTAAAATTAGCTGACTATCGGTTGCTGCTGGTTCCCCATGTCTTGCCTTCGGCTGATTATGCAGTGGAAGATGACTACCTTGCAAGCCTCGAGACCTTGAATAACCAACGCCCAGAACTGCGGGAAAAGATTGTTGTCTTGGAGAAGGGGTATGATCAGAACGAAACGAAATACTTCGTTGGACTTTGTGATTTCTTTCTTGGAGCAAGAATGCATGCCACCATTGCAGCCCTATCACAGGGTGTACCAGCTGTAGGCATGGCGTACAGTAAAAAATTCATTGGAGTATTTGAAACAGCAGGCGTCGCGGATTGTGTTCTGGACTTACGACAACTGCCCAATGAGCAAATTCTCAAGGGTATCATAAACGTATTTTCTCGAAAAGAGCAGTTACGAGCTATATTAAAAAAGAGTGTGCCGGAGATGCAAAACCAAATTTCAAATATATTTACAGATGTTTGAATACAACGCATGGCTTTGTTTTCATAGCAATCAATACTTGAGTCAATCAGATGCAATACAACTTCAACACAGAAAACTCTCTTTTTTGTGTAATTTCAATGAAATACAACAGAGCATTTTGTAAGGATGAGTTTTATGACTTTCTAAAAATTGAGAAAAGGATTGACACAATTGTTAAGACGAATATTGACTAGGTTAATTTCTTCATTTTTCGGAACGGCTTGTAACAAGCTTTTACCTAAAAGAAATAAATATTTACGATCGAATCCTAGGTTTAGCGATTTTGACGTGGGTGACTGGACTTATGGAACTCCAAATGTGTTTTTAGGAAGGACACATGGAAAATTCAAAATAGGAAAGTATTGCTCTATTGGACCAAACGTAGAAATCGTATTAGTTGGTGATCACCGTACAGATTTTGTCACCACGTATCCGTTTTCTGTTTTCTTTGAAGAATACAGACACCTTAAGGGCTACCCTCGGCACCGTGGAGATGTTGTTATTGGTAATGATGTCTGGTTGTGTTATGGGGCTCGTATTTTATCTGGTACCACTATTGGCGACGGTGCAGTAATCGGCATGAATGCCGTTGTGACTAAAGATATACCACCGTATGCAGTTGTAGTTGGAAATCCAGCAAAGATTATTCGCTACAGGTTTAAACCAGAGATTATCGAAAAATTGCTCTCAATTAAATGGTGGGCTTGGCCACATGATAAAGTCTTGAAAGCTGCCCCCTATTTGGCCAATGAAGATATCGATAAATTTATCAAATTCGCATTATGTGGCACTGATGAAAAAAAGAATACATGATTTTTTATCTGGTAAAATTCCATTGGTTTCCGAAACTAAGGACAGATCGTGAAATATTCAATCATCAAAAGCAGCGATATTCGAATCTCTAAAATTAGTTTTGGATGTTCAAACTTTGGAGGTATTGGTAGTGATCCGAAATTAGTTGGGAAAGGAGATAGCGAAGCTGCTTCTCATGAAATATTAAATTTAGCCTATAATTTTGGAATTAATCATTTCGATACAGCAACTACCTACGCCGCTGGAAAAAGCGAAGAAATACTGGGAACATGGATTAAAAAACACAAGATTCCCCGAGAAAAGATAATTATTTCGTCTAAGGTTGGCAGCAAAGTCCACAGCAAATTCTCTTTCGGAAAAAAAGGTCTTTCAAAAAAGTATCTAAACAAACAAGTCAATCAGTCATTGAAAAGATTACAGATAGACTATCTCGATTTATTTTATATTCATGTACCAGATCCAGAGACTCCAATTATTGAAACGTTGTCTACTTTAAATAATTTGATCAATGAAGGAAAAATCAGAGTTATAGGTGCATCAAATATAGATTTAGATTACTTACAAAACTCTCTTAAGATCAGTAGAGATAATTCATTGGCAGAATATAAAGTCGTACAAAATTCGTATAGTATCATTAACCGATCTGACGAAGACTCACTAATACCTTTTTGCAAAGATAACAATATTTTATATGTCGGATATGGTCCTCTAGCAGGAGGGCTCTTAACAGGTAAATACAAAAAAAACACAATATATCCTCAAAATTCACGATTACAACTGAGGTCTCGCCTATATGAATCAATACTGACTGATGAAGTTTTCGATAAAATTGATCTTATAAAGAAAATTGCGAAGTCAATGGGTACACCATTGACAACATTAACATATTCTTGGCTGTATAATAATAAACTTATTGACTCTTTTTTAATAGGGTCACGAAATGCATCGCAATTTGAAAGTGTTTCACAAGCCATTGATTTATATTTTACCGATGATGATTACGACCATCTATGTACTATGTAACGTTTCCTAGGCTGTCGAGAATATAAGAATTAGAAGGAAAGTAATGTATCTATTAAATAACCATGCAATGAACTGTTGTGGATGTGGAAGTTGTCAGCAAATTTGCCCTGTTACTTGTATCACTATGCAAGCAGCAAACGATGGTTTTTCTTATCCTGTAATAAATGAAGAAGCATGTATAGACTGTGCTAAATGTTATAATGCTTGTCCATTCCACGAATCGAATAAAAGTGCAGAACATGTTCAGAAAACGCGTTGTTATTATGGGTGGCATAATAATGATTATATCAGGAAGGATAGCACATCAGGGGGAGCTTTCTCCGCGATAGCTGAAGTTGTATTCAATCAAAACAACACTACCGTTTATGGAGCATTGTTTGACGAAAATTGGACAGTTTGCCACAAGGGAATAGATAAATTAGATGACTTAGATAGTTTACGACAATCAAAATATGTTCAGAGTGAAATCGGCAATTGTTATGTGGAAATTCGTGGGAAATTACAGAACGATGAACATGTTTTATTTTGTGGAACACCTTGTCAAGTGCATGGCTTACGAACTTTCTTAAGGAAAGACTATGATAAATTGTTGTTAGTTGATTTTATTTGTCATGGCGTAACAAGTCCAGCTGCTTTTCACATGTATATTTGTTCATTAGAAAAAAGTGAAAAATCATCTGTAACAAATTTTCGGTTTCGCGATAAAGTGAGTAGAGGAAATATTAAATCTTTGGCCTATACAACGATCGAATTTGAAAACAAAAAAAGTAAATCAACTGAAATAAATTCATATCTTATGGCCTACATGAAGGGGGTTATGCAGAGAGCAAGTTGCGAAAAGTGTCCATATGCAACATTACATCGACAATCAGATTTAACAATGGGTGATTTTTGGGGAATTGAAAACTATGTTCATAATATTAAAAAAGAATTTTACAAAGGAATATCACTTATATTGTCAAACACAGAAAAAGGACATCTGATTTGCAATAAATTATCAAAAGTTATGACTCTTACTGAAACTGATGTCTCTTGGGCTTTAAATGGCAAGAACGCACAACTTATTAAACCGGTTAGTGGAAACATAAATAAAAAACAGTTTTTTGTCGATAGCAAAACTATGCCAATTCGATTAGCATTGTTAAAGGGAATTGGTTTAAAAGATATTTTCTTACTTTATTTAGGCGCATTTAAATCTTCAATAAAAGCAAACTTACCTCGAGTGATATATAACTGGCTACTGTCTCTTAGATAGTGCCCATACTACAAGGGGGGGTACCCTGCAGTGAAGTTTTAATGGATGACCTTGTGAGTTCTTTATTGGGACAGAAAAGATCAAGCCCAATTGCATAAATACTTACAATCATGATTTGTATAAATCAGTGCAGGTGCAGACACTCACCTTGGAACAATATTCTTTAGAATGATTATTGATTGAGCGTATCTCAGCACTATGCCCGTCCTATAATTGATTCGAGTTAGAACCAACATGGATGAATGATCTAGCCTTGCTGATAAAGTGAAATCAATCCTTGGAACTATCAAACGGATTCACAAAAAGAAATTGAAAAAGAGACAACGCATTACTTCCAATATATAAAATTGAACTTTAGAAACTCTGTATGCCTCAACTAAGCATAATTGTTATAAGCTATAACACAAAAGAAATGACGGTGGCTTGTCTACGATCTGTCTACGAGCAGACTACAGGAGTGTCTTTTGAGCTTATTGTTGTTGATAATAATTCCAGAGACGGATCCGCCGAAGCGATTGTTGCGTTTTTTCCAGGCGTAAAACTTATCCCATCTAAAGAAAACCTTGGCTTTGCCAGGGCTAATAATCTTGCTTCAAAGGAAGCAAGAGGAAGATACTTACTGTTACTCAACCCAGATACAATAATCCTGGAGGGTGCTATACAAAAGTTACTTGCTTACGCTCAAAAGCACCCTGAGGGGAGAGTTTATGGAGGGCGTACATTATTTGGGGATCGTTCACTGAACCCTACTTCTTGCTGGAAATCCCCGTCTCTGTGGAGTCTCTTTTGTTATGCATCAGGTTTGGCCTCACTTTTCAGAAGAAACATTTTGTTCGACCCTGAGTCATACGGCAAATGGAAGCGAGATGACGTAAGGGAGGTAGATATTGTAACAGGCTGTTTTCTGATGATAGAAAAAGAGTTATGGACAACCCTCGGTGGCTTCGACACTACTTTCTTTATGTACGGTGAAGATGCAGATTTGTGCATGAGAGCCAGGAACAAAGGTGCCAGGCCTGTAATAACACCAGAAGCTACCATTGTGCACTATAATGGCGCATCAGAGAAAGTTCGGGCAGACAAAATGATCCGCCTTTTTCGGGCCAAAGAGCAATTGATACAGAAACACTGGAGGCCAATCACTGCCAAAATCGGACTTTACATGTTGCGAATTTCAGTACTGTCTCGAATGCTTAGCTGTAGCATTTTAAAGCATATATACAATACGAAATTTAAGGAAAGATCTGAAATTTGGAAGGAAATATGGCAGCGAAGCAAAGAATGGCAGACATCTTAAGAATCAACTCGCCCGTGAATGTAATCAAAATGTTAACGAAACGGAAGTTGGATTGGTGTCCAATATGATATCTATAATCATTCCTGCCCACAATGAAGAAAACGTCATAGCTCGAACCCTTCAACCACTTGTGCAAGGTGTAATCGAAGGGTGGTTGGAGGTAGTAGTCGTGTGTAATGGGTGTTCGGACAATACACCTGAGGTTGCAAGATCTGTCAGTGGCGCAATAAAATGTATTGAAACCCCGATTCCATCCAAAACCAATGCATTGAACCTCGGTGATGCTGTGGCTAAAGGTTTTCCTCGTTTTTATCTGGACGCCGATATTGTTCTTTCACTTGAGTCGATTCAACAAGTTGCTGCTGTTTTGAATTCGGGGCGGTTTCTTGCAGCTGCTCCACAAATGCAGATGGACATCCGCCATGCTTCTTGGTCAGTGCGCAGTTATTATGAAGTTTGGAATCAACTGCCATACGTGCAAGAGGGGATGATAGGTACTGGCGTCTATGCCCTATCAGAGGAAGGGAGAAAAAGGTTCGCTGAATTTCCACAGATAATAGCCGATGATGGATATGTCCGTGCACTTTTTCAAATGCATGAACGAACGACAGTAAATTCTTGTTGTTCTTTAGTCCGGGGCCCTCTTACTCTGGAAGGTCTACTCAAAATAAAAACCCGCAGTCGTTTGGGTGTTTACGAACTGAAACAAAAATATCCGGATTTGCAGAGAAACGAAGATAAAAGATATGGGAATGCTGTATTTAAAATACTTAGCAAGGTTAGCCTCTGGCCAATGATTCCTGTATATCTATATGTCAATTTAAGAACCCGCCTCCTAGCAAAAAAACATACTCGATATGTGGGATACACAGGTTGGCATCGCGACGATTCCAGCCGGGTAAAGATTTAAAAAATACTACAAAACTCCAATTTTGGTATTTGTTTTCGATTAGAGGGTAATGACATGAAAAAGAAGAAGGTAATGTTAGTCGCCTCATCGGGAGGGCACTGGATTCAGCTGAATCGTCTGCTGCCTGCTTTCGATGGGTGCGAGAAAATATTTATCACGACTGAGTCTAAATACAGAGTCACTGTAGGCGACAGTAAATTTTTGCTGGCCCCAGATGCCAGCCGCTGGAATAAATTACGAGTTCTTTACCTGGCTCTTATCATGTTGAAACATGTAATTATTATAAGACCGGACGTGGTTGTTTCTACTGGAGCTGCACCAGGTTTTTTTGCGCTCTTTTTTGGGAAAAAGTTTGGTGCAAAAACTATTTGGCTAGATAGTATTGCTAACGTTGATCAACTTTCTCTATCTGGACAAAAAATACAAAGGCATGCTGATATGTGGCTAACCCAATGGGAACACCTTGCCACGCCTAGTGGCCCTCAATATTTAGGAGCGGTCCTTTGATTTTCGTTACAGTAGGTGAACAACTTCCGTTTGATAGACTAATTCGGGCGGTCGATAATTGGGCGATTGACTCAAACGAAATAGTTTTTGCTCAAATTGGTTCCAGTAAGATAAAACCAAGGAACATCAAGTGTGAAAATTTTCTAGAGCCTGTTGAGTTTAAAAATAAATTTGAATCTGCTGAGCTCGTCATTGCCCACGCTGGAATGGGAACCATTATTACAGCGTTAGAGCTTCAAAAACCAATCATTGTAGTGCCCCGACGAGCAGAATTAGGTGAACACCGTAATAACCACCAGCTTGCTACTGCCGAAAAGTTCATGAAACTTGAATATATTGAGGTTGCATTCGACGAAGCTCAACTTCTGTTGAAATTAAAGGAATTAAATAGGATAAAACAAAACTCAAAACAGGTAAAAGATCGAGGGCCATCTCCCTATCTTATTAAAACAATTCGTGATTTTCTTACAGGATCATCATTTGCGTGAAAGTCTTGGATTTCTCAATGGGTAAGATTTTCTGGGCGTCTTTAGGTGAGAGCTTGAATCGTTAGCTTTTATTTTATTTGATTCATCATGGGCATACGCCGCAACAGCAATTGTCAAATATAGGAGCATGGTAATCTGGCCAAAATAAGCAACAGATAGAAATGTGATGCAGTGGGAAATCATCATTACGGTAAACCCCCACCAAAGCCATTGTTCATTCCTATCAGTTTGAGTTATTGAGAATGTTCCCAACGTCTTGATAACTAAATAACATAAAATAACAAAAATTAGCATGGTGAAAAATCCACCACGAATCCCCTCCAATATGTAATGATTTGTAATGTCAGTAAAATGTGCATGAGTCCAGGGCCAATACTTTAAATGCCATTGAGGTGCAAGGTCCCCGTAACCCAAGAGCCACCAGTTCCAGAACTCTTTAATGGCCGCTTCAGTCAGCATATATCTGTGGTAACCCGTTGAGCTGTCTTTTATGGAAATTCGCACAAAAATGAAATGCCAGAGAGGTGCTTCTCTTATAATGTGAATTATAACTGCTAAAACTAGAACACACCAAGATAATGAAGAACTATATTGCTTCAGGTTAAAAAAAGACAGGAAAAATATGACGCCAGCCAGGACTACTATAGGACCGCTTGAAGAACAGGCAAAAATGAAAAACAGGCAACACAGCGTCGCAAAAGCATGAAATAGACTTTTGCTTATCCTGTAGTTTGCCCATATAACAGGAAGAATAGAGACAGCAAAAGAACCTAATAAAATGGAATGACTGAAAGTACCAGCGGCTCTAACCTCTCCGTCACGAAAAGCAACAGCACTACGTCCCAGGATTGAAAATAAATTTGTTGCAGAGAAATATTCAAATATAATAAACGGAAGTAGAATTATTACACATATTGAAATTGCTTTAACTATTAGGAACAGCTGCTCTTTTCTTTGTATTGTATAACGAAAAACAATATATAAAATTATACTATCGATTAACGTTCCACTTTTATATACAAATGCACCTAAATGGTTAGAACTTTGTACAATATAAATCAATGCACCAACAAAATTGTACGAAAGAAAAAGTATGTCTATGGGATTATCTTTTAAGTTGATGTGCTTAGTGCTGAAATCTATCCTGCAAAATGCCAGTAAAGACATTATTCGAACTGCTTGAAAATCTAATCCAAAAAGCTGTACTGATTTGTCCGCTGGCAAAAAGCACATTGCAATTATAATTGGCACGATTAATTCGTCTTTTTTAACCAAAAAAATTGCAACCCCTAAAAAAAACAAGAGCGCTAAAAAACCTGGGCTTAAATTATTCAATTTAGCTTAGATAAAGTAATAAAAATTTCAAAAATAGAGAGAAAAAAGATGTCTTTTCTTTTCAAGAAACTTACAAGAAAAATAACAAATTATAAAAACGATAAATCTCTTGGGTCACAACTGAGATCCCGACGAATTACACCACTTTTAGAAAAAATTCAACAAATTTACAACGAAAAAGGGCATGTTTCCATAGCCGACATTGGTGGTACAAAAGAATATTGGAACATTATTCCCGATAGTTTTCTTAAAGAAAACGTAGTAAATATTACAATCATTAACTTGCCTGATTTTATTGTATCAGAAGAAGATAATTTTTTTCGTTATGTCGCTGCAGATGCATGTGACCTATCAATTTACGAGAACAATTATTTTGATATCGCTCACTCCAACTCATTCATTGAACATGTGGGCGATTGGAATAGAATGCTGAAGTATGCGAACGAAATTATGAGAATTGCGCCATATTTTTTTGTTCAAACACCGAACTATTGGTTTCCGATAGAGCCACACTGTATGACCCCAATTTTCCATTGGCTTCCTCGTCCTATACGTGTATGGCTAGTTATGAACTTTCAACTCGGACATTGGAACAAGGCAACTTCAGTTGATCAAGCAGTTCGTCTAACTGAAAGCGCGAAATTGCTAAACAAAAAAATGGTTACAGAGTTATTTAAAGGCTCAAAGGTAACTACAGAAAAGTTTCTCTTATTACCAGAATCCTTTATAGTTTCCAGCAAAAGTTTTTAAAATAGTAGGTTATTATCTTTACCATTATTGGATTCCGTTTCATGTAGGCCTTTTATTGGGTTATATGGTATCTAAAAGTAGCCCACACCTCATCTGCAAAACTCGAATAAGTTATTGTCTGACCAGTTTCTTTTCTATATTTAGCCCACCTATCTTGATAATCAAAAAAAGAATCCCATTTCCAGATACCTTTAGTATTCATTATAGTCGCCGCCAAAGCATGGCTTGCGATAGACTTTGACACTATGTCTCTATAAGACGCATCCCAGTTGGAGCCATCTCTTTGTGGTGCATTCAGGTGTTGCTCGCCCCATTCAGCTTCACCTATCATTGTCGACGCATACGGAACCCGCGGACGCCCGTCAACTGTATAACGCTGCTGATCAACGTCCGCCTGAGTAACATAAAAAAATTGCTGTTCTTCTTGGAATATTGGATACACTGAAGCGTCTGCATACTTTAATATATCGGTATCGTTAAACATTATACCAGCAAATGCTATTGGCCATTTTCGCCCATGGCCATGGCCACCTCCACCCATCCATAATCCGCCTTGCGTGCTGACTTCAAGGATGTTAGACATACTCTCTGTTACTCCGTACCAATCTATTCCCAATTGTAAAAAGCTGATCATCAATGGTGTTAGAGTAGTTCTGTCAAAATCAAAGAGCAACGCAAGAGCAATATCACCCGTAACGTTTGCCATATCTCTTCCATAATCTGGCATATTGTTAGACGGATGCAAATAACGCCCTGTCCATATTCCGCCTCCATGATCAAGCCAAACACGCTCAATCTTTGAGGCCAAAAGTTCAAGATCTGGTTGATTAGATATTAAAGAATTGGGTAATCGGGGTAGTAAGTGCCACTTGATATCAGAAATATTCCACCTGGGGATTTTATCATTGCCTGCATAGGGTGGACGGAAGCTTCCAGAAGGAGGTGCTGTTTTTAAAACTGTCAAAACAGCAGCATCAACCAACTGTGGGCGTTTGGCCGGGTCCCGATGTGTTCTGGTGGAGACCAATGATGAGTCATCATGAATTACTAACGGATTGTTAACGGACAGTTCTTCTCCCGCTGGGCGCCCTACATTAAGAGAAGGGTCAAATTGGATTTGCGCGATAGAACTATCGTAACCATTCTTAGAATTGGAGGGGTTGACCATAGACCCATGCATAATTCGGCCTGAAATCTCAGTACTTAATGGTTCAATCTGCACAATACTGACGCCAGCACCTGAATCAAGCACCCAATAATCTCCATTAGCAAATTGGCCATACTCAACTGGTTCCGCAAAAGTCCAAGTGATCCCATGTTGATGTATTTCACGTGTCGTTTTGTTAGCTAACATAAAATCTTGGGGTGCCGACGGCATTGCTGCATCGGCTAAATCTGAAATGGATAAATTAAACAACAAAAATAAAATAATTAACCCTAAACGCATATTTAGCCTCTTCGAATTTCCCTTATGACGTAGCAGATTTATTTGACCGATCTTTTCTTGCATTTGATTTGCAATACCTTTTTATACGACTGAGATAGGATGCTATGCGTCCAATTGACCTTTTGTAGCTGCCAGTTCCTTCATAATGTGGAGTGCCAACAAATTTAGAACACTTTACCAGGATAACATTTCACCCTTCAATCGGAATGATGAGAATTATTTGTAAAATTAACAGCTACTCCTTTACCTTAATTGCACTGCCAATTACCAAATAACCAACACTTTCTCCAATATGCCTGACCTCATCATCCCTTGACTGCTCTTCTTCAATCTTCACCTGGATTGCTGTTTGACGGAGCTTTTGGCTTCGGACAGCCGCAGTGTTGCCACCAGCACAGTCTTGCATTCCGGCGATAAAAAATGGCAGGTCGGAAAACTCGGTTTGAAAGCTGAGGTCATACCATCTATGAGTTACGCTGCTCGATGCGAAACCGGCTTCATAGAGAAGCCCGGAGAACTCCCCTTTACCCGGTTCCCATGCGATGTACCCGACGGTCTCCCTTAAATGCAGTCTTTGGTTGGCTTCCTGCTCCTGTAATTTGTACTGAAATGAGCCTTGTGTGCTTTTTCTGATTCTTCCGGTTACAGCATCGGTTTCATTGACGGTGAGTACCTGGGTGAGGATCACCGGCGTGAGGTCGTAGGCTTGTTGCAGGATCACATCCTTGAATCTTCTGGAACCATTGAATTTGCCTGCTTCTATTTTAGTACCATCATCGAGCGTGTGAATACCTTCTTCGATTACCATATAATGGAGAATTTCCGGGGCGTGCCTGTCATCCTGATAGTCCCACTCCTGGAGGCGGACCTCAAAGCCCTGTTGATCGACATTGCGGATCCTCGCCAGAACAGGCTCCTGCTCATTCATTGTAATGGGCGGTGCGGCAATGACGACGGGCTCACTAAAAGTGTTTTCAAAGAGAACGGTAACCCATTCCTGGTTGACAGTTACCTCCCCTACCTCGATGGTCATGCTCTTCGCGGGAGTTATTGGGGTACCATTATCATCAGGGGTTGCAGCAGCGGTCTCTCCACTTCCGTCATCACCCTCTGCGCTCGAATTATCAGTCGCGTCAGAGGGAACCGTGGTGCCCGGTAGTTGTTCGGGGATAACTCCACCACCGTCGCTGGGCTCTGTTACCGGTTCATTTCCAGTACCACTGGTCGATGAGACATCCCCAGCCGGCGGAGTGTCCGGCACTGACGATGATGTAAGGGGTTCGTCTACCTGAATTTCAACAGCGGCCTGTTGCGACCAGCCATCTGTATCCAGAACGGTAAGAATGGCGGTATATGTGCCGGCAGTTTGATAGGTGTGCGAGGCGATAGCCCCGGCTGCTGTCTCGCTATCGCCAAAGGTCCATAAATAGCTGCTGATCAGGCCGCTGGAAGCCGATGCATCAAAGGTAACGGTGAACGGTGCCTCGCCTGCCTGGCTGTCTGTGGTAATGACAGCATTCAGGGGATCTATGGCCGGAGGTGCTGGGTCTGTTGCTGGGCCAAAAACAGAGATTATCTCCGTCATTCCACTTTCGTCGTCGCCATTGTAGGCGGTCAGGGCAAAGTGGTAGGTGGTGTTATCTTCCAGGCCGGTAATGGTGAATGACGTCCGGTTTCCCAGATCAATGGGTGATGACCCTTGGGGAGATGCTGTCCCGTCAAAAGGGGGAGCAGCATCACCGCCTTTCTTATAATAGAGTTTGTAGCCTTCGACAGGTTCCGGGTTTGCTGACCAGGCAAACGAGTAGTCTTTTGCCGAGGCAAGTGTTGCCCCAACCAGGCAACCGAGTAGTGTGCAGAACACTATAAAAAAAGGCTGCCTGGAGGTTCTACCCTTCTGAAAGATGCTATTGGCTCTATACATGTTGTTTTACCTGAAGTCCCTATCCTGGTCGGGTCGTTGCCTCGAATAATAGTTGCGTTTCTCCCACTTTCTCTTTCTGTCATTTGTGGCCGCTTTAATTCGCGAACATGCCCTTTGTTTTGGCAATGCAAAACAGATGAGAAAACAGTCCAAAGTTCATTTTGTTGATAGGTATAACAAGAAATATGCCAACTTCACAATCTCGACAACTCATCCCCTTAACGAACTTAATTAAAACAAATATATCGGTTAGTTAACATGTATTTGCAACGGTTATTGAGTTCTCGTCAACAATCATTCAGATGGCTTTTTAATTACGAATACGTAATTAAAAGAGCTGAGTTACCGGAAGGTAAGTTAAATATTTGTATTTTTTCGCGGTCATTTTCCACCCGGTCTCATCTGTTTCCATCGGCACAAACCACCCAAAAAAACCAGACTGATTCCGCCCAACTCCAGAATCCAGTTCATCTTTATGGCCAACAGCCGACCATCGACAAACCTATCCAGATGAAGAAATAACGAGGCCCTGATGATAACATAAACAACGACAAGGGCTGCCCCTGTAAGGGCCAACCGTTCGGCATACCAACCTTGCTGACGCGCTATATTTCTGCCAAATGCCGTAAGCAGGGTCTGAAGATCCAGCTGTTTGTTCACCCCCAGAAAGACAAAGGCCAGGAAAAGCCCAAACCATATCCAGCGGGTAGCCGGGAAATAATTGTTGTCGGCTACCTGTGTTGACGGCTGCAGACAGCGCCTGTAGACCGCCAGGCAGAGAATAGCTGTCAGGAAGTAGACGCAGACAGTGACCCAACCTAAAAAGGTGGGGTCACCAATGGAGGGTGTCCAGCCATAGCATGTGAGCATGATGATATTTCTCCCGGGGTGAGCAAGATGCACCATTGGTGACAGCCTGGCAGCTTAAAGCAAATTAAACAAATGCACATCTCAACACGCTTTGGGCCCCCATTCATCATTGTTACCGGATAAACTGGGTGTCCATATTTTTCAATTTTATATATACAATTCTGGAAAGAATGCATGCAGGAAACTTTGCAAATATCCTCCAATTATAATTTTACCTCGCAATTACAGGCAGTAAAGAAATTTTAACTTACGAAACAATTTTGGCCTGAAAATTGCTCCATCACCATTCTGAAATATTGGTTTGGTTTTCTTTACGTAGAAATGATGTTGATAAGATTCATTCCTGGGACATAAGAGGGGTATTGTGAAAGGATTACATGTAGCTTCACTTTTGGGTGCCATGCTGTTGTTTCTAACCAGCGGAAGCGCGTGGGCAGAAATGGTCGAAATTACTGCTTATGATGAAAACTCTAAAAGAGAAACAGGCTGGCATGGCAAAATCGAGGACAACGAAGTCGAGCCGGGTATGGAAAGGAGCCAGGCCTGGGATCTTGAAGCGTTTTATGTTGAGAAATCGGCCCAAAAAATAATGCTGGAAATGGTTGGTGGCTATGACTTTATGAATGGCCAACGCGCGAACGGACATACTTATACTGCGGGCGATGTTTTCATCGATATTGACGGTAATGCTGAATATGGTGATATCCATAATCATTCCACCGACAATTCGATGTCGGTTAAGGATACATTTGGTTATGACTATGTCCTGGACATGAACTGGTCAGCCAAAACGTATGATATTCTCCGTCTATCTCCAGACTCCTCTACTCTCACTGCATATTATGCCCAGAATCAGGGTTCGAATCCATGGCTGTATGATTCTGGAGGCGAAACGATAGAAACAGGACTCAGTTTCGATTATACCTATTTTGAGACATACAACGGCTTGCTAGGTATAGGCCATAACGTTGTAGGGATGGATATCAGCTTTCTTCTGGACGAAGAGGTCCCTTACAAAGGATATTTCACAGCCTCAAACACCATGGAATGTGGCAACGATAACCTTATCGGCGTATCTCCCGCTCCGGAGCCGGCCACCATGCTCCTCTTCGGAACCGGCCTGGCCGGCCTTATAGGACGGAGAATTCGAAGAAAGAAATAGCAGTACGATATAAACAGAAAAAAAGGGCAGGGTCAGAAATGACCCTGCCCTTTTTTTGTTCATTCGAAATGACAATGAGAGAATTGATATGAATTTAGTCCAAAACTACCAAATTAAAATCTGGTTTTTTGGATTTTCTTGATTCGCAAATTTCACGCACTTCCCATAGACTTTTTAAGAATTTTTCCTAACTACTCCGGTGGTCACCTTAAATACTACATTAAATTAAACACCTAACATAATACAATTTCTCACATGAGAATAATTTATAAATTCAATAATTATCACAAAAAACTTCTCTTCCTTTTTAATGTCTACTTTTTTTTGTTTAATTTCTTAACTTTAGAGGCACCACTGATCACAGCAAATTGCTACCACAACACTTTTTCCTATCAAACAATACATTCCTCAATTACTGGCACAAAATATGCTTATTAATCGACAGTGTTCCTGTAAGAAAAATATATCAATCAAACGTGTCTTGATGAAAGAGACAAAAACAAAAGGAGAGCAATCTATGAAGAAAGCTATTTTAAAAAGTGCATTCTTTGCAACTATCGGGATGTGTTTCTTGGCGAACAATGCAGTGGCTGATGTGCTTCCGTTTGGATCTGGTACCGGAAATGCTAATGCAGCAAATGCACTGCAAACAGTCTTTGATAATATCACTGTGGATCCTGTTACCAAAGAGGACCCAACAAAGATTGTCGACAGTACAGTAAATGTCAGCACGGATATGCTTGCAGATGACTATGACTCTAACTGGTCTATCACCGGAGCGGCAAATGGAGCGTTCGCAACCCTTATTATAGAACTTGCGGGTTTTGCCAACACCAACACCTTTGGTCTGTACGATTACAATAACACAGAGAACAAAGTCGAGCTCTTCGGTGGGTCTTCTGGAGCTGGGGCTCAGGTGTCCATAACCATCAAGGACGATGGTAGCGTGTTTGTTTGGAATGTCGACAGTGAAAAAGATTTTAAAGCTGGCCAGTTTGGGTTCTACCTGGATTCATCTGCAAAAGATGGCGGGGGATTGTTTTATAGTAACACAGATTATAATAAAGATGACAAAGATCACATGTACGCCTACCAGGGAACTGGTGATATGGTAAAATTACCAGATCTTTCCGCACAAAACTGGCTAGACAGTGAGTATATACTGGCTTGGGAAGATTTATACAATGGAGGTGATAGAGACTACACTGATTTCGTAGTCATGGTCTCCAATGTATCACCTGCCCCGGAACCAGCTTCCATGCTGCTGTTCGGTGCCGGTGTTGCCGGTCTTACCGGGATGGTACGCAGAAGAAAAGAGAAAAACGCCTATAAATTATAATAGCTAGAGTTTTAGTGGCTAAAAACCTGTTGATGCATTCTGCATCAACAGGTTTTTTTTTGACGTAGAGCCACTTAACCTCATACAACAGCGCTGTAGAAACGAAAAAAGGACCTACAGTTTAAAACTGTAGGTCCTTGAATTTCTGGTACACCAGACAGGATTCGAACCTGTGACCCCCTGATTCGTAGTCAGGTACTCTATCCAGCTGAGCTACTGGTGCATGGAAGAGTTGCTATATACTCCAAATTGATCGGTAACTCAAGCCTGTTTTTTGGAAATGGCTTCTTTTTCTGCCTTATGGAAAAGCAGTTCGTTGTCTGCCGGCTTCATATCCGCTTCGGCAACGATGTTGATTTGGACCTGGTAACGCTTTTCCAAATCGCTGAGTTCACTTCTTTTATTATTGAGCAGGTACGAGGCCACATCAAGAGGAAAGTGACACTCAATGGTCTCGACCGGCTTGCGGCTGGCTCCGGTCTGGATTCGTCGCAGATAATAGAGCGAAAGCGTCTCGACCGATCGTACCGAGCCCCGCCCTTTGCAATGCTCGCACCTGCGATAATTTCCCGCCTCTATGGGGGAGCCGAGTTTTTGCCGCGAAATCTGCATCAGCCCAAATTTGGATATCCTGCTGAAATCCACCTTGGCCTTGTCCTTTTTCATGGCGATCTTGACTTCTCTTTCAACGGCAAGGATATGCTTTTTGTTTCGCATATCGATAAAGTCGACCACGATTAAGCCGCCAAGATCTCTCAGCCTCAGTTGCCTGGCCAGTTCCGTTGCCGCCTCCATGTTGGCCTGAAAGATGGAGGCTTCAAAATTCTTTCCTTTGGAGGTAGAGCCGGAGTTCACATCGATGGCCACCAGCGCCTCGGTCGGATCAATAACAATCGATCCTCCCGAAGGAAGATTAACCTGCGGCTGATAAATCGATTCTATCTGATCCTCAACGCTGTATTGATTAAAAATCGGTCGAGCGCCCTGGTGGTAACGGACCTTGACACTTCTCTGCTGTTCCGGGAGCATCTTGACGAACTCATTTACCTGGTCCAGGGCCGTTCGGTCATCAACCAGTATCTCCTGAATGGAGGGATCATAGTGTTCTCGCAGGAACCTGAGGACACTTCGGTGGTCCTCGTAGACCAGGCCGACGCCATCCAGCTCCTGGCCCCTGTTCTTGATCTCACCCCATAGCTCGAGCAGATACTCAACATCCCGCGACAAAGTTTCCTGGGTTATATCGACGCTGGCGGTACGAACAATCCAGCCTATCCCCTCGGGTAACCCCATGGAGAGCATGGTATCCCGCAGCTGGGATCTTCGCTGTTCGCCGGAAATTTTCCTGGAAATCCCCGCCGAATCGGACCCCGGCATCAACACAACACATCGTCCTGGGATTGAGAGGAAGGTGGTCATGTTCGCACCTTTCTTCCCGACCTCTTCCTTGACCACCTGGGCCAGGATCTCCTGCCCCTTTTCAACGACATCAGTTATACTGAGCTTTTTCCATTGGTGATTTTCCACCTGATGGAGAACTTCGGGGCTCAGCCCCTGCTTATAATATTCCGGATGGATCTCACTAAACGGCAGAAATCCGTTTTTGTCCGTACCGTAATCAACAAACGCCGCCTGCAGGCTCGGCTCGATGGCAACAATACGGGCCTTGTAGATATTGCTTTTAGTCTGGGTCCTGGAAATCGTTGAGACGTGGATGGATTCCAGCCGCCCGTCTTCCAGCAGAGCCAGTCTGCATTCTTCAGGCTCTTCCGCATTAATAAGAAGTTTACAGACCTTCTTTGGCTCGTCTTTAGGTGGCGCGGTTTTTGTGGTTTTTTCTTTTTGCGGCCGCGTCTCCGGAGAGTCAGCCTGTTTATTCGTCTCAGCCACAGTCTCAGCCACAGCTGTCGAAGCAGCATCCTGCCGGCTGGGTGCCTGTTTTTTTACGGCAGGTTCAGCGGTGGTTTCCGAACTCGTCTCCGGGACATTGTTGTCTATGGCAGAATCTTCGACGGCGGGTTTCTTTTTCCCTGAGCCTCTGCCCCTTCGTCCCCTTGACCGTTTTGCCGGTGCTTTCGTCTCGGCAGGGTGCTCCTCTCCAGGCGATAGCTCTGCGTCCCTGCCGGCAACGTCCTCCATTTTTTCGGGCGCTGCAGTGTCAACCGGTGATGTTGTGTTATCAACCGTCTCTTTTGGTTTTCTGGGGCTCCGCCGCCCCGAAGGTTTTTTGGCAGGTGTAGCCTTTTTGGGCTTCTCCTGTTCCTCTTCCGCGACCCCGGTCTCTCCCTTTTCTGTGGTGGGCTTCGGTGTCCTTTTTTTTCTGGGTGCCCTTTGTGGCTTTTTCGCCTTTTGTTCGCTCTCAGGAGCCGGTTTTTCTACTGCTTCTGAGGGTGCAGTCTCTTTCTTCTGCGGTTCCTGAGATTCGGGAGTGTCGGATGAATCATCGTGTGTGGTTGTACTCTTCCACCACGCCCCGGTGGTCGCCTTTAATTGAATAGTCTTTTTTTCTTTTTCCGTCTTTTTCTTTACTACCATATTTTGTCCTTTTACCGGATCCATTACGCTGACAGCTGATGGGACCCTGGCACACTGTTGATATATATGTCGCCAGTGCAGTTCATGCGCACTCCTGCCTTACGACATTTCTCGTTTTTTATATTCTCACTTTTACCGGTATACATTCAGCATGGTGTAACCAGGCAGCAAGGTCCACTTATGGCCACCTTGCATAATCTCATTTTTCCAGGCGGTTTTATGTGATCAGCAAGTTAATCTGCCGGATCACCTCATTTTGCACCTGTTTGAAATGAGGACTGTTGCTGAATACATACCTCCATTTTTTTACAAAAGGTGTTATCGGCATCTCTTGGATGCCACACACGCCTTTGTAACAACGTGATGAGCCTTCCACGTTCGATATACTCCCTCCTCAAAGGAACAGGAGTAACTTCTGACGAATTATTTTCTTGCAAAAAATCAGGATAATAATTCGTACAATACTGATTCCCCGACACACTAGTACTGTCAATTTCAACGAAACACAAATAATATTTGAAACGACACCATCCGGAAAGCGTGTGTACACCATCTTTTTGTTCTGGATACGGGGTGCTGCGCATACATCGTTCAACACTCATTTCCCTTGTTATATGAGAGATATATTCTCATTCCCCCGAACTTCTCATAAACATTGTCGGCTGGTGGGATATCCGGGTTACCTATCAGACAGGAGGTGACTTTAAACTTGACAGTGTTCGCTCTGGACCGTACATTTCGTGCCGTGATAACGCTTTAGACCACCTTGTAAAATTGCACTCTTGACCTCACACGCACCAAGGATATAGAATCTACTCTTTTCTTTATAAAGAGGGAAGCTTATTACACCGCTATTACTGATTTCTCGAAAGGAGTATACCGTGCCCTGTGGTTTTTTCCGCGTCTCCCATTTTCAGCCTGCTCTCATTGTACTTCTTTGCCTGGTTTTCTGCACCACTCTCCGTCAGGCACATGCCGAAAAAACCTCGACGGAGCAATGGAATATTTCTGCGGACAGAATTGCACGGTATGATGACCCGAACAGTATTATTGCCCAGGGAAATGTCATTCTGACCAAGAACGAGAAACTCCCCCCCCAGCGCCCTCAGGCCGAGGTACAGTCTTCGTTCTGGGCGGATCTCCTGGAAGAGGATATTGAAGACGCCGAAGTCGTGGCGGATGATGTTGAACAGTCGTCAACGCCACAGTTTCAGACGACCATAACTATCAAAGCCGACTGGATGGTTTACGATGTTGAGCTGGAACGCATCAAAGCCAAGGGCAACGTGCAGATTATTACGAAAGATGACCAGCTTTTTGCCAAAGAAGGTAACGTCAACCTTGTCAACGAGACCGGTAACTTTATCGATGCAACCATCCTCCGCAGAGAAAACTCCCTGCATCTTGAAGGAAAAAACATCGAAAAGACCGGTTTTAATACCTACCGCATCGATAACGGGTGGGTCGTAACCTGTAAACTCGAGGAGGGACAAACACCCCCCTGGAGTTTTTCCAGCAAGGAGACTAAAGTTCGTCAGGATGGCTATGCGGTCCTCAGGCATGCAAAGTTCAATATTAAAAATGTGCCCGTCTTTTATACTCCTTATCTTCTCGTTCCGGTTAAAAACGTCCGCCAGACCGGATTTCTCTTTCCGGAGTTCTCCTCCTCTTCCAACAATGGATTTGGTTTTAACCTCCCTTTCTTTCTCAACATTTCCGAGTCCGCCGATGCAACGTTTTATCCGGAGTATTTTAGCAATCGCGGGTTTATGCCCGGTTTTGAGTTCCGCTATGTGTCGAGTGCATCCGACAAGGGAGTTATCAACGCCAGTTACCTTGACGATAAGCTCTCGGATCCCTCTGAGACCGAGTATTACAACGACACCGGATATACCCATGACAACAGCGACAGATTCTGGATCAGGGGAAAAGCGGACCACTCCTTTACCGACTGGCAAACACGCCTTGATATCGATATCGTCTCCGATCAGGACTATCTTAATGAGTTTGACACCGGCATAACCGGATTTGACAAGACCCATAAACGCTACCTCGATACCTTTGGGCGGGGGTTCCAGAACCAGTCGGATGCCTTACGTGAAAACTCACTGAAAGCGCTGCGCAGCTGGAATGGCACCTCGCTGCAGGTAAGTCTTTTGGCGATCAACGATGCGGACACTGAAGCGAGCAGCACCGATACGCCGCTGTGGCAATTACCCAGTGTCGATTATTCCGGGGTCGTACCGCTCGGGGAAACAATCTTTTCTCTCGATTGGGATACGAATTATGTCAACTATTGGCGGGAAGACGGGGTGGGAGGGCATCGACTGGATGTTAATCCATCGATCTCCGCCCCCGTGCCTCTCGGGCCCTACCTCGAATCGAGAGCGGAAGTCGGCATCCGGGACACCTTCTATGTCGTCGAGACCTACGGGGAGGCTGGTTTTGAAAATGATGATATTCAGAACCGTATATATCCGGAGTTTGAAACCGAGGTGGCAACCACCCTTGAAAAGGATTTCTTTTCTGACGGCAGTACCAGCCGCACTGCGGCCCACCAGGTGCGGCCATATGTTGAGTATGGTTATATCCCTAAAATCGACCAGGATGATCTGCCTGAATTCGACGATGTTGACCGTATCGATGAACAAAGCCTCATCACCTACGGTGTCGATAATTACTTCAACACCTACACCTACGGTATCAATAATAGGGAATACATCCATAATTATGCAGAGCTGAAGATAGAACAATCCTACGACCTGACTGATGAAGCCTCCGAGGAGCCATTCTCCGATATCTTTTCAGAATTAAAACTGAACCTGTTGCCCCGAATATATATCGGCTATAAAAACTATTATGATGTGTATGAAAATGAATTCAACAGGCACACCTTTGAAAGTCGGTACACAAACAGCAGGAATGATTATCTTGATCTTGACTACAGCTTTAACAAAGACCAAGATATCGAGCAGATCAATGGATCCGTTCTCGTTCATATTATCAACGGCTGGATTGCGGCGGGATCCATTGAACATTCAATTTCCCAGGACGAAACTGTAGAAGCGAGGGGCTCATTGACCTATGGCACGGCCTGCTGGGCGGTCAAGTTTGAGACACGATACACTCCCGACGACACCACCTACCTGGTCGTGTTCACCCTGGCCAACATCGGTTTTCCACTGGGGGTCAATTTTTAAATCAACCGAGACCTGACCCATGCACTATGATATTTTCAATGGCGACGCGGATGGAATCTTTGCTCTGCACCAATATCGTCTGGCGAACCCACAGCAGAATGCCCAATTAATAACCGGCGTCAAGAGGGATATCCGGCTCCTCTCCCGGCTTGAAAACCTCCACAACTGCAGGTTGACTGTTTTTGACATCTCCCTTGACAGCAACCGCAGCTCCCTTCTGCAACTGCTGCAACAGGACAATACGGTTGTCTACTTCGATCACCACTTTGCAGGCCAGGTAGCGGAATCGGCATCCCTGCAAACATTCATAGATCCCTCACCGGATACCTGCACCTCATTGATCGTTGATGCAAAGCTGGGCGGCAGGTACAGTTCATGGGCCATCTGCGGCGCATTTGGTGATAATTTACATGCTCTGGCAAACCAGCGTGCAAAACGACTGGGATTGACTGAAGAGCAGACAACACAGCTGCAGGAACTGGGAGAGCTGTTTAATTATAACGGCTATGGTTCGACCATTGAGGATCTCCATTATCATCCCAGCGAACTCTACCGAGCAGTCAGCCCACACTCGAATCCTTTCGACTTTCTGGACAATTCTCCAGAAATCAGCACGTTGCGAACCGGGTACAGTGAGGATATTGAGCAGGTAATGCAGTTAAAAGAGATGAGTACACCCGGCAAAAACAGAATATACACCCTGCCCGACACCTCATGGGCCCGCAGGGTTACCGGTGTTTTTTCCAATATAAGGGCACGGGAAAAAACAGCTGCCGCCCACGCTGTCATTACAGAAAACAAGGACAAGAGTCTGCGGATAAGTGTCCGGGCCCCTTTGGATGACCGTCGCGATGCCGACACTCTCTGCAAACTTTTTCCTACCGGTGGCGGCAGAGCGGCTGCTGCGGGAATAAACAGCCTGCCTCCGGATCAATTCGATCAGTTTGTTGAGAAGTTTCTCTCTATTTACCACTGAAAATGGTGTTCAGATCACGTCCCTTTGCAGTTTTTGCGCTCCTACTGTCCGTCTGTTTGGTCGCCGGGGTATATACGCTTACGACCAGAGACAGCTACAAACCCATTCATCGCCTGTCGCAACAGGATCTCCCCGAATTTTCCGATGATCTGGATATCGACTCCCTGATCGAATGCGCCAAACGCCAGGTTGCCTATCTTCAGAGACAGGATCCCGAAAGCAGGACTTCTTTTGGCGCAGATACCTATGACAACCGATGGCTCCTTCTTTCCATTCGGGAGTTTCTTGCCAAGCTGGAGCAACATCCGGACAAAAAGGAGCTGAATCGTTTTCTCCAGGAGAAGTATCTTGTCTACCAGGCAGGCGGACGAACCAATAAAAAGGGACGCCGTATGCTTGTCACCGGCTACTATGAACCAGTTTTTGAGGGGAGTCTCACCAAAGAGGCACCCTTTCTCACTCCGGTCTACTCACCGCCGGATTCGCTGGTTGTGATTGCCGACAGCAAGAAGAGTAATAAAGTCGGCCGATACGATACCGGCAACCAGTTCGTTGCCTACTGGACCCGGGCTGAGATTGAGAATGAAAAACTGCTGGAAGGATATGAGCTGGCCTTTCTGAAAGACCCCTTTGACGCCTTTCTGCTCCATGTCCAGGGATCCGGGAGGATTCAACTGCCGGATAGCTCCATTCGCTCTATTCGGTTTGCCGGCTCCAACGGACTGGAGTACAACAGCATCGGTAAACTGCTGGTTGACGAAGGGACTATGGCTTTGGCAGAGGTGAGCATTCCGGCAATACGGGCATACCTGCTGCGTCATCCCAAGGAGCGCAAACGTATTCTGCACCATAATCCGCGCTTCATTTTTTTCAGCTGGGGGAACACTCTGGCACCGACAGGCAGCAGCGGTGAACCACTCACTCCCGGCAGATCGATCGCCATGGACTCCACCGCCCTTCCCGGCGGAACCATTGGCTATCTGGTATCGCGCAAACCGGTGGTTCAATCGGGCGGGACCATCGCCGACTGGGTGCCGCTCAACCGTTTTGTTTTTCCGCAGGATTCAGGAGCTGCCATAAAGGGGACGGGACGGGTGGATATGTTTTGGGGCAATGGCAACTATGCAGAAGTGGCAGCCAACCATATGAAGGAAGATGGCAGCCTCTATTTCCTGGTGAAAAAGGGATATCCCGGTGCCAATAGTGCTGAGCGTCTTAATACACAAGAATAATACAATGAGTATCAGGGTATCATGACATCCCCTCCCCCAATAATATCCCTCATTACCGATTTTGGAATAGATGATGAGTATGTCGGTGTTCTCAAAGGGGTTATTCTCAGCCATGACCGGGCTATCCGTATCGTCGATATTTCACATTCGGTCCCACCGCAGAACATCCGAACCGCCAGTCACCTTCTGACGAGATCATATGGATTTTTTCCTTCCGGTACTGTTCACCTGGTGATTGTCGATCCCGGAGTCGGCTCGGACAGGGTGATCCTGGCAATACATGCGGATGGCCATTATTTTGTCGGGCCGGACAATGGTATCTTCTCTTCCGTCCTAAAGAATGCCAATGCCCTGACCGTGCACCGCATAACCGAGACCACTCTTTTTTTACAGACGGGAATAAGTAACACCTTCCATGGCAGGGATATCATGGCTCCGGTGGCCGCTCAGCTGGCAACCGGTCTGGCCATCGACAGGGTCGGGCCGGCCATTCCCGTCGAAGATTGCCTTGTCAGCAGTTCCGGCTCATGTGCGATAATCGACAATGTTCTGGAGGGCGAAATTACCCATGTGGACAGATTTGGCAACCTGTGCACCAATATCTCAAAAAAGGATGTGGAAAAATATAGCGGAGGAAAAAAGCTGGTCGTTCAGATCGGCAAGAAGAGTGGAGCCTCGGTTGATACATTCTGCTCGTCATACTTCGGCCAGAAAGAAGGCGCCTTCCTGGCGCTGTACGACAGTCACGATTTTCTTGAGATAGCCGAAAACAGGGGAAACGCCTCAAAACGGCTCGGAGCGATTGCCGGTACTCCCGTTTTTCTCGTTCGTACATAAACCTGCCGGAAAAAGCGCCCCCGACCGATAAAGCTCTACCCTGGTGCAAGCAGGGCAAATCGTTCCCAGAAATCCGGAAATGACTTGGCAACACAGTCTTCTCCTGTGATTCGGACACCTGGAACCCGGAGACCGGCCACCGCAAGACTCATCGCCATTCGGTGATCTTCATAGGTTTCAATATCAGCACCCTTCAGCCCCGTCCCTCCATTACCATGGATAATCATCGAAGCTTCCTGTTCCTCAACTGTTACACCAAGCTTCGTCAGCTCGGTGACAACGGCGGCAAGCCGGTCGCATTCCTTGATACGTAAATGCGCGATATTCTCGATCACCGTTGTGCCGTGGGCAAACGCTGCGACAACCGCCAGGGTCGGAACCACATCCGGCATATCGCCCATATCGACCTTTATCCCCTCAAGCCGCTCGGTTCCCTGCAAAGTAATGCCATTGCCCGACCTGATGACATTGCAGCCCATCCGCCCCAGGAGCGGCACCAGCATGGCGTCACCCTGAAGAGAAGGGACAGGGACGTTGGTCACCGTCACCCTCCCCCCGGTTACGGCTGCAGCCGCCCAAAAATAGGAGGCGTTGGAGGCATCGCCCTCTATCTGATATTCCCTCGCCCGGTAACATCCCTGCGGCACGGAAAAAGAGCTGAAATCGGGGGTACAATCCACCGAAATTCCAAAGGCATCCATCACTGAAAGGGTCATGGCGACATACGGTTTGGAAAGAACCTCCCCTTCCACCCGCAACACCGCAGGCGTCATGGCGTAGGGTGCCACCAGCAGCAGGGAGGAAAGGTACTGGCTGCTTTTTCCTTCCGGAAGCACGGTGGTACCGCCGGCAAGTCCCCGGCCGTTAATAGCAAGTGGAGGACAACCGGTTCCCTGTGTCGAGACAATATCCACCCCCCAGCCCTTAAGAGCCGCAATCAGCGGCCCGATGGGACGCTGTTGCATTCTGGGGTCGCCATCGATGGTATACGCCGAATTGCCGAGTGCGGCGACAGAGGTCAAAAACCGTGTGGCCGTGCCGTTGTTGCCGAGATAGATCGGCTCCGCTGAGGGCTGAATCAGGCCGCCGTTGCCATGAACAAGCCACTGCTTGTCTTTTTCCATGGCAATGCCCATCTGCATGAGGGCACCGGAAGAATACCTGGTATCCTCGCTTTCCAGGGGCCCGAGGAGCCTGCTTGTCCCGTCTGCCAAAGATGCGGCGATAAGCGCTCGCTGGGTAAGGCTCTTTGACCCGGGGACTTCAATGGAAGCATCGATAGTTGAGAGGGGTCGTATTTCTATCATGTTGTTCTCACTTGAATATTCAATGGAATTGAAGATTTTTCAGGCGATGGTCTCATCTGCAGGCCGCCAATAATCGATCGGATAGATGGCAATTTTTCGGCCACCGCATAGGCACCTATCCCATCGACCACCTCCTCACTGGCCCTGGGGTTGATGAAATTGGCGGTACCGATCTGCACGGCAGTTGCCCCGGCGAGCATGAATTCCAGGGCATCTTCGGCCGTTTCTATCCCACCTATCCCAATAACAGGGATGGAAACGACTTTAGCAACCTGATAGACCATGCGCAGGGCAACCGGCTTTATTGCCGGACCGGAAAGACCACCGATGACATTGGCCAGAACCGGCTGCCTGGTTTTCAGATCGACAGCCATCCCGATCAGGGTATTAATCAGAGAAAGGGAATCTGCTCCGCCGTCCTCAACGGCCCTGGCGACAACGGTAATATCCGATACATTCGGAGACAGTTTCACCATTACCGGGACATCGGCCTTTTTCTTCACCGACTCCGTTACCGACGCCGCCATGCCAGGATCTGTACCAAAGGCGACCCCGCCTTTTTTGACGTTGGGGCAGGAAATATTCACCTCAATCCCTGCAACTCCCGGCACTCCGACCAGTCTTTCGGTAATCTCTTCATACTCAGCCAGAGAATCACCAAGAATATTGACAATGACAGGGACATCCAGACCGGCAAGGTATGGCATCTTCTCGGTGATAAACCGGTCCACGCCCACGTTCTGCAAGCCTATTGCGTTCAGCATTCCACAGGCGGTTTCAACAATCCGGGGTGGCGGATTACCCTGCCGGGGGTTAAGGGAAATACCTTTGACGATCACCGCCCCCAGCCGACGCAGATTCATCAGATTTTCAAACTCTTTGGCATATCCGAAGGTGCCGGACGCGGTCATGACCGGATTGGCAAGCTCAAGAGAACCAATGTTCACCCGCAGATCGGGGACTGTTTTTTCCAGCGGGTTTACATCCATATCAAATCCTCCGCATTATAGACCGGGCCATTTACACAGACATGGGTGTAGGTCCCGTCTTTGGCCGGCCTGCTGCAGCCCAGGCAGGCACCCATACCGCATGCCATGACACTTTCAACGGAAACCTGACATTCGATGCCCATGGAAGTGCAGATCCCGCTTACCCCAGCCATCATCGGTTCTGGGCCGCAACTGTATACCGTACATCCACCGGGTAAATTCGCCTGCGCCATAACCTCGGTGACAAAACCGTGATGCCCCAGGGAACCGTCATCCGTTGCGGTAAGTATGCGGAGGCCAAAGTGTCGGAAATCATCAAGCAGAGGCTCGATCTCAATTTTTTCGCGGGCGCCGAGGATGATCAGGTCCTCACTGCAGTCCGCCTTCAAACGGCAGTTCTCCTTGACGAGAAAGAGCAGTGGTGCTATTCCCAGACCACCGCCAATAATGACCGATGGAGAATTTTCATTGATCCGGTACCCACGGCCCAGCGGCCCGAAAACCGAGAGAATTTCACCCGGCCGATTGTTGGCAAGCATATCTGTCCCCCGGCCGACCACCTTGAAATAGATCTGAATCGTACCATCACCACTGGTCTGGTGCAGGGAGAAGGGTCGACGGAGCAAGGGGTCTTTTCCCGCCCCGGCACGGATCATCACAAATTGTCCGGGGATTGCGCATTCGGCAATCTGGGGACAATCGAGTGTTAAACGATAGTTTTTTGCTGAAAACTGTTCAACACGGGTAACGGTTGCTTTTTCCTGGTATTGTGACATAGTTAGGCTATATAATTTTTAGTAATTGTTTATCTATAAGTAGCTATTGAACGAATCTCAACAATGTACCCCTCTATGTTTACCGACCCAGCCCTCGTTGTTATTTCCACCATTTTCGGCGCCATTGTCGGCAGTTTTTTAAACGTTGTGATCCTTCGTTTACCGGATCATAATCAATCAATTGTCTTTCCGGCATCCCATTGCCCGCGGTGCTCTGCCGCCCTCCAGTGGTACGAAAATATCCCGATACTCAGCTACCTTTTCCTGCGTGGAAAATGCAGTCACTGCCATGTGCATATATCACTTCAGTACCCTGTTGTGGAGCTGATGATGGCACTGCTTTCAGCGGCCCTCATGTATCGCTTCCAGCTTTCTATTGCCACTGCCGGCTATTTCTTTTTCTGCGCCGCACTCCTGGTAATCATCTTTATAGATATTCATCACCAGATAATCCCCGATGTGATAAGTCTTCCCGGCATTGTCCTTGGGGTGCTCTTCTCCTTGGCAAGCGACACAGTCACCTGGCAGGACTCGCTCATCGGCCTGCTTCTGGGCGGAGGAGTTCTCTATGCAGTCGCATCCCTGTACTACATGCTTCGCAAGGTCGACGGCATGGGAGGCGGCGATATTAAACTGCTTGCCATGATCGGGGCCTGGCTTGGCTGGCAATCACTGCCTTTCGTCATTTTTGCGAGTTCTCTGGGGGGATCCATCGTCGGCTTGATCGCCATGCGTTACCAGAAAAAGGGAGGGAGTACCCGTATACCATTCGGACCTTTTCTGTCCCTTGCAGCACTTATTTATACATTTTATGCCGAAAATATTCTTTACCTTTTCGAACTCTACATGACCGGACAATGGCCATGAAACTTATTCCTTTCCGGACGACTTTCACTTTTCCGTGAGCAGTCTCCTGGCAGCTTCCCTGCCCTTTTCCTTCGCAGTTTCGCCCTGTTTTTTGCTGTGACCGTATCCGGGATAGTGTTTTCTGAACCAGGAATTTTCCTTGCGAACCATTTTGCCCCGCAGTTGCAGGACCAGACCGATGAACCGCCATGGCTCCCTGATCGGGTGAAGAAAGACGACAGATTCGGCGAGCCTGGCGCCATATTGTTTCAACCGGCGACGAACTGTCCAATTGTGCAGCCGCCAGTATGAGCGACAGGATATAAATGGGATAACCATTTTTCCCGCACACACCTGACGGCCATACCTGTCGAGAAAATCGAGTATTGGCCCGCTCGGGTGATATGACCACGTTGGCCCCGCAAGAACGATGCAGTCCCAATCTTCATAGCATGCAGCACTCACTGGATGAATGGTGGTTCTGATGCGAAAAAAGGTCCTGACCATCGCCGCGGCAAGGCTGTAATTGGTTTTGAAAGGGAATCCATACGGATTAATTGGCTCCAGCTTTTCAAGGACAACCTCAGCACCTTCTCCCTCAAGTCCTTCGACAAATCTCTTGATCAATAGTCTGGTCTGCTGGGTGAAGGAGTAATAAACGATGAGAACCCGTATCCTGCTCAAATGAAATCCCCGGACAGCTACTTGAAGGTGGTTTGGATAATGACAACGCCCTCTCTTTACGCCCTCTTCTTTTACCAAAAAAAAAAGCCCCCGACAAGTCGGGGGCTCTTTTAAGGTCAAAGACAGTTAGAGTCTACCCTTCTACTTCGTGTTCAACACTTACCGCAATTTTGTACAGCACGGTAACCAACAGGAAACCGGTTGCCCAGATACCAAGGGTGATACCAATTTCATTGGCGGTTGGATAGTATTCAACAATCTCATGGAGTGGACTGACAGCCAGACCACCCATAACGAAGCCGAGTCCTTTATCGAGCCAAAGGGCGATAAAGATCATGGCGCAGCCTATACCCACCATCAGATCGGTGGACACTTTGGTGATTTTCATATAGGCAAACAATCCAAGTCCACCGAAGCAGAGGAGAACTGAACTCCACATAAAGGGCACAAGATTATTGTATACCTGGCCATGATGCTCAATACCGAAAAACAGATACTGGAGAGCATGCATATGACCGGGAATATTCGAGTAATACCCGACAAAAAACTCGAGAAGAACAAAGAAGGCATTAATTATAGCTGCGTACATAATAATTGTCGTCAGCTTATTTATTGCCTCTTTGCCGGCGTCAAAATTTGCAACCCGCTTCATAACCAGGCAGGCCATGACGATAAGAGCCGGTCCTGCAGCAAAGGCTGAGGCGAGAAAACGGGGTGCGGTAATGGCGGTTAGCCAGAAATGCCGACCAGGCAGACCGCAGTAGAGCATTGCGGTTACAGTATGAATTGAGACAGCAAATGGAATGGAAATATACACAAAGATATATACCCACTTGGGAGGCTTCACCTGTTTACGTTCTGATGTAAGGATAACCCACCCGCATATGACGTTCAGGGAAAGATACCCCAGCAGAACAACCATATCCCAGAAAAGCATGGAATTTGGAGTCGGGTGCAGAATCATATTGAGTCCACGCAGCGGCTGTCCGATATCAGCCATAATGAACATGAGACACATGATCAGCGCTGAGATTGCCAGGAATTCACCCAGGATGGTCAGTCTTCCGAATGTTTTATAGTTATGGATATAGTAGGGAAGCACCAGCATCAACCCTCCGGCGGCAACACCGACCAGAAAGGTAAATTGCGAAATGTATAATCCCCATGACAGGTCGCGGCCCATTCCTGTCAAATGCATACCATAAAGAAACTGTCGAAGATAACAAATTGCTCCGACGGCAATGAATGCACTTAGAAAAGCCAGCCACATCCAGTAGTTAGAGTTGCCTTTTAATACTTTTTCAATCATGACTCCCTCACACTATGTAAAAGACTGACGGTTTAGTTCCAAGGGTCGGTTTCCTTTGGATTGTATGTTCCTGGTCAAGGATCTGGCGTATTTCAGAATTTGGATCGTTGAGATCGCCAAAAACGATAGCACCTGTCTCTTTGATAGCCTCAACACATGCGGGTTCCTTTCCGAGGGCAAGCCGTTCGCCGCAGAAGTTACACTTCTCGACGACACCACGCATTCGGGTTGGAAAATCTGCGTTGTATTCCTTGATATACGGACGTGGATCCATCCAGTTAAAGCTCCTCGCTCCATAAGGACACCCCATCATACAGAATCGACAGCCGATGCAGCGGTGGAAATCCATAGCCACTATTCCGGTTGCTTCCATTCTGAACGTCGCCTTTGTCGGACACACCCGAACACAAGGTGGCTCATCGCAATGGTTACAGAGGATTAAATGGTCATTTTCTGTCGTGTTCTTAGATGCATGATAGGAAGAATGCTCGGGAAACGCATTTTCAAAAGGCGCTTTCCAGATCCATTTGATTTCGCTTTTGGGGCCTTCAATCTCAGGAACGTTGTGCGCCTTGTGACATGCAGCCACCGCCTTATCCATAAGATCGGGATGACCATACAGCTTGCGCATATCGATGAGCATTCCAAGACGAACTCCCTTGGGGGCCTCTTCTGCACCATGGCCCCCAGCACTATGGGTATCGGCTGGAGCAGCGTGTGCTGCAGTCTCCCCGTGCCCGGATGATGACGCAAGGGCCGGAGTGGACGTCAACTTGACAACAGCAGGGGCGCTGATACCGGCCAGAGCCGTTGCTCCTGCAATTTTAAGAAACTTTCTTCTTTGCTTATCCATTAGTGTGTCTCCTTCTTTGTCGCCGCTTCGGTCGGGCTCAAGTGACAAGTCCAGCAGTTAGGCTTGACTGATGCGTATTCATGGCAGGAGTCACAAAACTTCTCCTTGTTGGTATGGCACTGCATACAGGCAATCTGCAATCCTTTTCGATACTCTTTACCTGCGACAGTAATCGCAACACGGTCACCGTCGCGAAGTACGTCATCACGCCATTCATTCAGCATAACCATATGATTTGCGCGCATTTCAGCGACAGGTGCAACACATTCTTTTTCTCCACCCGGCGGTAACTCGACCTTTGGTACCGCGCTTGCAGACGAGAACGCATTGAACCAGAGCGGAAAAGTTACAAACAGGACGAAGATGATCAATCCCGGTATTATTGTTAACTTATTGTACATTACGTTTACTCCTATGTTCTGTTCAGGATATATTAAAGGAGGGTACGGAAGCCTTCATCCAGTTCAGCGCGATTTTCCCCATCTATAACAAGCGCATTACCAACAAGCTCGGTAACTCCGCAAACCCCAACCCCGGGATTCCAGTAGTCCATGAGCGATGTCAGTGTCGCTCTGTCGATAGCGCAAACGCATGACAACATATTCACATCATGCTTATCGTGAACATATTTAACAGCATTGGCACGGGGCAATCCTGAACGCATCCTCAGTTCCATTATCTCGTCGGTGTTAAGACCGGTTCCTGAACCACAACAGAAGGTCTGCTCACGAATGGTGTTCTCCGGCATCTCGACCCAGTCAACAACATGGTCGAGGATATAGCGGGGTTCATCCATCAGTCCCATTGCCCTGGCGGTATTACAGGAGTCATGATAGGTCGCTTTAATATGACTGTTGCGACTCTTGTCGAACTTGAGTTTTCCATGCTTAATAAGATCGGCAGTAAACTCACTTACATGAACCATTTTGGTCGATGCCGCATTTTCAAAAACGGTACCGGTAATAGGCGATACCGGTTTTTCAAGGAAATCTGCAGGACCGTTCATGGTGTCCATATATTGATGAATAACGCGCCACATATGACCGCACTCGCCGCCAATGATATACTTTACTCCAAGCCGCTCGGCTTCAGCGTACATCTTGGCGTTCAATTTCTTCATGGTCTCATTGTTGGTGAAAAGACCGAAGTTCCCACCCTCTGAGGCGTATGTTGACCAGGTGTAGTCCAGGCCGATCGCTTCAAAGAGAGCGAGATATCCCATGGCGGTGTACAGACCGGGTTCGGCAAAAACATCAGCCGAGGGAGTGATGAACAATATCTCCGCACCTTTTCTGTTAAAGCTGATATTGGGTCGAACCCCGGTCAGGCTCTCAACATCATCGACCAGGAACTCTACATTGTCCTTGAAGGTATGCGGCTGCAGCCCCATATGGTTACCGGTACGGTTGGAGTTGGAAGCCGGCTCCAGAATCCAGTTGATTCCCACCCCCACCAGATGCAGCAGTTCGCGGAGCATCATGGTCACTTCGGCGGTATCGATTCCATACGGACAGAAGACGGAGCATCTTCTGCATTCCGTGCATTGATACGAGTACATGAACCACTCTTTCAAAACGCCTGCAGTCATCTCTCTGGCCCCGGCCATTTTTCCCATAATTTTGCCGGCCAGGGTAAAATCATTACGATAGACGGATCTGAGCAGCTCAGCCCGCATAACCGGCATGTTTTTAGGGTCACCGGTACCAAGGAAAAAATGGCATTTGTCGGCACAGGCACCGCAGCGAACGCAGCAGTCCATGAAAATCTTCAGGGAACGAAATTTATCCAGCCGTTCCTTGAGACCTTTCAGTATTATTTCTTTCCAGTCCTCCGGCAGCTTCCAGTCGTCATCTTCGGGAGACCATTCCCGGGCATTCGGGAAATGTAATCCGGACTGGCTGTTGAGATACGCAACCTTTTCCGATTTGGCAGGATATGCATAATTCCCCGGCTTGAAGTCGGCCGGAGTATCCATCCAGTCCCTGGTAGGTATTGCTCCTGTCGCCAAGGATGGTCCCTGCACTACGCTTTTCGATAATTGTTCTAATTTTGGAACTGACATCGTTATCTAATCCTCTTAAGCTAGTTTTGGGTCAATATTCTTACTCTTCATCCTTTTTAGGAGCCGGCTGCTTCTCAACCGGAATATCGGCATCTACCATAAACTCACGGAACTCATCTTCATATCCCGCATAGGAATGAGGCAGAATTCTTGGGTTCCAGGGATTAACGTGACGCTCTGAGCGACTGGTATTCTTCATGTTTCTGGTTGGGCTCATGAAAACACCAGCGAAGTGCATGAGTTTGCTGAACGGAAAGTACGCCAGCAGGGCGCAGACCAGAAAAAGATGGATATAGAAAATTCCGCCTATTTCTGCACCGATAGTCGGCGACAGGGTCACAAGGCCGACAGCCAGCTGTTTGATATTGACGATATCAATATCCGTTCGCAGAAAATATCGCATCAGGATACCGCTCAGGGCAATTCCGAAAATCAGCACCAGAGGGAAATAATCAGTCATCAGCGACATAAAGCGAACATGGCGGGTGATGAGCCTTCTGGAGAACAGAAGGACACAGCCTGCGAGCAGTCCTATATCAGTAATGTACCAGGTCGGGGATCCGACCTCAAAAATGCCATCGGCAAACTCAAGCCAGCCGATCCACGCCGGAATAGGATCCAGAAAAAGACGCATATGCCGTACCACGATCACCAAAAATGAATAGTGGAAAATCAAGGCAAAAATCCACAGCCATTTTGAAGATTCATAGGTAACCTGAGGACCGTCATGAATTTCAGACTTGGTGTTTCTGAACAGTGACCGGAAAGTCACAACTTCAAGAAACATTCTTGCAGCAACCTCTGCGTTTGTGTTGGGGGCTTCAAGCTTGTTATGCTTGATAAAATCCAGTGATTTTCCTTGGCCGCAGGTTGTCTGAATAGGAAACGGCACAGGAGATTTTCCCCATTGCACCACCCTGTAGACACAACCACCAAGGAAGATCATAATGGCCAGATACGGCAGGGCGACACCAAAAAGATAGGGCATCCCCGGTATCTGAGATCCGAGTCCTGCAATCAGTACCAGCGCTGTGACTGCCAGGAATGAGAAGGCGTGCTTCATTTCTTACCTCGCTTCAATTGAACTGTTTTGGAGACCACGCAGTAAGAACGATCCACTGCCTTGTGCACGGCAACCAGTTAAATACAAATACCTTAACCTATACAATCTTTTTTTTATCAGCCAGCAGGTTCGATGGACACTTGCTGTCTGTCAGTATGTGGCTCCCGGATCGAATTTCATTGATTCGAACCTTATACAAACGTTCCCGATATTGCATATAAATGTCAAAGGCTGCTAAAACAGCAAGATCAACTGCAAATTCAAAATCATACAGCTCATCCACCAGATGTTTCCGCTCACTGTCGGCTGCAAAAACGTCACGTGTTATATGCTTGACCGCGTTCAGGGGCGATACCGCCTGCGATGGTGAAAAGTCCTGCACAGACCGGATACTTATTATCTGTTCCAGGGGGGCAACATACTCGTCCGCTTCGGCACCTTTGGAGAGAAGAAGATACAGTTTTCCCAGTGCTTCCCTAATTGTGCCGCCAACAGGATTGGCAAATTTATCGCGCTCTTTGACAAAGAACCCTGAAGAATTATACGTTGCAAGAGTATAATCAACCCATTTATTGACGATTTTTTCCCTATGATTTCTGAAACCTTCGGCGAGATCCATACAATTACAACCTTATTTAGCAGTAGTGCTACGATTGAACGGTCGTCTGGTCAAAAAAACCTGAATGAATGACCATTCACAAATTGACATTTTTAGCATCTTTTCCCGGCTTTTTCAAGAACATTTTTCTCCGGCACAGTTTGCTCAAAAGACTGTAAAGAAAGGGGCCTCGCGTAGTTTTTACATCCCGGAAAACTCAATAATGTCACCAACAATATTGACAGCTTCCCGAATATACGGATCCTCTTTCACATCCTCAAGCCACTTCTTTTTCGGATCCATGTTTTCAATATCCTGCTCGATAAAATCAGGGTCTTCCCCCTCTTCGACCCGATATCTGCGATAATGCGCGCCAACTTTTTCCTGCATGAGCCGCGACTCCTCCCGCTTCTGACGCATATCATCGATTTGAACGGAAATTATCGTGTTCTCACTGCGCTCTGCCGCCTTTATTGCCTCTTCACTGATAATTTTGAACCCTTCGTCCTGTGCTACCCGCCTAAGGCTCCTTTCCCGCAACCTTTCCAGATTCAACGGTCTGTTATATGGTGTGAATGCTATCGGCTCAATGGAGTCCCACGGGAGAGAGTAATCAAGGTAGCGTTCTCCGGATTTTATATGCTCATAGAGATTTGGCAAAACGATATCCGGCTCCACTCCTTTATACTGAGTGCTGCCGCCGTTCACCCGGTAAAATTTCTGAATCATGACTTTCAATGCGCCAAGGTCCTCATACTTTCGAAGATGCAGCAGAGGAATATTTTCATTGAGATCAATGATCGTCTGGACCGTTCCCTTACCATGGGTATGTGTGCCCCCGACGATTACCGCGCGCCGGTAATCCTGCAGTGCAGCTGCAACAATTTCGGATGCCGATGCAGAAAATTTATTGACCAGCACGACCAGTGGTCCATCATAGGAAATCTCGTTGTTGGTATCGCTCAGGATGCGCATATCACCAAAACTGTTATTCACCTGAACCACCGGTCCCGATTTTATGAAAAGTCCGGTTATATCGACTGCATCGACAAGCGCACCGCCGCCGTCATCCCGAAGATCAAGAATAATTCCATCTATATTCTGTTCCTTTAATTTAAGAATTTCCTTCAGAGTATCCTCTGTTGAATTTCTTCCGGAAGCCCCATTTCTGGTCCCCTCGAAGTCACGGTAAAAACTTGGAATAAAGATATATCCTGTTTTTCGGCCACCCTCCGATTGCAGGATTGAACTTCTCACAAAGGTTTCTTCAATCTGGACGACATCCCGGATAATCTTGATGACTTCTCTAATACCATCAGGTTTTTGCACGGTAAGACTGACCGCTTCTCCCTTAGGCCCGCGAATCAGGCGAACGGCATCCCGAAGTCGCATATCGGTGATATCAACAGGCTCCTCTCCCTCCTGGGCGACCTGTAAAATTATATCTTCGGCCTTGAGGCGCCCCTGTCTGGCCGACGCACTGCCAGGTATAATTCTGATGACCTTGATGAAACCATCATCTTCACGAAGAAGCGCCCCGATGCCTTCGAGGCTGCCCCGCATATTTATATCAAACTGCTCTTTGCTTGCAGGAGGGATGTAATTGGTGTGTGGACCAAAGGCTCTGGTAATGCAGTTGAAGAAACGATCGTAATGGTCGCGCAGGGTTTCCTGGTGCAAGCGCTGAAAAAAGCTTTTGTTTCGCTTACCGACCTTGGCAATGGCCTCTTTCCAGAGTTGCACATCACTCATCTGCTCCGGCGGCGGCTCTCCCTCTGTCACTTTTTCGAGCTTTTTTTTCTGATCCTCTTCCAAATCCAGATACTGAGAGATAATCTGTGTTTTTAAAACCTTACGCCATCGATCCCTCAGTTCTTCGAGGGAGTTGGCAAAATCAACCTTTTCCGGATCTGTTTCGTAGGTCTCCTTTTTACTCACATTAAAGAATCCGACGTAGAGTTCTCCCTGGTCCGAGACTGCAGGATTTCGAATTTTAAGCTGCTGCCCGGCATAGATCCGTGTCGGATCGTCGAGATTATTATCCACAATCAGTTCGCCTGCGCCAAGATCATCAAACTGTTCAGCCACTGTGGCGAGGGTATCTCCCGGCTGGACAGTATACATGGTAAATCCGGCAACCGGTCCGGTGCCCACCTTATCACTTGCCAGCATGGTTTCTACCATCTTCTGAACAAGGTCTATCTTCTCATTGAGAATATCATATCCGGTGTCAGGCAGCGTTATCCGGCCATCGGCAAGGTTGTCGTCAATGTAGGGTGCAAACGCTTCGAGTTGCTGCACATCTTTTTTCAGGAGAAACCTTTTCTGGTAATCCAGCTGTTTGATATAAAGATGAAAAGCGGCACGAGCTAACTCATCATCAAAAACCTTATCGCTGAAATGCAATGTGGGGAGCTGTTTACTGAGGATATAGCCTATGAGTCTGTTCCTCTTCTGGTCAATCGCACCAGCCTTGGTGGTTTCAGCAAAGGAAACCGTCGCAAAAACCAGCAAAAACAGTGTCAGATAAAAGAGCAGAAAAATCTTAATATTTTTCATAATTATCATTAAATCGGGGTTATAAAAAAAGGATGAGGGTTCCTATTGTCCCTGTAAGAGATACCAGAACAGAAAAACAAATACCACGAGAAAGACATATCTACAGAAAAATTACAACAGGCAATGTAACCGTCATGAAAAAGAGTGGGACTGCCAGCGGCACCTCTTTACGAAGTGTTTACATCATTTCCGTGTTGCTCACTTACAGTGAAAAACACGACGAACAACAACGCCAAGCATTAAGAAGGAGAACAGTTACCGAGTTTATCGCTGATGCGGCAGGGTTTGTCTGAAAACTGTCCATGGCTCGGAAGCCGGGAAATGAGCTGTACTGCAGCGAACCGGTAAGAGGAAAAATCACGAGGGCGCCAGACAGTGCTTCTCCAGTGCTTTAAACCGTGTGGCAAATGCCACTCCAAGCTCGACTGCATACAATTGCAGTTCTTCATAGCTGCAATTGATGATTGACAGTCGAGTTTTGTTTTGAATCAGTTTCATTTCGGTTTCAAGAAATGCCAGAAGGGCCTCTGCGGCCTGTCTCCGGACTCGCCCAACCTCCAACTGCTGACGCTCACAAAACATATGAAACCGCCGGTAGTTGATTATCGACCGGCCTATCCCCCGATATATGGATTTGTTGCAGTTGGCATGTTGCAGATCCCGCAGCACAATCTCTGCATATCGATCATACGCTGCGTTTTTGAGCAATTCGACCTGGTCTTCACCCAATTTGAGATGCGGCCCGTCCTGCGCCCTGGTGAGATAATATATTGCTGAATTATAGGCAATCTCAGGCGTCTCTCCGGAATACCGGACAATATACCATTCGTTCTCAACTGCTTCAGCAGGATCACTCGTCATCTTTCCCGCTGGTCAGGCCAAATAATTCGCGAACGGTTGTCACCTTCAGGTCACTGTTATCCCGTCCTGCACATGATTCACTTTTCAGATACATCAGCGGATCGTGAAGAATTTTCGAAGTAATGGCAGTCACCATCTTTTCGAGGTTTTTTCGCTCTGGATCCCCCATATCAGGCATCCTGGCCAGGGTTCTGTCCAGCTCCAGCTGTCCGATACTATCCATCTTTCTCTTCAAAGCCTGAATTGTCGGTGTCACAGCCAGACCAACAAACCATTTTTCGAATTTCAAGGTTTCTTCATCGACAATACGGGTCGCTTTCACCGCCTCTTTGTCCCGCTCCGATTTATTCGCCTCCACGACATTGCTGAGGTCATCTATATCATAGAGATAGACATTCTCCAGTTCATTCAACCGGGGGTCAAGATCCCTGGGAACGGCGATATCAATGAAAAAAAGCGGCCGGTTCATCCTTGCCCGCATCACCGATTTAACTTCGTCCTTATGAAGGATGATATCGGTGGCCCCGGTGGAGCTGATAATGATGTCGACATGTCGCAGTTGAGAGACCAGTTCGTCAATGGAAACGGCCTTGCCATGAAAACATTTTGCCAGATTGACAGCACGGGCCAGGGTTCGATTGGCGACGGTTACAGAACCGATCCCCTGCCCGACAAGATGCTCAGCGGCCAGTTCAGCCATTTCACCTGCACCAACCAGAAGAACACTTTTATCTCCCAGGTTGCCAAATATTTTTTTGGCCAGCTGCACTGCCGCATAGCTGATTGAAACGGCAGAGGAACCGATAGCTGTTTCAGTTCTGACTCTTTTCGCCACCGAAAAGGACTTGTGGATCAACTTGTTCAAAAGTGGTCCGGTGCAGCCAAAGCGAGCGGCATACCGATATGCCTCTTTCAACTGTCCAAGAATCTGCGCCTCACCAACCACCATGGAATCGAGACTGGCTGCTACCATAAACAAATGATGCACCGCCTCTTTATCATAGAGTATGTAAAGATATTGACGACATTCTTCCCTCGGCACCCTGTCGCCAAAAAGGAAATCTATAATATCATCCTCAATATCGGTGCCGGCTTCCGTTACCAGCAGTAATTCAACCCGGTTACAGGTGGAGAGAAGGTAATACTCTCTGAGTCCTTCGATCTCTTTCATTGCCGCAAGCGGCTCTTCATACCCACCCGAAAGAGCAATTTTCTCACGTATTTCAACCGGTGTGGTTTTATGGTTCACTCCCAGGAGAAGTATCTTTTCACTTGGCATAACTATGAACTCCTCCAAGCAGATACGTGACACCCCACAGCGTAAAGACGACGGCGGCAAAACCGACAATGGCCATAACCGCAGCTCTTTTACCGCGCCAGCCGACAGTCAGCCGCTGATGGATCTGGACCAGATAGAGAAACCAGGTTATCAGCGACCACGTCTCCTTCGGATCCCACTGCCAGTAGGTCCCCCAGGCCTGACGTGCCCAGATGGATCCCGTTACTATGCCCAGGGTCAAAAAGACAAAACCTGCAGTAAGACAGTGACTGTTCAATTGATCGAGGGCATCAAGAGAGGGGAAACGGGAAAAGAAATAACCGAATTTTTTACTTTTCAATTCCCGCTCCTGCAACAGATACATGAGACCGCCGCAAAAGGCTAACGACAGAAAACCGTAGGCAATAATGGAGACTCCGGCATGGATAGGGAGCCACATGCTTTGCAGGGCCGGAAGCAACGGCACGAATTCTCTTGAAGAAAGAGAGGAGACTAACAAGAGTATCAGGATAAGCACCGAGACAAAGGTACCGAAATTCCTTACCGTATAACGCCATCTGAAAGACAGGTACGCCCATGTCGTGGCCCAGGCGAAAAAAATGACCGCTTCATGCTGCGAAGTTATAGGGGTATGACCTGCGAGAATGAATCGTGATCCGATGTGAAGAGTCTGGAGAACACCGGAAAGAAGAAGTATCATCCGGGCGATTTTTCTTATTTTTTTGTTCTGACTGACAAAAAACACCAGATATGCCGCAGTGGCAATGAAGGTTACACCCAGAACCGACTGAAAAAGGAGATAGTTTATTTCTTCCATGGATATCCCATCATACAATAAATATATTCAGGTAACGTG
The DNA here is from genome assembly GCA_049645925.1 of Desulforhopalus sp. Classification (GTDB taxonomy): domain Bacteria; phylum Desulfobacterota; class Desulfobulbia; order Desulfobulbales; family Desulfocapsaceae; genus Desulforhopalus_A. The sequence goes on from JBARUU010000002.1 coordinate 57,493, forward strand.
CTGCAGCCCACCACCTCAACTACAAGACTGATCGTTTTTCTCAAGAAATTTCTTCATAAGTGACGCGGTATCGATGGATACCGGTAATTCCCTGAGCAGTAACATCTGGAGGTCAAACCAATTCTCCTCCAGCACAAGATCGACAATACCCTGCTGCAGTAAACTGCGAAACAGTTCCCGGTTCGATGAGGATTCCTCTTCATCACCGACCACCTTTTCCCTGACCATCGAGAGCAATTCCACGACATTCCCGTATCCAGGTTCTATTTCCTGTTCAAAACGTTGACGAATCATTTTGGCGAGGGCCGGGCTTCCTCCTCCGGTGGAAATGGTTATCAGCATCTTGCCCCGACGAAAATGCGCAGGGACATGAAAACGACTCTCCCGGGGATCATCTGCACAATTGAGCAAAACAGAACTGTTTTCAGCTTCACGGGTTATCAGCTTTTGAATTTCACGATCATCTGTTGCTGCAAAAGCCAGGAAAGCCCCCTTCAAATCACCTTCGGCAAAGCCTCTCTCAAACCATTCAACCCCACTATCCCGTATCAACAGTCTCAGCTCCTGATGAACTTCCGGACTAATGACCCGAACAGTTGCCCCGCCGGCCAGCAAACTCCTCACCTTACGCAGAGCGACCATCCCGCCGCCCACCACCAGGCAGAGCTTATCAGTAATGTTTAATGTAACGGGATATAACGACATGGGCTGTGGAGAGAAAAAGCATCCCCGTTGCTGTTTTTGTGATTGAAAAATTATTTTTTATGGTTCGATCCACAAAGAAAAGAGTGAAGACAGAGGACATCTGCCCTTTTCAACGGCTGTCAATGCAATGCCGGACAACACGGTAATACCAAAGTTGTCAGTGCGGTAATCAGTTTTTTTTGTGTCGTAACCGATTGATTATTATAGTTACTTTTTTGCCGTCTCGCTTGATAATTTGCTCTTTAAGCCCAATATCAAACTCATTTTGTGCAAGTTTAAGAAATTTAGGCAGGCTCTGCCGTTTGGCGTCATGAGCCAGATAAATCACGCCATCCCGCTTCAGGCAGGTTTTAAAGATATTCAATAACGGCTGGAAAAATTCATCACGAAAAAGTATCTCTGCTCCGGCAAGCACATCAAACGGTTCCATCTTCGGAGGGTTCAACCAGTCCAGATGAGTAAAGTGGACTCCTTTCAGCCCTGATGCAGCGGCACTCACCTTCTGGAAGTCCATGATAATCTCTTCATAGTCACTGATAGTCACTTCGAAACCTGCAGCTGCAGCTGCAAGGCCGGGGGCACCAAGGCCAGCTCCCAGTTCCAGCAACCTGCTGCCCGCTGCGTCAGGCTGCGAACCAAGGACATAGGCAAGGATCATGGCGGCATCCCAGAGACGAATCCAAAACGGAAATTCCTTCACGTCGGCGAAGGGATCTTTGCCGTCCAAAAATTTCTCCAGATCGGCAATTTTCAGTAAGCGGATCTGTTTTTCACCAAAACGAAGCCGATCAAAAGTTACCGAGTGTTGCTGCCGAATACGGTTATAAATCAGCCGTTCGGGTTCCGGAAGTGTTCGAATATCCATGGACGTCACCTTATTGTCATTCAATACAGGTTTGTTGAGTTATTTAAGCGGCACCGAGAAAGTAATGCATCAGGCCGGCGGTTGCGAGAAGGAGACAATAGTAGCCGAACCACTGCAGTCGATTCCTCCGGATTACATCAAGCAACAGTTTTATCGCAAAATAGCCAGAGACAGCAGCCATGAACGTGCCCGCTGAAAGGTTCAGCAGTGCATCAGAGGATGGTGGATGGCCGAGCAGTTCGCCGAATTGCAGAACGGCGGCACCAAGAATTGCCGGAATGGACATGATGAAAGAAAACCTGGCAACTTTTTCCCGGGCAACACCAAGAGCCATCCCGGCGAAAATGGTTGAACCGGACCTTGACAATCCCGGCAAGATGGCACAAGCCTGGGCGCACCCGATGAGTAGACCCCGGTGCCAGTTAATCGGTTTATCCCGTTCCGGAAGATACTGCGCAAAGACCATAATCAATCCGGTCACAATCAGCATACAGTAAGCGACCAGGAGAGAGCTGAAAAGCTGCTCGACGGCATCTTTAAAGAAAAGGCCGACAAACACGGCAGGTAAGGTGGCGAGGACGACATAGACATCCCAGCGAAAATAATGGTGGTCCGTTGCGTCCCGGCTTCCCATGATAATTGCAAACGGTGCCTTGATCATGGCGATAATTTCTTGTCTGAAGACCAGGATAACCGAGACAAGGGTTCCGAGATGAAGGAAGACATCGAAGCCAACCCCCTGTTCGTGGAAATTCAAGAATTCTGAACCAATCACCAGATGGCCGGAACTCGACACGGGCAGGAATTCCGTTAATCCCTGGACTATCCCGAGTATGATTGCCTTCAATAATTCCACGACACACCTCTACCCATCTCTCTCTAAAAGCAAGAATATTTTTCCGAATTCGGAAAGCTGACAATCCCGTAAAAACCTCGAACTGGTGACGGTACAAAGAAAAAGGGTCGGCTGATCTAAAATCAGCCGACCCGGCACAATACTTAAAGGGGCATGTTATGTCAATTAACAACCCTCGATGGCACCTTTTCTGGAAGTGGACACTTTTACCTTGTCACCCGGAGCCATTTTGTCAGCTTTCTCGCAGGTCATGGTAACCTTATCGCCGTCAACAGCATCAACGGTGCATTTGATTTTTGCAGCAAAACCCAAACCAGCTGTACAGAATGAAAAAACCACTGCCATTGCAAAAGCGACAATCTTCTTATTCATTGCTATTCTCCTTCGATTTCTGTTTGTTTTCGGAGCAAAGCTCCACTCGTTTAGTACCTCAACAACAAATATATGAACGCTTCCACTCTATTTCATTTATATATTAAATGCAATGGTAATCAATCAGTTAAGCAGGCTTCTAATATCTTTTTCTAGGATATCATGGTCCACGTAGCCGGTATATTTTTTTACTACATTACCTGATTTATTAACTAAAAAGGCAACAGGAATACCATATACTCCGCCGAAATCTTCAGTCGTTTGTGCCTCAGCCATAAGAACAGGATAGTTAACGTCCTGTTTCTCTATGTACTTGGCCACCGTTTCCGGACTCTGCTGATCTACGGATAAACCTATGACCGAGAAACCGGCTTCAGCAAGTTCATTCTGCAATTTTACCAAAACGGGAATCTCTTCGGCACATGGCGGACACCATGTAGCAAAAAATGTGAGCAGCAACACCTTTCCATCAAAGGAATTTGATTTGACAATCTTACCGTCCCGAACACTCTCCAGTGCAAAGATTGGCATCTGAGTCGCCGCCTGGGATACAGATGCCCATACTATCATCAAGGTCAGCAGCACGTAAGCAACTGATACACATAGTTTTTTTTGTTTTTTCATTAATCTACTCCGGGGGAGATTTAAATAATTTTCCTTCTATGATATACTCTCGCCACAAAATATTCCATAACATTTGAAAGTCAACCAACAGGAGAGAAAGATAGCGACTGATACACATATTATGTAAAGTCGCAGAGATCATTAAGGAGAGCCCCTGTCAACAAGAAACTATTTTTTCTTTTTCACAGCTCTGTACCGGCAATATTTTTTTCCAATTTTAGGTTTTTTATGAAACAATTAGTCAGTTGTTGGGTTTATCGATCATCTTTCCGTAAATTACTATCGGCTCTTCTGGTAATACTTTTATGCCCACTATATATTTCTGCGGAAGTGGTCGATAAAGTTGTCGCAGTCATCAATGATGACATTATTACCCTCTCTGAGCTTGAAGAGGAGACCGCCGGGTTGTTCCGGACTATCGCCAGGGAAAACCCCGGCGAATCCGTAATGGAAGCATTGGAAAAGGCTCGGGAAACTGCACTGGACGGAATGATTGAACATCGTCTCATCCAGCAAAAGGCAGAAAAATATAACGTCACCGTGACCGATGAAGATGTCGATGCTGCGTATGAAAAGATGCGGGAAGGTATGTCCCTCAATCCGTCAGAATTCAGGCTAAAACTTGAGAAATCAGGACTGACGGAAGAATTATATCGGAAGAAACTGCAATCTCAAATTCTGCAAAGCAGGCTGCTCAGCTACGACGTACGTTCGAAAATAATCGTTACCGATGAGATGGTTCTCGATTATTACGATGAAAACTACACATCCAGGGTGGATGGTGGCAGTTATTATTTGCTGCAGATTGGTTTGAGTTGGACCGCCTCGGATGATCCCGAGACCTTAGCAGCAAACAAGGCGGAAACCCGTAAGGAGATTGAACGGGTATACAATCTTGCTAAAAATGGTCAGGATTTCCGATCGTTGGCTGAAAAATTTTCTGACCTGCCCTCTGCAAGCGATGGTGGTGACATAGGTGTTTTCACCCTGGATGAGATGGCTGTTGCCATGCGGGATGCGATTGCACCGCTGAAACCGGGAGAACTCAGTAAAATAATTGACACCCCTGCAGGATTCCAGTTTTTCAAAGTGCTTTCAGGAGAAGAGAATGCCATTGTCGTATCTGCCTCGTTCGAATCAGTAAAAGAAGAAATCAGGCAAAAACTATTCGAAGAAAAATTAAAAGAAGCGTATTCTGAGTGGGTGAGAAAACTCAAAGAAGACGCATACATACAGAAAATGTAAGCCTTGAAACCCAGGTCTACAAATTATCAGGAAAAGATTATGCCCCTCCAGTCCGCCGAAATGGATCATGCCAGTCTCGGAGAGTATCTCCGTGAGACAAGAATCAACTTGGGTTTACATCTGGAAACGGTTGCAGAGGAAACAAAAGTACCACCAAAAAGTCTGCAGGCTATTGAGGAAAACAACTTCAATGCTCTTCCGGCGGAAGCCTTTGCCCGCGGTTTTTATGTTCTATACGCTAAAAAGCTGGAACTTGACCCGGAAGACATCCTGCAGATGTACATGAAGGAAAGACCTAACCAGAACAGGTCAAGAAACCGGGCCATACCTGCGCCGAGCAGAATGGCTGAAGAGGTGAATACTATGGCTGAACGTCCAAGTTTTATGCCTTTTTCATTTTTCGGTCTGGTTCTGCTGCTGCTGTTTCTCTTTGGAGGTTTTCTCTGTTGGTACTTTTCCTGGAACCCAGCCACCTACCTGAGCCAAAAACTACGAAGCCTGGAGCAGAACCCAAGGGGATTCGAGCAGGTGCTGGAAAGTCGGCTTGGTTCATCCCAAAAGGAGTCCATTTTTGACGTCGCGCAGGTGCAAACGTCACGAAAGAATATGCCCCGCAACCTCTTCAACCTTTCATCTCCTTCGACTGCAAGAGCGGCGATGGTGCAGCCAACCACTCACCAGAATGTTCCAGCAATTTCGGCACAAACCGCCGCATATACTCTCCATGCCGAATTCAGAGAAGAAACGAAACTCACTTTGGCACTCGACGACCTGCCGGAGCGAACCCTTTCTTTTACACCCGGTGATTCAATTACCTGGCGGGCGAAAGAAAAAGTTGTTATTACCCTGCCCGGTACGACCAGAACCAGAGTTTCCCTCAATGATGTCCCTATGCGTCTCCCAGAGCAACATCAAGGCTCAATCACTATCTCCCTTCCCGAGCACAACTCCCTGCAATAATCGATGGTGGCACACACCAGGGAAACAGAAGCCATTGTTCTTGATTGCATTGAACATGGTGAATCAGATACGATCGTTACCTTTTTCAGCCAAGATGCGGGTAAACTGACCGCAATTGCAAAGGGCGCAAAAAGGAGTAAAAAACGATTTGTCAACAAACTTGAGCTGTTCAGTTTTCTCCACATTACCTATCAACAGAAAGCCAACCGATCACTGGCCTTTTTGTCTGAAGCCGACCTGCATACCGGGTTTATACGCCTTCGCCGAAACCTAGAATTGTATGGCATAGCTTCCGTTATCCGTGAATTTCTTCTGATCGGGGTAAGGGAAAATGAACCCGATGATCAAATTTTCCGGTTGAGTTTATGGGCGTTACATAACCTGGACCAGCAACAACCTCCTCTGACAGTGCTTTCTCTGTTTCTTATACGTTTTTATGATTACGTCGGGTACCGGCCGGATCTGCAGACCTGTTCCCAGTGCGAGCACCCTGTTTCCAACAGCAACCGCTACAGTTTTGATACCACCACCGGAAGAATCGTCTGTTCAGTCTGCAGCCCTCATGCACAGAAAAGACTCGCACTCTCCCACGGAACAATCAAAATGCTGCGGTCAGCTCAGGACCAGCCCATGGAGCGATTACACCGCCTGAAGATATCGGGCGGCATCCTGCAAGAAACTGTTGCTCTTCTGCAAAGCTACGGCAATCAACTGTTTCAGCGAGATATAGCGTCGTGGAAAATTGTGCGAAGATCTCATACACCCTTCAAGGGAGCATAAGTGGTTATTTAGGATGATGGCCGCTCTCAGGAGGATGCCAGATAGCGTACTTCCCCGGAATATTCAGTTTTCTTATGACCGTCCGGAAGAAGCAGGGTCAGACCGCCATCGTCATCTATCCCCAGCACCTCTCCCTGGTATTGCGGGGCAGTCATCACATCAAAGCCGTATACTACTTTCTTACCGACGGTATCAGAAGAATCTTGCCACCTTTCCAGCAACAGATGCCTGCCCCCATTGCCGGAAAAGCCCTCTCCTCGCAATCCCCTGGCCTCTTCATGATAGAGCAGACCAAAATTCCAGGCAAGTCTGGCCAGAAATAAAGCGGTAAATTCGGAAAGATCAATATCAGCAGCAAGGATCTGTTTAAGGGAGACAGACGAATCAATAAGATCAGCGGGAAACCGGCAATTATTGATATTTATACCAAAACCGACAAGAGTGAATTCTTCACTGTGGACAGGTTCCGTATAACTTTCGACTAAAAAACCGGCAAGTTTTCTTCCATCGACAAGGACATCGTTTACCCAGCGCAATACAGCCGTACTCCCACCAGACTCCCGAACAGCGTCACAACATGCAAGCCCGGTAGCCATGGGAATGAATCGACGGGATTCCGGCATGAGGGTATTCGCATGAATCATGCAACCCCACACTCCACCTCGAGGGGCATGCCACTGTCGGGTAAACCGTCCTTTTGAGTGAGTCATGCTGTCTGCCAGAATCACCGTCCCGCTTGCTATTGATCGTCTGGCTCCGGCTGCTTCACCGATAAGCTTGCGGGCATAGTCCATTGCCCGGGGCAGCGACCGATGGCTCTCAATCACCGATCCGACAAACGCACCATATCGTCTGACGGCATGTGCGTCAACAGAATCACCCTGCATCAGCCTGGCAGCCTTGGCCTGTATCTGTTGCAAGAGGTTCTGAACAGCCTCTGTTGTCGGTCTATTATCTATCATGATGTTGATGGGCATGGACAACAGGGAGTTTCAATGCTGATAAACGATTGATAACAGTTAATGAAAGATGATGGTGTCGTCAAAACTCTTCATCTACTTCGTTGTTGCAAATCTCACTATCATCACGACGTACCCTAGTACGCCGAAATAATAGTAAAATTCACACGCCATCAATGATCGCTGTCCCAGTCCGCCTTAACCCGGGTGATGATCTTCTGGATCAAGGGAAGCTTTTCGGGGGCGCAGACCCCAATCAAAGGTTCACCCTGGGCAACAGAAACACCCGGTTTGAAATAAATGGAATGAATAACTCCCCGTTCTCCGGTGTAATGAACCGGAGTATCCCTCTTCATCAGGGACATGGTCAGGATTTCTTCTCCGGAATCAATGGTCACCTCGCGGGCACCCTTCTTTTCTATACGGGACTGGATATCCATGGCAAAAAAGTATTTTGCCGTTTCAGGGGCGGAAAAGAGCAGCAGCACCTCTTTCAGAATGTTCTCAATGATCTCTTTCTTTTTGAGAGGATGTTTGATGGTCATGAGCTTTTCTCCGGCCTCGACAAACTGACCATCAAACTCAGTATTGATTTGCGCTACAGTGCCATTGGTCTGCGCATCGATTCTTTTCGGGTTTCGCTCCCGGTCTATTTCGTATAACTGCGTTCCCGGAATCTGCAGCCATTGACCACTGGGAGCATTGACCTCTTCGCCTTCCACGACTTTAAAAGACACCCTGCCTGTATGTACAGCACAGATATCTACATAGTCGAAAGGGTCTGATTTGTATTTCCTGAGCAAGGCATCAAAATCTATTTCGTTAGACATACCGCCAACCTGTTTTTCCTTAATCTGAACAGACCGGGGATGAATGCCCCGATCTGATATATAACCGATGTGTACAACAATCCTTATCCATACAAGAAGTCAAATAACAAGGAGACGCACTGCTCCGTCATACTCCCTGTGTACATACACAGCCAACCGGCTTCTTCTCTCTGTACCGGGTGAGCCGGTTATGTACAGGCAGGGTGCTGCTCAACAGTGACCAATTTGTCATGCAAGTCTTGAGCAATACGTTTATACTGGCAGAAAAGAGACAAGGCAAGTCTATTATTCGTCTTATCTTTAACAAAAAACGAGTCAACATCCTGTAATAAATAAAAATAAAAAAAGTTAATGAAAAAGAAATTTCATTTTTTATTCACGCTTCCCACCCTTATTTTATTGGGAAGCACGCTTTTTTTTATGTTCCTCCCCTATCTTGTTGATCTGTACCTCCTGCCCCGGCTTATAAAAGAACTCCCCTTTACAGAAAAAGAACTGAGCCTCTCAAGAATTTCACCCTGGAAAGTCAGAGGAACATTGACTCTCGCCGACCAGGATCGATCTACGCTTTCCTTGCCCAGATTCGAACTCTATTACACGCCAGGTTCCTTGCTCCGCAGAGAGATTGCCGGGATACTCCTCGATTCCGCGTCGCTTCATGTTGATATACAGAACGGTCGCCCGGTAATCCGCGGCCTGTCCGGTCAAGGACCCGATACTCCCGGCAACGATAAGACCTCCTCCTTTCTTCTGCCACTTACAGTGAAGACTATTATTCTCAAGAACTGTACCATCAGCCTTCACAACATGTTACATGAAACAACGACTGTGACTATAGACGGCCGTTTTTCTCTCGATTTTACGGAACAACCTGAACAGCAACAACTCCTCAGAGCACTTTCCGGCCAGATAATATCACAAGGCGATCTGGTTGCCAGTGGCGGCATTGAAGTGAGACTGGTTGAAAACAGCTATGGTATCCGTCTGCAGTTAGAGGCACCGGACATCGCTCAGTTCGCAGCTCTGTCACCTGAACTCACAGCTATCCGGCTTACAGGAGCACTCTCTTTGAGCGGAAATGCGAGCATCAACCCGGCTGAAAACCGGATCACCCGCTATGAGGCAACTGCGAAGGTACCCGGGTTCCAGTTGCTGAAAAGCGGGGTACTGCTTGCGGACAGTTCCCCTGATACCCCTGTCACGTTACAGCTTTTTGGAGACAGTGAGACAACCGGCTATACTTTTACCGGCTTAGCGCTTGTCGAACCTGAGAAAAGCACACTTGATCTTAAGGGTGAGATAGCAATAACGAAAGGGACTATTAAGGGCAGCGGCCACCTGTTTCTCGAAAGAACGGGCTCGGCCGTGAAAGTAGAGTACAGTGGTCTCAAGAATCAATCAGGAACCACCCTCGACTATCTACTTGCAAGCGACGCCTTCACGTTAGGTGACACCGTCTCCGTCGGTCCCGCTACCGTGGACGGAAACGTTAAGATCGAAGGTTCAACTGTTGCCGGAACACTAAACGGCCGTGTCCCTGGGATTGTTGAAAAAAAGAATAAAGCGTCACTGGTCGATCTGTCGATACAACTCCCTTTTCATTATCCCTCTTCCCCTCAGCCAAAAACTGAGCCGGGTACGTTGAACATTGGCAAGATACTCTACCAGGGAACCAACACCGGCAGGTTCCAGGCAAGCATCCTCCCATCCCGGAAAGGAATAACCTTCAACACGGTGTTCCACACCTCTGTTATTCCGGGCTTGCGGATCACCTGCGACGGATCGGCTGAGATGACAGCAGATGTTTCTCTCCAATGCAGATTCCCTGAAACAGAAGTCAGTTCAACAACTTTCCCCAAAATTCTCTCCCTCCCGAAAGAACTCTCCTTTAACGGAAAACTTGCTGCGGCTGGAGAATTTCATCTACAAGATAAAATCCCAACCGGAAGAGTTTCTGTTGACGTCCACGACGGCAGTATGACCCATGGCCAAAACAGCCTTTCCAATATCAAACTTGGTGTCGTTTTTCCCAATTTACCTCTCCTGCAAAGCAGCCCCGGTCAATTGTGTACGGTCGGTTCTCTGAATTTTGGCAAGATTAAGCTGTCCGATGCACGAATCTTTTTCCGCATTGAGGACGAGCAGTCGATATTTCTTGAAAAAGTTCGGGCGAGCTGGTGCGGCGGCAAGGTTGAATCCGGCAGTTTTACCCTCGCCCGAAATATGCAAGAACTGGATACCACCCTCTACTGTGACCGTTTGGGCTTTACTGAACTGCTCGCACAGTTCGGGATAGACAAAGCCGAAGGTCAGGGCTCGTTGAACGGCAGGCTTCCGGTAACGATCAGCAAACAAGGACTGATTTTTGACGATGGATTTCTGTTTTCCACTCCCGGCAATAGTGGTATAGTCCGCTTCAATGATACAAAGCAGCTGAAACAGGGGATGCCGGACTTGGGCAGAAGCGCTTATCTCGATTATGCCATGAAGGCGCTGGAAAATTTCTCCTACAACTGGACAAGGCTTTCTTTTAACAGCGAGAAGGACAACCTCCTGATCGCCATGCAGCTTGATGGTAAACCGGCGGACCCCTTACCCTTTGGATATAAAAATGGTCAGATTGTACCAAGCGGCAAAGGTCCCGGCCTCCAGCATCCAATCCGGCTGGATGTAAATTTTCGTCTTCCCTTGCAGGATCTTTTTCAATATGGAAAAAATATCCAATCGTTTATGGAGAATATGTAATATGACACGATCAGCACAATGTATTGTCTTCACCCTCTTTTGCATCGGCCTTCTCTCACAGCCGGCCTGCACCAGACATGAGGTCGAGGTCAAACCGGTTGAAATCAAACCAATTCACATCACAATCGACATTAATGTCAAAGTGGACAGAGCACTTGATGATTTTTTTGGCGATCTGGATAAAGTACAGACTGAGTAATTATAGATAAACAACAATTGAGGTGCAAAATGCCTAAGAATTTGTTTTTTTCCTCCTTTCTCTTTGTATTTATTGCCTGCATAGTTTTTATGACCACATCGGTGCATTCAGCCGGAATTAAAGAGCGAATGGCCGACCGCATTCCCGCCATCAACTCCTTAAAAGATCAGGGAGTTATAGGTGAGAACAACAAAGGTTTTCTTGAATATCGCACTGGGGACAAGCCGCAGTCGCAACTCATCGCCGATGAAAATAAGGATCGCGGGCTGGTATACGGAGCCATCTCCAGGCAGCAGGGAGCGTCCCCGACACTGGTAGGTGAACGGCGGGCCAATATGATTGCAGAAATAGGCAAACCCGGCCACTGGTTTCAAAAGGCCGACGGTTCGTGGTACAAGAAATAAGGTGTGCCCAGACTGATGGCCGGTTCAACCCAGAAAGATACACTTTTTAATGTCGACGCTGTCGAGGAAGACTTTGATTTTAACGAACGGGTGGTCGAGGTGTTTGACGACATGCTGGACCGTTCCATCCCGTTTTACAGCCAGGTTATCGATGCCCAGGCTCAGTTACTGAGTGGTTTTCTGGACCGGGGAGATACCGTCTATGATCTCGGCTGTGCCACCGGTACAACTCTTCTTGCATTTTCGCGCATATTAAAGCAAAAAGAGCTGCAGTTCGTAGGTATTGATAATTCTGCGCCAATGCTTGATAAGGCACGGCTTAAATCGGAACTGTATTCGAAGCAGCAGTGTTTTTCATTCCTGCTCGAAGATATCACCACCTTCAATCACAAAGGGGCCGGCGGTATCCTTCTCAATTATACCCTGCAGTTTATCCGCCCCTTACAGCGTGAAGATTTTCTGCGACGTATCTTCTGCAACCTTCGGCCGGGGGGAATAGTCCTGATCAGCGAAAAAACTATCACCCATGACAGGCGACTCAATCGAGAATTCATCGATATCTATCATGGCTTCAAGAAATCCCGCGGTTATTCAGAACTTGAAATAGCCAAAAAACGCGAGGCCCTGGAAAACGTTCTTATTCCTTTTTCCGTTCAAGAGAATAAAACGATGTTGAAAAACTGCGGATTCGAATCCATTGAGACTTTTTTCCAATGGTTTAATTTCAACTCTCTCATAGCCTGCAAACCCTTGTAAGACATATTTACCATCGATGAATTACCTTGATCTTCTTCCTGATTCCGCGCACAGAGATGCGATCATCCGGGAACACAACAAACGCCAGAACTGGGTCTTGCAAGACAAAAAGGGTTTTCTGCGCTATCGAACGCCCTCCCAGCTCCTTGCCCAATATCAGGCCGACAACGTCGATTGTGCCGGTGACACGGTTATCATCGGACAACCCGATGAAATAAACGAGCCTGACCGGCAGCAGATACTCGAAAACTTACAAGCCTTCATGCCCTGGCGTAAAGGTCCTTTTTCAGTTTTTGGTGTCGACATTGATGCGGAATGGCGCAGTGAAAGGAAATGGCAGCGACTCCTCCCGGAACTCCCTGACCTCAAGGGCAAGACAATAGCCGATATCGGGTGTAACAATGGCTATTACATGTTTCGCATGGCTGCTAAACAGCCCCGGCTTGTACTCGGTTTTGAACCATCAGTACAACACTATTACTGCTTCAAGGCATTGAACGCCATGGCCCGTAGACCGGAACTGGACATCGACCTGCTCGGCATTGAACATCTCAATCTTTTTGAAGAATGTTTTGACGCAGTGTTTCTTATGGGGATTATCTACCACCGCCCATCACCCATCGATACTCTTCGGGATATTCTCTGTGCCCTGAAACCTGGTGGATCTCTCATTGTTGAGTCACAGGCTATCCCAGGTGATGCCCCGTTCGCCCTTTTTCCAGACGAAACCTATGCCAAGGTACCCGGCACCTATTTTGTCCCAACGGGCAGCTGCCTGTGCAACTGGATGAAAAAAGCCGGCTACACCGACATCGACCTCTTCTGCACCCATCCGATGTCAAGCAGTGAGCAGCGCAAAACAGCCTGGATGACCTTCGAATCATATACCGACTATATCGATCCCGCCAACCCACAATTGACCGTCGAAGGATACCCTGCACCCTGCCGTGTTTTTGTGAAGGGAAAGAAAAAAAGAGTCCCCTCGCCTTAAAATAACAGGAAATGTTGCCTTTCACTTGAACTATGAGTACAGTGCAACGGAACTGAATTTCACTCTTTTCCTGACTTAAGGAGTTATTACATGGATCTTTCAAAGTACACGCTCTACAGCAGCGGCCTCAAAGGTGCCGAAGCCACTTTTGCCGAAATCGCGGAAAAAACCGGTATTAAAGATATTGTCTACTCATTTGACGGCCACAAACTCACGAGGGAAAAAAATGTTGTTATCCTGAAGAAAGAGCAGCTCGAACGGGGTGACATCAGCATGGAACTTGCCTCCCGTATGCTCAACCGTACCTATTACGAGACAGACAAAATCCGCAAAGTTCTGCAGACTATTTTCCATATGGTCAACAGTGGACATCAGATTTTTGTCATTGGTGCAATACAGGAAGACGGCTCCGTAAAAGGTGGAACTGGCTGGGCTGTGGAACTGGCTAAGATGTTCAACCGGCCCCTTCATGTTTTCGACCAACCCCAGAAGAAGTGGTTCACCTGGAAAGCCGGCTGGAAAGAGGACTCTCCCCGCATTGAATACGACACCTTTGTGGGCAGCGGCACCCGTTATCTGAGTGAAGCAGGACGGGAAGCTATCGAAAAACTGTTCAGCGACTCATTTGGTGATTAAGAACACTGCATTTGTACTTCGGGGCGGCGCCATGCCACCCCGAAGTACGGACCTGTTTTCTCTCATGATTCTATAACGCCCAGCATGGATCGTTTCTTCAATCGCCTCCCATCAAGCAGCTTTTCCCCACCATGAAATTTGTTGCATTTTCACCCGCACAACATTAATATTACATTTAATAATTAAATGACGAGTGATCGGATTCCCCCCGGTCCGATGCAGAACCAGGCTCAATGATATGCGGGGCATAATTAGCTATAACGAGGTGTTTTCCTGCCTAGTATTAAAGTACTACAGGAAACACTACCACAGTGTAGGGTTTTTCAGAAACCCCAACAGTGTTCTTTTACTAATGAGGTGAGCAATGAAAAAAACTGTTCTAAGGCTGGGACTCAGTGCCCTGCTTGTAACCAATTTACTTGTGCTGGGCGAGGCGATACCCGTTGATAACGGTGTCGTTTTTGCAGCCAACGCGGCAAAGGTTGAGAAACCTGCGGATGCCCAAAGTGTAAAGGGAAAAATTACCAACATCTCTCAAAAAGCGAAAACCATCGCCCTCACGAAGAGTGATAAAAGCTTCTTCCTGTTGAAATTTACCGACAAAACTGAACTCAAAGGCGTTGCTTCAACAAAAGAGTTTAAAGAAGGCGAGGCGATCATTGTCAAATACGAGACGGTTAACGGCGAGAACGTTGCGACCTCTCTGCAGAAGGCCCTGGTAAAACTGCCGAAAGGTGTCAATGAAATCAAAACCGAAGAATTGGCCAAGCTTCTGACGAAAAAGAATGACCTTGTGGTTATTGATGCCCGACCGAGTGCCAAATACGACGAAAGCCATATTCCCGGTGCCATCTCTATACCCTATTCCAAGCTTCTCAAAATGGGTGATGATGGCGCAAAAATCCTTGAAAAATACAAGAACAAGCAGCTCGTCTTTTATTGTGGGGGCACAACCTGAAGCATGAGTCCAAAATCCGCCGGTCTGGCGGCAAAATGGGGTCACAAATACCTTCTCGTATATGTGGATGGTCTTCCTGCCTGGAAAAAATCGGGTCACCGTGTCGTGCCAACCATCGACTATATTGCAGACGGCAATATAGTGCTTATTGATCTGCGTAAAAGCTCTGCAGTAGAACAAGGATATATCCCCAGATCCTACTCCATTCCATTTGCAGAACTGGAAGATGCTGAAGATGCTTTACCGAAAAGCCTGGGAGCTCCCATCTATCTCTATTCGGATAAAGACAAGGAGATTGATGCGGCCCGTAAAATGATTGTTGAGATCGGCTACAAGAACGTTACCGGTTTTTACGGTGCACTGGAAGCATGGACCGGGGCAGGCAAAAAGTTGCAGAAGGGACCGGCTCTGACCGCAACCGATGACCTCCCTATCAGCTGGCAGAAAAAACTTGGCCAGGGTGAAATCAGCATCACCGATTTTACTAAATCCCTGAACTCGGAACTCATCCGTGTTATCGATGCACGAACTCCCGCGGAATATGAATCAGGCCATTTCCCCGGTGCCGTTTCCATTCCACTTGAACAGATGAAGACGAGAATTAATGAAATTCCAAAAGATAAATTTATCGTCGTACACTGTATGACAGGGGGCCGTGGAGAAATCGGCTATAGAATGCTGAAGGAAGAAGGGTATGCTGTTAAATTCCTGAACGCAGAATGCGAATGTTCTCGAACCGGAGAGTATCAAATATGGTAATATTTTTTCTTTAATAAACCATATGCCCCATCGAAAAAGGCCCGGAGACGAGAGGAAGTCTCCGGGCCTTTTTTATTTTTCTATGGCAAACGGAATATTGGTATGTACATAATAGCTGATGCAGATAGACACGTCCTCCACCAATTCCCTGGAGAATCTATTATGGAAAAAAAATATACCAGGCACCACTATGATTTTGACACCCTTCCCTGGCTGACCAGCCCGAGACGACAACTTGACTTACAGAGTGTTGCCCTCGGTTTCATTAACCTGCCACCCAACGAGGGTTACACCTTTACCCATACGCACAGAGAGCAGGAAGAGGTTTATGTTGTCATCAGAGGGAGTGGTCAAATCCTGCTGGACGAAGAATTGTTGAACCTTGTCGAAGGAGATATTGTGCGAGTCTCCCCCGAAACAAGAAGAGCATTGAAAGCAAATAGTCACGGAATATTCATCATCTGTTCAGGCGCCGTCCCCTCTGGGTATCCCCGCAACCCCAATGCAAGATATCTCATTGATGATGGTATTGCCGATTATAACGATATCCCTCCATGGTACCAGGGGGACCCAGCGGTTGCCGAAAGAAACAGCCGATTACAACAAAGACAGATGAAGACCCGGGCCAAAAAACCTTCTGAAAGATAACAGGTAGCCGTTAACCGTTTTTCAGCCTGAACAGATCGTCCGCAAAGTCATCAACAGCTGTTTTCTCCTGTTCCACCCACTGATAGAACTTCTCCACCAGCGCTTTGCCGGTAATTCGAGCACCGTACTGCGGAACAATCATCTCCACATCAAGCTGCCGGATCATGGCAACCCATTGCTTTGTTGCCTTATTGCTGCTCATATACCGGTTATGGAAAAGGCTCATTGAGGGGAGATAGCTGTCGAGATCTTCTTCTGATGTAATATTTTCTATTTGTGAATCTGTTACAGCTCCAAGATTGCCGGTAAATAGAATTTTCGAAACCGGATCATACAGCTGAAAATTGCCTGGAGAATACAGGAAGTGAGCAGGGACAGCGACCAAGGGGCTGCCCGCCAGTTCGACCTGCATTCCCTGATCGGAAATTGCGGTTATTCGATCTTCCAGTAAACCCTGCACGCAAAAGGCCGGGAGAAATCTAGCCCAAAGCGATGATATCATTACCTGTGCCTTGCAGATCGGAAGCCACAGGTTGAGCCCGGACCCGATATCCGGATCCGGGTGAGACAAAAACAGATAATCCAGTGCCCCGGCAGGAAGGTGGGAAGAAAGTGCCGCGAGAGCACTCTGATAGATCCGCTGTCCACCACAACCAATCAACATTCCCCGCCGATCATGTTTGATAAGGAATTGATGGGCCTGCACTTCCCCGCCTATAACCTGGCTATCCAACTTTATGCACTGGTGGTGATCATCGGTGTAGAGTATTATCGACATAACATCCTCAGGTAGTATAGTATCTTCATTGGGCGAAATTGAACAAAATCATTTATTAACATAACAGATCAGGTCTGCACCGGATATTCTCAGGCAGGCTGCTGAGCCATACGATCAGTACGCCTACACCTGATCGCGAACAAACGAGGGTGCTGCTGATTATTTATCAGTCAACAACCATTGAAGTATCGGGTAATTGAACAACAATGTCAAATAACAATCACAAAAACTCCCTGCTCTGTCCAGGGTGTCGGAAACTCATCAGCCGCTCCGTTTCTGCCTGTCCGTTTTGTGGGTTACACAAACCTGCTTCCAGATTCAAAAACAACATCTTCACCGCCGGAATCACTGATGGTGACCAATTGGTTACTGTTCTCATCGGTGTGAATGTTGTCATGTTTATCCTGTCGATTGTCATCGATCCAAAGCTGGGCAGCATGAATTTCCACCCTTTTAATTTTCTTTCCCCAAGCAATCAAAGTCTCCTGGTGCTCGGCTCGACCGGTACCATCCCCGTCTTACAATTAGATCGATGGTGGTCACTGCTGGCGGCCAATTATCTGCACGGCGGACTCCTGCACATCGTTTTCAACATGCTCGCAATCCGTCAACTGGCCCCCCTTGTAATCCGGGAATTCGGCATAAACAGGATGATTACCCTCTATACCCTTGGTGGTGTTGTCGGTTTCTTTATTTCCACCCTTGCCGGAGTCCCATTAACGATTGGTGCCTCAGCTGCCCTCTGCAGTCTGATTGGTGCCCTGCTCTATTACGGCAAGAGCCGTGGTGGCGTGTACGGACAGAACGTCTTCAGTCAGATCGGAGGCTGGGCCATAGGTATTGGTATTTTCGGGTTTATGGTTCCGGGTATCAACAACTGGGGACATGGTGGCGGCATGCTTGCCGGGGTGGTCCTCGGCTATCTACTTGGATATACGGACAGGAAAAAAGAGCAGTTCAGCCACAAAATCCTGGCCATGCTCTGTCTTGCTGCAACCTGTCTGATTCTGCTCTGGTCCTGCCTGAACGGCATAGTTTTTCTTCTTTTCACAAATCAATTGTCTTGAGGGAAAGAACCAGCTCCGATCACTCATTTTTATCAATTTTCAGGATTTTCCCTCCGGGCTTTAGGGCTTCACCCTTTTTGGCATAAATCCCGGTAACTATTCCCTCGATCTCGCTCAGGACAGGTGTCTGCATTTTCATGGCCTCCATGATTGCCACCCGGTCGCCACCAAGCACCTCCTGCCCTTCGTTGACGGTGATTTCGATAATTTTTCCGGAAAAAGGTGAACGGACGTCGCCTGCTTTGGCCAGGTCAAGAATTTCCTCCTTGCTAAGATCCGAGGCCTCCCCTCCCTGACCTTCAACTTTTTTTGCCTTGAAATTAAAAATAGACTGGTGATGATCAACGATCAGATAGACACTGGTTTCCCCTGTATCCGTCATCGGTGAGGGACCGATTTCCACCATATGCTCTTTACCATGGAAATCCCTGAATGCCAGGTTCTCTCCAATCTCGAATCCACCTCTTTTGAAAAAAACCGATGGCGGCAACACATGAGCCTGGCCGTACTTTTCTTCGAATTTAAAAAAGTCTACGGCATCGTTTGGGTGCTGAAGATACAGCACCAGCTGCTCGTCGGTGGGTTCGATCCCTATCTGCCCGGCCAGGGTATATCGTTCATGGGCAAGATCCATATCGGCAATTTCTTCAACGCCACCCTCTTCCTCAAGTACGGTCTGCCAATCTTCACCAAGCACTTTCGCGTAGATCCAGTCTTCGGGTTTGTAAAACGGAAAAGGTCCGTATTTCCCAAGGAGAAGATTACGCAAGTCACCTGAAGGGTTGCCGTAACGTTCGCCATCAAGGACGTTGGAAACGGCAGTCGTCCAGAGGATCTGTGACCCTGGCGTGACAGACCAGTAATTGCCAAGCTCCTTTTGTACCCGAGGCAGCTCTTTGTGGAGAATTTCCGGCATCCTGGCAAGAAAACCGCCTTTTGCAGCCTGTTCAAGACTGGACCCCATGGCTCCTCCCGGCAGCTTATGGATCTGGACTGTCGGCTGAAAACCTTTTATCTGCGACTCAAACTGTTCGTAGTACTGTCGCTGATCACGAATCACCTCAGAGGTTTCGATCACTGCGTCTTCATCGAGGCCGATCGCCTGATAGCCAAATTCTTTCAAAGTATGTACCACTGTAAGAACAGGCGGCGGCCCATAAAAACCGGTAAAGGCAAAATCGGCACCATCGATTATCGACGCCCCGTTTCTTACCGCTTCGACAATCCTGCCGACATCATTGCCATCTGTATTGTGACCGTGATAGTGGATTGGAACATCAGGGAATTTCTGTTTCAAGGCGTCAACGAGTTCCCCTATCCTTGTCGGCGTACCGAGTCCTCCGTGATTTTTTATACACAAAGTAACGTCCCTGCCGGTCACATCGATCAGTTCCCCTGCTTTTGCGACGTAATAGTCATTGGTGTGTTCAGAACCTGTTGAAAAACAGAGACAGGGTTCATTGAGTTTACCGGCCTTGCCGACCTCCTCAAAGACAGCGTGCATGTTGGGGACATAGTTCAGAAAATCAAAGGTCCGCCAGACATCGACATATTTGGCGAACTCGCGAACGGTAAATCGGATTACATTTTGCGGATAAGGTCTATACCCAAAGAGATTTACACCACGACAGAGGGTCTGAAACATGGTGTTTGGCATGTTTTCCCTTAATTTCTTCAACTTCAGAAACGGATCAACCTGTTTTCGTAAAATATCGACATGGATAGACGCCCCACCAGTGATTTCCAGAGAGAAATAGCCTACCCTGTCACGGCTCTCTGCGGCAAGAAGATCGGTATGGAGCAGGATTCGGTTTTTAAAATCCGACTGCGAGAGATCCCTTGCCGTATTAGTTATATAGTATCCTTTGGCATTACGTAGCGTCTCAACGATTTCCTTAGCTGGCGTACCCTGGGTAATTCGTGTCATATGCAATCCTTTAAAAAGAGTTGTTATGTCAAAATGCGGCCGACGGTCCGACTGACCCATCACTAATTAGCGAACGGATTCTCCTTGGAATAATGAATTTCAGCAATAAGCCTGGCCAGTTTCCCAACCTCGCTGGCGTCGTCTTCGTAAATAAAAATATGGGGATGGGTATCGATATAGGAGGTGTCAAAATTGCCGTTCACAAAATCCTTTTCATTGGCAATGTTTTCATAGAATGGGATGGTTGTTTTCGGGCCCCTGATGGCAAAGTTTTTCAGGCAGCGTTTCAGCCTGCCGACGGTTTCGTCCCAGGTAAACCCATGTACCGTCAGTTTAACCAGCAGTGAGTCATACACTTCCGGAATGATGTATCCCTGATAAACAAAGCCATCAAGACGAACGCCGAAACCGCCGGTCGACCGATACACTGACACCTTTTTCCCTCCTTCCGGCATAAAATCATTTTTCGGATCTTCGGCATTAATTCGCACTTCGATAGCGTGACCACGAATCTGCACGTCCTCCTGGGAAAAAGAAAGCGGTTTTCCAAAAGCTATATTGATCTGGTTTCTGACAATATCGATACCTGTTATCATCTCGGTGACCGTGTGTTCCACCTGAACCCGGGTATTTATCTCCATAAAATAGTACTTCTGATCCTGATCTATCAGGAATTCAACGGTGCCGGCATTCAGGTAGTTTGCAGCCCTGGCTGCACGAACAGCGGTCTCGCAGATCTCATCCAGCAGCTTTTTGTTTTTGATCATTGAAGGTGCAATTTCAATGAGTTTCTGATTACGGCGCTGTATGGAGCAGTCCCTGGTCCCCAAATGAACAGTCTTGCCCTGGCTGTCCGCCAGGATCTGCACTTCAACATGCTTTGGGTTGATCACGACCTTCTCAAGATAGACCGAATCATCATTAAAGGCGGCAAGTGCTTCAGCTCTCGCCACGGGGACCTGCTCCCTCATCTGCTCATCCGACTCAATTTTTCTGATCCCCCGGCCACCCCCGCCTGAGGTGGCCTTCAACATTATCGGGTAGCCGTATTCCTTGGCAAATGCAAGGGCGTCCATAATGCCCTCTTTGCCCTGTTTCAGATTCGATGTGCCGGGAACCATCGGGATCCCAGCTTCGGCCATGATTTTTCGGGCAATTACCTTGTTACCAAGATTGGAAATAACCTCAGTTGTCGGACCGACAAACACGAGTCCCGCTTCTGAGCAGGCCTTGGCAAAGAAAGGATTTTCAGCCAAAAAACCATAGCCCGGGTGTATTGCACAGGCTCCTGATTTTTTGGCAGCTCTGATTATTTTGTCAATATTCAGATAGTCACAACGAGGCCCGTCGCCTAATAAAATTGCCTCATCGGCTATACGGATATGCCGGGACATCTCGTCCGGGGTCTCATAGACGGCTATGGCCTCATAGCCGAGTTCCTGAATGGCTCTGATAAGACGGATAGCAATTTCACCACGATTAGCCACGAGTATTCTCATTTCAGAAGTGCTCCTTGTGTAGTTTGTGTTCCAGTTGCGTCGTTATGGTTTCGGCAGGGTATTACATCAGAAAGTAAAGAAGAATCTCATCTCAGCACATTTTAATTCTCAATCGAAGGTGCACGTCCCCTTCAATTCAACCTGGATCTTAATCAGTAATAATGAACAAATCAATCAACATTATTTACGTCACCTTCGCTCGTTAATTGGTATCGCATCATTTCAGTATTTTTCTCCTGCACAGTTCAACAATCAACTGACCGGGTCCGCATTGAGAAATAGTGTTTACAGTTGAC
Source organism: Desulforhopalus sp. (assembly GCA_049645925.1). Classification (GTDB taxonomy): domain Bacteria; phylum Desulfobacterota; class Desulfobulbia; order Desulfobulbales; family Desulfocapsaceae; genus Desulforhopalus_A. The sequence goes on from JBARUU010000002.1 coordinate 79,352, forward strand.
GAACATAGCCGAATCAGGTTACATATTGTAGTTTTGTCTGCATATTTAGCAGGGACATACTAGAGTCCCATCCACCCACTCTGGATGAATTGAAGGGCACAGATAGCGGACCAAAAACATCCAATCTGATGCCTGATAGTGCAACATTCATTGAAAAATGCACTTGGATTAATCCTCCTTTCATTCTTATAAAGCCAGAAAGTTACCTTTGACGAACATCGGCGCAATAAAAGGAAAGACTGCCATGAAAGCACTTATCGCCCTGGAAGACGGGACCATCTTTGTAGGACGTTCATTCACCGGTCATGGAGAGGCGATAGGTGAGATCGTTTTCAACACCTCCCTCAGCGGTTATCAAGAGGTTCTCACGGATCCTTCGTATACTGGCCAGATCGTCACGATGACATATCCCCTGATCGGCAACTATGGTGTGAATCCGGAAGACATGGAGTCAGCAGCCGTGCACCCCATGGCATTTTTAGTAAAGGAATACAATCCCTACCCCTCAAATCATCGCTCAACCGGGACCCTTGCCGACTTCCTCACAGAGTATGGCGTGCTCGGGGTGGGGGGCTTTGATACCAGGGCGCTGGTCAGGCATCTGCGGACCAGAGGGGCAATGAAAGGTATTGTTTCCACCCGGGACCTGGACCAGGAATCGCTGGTCAAAAGGGCCAATGAATGGCCCGGACTGGTTGGCCATGATATGGTTCAACGGGTGACTTGCAAGGAGCCATACGGCTGGGCCGACAACCGCCCGGTACCCGGAACCGATTTCACCACAGCCCAGTCGGGCATGGACAATCCGTTCAATGTCGTGGCCTTCGACTTTGGTATCAAATACAACCAGCTGCGACTCTTGACCGAAAAAGGCTGCAGGGTGCAGGTTGTCCCGGCGACGACCAGCGCCGAAACTGTTTTGGCCATGAAACCTGACGGAGTTTTTCTCTCTAACGGTCCCGGTGATCCGGAGGGAGTTGCCGGAGTGGTTGACACCATCAGGGAACTGCTTGGCAAGGTCCCGATCTTTGGTATCTGTCTTGGTCACCAGATGCTTGGTCTTGCGTACGGCGGTTCAGCCTATAAGCTGAAATTCGGTCATCGGGGCGGTAACCAGCCGGTAAAGGATTTAACGACCGGCCATGTAGAGATAACTGCCCAGAACCATGGGTTTTGTATTGACGAAAAAAGCCTTTCAACCGATGAGGTAGAAATTACCCATATCAATCTCAACGACAACAGCCTGGAAGGCATGCGCCATAAAAAATACCCGGCATACTCTGTCCAATACCATCCGGAATTCGCGCCGGGGCCCCATGACGCCATCTATCTCTTTGACCGCTTTCTTGACATGATGCGCAGATAAAAAAGAGACCAGTGACCGGCAACTCCAATTTCATCACCCGTAAGGGGTATATAAAAAAGTACAAAAAACACAAAAAATCATGCCGAAAAGAACAGATATCAAAAAGATCCTCATCATCGGCTCCGGCCCAATCATCATCAGCCAGGCCTGTGAGTTTGACTATTCCGGTGCTCAGGCGGTCAAAGCGCTAAAAGAAGAAGGGTACGAGGTTGTCCTCATCAACTCCAACCCGGCAACCATTATGACCGATCCGGAGCTGGCCGACAGTACCTACATTGAGCCAATCACGCCGGAATTCGTCGCCAAGGTCATCGAAAAAGAGCGTCCCGACGCCATGCTGCCGACTCTCGGTGGGCAGACTGCACTTAATACCGCCATCAAGGTGGCGGAGATGGGGATTCTCGACAAATATAATGTCGAGCTGCTCGCAGCTAATATTTCGGTTATCAAAAAAGCCGAAGGCCGTGAGGAGTTTCGTGATGCCATGCGCAAAATCAATCTCAAGGTCCCCGAGTCAATAATCGTCAAGACTCTGAATGCTGCGATGGCCGCAGGAGATCAACTCGGCTTTCCAGTCATCGTCCGACCCAGCTTTACTCTGGGGGGCACCGGCGGCGGTGTCGCCTATAATCGTCAAGAACTTGAAGAACTGTGTACATCCGGACTCGATCTTTCCATGAACTCTGAGGTTATGCTGGAACGAAGCCTTCTTGGGTGGAAGGAATATGAACTGGAGGTGATGCGCGATAAAAACGATAACGTGGTCATCATCTGTTCCATTGAAAATGTCGATGCAATGGGGGTTCACACCGGCGACAGTATCACCGTGGCCCCTGCCCAGACCTTGACTGATCGGGAATATCAGGAAATGCGCGATGCAGCGATCGCAATTATCCGAGAGATCGGAGTGGAAACCGGCGGATCAAACGTACAGTTTGCTGTTAACCCGGTAGACGGGGAGATGATGGTCATCGAAATGAACCCCCGAGTCTCCAGGAGTTCAGCTCTGGCCTCGAAAGCCACTGGTTTTCCCATCGCCAAAATTGCCGCCAAACTTGCCGTCGGCTATACCCTCGATGAACTGAAAAACGATATCACCCGTGAGACGCTGGCGGCCTTTGAACCGAGCATTGATTACTGCGTGGTCAAGATTCCCCGCTGGACTTTTGAAAAATTTCCAGAAGCCGACGATGTACTGACGACCTCTATGAAATCGGTAGGCGAAACCATGTCCATTGGCCGAACCTTCAAGGAGGCCTTCCAGAAAGCCATGCGCTCTCTGGAGACCGGTCGATTCGGCTTTGGCGGTGATGGAAAACAGGATTTTACCCAGCTCGACCAGGAAGACCTGGCCCGTGGCCTGCGCACTCCCAGCTCAAAACGATTCTCCCATGTCTACGAAGCGTTGAAGCGGGACATGAGTCTCGACGAGCTGTATGACCTTACCAAGATTGATCGGTGGTTCCTCTTTAATTTCAAGCAGATTGTTGAAACAGAAAGGGACATTTCCGAGCGAGGCTTCCAGGGCTTGGATTCTGAGTTCCTGAGAGTATGCAAAGAGCGTGGATTTTCCGACCAGCAACTGGCCTATCTGACCGGCACCTCCGAAGATGACATCCGGCAGCTTCGTAAAAAACTGGATATTCTTCCTGTTTATAAGCTGGTGGACACCTGTGCCGCCGAGTTTGAGTCCTATACTCCTTATTACTACTCAACCTACGAGCAGGAGAACGAGGCCAAGAAAACCGATGGAAAGAAAATTGTTATCCTCGGCGGCGGGCCAAACCGCATTGGTCAAGGTATCGAATTTGATTACTGTTGCGTCCATGCGGCCTTTGCACTCCGGGAAATAGGTGTTGAATCGATCATGATCAACTCCAACCCGGAAACGGTCTCCACCGATTACGACACCTCCGACAAATTGTTCTTTGAGCCGCTCACGAGAGAGGATGTGCTGAATATCATCGACCAGGAACAACCGGACGGCATCATCGTCCAGTTCGGCGGCCAGACCCCGCTCAACCTTGCCGTACCCCTTGCAGAAGCCGGTGTGAAAATTGTCGGCACCCAACCGGACGCCATCGACAGAGCAGAGGACCGGAAAAGGTTCCAGCAATTTCTGCAGAAATTGAGCCTGCGCCAGCCGGACAACGACACCGTCTACACACTAGATGAAGCGATTGCAGCGGCATACCGTATCGGCTACCCTGTTGTGGTCCGACCATCGTATGTCCTCGGTGGAAGAGATATGCGGATCGTTTATAACGACCAGGGGATCAAAGATTTCATGAAAGCCGTCGGCGGTACAAACCTTGAGCATCCGATATTGATCGACAAATTCCTCCAGGATGCTATTGAAGTCGATGTCGATGCCATCTGTGACGGAAAACAGACTGTCATAGGGGGTATTCTCGAGCATGTAGAGGAAGCGGGTATTCACTCCGGCGATTCATGCAGCATCCTGCCGCCCCATACCCTGTCTAAAGACCTGATCGAAGAGATCAAACGAGCCAGCAGGGCTATGGCCGAAGAACTTGGGGTCATTGGTCTGATGAACGTCCAGTTTGCCGTTAAAGACAACCAGCTCTACATTCTTGAGGTGAATCCCCGGGCCTCAAGAACTGTTCCTTTTGTCAGCAAAGCAACTGGAGTACCGCTTGCGAAACTCGCCACCAAGGTGATGATGGGCGCCACCCTTCAGGAACTCGGCCTAACAACGGAAGTGGACATTGATCATTGGGCGGTCAAGGAATCGGTATTTCCTTTCGATCGTTTTGAGAAAGTAGACACCCTTCTCGGTCCCGAAATGAAATCCACCGGTGAGGTCATGGGTATCGACGACAATCTCGGACTGGCCATCGTCAAGTCGCATCTGGCGGCTGGCGCCAAGGTGCCCGCCTCAGGCAATGTATTCATCAGCGTACGCGACACCGACAAGGCGGCAGTTCTGCCCGTCGCCAGGGCCCTGACCGAACTCGGTTTTGCCATTTTTGCCACCACCGCTACCGCCGCGTATCTTCAGGAGGCCGGAGTGAGCTGCGAACTGATCAACAAGATCTCTCAAGGACGCCCGCACATCCTCGATAAAGTTCAGGATAATCAGATCTCATGGATCATTAACACATCCCTTGGCCGGCGTACGACGGAAGACTCTTATTTAATCCGGAGAGCAGCCCTGGATTACCACATCCCATACACAACTACGGTGAGTGGAGCTGCCGCCCTGGTCAAGGGAATACGGGAGTTGAAGGAGAACGAACTGTTCGTACACCCTGTCCAATACTTTACACAATCCATGTGAGAGGGTAAAATATTTGAATAAGCTGCTCGACATTCTCACATTTTGATTTACCTTAACTGTGCGTGTGTGGAAAATAGTGCATTTAATACATATTAATAGGCCAAACTCATCAGATAATTGGCGCGGCTTATAATAGATCTTATATTGTAAACGTCGCCAAAAAGAGCATCACATTGTGTTGTCTTCACTTAGAACAATTAGACAACAGCAGATAATCAGGAGTCACCGGAGGAGTCGTTGAATACTTTCTATAAAAATTTAAGCATGTGGCTGGTGATTGGGTTGACCATGATCCTCCTTTTCAACCTTTTCAATAAACCCCAGAGTAACGTGACCTCACTCACATACAGTGAGTTTATGTCAAGCGTCGCCAATAAGGCGATCAATCGGGTCACTATCAGTGGAGATGTCATCACAGGAACACTTCAGGATGGAAAACCATTCCAGACTATTTATCCTCAAAATGACAGTGATTTGATCTCCATCCTTCGGGAGTCCGGAGTGGATATCAGTGTGAAGGAGACTCAAAAAGACTCTTGGCTGATGACTATATTCGTCTCATGGTTCCCTATGCTGCTGCTCATCGGCGTGTGGGTATTTTTCATGCGTCAAATGCAGGGCGGAGGCAAAGGCGGTGCGCTCTCTTTTGGCAAGAACCGGGCACGACTCACGGAACAAAGTGACAACAAGGTTACCTTTGCCGATGTCGCTGGAATCGATGAGGCCAAGGAAGAGCTTGAAGAGATTGTCGATTTCCTGAAAGATCCTGGGAAATTCACGTCCCTTGGTGGTCGGATACCAACCGGTGTTCTCCTGGCCGGAGCCCCTGGAACCGGTAAAACACTGTTAGCCAAAGCAATTGCCGGGGAGGCAGACGTACCGTTTTTCTCTATCTCCGGCTCTGACTTTGTCGAAATGTTTGTCGGCGTCGGCGCATCCCGTGTTCGTGACATGTTCGCCCAGGGAAAGAAAAGCGCGCCCTGTATTATCTTTATCGATGAAATTGATGCTGTGGGCCGACACCGTGGCGCCGGTCTCGGTGGCGGTCATGACGAACGGGAACAGACACTGAACCAGTTACTGGTGGAGATGGATGGCTTTGAGACCAACGACGGAGTTATCATAGTCGCAGCGACCAACCGGCCAGATGTTCTTGATCCGGCATTGCTCCGCCCCGGACGATTTGATCGTCAGGTGGTTGTCCCGGTTCCCGACGTCGGCGGTCGACAAAAAATACTTGCGATCTATGCCAAGAAGACCAAAATGGCAGCCAATGTCGATCTGGAGATTCTCGCCCGGGGAACCCCTGGTTTTTCCGGTGCTGACCTTGAGAACCTTGTCAACGAGGCGGCTCTGATGGCGGCCCGGACCGGAGCAAAGGAAATTACTCTGGACCTGCTGGAAAAAGCCAAGGACAAGATTATGATGGGTGCAGAGCGCCGCTCCATGATTATCAGCGAGAAGGAAAAGAAGGTTACTGCATTCCATGAGGCGGGCCATGCCCTTATTGCCTGGTTGCTGGCTGATACCGATCCCATTCACAAGGTTACCATTATTCCACGGGGTCGTGCTCTCGGTCTTACCATGCAGTTGCCGACCGATGACAAATATACCCATTCAAAGTCGTATCTTAAAAACACTATCTGCATACTCTACGGTGGCAGGATCGCTGAAAAGATCATCTTTGACGAGATAACAACCGGAGCAGGAAACGATATCGAGCGTGCTTCAGCTCTCGCCAGAAAAATGGTATGCGAATGGGGTATGAGTGACGATCTCGGGGCACTCACCTATGGTAAAAAGGAAGAACAGATTTTCCTTGGCAGAGAGATTGGTCAGAACCGCGATTTCAGTGAAGAGACTGCAAAACAGATTGACATTGCAGTACGGAAATTTATCGACGAAGCCATGAAGACTGTCACCAGTCTTCTCGAAGAACATCGCGACATCCTGACAGCTATGGCGGAAGAACTTCTGGAAAAAGAGACTATTGTTCTTGCCGATATGGAGAGAATCGTTGAGGAACTGCGTCCTGGTAAATATACTTCACGAATGAAAAAAGCTGCTAAGAAGAAGGCAGTGCCTGAGACACTGGATGGTATTGACGAACCAATTGATGAAGGCAGTGAAGAGGTCAAAGAAACAATTTCACCAGATGATGTTCAGGAGCAAGCTCAGGATAGTGGCGTGGATACACCCTCTGACGAAAAACAGAATAAGGAGTCTGAGGGGCAGTAATGGCGGATCCGTCCATCAAGATAATGGGCATCCTCAACGTGACGCCGGACTCCTTCTCCGATGGCGGCAGGTTTTCAGATTTACCTGCTGCCATAACCCAAGCGGAAATGCTCATAGGTGAAGGTGCGGATATACTTGATGTGGGCGGAGAGTCAACCCGCCCATTTGCCAATCCGGTCTCTCCCGAGGAAGAACTCAGGAGGGTTATCCCCGTTATTCAGGCGGTTCGAGAGAAGTACACCATTCCGATATCCATTGATACATCAAAGGCTGAGGTCGCCCGGGAAGCCGTCAAGGCTGGCGCCGACATAATAAACGATGTCACCGCTCTACGAAAAGACCCGGAGATGCTCACAGTCGTTAAAGAAACCGATGTTCCGGTCATAATAATGCATATGCAGGGAACACCCGCTGATATGCAGGTTGAACCCGTTTACAACGATGTGGTTTCCGATATTATAGATTTTTTTACGGAACATATCGACTGGATGACGAAAAACGGTGTCCAACGTGACCGCCTGATTGTCGATCCCGGGATTGGATTTGGTAAGACTCTGCAGCATAACCTTTTGATTTTAAAACAACTTGCAAGATTTGCTTCTCTCGACCTGCCACTCCTCCTCGGCCATAGCCGCAAGCGCTTTCTTGGCACTATTACCGGTATCACAACTGAAGCGGACAGGGACCTGCCAACTGCAATTGTAACTGCCCTCTGTGCATCAGCCAACGTCGCCATAGTCAGAGTTCACAATGTTGCCGCGACGCGGCAGGCGCTCCTAATCGCTGACGCCATGCAGTCAGCAGTTCAATGACGTAGATTTCCTTTCGGGCAAGGAACATATCCGGCTTAAATCGAGCTCGGCACCACTCATTGTTTTCTTGCCCCCTATCTGACTCCGGTCGGCCACGCTCTACGATTGCTCTCACTCATTATTTCTTTTCAGCGCCACCCATGACAACAAAACAAACATACTCACACATTATCGCCCGACAACTTGACATCCCGGCGCATCAGGTCACAGGTGCTCTCAACCTGCTTTCTGAAGGAGGAACTGTTCCTTTCATTGCCAGATATCGAAAAGAGGTTACCGGATCACTCGATGAAGTTGCCCTGCTCTCTATCCAGGATCAGCACCACAAGCTCATGGAACTCGATAAACGGCGAGAAGCAATTCTCGAGTCCCTTACAAAAAATGCATTGCTTAATGCCTCTCTTGCAGAGCAATTGCATAGAGCGCATACCCTGACTGAACTGGAAGACATCTATCTGCCCTATAGGCCAAAACGAAAAACCCGGGGACTTATTGCCCGGGAAAAGGGTCTTGCGCCTCTGGCGGAAATGATGCGCACACGGACGAGTGTCTCCGTCGATATATCAAAGTTTATCGATCCAGAAAAAGAAGTTACTACCGCAAAAGATGCCCTTGCCGGAGCAAGGGATATTATCGCAGAAGAGATCGCGGAAGATCAGCCGACGAGAGCGGAACTTCGTGATCTTTTCCATCGCGAGGCCATAGTAGAAGCCAGAGTTGTTAAAAAAAACAGAGCTCAAGGTGAAAAGTTCAGAGACTATTTTGACTGGCAGGAGCCGGCGAATAAAGCCGCTGGTCACAGGCTCCTGGCCATGTTTCGCGGAGAAAATGAAAAAATCCTGAAACTTTCCGTTCGCCCTCCCGAAGAAAGAAGTCTGCGGCTCCTTCAGAAACGTCACCTGCAGACCACCTGCTGGCAGGAAGAAGTAACTGCAGCTCTTTTCGATAGTTATCAGAGGCTCCTCGCCCCTTCACTCGAAAACGAGCTGTGCAGAGAACTGAAAGCCCAGGCAGATAAAGAAGCGATTCAGGTCTTTGCCGATAACCTGCGGCAGCTCCTTCTTGCCGCTCCCTTAGGCCAAAAACGCGTCCTGGCACTGGATCCTGGATATCGGACCGGTGCCAAACTCGTCTGTCTCGATGAACAGGGGCAATTGCTCGATAACACCACCATCTTTCCAACCCATGGTGGCAGAAAACTCGAAGAAGCCGCCCAGACTCTCTCCGGAATGGTTGCAGAATATCGGATAGAGGCCATCGGCATCGGTAACGGTACAGCCGGGCGGGAGACGGAAAAGTTTGTCCGGGCACTCGGTCTTGACAGCTCTGTCATTATAACCCTTGTCAACGAGGATGGAGCTTCAATTTATTCCGCCTCTGAGACTGCGCGGGCTGAATTCCCACACCATGACATTACGGTACGGGGAGCTGTTTCCATAGGCAGACGACTGCAGGATCCTTTAGCAGAGTTGGTGAAGATCGATCCGAAATCTATAGGTGTCGGTCAGTATCAACATGATGTCAACCAATCTGAGTTAAAGAAAAAGCTCCAGGAAATCATTGCAAGTTGTGTGAACAGTGTTGGTGTTGAACTTAACAGTGCCAGTGCGGAACTGCTTACCTACGTTGCAGGGCTTGGCCGGACTATAGCTGACAACATTATTGCCCATAGAAACAGCCACGGTCCTTTTCAGACTCGGCAGGAAATATTGCAAGTGCCACGACTCGGTCCGAAAGCCTTTGAACAGAGTGCCGGTTTTCTGCGGATACGCAATGGAGTGAACCCCCTTGATGCAAGCGGTGTCCATCCGGAACGCTATAAACTGGTGAAGAAAATAGCCGGGGATGTCGGAGTAACAGTTGGAGATCTGCTCGATTCTGATACAGTCCGGCGATCGATTGACCTCAATGACTATATTGACGGATCAATCGGTCTGCCGACCCTGACTGATATCATGGAGGAACTTGCCAAACCCGGTCGGGACCCGCGTCAGGGGTTTCTGCAGTTTCACTTTGCCGAAGGTATCCACACCATGGAAGATCTTGACGAGGGCATGATGCTACCAGGCATAATCACCAATGTCACCCGCTTTGGCGCCTTTGCAGATATCGGGATAAAACAGGATGGTCTCATTCATATCAGTCAACTCGCCGACCGGTTCATAAAAGATCCAGGCGAAGTGGTTAAGATAGGACAACAGGTACAGGTACGTGTTGTTGAAATTGACATGAAGCGAAAACGGATTGCGCTCTCCATGCGGAAACGTGGTTAAACGGATTTCCTCCCAGCCCGCCAGCAAAGATAAACTCGTAGAAAGAAGAAAACGGCACTATAACCTGTTTCTCATACTTTCTTGACACTGGTTGAAGCTCTACCTAATTTTTTTTAGCAGGCATGTGGTCTGTTCTGGATGCTCCGCATTTTGATTAATCTATCTTCAACCGGAGTCAGGAATGGTTTATAGCTACTCATGGGAAGCAGTGTTAAGACCGGGAAGAGCCGTGGATTTTTTCACGAACAATGCCCTGCGACCATTTGATGTACAGAGTCCCGGCTTCAGTCGGTCAAATGGTTGGTGGCTGTCTGAATTGTCACGTCTGATGTATGTTACAGGCGGCGATGAGCTGGAATCCGGTAAACAGACAAGCACCAGAAACCATTTTTTGTGTAAAGTCGGACTGAAAGAAAGCTGGTTTTATAATGGCAAACACCTGCAGTGCGCCATTATTCAAACCAAAGCGGGCCACCGAGGGAAACGTTTTTCCACTCTGGTATTCAGAGGCACCCAAGGTGGACTCTCCAGCTGGTTATTCAATTTGAGCACGGTCCTTTCTCCCTGGCCTTCAGGAGGAAGGGTCCACAAGGGTTTCAAACATCTCCTTATGGACGCATGGCAGGAAATTCAGCCACAGCTCGATCACGTACCCACACCGCTCTATTACACCGGCCACAGCCTGGGTGGTGCATTGGCCGTACTTGCGGCGTCACTTAAAGAGCCCAGCGCAGTGTATACCTTCGGTTCTCCAAGAGTAGGCAATTTAGAATTTATCAACGCAACACAACATATCAATATATATCGCGTTGTGAATCCAAGAGATATTGTCACTAATATCCATCCTCTCCCCGGCCTTTTGCACGTCGGTGAGCCTCATACCCCTGCCAGCCCCATGTCTCCTGACTCAGAACGGTCCTGGTTCGAAGCACCAGATTTTCTTGCCGATCACTCCCCTGCCAACTATACCTTTCAATTATAGTTTAGAATGTCACCGCTTGCCTGGCTCTCTGTCAAATGCTATTATACGGCAGCCGAAAGCGACCTTGTTGTTGCACAAAACCTATCAACATTAAGGTGCATACCAAGAAGGTTTTTGTAACCTGCTGAACACTTTCATCGTGCTAAAGAATGTACAGCATCTGCTCGAAGGTTCTTGAAAAAGCTGGAAAAAGCAGCAAAAAAAAGATAGGGTAAGCGAAGTTCATTCCAGCCCTGGGAAACGGTACTCTTTTCGGTACCCCCTTGAGGGTTATAATTTCTCAATCATTCAAAGGAGGAGACTACCAGGAATTTTAAGAAAATCGTAACAAAGCAACTTCTATGCACCATTTTTTTTTAGGCAAGCCTCATAAAGAAACGACTTATCAACCAGGTTAAGGAGAAGATTATGAAGAATTATGTCCTAAGTTTTATGGTCCTGACACTTGTTTTTAGTTTGTACGGCACTGCCGCTGCAGTGGATCTTGAATTTCATGGTGATTTGAATAATCGCTTCCAGTACACCAACCGGGCTGATTTCTTAACCGGGGACAGTAAGAGTAACCGACCCGAGATTAATGATGGCAGTGTCGATGAGAATTTTGGGGAGATTAAATATCGCTTCTGGGCCGAGGCAACCACCAATGACGGTGACGTTAAGGGTGTCGTGGCGACAGAGATAGGCGGTCTTCGTTTCGGAGAAACCGGCAAGGCCGATTTCTCCGGCGATGACATTCAGTTTGAGGTACGCTGGGCCTATGCCGATGTACAGCTCCCCTGGGTTGAACGCACAGCACGCTTTAAAGTCGGTTTACAGCCTTTCTCAGTGAACCGGTTTATCTGGCAGGAGACAGCCGCAGGAGTGGCCTTTACTTCGACCATCAGTGACGACATGGATTACCAGCTCGCCTGGATGCGTGGTGCCGAATACAACAAAACCATAGCCGGCAGCGACGAGAACGATGACCGAACGGACCTGGATTCATTTCTTGTCCGCCTGAACATGAAGCCGAGTGGTGTCAAGGCCGGCGTTTTCGTCATGTATCAGGGCTATGATTCCGACAATAACGAAGGCTCGCTGGATTCACGGGACTGGGAAGTTAAATTGTTTAATAGCGGTAATGATCCGCAAATCGGTTTTGATCTCTGGTCGCTGGGTACCGACGGATCTGTAGATATCAACGCTTTTTTTATCAACTGGGACCTCATCTACCAGACAGGCGAGTTTGACGACGTCGCCTTCACTGAATTTGCCTCGGGTACAACTACTACCGGTGATTTTGATTTGAGTGCGTATTTCATTCATTTCGACGTAGGGGCCAAACTCAATAACCTTAAACTCACCTATACCTTCTGGTATGCCTCTGGCGACGATAATCCGAACGACAATGACTTCGACGCCTTTCTCGCCACCGATGTGGACATCGAAGACAGTATCGCCCTGTTCGAAGGCAATTACGCCGATGACGATTACTTTACCGAACGGCCATATATTGCTGATAAAGGCTTTGTCATGAATCGGCTCGGTCTCGATTACCAGGCCACGGAAAAATTGTCTCTGGGCGGTGCCTTGTTGTATATGATGACCGCCGAAGATTTTGAATACACTGCCGTGGCCAACGGCAAAAACGTACGTGAAAACGACCTTGGTTGGGAGATCGATGGCTACATCAGTTATATGCTCTACCCCAATGTTGAAGTAGCCTTCAACGCCGGTTACCTCTTTGCCGGTGATGCACTGGATGCCTATGAAGTTCCCGCTATTCAGAACGGTTCTTCGGATGAAGATATTTTTATAAGCAGCGCCAGACTGCGCTACAAATTTTAGCACAACCTGACGGGGCATCGAAGAGGGACCGATCTCAGCGTCGGTCCCTCCAATCTTTGGCTCTGTCTCTGTCGTTATAGGGAGGTAGTGCACTATGAGTTTTACCAGCAAGAAGAATTCCTTTTTTGGGAAAATACTACTGGTGGCGTGGGGGATGGGATGTCTCTTATCAACCCCATGTTCTGCAGCCATCGACAACATAACAGATGACCTGAAACCACTTGATGGGTATGTGGTGACGACCAAAAACGATGAATTTATCATCGATCTGGATGCCAAACAAGGCGTTGCGGTTGGTGATCTCTTCAGTGTCCTTGGCCAGGGTGAGGAGCTTATTCATCCGATAACCCAAAAGGTGATAGGAAGGCTGGATGATGTAAAAGGTGTATTAAAGGTAGTCCGTATCAACGACGGCTTTTCCTTTGCCCGTTCTTTAACCGGGCCGTCTGCTATCAAACGGGGTGATCCAATTCGGCGTTTTGCAGCCCTGCAAGCCATATTCTGGGATTACACAGAAAAAAACAAACCAGTTTTCGATCGACTTCAAAGAGAGCTGCCCGCTTTACAATGGCAGGACTACCAGTCTGCCCAGGCCAAGCGTCCGAAAAATCCTGTGCCCCTCAGAGGACAAAACGATGCGCTGCTGTTTATTGTTACCAGCACTGCTCTCGAAGTGCGTGACGGCCAGCTCGGTCTTATTCGGCAATACCCAATAGACGAAACCGCTCCAACGGGTCACTCCATGCTTGCAGCTCCGGCGGCCGGTGGTTTCATCGGAGGAGTTGAATCACAAAAATCGACGTCTGCAGTGCCCGTTTATGAAAAAAAAGAGGTTGCCATGGTTGATTATGGATCAGCCGACGCCATAGCACAACTTGGCGACAATACGCTGATGGCCGATCTGCTGCAACACGGTGATCAACGGATGCTGGCAGCAACAGACAGTAAGAAAATACGCGTTTATACCTTTGAGGACCGGCTCAAGCTCGTCGCCGAGACGGAAGCCAGAGGATTCGGAAAAATCTTAACCGTTAAATGGTGGCGGCCGGCTACCGATGGGCCACTCTATCTGGTAGCGCTTGCCTGGGCAGACGAAAAAATTGACAGCACGGTCTTTGTCCTTGAAAAAGACAATCTGGTATCAGTGGCCGCCGGAATGGATACTATTCTGGGGTCTTTTGACCTGGACAGCGACGGTCAGCCGGAGACACTGCTCAGTCAGGAGTATAATGCTGATAGTTTTTTTGGTCGACGCATCAAAGAAATGTATTGGCACAACGGTCAGTTGCAACAAAAGAAACATGATCTGCAGCTACCGCCCAAATTTACCGTAATCGGCGGCCAACTTGCCGACCTGACAGGTGACGGAAAGCTGGAAGCTGCATATGTTCGTAACGGTATTTTGTGGATTTATTCCGGAAAAACCCGTCTCTATAATTCAGCCAAGCAGATGGGCGGCAGCCTATCAGTGTTAACCTATAAAATAAATCCCACAGTTATTGATTATAGAACAACTTCAACCTTTTTTGAGATTGCCCCGATCGCGACCGATGTTGACGCTGACGGGCGCAGGGAGCTTATTGTCGTATCTTCCAACCAATCTGCTGTCAGAGTGCCGGGAATCATGACAACGATTGACAAGAGTCGCATCATGGTTTTCAAGCACGACAACGGCACTTTTATCAAAGGGACGATGGGCGAGCCGGTCGAAGCTGCAATTCAAGGGTTGGACGTCGTGGATGGACAGATTCTTTATGTGGCCACCGAACCTGGATCTTTGCTTGACCCTGGGGGAAGCAGCAGATTGCAGGCTCTGAAGATAACACCTTAAAGCGAGGTCACATTGAATCATATAGTCAATCGATTGTATTTCCAGCGGAGTTGATTGACTGGTGCATGGCACGAAAACGAGTATGGACATGGCAGGAAACCTCATGCCATGTCCATACTCTATCTGTTGTATGGCCGGGCACTGCCACATAAACAAGTGTTGCCTTTCGACTGTTCATCTCTACAGCTTTATACGTTAGTGTCTCCCGCTCGGCGTCGATCAAGTTGTTCCTCATCAAAACCTTACAGTTGTCGTTAGCTGCTCCTTCAGCTGATTGAGTATTGGCCCGTCACGAATACTCACTGTTCTGCAACTCTCTGTTCTCAGGATAAAGAAAATATTATTTTTTCTGCACTCAAACAGCTCTGCCGTTCGTCTCTATAGATAAGAGGGGATGTTCCCATAATAAACAACAGAACGATGGAGTGATTTCATGAAAAATAATAGATATACTCTCTTTAGTCTCTCTTCTCTTTTCTTCCTTTGTTCTCTCTTTGCGACAGGATCGGTATCGTTCGGCGGTGATGACCCATCAATAAGCGGAGAATTACGGAAAAACATCCAGACCAGCATGCAGACCTTTATCGATAATAACAGTGTCGGGGGCATCTATTCGATATATGATCCCGTCGATGGTAAACTCAGACAGCTTACTTTTAAAGAACTGCACAAAGGAATTGTGAAGAAAGGTGATTTTTACGTCAGCTGCGCCGATTTCACTGATTCAAATAATAAAGTGGTCGATCTGGATTTTCTGGTCATGCCTACCAGTGATCGTCTCCTGGTGGCACAGGCTATTATCCATTCCGTAGACGGGGAAAAGCGTACGTATCATCTTGAAAACTAGAACGAGGGGTCCGGGCCACTATGAGCAAAACACAAGGAAAGACACGAGCAGATCTTGCAAATCTACTCGACCGAGGGTTTCGATACGGTGTGGCCCTGACCCACGATGCCATGCAGGCTGAGGATCTGGTCCAGGAGGCATGTATGCGTATGGTGAAAAAGCACCGACCATGGCAGCCGGGCTACTTCTTCACAATCATCAGGAACCGTTTTATCGAATTGTATAGACACCGGAGAAAATTCCCATCTATCCCTTTTGACGAAATCAACGAGAAGGAAGTTCCGGATGAAAATCTTCTCAGAAATGCTGAGGAGCTCACTGCGGATACGGAATCGGTAGGCAAAGCTTTATCGAAACTGACAGCCAGTGAAAGGGAGATTCTTTTTCTTTTTATAGTTGAGGAGTATACGGCTCAGGAAATTGCACAGATGATTGAACGACCACGAAATTCAGTCCTGAGTATGGTCTATCGCAGCCGGATGAAGCTCCGGAAGATATTGGATAATCAGCAAGCGGAGGTGTCACCATGACAAAGAAATCCCTTAACGACCACCTGGTGACCTACTATAAAAACAAAAGACTGTCTCCCCTGTTACGACAAGATCTTCTGGCTGTTATGGAAGAAAACGATAAAAAAGGAGTTGGCAAAGAACCCCGGAGCTTCCATTTATGGCCGGCAGCTGAGGCCTTTTTCAAAGCGAGGCGTTTTGCTTACGCCTCCTTGTTACTCGCCTTAGGGATTGTGGTGTGGATGGTCAGCGGAATTCCAGGTAATAATGCTTTCCGGCAGGAACTGACCGTAGCCGTAAGCAATGAAATTGGGATGAACCATACAAAAAGATTCAAGGTTGAGTTTGAAGATCAAACCATCACTGGTCTTATCAAGCAAATGGACAAACTGGATTTCACACTGCGCATGCCGGCCAGGCTCTCGCAGTCACTGACAATAACTGGAGCGAGATACTGTTCAATCAGAGGCCGGATTGCCGCCCAGGTTCATATGACCGATAGTAACGGCCATTACTATACCCTCTACCAGACAAAACTTGTAGATCCTCTTGCAGCGATTGAAGAGACAAGTCTTCATCTTGATGGTGTTGGGTATAGGCTCTGGCATGAAGACGGGGTCTTTTTTGGGTTCGCCGGACCACCCGACTTCACCTTTTAAACTAATAAAGGAGATTCAAACCATGAAAACTTATACTATGACAGTCGTACTGTTTTTAATGACTATGGCGTATTCACTGCCTGGTATGGCCAATGCTGCCAATTCCTTTAACGGCTGGATGCAGGGGTACAACTGCGTAACACATGGCCACATATGCCCCCTTGATTCAGCCGATCCCCATATTGCAATGGAACCTGACTTTGTCCTGTATCTTGACAAAGGCGACTATCTGCTCCTGCCAAACATTGACCGGGCTGTCAAAGCCAAATATCTTCATAAACCAATCCGTGTGACTGGTAATATGAATCCCCGGTACAAATCAATAGATGTCAAAACACTGGAGGTGCAGGATGGAGAGATATACAAAACTGTCTGGTCCAAGAAAATGATGCTGGAAGAGTTGAAAAAAATGCAGGAGGAAATGTATGGCAACGGCGGCGGGTGAAAGCGAGACTCAGTGTGGACATTTTAAAGAATGTCCGTAGCGAACATGAGGTTGATGCAGACAATAAACGGCAGCTACTCTCTGCCGTTTATAGGTTTTAACCGTTCTGTTATCAAATCATATCAGGTTTTTTTCAATTTCATGCCACATTTACACTCACCTGCTTCACCTGAAACCGTATTGCAGTGACAGGACCCTCCACAATTACAGAAATAGATTCCTGTTCCCTCTAAACTGACCCGTTTTACTTTTGTACCGCAGAGACACTTGGTCGGGTCCTTTGGATCAAGACCACCACAGGCGCAGCCTTCAGCGCATTGGCAGAGAATAGCCTCATTGCCTTCAACTTTGAGGACATGTCCCCACTTAAGATCCATGCCACAGGCACATTTTCCGGGTTTTGTGCTGACGGTATTACAATTACACTGGGGACCACAATTGCAGGAATACAGAACGTCTTTTCTCTCGGTTTGAACCGTATTTGATGCGTTCATTGGTTGCATCGAGGCACAACCTGCAAAAAGAACCGACAAACAGACACCAAGCAACAGACTTTTCAAAAATTTCATAATTTCTTGTCTCCTTTCGTTTTTTCCTTTCCAATAATTATAGCAAATACTAAACAACACCTGACGTATTAACACACTTGAACTTGATGGTAAAATTATTTTTGAGAAATTTTATTAGAGAACCTGGAGGGCTTTGAGCAGACCCAATCAGTTCCGTTTCCGGATGGAAATATTTTTTCAATGAAATAAAAAGACAAGACGGCTCCCCTTCTTTGCTTTTTGATGATTCTCCGGCATCCCCACCATCCCTTTACTCATATACTGTTCCATTGGATTCCGACCTTGTCAGCACCTTTTTTCTATTGTGTAATCTTCGTATAATATTTTCGGTCATATAGATGCCAAGAGCACCCCATATCAGTATAAATCCGATCAAACGCGCTCGAGGAAATTCTTCACCATAAATACATACACCGAGTATAAGATTAATCGTCGGTGCCAAATACTGCATCAACCCAAGGGTGGAGAGAGGAATTTTCTGGGCCGCGTAGCCGAAAAAAAGCAGCGGCACTGTTGTGACAACCCCGGTCCCCGCCAACAGCAATGATCCAGACAGACCAATATGCCCGAAAGATCCGGCACCAGTATATGCAAGTCCGGCGAGTACTGCAATGGCCGGCAAAAAGAGTATCCCGGTTTCCAGGCACAATCCGTCCAGCGCACCAAGATGGTTCTTTTTATGCAACAACCCATAAGTAGCAAAGGAAGTCGCCAGGACAAGGGCGATCCAGGGAAATCGTCCGTAATATATGGTAAGATAGAGAACGCCCAGGAACGCGAAGAGAAGTGCGAGCCACTGGACAGGTCGCATCTTTTCCCGGAAAAAGACCATACCGAAAAGAACATTGATCAATGGGTTGATAAAATAACCGAGACTGGCCTCGACGATAAATCCGGCATTGACCGCCCAGATATACAGCAACCAGTTGACCGCCAGCAAAAGACCGGTCGCTGCAAATGTTATAAGATTTTTCCTCTCTCTCAGCGCCTGTCGGAATATCACCCGCCTGCCGGTAATAAACACCAGGCCGAGCGTCAGTAACAGCGACCATGACATCCGGTGGCAGAGTATCTCGTAGGCGGGTACTTCCTGCAAAGTTTTCCAGTATGCAGGGAGCACACCCCATAGGATAAAGGCACAGGCCGCAGCCAGAAGCCCACTCAAATTAGTCATCGTTCCTCACCGGAAGGGTGTGCGCTCATGACGGGAAAGAGGATCACCGCCAAAAAACGTGCTGGAAAAAGCGGTATTCCTTATAATGCGTCCCTTGGAGCGGTGCTCAGTCGACACCTTCTTGCTGAAGATAGTTTCCTTCACAAGATGATGATCCTGTAACTGAACGTTATACGCATCCCTACGTCCCAAAAAGAAGACCGCTGGACAACCAGTAATAGACGATATAGCCGCCGGCGACCAGCAGGAGTAAAGCAGAAATCCTCTGCACGTAGGGGAGGATTTTACGCATGGTACCGACAACGACACCCTCTTTGACCACAGCTATCCCCAGGGTCAATATCAACATGACACTGCCCATGCCACAGATATAACTGATGAACTGAAGAATGCCGCCGCTGAAATCTCCGGCAGCGACAGAACTCCCAACTACCATCAGGAAAATAGGCAAGGTACAGCTGAGTGATGTAGCACCGAAAGCAATTCCAAAAAGAAAAAAACCGAGAACGGACATTTGCCTCGGATCACTTATTTTACCAGCAACAGCAAGAAAAAAATGAGAGGACAGGGTATTCCCCATAAGCATCCATGCCCCGAGAAAGATCAAGCCAATGCCGACGACAACTGCCAGCCAGGGCATTATACCCATCAAAAAGGACCCCCCTGCCGATACGATTGCCCCGACAACACCAAAAAGAAGTGCAAAACCGGCGGTCACTACCAGCGCAATCCAAACAGCCTTTAACAGTCTGATGACAACAGATTGTTGCCGGAACTCATTATCCTGAGCACCCAGATAAAGTGACAGATAAACAGGCAGCATGGCAAACCCGCAAGGATTCACGGCGGATACCATGCCGGCGCCAAAGGCATACCCGAAGGGTAACAGTCCCGCTACCTGCCCCAACCACTGACTAACTTCTACCTGAGCTTCCATCAATGTATCCTTTCAGCCCCCGCAAAAAAGGGGACTTTTTTATAATACCCCGTATAGGGGGTATCTCACTTGGTCCATTCTTTAAGGGGATGAAATCCCTCATCAAATGACAGTCTTAAAGAAAAGTGGGAAATCACTTCTGCGGCACGCATCACAGCGTATCAGACAAAGCAGAAGATCTTACCACAACACGAACTATTTTTGTATACGATCGGCGAGCTTTTATAACTCATTATTCAACCCGGTATAACGGTTCCAGGTCAACGTATTGTTAATAATTATTTTCCCACCTTTTTTCAATTACTTAATCACCTGACAAACAAATAAAACCGACCGCGGTCATTTATTTCTTGACCTTCCCGGTGCTATTGCCTAATAATCTCGACTGCAGTCGACTTTTTTTACACGGAGAACCATGCATGTCAATACGAGAAAGAAAAAAACAAAAAACAAAGAAAGCAATACTGGAAACCGCGATCTCTCTTTTTAGTGAGCATGGGTATGAGAATACGTCCATTGAACAAATCGCTAAAACAGCCGGCGTCGGCAAGGGAACGGTATATGGTTATTTTCAGACAAAGAAAGAAATCATTAAAGGCTTTTGCGAGTACGAACTCGATAAAATACATATGAAACTGGTCAACGGTTCTAATCAGGATGCCCCGATCCTGGAACAGATGATGACCATCTATATGACAGAATTTCACCACGTCACCCAGAACAGGGAATTCGGCCGACTGTATATGCGTGAGTCGGTCTTCCCCTGTGATGCCGACGTAGCGAATAATCTTGAAATTGATAATAAATATTTTCAGATACTCTTTCCAATTCTGGAAAAGGGACAGAAACGGGGAGAATTACGAAAGGATGTCGAACTTCTCTATATAACCGCCCACTTCTACAGCCTGTATATCATGATTATTTCGGCGTGGTATACAAACAGAATATCAACGGAAGAGGTCGAGCCTGCCATGGAGCGCCTTTTCACACAGGTTCTGGAAGGACTGCAGCCGAAGGAAAAATCCCCCTCAAAAGAGTGAGAAAAACAATGAGTAAACCAGTTGTTCCACACACAAAACGCGGCAAAATCGTCTATTTCATCTGGAACAATCTGCCAAGATTTGTTCTCTTGGGGATGATTGTTCTCATCTTTATTTTGCTTGGTGCGATCAAAGAGCAAAACTCTCTTATCGCTGCCGGCAAGGCAGCCGAAAGCAGCCAGGAGAAACCACCTGTCAATGCGGTTACCCTCACTCTGGCACCAGCCACTATCACCGATCGAATCAACCTGCCCGGTGCTGTTGAGCCCTGGACCAAACTCAAACTGATGGCTAAATTAAACGGAACGATTACCGAAGTTTTGGTCGACGAAGGGGATCGGGTTAAAAAAGGTGACATCCTTGCCCGCATTGAGGACGAGGATTTCCGGATTGCGCTGGAGAGAGCCGAGGCTGCTTACAATCTGGCCAAGGCAGAGTACAGACGGGATAAGTCGATCTACGACAAGGGGGTTATCCCCACGGCCACTCTCGACACCAACAGGACCAATATGCAACAGGCTAAGGCCGATTACGAGAACGCCAAACTGCTGCTATCGAGAACAACAGTGACCTCACCGATGGACGGTATTATACGTCGCATGGACGCCAAGATAGGTTTGCAGCTCTCGGTGGGTGACCCCATTGCCGAAATTTTGGAAATTGATCGAATGAAAGGGGTCATCGGCATCCCGGAGTCGGATGTCACCGCAGTGCGCAAACTGGAAAATGTCGACCTGACCGTTCAGGCTTTAGGGGACAGAATCATTACCGGAAAAAAACACTTTCTCTCTCCCTCCCCTGAAACCATTGCCAGGCTCTATAATCTGGAACTGGAAATAGATAACAGCAACGGTGAAGTGCTGGCCGGAATGTTCATTCGGGCGGATATTGTGAAAAAAAAGGTGGACAATACTCTTGCAGTACCATTCTACAGTGTGATCTCCCGGAACGATGAACAGTACGTCTTTGTCGAAGAAGAAGGTGTTGCCAAAAAAAGAAAGGTCAGCCTGGGGATCATGGAAAAATGGATGGTCCAGATAACGGCGGGTCTCAAACCGGGTGACAGGATTTTAATCGAGGGCCACCGTGACGTCGAGGACGATCAGGAAGTGAAAGTCATTAGATCTCTCACAAGCCCTTCGGAGCTGATATTATGATAGTTTCCGATACCGCTGTTAAAAAAAGCACATCTGTTGCCGTCCTGTCACTGATGCTCATCATCTTTGGCGTATACTGTTATAAAGTGCTGCCAAGAGAGAGTGATCCCGATATCACCATCCCCAATGTTTTTATTTCAACAGACTACCGTGGGGTCTCGCCCACCGATATTGAAACGGCGATCACCATAGAAATTGAAAAGAAAATCAAGGGACTCGACGGGCTGAAAAAAATCCAGTCGGTCAGCTCTGAAGGACTGTCATCAATCAACATTGAATTTGTGACAGGCACTGACATCGACCAGGCGGTTCAGGATGTCAAAGACAAGGTTGATGAGGCAAAAGGTTCGCTTCCTGGTGATCTTGAAGACGATCCTTCTGTTTTCGAAGTCAATTTTTCTGAGATGCCCATCGTCATCTATTCGCTTTCCGGGACATGTGGCCTCCCGTGCTTAAAAGATCTGGCCGATGACTTAAAAGATGATATCGAAGGTGTCACAGGAGTGCTGGAAGCAGAGGTTACAGGAGGTTTAGAACGGGAAATCCGGGTTGAAGTTTTTCCTGAGAAACTGGCCTACTACGGTCTCAGTATCGGGAGTTTTCAGACTGCAGTCAAAAGTGAAAACACCAACACCTCCGGTGGCAATATCCGTCTTGGCAAGGGTCGATTTCAACTGCGAGTCCCCGGTGAATTCAAGACTCCGGAAGAGATTTACGGTTTGGTGCTCACTACCCATAACGGGGAGCCGGTCTATTTAAAAGATGTTGCAAGAGTCGTGGACGGCTTCAAGGAAGAGACGAGTATCTCACGTCTTGACGGACAGGAAGCGGTCAATATCTCAGTAAAAAAACGGTCCGGTGAAAATATTATCAGCATCAGTCAGGCCGTGGACAAAATCATCAAGGAAGATAAGGCCTCATGGCCAAGCGGGACGGAGATCACCAAGGTTCTCGATAAGGCAAAAGATATCGATATGATGGTAGCGGACCTTGAAAATAACATCCTCACCGGACTGGTGCTGGTCTTGATTGTCATCTTTTTTGTAATGGGCATTCGTAACGCCATCCTGGTGAGTATGGCCATCCCTTTTTCCATGCTCCTCTCGTTCACCATCCTCTACCTGATGGGCATCACTCTCAATATGGTAGTGCTCTTCAGTCTGACTCTAGCTCTCGGGATGCTGGTGGACAATGCCATTGTCATCATCGAGAACTGTTACCGATTTATGGAACAGGGTGCAGGACGGGTGGATGCGGTGATGAAGGCCACCTCGGAAGTCGCTTACCCGGTTATCGGCTCCACGGCTACCACTCTGGCCGCTTTTTCTCCGATGCTTTTCTGGCCTGGCATCATGGGCGAGTTCATGAGTTATATGCCGCTGACGCTCATTGTCACCCTCTCCTCCAGCCTGTTCGTCGCTCTGGTAATTAATCCGGCAATGGCTTCACTGTTCATGAAGGTGAAAAATCCGGCAAGGGCTGAATCGACTGAAACGAAAAGTCTCGCTGAGATCGCAAAGGCAGTTGAACGACCTGCCGAAATCCGGGGATATCTTTTGACCGGCTACAGCAGGCTTCTTAATAACGCCCTGGCCAAACCGATCACCGTCATCGGTACCGGGTTCTGTATTCTTATCCTCATGTTTCAGGGATGGCTGTTGGCTGTCGGCCTTGAAAAACCAGTGGAATTTTTTCCGGAAATCGACCCAAAAGGCATGTACGTCAACGTTGATGTTCCGGAAGGTGCTGATCTCGATTATATTGACACCATCATTCAACGGGTTGAGAGAGCGATTGCAGGTGTTACCGCATCGAACAACCGGAAGGAGAACCTGGAGCAGCTGTCTCCCCTGCAGGCCCTTGCCCCTAAGCAGTATTCCACCCCCGGCGGACAGGAGTATTTCGGGCCAAGTGATCTGAAAAATATTAAAAATGTCTATATGAAGGGTGTGGTTTCGGCCGGTGGCAGTTCAGCATTTTCTTCGAACACTCCAAACCACGTTGGGGTTCGATTCATTGACCTGGAAGATCGAGAGCAATCCTCACATGAGACAGTTGCCGCAATACGGCAGAGAATAAAAGATATTCCCGGTGGCAAAATCACCATTGCAATGGAGGAAGAAGGACCACCGACAGGCGCTCCGATCAATATCGAAATTGCCGGTGACAATTTTGCAGTACTTGGAAAAATTGCCAGGCAGGTAAAAGATGTTCTGGCCAAACAACCCCATGTCGAAGATGTCCGGGACGATTTTGTCGAGGGAATCCCATCTGTCCAGGTCCTGATAGACAGACAGAAGGCCGCCCTGTTTGGTCTCTCCACCGACCTTATCGGCTTTGCCCTGAAAAGTGCCTATAACGGCCTGGAAGTCTCTTCTTTCCGAGAGGGTGATGACGATTATGATATCACCGTTCAACTGGCGGAGTCCGACAGGGAGGTCGTGGATATTCTGCATGAACTGATGCTCCCCACGCCATCGGGGCAGATGGTCCCTCTATCGACTGTTGCCAAGGTCAGCTTTGCCGGTTCTATAGGCGACATCAACCGGATTAATAACGAGCGTGTGGTTACCGTGAAAGCCAACGTCGATGAAACCAAAATCCCCGGCCCGGTGGCACGGGCCCAGGCAGCTGAATTTCTCAAGGATTTTCCGCTGCCACCTGGATATAAAATGACCTTTACCGGCGAGTTTGAATTCCAGCAGGAATCAGAGGACTTTCTCACCAAAGCCTTTCTGGTTGCCCTGTTACTCATTTTTTTAATTCTTGTATCCATGTTCAATTCCGTGAGTCAACCCTTTATCATCATGACTTCGGTTATCCTGTCACTCGGCGGTGCTTTTTTAGGGCTGGCGCTCTTCAAGTCACCCTTTGGCATCATTATGACCGGTGTCGGGGTCATCTCGCTTGCCGGGGTCGTCGTGAACAATGCCATTGTACTGATCGACTATACCAATCGTCTGCGGGAAAGGGGTCTTGTCTTAAAAGACGCAGTCATCTCGGCTGGTGCCACCCGGCTTCGACCGGTACTGCTCACCGCGGTTACCACAATTCTGGGACTGATCCCGATGATTACCGGGATCTCCTTTGACTTTCACAAAGGCGCAATATCCTGGGTCAGCGAATCCAGCCAGTGGTGGCAGTCCATGGCCATCGTCGTTGTTTTCGGCCTGGTTGTTGCGACTTTTCTAACCCTGGTTGTGGTACCGACACTTTATTATCTCTTTGAAAGGATGGGCAGTATCCGTAAAAAGTGGAGTCAAAAAATAAGTGCATTATACTGGAAACCTTTCCCTTATCTGGCGGGACTAACATCACCTAAGGACAACTGATGCGTTATAAAATTTTTTTTATCGTTGGCGTGCTGCTTTGCCCCGCTCTTTTCACCACAAATCGGGCAGGTGCAGAAGATGCTGAAAAAATAGCCCTGAGATCAGCGGTCGAAATGGCCCTGAACAACAATCTCAATCTTCAGCTTCGGCGCGAAGACGTCAACGCAGCTGAAGGGGCAGCGCTTACCGCTGAAGGCACATTCGATATCCTCATCGAGGCGGAAGCGAATGTACAGACAGAGGAACTCACACCGATTTCTTTAGGCGGCGCAGAGCAAGAAGATACAGCACTCTGGAATGCCGAAGCGTCCAAGGTGTTTACTACCGGTACCTCAATCAGCCTTGGTTGGAATAACAGCCGTTTTGACACGGATGCGGGAAACTTCTTTTTTGATTCTGCATCAACGGGCAGTCTGCTCATTAATCCATCCTATAATTCCGGACTCACCCTCGGATTACGACAGCCACTGCTGAGAGGCTTTGGCAAGGACGTCCAGACGGCCACTCTCCGGGCTTCCCGGAAACAGCTGGAGGCGGCATCCTATCAGGTGGACAGCGAAGCAGCCAATCTTGCGGCCGAAGTAAAAGTCGCTTACTGGAACCTTGTTTTCGCCTTGCAGGATATTGAGGTACAGCAACTTTCACTGACCCTCGCCCAAAAACTGCTGGAGGAAACCGATGCAAAAATTAAAGCGGGGAGACTGGCCGAAGTTGAAATCTACCAGCCGCAATCGGAAGTGGCCAGACGTGAAGAGCAGCTTATTTCTGCCGAAAGGGCCATAGGCACGGCAGAAGATGAGTTGAAGCTGCTCCTCAACAGTGACAGGTGGTTTTCCACCTTCCAACCGACTGACGAACCGGCAACCGAACCGATTGAGCTGGATTTGCCTTCCATCCTGGATAACGCCTTAAAAACCAGACCGGATATCAAGGCGGCCGACCTCCTCATAGAGGCGGCAAAATTTGCAGAAGAAAAGGCTCAAAACGACATTCGCCCCGACCTCTCTCTTGTCGGTGGGGTTGGCCTTGCAGGTACATCCGACTCCTATGGCGATTCACTCGATAACAGTCTCAGTGATCCCGACAATCTGTGGCAGGTAGGAGTCACTTTTTCTATCCCACTTGAAAATTCAGCGGCCAGGGGTAACTACCGACAGGCAAAAGCAAGTTACAACAGGGCGAAGACCAATGCCGAACTCCTTCGTCAACAAATTCGCCGGACTGTTCGAACGACAGTAAGGGATGTTCAGCTGGCCATAAAAGCGCTGGACGCCACCCGAAAAACCAGTCTGGCCACGCTCAAGCGACTGGAAGCGGAACAGGCAAAATTTGATTCCGGCAGGTCCACCACGCTGGATGTTCTGACCGCACAGGAAGCGTACTCCCAAGCACTCAGCCAGGAAAATCTGACTAAAATCACTTACGCCAACACCCTGGCGGAACTCGACCGCATTCAGGGCCTGGTGACCTTCTCATCTTCTCGCTGAACCTGTTGGTATTTTTTCAGATCATTTCTTGGTAAAACACCTCCAGCAGCCAGACAGGTGTTTTACCAATTCTGTTTGTATCACTCATTTTCAGACAGCCGACTCATTCACCTGCACCTTCACTCTTCACACCCCCATCTCTCTAAAACTCGCAAAAAAACGAATAATTATAAATGGCGAAATGAATTTGTGACGCCACCATTCTTACAAAACGATTCAGTCATTTTCTTGAGATATTTTTAATGAAAAAAAAATTATTCTGTTATAATAATAACATTAAAAGCAAGAGATTATAGATATTATCCAGCTGCGGCGGGGAAGAGTTGAAAGAATGGAAAAGATTCAAACTGTTGAGCAGCTGATAGATGCGAAAATAGTCCCGGAACCATCCGGTTTTTCTCTGGACCTCATCCGTCTTGGTTCCGGCCGGAATGCTCACCCTGAACAATTCCTCAATACTATAGACGGCAATACCCGATTCTCCTCCAACCTTCTTGGATATGCGAATTCAATTTCTGCCATCGCCACGTCCCCTGTCCCATCAATTGCTGAAGCGGTGATAAACCTGGGCAATGAAACTGTCGCCACTCTTTCCCTCTTTTATTCACTCCTGGCACAGTATCAACATGGCAAATGTCTACAATTCGATTATAAGCGATTTTGGCAACAATCCCTTGCTATGGGCACAGTGGCGAAAGCCCTGGCGGAAAACCAGAAGATTGATTCAGACAAGCTCTTCGTCTATGGAGCTTTGGCCCATATTGGTGAGCTTGCCCTGGCAACTGCCCACCCAAATTCCTACGGTAACCTTCTGAGGAAAGGCTATGGTTTTGAAAAAAAGGAACAGGAGGAAAGGAAGCTCTTTGGCCTCACATCCTCGGAACTCACCTGGAAACTACTCATCCACTGGCAGCTCCCTGAGCCATTGACCAGGATTATACAAGAGTACGGAGAGCAGCGTCTATACATGGATAACGACAATCACACCAGCACAATTTGTGATATCCTCCATCTGTCTGCGCATATAGCAAGGATTTGTCTGTTAGAGCTCCCCTTGACGAACACATTCGCTATTGTTGAAAAGCATCTTGAAAGGCAAGATATCCCTTTCGATCAATTCGGCCCGTTCTTTGATGGACTCGTCGTTTCCTGGCAAAAAACCTGTGATTTTTACAAAGTCCCGGTCTATCACTGCCCACGCTTCCAGCATATAAAGACCATAAATGATTCCGCCAAGGAAATCGACGACAACAAGCCGCCTCCTCTCACCTTTCTGGCTGCAGACGACGATCCGATGACTCTCATCTATCTGAAAAAAATGCTGGCAAGGGAAAACAGGACCCTGCTTACTGCCGAAAACGGGATTCAGGCGTTAGAGATGGCGGCTGAGCATCGCCCTCATCTCCTTATTACTGACTGGCGGATGCCGGGAATGAACGGAATCGATCTTTGCAGGACCCTTCGAAAGAAGACAGCTACACAACATATGTATATTATTATGCTCACCTGTAATGAGACAGAAGATGAACTGGTCCAGGCCTTTGATGCCGGAGCAGATGATTATATCGTCAAGCCGTTTACTCCCAAGGTCCTTCAGGCCAGAATCTCCAGTGGAGAAAGGCTGATCCTGCATCAGCAAACTATTCATCGTGATCGGGAAACAATTCAACAATATGCGGCCCGCCTGGCAACCGCTAACCAGAAGTTGCAGAATATGGCCATGACCGATTTCCTCACCGGCCTTCCCAATCGTCGCAATGCTCTCCTGAGATTGAAGAATCTTGTCGCCGAGACAAGACGATATGGAGAGCCCCTCTCATGCCTGATGATTGACATAGATAATTTTAAGAACATCAATGACACGTATGGACATGACTGTGGTGACATCGTGCTCAAGCAGTTATCAAAATTGCTTGAGGAAAAAGCACGCAGCTACGATATAGTCAGCAGGTGGGGTGGAGAGGAATTTCTCATTATCTGTGCCAGAAGTGGCCCAACCGATTCAAGCCAGCTGGCAGAGCGATTGCGGCGAACAGTAGAGGAGCACACGGTATCCCTTTCAGATGAGGTGGGAACGCGAGTAACTATCAGTGTCGGGATTGCAACCTGGTCGCCTGATCTGCAAAATGAGGATGAACTGATAAAAGAGGCGGATACTCTCCTCTACCTGGCCAAAAAAAATGGTCGGAACCGGGTTGAGGCGGCTGCCGGAAGTATTACCCGCTTTTCGCCTCGGTGACCATGTACGACAAGTCATCGATCAGTAGTCTGGATTTTTTTTGTAGTTGAGCAAATTGGAGATCGACTCCATTAACCCGCCCTTCCCGTGCCAAATTCTCCAAAGCTAATGCTGACTCGCGCAAAACCGGGGAGGCAAAATGGCCAACCGCCCCTTTATATGCATGGGCAGATTCGAGCAAGTCGTCGGCTTTTCCATGCTCTATGGCTCTCGCTATATTTTGCAGCAGCATATCGTTTCTTTCTATAAAAACTGTCGCGAGTTCGCAAAAGAGCGCTTCATCTCCCCCGACATACAGAAGCGCCCTGGTTCGGCTCCACAACTGCTGCTCTTGTTCATTGTGAGTGATTTTTTCCACCCCTTCAACCGGAGTGACTGGTGACGAAGAAGAGCGGCTTTCATTGTGACCTGCACTCAACCAGGAAACAATTCGTTCAAGCAGCAGCTCTGCTTTTAACGGTTTTGTAACAAAGTCGTCCATTCCCGCTTCAAGACATTTGCCCTGCATTGTCTCCTTACCATTCGCAGACATGGCAATGATAGTCGCCCGCCCTCGCTCCGATCGTTTTTCCAGAGCCCGGATTTCCCTGGTCGCCAGGAAACCGTTCATTTCCGGCATCTGAATGTCCATTAGAATCAAGGCATATTCACTTGCCTCTATCATCTGAACAGCTTCACTGCCTGTCTTGGCTATCTCTATCTCCAGACCGGTTCTCTGGAGAATAGCCATAGCCAGCATTCTGCTTATCGGCTCATCATCCACCAGCAGCACCTTGCCGGTCAAATGAACATCCCGCAGGGGATCCTGGGAATTATAATAGTCGTGATCCTCGATAATTCGACTGAGAGGTACCCGCTTTTCATTACTATAAAAAGCTGGCAATTCACCATCGACTATTGTCGTGACGCCTCCTCCGTCACCTGTCTTCCCCGCCCCCACACCCTGCTGAAATCCCTGCAACTGCACATCACGATTTTCAATGACATCAAGGAGCAGATTAAAATCAGCGGAAAGATCGCCGATTTCATCTGTTGTCGATGTTTGAAGGCGAAGAGCGTATTCCCTCTGTTCAGTAACCTTTCTTGCTGAATCTACAAGAGAGTGAAAAGGTTTAAGAACAAGCTTCTGCAATCTCCACCCTGCCAGGAGAGCTCCTCCAAGAGAGACAATGAAACTGAGGCCAAGAAAAGCCAGCGACCTCCAAAGACCATCAATCAGTTTCCCGCAATTTGACAGGAGGTACAGCGTCCCGAGACGTTTTCCTTTCAACTGGATAGGATGAAAAACCTGGACAGTCATTCTTCCATTCTGTACCAAAATTTTTTTTCCTTCCTTTTTCGCTGAATTTTGGGAGAACGCGGTATCCGCTGCTTGGTCATGACTCAGGTATGTTAGAAACGGTACATTATCGGTATCATAGATTGCAGCAGCCTTGATATCCGGATTATTTTTGAAGATGGCCAGTATATCCATATCAGGTTCGGACACACCTCGAGAACTACGTGCTGTAAAACTTTGTTCGGCAACGGATTCAGAAACTATCTCAAGAGTCTCCAGCATCGAATTTCGAAGTGAAAGTATGTAGCTGGAAGTCAGCAGCGTAGAAAAAAATATGAGAGCACCTCCTGTTACGGTGACTATTAACAGGAAAATCTTACGTTCAAACGGGAGTTTACCAAAACAGAACGGGAGCATGATCAATCCATTATTGCAAATAAATGATTTTTAGCAATGGTCAATGAACCCCCGTTTGGGGTTAATTTTTGAAACAAGCCATCGAAAAAGCCGGTGCCACTATTGTCCCTCTCCATGGAGATGCACCATTCCTTCGTGCTTAAAAAATGTGGCACTTGGGCTGAGCCGGCTGGAAGCATCTATCCAGAATGTATACGGCAAAACCGAGATCCTTCAAATTGAATCAGCCAAACCTGATTACGTTTTGGTAATACACTTGGTAGAATCCTATCTCATAGCTGCACCTTAAGCAAGAACATAATGTATCTGTGAAGAAGCGCTCAATTAACCTCTTATACCTTTCTTCTTCAGGTTTTCTGCAGACAGCACAATCAGGTTCTCAATGAAGTCATTTGACTTGGAAAAATTGTCTCGAAGCCTGACGGGAGTACTTTTCAGGGAAAAAAATTCTCTCTGAAGAATCCGGTAATGAAATCTTGGTGCAAAATTTTTGATTTTGTAAGCATTCGTGGGGCATTAGCCTGAGTACTCGCAGGTAAACGCTGTAACTGATGGACAAACGTTTTCTCCTTCTCTGCAGACAACAGCATCGCAATCATGGCTCGGATTCCGCCCTCATTGACATAGGAAGTGAATCTGTCAAAGTCTTGCTCCGTCAACTGTTCAGCACCACCAAGGACCTTAACAATCTTAAAGATAACCGACACAAGACGACTGCGACACACTTCCTCAATAAATCTCTGATGTTCTGCAATTGCCCTGCCTGTTTCGACCAGTAACCAGGCATGCTCAGTGTCTTCCTGGACGGAAGACATGGTATACAGCGGGCGCAGTACATCCTGCTGAACTCGAGAGATTTTCGTCTGTGCTGTAAAAACATTGAGCATAGTCTGTCACCTCGACAATGGTACCGTGAATCCTGTGACGGATTTTTTGGCATAACGATGGGTTAGGGAAAAAGCATTCTCGGACAACCTTCTAGAATTCTTCGATCTTACTCCCCCTTTCCACTGAATGTTCAAGCCCCTGACAGCAATGTTTCACAACACGCATCATGTTCAGTATTTCCAAAAATATGGGATCATTCCGACCAAGATCATTCTCGGCGTGTTCCAGGATTTCAGAACCTTTTTGCAGATATCCCCGCAATTCTTCAAGAAGCATCTTGCGCTTGGTGTGTTTTTTCTTTTCCCGGGCTAATAATGGCAGAATCCTCTCGATTGAATACTCAACAAGAGCATCCCGCGGGGTGTCGTATTGTATTGACACTCTTTCCAGGTTCTCCAGTGTTTTTCTTGATATAACATAGGTTTTGGCAATCCTCTGCAGTCTGCCGCTGAAATCATCAGCTTCTCTGGCAATCATTTTCAGAGCCTGAGTGTCTTCTATCAGGTGATCAAAAAGCGACTTCTGTTTAATACCAAGCTGTCGGGCCAGAATACTGAGGGCTTCAATAGATCGTTCCGATAATTTGAAAGTCGTTCTGACCGACTGCCGCCCACGCAGATCAGCTGTAGTTTTCTCCGTGAACTCCAGATGAATCAAGGACTTTTTCTTGTCTGCCATAATGGTACACTCCGTCTTTTACACATTCAAAAAAATTACTTTTATGTTATTTTACTAAAAGTAATATTTTTATATTGACTTTAACAATTCTATTATTACCATTTTTTGCAGGGAGATAAACCTTAAAACAGAAAAAGTAACAAAAACTCAACAATAAAAAAACACAGAAGGAGAAAATTATGAACCTCGTACATTACAATCCAAATCACAGGCTCAGTGTAAGAAGAAACAGGGGAACCGATATCTTTGACGGCCTGTTCAATGGTTTGCTTAACCCATTGACCATGACCGGGAAACCGGGCAATCTCGACGAACATCTCAATTTGAAGGTGGATATTTACGAAAGAGACAACAACTTCATCATTAACGCGGAACTTCCCGGGGTCACAAAGGAGGATATTTCTGTCGATATCAAAGGAAAACTCGTCACCATCGGAGGCGAACGTAAAAGTGACGAAGAAATCACTGAAGAGAACTGTTACCGGCGGGAAAGGAAATACGGTAAGTTCGAACGCACCTTCAGTATGCCTTTCGAGGTAAACGGCGACAGTGTTACTGCAACCTTCGACAATGGTATTCTGAAACTTGAGATTGCCAAACCCGAAGAACTTGCGGCAAAAAAAATCACCATTAATTAATCCCGATAGACAGAGAAAACAACTATTCTTTTAATATCCCCCAGGGCTGGTGTCGAATCTGAGGGGTATGTTCCTTCCTTGTCACAGCGGGGGGCAACTTGCGCCGCCTCCCGCTGTTTTTCAGAGTTTGTCTGCTGCATTTGCAGTTTGGCGTAACCAACTCGACTTTGATGGTTTAATGAACCTGTGCAGGAAAAAGGATGATGTACATAACGGCTGAAAGCCTTTATACTGTTTTCCTGTTTCGTCACTTCATGAAGTGTATTGGAAAGTTGATTCTTTTCATCATTGAACCGGACAGTCAAATCGGTAAAAAAAGATGGATAAAACGACCACCTGCTTCCTGCATGGCCTTGATTCCTCCGGGAACGGCACGAAAGGACAATTTTTCGCCCGGTATTTTCCAGAAATCCTCAGGCCCGATTTCGAAGGCACGCTATCGAACCGCCTCGAACAATTAGAGCGGCTCTGTCATAACCGGCAACCGATGAGCTTCATCGGTTCGAGCTATGGCGGACTGCTTGCCACCTGCTATGCCCTTCTCCAACCTGAAAAAGTAACAAGGTTGATTCTCCTGGCACCTGCTTTGAATTATGAAGGATTCCGGCCGCCTGCCAAACCATTGCAGACAGCCACGTACCTCCTCATAGGAAAGCACGATACGGTAACGCCGGCAGGCGATGTTATCCCGTTGGCAGAAGCAACTTTTGCTCATCTTAAAGTCAGCATCGAAGACGACGACCATATGCTCCACAAGACCTTTCAGTACCTGAACTGGCAGGAACTCCTTCTCGGATAGCGCGGTCGTTGTCTACACCAGATTTCCATTATTTATCGTGCCCCCCCAACTCTCTCCAGCCATAAACGGCACAATCTTCCTCCTCGACAGGAGGATCACCGATTGCCCTGAAACCATGCCCCAGGGATACATTATCATTTTCGCAGCTTTTGTTCTCCGGTTGCCTTCGTCAGGAGACCGTATTATTTTAATTACAACAGAGACTTTTCTCCTCATCCTCTACGGAAAATTTAAAATTATGAATAAACATTTTCTTGTTACCATCAGCGACGATATCGAACACCTTTACGGTGTCAGGTTTATCTGCTCTTTTTTTAAAGAAATGTCACAACATAGGCTGACCCTTCTCCATATATGTAGACTGGACGGAAACGAAATGGGCAAGACTCTTAACGAAATGTGGGCCAATCCCGAAGACAAAGTCCAGGCCAATCTCGCCATCGGGGCCAAAAGGTCGATCGACAGGGCCAAAACCTTGCTGGACAAAAGCAGAATGTCCATAGACCAGATGATAACGAAAACCGTTGCCGAGAGGTACGGGAAGGTCAAGGACATTCTGACGGAAGGTTCCAACGGTCTCTATGACGCCATTGTACTTGGCCGGCGGGCCTCCTACACCTTGCAATGGGTGTTTGAGCGGCCGGCAGATGAACTGGCTCAGTATATGATAAAAGACGATTGCTGCACTACGCCGTTGTGGATCTGCCCCGAGGCGGAACAGGGCGGAAAAAACGTGCTGCTCTGCGTCGACGGCTCGGAGGATGCCTACCGGGCGGCAGATCATGTCGGTTACATCCTTTCCGCCCAGGACCACCATACAATTACCCTCTTCCATGTTGGCAACGGTATTGGTGGGGATTCCAGTAAAATTTTCCAGCGGGCGGAGTCGATACTCCACGAACACAAAGTCGGCAGCGAACGTATTGATCGAAAAACGAGCTGGGGCTTATCCATACCCGGATCAATTCTCAGTGAGGCGGAAAAAGGTAATTATGCGGCAGTCGCCGTCGGCTTGCATGGCCAGGAACATGGACCGATGAAAGATTTCAATATGGTGGGGGGGACGACGTCAAAACTCATCAACAAACTGGAAAAAACGGCTCTCTGGTGTTGTCCGTAATCGGACCATCCGTTTCCAGGAGGTAATCCGGAAATAGTTTTTCAGGTAGAATGATCAGTTTTGGGAAAGGGCGCTCCCGGGCAGGCTCTTCTTGTTAGTTCAACAGGAGTGAATCCATCGCCAGCTCCTCTCCCTGGGCGTTGTAAAACTGCTCAAGAAGGTCTTTCACTGTCAGATTCTTCTTCTCCTCTCCAGACAGATCGAGAAGAATTTTCCCCTGATGCAGCATTATAAGCCTGTTTCCGAAGCCGATGGCATGTTTCATGTTATGTGTAATCATCAGGGTTGTGAGATTCTGCCCCGTGACAATTTCCTGGGTCAGGTTGAGGATCTGACTGGCGGTTTTCGGATCAAGGGCCGCAATATGTTCATCAAGGAGTAAAACTTCGGGTTTGATCATGGTAGCCATCAGCATGGTCAGAGCCTGACGCTGTCCGCCTGAGAGGAGCCCGACCTTGTCGAGCAATCGATCTTCAAGCCCCAGGCCAAGCTGCTGCAACTCTTCTCGAAACTGTTTTCTGTCGCGACTTTTGACACCTTTCCTCAAACCTCTTCGTTGGCCGCGGAGTCCGGCCAGGGCCATATTCTGTTCGATGGTTGCTGAAGGGCAGGTACCGAGCAGCGGATTTTGAAAGACCCGCGATATAAGACCTGCCCTTTTATGTTCAGGCCAGTCGGTGACATCCTGATTGGCAATGGTAATTCGCCCGGAGTCAGGGAAAAAACCACCGGCGATACAGTTCAATAAAGTCGATTTCCCGGCACCGTTAGAACCAATAACCGTAATGAAGTCACCCTCATCAATCTGAAGATTGATGTTGTTGAGGGCGAAAACCTCATTCACACTCCCCTTGTGGAAATATTTAATAATGTTATCTAATCTGATCACCGCTGAATCAATCTCTTCTTGAGGTTAGGTGTGATGAGCGCCCCGATTACCAGCAGAGCTGTTATCAGGTTTAAATCACTTGGGTTAAAACGAAAATTACCAAATTCCATGCCCAGCGCCAGGGCTATGGCCAGACGATAGACAATAGAGCCCAGCAGGGCTGCTGTGAAAGCCCTGGCCATAGTCTTGCACCCGAAAACCGTCTCGCCGATAATGACCGAGGCAAGACCGGCAACAATAGTACCAATCCCCATTCCGACATCGGCGGCTCCCTGATTCTGGGCTACCAAGGCCCCACTCAGAGCGACCAGTCCGTTCGAAAGACCAACACCCAGGATAATAATAGTACTGGTATTCACCCCAAGACTTCTGATCATCTGGGGATTATCGCCGGTTGCCAGTATTGCCTGCCCCAGCTCTGTTCCCAGAAACCAGATAATGAAGGCGAGGACCAGAAGGGCAAAAGTACCAAAAATTATCAGTCCCGCATAATGGGCAGGAACCCCCAGCCTCGTTACCGAATCAAATACTGTATCGACACCCAGAAGTGCAACGTTGGGCCCGGACATGATACGGATATTGATAGAATACAAGGCAATCATGGTAAGAATCGAGGCCAGCAAATGAAGAATCTTGAATTTGGTGTTCAGGAACGCTGTGATCATGCCGGCGACAAAACCACCGGCCAGGGCGAAAAGCAATGAGAGATAGGGGTTTATCCCACTGGTGATCGCAACCGCCGAAATAGAAGCCCCGAGCGGCAAGCTCCCGTCAACGGTGAGATCAGGAAAATCGAGGATCCGAAAAGTAAGGTAAACCCCGATGACCATTATGCCGTAGACGAATCCCTGCTCTACGGCACCGAGTGCTGCATATAATGTCATAATAATATCTTAACCGTGATAAAAGCGTACAAACATAAGAAATCTGGCGCAACATAAAAAATCATATTCGAGGCTTATTTTTTCTGTCGTTTCAAATACTAAAAGCATGTCGGAATGATAGAGATTTTGTATTCCGAAGGTACTTTCAAACGGGCGCACAACGAAGCAGATACACACCCTTCAAACCAGGGCATAAACTCCGACTTCGGATGAAAAGCCTTTGACGCCGTCAACCGTTACTCGTAAACCTTTGTTGCTTTCTCCAGCAGTGCTTCAGGTGGGGTTATGCCCATCTGCCGGGAGTAACTGGCATTAATATGCAGCTGCAGGTCTTTCTGGAACTGGACGGGAATTGTTTCGGGTTTTTCGCCGTTGAGAATTCTTTCGGCAATGGCCCCGGTCTGATACCCATGTTTGTAATAGTCAAAACCCATCGCCGCAACCGCTCCTCTTTTTACCGAATCGACATCTGCAGCAAAAATAGGCATTTTATTCTGCACCCCGACCTTGATCACTGATTCGAGGGCGGAAATGATGGTATTGTCTGTGGGGATGAAAACGGCATCCGCTCTCCCCACCAGACTTTTTGCCGCCTGATAAACATCGGCCGTCTTTGACGCGGTGGCCTCGACTGTCTCAAAACCAAGCTTTCCACTGAGGGCCTTAATTGAGGCAATTGTTGCTTTCGAATTCGCCTCCCCGGCATTATAAAGCAATCCCAGCGTTTTTATATCGCTTTTATATGCCAACACCATCTTTATGTGTTCTTCAATCGGCAGAAGATCGGATACACCGGTAATGCCCGGATCGGGCTTTTGCAGGTCTTTCACCAATCCGGCTGCAATGGGATCGGTCACCGCGGTGAAGAGAAATGGACGTTTCAGGTCAGCAGGAGCCTTGCTCAGTGCCTGAACGCAGGTCTGGGCGGAAGGAGTGGCGATGGCAACAAGTAAATCAGCTTTCTCTCCAACCATCTGCTGGGCAATCTGAGTGGCAGTGCCCATGTTAGCCTGGGCGTTATGAACAATGTATCTGGCATCAACTCCATTATCTTTAAGGTAATCCTGAAAACCCTGCAGAACAGCATCAAGAGCCGGATGCTCGACAAACTGGCTGACCGAGATAGTCGCCCCGTGTGTTGTAAGCCCCTGCAGACTTATAAAGGTGAATAGCAATACAGCCGTTAAGAGCTTCTTCATCTTCAATTCCTCCCGTTTTTTGCTCATTTATTGCCTGTGGTTCCCGTCGGACACCGAAATAATCAGAATAGATTTCGCGTATCGACACTCCCCGTTTTCCTCTCCAAAAATATATCCGGTTCAGAGACACTTAGCCGATTATCGTTTGAAGGTCAACGATGGTTTTTGGGATGGACCTGTTTGGTCGCTCGTTTTCGGGGCCGGAGACGAATAGATGTCTTGGCTTAAATACAGAAAGAAATGTTGCAGTGAGCTCTCTACATATTAGAAATTATCTTTACATTGCCGAAGAGCGCTGAACACCGATATCGGATCAAGTTTCTCTCCGATAAATTTTTCAGCCACACTGCGGAGTATACCCTTTTCTTGACAACGAAGAAAAGGGTTTGTCTCACACTCTATGCTGATTGATGAAGGACTGGTCGGCTCACCTTTTTCCCTCAGAACTGCAACCTGCTCCAGCCGTTTTTTGACCGATTGATTGTCCGGCTCGACAAAAGATGCAAACTTGAGGTTACTGGCGGTGTATTCATGACCAAAATACACTTTCGTCTCAGGAGGAAGAGATTTGATTCTGACATTCAGAGCGTCATACATTTGCTGTGGACTGCCCTCAAATAATCGGCCACAGCCACCACTAAAGAGGGTGTCTCCGGTGAAAAGGGCATCCTCTATGAGATAGCAGATGCTACCGGTGGTATGGCCGGGTGTATGCATGACCCGTCCTTCAATATTGCCAAAGCCAATCATCTCCCCATCTGTCAACGAACGGTTCATGCCCGGGATCCTGTGTATATCACCCTCGTGACCATAGACAGAAAGCTGGGGGAATTCGCCAAGCATGTCTTCCAGTCCGCCAATATGATCGGCATGGTGATGGGTACAAAAAATTGCCTCTAACCGCACACCGGAACGTTCAATCTCACAGAAAACCGGGTAAAACTCAGCCGGATCGACAATAGCCGCCGCTCCCGTTTCTTCACAGATGAGGAGATAGGCATAGTTATCAAATGAACAAGGGACCGAAACAATTTTCATAGTTTTCACCTGCTGATCGAAGGGAGTCGGAGAAAAAATATTTCAGATATTATAGTTACCATTCGTAAAAGGGATACCAACTGTGCATAAAAATACCCCGTTTACAGCAATCATCCGGAGGGGACAGATGAAAAACCGTAAACGGGGCAGGGAGAATACTGCTCAATATTGTATCTTATTGTGGGCTGTCGATCATCTGATCGGCTCCTTGTCCCTCTACGTAACCAGGACCACGTCCCATTCCACCCATGCGTCCCATGCGTCCCATACGTCCCATGCGACCGTGACCGACATACTGATCGACTCCAGCAAGCTCCGCTTTATCATGAAGGGCTGTACGAAGATCAAACAATTCTCCAGCCACTTTGGCAACTGCCTGCGGATCCGGCTTTTCGCTCTGCATTAAGGCACGTTTCTCGGCACGCTTCATAGCCATTTCCCTATGCAGTGGCCTGTTATCCTTAAAAAACTGTTTAATTTTATCCTGTGTCTCTTGATCCAGTTGCTGAAACATCTTTCCCTGCATTGCTCCTTGCATCATTTGTCCCTGCATCTTTGGACAGTCTCCATAGCCACCATAGCCCCTGCCTCCTCTCCCCCAGTCAGCTGATGCTGCGGTTGCCATTGTCATGCCGATGATAAGGGCTAATGCTACGAATTGCTTTTTCATATCTTTCTCCTTGTATTGGTTATCATGAATAACGTTGCGGTTCATGCATCCAGAACGCTTTCCAGATCATTGGATGGCTCTTGTTTGGGCCGTCACCTGTTACCTTAAGAATAGCAACCGCGATGCCAGAAACAGAACAAACAGCATAACAATATGATATCACTACATCATATTGAATAATTTTATAATAAGGAGAAAAGAGAAACTGTGTAAACTAGGTAAAAATTACCCAATTGAAAGGAGAGAACTGAGGAGAAATTCCTCACTGTTATACGACCAATTCGACAAACCATGACCGGATTTTAGCATGCCTTGAAGAAAACACCCTTCTATGGGACTACTGAGTTGGGAGTCCCGTCTTTGTCGGCAATCCTAGCCACTCATTCCGCCATCTCGCTCAATATCCCTGTGAAAAACAGTCAGCTCGACAGGACATTCAGATAAAAAAGAACTGATTTTCTCGGTGACCGCAACCGACCGATGCCTTCCCCCGGTACAGCCAACGGCTATTCGGATAGTCTTCTTTCCGGCGTTGCTGTTTTGTTCAACCAAAAATCGCAACAAAGGTTCAAGATGAATGAAAAACGACATCCCGGCATCACTTTGCAGAACATACTGTGCAACCTCCCTCACCTTTCCGGTTCTTGCACGCAACTCCCGAACCCAGTAAGGATTAGGCAGAAATCGAACATCCCACACCATGTTCACATCCACGGGAACCCCGTATTTGAAACCAAACGAGTAAAGAACTACCCGCAACTGCTCCGACCTGCCCATTCCAATCACCTCCACTCCTTTGTCCAACTGATGTTTTTCAATATTACCCCTATCCCCGCCGATCCGCCAAACTGAGGATCCGGGGAACCACAATTTCACGATTTGCCGGCCGGAGATAATCTACCGCCGGATAGCCGAGGGCGATAACGCTGTACACCTCCTCCTGATCACCGACCCCAACCAGTCTTTTCACCGCCGGGTCACGACGTATTGCCTCGACGACAAAACCAATAAGGCAACTGCCAAGCCCCATGGCGTGGGCGGCAAGCAAAATATTCTGGGTGGCAAGCATTGCATCTTCTGCCGGGCAGCTGGCCGATTTTCTGCCGGTGACAAGAATTGCCGCAGCAGCTCCATGAAAGAGGCGATCTGTTCCATTTTCTTCCCATTCCCGCAGGGCCTCGCTCACCGAGTCGTAATATCGATGGTAATATCGTCCCAGACTGTCTCCACCAACGATTTTTACGATCCAACGCAGCAAAGGATTTTCGGCGAGCCGGTTCAATTTACGATAATAAGCTGCGACATTTTCGCCCAGCAACAGCATATCAGCCATTGCCGGCAAAATGATAAACCCCCATGACTGGCTGTTGGTGCCGGAAGGAGCAGACGTCCCTATCTTCACCAGGTCCTCAAGTATTTCAATCGCTACCGCCTTTTTTTGGTATTTTCGGCAGGATCTCCTGGAACGCATCAATGCAACGAGTGCCGATGCATCCGTTGAACCGGGAGGAAGTATGCCCTTTCTTTCCTCCATGGTAACCAGGCCAAGATTCAGGGACAAATACGGGAGATGAACCGCATCTGCCGGACAAGCAGCCTGACAATGTCCGCAGCGAAAGCAATCAGCAAGGACATACTCGGCCTTCTGATGAACCAGAGTGATGGCCTTATAAGGGCAGATCGCTACACAGATTCCGCAGCCTGTGCATTTTCCTTGATCAATGATTATCTGTTCCATGATTGTGAAAGATATGAATATGTCTTGGTGCTATCAACAGATGAAGCTCTCATTTCCTCTCATCAACTTTGACGTAGTCTTTGTCACCGGGTTGGTGTATGAAAAGGGGCCTGCTGAAGCACTTTTGCCATGTTATACACTTTTTTGACATAACCACCACAAAAGATGACGGATTTTTTCAAACCATTACTGCAATACAGTCGCCACCGCGAAGTGCTGAGAGTCTGCCTGCCACTCGTCATCAGTCTGTCGGCCACAACTGTCATGGAGTTTACCGACCGGGTTTTTCTTGCCAATTACTCCATAGATGCAATTTCCGCAGCACTCCCGGCAGGTATAACCTCCTACCTCTTTATCGCTTTTTTCGGTGGCGTCGGAGGATATGCCGGGGTCTTCATCGCCCAGTATACCGGCAGAGGCACCCCGCAAAGAATAGGTACCGTTCTCTGGCAGGGAATATATTTCACTCTCGCTTCCGGCATCATTCTCTGGCTGGTAGCCGTTTTTGCCACCAAACCGATTTTCGCGCTGGCTGCTCACCCCGAGGGGGTCCGGCAGCTCGAAGAAATATATTTTTCTATCCTGTGCAAGGGCTCCGTACTCCATGTAGCCATGGCTACCTTATCTACTTTTTTTACAGGGAGAGGAATCACCAGACCGGTAATGGTTATTACCTTCCTGGGTGTTCTTATCAATATTCCATTGGATTATGCCCTTATTTTTGGCCGCTGGGGACTCCCCCAACTCGGAATAGAGGGTGCAGCTATCGCCACTGTAGCAGCCTGGGGCATAAATGTTC
Organism: Desulforhopalus sp.; assembly: GCA_049645925.1. Taxonomy (GTDB): domain Bacteria; phylum Desulfobacterota; class Desulfobulbia; order Desulfobulbales; family Desulfocapsaceae; genus Desulforhopalus_A. The sequence goes on from JBARUU010000002.1 coordinate 121,413, forward strand.
TCTTTCTGGCAGGATTGATCTTTACTAAAAAGAACAATCATCGTTTTGGTATTTTCTCGAATTTCAGGTTCGACTGGAATCTTTTCGTCAGACTCATGCGTTTCGGAGTGCCGGGTTCACTCCAGTTTACCATGGATATCCTGGCCTTTACCCTGTTCATTCTACTCGTTGGCCGTATTGGCAAGGCAGAGCTCGCTGCAACCAATATTGTCCTTTCCATCAATGCCCTGGCATTTATGCCATCAATGGGAGTGTCTCAGGGAATGAGTGTGCTCGTCGGTCAGGCTCTGGGGAAGAAAAAACCAAGCCTTGCTGCCTATTATGTCCGCAGCGGCTGTCAGTTACTCATTGCCTATATTCTTGTGATAGACCTCATTTTTCTGTTTGCTCCTGATTTTGTTCTCGCACCTTTTTTGGCGTCCCAACAGGGTGCTGCCTCTCAGCAGCTTGTACTTGGTTATGGGAGGACTCTTTTGAAGATCGTTGCGGCCTACCTGTTTTTCGATGCACTCTATATGGTTTTCAGCGGCGCATTGCGAGGAGCCGGAGATACCCGGTTCATGATGCTTGCTATCGGGGTTGTTTCTCCGATCTGCCTTGTTATCCCGGTATATATCGGCATTGAATATTTTCAGATTACTATCACCACAGCCTGGATCTGGGTGTTGTTTTTTATTACAGTGCTGTTTCTGCTCTCCGCCCTGAGATACCGGCGAGGTGTCTGGAAGAAGATGCTGGTTATCGAGGACGAGCATCTGAGCTAGGAAGTTTCACGACTTTCAGATATTTTTACAGCAGCTTTGAGACATCTCGTTAAAAAGAAAGCAAGGCAGATCATGGCAAAAAGCTGCAGCAGGAAGACTGACCAGCCGAACTTTTGGAAAATGGCCCCCGGCAAAACCGATCCCAGCGTCCCACCGGTATAATAAAATGAAATATAGAGACCGTTTGCTATGGCTTTATTCTGTTGGGCAAGTTTATTGACAAAACCCGATAGCAGGGAGTGAGCGGTAAAAAGCCCTGCACAGAAGACAAACATTGTGACAAACATCACCATATAATTTTCTATCAAAAAGAAAAGTGTCCCCACTCCGAAAACCAGAATGCCGGCTCCAATGGCATCGGACTCACTACCGAAAAGATTAATAATCCGCCTGGTATTCAGGGAAACCAGAATGCCCATGCTATAGCCAAGATAGAGGAGCCCTATGCCCGTTTCTCTAAAGTCAGGGTTAATCCTTTTCAATTCAAATGGAAGAAAATTCATTAACGCTGCGAAGACAAAGAAGAGACAAAATATCGAAGTGTAGAGCCAGAAAAATTCCTTTGCCCGCAAAAGATCGAGAATCTCCCCCATTTTCGGCCTTGCGTAGTGCATTTTTGCATCTCTCACCATACTTTTCAAAAGATAACAGTTAAACAGCAGCAGCAACCCGAGTACAAAAAAGAAAAACCGCCAGCCAAACAGATCTGTACACAGGCCGGAGAGAAAGCGGCCCAGAAAACCTCCCAGAATAGTCGCTGCGATATATGCTGCTATTGCATGCTGTACCTTTTCTTTTGAGGAAGAGTAGCTGATATAACTCATTATGGAGGTTAAAATTGCCGGAATCATCAATCCCTGAACAGCCCGGATGACCAGAAGGGTCAGGTAGTCACCCGTCAGAGAAAAGGCTATTTCAAGGATACCGAGCAGAAAAAGAGCCCACCGGACCATTCTTTTGGCAGAAAAGGACTCCAGAATATAACCGTAGAAAAGAGGTGCCACCCCAAGTGGTGCCATCATCAAAGTGGTAAACAGGATGGCCTGAAAATTCGTTAGCTGGAATTCGTGCTGAAACAGTGGTTGGATCGGTTGTGCTGCATACAAGGAGCAGAAGGTCACAACCGTAGTGAAGTAGATATATTTGCTTGCTGAATCGGTCACGAGATTCCCTGACCTTTTGTCACGGAAAACAAGCTGTCAAAGAAACGAAGAGAGAATTTTCTGCATGGCGGCCAGATCAAACGGTTTTGCAATACCACCGGTAAATCCATACTCCTGACAGTTAACCATAATCGGATCTGTTGAGTACCCACTCGAGACGAAGACTTTCGCTTTCCGGTCGATGCTGAGAATCTGGGTAACGGCTTCCTCTCCACCCATTCCCCCGGGAATAGTCAGGTCCAGAATCACAGCGTCAAAAGATTTCCCGCCTTCCTGATGCTTCTTATATTCCTTGACTGCATCTACACCATCAGATACCCGCAAGGCCTCAAACCCAAGATATTCAAGCATTTGGCAGGCAATTTCACCAACCATATCCTCGTCATCCATGACCAGAATCTTCTTTTTTTTCTCTTGTTGTACCAAGGGTGTTTCCTCCAAAGAAATGGATATTTTTCCCCCATCTCATATATGTCTCATGTATACTACTACTATGCCAAAAAAAAAACGAAGCCGTCAAGGTATTTACAGTCATAGAGAGACAAACTATCAGATAGATGCAAAAATTAAAATCCATCTGTGGAATTTTTTTGGTCGCAGAGGTTATTGTTTGTTTTTTATAGTTACTCTTTTTCCGTTTCCTTGAATCGTAACATTTTATGCCCGCACCAGAGAACATAGACCAACTCGTCTACCGTGGTTACTGGAATGATCACCTCGTTGAAATTGAGGATGCAGGAAACCTCCGCTCTCTCTATTTCGGCTCCCGCTCTCTCCAGAGTCGCATGTCGTTGACCACCCCCCATACGCTCGTACTACCATATACCTGCTATATGGTTTCGGCTTTGTTAATCAACTCTGCGCCACAAAATGCTCTCATTGTCGGAATCGGCTCCGGCTCCTTTATTCGTTTCATCCACCACCATTTTCCAAGATGCCGGATTGATGCTGTTGACTATTCACCACACGTTATCAGCGCAGCCAAAGACCACTTCCAACTCCCTGAAACCAAGCGTATTTCAATCCACTGCGCAGACGGACGAAGCTTTCTGCAAGAGAGTGGCAGCAGACGGTATGATCTCGTGTTGATCGATGCTTTTAATGATCAGGGGATGGCGCCGACTGTGTATTCGGACCTTTTTTTCAGTCTGTGTGCAAGCTCTCTTGCCCCAGACGGCGTCGTGAGTTGTAATCTCTGGAGCAACGATAGAGAGAGGTTAAATGAGATAAAAGAGATATTTACCATGTATTTTAAAAGTTGCCTCTACCTCCCAGTTCCCGACCGTGGCAACATTATTGGTTTGGCCATGCCTTTTGCTCTCCCCTGGTCAAAGATTTGTCTGAAGAAAAAGGAGGCGGACCGACTCTCGAAGCGATTCAACCTTGATGTGCACAAGCTTATTCAGGTGGCAAAACAGAATAATTTAAGCTTATCAAAAAGAGTGATTTCATGGTTTAGTTACCCATAGCGGAATCTAATCAACGCTCGATTCCCGATCGGTTAAAGCATATTGCCGGAAGGCTGACAACCTTCGGCTATTCTTTCACGCTGATCTATCAAGTCATCGATCTCCCTGCGCCAGTAATCCCGTGATCCGAAACCGTCAATGGCTCTGGTACGACCGTCTCCCGCCACCTGGTGTGCGCACCAGGCCATATAATGAATAAAACGCATCGCCCGGAGTGGCTCGATCAGCCGCAGAGCTCGTCGATCGAAAGGACGGAACATCTCATACCCTTCAAGAAAAAAATCGAGTTCCACAAACGATTCATCTACCTCACCAGGCAAAAGCATCCAGATATCCTGAACCGGAGGGCCCATGGCCATATCATCAAAATCAATAAGAAAAAACGATTCCCCAGGTCGGTAGATAACATTAGAAAAATGACAGTCCCCATGAATGCGGATGCTCTCTGCATCAACAAATAATGGCTGGATGTCTGCGATAATTGCCTCGATCGCCTGTTCCAGATGTGGTTTCATATCTTCGGGTACGCAGGGTGACCCAAGGAGATAAGCGAGTTGCTCACGTGTTGAGCGGTTCGGGGCCATGGTAATTCTGTGTTTTGCCTTAACCGCCTCCCCCACCTTATGAACTCTTCCGAGCAGACGACCCAGCTGCAACCACTGGTCTTCATTGAATTCATCGACGCTCCGCCCGCCACTTTTTGGAAAAACAGCAAAAAGGAGATTGTCACTTTCGGCAATGGTCTGCCCATCTTGGAAAACTAAAGGGGCTATCACTGGTATTTCCTGCTCTCTGAGATCACGCAGGAATCTATGCTCATCTAGAATAGCGTTCTGGGACCAGCGACCGGGACGGTAGAATTTGGCTACCAGTCTGAGTTTGTCCAGGGTTTCAATTTCAAAAACCCTGTTGATATAACTGTTTAGTGTCCGGAAGAGGTTATTACACCGTACCCCCAGCGCTTTCTCAACAAGGGTTAAGACCCTGTCCGGTCCCAGCTGCTGAAAATCTTCACCTGTCTCTTCCTGGTGGCTGGCCATGCTTCCCCCCTTTTTGTCCTATGTTGCATAATGCAATAACCGGGATGCAGACAACATCCCGAGCCATCACTTGCACCTTCAATGAAAAATACACTGCCCTCTCATCAGTATGACAATATATGCATTCACTGTCACAAGAACCAGTCAGACGACAAACGACTGTGATAGTATCATGTTCTCCGGATTTCAGGAAGGGACGGTTTCAATGGCAGACATAACCGGCAATTTCCCTTTGGAAAACAGATATCGCTGCCATGAAAAATGGTGTGCAGACTGTTTCCGACGGTGTATGGTCAAAATTCTGGCGCAAAATAATGTTTTCAGCAAAAAAATAACCAAATAACAACATCCAGATAAGATGGGAGATAATTCCGAACAACCTTCTACCGAATCATCAATTATAAAGACAGGGGGATACTGCAAAAAATGTGGAGTGAGCCATTGGCTTGGCCCCGGCAGCACCCTGCGTCTTTGCCGGGAACTGATGGACAAACTGGGAAGCCTGGGGACTATCGACCTGCATAGAACACAACCGAAAGCCTCTCCTGCACTCGCAACGGCTTCTCTCTTCGGTCCTGCCAGGGGAAAGATGTTTGGTGTGATGGAGTGTCTGCAGCAGAACGGAACAATCGCCATCCTCTATGCCTTTTCAGGACAATACAACGGACTCTGGCTGGCTGACGGGTGGGCGCCTCCACTCTTTGGTGTCGACGACTTTCTGGCTCTTACAGTCGACAGGGAAAAAAGAATCAAACAGCTGGGAAGAAAAATCGACCGGCATGCACCATATTCAAGCGAGTGGCTGACAGAGAGGAAGAGGCGCCGCCAGCTCTCCCGAGAACTGATGCGTGACATCCACAATCTCTACAGGCTCACCAATTTTCGTGGGGAAACCGCCACACTTGAAGAAGTCTTTGTCGCCGGGAACGGTATTCCCACCGGAACAGGCGATTGCTGCGCGCCAAAACTGCTGAATTTCGCGGCACAAAACAACATGCGACCTATTGGAATAAGTGAGTTTTTCTGGGGAAAAGAGAACAAGTCGGGAGGACATCGACATGGCTCTTTTGCCTCCTCCTGCATGGAAAAATGCGAGCCGATTCTGGGATTTATGCTTTGCGGACTCGAAGAATACCCGATGCCAGGCGCAGGGTGAGATGATGAAGAATCAGACAGACATAGAAATTCTCTATCAGGATAGTGAGATCGTCGTCACCAACAAGCCGGGTGGGCTACTCTCTGTTCCAGGCAGAGGCCCGGAAAAACAGGATTGCGTGACCGGGAGGCTGCGACGCCTTTTCCCGAACATGATCGATCAGCCTGCCGTTCACCGACTGGATATGTACACATCCGGCCTGATGGTCTTTGCCATAACCGCCGAAACCCACCGAAACCTCTCAGGCCAGTTTGAAAAACGGGAGGTTGTTAAAAAATATATTGCCGTTGTTGAAGGAATCATCTGTGAGAGTGGCGGGGAAATTCATCTCCCCTTTCGTCTTGATCCGGATAACCGCCCCCTGCAGATTTACGATCCGACGTCTGGTAAAATGGGCAGTACGCAATGGCGGAAAATTGCAGCAGCAGAGAATACAACCCGCATAGAGTTCACCCCCCTGACCGGTCGAACGCATCAACTCCGCGTCCATGCAGCCCACCCCCGGCCGACGGGACTCGGTGCTCCGATTGTAGGAGACAGCCTCTATGGTTTCGGTAAAGAGGGAGACCAGATGATGCTCCATGCGACCTTTTTGCAGTTTACCCACCCCAGCACAAAAAGCGTCATCAATTTTTCCTCAACCCCGCCCTTCTGATTTTCAGGACCGGGCCTCAAACCACCCGATCTTTTTGGTTCTCCTTTTCATCTACAATTTCCACTAATGCCTTCTTGGCTCTGTCCAGCATCCAGTTCACATTTGGCCCGTCTGCAACCGATGAAGCAAAATACTCTGTGCCGTCCTTATGTGTGCCGATAATAACAACATCATTCAGCTCACCTCTCGCAGCCTCCAGTATCCTGTCGGCAGGGATATCCAGATATCGTACGTCAGACAGAGTTACAAATTCGTCATTCACTGTTTTTGTCCCTTTGCGAAAAGGTTTCCGTCCAAACATCAATGAGCACCTCTCGTCGTCAAGGATGACTGCGGACCTGCCAAACTGAAGGGTTACCCCACTCGTTTCGACAACTATCATGCGCAAAATATGATTCAGTACAGCCTCCAGCTGTTGTATCTACCTCGTCTGCCGGATGACCTGATCACAATGATATTGAATACAATCGCCATACATACAACAATCGGGTGTATCATCCATAGTCATACCTCACAGGTAAGTTTTTCCTGAAACGTTCTCTGCGGGGTCTAAAGTGGCATGACCTGACGGCCGTAGCAGTCGCTGATGAAGGTCAAGGCAAAATAAAAGCCACCTGTGGGAATGAACGATCAACCGATCAAAAGGTTACTGATTGAAAATCATATCGTTTATTTCACTGTTCCTTTTGTTGCAGGAAATACAATTTCCGGCTTATCCCATAATAGATTTTGGCTGCATAAACAGCTGAACTCATCAACGAATACGCTATCTTTGGCTCTATTGCCGAACCTTTCGAGACCCCGGCTCAGTATGAAAGTTGTCTCGACTGCCACAGCGGGCTCAAAGACCAGGTCGGAAAATGGACTGTCTGGGCTGCCATTCACCGGCGGATGTTGTCATGGTGAACAGGCGTCATCCAGGCAGGGGCAGAAAATAGCCCGAAAAATTGACCTCTCCCCTGCAGCGGGACGCAACTCAAGTAGCCGCTTCGATTTATCTGGAATTATCAGTGAGTTGGAGAAACCATAGATCCCCTTCTACCCAGCTCCCTTTTTCTTTTCTGAGTGATGCTTTCCGGCAAGCTGCAACCCTCCAGCCTGTTGCTCGGGCAACCTTCTCAATATAGGCTGGGGTATGGGCAAATCTTCCGGTTTGCTGCAGTCGATAGCCGCTTCCGTCAAGGTGTTCGGTGGAAAAACAGAACAGCACATCCCTGCAGGCGCGGTCTCTCAGCAGAGAAAAAGTCGCTTCAAGATCCCCCACATAGGCAAAGACATCTGAAGCGAGATAAAAATCGTAGCTGTCAGGGGAAGAACGGAGAAAGTGTATGATATTGTCCGCGACTAGCTTTCTGTAGAGATTTTTTGCCGCAGCCATTGCAATCATTTTCTCAGACAGATCTACCCCATCAAAGACATTGATCATATCGTAGAAAGCCTGAGCTCCCAGACCGGTCCCACAACCGAGATCGAGTCCATGATTGTATGACTTTTTCCAATCGGTCCTCTCATCCAACAGCTCTCTGATTGTCGCTGGAACACGGTACTCCAGTTCGACAACCAGGCTCCTTTCATAATGTGATGAATAGTTGTCGAATATATCCCGCACATAGGACTCCGGAGGCTCGACCGATTCCGAGCCGGTAAGTGCAGCAAGCATATGTTTTGCTGCCTGATGATCCGGCGTGAATTCCAGCACTTTTTTATAGTAATACACAGCCTGCTCTGTCCCGCCGGCGATGTGGTAAACAAAGGCCAGGTTGCTGATCGCCGAAAGGTGGTCCGGTGCGTAACGCAAAAGTTCCAGATAGGTCTTTATGGCTTTTGCATTTTCGCCGCTATCCTTGTAACACCCGGCAAGATTATAGAGAGTGTCGATACTTTCCGGATCGGTTTCCAGTATACGCCTGTAGGAGACAATGGCCCCTTCCGGGTCACCGGTCTTCTTTTGGGTCAACCCGAGGTTAAACAGGATATCCATGTCGTCCGGGCTGAGGTCGGCTGCTCTTGCAAAAGAATCTCTGCCATTTTCATATTCCCCCTGCTCGTAATAGACAAGACCAAGATTGAAATGCAACATCGGTGCTTCCGGGAAATAATCCAATAGACGCTGATAGCCTGATTCGGCAGCGTCCAGCAATCCATTCTGGTGATGTCGACTCGACTCTAAAAAGAGTTCATTCATTTCTTCGATGGTAGGTTGCGTGGTCTTTTGCATAATATGGAAAAAAGGGAAAATTATTGGGCTATCTGTGTTGCAGGGTGATGCACACTGAGCTGTCCGGTTGTCCTCTCTTCAACCGGATCAGCGAAGATTCTTCGTTAAATTGCACGACATTGTAGTAAATTTCATCATCGCACACAATATTTTTAGCCATCTCTGTCTAACACGCTGTCCAGACTTTCTTCTCCACCAGGAGCCCCCCACTCAGAACTCCCTTTCAATCCTCCCGTGCAGGCTGGGTATTGCCGGGGAGCAGTAAACTGAGCACCATGGCCGTGCCTGCCAGAACCGCAGCGAGCAGAAAGCTGATGGAAAACGTCCCACTCTGCTCAGCCAGCAGACCGGCGAATGCCGGACCGACAATCTGACCGATGCCAAAGAGAAAGGTGACAAAACCAAAGAGCGCCGCTGTTCGCTCCGGACCGGCGTGATCCCCCACCAGAGCAGCCATAATAGAGGGTATGCTCCAGGCAACAAGACCGAAGCACCCCAAAGAGAGATAGACAGAGAACATTGGCAGCCGTGCAGCAACCAGCAGGTAGGCTGCCGCCTGGGTTGAAAAGACAATCGCCAGTATCGCTTTTCTTCCGTAAAGATCGCTGAGATACCCAAAGAGTGGGCCCGATGCAAGACTCAACAGTCCCACCCAGGACCATAGGCTCCCTGCAGCCTGTTCGGTGAGGCCGCGTTCCTGTACAAGGGACGTAACGAAAAATGTTACGTAAATGACATAGGTGCAGCCAAAGAGAAAATATATTGCACCACAGTGGTAAAAAATATTTTTCCCTGCGATGCGCTGCGCAGAATTTTTTTTATCCCTGACCGAGGTCACCTGAGCCGAAAGCTCGGGCTTCTCCTTTTCCCTTTCTTCAGGCCTATTGCGAAACAGAAAAAAACAGAGCAAAGCGATGCCTCCGGCAAGACAGCCCAGCACGATCCAGCTTACCCGCCAGCCGCCGGCCATGGTATTCAGTAGCGGGACAGCCTTACCGGTAAACAATATCCCCAGGCCATTTCCCATCACGCACAGACCAGCCGCCCTCCCCCTGCTCCTGCCATCGAACCAGACGGCAATCAGGGCCATAATCGGAACATTCGAAAGACCGCTGCCGACTCCGGTGAGAAAATACAGCAGAAGAATCAGGAGATAATTGCTGGTCAAACCGACAAGCACCATTGAGAGCGCGACCAGAGCCAAAGCCAAAAAAATGATCACACGTGCTCCTAATCGCGCTGTCAGGATACCGCACAGCAGGACCGCCACTAGATAACCACAAAAATTAATGGTGCTGATCAACCCCATTTCGCTGTAAGAGAGGGCCATTGCCTCCCCCATAGCCGGGAGCATCATCCCGAGGGAAAAACGTCCCAGCCCGAGACTCGCAAAGAGGCCGACAATCCCGGCCAGAACAATGATCCATCTATATGACCTGCTTTTTTCATCTGTCATTTTCTTGTCATCCATCAACCAGAGTCGGAATTCATTCGGGCTCGCTGCACTTTTGTCTTCTCCAGGTAGCGGGAAGAATAATAGAAATGAGAGTGAATGCAAATGGATTTATACTGTCAATACCCCAATGCGAACGTCCATTAAGCTATCCTTTGTTATGTTTATCCCTTTCATACACACCCTCTTCGTTTGACAGGCACTTTCCTTGTGTTTACACTTCAGAGACAGAGTAAGTTTCAAAGTGGCTGCACCAACCATCACCCAACCATTTGATGATGTACCAAAAATGCAAACATCGGGCAAACAGGCCAGCGGATCTACATCGAATGATCATGTCCGGCAGGAACTCTTAGCCAGCGAAAGTATCCATCTTCGCACACTCTGCGAAATTATGACGGATACGCCCCTTCATTTTGAAGAGCAGATTCACCGCGCTCTGCAGGAGGGATTGGCAATGCTCCACCTGGATCTCGGTATTGTCAGCAATATTGAAGGGAATAAATACACCGTTCTTTTCTTCTCCCCATCCCGTGCCCCCATTCAGAAAGGGCAGGTATTCGATCTTAACAGTACCTATTGTACACTGACCATTGATAAAAGGGATGTTGTGGCAATAGACCGTATGGCTGACTCACAATATTCTGGACACCCGTGTTACTCATCCTTTGGCCTGGAATCCTATATCGGAGTACCGGTTCTGGTTGAGGGGGCTCCATACGGCACGCTCAACTTTTCCAGCACTGTTCCGCGCTCAACACCTTTTTCTGAGGCCGACAGGAATTTTGTCCGCTTGATGGGACGCTGGGTAGGTACATGTCTGTCGTCCAATTTTCGGGAAAAAGAGCTGCAGAGTTATCGAACCGAACTCGAAAATCTTGTGACGGCGCGAACAGCTGCATTACGCAAAACAAATAAACGGCTGCTGCAGGAAATTGAAGAAAACACGAGGGCCAGACAAGCTCTGACGAAACAGCAGTCATTTCTCAACACACTCATCGAAACAATCCCCTTGCCGGTATTCTATAAAGATACGTCAGGCCGATACCTTGGTTGCAACAGGGCTTTTGAACATTTTTCCCAAAGGAAAAAATCCGAGATCATCGGCAAGACAGTCTACGACCTTGGACCCGCAGAGATCGCTGACAAATATTTTGAAAAAGACCAGAAGCTCTTTGAGCGGGGAGGAACACAACAATACGAATGGAGCTTCAGGAAAAACGACGGTGAAGACAGGAATGTCATTTTTCAGAAAGCAACATTTGAGGATGAACAGGGCCGACTTGCGGGATTGATAGGGACTATCTTTGATATTACTGAACGAAAAAAAATGGAAAGACAGCTGTTTCAGGCACAGAAACTTCAGGCCATTGGCACACTTTCCAATGGCATTGCCCATGATTTCAATAATATTCTTTCGGCAATAATGGGCTACACAGAACTCGCCCGCATGAAATTGTCAGAAAGCAGTCAGGTTCGCACAGACCTGGATAAGATACATACTGCCGGCAGAAGGGCCGTTGAGCTGGTCAAACAGATACTTACTTTCAGTCGTCAGAACACCCCAACCACTCAACCGGTGAAGGTGGGTCCGATCATAGAGGAAGTACTGAAGCTGATGAGGGCATCTTTGCCGGCAACAATCGAGATACGCAGCACGATCCAAAAAGATGTCACTATTCTGGCCGACCCCACCCAACTCCACCAGGTGTTAATGAATCTCTGCACGAATTCCGGCCACGCCATGGTCGTGGAGGGAGGGATCCTTGAAGTTACCCTTGACACCACAATTATTAAATCAGATCCAGTGTATGCAGAAGCCGGACTTCCCAAAGGATCATTTATGAAACTCCAGGTGAGAGATACAGGAGCCGGTATTCCCCAGAATATAATAGATAGAATTTTCGATCCGTTCTTTACAACCAAGGATACCGGAGAAGGTACCGGTCTCGGACTTTCAGTTGTTCACGGTATCATCAAGGACCTCGGTGGAGTAATACACGTAACCAGTACCCCCGGAACAGGTTCCACCTTTGAAATTTTAGTTCCGATGGCTGCAGGTACAAATGAACCGCTCTTTATTGATAATAAAGACAGACTTCTCCGTGGCAGCGAAAGTATTCTTTTTGTCGATGATGAAGAGCTGCTGGTCGATCTGGGCGTGAGGCTTCTTGAAAAGCTGGGATATTCAGTAACAGGCTGCACAAGCAGCAGGGAAGCACTGAATATTTTCCGTGAAAATCCAGACACATTCGACCTGGTTATTACCGATGAGACCATGCCGAAGATGACCGGGAAAATGCTTGCTGCAGAACTAAACCAGATACGACCGAAAATACCCATTATTCTCTGCAGCGGTTTTATCTCTTCCATTGAGAAAGAGGATGCAGAAGCGAAAGGAATAAAAGCATTCATTCTGAAACCAATTCTCACAAGAAAAATGTCAAGAATAGTACGGGAAGTTCTGGACGGCACCTATTCGGATTCTTTCCAGTCTGATGCATAGTTTCAGGTTCCACCAGCTCACCAGTTGTGAACCCCAACTTTACTCTGCACGGCCCACCTCTTCCTTCACCGCCCTACCTAAAGCATGCATAGTGTATGGTTTTTTCACGTACTGACCTACTCCAAGAGCAACAGCCGCTTTGACGCGATCGGTTTCCGTATATCCGCTGGCGATGATCGCTTTTTGATCCGGAGAGAGCAGACGTGCCTGTTTAAAGGTTTCAAGACCATCGATTCCGGGCTCCATTATCATATCAAGAAACAGGAGATCTACCTGGTGGTGCCTCAGATATTCCAGAGCCTCTTCACCGCTTGCGACCGTTTTCGTCGTATACCCGAGTTGTGAAAGGATTTCAGTTGCCAGTTCCCGCTGCTCGCGCAGATCATCCACTATCAGAACCGACTCTCCATTACCGCGTAACTCTCCGATATCATCATCAGAAACCATACTGGCGACGGTGTCCCGGGTTGCCGGGAAATAGAGTTCAAAGATGGTCCCCTGGTTTTCAGCCGTGACTACATTGATTGAGCCCTGATGATCCTGAACTGTACCCCAGACAACAGCCATCCCAAGACCTGTACCGCTTTTTCCAGGATGTTTTTTTGAAAAAAACGGCTCAAAAATGTGTTCCAGATCAGATGCAGCAATACCGAACCCCTTATCCTCTATGGCCAGAAAGACGCAATCCCCCTCAGGAAGCATTCCCTGACCGTGAGTCGACGGGAGATCAACATAACGATTCTCAGTAGTTATATGGATTGAGCCGCCATTGGGTTGTGCTTCAGCTGCATTTGCTATCAAGTTCAGGATCGTTGTCTGGAGATGAACCTGTGAACCATTGACCATGAACAGCTTTCTATCGAGGCTGGTTGTGACGTTAATCCCTGGATTGTCGCTCATGATTTTTTGATGCTCAGGGGATTGCAGGTAGTTTTCAATGATCGAATTGAGATTGAGAGTCACCCGCTGCGCAACTCCGCGCCGGGCCAAAGTGAGCAGGTCCTGTACAATGGAGGCTGCCTTTTCACCAGACAACTTTATGTTATGTATGTATTTTCGATGCGGGCTGTCCCCAGGCAGAGCTGCGAGAAGAAGATCAGGATACCCGACCATTGCCGAGAGAACATTATTCAGATCGTGGGCAACTCCTCCCGCCAACACCCCCAATGCTTCCATTTTTCGACTTCTGATGAGTTTTTCCTGAAGTTTATCAACTGATGCCGAGGCTTTTCGTCTCTCATCCACCATTTGATTGGCGGAGTTTGCCAGGGATTTAAATTCCAGGAAATAGACTGAATCATCACTGATTTTTAATGATTCGGTTGCTGCCTGTTCAAAAAACCGGGTAAAGACGGCAAGATGATCGGTTATCTTTGCGGAAATATATCTGAGCAGAAAACTGATGACGAGAAGTGATACGATAAGGATGATGAAAATTGAGAGAATATTATTTTTAATCTTTGTCGTCAGGTTTGTATGTTGCTGATCGACAGTATCATTGATTGAATCTATGTACACACCAGCCCCTACAGTCCATTTCCAGTCATCGACCGATCGTGTGTAGCCAATTTTCGGTGCCGGAAGTCCCGTAGATGGTCTGATATATCCCCCATAATCGAGATAGCCTCCTCCCTCCTGCTTGCCGACACGGATCAACTGCTGAATGACCTTGGTACCGTTTAGATCTTCAATATCATAGAGATTTTCCCCTATCAGTTCCTGGCTGTAATGCACCAGCGTTTTTCCTGTAAAGTCAAAGACAAAAATATAGCCATCCTCGCCAAAACGGATTTTTTTGATCCAATTGAGGGTCTCTCGCTGCACATCACCCTCATAGTCCTCCAGATACTCTCCGGTGCCGATAAACCAATCATATGGTTCAAAGTATTTGTCAAAACCGACCTTTTCAGCCATTTGCCCGGTTTCACCGGGTTTATACCAATACCAGCGCTGAAACCCCTCCCCGTTTTTCCGTATCATCTCTATAGCTCTCTGGATAGTATAACGCCCCATACTATCCTGCAGATTCCAGAGATTTTGACCTTCCAAGTGGGGCGAGAAGGGGAGCAAAACATTGTTGCCCTGCATATCATAGATGAAAAAATAACCACGTCCATTATTGAAACGCAAAGGACGGAGGGCTTCCTTTATCAGTTCCCGTATTTCTTGATCACTTTTCGATCCGTGATAGGAGGTGTAGATATTATTAGCCAAAGCGACCGCCTCGTACACGCGGGTCTGGAGAGTATCCTGCAGCTGTTGCTCGGTCATTTCTCTCTTAAAATTGATATACTCCAGCACACGGTCAACCTCCCTCTTTATCTCAGCTTTTTGAGCATCGACATACATATCCTTCTGCCTGGAAAGCTCGGAAGTAAATTGTAAATATTCCTGAGATATCCAAAAAGAACCAACCATACCAATAGAGAGTATGACCACGAATATCATGCTCAAGGTGAGGGTGGCGCGTAAACTTTTGGCTGGTTTCATTGAGATTGTGGTAAATTCATCCGGGGGATTTACGCCGAATTATATGAGAGTTTTTATAACTGAAATCCATTTTCTGTTTTGTATACAGACAGTTTGTTCGACATAAAATGTTTCGACAGTATAAGGTATCGACGGTTTTGCTGTCAAGAAATCACACCACAAGAGTACCCCCACAGCGAATCAATTCAAGATAGTAGCTGATATTGTAGAATAGATTCATATCCTCTCGATGAGTCGTGGGGAATGACTTTTACGAACCGGAGACGAGAACCGGTGCTGACGCACCGCAGGGAATCGGAATGGACTGCAGGATCGAACGGGCTATTATCGACAAAAATGTACGTATCGGTAATAACTTGACAAGTTTACCATTCGGAACAGAACAAACCACTACCGCTCACTTCTCCGTCCGCGACGGAGTTATCGTTATCCATAAAGGAGTCACCCTGCCTGATAACACGCTTATAGGTGAGAGAGGGCAGCAAGGCCTGTCAGCTTACCAGGTAAACATCGCTCTGACACCTTTGCCGTCGACAGAAGCACATCACAACATGGCTGAGTGTAATTCCAGCTTAACACCATATAAACTCTCAGATTATGGAGAGCCACTACCCGTTTTTTGGCTCATCCTGGCTATCTGCATGAACGTGCCCATCAAATTGCGAGACATTGGCGAGTCCCCCAAACCAGAATTCAGAACTGATCACCTTATATTGCAAATTGTTACCAGTGCCTGAGACATCTTCCATCTCCCACAAAATCCCTTTCGACTGTTCAAATGTATCCCCATCAATCTGTTCATCATAGAGACGGTTTAAAATATCTCCCTTATCCAATCCGCAGGATAAAAGCCTGACAAGGGCTGCATGGGGGGACGCTTTTAAAAGATCAAAATTATTTTTATTCTGAGTAGTTATCTTGACTGTAAATTCAACACCTGTTGGTTTGGTAAAAATCCCGTTAAATGCTTCTCGTAGCAGCCCGTAGGCATTAAAAAGTCTCTTATGAAACAGAGAATCAGAATATTCTTCCCACAAGCGATCCTCAGGCATCTGGTGGCTTAACTGATCAATTTTGCCTTCGGTTGCTTCATCTTTGAAGAGGTAGGTTAAGACATATTTCGCGGCATCACCATGTTCGAAATCATTTAAGGACATCAAGCACATCTCTTTTATCTCGTCCGGCTTCATGGAGTCTACCCCATCATCCATATCCATTAAAGTAAGCAGCGCTTTGTAATCTTCGGTACTCCAACTGTTTTCAATCTTAGAAATCTTTTGAAAAGAGACAACTTCGACACTGAATTTTCCATCCATCACGATCTCCTGTCTGAATTATCCGGGTAACAGTAAAAACCCTTTACAACATTGAAGATAAGAGACCTTTTAGGTTCAGGCAAGAGGTTGCTCTGTTGATACTTCAGACCTTTTTCCGATTTTTTTATGACAATGTCGATGTGCTTTTTTACCGTCGAGGATTGACCTGCCTTAGCCTGGGACTCATAATACAAGGCATGTCCTGCACCTTAAAGACGTTATGCAGCGTTATGCATGTTACATGACCTGCCAAACGCCCTCCACCATATCGGAATCACAAAGAATGGACAGCAAAAGACAACCTCCCCACCCTGTGCCAATGATAAAAAAAATAGCCTACGCTGCACCGGCAGCGGCACTGGCTGTTATCGGTATCCCTGTGTATGTCTATATTCCCAAATTTTATACCGATGTAGTGGGAATAAATGTTGCTCTTCTCGGCTATATTTTATTCAGCGTACGAATATTTGATGCCGTCACAGACCCGCTCATCGGCTATGTTTCAGACAGGACGAGGTCCAGATTCGGCCGACGGCGTCCATATATAGCAATCGGCGCAATCTTCGTTGCAATCATGATGGTGCTGCTCTTTAACCCACCGTATGCCTCACCGTTCTTTGAGACGATCTGGTTCGGCTGTACCATTTACGCACTTTTCCTTTTCTGGACTATTGTGACGGTCCCTTACGAATCTCTGGGGCCGGAAATTACTTTTGATTATCATGAGCGTACCAGCCTGTTCGGCATCCGCGATGGTTTCTTGATTGCCGGAACCCTTATGGCTGCCAGTGCTCCGGCTTTGGTACAGTTTATTTTTGGTTTATCTGAGGACGCGGATGGTGAACGAGTCAAATTCTACTGGATTTCCATTCTCTATGCGCCTCTGTTGATAGGAACATGCTGGTGGTGTGTGGCTGCATTTAAAGAGAGGAATCCAAAAGCTTCTATTGAGCCCTTAAAATTATTATCCGGCCTGCGCAGTGTCTTCGCCAATCGACCGTTCATTATTCTTCTCATTGCCTATACTATCAGCGCTATTGGTAATAACCTGCCTGCCACTTTGATTCTTTTTTATGTACAGTATGTCCTGCAGTCAGACCTGGCTGATTTTTTTCTACTGCTCTATTTTGTCACGGGAATAATCTTTCTGCCTGGGTGGATTTACCTGGCCCGCCAAACAGGAAAAAAGCTCGCCTGGTTATCCTCAATGGCCTTGAATACCGGCGCATTTGTCGGTGTTTTTTTCCTGGGACCAGGAGATGCGTTACTCTATGGTGTTCTCGTATTTCTCTCCGGCATCGGTTTCGGGGCAACCCTTGCCATTCCATCCGCCATCCAGGCAGATGTCATCGACTATGACGAATTGCTCACCGGGGAACGGCGGGAGGGGCAATACATCGGCTTATGGTCTATCTCCAAGAAGTTCGCAGCAGCCATCGGCATAGGGGCGGGCTTATCAATTCTCGGTATGGCTGGATACACTCCTAACACCGAGCAGACGGAAACGGTTCAACTGGCATTGCGATCGCTCTATGCACTTGTCCCTTCGGTGTGTAACCTGACAGGTTTACTGGTTGCCCTGGCATACCCCATCAATGATACGATTCATCAAAAAATACGTCAGGCTATTGAGGAACGACGTCAGGGAAAAGCGGTGACAGATCCGCTGAACCCGCAACAGACTCTCTCTTGATTTTCAGCAAAACCACAACCTGAAGCAGCCAAGCGTCATCGTTTGAGTGTTCCTTCCCCTGTTCATAGCCTTTCCTCAAGAGCCAGACATCGGCACAAACCTCTTTTCCCATCGGTAAAACAGGTAGTTAGAGAAAAAGACACACAGTCCCTTCAGGATGAAAAGAGCTGCAGAAATTTTTTCGGGATCTCCGTCTCAAAGCGACACCGCTCTCCTGTTTTAGGATGGGTGAAGGCGAGTACCTGTGCATGTAACCCCATACGACGGATAGGACTGTGGGTCGACCCATACTTACTGTCGCCGATTATAGGATGGTTGATATCCTGCATATGTACGCGGATCTGGTGCTTTCTTCCTGTTTCGAGATTGATTTGCAGAAGCGAGAAGGTATTGTTGGCCCTGATTTTCTTAAAATGCGTTATGGCTTTCTGGCCGTGTTTCGGGTTTTGAGAAGAATAGACAATAAACGCCTTGCTCTCGTTCAGCCAGGAGACGATGGTGCCCTCCTGCTGCTCCACCTCACCTTCAACAACACCGACATAGGTTCGCTGGTCGATGGTTGACGTCCATGTTTCCTGGATCTGTCGCTTGATCGTTTCATTTCGAGCAAACATGAGCAGCCCCGAGGTCTCTCGATCAAGTCGGTGAATGATAAAGATTTTATTCTCCGGATCCTGTGTCTTGACATAATTACTGAGAACAGCATAGGCCGTTTTCCGCTTTTCCTTATCGGTGGCAACTGTCAACAGTCCTGATGGCTTGTTGATAATAATGATATCCTGGTCCTCATATACGATGTTTAGCCCGCGGGATTGTGGCTGTGCCGCCGTGCGATCCCAATGGACGTCCACACGTTGACCGGTTTTCAGAGTATGGTCAAACTGGGTAACCGGTTTTCCATCAACTTCAACCTGTCTGTCCCGGAGGACCGCCTTTAAAATATTTCTTTTTTTATGAGGGAGAGAGGCAAGAAGGTAAGTGAGCAGGGTATCTTTTTCCTGTACCGTAAAAGTGTCGATTCT
Source organism: Desulforhopalus sp. (assembly GCA_049645925.1). Lineage (GTDB taxonomy): Bacteria > Desulfobacterota > Desulfobulbia > Desulfobulbales > Desulfocapsaceae > Desulforhopalus_A. Next base: position 140,358 of record JBARUU010000002.1, read on the forward strand.
CGATTTTTTTTTGCCGGGGTTAACGCGATGTCTGCTGTTCTTCATTTTTCTCTCTATAATTTAATATCAGATGGTGAACCGTTTCATTGTCGACAATCTACCCTCTTTCAGTTGCGAAGTCGCTAATATTTGCAACTCATGGCGGGAGTCGTTCAGGAGAGAAGAACGCCTGGAATCGTTTTGGTTACCTTACTGAACGTAATAAATATTGGGAGATATTCTCACATAGAGAGTATGATCGACAGTATTAAAACTTAGATATAGCCTGGTAAAACACCCCCTCCGATCTGCAGTGCAGGGCAAAGAGCACAATCAAGGAAGCCACTAAATGAACAAGATAATATTCTTACTGCATGAAATTCTTACCTGGCAGGCAATACTCGATATTACCATAATTGCCGCCGGACTTTTTTTTCTCTATCGAACCCTTGTCCGGCTTGGGACCTGGAAGATAGTTGTCGGTATTCTCGCAGCCTTTGTGGTAATCTCTTTGGCCAGCATCCTGAATCTGGACGGCATCACCTGGATTTTTCAAAACGTGAGTAATGTTGCAGTGATCGCCCTGATTGTCATTTTCCAGCCGGAATTGAGAAAAGTTTTTGAAAAAGTCGTCTCCCTCCAGAAAAGAAAGTCGGTTTCCGTTGACGATGGGCTTATTGACATGGTTGCAACAAGTCTTTCGCTCCTGGCAAAACAGAAAAGAGGGGCAATTATCGTTTATCCCGGTAAAGAACCAGTGCAAGAGAAACTTTCCGGAGGACATCGATTAGCAGCTGAACCCAGCATTCCGCTGATAATGAGTATTTTTGATCCCAATTCCCCGGGCCATGACGGGGCGATGATCGTCGAAGAGAACAAGCTGACAAGCTTCGGGGTTCGGCTGCCTATATCCCAGACATCAAGGCTGCCGGAAGATTACGGCACGCGTCATCATGCCGCCATGGGCCTCGCGGAACAGACCGATGCCCTCGTCCTTGTCGTTTCTGAAGAACGGGGTGTGATTTCCGCCTTTAAGGACAGAACCATGAAAGTTCTTGCCTCTATTGCGGAGATCAGCTTGATCATCAGGGACCACAACACCCAGAACGGATTGTTCGACATGGAACTGCAGAGTCTTATGAATCGGCGCACTTTGATTCCTGTCGGTATGAGCCTGGCTATTGCCGTTGTTTTCTGGTCAACATTGATAACTGCCAACAGACAGGTGGTGGAAAAAACCTTTCCCATGTCTCTGGACTACATTCCACCCCCAAAAAACTTACTGTTAATTGATGAAAACACTGAACAGATACGAGTGCGCCTCGCCGGCCCGAAGTCTGAAATCGACAGCTTCTACATGTCGCAGCCGACAGCGGAGGTCGATCTTTCCAATATGGTTGAGGGAAAGCAGACTATTTTGATAACAGCCGACAACCTTCGACTCCCCCCAAAAATGTCCTTTCTCGGCAGTGAACCGGCGCAGATAGAGGTCAACCTTGCGGGGATCATCAAGAAAACCATCCCGATCATCCCGCAGCTGGTAGGCAGTCTGCCCGCCGGCCTCAAGATCAAAGAAGTCCGGGTCATTCCAAACGAGGTCACGGTAATGTTGCCGGTACCGAAAAACGGAGAGAAACTGCCCTCAGTTGCAACCACCCCGGTCTATCTGAATTCCATCCAGGGTGAAACCCGAATTTTCTGTAAAATCATAGCCGAGCCAACCATCCAGCCCGTGTCCAGACCGTGGCAGGATGTCCAGGTTGTTATCGAAGTGGAGAGCAGTAAATGAGTTGCATAGCCGCTGTGTCATTTTTAAACACATTGAACAGGAGATCGTGATGGTTGATGTAGAAACATTAATGCCGCTGCTTGTTCGGCTGATAGAACAAGACATCCCTGAAGCCGTCAAGATAATTGAAGGTTTTCCGAGAAGAGATGCGTCCGACATCCTCCTTGCACTCCCCGGTGACCTGACTGCAAGGGTCATCAATCGTCTCCAGGTCAACTATACAGCTTCTCTTCTCGAACAAAACGATCCGGTGGTGGTAAAAAAAATCATCGCCCACATAGCCCCCCGCCAGGCTGCCTCCATTGTCATGCACCTCTCCCCGGACGCCAGAAGTCGACTGATGCCCCACATTTCAGGCTCCCTGGCAAATGAAATTCGTGAGATGCTCACCTATCCTGAGGGAAGCGTCGGCCGCTATATGAGTGCCGATTTTCTTACCTTCAAAAAGAACGAATCAGCAGGCAATGTTATAGAAAATATACGGAAAATGGCTGAAGGAAAAAACATGCCGGCTTCCTATACGTATGTGGTTGACGATGAAGACACCCTGCTGGGCGTACTCAACACCCGTGACCTGATGCTGGCCACCCCGGACCAGAGACTTGAGACGTTTATGATTGGCAATGTCTTCTCCCTGCACTGCTTTACCGACCGAACAGAGGCAGCACGGGAGATGGCCAAAAGAAAATACTTTGCCGCCCCCATCGTCGACGGTGAAAACCGCATTGTCGGAATTATCAGGGCTGAGAGCATGCTTCACGGCCTTAAGGAAGATATCAGCAGGGACATGCAGACGATGTTCGGCGTCGGCAAGGATGAGCGGACCTTTTCGCCGCTTGGCTTCGCCCTGAAAAAAAGGCTTCTCTGGCTGACTGTCAATTTAGCGACAGCTTTTCTCGCCGCATCAGTGGTTGCTGTTTTTGAGGGAATTATTGCCAAACTCACCATCCTGGCGGTATTTCTCCCGGTTATTGCCGGTCAGGGAGGCAATGCCGGGGCCCAGTCTCTTGCGGTTGTGATGCGGGGACTCGTTATGCGGGAAATCCCTGCCCACAAAGTAAAAGCACTGATCCTGAAAGAAACTAAACTGGGGGTTATGAATGGTCTGATAATAGGGCTTATAACTGCATTAATCGCCTGGGTCTGGTACGGCAATCCGTGGCTGGGAGTTGTGATTGGTCTCGGAATGGTCATAAATCTTGCTATCGCCGGCCTGACTGGCAGTTCAATCCCTATTATCATGAAAAAATTAGGGATTGACCCGGCCCAAAGTTCCAGCATCATTCTCACTACCGTAACCGACGTCATGGGTTTTCTGGCTTTCCTGGGGCTGGCGGTCTTGTTCCAGGGCTATCTGCTGTAGACAGCAAAAAATCTCCTTGCATCGTTTTACCGTCTCATGGTAGCTTTCGGCCATTTTTTCTTTCCTTCCGACTATGATACATTTAACTAATATCCACATGCAGCATGGCTCGCAGGTCCTGTTCCAGAATGCCAGCCTCCAAATCCTTCCAGGCACGAAAACCGGTCTTGTCGGTTCCAACGGCACGGGTAAAACCACCATCTTCCGTCTGATAACCGGTGAGGAAGAGGCCGATAAGGGCGACATCTCCTGCTCAAAAAAAACCGCTATCGGTTATTTCTCCCAGGATGTCGGCGAAATGGCCGGTCGTTCCGTTATCACCGAGGTGATGTCGGCGGCGGGCGATATTGTTGAGCTTGGTGAGAAGATATCTGCCATGGAAACGGCAATGTCCGAGCCCATGGAGGACGATGAGATGACCGCTCTCATTGAGCGTTATGGCGAATGCGTGGAAATATTCGAACAGCGTGGTGGTTACGACCTCGAATCCAGAGCTCAAGCGATCCTCACCGGGCTTGGCATTTCGCCCCAGGATTTCAACAGCCCTGTGGAACTTTTCAGCGGCGGCTGGAAGATGCGTATCGCTCTTGCGAAAATCCTGACTATCAAACCGGATGTCCTGCTGCTTGATGAACCGACCAACCATCTGGATATCGAATCGATCCTCTGGCTGGAAGAATGGTTGCGTACCGAATTTAAGGGCGCCCTGCTCATGACCTGTCATGACCGGGATTTCATGAACAGGATCGTCTCCCGGATAATCGAGGTCGGCAACGGCAGCACCACTACTTACAGCGGCAATTTTGATTTCTACCTGCATGAGCGTGACATAAGGCGGCAGCAGCTTGAGGCCAGTTACCGGCGCCAGCAGGAGATGCTGGCCAAAGAAGAGGAATTCATCGCCCGATTCGCCGCCCGAGCCTCCCATGCCTCTCAGGTCCAGTCACGAATTAAAAAAATTGAGAAAATCGACCGCATTGTCCTGCCCCCCGAACAGAGAACTATCAAATTTGATTTTCCGGTTCCGCCGCGCAGTGGTGACGATGTCCTGCACCTCAGCAACCTCGGAAAATCCTGGATCGGTCATGACGGAAGAGAAATTCCTGTGTTCAGCGGACTCTCAGGTACCGTCCGACGACTCGAAAAAATTGCGGTGGTCGGTGTCAATGGCGCTGGAAAATCGACCCTCCTGAAATGTATAACCGATACCACCGAACCAACCACAGGTGAAGTAATCTCCGGTGCAGGCGTCAACACAGGCTATTTCAGTCAGCATGCCATGGATCTCCTTAACCCGGACCAGACAGTCTTTGAAGCTGTGCAGGAATCGTTACCGCTCGAAAATATCGGAACGATCCGCAATCTCTGCGCCGCCTTCCTGTTTCAGGGCGACGATGTAGACAAAAGGGTCGCTCATCTTTCCGGTGGCGAAAAAAGCAGGGTAATCCTGGCCACCCTGCTTGGTCGCCCACTCAACTTTCTCGTCCTGGATGAACCGACCAACCATCTGGATATTCAGTCCCGGGATGTGCTGCTTGGTGCCCTCCAAAAATTCGAGGGAACTGTCATTCTGGTGAGCCATGACCGCCATTTCCTGCGATCTCTTGTCACCAGAGTTTTTGAAATAGACCATGGCGAAATGAGAATCTACGAGGGTAATTATGACTATTACCTGCGGGAAGCTGTAAAATGAAGGGAGAAAAAACCCAGGTAAAAAAGTGGCGCACTCACTGTCTTCCCCCCCTCGATTTCTCAAAAAAATCTTTAATCCGCTGCATGATAGGAGCGTGATCCTCTTTTTGCAGGACAGCCTCGATCACAAAAGGTTCACTGGAGGCAAGAGCCTGCTCAATAGCTCCGGCCAGCTGCTCACCGGTTTCCGCCCGAACACCTGAACAGCCGAGAGATTCAGCGTATTGCACATAGTTCCAGTTGTTCAGATTGTAATATTCCCGATGCCCGTCAAGCGCCGACAGCATTTTGTAATACCCGTTGTTCAGAACAATGATTATGGCGTTTAATCGATTTGCAATCAGCGTAGACAGTTCGTTGCCTGTCATCTGGAATGCACCGTCACCGACCAAAACAATCGGGCGAAGTTTCGGCGCAGCAATTGCCGCACCAACAGCTCCGGGGACTGCAAAGCCCATCGAGGCGTAGTAGCCGGGGGCCATAAAAATATCTGCATTGATTTCAAGTCCGGCAAACCATGCATCGCCGACATCAGCCAGGAAACAGAATCGGCTTTCCTCCAGCCTCTGGAGCGCATGGATGAGTTGCAACGTTGTGAGTTGCGAATTATCAGGAACTTCAGGATTCTCTCTTGTCTTCCTGGGTATGACTGAGCGGGAATCGTTTTTCAACTGTGGCTGCAAGGCAGCGAGATAGGGAACCAGACTGCTCATTGGGACTCCCTGAAAACTGTGATGGGAAATGGTGACGTCCAGATCCCGCATTTCAATCAAGGTTTCTCTTTTTATCTCAGCCGTCCAGAACCCGGTGTTCACATCGGAAAAAATAACGCCTGCAGCAAGGACGAAATCAGCATTTTCGAGAACTTCACGCGGATATTCATCACCCATTTTTCCCATATATACTCCGCTATAATGAGGATGTGATTCAGGAAATGATGCCTTGCCCATGACAGAAGAGATCACCGTCAACCCCCATTTTTCGACGATCTTAACCACGTCCTCAACAAGACCATGGCGACGGATCCCGACACCGGCGTACAGCACAGGTCTCTCTGCGCTTTCAAAAGCGGATACTATTTCCATGGCCGCTTCGTGCACAGCGGCCTCATTTGTCGAAGGTCCGGCAGAACAGTTCGCAGGTTTTGTAGGGATCGGAATCTCCGCGTCTGTCATATCCAGTGGAATCTCAATATATCCAGGACGCTTGAGGCGAAGACATGCATCAAGCACCCTGTCGATCTCTGAAGCAGCACTCATCGCATCGGTGAGAGATGCCGTGGCACAGGTCACCTCCGCAAAGACCCGCTGCTGGCTCCCATAATCCTTGACCAGATGATGAAAAGCGGGGTTTGCCAAACGTCCCGTGACGGCTGGAGCCCCGCTGATGACGACTACAGGGGAGTGCTCGGCATAGGCCATAGCCATAGGGTTAACCATATTCAACCCGCCTACTCCATAGGTGGTAAGCACAACTCCCAACCCTTTTAAACGCGCATAGGCGTCTGCCGCATAAACACAACCCGGTTCATGGACACATACAATGGTTTTCATTCCGTATGCTGCCTGCTGTGCATAAAGCGGCAGTGCAAAATCACCAGGAATACCGAAGGTGTGTTCCACCCCCCACTGCTCCAGCTGTTGAAAAAGATAAAAAGACAGGTTCATATTCATAAAGACCTCCAGTGCATTTCTTTGGAGAGACAATTGAATCTATTGTACACATAGCCACATATATATTCATCCCATGAGGTCCGTTATCGCCTGCAGTGAAACAGTACCAGTGACCATCAGGTTGTCGACGCCAAAGCAGTACCATACGCACTATAATAACGACCCCTTACCTTTTCGGCTCCTCAGTCTACTGTAAGCCAAAAGAAGAAGCCTGCTGCAGAGACACCAGGCCAGTCAGGTAAATGAGAAAACCGGTGCAGTGACACACCAGTGTAATAATGTCTATTCTAATCATTTTGGCTGAGAAGAAAGTTCGACACTGGTTCAAAGCTGCATTCAAAGATCAGCGAGCACCACATTCAGATTGACAAGGACTGCTGGAGTCAATACCCTATTTAAATCTTAAAAGGTGTGTATCAATCTTCATTGCGGAGCGCAAAACAGAGGCGTAAATATCAAGTACGACTCAAACAAGGATTGCCCGGTAGTGCCGGGTTCTTTTCAAAAAGGAGGTACAAAGATTCAGGCTTAGCCCAGTCTCGAAAGAGATTTTATTCAAATTTCCTCCTCGGATCATCGTCGTTGTGGCAACTGTTATTTGCTTGTGTTCCTCCAGCATCTATTGTATAGCCTGATTGTGAGTCCTAACGCAAATCAGATCACGCATAGTGTTTCTCGTCAGTCGTCTTGCAGTTTTCTTGCATCGTTGTTGCCGATAAAGATTCTTGCCGATCATAGTCCCAGGGAGCAGCAGCTTGAAACTCTTTATTGGTAATCTACCATATGATGTAACCGAATCAGAAGTACTGCAGCTTTTCAGTGATTTCGGCGAAGTAGTCAACACAAGCCTTGTCATAGATCATTTCTCCGGAAGACCAAAAGGCTTTGCCTTCGTTGAGATGTCAACGAGGTCAGAGGGTCATCGGGCGATGGAAACGCTGAACAAACAAGAATATAAAAACCGTCAACTTGTATGTAACGAGGCGCAACCTCAAAAGAAGGGGAAACGCCGCAGATAATGGAGGAAGAGCTCTTCCTGTCGAGATGTTGAAAAACGTTCCTCTAGGATACTGCTCTTGAAAAAAGGTGTTTTGCAATCTTGCAGGGCAGGACGTGGTAACGCCACAGCCATTCAATTTCGTCTGTTTAATATTTCCAAACAGACAAGCAATTCAGTCTGCATCGCAGGCTGATGCCTCAGTCAGCACACAGCACTCAGGCAACTAAAAAAGGGGCAAAAATGGACCCCATTACACAGGAGTAGTAGCAATGGCAGAAGGAACAGTAAAGTGGTTTAATGATGCAAAGGGCTTTGGCTTTATCGAACAAGATGGAGGCCAGGATGTATTTGTCCATCATTCCGCTATTAAGGCAGACGGATTCAAATCTCTCTCTGAAGGCGAACGCGTCAGCTTTGAAGTTGTAGACGGCCAAAAAGGTCCAGCTGCACAAAATGTAGTGAAGATCTGATAACAACAGGACCAGCGATATCGAATCTACACGGTATCGCTGGTCCTTTCCTTTTTCTGCAATCCCGTCTCAGTGCCTCTTGGCAGGCAGATTTTCCGAAGGACGCGTAATGCCTTTCCCTGTCATCTTTCTTTCTCACCGTCAGCACCGGCCGGCTCGGCCAATCCCTGTTGCTTGAAGGGAGAAGTTCCATGCATGCGGGCAGCAGCCGTTTCATCCACTGAACGCAGATGCAGGTCGGTTTGCGGAAACGGTATTTCAATATTCTGGATGGCGAATTCATTTTCAATGTCCTGATTCAGTTCGCTCAGCACCTGCATTTTATCAAGAAATTCTGATATCCAGACCCGGAGTTCAAAATCGAGGGAACTGTTCCCAAAGGCTAGAAATAACGCTATCGGTTTTGGACTGCTGAGAACCACAGGGTTGGCCTTGGCACAGGAAAGCAGGATGTTCAGCACCTGCTCTACATCTGTTCCGTAGGCCACACCTACAGGAATCCGAATCCTGACTCTTCGCTCGCCAAGTGTCCAGTTGGTTACCTGCCCGGTGATGAGATCAGAGTTGGGAACAACTATTTCCGCATTATCAAAAGTCTGGATGATAGTCGCACGGAGTCCGAGGTGTTTCACTTCTCCTATGTCGGAACCAAGCTGTATGGTATCTCCCACCTTGATCGGCCGTTCAAAAAGTAAAATCAGACCGCTGGCGAAATTATTGACGATCGCCTGCAGGCCAAACCCAATCCCAACCCCCAGGGCACCACCAAGCAGAGCGAGCTGGTTGAGCTGAAAACCGAGCACCCGCAGCATTATCAAAAATCCAATAGTCAAAATGGCATAATGAGCCAGACGGGTGATCGATAACTGCACCCCCTTTGCCGCACCGTAACGGGGGAGAATTTTTTTTAGAAGGAGCGTCTGGACAGCCTTTGATGCGAGAATGGCTCCATAGACAACAAAAATGACAGTAAGAAAAAAACCAGGCGAGATATGGATATTTAAAAAATTAAAACCCAGGTTGAAGATCCCTGTAAATGCTTCATTTATTGTGGGGAAAAAACCCCAGACAACCCCTTGTATTGCAATCAGCAGTAGAACATGCAGCCAGGTAATAACCGGTCGAATACTTTTCAGCACAATTTCACGATTTTCCCTTATTGAAGTCAACGGCAAGACCGAGAGAGTCAAGTCTATAAAACCAAAGTGCAGCAGGAAAAGTATCCAAATGATCAAACAGGCAATGATTGCCGAGAGCAGGGTCGAAAAGAGGATCACGGCAAACTGATCATAGCCGGCAATACCGGCAAGTAAAACTGCACCGGGAAATATCCCCATGATTCTTCTAAACCAAGCTTTTGCGTCGGTCTTGCCCCTGGTACTTGGAAGCTGGTAAAAATAGTAGACAAGGGCCAGAAGAGAGACATAGAAGACATAGAGCAGGATAACCATCTGCGGAAGATCAAGAACGACCATAATCATGGCAACGGCCATAAAGATAATCAGGCGTTTGATCAGCCGCCGGCGGAGTTTGTTCTCTATAAGAAGCGTGATAAGACGAATCGCAGCAATCATGGTGAGGATATGCAGTAATGCTTCCCACTGCTGCGGCAGATCAAAATTAACGGGCATCATATCGATGAAGGCATTGAGACTTGAGGCCATAAAAACAGTCGTCGCCAATGGATGGATTGCAAAAGGGTACCAGCGGGAGGATGAAGAAACGAGATCTTTCGTTTTACTCATCCCAAAACAGACCAGAAGAAAAGCAGATAAACAGAGCAGGACAAGATTCAGGTTATTTTGTAAACTCTTTAACTGGTCGGCGATAAATTGTCTGGTGTTTGCGTAGCTTTGCCTGAAGAGATTGGCATTGATCCTTGAATAAAACTTGCCGGACAGAATTGATGGTGAGGTTTGCTGGATGGAGGTCGCTCTCAGTTTCGCATCCATTGCCTGTAATTCAGTATTGACCGAATAGAGGAAGATCTGCAGATCACCTATTTTTTTGCCGACGGCCAAAACCTGTTTAAGCTGCTCCTCAATAAACTGCAGGGCCCTGTCCACGGTCTCAATCAGTAATTCTTGCTGATCCTTTGCCAAAGCCAGAGTCAACAACTCTTTTTTATCATATCCCGATATCTGTTCTTTTTTTGTTTGCCATTCCTTTCTCTTTGCCGAAAGGTCGGTAATTACCGACGTGATTGACTCACTGAGCTTTTGCAGCCGACTGGTGATTTTGAATACTTTAGTCTGATATGTCGTCACCTGCATCAATTGCAGATCGGAATTCTGCCCGGCAACGGCTGTTTCTGTTTTAAGCTCAGCGGCATTTTGAGTAAGGATTGCGAGCTCCGCTTCCACGGTCTCAAGATTTTTTTCTTTGGTCAGGCTATTTTGCAGGTCAATCAACTCCTTGGGCAGGATGGTTGCCCATGAATATATTTGAATGAGGGTCGTCTTCTGTTCCTCAAGCGAGACAGCCTCCACCTCCCCATCCCCCTGCGTTTCTTCTGCCATTACAACAGAATGCTGTATACCAACAGCGACGATCAGAAAGAGCATTAGAGAGCGAATATAACCTGACAATTTCATAAAATACCCCTGACTGAAAAATAGTAGTGCCAACACCGATAAGGTTTTTACCCTATCGTATTCTTAACTCGAATGACAACCTTTTATGATAACGAAATTCCTGTCACCTCTTTTCTTGCCGAACCACGGCCCCGGATTCATCACGAACAAAGTTCGCCGTAGCTGGGAGTTGCAGGGTAAGAAGCGGGTAAAAAAAACAGGCGGTTCCGTCATTGGGAGGGACCGAAGAGGGAACTGACCGGACTGACCGAAGACCTTCACACAATTCAAAGGATTTTCAAGAGGTTCTATTGCCCCATGCCTTCATTCTGGTATAATGGAGCCCATGGAAACAAACCGGCTATATAATCAAATCATTGATCTGGAATATTTCTGCCACCAGGATTCTGATGTTGACGACAAAACACTTCATCAGCGAGACAGGGATATTTTCCTTCGCAATCAGGAGAACCTTGGAAAGAAAGAGGAACCCACGAACCGTGAGTTGATTTGGCTATGGCTTACAGAGAGGAGAAAAAAGAACTTTCCTGGTGCTCAGCAGAAAAGTCCGGGAACAATATTCGGCGATGTTTACCTCCTCGCCAAAAATCTTTGCATAATTACAGGGGTGATCGCCGGACTGGCTGGTGGTTTTTCATTTTTTACCTACTCTGGAACAACTCCGGTAAACGTTTTTCATTTTTTACTCCTCTTTGTTCTCTCCCAATTGACACTTGTCGTGTTTCTGATTGGCGCCTGTCTTCTTCGTCCGCTGCTGCCGACCCTGCAACTCCCCTCGTTTTACTCTTTTATCTTTCGTAGGATATTGGGCAGAATGGTTTCCTTTTTCCATAAACAATGGTTGCATACAGTGGCTGCTGAACAGCGGGTCAGTGTCAATCACGCCTTCGGTATTTTCAAGGCACGCAGCACCATCTACGGCTCCCTCTTCTACTGGCCGCTCTTTGCTCTTTCCCAACTCTTTGCCATTGGATTCAATATCGGCCTGCTGGCTGCAACCCTGGTGAAAATCTCAACAAGCGACCTGGCTTTTGGCTGGCAATCGACCTTGCAGTTTAGTACCGAGGCCATCCACCGCGGAGTCAAGTTTGCAGCCACTCCATGGTCATGGCTTATTTCCAGTGGAAACAGTTACCCGTCGCTCACCGAGATAGAGGGCAGCCGGATCATCCTCAAAGAGGGAATCTATAACCTGACCACTGCAGATCTGATCGCCTGGTGGCCCTTTCTGGTTTTCTGCCTGCTGTTTTACGGCTTCTTCCTCCGGGTCGCCCTCTTTTTTGCCGGCAACTTGATGGAACGCTCTGCTTTTAAGAACCTCCGATTCGATACGCCGGCCTGTCTCGCTCTCGTGAGACGAATGCAGACGCCCCTTGTCACAACTCAGGCCGAACCGGAACCCATAACAGCAGTCCCGGAAAATTACACGGTGCTGAAGAAACAGGAACCATCATTATCTGTCCCAAATCCATTGGATCAGGTCGTCCTCATTCCTGATGATATCTATACTCTCTGCCCGGCTGAGCAACTCGCCCCTATGATGGAGAGCAGAGGGTTTGCGATTACCAATATCTACAGATTCATGGCCAGCTATGACAGAGACCAACAGCTGAAACAACTCCTTGCCGACAAAAATTGGGGGCCACGGGAAGGTATCTTTATTCTGATGGAGGGCTGGATGGTCCCTCTTGTTGACTTTATCTCCTTTCTGAGAGAGCTACGCAAAATTTTGCCCGGTACCACCCTCATCAACCTGGGACTGGTCGGACGACCGGGTGCGAGCCCGTTTACTCCTGTGACGCGGGAGGATTTTGCTATTTGGAAGAAAAAGATTGAGGCGATGGGAGATCCTTACATCGACATCTTTTCACTCATTTCCTGACAGGAAAACTCTATGACACCGGAATTTGCTATATTAGGTCACCCAAATGAAGGGAAATCATCAGTCCTTTCCACCCTTGCTGAAGATGATTCGGTCCGGGTAAGCCAGACCCCTGGCGAAACAACAGAATGCCGCACTTTTCCTGTGGTGATTGATGGACGTGAAGTCCTCCGTTTCACTGATACTCCCGGCTTCCAGAATCCGGGAAGAGTGCTCAGTGAGCTAAAACAAAGAACGGAGAACGAAAGAAACCCTCTTAAAACTTTTCGGGAATATGCTGCATCTGTCCCGGAACTGCACGATGACTGTGAATTGCTGGGGCCCGTGGAAAGAGGTGCCGGAATCATCTATGTGGTTGACGGTTCACGACCGGTCCGCAATGTCGACAGGGCGGAAATGGAGATCCTTCGCCTGACCGGCAAACCCCGGCTGGCCATTATCAACTGCAAAGAGGATGACAATGCTCACCTTGAAGCCTGGAAAACCGAGTTCCGGAAAAATTTTAACTCCAACAGAATCTTCAATGCTCACCGTGCGACCTATGCCGAACGGATCCTTCTGCTGGAAGCGCTTAAATCCATAGATCAAGACTGGCACCAGGTACTTACTGAGGTTATCAAGGCGTTCAAAAAGGACTGGGCGACGCGTAATAACACAACCGTGGATATCATCACCAGCCTGCTCACCGACAGTTGTTCTCTGCAACTTACACAGGACATCAATTCCGAAGACCGGGCAGAACAAGACCGGGATAAACTTTTCGCAACCTACAGTGAAACCATCAGCAGCATGGAGAAAATCGCCCACCAGCGTATTCGAAATCTTTTCAAACACAATATTTTTCAATACGACCTTCCACCGCACTCCGTCCTTAACAAGGATCTTTTCGACGAGAGCACCTGGCAGCTCCTGGGGTTGACCAGGCAACAACTCATTATTGCCGGAGGGCTCGGCGGTGCAGCCATCGGTGCCGGTCTTGATGTCGCTGCGCTCGGACACGGTTTGGGTATGTTCACCGCCATGGGCACCATTGCCGGAGCTCTGGGCGCTCTCTTTGGAGGTGAAAACATTTCTGAAAAAGCCAATGTTCTTGGCATTCCACTTGGCGGTAAACGGATCCAAATCGGCCCGGTAAAAACTATTGATCTCCTCTTTATTCTGCTCAACCGCTCCCTGCTCTACTACCAGCACACCATCAACTGGGCCCATGGCAGGAGGGACTATAAAAACGCCGACCAACGGCTCCGGGGAAACAATTTACATCAGGGATTCACTCATAATTGGTCGGCTGGAAACATCAAGATCTGCCATGACTTTTTCAAAGTAATCCGCGATGAAAAAAAAGAAACCGGACACAAGTCTGTCGAAAAATTCAGGCTGCTGCTCCTCACAACAATGCAGGAGATATCCGAGATCGATTGAGGCATAGTGCTGTTTTTACCGACTGCCTCTGGCCAGGGCTCTCTTCCTGCATTACTGTGTTAATCTCAAAACATATCATCCCGAATTTCTCATCAGCCAATCTGGCCTCTGGTGAACATTTTGTCAGTCAAGGGGTGACTGTAAACTTGAATACAGGTTGCAAGTGCGGACTGTTGAAAGTTGACGAACAAAAGGTTCATAAAAAATAAGGGCTTAATGTCAGAAGAGATGATCTTAAGGGAATGGAGAAAAGGAGACAAGAATGGCGCAGGTTATAAAAGGGGCTTTTCCGGAGATCGCCCGATCTGATACCAAGAATGACGACAAGCAGGTCCCAAGCTACCTTCTTCATATTTCGATAGTCTTTTCAGACCCTCTCATCTGGCGACGTGTTCAGGTACCCGGCACATACACCCTTGCACAACTTCACGACATTATCCAGCTGAGCATGGGATGGACCGACTCACATGTCCACCAGTTTCTGGTCGGGAAAATCAGCTATGAACCCACGATGAAAAGCAACACTCCCAGGGTATCCAAGCGCTTCGATGAACATAAGTATCGATTACACAGCCTGGAGGAGGGAATGCGGTTCATGTTTTCTTACATCTATGATGCAGGCGAAGGCTGGGAGCATGAGATTCGTCTGGAGGAGGTCATTCCACCAACAAAACAACTGAAACACCCTGTTCTCCTGTCTGGCGAGATGGCCTGCCCGCCTGAATCGGTTGGTGATATTCATGAATATCTTCAACTCGTAACCGCTCTCGAATCGCCGAACGACAAGAACCGAAACAGCTTATACGAGCTGGCCGGCCGCCCCGATTTTGACCCGGCATACTTCGATCTGGAGGCAGCAAAAAAAAGAGTGAGTATTGGGCGGTAAATCTCAGAATTCAAGTATTACCGCCGGGACAGCGTACCTGTCCGTCTCAATACTGGTTTTGCAGACCAGCAAGCGCCCTCTGTCAATGCCATAGCCGCTTGCCAGAAAGCCCTGAACAGCAACAGCCCTGTTCTGACCAAGCTCCAGCAATCGGGTTCTATTTTCTTTATCCACCGGGATGATATCACCTTTCGCAGCTGCCTTTTCCTGCTCAGTCATAAACTCCCATGATGCCACCTTGGGACAAAGCTGCATGTCTGTTTCAGGGCGATCCTCTAAAATTTTCGCAATCCTTTCCAGATATCCGACGTGCTCTTTGGTAAGGGTTGCCTCCTGCTGCGCGAAGACCACGGGGGGCAGTTCAACCTGAAGCATTTTCTCCCCAACCTTCATACCGACATAGGCAAGTGCCCCATAGGGACCCAGGGCGTACATGAGATATCCCGAGGCAGCGGGCACAATGGCTTTACCGAGGGCGGTGATCAAGATATCTGACACCCCGACATTGAGTTCACTTACCGGTCCACTGAGCGGAACATCAAGTGAAATATTCCGGTCGCTGTCTCGTAGCATCGAAAGCGCTGCATCAAGCGGAATCGGCAGCTCATTATTCAGTTCCGCTGCGAGCTTCGGCGAAATAGTCCTGGTCTCCAGTTTTTTAAGTAATATATCGTTCATCATATTCAGGTTGTCGTTGGCAAGGTCTATTACACTCGTTAACTGGAGCTGCCCACTGGCCAGCTCCATACCAACGGACTGGGCGGTATAGGCCGAGAGGCTTGAGAGAGGATAGTTCTTCAGCTTCAGGTTCATGTCCAGATCTGTTTTTTCCTTGAACGGTGAGATGTGTCCTGCTATCTCAAGAGGTGCCCGTTTTTCCAGCTCACCCTGGAGAAGAATCTCTGTTTTTTGATCAGGTTGACCCGAGTCAAGTCCTGTTACCTCCAGCCGGGAAATAGCCAGATCGGTGAGATAGGGAACTGCCAACGTATAGTCCTCAAAGAAAACAGCACTGTTACCGGCCACAACAATTTTCTGGAGTCTGAGAGGAACGGCCGCTGGACCTTCGGAATCAGCGGTATTTGCCGGAGATGCATCATCAGAGTCAAGCATTTGCCGAGACTGCTGTTGCCTCATCTCTGCCAGCTGTTCAGTAATGTTGACATTTCCTTCCTTGTCTCGAACGATCGTCGTGATGAGGTCTTCGAACTGGAGAATGTCCCCCTGAAATCCTGCCTCAAGGCTCCAGCCCGATTCCTTCAGCGTTGCCTCCCTGAAGGAAACGGCTGGTTTTCTGTCCCCGTCACCCTGCTCGCCAAGAAAGACGAAGTTCTGCATCCGGACATTTTTCGCCCCGGCTTTTCCCCCTTCATCGAAAGAAATAGTATGAACAGAGAGAGTATCCAGCCTGACAAGCTCTTCGCCATTCTTTACAGCTGTAATCAGTGGTTTTTGCAAATGGAACTCGCCGATGGTGAATCTTTTCAGATCATCAATAGATAGATTCGACAGTTTGATTTCAGAAATATCGATATCCAGAGGAAAGTCACCTGAAAGAGATGATGTGAGATCAGTTGTCACAATATCATCTATAGCGAGATTCATCCCTCTCCGTCCCTCAATCCTGTCCGCAGCAAATTGATTAAACGAGACGACGGGTTTATTATTGCCACCTTCGAAAAGTGAAAAATTAACAAGCGTCAATGCACTCAGCCCTCTGATATCGATCTTATCACCCAGCTTGACGGTAGAATCTATCTTCAGTTCCACCTTCTCCTGGCCTAACCGTAATGGCGGTTCAGCAAGTGTCGTAAGGAGCTCACCGCCGATGAGAGTGCCGTCCAGCTCAATTACCGGTTGAGTTCCCGATCCTTTTTCGAACAGTTCAACCATACCTTGCCAGGAAGCCATTTTGCCACCCGTAGCAAATGACGCCGACTGCTCACCACCCCCAACCTGGAATTCTCCGAGATCGAGAGAACCATCGGCACGGACAAAGAACCCTTCTTGTTTATAGTCGGAATCATACTGAATCGTCCCCTCCCAGGCAAAATTCTCTTCAGCTACTCCATAGGGCGGCAGAACCAGCTCAACTCCTTCCAGCAGGAGAGAGCCATCATTTTTAATGACGATACTGTCAGAAATGGTTACCGAGGTCTTACCGTTAAGTTCTATGCGTGATTCCTCAGTCACAAGTTCAGATGCCGGAACCTGAAGAGTAAAATTTCTGATCGCGACCAGACCATCTGTCTCAATTCTTGCCGGACCATTTGCCGGTGCATCATAGTGTCCCGTGCCTTTCCAGCTGAGACTCTCAACTGTTGTGTTAAAATTACTGTTACCCATATCAGTTTCGTTGAGGTCGACGGTTCCTTCGTATTCTACCAGAACGGTTCTCTGTGCTTCCTGATTGAAAAGCACCCGACCATCGAGGCTGATTTCCCCCGCCAGAGTCGGAAGAATGTCGTCGAGCAGCTGGGAAAGTGCATCGAGTTGAAAACGTGAAATGACAATTTTGCCGCCAAGACGCAGCGCTGGGGCCAGCTGCACTGTATCAAGCTGCAGGGCAATCGGACCACCATTGAGTTGTCCCTTAAACGTAAAGGTTCCTGCCGGCTGGCCTGCCCTCGTAGATAAACGGGTCAGTTCAGCCTCTTCAGCCAAAAGAACCATTTCCAGATCAGGGGTCTTCAGCTTGACACTGCAGTTATTCAGTACAACATGATCGGCAAGGAAATTCCAGGCAGATGCCACATTTTCTCCTGTAACCACCTTGTCTTCGGTGCTGTCGCTCTGCATGGTGTAGGAACCAAAACGCCATCTGCCATCCTTATATTGTTCAAGGTTGATGGATAAATCTCGATATACTGCTTTTTGAACCCGGATATCCCGATTAAAAAGAGAAGCAAGACCAAAATCGACAACCATGCTGGCGTTGTGGAGTATTGACTCCCCACCCTTCTCGACGTCCATTCCCCCCATGAATATTTTTCCAGCAAAGGGATTGTACCTGAGGTTTTGTATAGTTGCGCTATCCGCGCCGTTTTTCTCCAACCAGTCGACAAGATAGTATTTGGCGCCTACGGGGAAGAGCAGAAACAGCAAGACGATAAAAACAACCACACCGCCACATATCTTCATCCAACGTTTTACTTGGATTTGTTTCATTTTTTCCCCGGTCATTTGTCTAGATTTTCTTTGACACACATGCAGGTATCCATCTGTCAGGCATCCTGCGTCAACATTTGTTTAAGGATCATTCAACCTATAGATAACGCATATGAAAATGTACGCCAATTGAAAATTGAGAAATTTCAACCATGCCTGAATATCTCTTTTTCTCAGAAGAAGACGTTTTAGCAATCACCCTAATATTTCCATCATGACAGGTCTGAGTTTTCTCAACCCATGGGGGCGCATTGGCCATGGTCTCTGGAGACTCCTGTTGAACAATGGGAACTCCCGGATATCCCCCTTGAAGATGACTCTCTGATCAATCTTACTATACCAGGCTTGCAGAATATTTTACGGACATTAAAGTAATCTGCATGTAAGTTTACACCAACAATGTGATTGCCCATCATGGTAGGGATCAAGGCATCTTTTTTATTCACAATCCATTTTCTTTATAAAATCTCGTTTCTAAAAATCGTCATATACTTGACATTCCAGCAACTTAGATCAGTGGCTTGAGGTCCACTACAGCTTTCAACACTCATTAAAGAATCCTTTTCTATAACCGGTCCCTGCATTATCGGTCCCTGCATTATATATCTGCATCACTCTGACATAGCATAAACAAAAAAGCAGATCCGGTAACCAAAACGAAGCTGCCTCCATGGTCAAAACAATCAGTACTGAAAAAAAACCGATCAAACTCTGGTTGGAAAATATCGATCATGATACGCTGGAGCAGGCTAGAAACCTGGCAAATCTGCCTTTTCTGCACCATCATGTGGCAATCATGCCGGACGCCCATGTCGGCTACGGCATGCCGATTGGCGGGGTGGCTGCCACAGACGGTGTCGTCATTCCCAACGCGGTTGGGGTCGATATCGGCTGCGGGATATGCGCTGTCCAGACATCCCTGCACCATATTGAAAAATCGCAATTAAAAAAAATTATTCACACTATCCGTCAGACAATTCCTCTTGGTTTTAAACACCACAGGAGGGTACAGGCCGATAACATCATGCCCGGAATTACAGAAATTCGGGCTGAAAAAGAACTGCCGGTGGTGTCCCGGGAGTATGAACGCGGTCGACTGCAGATTGGTACACTTGGCGGTGGTAACCACTTCATTGAGGTGCAGCTGGGCAATGACGGACATATATGGTTGATGGTCCATTCCGGCAGCAGAAACATCGGCTACCAGGTAGCGGGCCATTATAATCGACTGGCAGCTGCATACAATAAGGCGCATGACGCAAAGGTCCCATCCGGCTGGCAGCTGGACTACCTGCCCCTCTCGACTGCTGCAGGAGAGGGGTATCTGAAAGAGATGGGCTATTGTGTCCAGTTTGCAGCCGCAAACAGGCAGTCCATGATGCAAAGAGTCAGTGAGATCCTGCTGGACTTTGAACCATCGACCTCCTTCTCCCCTGCTCTGGATGTCGCGCATAATTACGCATCCTTTGAATATCATTTTGGCAGGGAAGTTTTAGTCCACAGGAAAGGTGCGACTCGGGCAGAAGCAGGCATGACAACCATTATCCCCGGTTCTCAGGGATCTGTCAGTTATATCGTGCGGGGCCTGGGTAGCACAGAAAGTTTCTGTTCCTGCTCGCATGGAGCCGGCAGAAAACTGGGTAGAAAACAGGCCCGGCGACAGCTCGACCTGAAAGAGGAGATCCGTCATCTTGAGCAGCAGGGTATTCTCCACACCGTTCGCCATAAAAAAGATCTTGATGAGGCCGCAGGAGCCTATAAGGACATTGCAGAAGTAATGGGCAACCAGCGTGACCTGGTTGAGATCATAACAACACTCAGACCACTGGCTGTGGTGAAAGGCTGACTCTGGTCAGACGAGAGAGAGTCGGGAGTTAGTTGCTGCAGGTCCGGCCGGCGCCAGGCAAAGTGCATGCATCGCAATGCCAGGTGCCGACCAGAAACCTTTTAAGGTGCGAGCCGCTCTAAGGCCCAGTTTTTCGACCCATCTTTTCTGGAATAGAGGAACCGGTCATGCAGACGGTTTTTTCTTCCCTGCCAAAACTCAATTTCAACAGGGTCCACACGATAGCCGCCCCAGAAAGACGGGAGTGGAACCTTCCCTTCTCCAATTTTTCTCTTCATCTCCTGAAACTTCTGCAACAGGATCTGCCTGGACGAAAGGGTGTGACTTTGACTTGAGACCCAGGCGGCCATCTGACTTTCCTTTGGCCTTGTCATAAAATACTTCGCTGATTCGGTTGCAGATATTTTGGAGGCATTGCCGTTGATCATAACCTGCCGCTCCAGGTCAAGCCAGACAAAGAGCAGACTGACCTGCTCATTATCCGTTATCTCCTTTGCCTTCCTGCTCTCGAAATTAGTAAAAAAGACAAACCCTTTCTCATCATAGTACTTCAACAAAACGGTTCTCTGGCTTGGTTGTCCTCCACTGCCGACTGTAGCCAGCGCCATAGCTGTTGGATCGGCTATTTCTGTTTTCCGAGCCTGATCAAACCACTTTGTAAACTGGATGACCGGATCACTTTCAAGACTTGAACGAGAGAGCCCTCCCCTTAAATATTCCCGACGGAACTGACTTAAATCCACAAAAAACCTCACAAATAAAAATCACTGGTGTCACTGAACGGCATCTGCGAAACCAGCGTGAAAATCAGACCTCTTTAATGCCTTCCAGTTTCCAGTCCTGAGTTCCAACCGGTCTCGCCCAGGACCACTCTTCATTAAACTTGATCGGCGTCGTCATACTCCCATCAATCAGCTCGCCACTTTGATCGTCAACAGTGTAGTCGAGAAGATTGGCAGAGAACAGTACCGTGACAAAATCCTCCCGGCCGTCGCTGCCTGCCTGGACAATCTCCAGATTCCGAACAGCAATGGATTCGAGTTTATTGATGTGCCCTTTACTGCGCATTTCCGCAAAATGGCCTTCGTATTCGCGGGCCAGCTGCTCGCCGAGAAGATGTCTGTAGGAATCTATATCCCGGCGCATCCACCCCGCCTGAACCTGAAAAAACACATCGGATGCCACTTCCTTGAAATAACCGGGGTCAAAGGCCCTGTCTGTTTCACGAATCTGGTCGAGCCCCTCGTCAAGGAGATTCCCGCCAATATTGGGAGTCGCGGACGGAGGGGGCTGGGCACTGTTACCGAAAGCACCGCCAAACATATCGGAAGGGCTCTTCGGTTGCGCATGCTGCTGATAAGACTGGTAGCTGTTCTGCTGAGGCTTCGTCGAAAACCGTTTAAACAGGAAATAAGCAACCCCACCCAGAAGCAGAAGCGGCAGAATCCCCATACCCGACCCGCCGGCACCAAACATGGAACCGAAAAGCATGCCTCCGAGTGCGCCACCGAGCAGCCCCCCGGCAAGACCTCTTCGAAAGTTCCCTCCGGTCTGGTTTGGAGCAGGCCGCACACTCTTGGTTGGGGTTTTGGGAGCCATCCTAAAGGACCTGCCACCGCCGAAAGACTTGGCCTCAGCATAGGTCGCACTCAGTCCGGCTTCCATCAGTGTAACGGCAATAAACAGCATAAAAATTGGTGCCAACTTCTTACAAATCATCATCATAACTCACATCCATTTAATATTTTGATTGATCATATACAAACCCGGGCTACATTATAGTACACCTTTTATAAGAAGCCAGAGAAAGAGGAAAATTATTAAAAAGAGAGTCTGTATGCTGATCATCCACCCACCACTCACCAAACCCTGCGAACCACCAGCAGCACTTGCCTACCTTTCCGCTTCTCTTGCAGCTCATGGCCACTCATGCACCATCTGCGACATGAACATCGAAGGCATGCATTATCTCTTTGATTCAGTGAAACCTGCTACAGACACATGGTCAAAAAGAGCATTTAAGAATCGAAAAAAAAACATTGCTGCTCTGCAGGCCATTGAAGTCTATGATAATAGTGACAGATATCGGCGCGCTGTTGCTGATAGTAATCGTATCCTGGAAATCGCCGGGAAGAGGTTTGGTCTTCAATTGTCACTCGCCAACTATCAGGACGACAGTAAATCGCCGCTTAAGAGTCATGACCTGCTGATAGCCGCCGATGATTTCCAGTCTAATATTTTCTTCCCGTACTTTAGTGAAAAATTTGAAGAACTTCTTGATGAAGAAAATGCCGGGTTCATAGGTTTTTCCCTGAGCTACCTTAGCCAGGCAATGTGCACCTTCGCGATGATGGGGTACCTGAAAACACACCACCCGGAAATTAAAATCATTTTGGGCGGTGGTCTGGTCACAACCTGGCTGAGCAGCCCGCAATGGAATAATCCTTTTGCAGCACTTGTCGATCATCTTATCGGAGGCCAGGGCGAAGGCCCGCTTCTGGAACTTCTGGGGACAAAGCGAAGGCCCGGACACGTACGGCCTGTTTACGACCGTCTTCTGGACAATCATTATCTTTCTCCCGGTTTCATTCTTCCCTACACCAGCTCCTATGGCTGCTTCTGGAAAAAATGCAGTTTCTGCCCGGAAACAAGTGAAGACAACCCATACCAACATGTGGTACCGAATACGACCATCGCCGACCTGCAGGCACTGACTGCAGCCACATCTCCCACCCTCATCCATCTTCTCGACAATGCAGTCAGCCCCTCTACTTTAAAGGCTCTGGCCACAAAAGCGCCAAAGCTTCCCTGGTATGGTTTTGTCCGTATCGACATACTGCTTGCCGACCGGGAGTTCTGTCACCGCTTGAAAGATTCCGGATGCTGCATGCTGAAACTCGGTCTCGAATCAGGAGACCAGGGTGTTTTAAACAACATGCAAAAAGGGATTAATCTGGAACTAGCCGAAAGAGTACTGGAAAATCTCTATGAGGCCGGTATAAAAACATACGTTTACCTGCTGTTCGGTACACCTTCCGAGAGCCTTAAAGAGGCCGAATGTACTCTTAGATTTGTGGAAAAAAATCACCAGGCCATCAGTTTTCTCAATCTGGCAATCTTTAACCTTCCCGCCTGCAGCCAGGAGATATCCGGTCTCGAAGTATCTGATTTTTATGAAGGGGATCTGTCAGTCTACCGAAACTTCACGCACCCGAAAGGCTGGAACAGAGGAGAGGTCCGGCGCTTTCTTGAAACAACCTTTAAGCGTTCGCCCAATATTGCCGGTATTCTCCGACAGGATCCCCCACTTTTCACTTCGAATCACGCACCTTTCATAGCCTCCATAACCTCTTGATAGTCGAAGGCAAAACCATGCCCGGGGAGATCATTGACGCAGCTGTCTGCAAGATTCAGCTTCCCAGGAATCGAGTGATAATTCCAGTTGTCTTGAGATTAAAAAAAACTTGCCTTAAATGAACCCGCAGGATAGGGTTTTGGCTCAGTGGGATCTCATTTCAATAACGAATAACCTCTTTTTATAACGGCCTCTTAGAAAATAACCAGCCACCACATGCAGCCAGGCGATATCGCCATAATCAATGAGGGTCTTCTGGGGTTTTGAAAAACGGGAATATACATATTTCTGCAACCGATAACGATTGGACAGAATGCGTTTCCTCCCTGCCCCCGGTCAAAAGCAAAAAGCAGGGTGTCTTTTCAGCACTCCCTGGGAGATATATGTCTTGAGAAATATGATATCAATGCAGAGAAAATGTAAACATTCCGCTCGGAACGAAATTTATTCATGGAGAACGATTTGACTACCCAACTACCTGACGCGCGCCCCTGCAGAGTCGAAGATGATGAAATCAATCTCGTCGATATAACTCTTATCCTCTGGCGACGCAAAACTCAGATTATTGTTTTAACCCTGCTGCTGACTCTTGCAGCAACCGGAATAAGCTTCCTCATGCCCAAGATCTACGAAGTTGTCACGATTCTTGAGCCGGGAAAACGCGCAGATGGGGTGCTGGTCAAAACTCCTCAGACCGTTCGTGAAAATATTCTGGGTGGTGCCTATGATCAGACCGTGGCCAATACCCTCAATATCCCCCTTGCCGACATGCCGGAGTTTAACGTTGTTATACCACGGGATACGAACCTGGTGAAAATCTCAGTTGAAAGCTCTGAACCGGAGCAGGCTGTTCGTATTCTCCAGGAACTGTTGATCGCAGTTTCTTCAGATATCCAGGAGGAGCTTAATATCAGTATCAAAAAAACGAAAAATGAAATTGCAGCGGCCCAGATGGAGGATGTCTTTCTCGCTGACCAGATAAAACTTATAAAAGAACAGATCGCTGAATTTACAGTGATAATAAATGAGCTGCGCGCAGATAGAAAAAAGGCAATGGCTGATTCCAGGGGGGATTCAATGGCGCTTTTGCTCTATTCCACTGAGGTACAGAATAAACAGATTTACCTGAATAATTTACAGGAGAGACTCGAACGAATTTCGCTGGAAAAAAAACAGGTGGAACTGAAAGTAAACAATATACAATTGAAATTAGCTTCCTTTAAAGGGACCAATATCAACAAATCACCGAGCAGTCCTGAAAAACCGAAAAAACCGAAAAAAGCTTTCATTGTGGCACTGGCTTTCATGCTGGGCCTGGTCGGCAGCATCATGCTGGCGTTCTTTGCTGAATTTGTGACGAAGGTGCGACAGGCAGGTCATAGCTGAGAGTTCGTTACAGTAGGCCGGCAGGTGCTTTGAACACATTTTTTTCCTCTTTTGCTCCTTCGGCTGTCAATTGGGTTACAACCCAATTGATATATTCCTTTGATTTGGATTTCCATACCGAACAGGAAAAGAGCACCATGGCACAACTGAAAGTTACGTATCATCCACGATCAATTGAAAAAATCTGGAAAAAAAAATTTAAAAAAGATAGGCTATATAAGTATACTGCTGGAGAGAACGGGGGGTGGGCCTATTATCGAGCATGAAGAAGATGAAACTAAAAATGAATAGAATTTTTTCATTACAATTAATACAGGAGAAAAATTACATGAGGATTGCCATGAACAGATTGTTTCACACTCCCCCTTACTATCGACTTGGACCAGCCATCCTTATTTTCTCTTTCCTGCTCTCCGGTTGCGCCGGCACACCAACGGAGATCCGCTATGACGACAGGATGAAAACCTATGTTTTGAACGATAAAGAAAATGTAAAAACCCATACTACGGGCACAAACGATGGAGTAACCGCACATTACGTCCTCAGGCCGGGAAACAGACCTGATTTTCAGCCCAAAGCTCGACAGAATAGAAAGGTATACCAACCGGTATCAAACGAGACCGGGGTCCCGGAAACTGAGTTGGCCGATTTGCAAATGGTGCTAGAGGTCTCTGATATTCTTTTTGAGTTTGACAAGTGGGTGATCAGAACAGAGGTTGTTCCCGAGCTGGACAGATGGGCAGACTATTTCCAAAACAATCCATCGGTTACAGCTGAAATTTATGGCCATGCCGACAGTACGGGCCCAGACCTTTATAACCGGGATCTTTCCATAAAACGGGCTCAGGCTGTGGTCAATTATCTGGCTGGCAAAGGAATAAACCCTAACAGATTAACAGCCAAGGGTTTTGGTGAAAGTCAACCCGTAGCTCCTAACACCACAGGTGAGGGACGGCAAAAAAACAGACGTGTTGAGTTAAATTTATAAGCAGGCAGTTTCCAAGGACTGGGTCTTTTCCGCCAATCATGAAAAGACCCTCTTTTTTTGCTGATTATACATTTCAGGACATCCTCGGCGCCTATCCTTGGCTTTCTGGTTCAGTTCAGCAAGGGCATTATCTTAGAGATGACGGACCGTAGCACTCAACCTCCTGTTTGTACAATTTTATTCTCTTTGATAACGGAGGAAGCAAATGGCACTGTTTCTTGTTCAGCATGGCATCAGCGTACCCAAAGATGTCGATCCTGCAAAAGGTCTGACCGACGAAGGGTTCACTGAAACCGAGAGAATTGCCGATGTGGCCAAAGGCTATAAAATAAAAATTGAAAAGATAGTACATTCGGGGAAAAAACGGGCAAAGCAAACTGCAGCTGTCTATCACAATGCCCTGTCGGTCGCAGCACCTTTGGAATTGGTCTCCGGTATCAATCCTATGGATGATGTCCGGGTTTTTGCGGCCGGTATCAATCCAGATAGTAATGTCATGGTGGTCGGCCATATGCCGTTTATGCAGCGCCTGGTCTCCTACTTGACGACTGGATCAGAAGCGACACGGGTCTACCAGTTTCAAAATTCCGGAATTGTCTGTCTGGATTGCAGTATGAAAAATGACGGAACTTTCGACTGGTACATCAGATGGACGTTGAATCCACACATTTCCTAACAAAGATCCAAAGAGCAGCGAGGCGGTATTCCTCAGAGCTGTATACTGCTTAACGATAGCTGCGAAAATGTGCAGGTCTTCTGGAGCGTTTTTTAGACACATACACGGCCAAAACGCCACTGAGCCCGAGACCGGCCAACATTCCCAAAAAAAACATACGCCAACTGTTACCAGGCGATGGGGTCATCTCCGGCTGCTCTTCTGTTGCCTGAAAAGGATCTGGTGCAGGAGGATAGGCAGGCGCCGCAACTTCGGTCTTCCCCGGGACCGATTCAGGCTGACTCACGGCTACTGCGACCTTTGGCCTTGCGAACACTTGAGCAAAGCCTTTAGCCAGTAATTCTGAAGCCTTGACATCACGGGTTTTCCGATCCTTGCTTCCCATAACAATGGTTACAATACGAACATCCCCTCTTTTGGCCGTTGCCACTATGGAAAACCCTGCAGCCTGAAAATATCCTGTTTTAAACCCATCGCAGCCATCAACCGTACCCAGCAGATGATTGTGGTTCCGCATGATAAACTTCCCCTCACGAAAGGGACGCTCTCTGGCACCGGTGTACTCAAATATATCTGATCTTTTGGCCAGTTCACGGCTCAGAATTGCGAGGTCACGGGCCGTTGTCTTGTCGGGTTTTTGCCCCTTGGCGGGTGGCAGGCCATGAACCGAATTGAATTGAGTGTCCTTCATCCCCAACTCTTCTGCCCTTCGATTCATCAGGGCAATGAACCCCTCGGTTGACCCAGCCACATGAATGGCCAGTGCTACGGCTGCATCGTTCGCCGATTGTACTGCCAGTGCATACATCAACTCTTCGACGGTAAACTGTTCCTTTGGGTCCAGGTAGACCTGGGATCCACCCATTCGTGCTGCTTCTTTGGAAATCTGAACCATGTCACCGGGTTTCAGTTTCCCCTGTTCAAGGTGCTCGAGTATGATGAACAGATCCATCAGCTTCAACACAGAGGCCGGATAAACGATTTTCCCTGCATTGTCATCGAACAGAACTTCCCCTGTATCGGCATCAATCACCAGAGCCGATGCGTATGGATCCTGAGCGATTTTATCGACCTTGGCACGTGCAGCCCAGGCAGTCTGGCCCCCTAATATGCAAAGAATTAAGAGTAGAGAGAAACGTTTCATAAGCTTCCTTTACAGTTCACCATTCAGCTTTCAAGCGGTAACAACCACAAACCTGATAAAGACAGTTAGTTCCCATCCAGAGAGGGGACATTTGGTGCTACATCTCGAAGCGTTCGATACATTTAACCGCTGGTATATAGTTGATACCGGAGTCTACGCTTACCTCCTGGGACTAATTTTTGAGAATAACGAAGAGTTAAGGCAAACTGGCAGTTTCAGGATGAAAAACGAGTTAGATATTCTTTCCCAGCGATGTTCCTGTTGAGCGCAGGTCCCGGCAGGCGCAAATAATACGTTCCGCCATATTCCGTTCGGCCTTTTTCCCATATGATCGCGGGTCATAGACCTTTTTATCTCCGACTTCCCCATCAATTTTCAACATCCCATCGTAATTTTTCATAACGTGATCAACTACTGGACGGGAAAAAGCGTATTGCGTATCGGTATCTATATTCATTTTGACAACACCATATTCGAGCGTCTCATGAATTTCCTCAAGTTCGGAACCGGAACCTCCATGAAAGACCAGATCAAGAGAGGCATCTGGGCCAAGTGCTTTAACGACTGCCGCCTGGCCTTTCTGCAAAATCGCCGGCGTCAGTTTCACATTGCCGGGTTTATAGACGCCATGAACGTTGCCAAAAGTCGCAGCCAGCAGAAATCGCCCCATTGAGCCGATCTCTTTTGCCGCCATTACCATATCTTCGGGTGTGGTGTAGAGCTTATCCGCTGCCACACCAGAGGTGTCGTGGCCATCTTCCTCGCCACCGACGATCCCGGTTTCGATTTCTAAAATAAGGTCGTTTTCGACACAGGCCTGCATGATACGCTTTGACTCGGCGATGTTTTCGTTCATTGGGAGCGCTGATCCATCATACATGTGGGAACTGAACAGGTTCGGTTGTCCTGCAGCACGGCGCTTCCTGGTTTCTTCAATAAGCGGTAGTAAAAAACTCTCGACATACTCGGGATGACAATGGTCTGTGTGCAGGGCAACATTGATATCGTAATGGGCTGCCATAGTATGAGTGTATACAGCAAGAGCTATGGCACCTTTACTCATCGACCCGACTCCAATTCCAGAGGCAAATTTACCGCCGCCGGTGGATACCTGAATGATACCATCAGAGTTGGCCTCTTTGAAGGCGAGCAAGGCTGCATTGATTGTTTCACTTGAAGTGATATTGATAGCAGGATAGGCGAATTTGTTCTGCTTCGCATGATCCAGCATCTGACAATACTGCTGATAATTTACGACCGGCATAAATGTAATCCTTTGTTTTTAATTATTTTAGAAAGATAAGGTAGACACAGACCCCATAGTAACTAGTTTCCATCCTGAAAGAAGACATTTGGTTTTAGATCGAGGCGTTCGATACATTTAACCGCAGACATATACCTGATTTCCGAGGATTAAATTTTGAGAACAACGACGAATTGGGGAAAAAGGGTCATCTCAGGTGGAAACTAACTATATTTGTCTACATCTGTATTCATTCATGGACTCAACTGCAATATACTGTTTCAAAACCGACGATCACACCGTCTCTTCTTTAAGCGCTGGTCGGGTGGTGCTCATGGTAGCCATGCCAGCCATTTGTCTCCAAAAAAAATCGATCAAAAAAGCTTCATCTCTATTGCAGTAACGTACCCCGGTTTTACTCTCTCAACAGGTCGATAATTTCCATACGGTCATTGCGGTCTGGATATTTGGAAGAAGGTCCCTCAGTCAGAATTGCCCGATCACCCTGGATACCATGCAGCTGTAAATTAGTCCTGATCCATTGACGCCAATGGTTGGGGTGGTCCGGTTCAAGGATTGGCAGTATTCCATAGGAAAAGATCAGTTCCTGGCAGGTTTTTGCCTGGGAACTGACCCCCAGTACCCAGACCGGCAAACGATAACGGGTGATGTTTCTGGCCGTAATTCCGCTGTGCGTCGGGACGATAACTGCAGCCGGTTTAATGCGGTGAATAACCTTTTCCACTGTTGAGGCGATAATTTCGAGAATGTTATCACCCTCATCCAGATCTGGATCACCTGGGGTTTTGCATGCGAAAGTGGCTCTTGTTTTTTCTACCTCAACGGCGATTGCACGTAAAGTACCGACAGCCTCAATTGGATATTTTCCCACGGCGGATTCCCCGGAAAGCATCACACAGTCACTGCCATCCAATATCGCATTTGCTGCATCTGTGGCCTCTGCTCTGGTCGGCAATCGGTTATAAATCATCGACTCCAGCATTTGGGTCGCTGTAATTACCGGTTTGCCTGCCCGGTTTGCTTTTCGGACTATCTGTTTCTGCACAACCGGAATCCGGGCAATCGGTATCTCCACCCCGAGATCCCCTCTGGCCACCATGATGCCGTCTGACTCATGGAGAATCGCATCCAGGTTGTCAACAGCATGAGATCGTTCAATCTTGGCAATGATATAAGGGGCATAGCCAAGATTATTGGCGAATTTTCTCAATGACCGGATATCCTCGCTCTTTTCCACAAAGGACTGGCTCAACGCATCGACCCCTATTCCCAGGGCAAATTCCGCGATTTTCATGTCTGTTTCAGTAAAGGCACTGACCCCCAGATCCACATCAGGAATATTCAAACCCTTTCGTGAGCGCAAGGGACCGCCGACAACAATCCGGCACAGTACATCTTCTTGCTCAATATCGAGGACCTCCAGCTGGATAAAGCCATCATTTAGGAAGAGACTGGTTCCTTTTGTAACTTTCGAAGGCAATTCGGGAAGGTTTACTGAGATTTTCTCTTTGGTGCCGATCACCGAAGCCGTCGTAAGAATCAGTGTCTCGTTACTTTTCAAGAACAGCTGCTCGTCGGCGAGCTCACCGATACGAATTTTTGGCCCCGGCAGATCTGCCATAATAGCAAGAGGTTTTCCGATTTCCCTGGCAACCTTTCTGATTTCCAGGACATCATTTTTATGGTCGGCAAAGCTTCCGTGGGAAAAATTCAGCCGGGCTATGTCCATCCCTGCACGCATCATGTCCGCAAGCATTTCAGGTGACCTTGAAGCAGGACCGATGGTACAGATTATCTTTGTTTTATTTTTATCCGGCATACTCCTCATCTCACCTCATATGTCAATTTCAGACGTCCGAACTAGGTTATGTCAGTGACTTGATCTTTGATACATTGTTAACAACATGAGATCTGGGAGGACTAGCCCGGATTCCACCCGACTTTTCCTTGTATTGCTCGCTCTCTTTCAATGCATGTACCTACAATAATAACCGCTTCTGGAAAGTGTGAAACAAAATTGGTCACCTGAACGAAAAGAAGTGCAAAGTGACAAAGCCGACGCTACTCTACAGATAGCATTAGCCGGACTATCGTGCAGAAGAGGCTGCTACACGCATTCCATGGTAGCACAGATTTGCAACTCGGAAACAGAGGGCGACAGAATGAATATCGGCGGAGTATTGACAGCTATCCTGGCTGGCATGTTCATGGGCACAATGGGGGTCTTTTCTCGAAAGACCGGTCTTGATGCAGAAGTTATTACCTTTTTCAGGCTGCTGCTTGGTGCGGGTTTTTTATCAATGCTCATGGTCCTCAGCCGGAGGGCCTACCTTCTGTGGCGTTGGCCCACCTGGCCTGTCCTGATCAACGGCTTGATGCTTGCCGGTTTTATCATTTTTTATATCCAGTCAATGTATCTCACAACCATGGCCAACGCCATCATGATTGTTTATCTTGCGCCTCTGGTGGCGTCCATATGCGCCCATTTCTTTCTGAACGAAAAGCTCAACCTTATGAGCGTTCTGCTCATCTGCACTGCTCTTTTCGGTTTTGCGATGATGATGGAATTCAGGATTGATTTCTCGTCCGGCTCTAATCACGCTCTAGGTATCGGCTTTGCAGCCCTTGCCCTTTGCTGTTATGCTGCATTTATCCTTGTCAACAGGACGATCATTCCGACCGTCCATGTCTACACCCGTACCTTCTATCAGCTGCTCACCGGTGCGCTATGCATGGTGCCTTTTTTTATTCTCGATTTTCCAGAGATTACGGGAACAACATGGCTCTGGCTGGTTGGAGCCGGTTTCTTTCCAGGATTTCTCGGTATTCTCTTTGCAGTAATTGCCCTGGAAAAGCTTCCGGCGGCAGCCTTTGGCACACTTGCTTATTTCGAACCTATTGTTGTGGTCATCCTTGGCTGGATGATATTTGGAGAAACCCTGAACTTTCTGCAGCTGACAGGCTGTCTGTTGATTATTATAAGTGGCGCGGTAAAGGGATACCTGACCACACATGCGCCTCCTGCCAAAGAAAGAGACGACGTACAGCAGGCCACAATACTGCACTCAAAGACCTGAACCAACCCCGCCCAGAAGAGCGGGATTCGCTATTGATCGGTCAGCTCTACAGAACTGATCAAGGTGCAGCACACTCCACCAGTTCTATGTCAAAGGTAAGCTCTTTGCCGGCGAGAGGTGGATTGGCATCCAGAGTAATGTGAGTATCGGTAATCTCCGCCACCACAACCCTCAGGATCTCACCATTAGCTCCACCCATTTCCAGCCGCATCCCCAACTCGGGATTAAGATCAGGCGGAACCTGCTCGACAGGGGCCTGAATAACCATCTCATCGTTGCGCTCCCCATAAGCCTTTTCCACAGGTATATGAACGACCTTTGACTCACCAACTTTCATTCCGACAACAGCTTCATCAAATCCTTGAATGACCTGCCCACTACCAACAGCGAATTCAAGCGGCTCGCTTCCCTCGGAACTGTCAAAAACAGTGCCATCCGCCAGCTTTCCGGTATAATGTACCTTTACGTTGTCGCCTTTTTTTGCTTCAGTCATCTCACTCCTTCAAGCCACACGGCTTTAATGTATCCATTATTTATATTACTCTGCACTTAAACCGCCGACAGGATTGACCACCTGACTACACCTAAAAAACAGGTAAAGAATCAATTGATTCTCCGGTAAGCAAGAAAATCCGATACAATATCGGTCCCACCCTACTTTTAAACATCATCAATGATTATTCAACCGAAAAAACGGCAGGTACTTTCACGGAAACTGTAAGCAATTTGTTAGATATTCATTCAGGTTCCGCCAGTGCATTCTTTCTTCTTTTGCTTTTACCACCGCTGTAGTAGTGTCAAAACCGGAAAGAACAGTAACATCCTGATGGTGCCATAGAGATATTCTGACACTTCTCAAGGGAAGTGAATACGTACCTAGAGCGCGGCACTACTCTCTTTCAAAAAACATAGAAGCGAAGATGAACAAAACGAAGATAATTGCAACCCTCGGTCCGGGCACACAAAGCGAGGAAAAAATAATAGAGCTAATCAGAGCGGGAATGAACGTTGCCAGGATCAACCTTTCCCACGGCGACAGAGACAGTCATACCCGATTCATTGAACTGATCAAACAAGCCCGGCGCGTCACAGGCACATACTCAGCAATCCTGCTTGACACCCGAGGCCCGGAAATCCGGATCGGTGATCTGATTGAGCCGCTTCAGTTAACCGCCGGTGAAACGCTGATCATTACCTCAAACCACGCCACCAGTTCCGGTAACCGTATCGGCGTCAATTATCCAGGTCTGGCGGATGATGTCCAGCCAGGTAACCGAATACTTCTGGACGATGGCAAACTTGCCTTGACCGTCGAATTTATCGAAAACGGTGATGTGTACACCCGGGTGCTTGTCTCCGGCAGACTGGCAAGCCGCAAGCGCGTCAGCCTGCCGGACTGCGACGTAAACCTTCCTTCACTCTCTGAAAAAGACAAACTGGATATCGCCTTCGGCGTTGAGCAGGACGTTGACTTCATCGCTGCGTCCTTTGTCAGAAAGGCTGACGATGTCTGGGCCGTGCGTAAAATACTTGAAGATAGCGGCGGCAATCAGGCGATTATCGCAAAAATTGAGAGCAGGCAGGGAGTGGAAAACCTGGAAGAAATTCTTCAGGCAGCTGAAGGACTGATGGTTGCAAGGGGTGATCTCGGAGTGGAGATGCCCGCTGAAGAAGTCCCTGTTATCCAGAAACGAATTATCCGTGCTGCCAATCTTGTTGGCAAACCGGTCATAACTGCCACTCAAATGCTTGAGTCGATGATCACCTGCCCTTTTCCAACCCGGGCTGAAGCCAGTGATGTGACGAACGCTATCTATGACGGCACCGACGCAGTGATGCTCTCGGCAGAGACTGCTGTAGGTGCCTATCCGTCAGAGGCCATCCGATTTCTGGTTCGATGTGCGAACATTGCTGAGAACTCCATTGATTACGACGCGATGCTCGCCTCAGGACTCCGTCACCGACGCCAGACCGTTACCGACTCTATCTCTTATGCCTGTTGCGCTACTGCAGCCGACCTTGGTGCAGCGGCAATCATCACCTCTACCACGTCCGGTTCCACTGCCAGGATGGTTGCCAGGCATCGGCCCAAAGCACCGATTATCGCAGTCAGTCCCAGCGTGGAGAGTCTTAGAAAACTCCAACTCATTCGTGGTGTTACCACCATTTTATCAGACTGTGCCTCTACGATGGATGAACAGCTTGATATGTCAACCAACGCCGTCCGGCAAGCAGGATTAATCCACAACGGAGATCTTGTGGTCATTACCGCCGGGATGCCCATCGGAACTACGGGGACCACAAATATGCTCAAGGTACGCACCGTCGAAGATCTCTGTTTCATCGGCCAGGGTGCAGGCGGCACTGCCGCCGAAGGGGTAGTCCATATAATTGAAAAAGAGAGTGACTGGCGAGACCGCCCGGAAAAAGCAATAATCGTCACCACCGCCACCGATGAATCAATGATCGAATATCTCCCTAGCGTGCAGGGAATTATCACTGAACAGCCGGGCCTTACTTCCCATGCTGCCATCGTTGGAAGAGAGCTTAATATTCCGGTTGTCTGTAATGTGCTCGATGCGATGACCCTCTTCAAAAACGGCCAGGCGGTGACGATTAACGGCAGTACCGGCCATATCTCCTACGGCAGTGTGTCCAGCCGATGAAACCGATTCAAACAATCGTGATCGGAGGTGGTGCGGCCGGTATAATGGCCGCCGGTATGGCGGCTCAAAGAGGCTCAAAAGTACTCCTGCTCGAGAAGATGAGCCAGACCGGACGAAAAATAGGTATCAGCGGCAAAGGGAGATGTAACCTCACCAACATTGCCGAACTTGATGATTTCCTGAGCCGTTTCGGCAAAAACGGCCGTTTTCTCCGCCAATGTTTTCAACAATTTTTTTCCCAGGAATTAATCGATTTTTTCGAAAGCAGGAACCTGCCGCTCGTCATTGAGCGAGGCGGCCGTGTCTTTCCGGAGAGCGGCCGTGCTCTGGATGTGGTGAAAACGCTCAACTGCTGGCTGCAAGAAAAGCAGGTCACCCTGGAAAAAAATGCGGCGGCATCGGCCATTCTGGTCAAAGAAGGTCGGGTTTGCGGCGTGGTCTGCAATGGCAAAACGCTGCCATGTGAAAACGTCATCCTGGCCACCGGAGGGAAATCGTACCCGAGGACCGGATCAACCGGCGACGGCTATACAATGGCTGAAAGTTTGGGTCATGCCTTAGTACCTCTACGACCTGCTCTCGTGCCCCTGGTCAGTCGTGATTCGAGAATCCCCCGAATGGCCGGACTTGAGCTGCGAAATATTCAAATCCGGCTCTATCTTGACGGGAAACGAAAGGCCCAGGAGTTTGGCGAGCTTGCCTTTACCGGCTATGGCCTCACGGGGCCAATTATCTTAACCCTCAGCGGTGGAATCGTCCAGGCGCTTGACAACGGGCAGCAGGTGGTACTCTCCTTAGATCTTAAACCGGCACTCAACGAGACAAAACTCGACAACCGCCTGATTCGTGACCTTACCAGTCGCAGCGGAGAGCCTGTTGAGAGCATACTCCGTGGTCTGCTGCCGCAGCAGCTGGTGCCGATTTGCCTCGAATCCTGCGGCCTATCGACAGATATCGATACCGGAAACTTTCCCGGAAAAATGCGTAAGCGCCTGGTTCAGTGGCTAAAAGACTTTCGTATCGAAATCAGTGGATATCGCTCCTATGATGAAGCAATCGTCACTGCCGGCGGGGTGAGTCTTAAGGAAATCGACCCAAAAACCATGGAATCGAAAATAATTAAAGGACTGTTTATTGCCGGAGAGCTCCTTGACCTTCAAGCCGATACCGGTGGCTATAATCTCCAAGCTGCCTTTACCACCGGCTGGGTCGCCGGTTCTTCCGTCTATTGAACAAATTAATTAAATGATAATTTCGTAAAAAATAAGGTCTTTGGTGGCTAAGTAGATAAGCGCAGACTTCGAGAAACGTCTTTTGCAAAGCGTAAGATTTTTCTATCATTTCGGCGTACTAAGGTACGTCGTAATGATAGAAAAAGTGCAGCAACGAAGCAGATGAAGAGTTTTTTTCGACGCCACCTGTTAATAGAGGGCCGAACTAAACTCTTCAAACACCTTCTCAATGGGGATGGCGAACCCGATCCCTTCCGTCCCGCGAAGAATCATGGTGTTGACTCCGCGGGCAAAACCAAGTTCATCAATAAGCGGTCCGCCGCTGTTGCCGGGGTTAATGGCTGCATCTGTCTGCAGATATACCTGACCATCTTCTTCCTGTTGGCGGTACCCGGAAAAAATCCCTGCCGTCACCGTGTGTCGTAAACCGACAGGACTGCCTATTGTATATACCTTGTCACCCTGACGCAACCCGATCCTCCCAGGAGGCCGCGCAATAAATGTCGATTCAGCGGCGAAAAGTGACATTAATGCAAGGTCAAGGTTATCACTCACCAGTAGATAATTGGCGACATGCTCACTGCCATCAGCGAGTACAATTTTTATATCAGATGGCTGGACTTTTCGATCAAGTTGATCCAGCCGCCTCTCCCCTTCATGAAATTGCGGCATGACTCTTTCCAGTTCCTCCTCGCGGCTGGCGATGATTATGGCGAGCTGACTTCTGGATGGTCCTTTCGGCATTTGCCTCAGAGTGCGCTTCATATCCTTTATTTTCTGCTTCTCGAGTTCAATCATTCGCCGGGTGGTTTCAATTCGGCGCTTAAAATCAATAAGCTTGCTCTCATCAAATTCGATCACATGTCGATTGGTAACAATATAATTTTTGTTGACGAAAAAACCCGATCCGGTTCCCCAGGGTGTTTCGATGGAAACCGTCGAATTTCGCGCCCGTGCAATTGCATTCTGCCTGCTCATTGGCTTTGGTTGTGGAGACGATGTCTGCGCAACCACTTTCGGTTCCTCTCGTTTAACCGCAACCGGCGCCTTGGTTACAGATGGCTGTTCGACTGTGATCTGATTGGGTGTTTGCTGCTGCCGGGTCCCGGTAAAATAATAGGTCGTTGCCGCAACGACCACAACCAGTGCAACGACCTGAACTATTTTTAAGCTGCCCCCCTTTTTTTCGGCCTTCTCAGCTCTTTGTGCCGCCTCTTCCCTCTTACGCTCCTGAACCTTACGGTATTTTGCGAAAATTAAACCGCAGGCTTGGCATTCGAGCGTATTTATCTGTTCATGCTCACATTTCGGGCAACGCATTTGTTCACCTGGTGCAAATTTTTGACAGAGATTTATAGACAGAAACAACTCATCCATCTATCATAGCAGGATAGGTGACACTATTCAACGAATTGACAGATTTTCTGTTTACTATCAACCTCCTGAAAAAACTCCTGTTTATGCCACTATCAATCAGCAATACCGTTTCTGTTCCTCTCCATGAAATTGTTCTGATGCCTATCCGGGCTCAAGGAGCCGGGGGCCAGAATGTCAACAAGGTTTCAAGTGCAATTCATCTTCGGTTTGACATCAACAACTCCTCTTTGCCCGAATTCTACAAAGAGCGACTGCTGTCCATACGCGATAGCCGCTTGACCGACGACGGGGTAATTGTCATAAAAGCACAACAATATCGTACCCAGGAGAAAAACAGAGAGGATGCCCTGGAACGCTTAGCTCTTATTATCCGCCGGGCCGTTCATGTTCCCAAAAACCGAAAACCAACCCGACCGTCCGGGTCAGCCCGTAAAAAGCGCGTTGACAGCAAAACCAGACGGGGCAAGATAAAATCCCTGCGAAAGAAAGTAACAGATTCCTGATTGTTCTCCTGGAAATTCTATACTGGTATCCGAAAACCACAATAGACTTCTGCGCCACTCTCCCTGCTTGAAACAAGTGTCTCTTTTTTCCGTTCTCTTTTGGGTGATATACATTCCTTTATTAAAACATTTGTGACAAAAACATTGCAAATTGACGACAGTCCTGGTACATAGGCAGGTTCTTTACCGTGAGTGTCAGACCAGAACATAGATTTTTGGGGAAGTTGCGCAAAACTGGACAGACACGTACAATCGGCCGCTGACAACCACAGAATGATTTTCATTCGATGGTCGTCATTGATGAGGAGGCCGGTTTTTCTTTCCTGGGCAGGCTTTGCACAACGAGTTCTTCTTTTGGAATCAACCCAATGTAACTAAAGGTATTTCTATGTCTTCTGAGTATGAATCTATCCCGTTATCTTTTTCCGACCTTGGCCTTTCCGGCTCCCTTCTCAAAGCAGTTAATGACGCAGGTTACGAGACTCCAACCGCCATTCAGAAGGAGATGATCCCTCATGTGCTGGCAGGGAGCGATGTCGTTGGCCAGGCTCAAACGGGTACCGGAAAAACAGCGGCCTTCGCCCTGCCGCTTCTCGCCAGGCTGCAATCCGGAAAAAACAAAAACCCTCAAATCCTGGTGCTTGCCCCGACAAGAGAGCTTGCCATCCAGGTCGCCGCTTCCTTTGCCGACTATGGTAAACATCTGAAAAATTTCAGTGTCCTCCCTATTTTCGGTGGACAGGATTACAATATCCAACTGAGGCAGTTGCATCAGGGGGTGCAGGTAGTGGTTGGCACACCTGGCAGGGTAATGGATCACATTCGCCGCGGCAGCCTGAAACCTGCAACTATTCACAGTCTGGTGCTTGATGAAGCCGATGAGATGCTGAGGATGGGTTTTCTCGACGATGTTGAATGGATTCTGGAGCAGCTTCCGGCCAGAAACCAGACCGCACTGTTTTCGGCCACCATGCCTCCGAACATCCGCAAGATCGCTCAGAAATACCTGAATACGCCGGTCGAAATAACTATCAAAACAAAAGCAGTCACAGCACAGACAATTAATCAGCGCTGCCTCATAACCGCCGGTGGTTTTGCCAATAAAATCGACTCTCTCTCAAGGATTCTTGAAGCTGAGGACTTTGACGGGATATTGGTATTCGTACGTACCAAGGTGCAGACCGTCGAGCTTACAGAACAATTAGTTACCCTCGGCTACGCTGCCGCCGCCCTGAATGGCGATATTCAGCAGAGCCAGAGACTTCGCACAGTTGAACAGCTGAAATCAAAAAAGATTGATATACTTGTAGCAACTGATGTCGCTGCCCGTGGTCTCGACGTTGAACGGATCAGCCATGTCATCAATTTTGATATTCCTTTTGACACAGAGTCATATATTCACCGCATCGGCA
The DNA here is from genome assembly GCA_049645925.1 of Desulforhopalus sp. Lineage (GTDB taxonomy): Bacteria > Desulfobacterota > Desulfobulbia > Desulfobulbales > Desulfocapsaceae > Desulforhopalus_A. The sequence goes on from JBARUU010000002.1 coordinate 179,202, forward strand.
GGACAGGTCGTGCTGGCCGAAGCGGAGAAGCGATCTTATTTGTCAATCCCCGGGAACGATCAATGCTGAAATCCATAGAACGGGCCACAAGACAACAGATCCGGACCATGGCTCTGCCCTCTGCAGCCGATATCAATAAAAAACGTATTGAAAATTTTAAAGGAAAAATCAGTTCTGCTCTACAGGAAGATATCTCCTTTTACCAAAATCTCGTCGAAGAATACCTGAAAGAAAATCCAGTCGAACCCATGCAATTGGCTGCAGCACTTGCGCAACTGACCCAAGGCAGCAAACCGTTGCTTATGACTGAGCCGAAATTTCGTGACAGACCGGTGGTTGAAAAACGAGCTCAAAAATTTACAGAAAAAAAAGCAGCCGGCAAAGGGGCATCAAACAAAATCCCGACAAGAAAAAGCATGGCAGTACAACTTCCACCGGAAGACGGTATGGAACGCTTTCGAATCGAGCTCGGCAACAATCAAGGGGTCAAGCCGGGAAATATCGTCGGGGCGATAGCCAATGAAGCCGACATCAGCAGCAAGTATATCGGTCGTATCTCTATTTTTGACAGCTACAGTACCGTCGACCTGCCTTTTGGTATGCCGGAAGATATTTTGCGCATTCTTCAACGTGCAAGAATAGGTAACAAACCATTAAAAATGCAGAAGCTCGCCGAGACCAGCAGAGTCGACTCCGAACGCTCCATGCCGGAAAGAACGAAAAAAGACCAGGGTGCGAAAAGAAAAAAGGCTCAGCACAGGACTGTTCCTTCAAACGCAACCCTCTAACCCGGATTTTTCATCAGCCAAGACGGCTGCATATGGAAGAAACGGATTATTAAACTATAGTTATGTATGTTCATTGGTCCAGCGACGAGGCTGATGCAGTCAGATTGGCTGACCTCTGGTGAACATTTTATCAGTCAAATGCCTCGCTGTGTAGATTAGAACACAGGCAGCAAATACGAGCTGTGACAGTTGACGAACAAAATGTTCATGAAAAATCTGCGCTAAAGGAAAGCGTCCATGCTGCAGCATACCTTCTGCCATATTCCCGGCATCGGTCTAAAAACGGAGAGAAAACTCTGGGAGGCTGGAGTTACCAGCTGGGAAAAATGGCAGAAGCAGTGCCCCACCCGGATTTCGGGGGCCGCAAAGCTTGATGCGGCCAGGATACTTGAAAGTTCACAGGCTGCAATCAATAACGACCCCAATTTTTTCACCGGTAAACTTTCCAGTGCAGAGCCCTGGCGTATTTTCCCTCACTATCGGGATCGAACTGCTTACCTGGATATCGAAACCACCGGCCTGGACGATTATGCTGAGGTAACGACCATTGCCCTGTACGACGGGCAGGAGGTATTTACCTATGTCAACGGTAGAAACCTCGCAGATTTCGTCCACGACATACAAAAATACCAGGTTATAGTCAGCTATAACGGCAAAAGCTTTGATATTCCTTTTCTGGAGAGATACTTCCGAATACGGCTCAATCACGCCCAGATCGATCTGCGCTATGTGTTGGCCCGGCTTGGGTTTAAAGGCGGACTAAAAGGATGTGAAAAACAGATGGGGTTGAACCGCGGCAACCTGGACGGTGTTGACGGGTATTTTGCAGTACTCCTCTGGCATGATTATACGCAACACAATGACAGTCGTGCTCTGGAGACACTCCTCGCCTACAATATCGAGGATACCGTTAATCTGGAAAGACTGGCTGTTGAAGCCTACAACAGAAACGTTGCCATGACCCCGTTCGCCGAAGAACTCTTCCTGCCCTGCCCTGCTTCACCGCCTAATCCCTTCATTGCCGACTACGACTGTATTGCTAGGATAAAGCGAGGACTCTCTCAATACTAACTAGTTTCCATCCTGAAACGGCCGGTTTGCCCTAACTCTTCGTTGTTCTCAAAATTTAATCCTCGGAATATCGATTATATGCCTGTGGTTAAATTTATCGAACGCCTCGATTTAGGAAAGAATGTCTCCTTTCAGGATGCAAACTAACTACAGCTCGATCTCCATCCCCTCTCTGGCAAAAAACACCTCAGTTTCACCATATTTTCCAGGTTCACAATATATTTTTGCAAGTTCGTCAAGAGTATCATCACTTCTGTCCGGGTCATGATGAAACATGGCAAGTCTTTTCACACCGGCCCTGTTGGCTGCAGCAATAGCATACTCCATCGTTGTGTGTCCCCAGTTAATACGCGAAGTGTACTCGGCATCGGTATACTGTGAATCGTATATCAGTAGGTCTGCCCCGGAAAAAAATTGCTCGACCGCAAGGTTTTGTTCAGCAGCCACTTCCTCACCTTCAAAAGCCATTGCTTCATCATAGGCAGGATCATCAGGATCGGTGATAAAAAGGTTGCGAAAGGGTTCCGTGTCGTAACAGGTACAGAAAGTGCGACCTTCATACTCAAACCGGTACCCCAGGGCGCTGATGGGATGATTCAGCAGCTTGGTTGAGAGGCGAAGGCCGCCGCCCAGATCAATATCCGGGTCCTCTTTGAGACGCACATATTCAATATCCGAGGCCAGCTCACCAAAATTAATAGGAAAATACCGATACTTCATTTGTCCCCCCACCACCTCCCGGAGTGGATCATCTTCAAAAGACATCGGTCCATGCACTTTCAACTTGGTTCCCGGAATATAAATGGGCGTAAAAAAAGGATATCCCATAATATGATCCCAGTGGGTATGGGAAAGAAAGATATCCGCCCTGATCGGTCCCCTGGGGAGGTCGTTTGCCATGATTGCGTTGCCAAGAGAGCGAATCCCAGAGCCTGCATCAATGATAATTATTCTATTATCCGGCCCAACCCGCAACTCAGTACAAGCCGTATTTCCTCCATATTTCTGGGTCGTTGCACCGGGACTTGGAATCGATCCCCGGACCCCCCAAAAGCGAACTTTCATGTGTACTCCGTTTCAGATTTGCAGAAAAATTTCGGCCTTTTGGATTTCTTCAACAACCCTCTTTCCGATGCCGCAGAACTCATTCCAGGAAATATCGGCAACCGCGAGCAAACGCCCGACCTCCTCTTCTTTCGGAAAAGGATTCCCGGCATAACCATGGTCCAGAATATTCGTATACATATTACCAAGTGCGACTAAAGCCACCTGCTGTTGCAGACCGCCGGTACTTTTCCCAACCTCGTGATGATGGCCGATACATTGAGAGATAACCTGATTGAGTTTCCATTTATCAGCAATCATCAAACCGACTTCCTGATGATCAATACCCATGACATCCAACTCCACCTCATTCAAGGGTTCCTGTTCAAATTTGGCAATGTTCAGTACCTGAATGTATTCGTCCCCGAAAGGAACCTTACCAAGGTCGTGCAGAAGTCCGGCCAAAAACAGTTCTTCCCTTTCCATGACACCCAGTCCTTTAGCTTCACCAAGCAGTTTTGCGCTTACTCCAGCTCCAATGGAATGTGCCCAAAATTTTGTTGTCGGCAGGGCCTTGGACTTTTTGGCTCCGGCCACACTGCGAATAATGGCGGTACTGAGCGCCATATTTTTCACAGTGTTCATACCCAACATGGTAATGGCTCTGGTGAGGGAGGTGACTTTATTGAGCAGAGAGTAGTAGGCAGAGTTGATGAGTTTCAAGACCTGGCCAGTCAGAACCGGATCCAGAGAAATGACTTTGTTCAGCTCATTTGGAGACGCATCGGTTCGGCTGCAGATCTCCATTACCTTCCCGACGGTGGTCGAAAGGCTGGGCATCTTTTGAATGAACCTTTCAATATCCCTTCTCTGTTTTTCTTTATCTAAAATCATAAATTTATATTTAAAATCAACAAACTAGACAACGATACAACGCAAACAACTACAGGGTATTGTATCGAAAGCAGACAGCAAGGTCAAGATTCGAATAGCATTAATGGCACGTTCAAAAATTATATCTGCATTATTGGAGAAGAATCGTTTACAGCTACCTCAGTCCATCAATCGGGCGATTATCCATAGGACTATTACCAAGATCCCATGCATCGGAAAAACCTTTTCCAATGGCTTTTTCCCTATACCGTCATACTGCAAAAGGCAACAGAGTCTTTGTACGTAAGTTTGGTTCCACCGAAAATATCAAGAGCACTGCCAATAGTAATGTCCAAACGATCTTTTCCCGCTTCTTTTACCAGCTGAAGATCCCTTAGATCCCTAACGCCACCTGCATAGGTCGTTGGTAGAGGAGTCCATTCGGCAAGTTTTTCAACCAGGTCAAATTCTATGCCGCCACATTTACCCTCGACATCAGCCGCGTGAATAAGGAATTCGGCGCAGAACCCGGAAAGCGTATCAAGAATTTTCTTTGAGATGACGACCTCAGTGAATCTCTGCCACCTGTCTGTGACAATAAAGTAGTCATCATTTCTTTTTCGACAGCTCAAATCAAGGACGAGCCGTTGACGGCCAACCAGATCAACAAGCTTTTTAAGTCGTGCAAAGTTGATCCTGCCGTCTTTGAAAACATAGGAGGTTACAATGACATGGGAAGCGCCTTTATCCAGCCAGGCCTGAGCATTGTCGGCAGTAATACCACCACCGAGCTGCATTCCTCCCGGCCAGGCAGCAAGGGCTTCTTCCGCTGCACGATCATTGCCGGTGCCCAGCATGATGACATGACCACCTGTTAAATTATCTGATCGATAGAGTTCCGCAAACCACTTCGGTGATTTTTTCGCAATAAAGTTGGTCTGCACTGCCTCCGGAGCATCGTCGGTCAACGTTGATCCGACGATCTGCTTCACTACTCCCTCATGAAGATCAATACATGGTCTGAATCGCATAGTACATCCCTCGGGATACGTGACATCAATAAATAAAAAAAGCGGAATGCTTTAGTGAGCATCCCGCTTACATATCCTGCAGTCCTTCAACCGGCCGAAACCGGAAAATGGTGGTTACCCCTGCTTTATGAGCATTGTTGAAGGATCAAGCATCAGGGTTGAACCGGGATCAACAGAGCAGGAATCACATTTAAGGATATCCAGCTTCATGTCACTGCCCTCAGGATTGATCAGCAGTACAGTGTCAAAAAGGCCATCCACCTCATGGCAAGGGGCAGGAACACCGTCGAGGCTGACCCGATTGTCACCACGATGACTGACCGCTGAGAACCAGATCATTTTTAACCCACGCTCGTTCATAAAAGAGCGCAGCTCCTCTAATGATTTTTTATCGTTGTCGACAAAGTCATAGCCATCTATTATCAGGCATTCCGGTTTATAAACATTTTGCTGCACCAGATCATCCAACCTCTCTTCAAGCAGGGCTTTGGAAAAAGAGCTCTCCTTAAAGGTCATAATCATCCGATTCTTCATGATCTCAGGGATAGATTCAATTTTTTCCCCGTCGGTCAGAAGGGAAAGAATATCGTCATACCAGGTACGAGTTTTATCAACACCCTCCCCGATTGACACATGCAGAACCTTGTTTCCCAGCAACATGCAATCCAGAGCAAATTGAACAAGAATAGCAGTTTTGCCAAGGCCGGCTCTGGCCATGACCAACCCCATCATTGCCTCAGTTCTTTCGTCCGCCGTTGCTTCAATACCAAGAGCTCGAAGTGGATTGTTAACTATAAGATCGTTTCCCATGGCAGTTCACCTTTTATAAATTCCTTATATGGCTGCATCATTGTTTGCAGCCTCAGCCCATTACATTATCAGTTACGGGCACTGTACAGTTGTAATATGTCGCTTTCAGTTTATCAAGAATTCTTCCGTTCATCCTGATAGGTTTTTACCAACTCTTCGCTGACACTCCTTGGCACCGGCTTGAAGGTCGCGAACTCCATGGTGAACTCTGCCTTACCCTGGGTAAGAGAACGCAGGGTAGTGGAGTAACCAAACATCTCGGAAAGCGGGACCTCCGCTTCAATGACCGAGTACAACCCTTCTTCTGTCGTACCAATGATCATACCGCGACGCTGATTGATCGAGCCCATTACCGCACCTTGAAATTCGGATGGTCCCTCAACGGCAACTTTCATTATGGGTTCCATAATGATCGGTTTCGCTTTGAGATATCCTTCCTTAAAGGCGCCTACGGAAGCAAGCTGAAAGGCCACGTCCGAGGAGTCAACCGCATGGTAAGCACCATCGTTAATGACACAGCGAACTCCGGTGATCGGCGCTCCGCAGAGTGAACCCTTTTCCAGACTCTTTTGAAATCCTTTGTCACAGGAACTGATGAACTCACGGGGAATAACACCACCAACAATCTTATCAACAAATTCGTAGTCGCTTTCCTCAATCGGTTCCAGATACCCAGCCACCCGACCGAACTGACCGGACCCACCGGTCTGCTTCTTATGGGTATAGTTAAAATCTGCACGCTGAGAAATTGTTTCACGATATGAAACCTGGGGAGCGCCAACATCAACACTGGCACCGTACTCACGCTTCATACGCTCAATGTATACCTCAAGATGCAATTCACCCATACCGGAGATTATGGTCTCGCCGGTCTCGTGGTCGACAAAGGTCTTGAAAGTCGGATCCTCTTTGGTAAAGCGATTCAGCGCCTTGGACATATTGACCTGCGCTTTATTATCGGTAGGAATGACTGCCAGCGAGATAACCGGCTCTGGAATATGCATGGACGTCATCGAACATGATATCTGATCAGAGGTAAAGGTATCGCCAGAGGCACAGTCGACACCAAAAAGAGCGACGATATCACCAGAACCACACGATTCGATTTCTTCCATCTCGTTAGAATGCATACGACAGAGGCGACCAATCTTGACCTTCTTGCCGGTCCTGCTATTGAATACGGTGTCACCTTTTGCCAATTGGCCCTGATAGGTCCGAACATAGGTCAGCTGGCCGTAACGGCCGTCTTCAAGCTTGAACGCCAGCATAATGAGAGGGTCGGTCGGATCGTTGGTCACCTTGAATTCTTTTTCGCTCTCTTTCAGATCAAGCGCCATATTGGTTACATCCGTCGGGCAAGGGAGATAACTCTCTACCGCATCGAGCAAAGACTGAACACCCTTGTTTTTATAGGCCGAACCGACGAAAACCGGCGTAAATTCGAGGGAAAGGGTACCTTTTCGCACTGCGTCGTAAATCAGCTTGGTGTCGACATTTCCGCCTTCCAGCAAAGCCTCCATCAACTCTTCTGAGAACATGGAGATTTCTTCCAGCAATGCCTCCTGCTTCTCTTTGGCTGCATCCAACATATCTGCAGGAATTTCCTCGATCCGGATATTCTCGCCGCTCTCGCCATCATAATAGAAAGCTTTCATGGTAACGAGATCAACAATACCCTTGAGATCACTTTCCAGCCCGATAGGCATCTGCATCAAATGCGCATTCAGTTCCAGTTTCTCCCGAAGCTGATTCGTCACTTTCTCAGGATTTGCCCCGGTTCGATCGCATTTATTGATAAAAGCAAGACGAGGAACGTTATACCTGGTCATCTGCCTGTTAACCGTGATTGACTGGGACTGTACCCCACCAACCGAACAGAGAACCAGAACAGCGCCGTCTAAAACCCTGAGAGCCCGTTCAACCTCGACGGTAAAATCAACGTGACCAGGGGTATCGATGATATTAATGTTGATATCTTTCCAGGAGCAATATGTTGCGGCAGATTGGATTGTGATACCGCGCTCTTTTTCCAGCTCCATGGAATCCATTTTTGCGCCGACACCGTCTTTTCCACGTACTTCATGGATCGCGTGGATCCTTTTGGTGTAGTAGAGAATACGTTCGGTCAAAGTTGTCTTCCCCGAATCGATATGGGCGCTGATACCTATATTTCTTACTTTCGATAAATCCTTACTCATGGCTGCTGTCCTCTGCAACGTTGCAACCGGCTTCCACCCGGCCTCGCTTATAAAAAGCTTTGGGAAAATAAAAAAGTAAGGAGTTACAGCTAACTGCAACTCCTTACTCAACTGAGTCAATTGGTGCTGCCTGCATACAGAACCATATCAAACAGATCATTCTGCCGACAGGCCCTCCGTATAAATAACCACTCTTTTTACATCAAGCATTACATAAAAGCTATATAAAAAAACAACCCCTATCATCTTTATATTCCGCCATTCTTATCAACAAACATCTGAAATGTTCCAATTTTGGATGAATTATTTGCTTTATTGAAAGGCGCCATCAATGATCAATAGAAAAAAGTGGGCGCATACAATTACGGGGAGAGGATTTCTAAAAAATCATTGACAGGTAAAAAACACTATTGTAAATAAGAATCATTATTTATTAATAAACCCTCTCGTCGGGTTATGTATTCCATAACAGCTATTCAAAACAACTCTTTTAAGGAGGATTAAATGAGCAAAACCATTGAAAATTTAAAGGCTGCATTTGCTGGAGAATCTCAGGCACGAAATAAATATACTTTCTTTGCCAAAGTCGCCCGCAAGGAAGGATATCACTATGTGGCTAAGATTTTTGAGGAAACAGCAATCAATGAGATGCGACATGCCAACGACCACTTTAAGCTTCTAAATGGAATCGGTGATACAGCGGCGAACCTGAAAGAGGCCGTTGACGGAGAAGATTACGAAACTGTTTCCATGTACCCAACCTTTGCCAAAGAGGCTGAAGAAGAAGGCAACATGGAAGCCGCAATGCTTTTTATGCAGATCGGCAAAGTTGAAGCGGAACATCGTGAGAGATACAAGAAACTGCTTGAGATGGTTGAAAATGGGACGGTTTTTACGCGAGAGCAACCCATCAAATGGAAATGCTCCCTCTGCGGATACAGCTACACAGGCACAGAGCCACCGACAAAATGCCCGGCCTGCCAGCATCCGAAAGAGTACTACGAACCAGCGGATATGGACCTGTAAGAACATTCCCGGCCCGGCTGTATGGCTTGCAATACAGCCGGGCCATTTATGACTGAGTCAAAATACGGAGGGTTATCCAAATCTAAAAAAAATTGGATAAGGCGGCAGAAAAAAGCTACTAGTCAAGCGAGCAACAATGGCAAACAGGCATTCCTCAGCTCAAATGACAGCACACAAGATGCTCATGGTGTTGTTATGTCTCTTTTCTCCAGTTTTACTGAACAGCTGTGCCCGCTCACCGACGGACCTTACCCAACGAGAAATTCTCTATCTGACTCCGCAGCCTGCTGCCGTCAAAGACGTCCACACACCTATATTTCTGATAAAGAAACCGGAGCAACCATACAACAGGATCGGCACACCAAGTGTCCGGGAATCGGCTGACCAGGTTCCTGATATTTTCGTTAATCCTGACAGGTCTGCTGTTTTCTTTGAGATACAGGAATTCACTACAGCAAAAGGGCGATACCAAAACCTGGTTTACAGGATCCATTTTGAACAGGTCCCTTTCGCTCTGAACAAATGGAACCTCACCGCCGGTAAAAACACCGGTATCCTGATTATTTACACCCTGGACGAGAACGAGACACTTCTTCTGGTCACTACGGTTCATACCTGCGGCTGTTTCCTTGCTTTTTTCCCAACCGAAGCGCTGCCCGTCGAATTGTTTCCATCAAACTGGCCGGATGCACCCCAATGGGTCTATGGTTATCGCCTGCCAAGTCAACTGAATCATTCCCGGCTTCAAGGTTCAGAGAAAATCGTCTTCACTTTGGAGAGCGAAACCCACCGGATCAGCGACGTTGCTATAGCAGAATACGACATCCTGAAAAACCAGTACGACACAGTTGCGATGGACCTATTATTAATGAGCGCCCTTTATCAATTACCCTATAATGACAGCACAGAGTCTTTCTTCGAACTGGATGGCCCGCGCGAAGGGTATGTCAAGAACAATACTAAATGGATGGAAAGGCTCCTTATCAGCTGGTGGGCTTTTGATCTCAATGTCGGGGAGGACAAAGCGTTTGGATCGGCAGACAGCAGCGAAACCATCTTGTACACGAGCCTGAAATTTTGGGCCAGAAAAGCTTCGGATCTGAAAAATTTTCCGCAGTTCCTCTCCTATTGGGGCTGGAAGTTTTAGCAGAACTGCCGGCAGAACCCTCGAATTTCTCAGTCAAGCCATTCCGGTCGCCACAAAAAGATAGACAAATCAATCTTTCCATTTTCCCCGAAATAAACGCCCTCATCCAGAAGAAGCTGTCTTTGAAGAAGATGACTCATCGATGGCCTTGGAGAGATCAGGCCACTCCTGTTGACCACCCGATGCCACGGCAGCTGATATTTTGTCGAACTCGAATAGAGGATCCTTGCCACCTGCCGGGCACCACTGCGATTCCCCGCACATTCGGCAATGATGCCATATGTCGTGACCAGCCCGGGAGGGATCCTGCTGATAATCGCTCTGGCACGAGTCATGAATATGTCTGCCATTAACAACCTGCTGGGTACTCTTTCTGTATGGGTATATCGACGAAAAGACGGTGAATATTGCAATTATTACCTGAAATCACTTATAATAAAGTGATAACTACACCTCGGAGTGCGCTTCACTGAGGGTACATCCACCTTTCACTCTGTCGTATAAACATGTATCTCAGAGAAAAGATAACGCAGGCATGAAAATTTTACAAAAAATAGGACAAAGCTTAGCCCGCCGCCTGTCAGCGCCCAAAAAACACACAGTACAGGTGGCTACCTCGAGCCGCGAAAATCTGCAGCGCAGTCTTCAGCCTGGCGATGTTTTGCTGGTGGACGGAAGCAGTACCTTCAGTATCGCAATAAAATACCTGACACAATCGAGCTGGTCCCATGCCGCGCTCTTTGTCGGCAACAGGCTGCCAATCGTAGAAAGGAATAGGGAGCAACCGGTTCTCATTGAAGCTGATGTCAATGATGGGGTTCGCAGCGTGGGCCTCTCTTTGTATGCTCCCCTTCATACTCGCATCTGCAGACCGATAGGGTTAAACCAGGATGAAATTACAAAGGTTATCGACTATGTAGTCGACCGACTCGGATATAAATATGATCTCAGAAATATAATTGATCTCGCCAGATACCTGCTTCCAACCCCCTTAGTTCCTTTAAGATTTCGAAGACGCTTCCTGGCACTTGGCAGCGGAGATCCGACCCTGGCAATTTGCTCTTCTCTCATAGCCCAGGCATTTCAATCAATCAAGTATCCAATTTTACCCGACATTGAAGTACAGCGGTCAAACGACCCGTCCTGCATACAATGCCACAAGGAAATTCTCCATATTCGCCACCATAGCCTTTTCACTCCAAGAGACTTCGATGTCTCACCCTATTTTCAAATTGTGAAACCCACACTGGAGTGCGGATTTGATCCGCACACAGTCCCATGGAGTGACCATTCCTTCATCCGTTAATACACATGGATCATTGCTCTCTTACCCGTCAATGATTGACTTTATATTTTCAGATAGTCGTCACTGGCCCCGATATCTCAAGCTCACCTTTTTTTCCGTGATGCAGCGCCGCGCCTGCGCTTCTGACTCCGTCTACTTTCCGGCGAAGCTTCTTCAGGTTTTTCTGTGTCCAGCAGCTTAGCTCCCTTTCGTGGTTTATTGCTTCTGGCATTCCCCCTCCGACATGTACTCTCATCAACGTTATTCTGCTCTTTTACCCAGATAAGATCCCTTGTTTTTTTCGGTTTCTTTGGGCGTATTTTTTTGTGTCGAGTCAGCGGAACGCCATGGGTTGGAACAAACCCGGTCTCGATCTCACGTACCAGGGTCTGTTGAGTGAGGCTTTCGATCGCGGCGAGCTGGGGGGCCTCATCGGCGCTCACCAGAGAGATCCCCACCCCTTGCAGACCTGCACGACCGGTGCGGCCGATACGATGAACATAATCCCCTGGGACCTTAGGCAGATCGAAATTGACAACCCGGGGAAGTTCATTAATGTCAATACCTCGTGCAACAATGTCGGTTGCAACCAGCACTCGAATTTCATTGGCCTTGAACGCTGCAAGAACTCGAGTGCGCTCGCCCTGACTTTTATCTCCATGGATAGCCGCTGCAAAAATGCCATCGCTTGCCAGTTTTCGAACCAACCGGTCGGCGCCCTCCCTGGTGCGGGTAAAGACCAGTAGCTGTTCCCACCCGTTTTTACGGACCAGATGGCTGAGAAGGGCCGACTTTCTATTCTTGTCAACCTCATAGAGCCACTGTTTTACACTCTCTGCCGTTGTGTTTTTTTGGCCGACAGTAATCCGTATCGGATTTCGAAGCAGATTATTGGTGAGCGATTTAACGTCGGCGGAAAAAGTTGCCGAGAAGAGGAGGTTCTGTCGTTTTTTCGGCAACAGAGCCAGGATCTTACTGATATCACCGAGAAACCCCATATCGAGCAACCGATCCGCCTCATCGAGCACCAGGATCTCCAGCTGCGCAAACTTCACTGCATTCCGACTGAATAAATCAAGTAAGCGCCCCGGTGTTGCGACCAGTACATCCAGGCCGCCCCGAAGTTTCATCATCTGTGGATTAATTTTTACCCCACCATAGACAACCCCGGACTTCAGCGAAAGATGCTCACCGTAGGTGGCAACATTTTCAGCAACCTGCACTGCCAGCTCTCGGGTTGGTGTCAGAATCAGGGCCCGAATCTGATTTCCTCTCACTTTTCCGCCCCCGGCAAGACGCTGTAACAAAGGCAGGGTAAAACCAGCAGTTTTTCCTGTACCGGTCTCTGCTGCTGCCACCACATCTCTTCCTGAAAGAATAGCCGGGATAACCTGCACCTGAACTGGAAATGGAGCGGAATACCCTTTCTCAGTGACAGCACGCAAAAGAAGTTGGGTAAGGCCCAGAGCAGAAAATGACATAAGGGTTATTATTTTGAAATGAGATTTTTTATCCTGCCGCAGCTTAGCGCTGCATGGACATTGGCCCAAGAAACTGACATCGCACCCTGTGACAAGACGAGTCGATGATATATATACCACCATGAATATTGAATGGACACTGAAAGTTGGTAATTATTTTTAGTGCCTTCCAAATTTTCTGTCACTTCGTTTAGTACCCCCCTGGGTGTAAAAAACAAAATAATCCAGAGAGGGTATTGGAATTACAGACTCAAAGTTACCTCCAGGGCACTGACTCTCCTCAAGGACCAAAAAGAGTCCTGGCGTGTTTTCCGTCTACCGGGGGTAGATTTCAGGTGGACCAAAGCAACGAATTTTAGTATGTTGAAGCTCAACACAGCGCGGAATAATTTACAATCCGTGCTCGCCATAGCACCGTGAAATCAAAAGGATAGGTAGTTCAATTCAACTTCAAACTGAAAAAACATCATTTTGAAATGCGGTTACTTGTTGTAATTCCGGCACGATACCGCCCTTTACGCTTTCTAAAACAGACAATGATTCCAGACAGTTACAAGAAAAGCATCAGGTCAGAGAAAACTTCTACGGTTTTTAGAGCAACCGATGTCCTGAGGATTTTAGATACCCGGAAATTTTTTGGCGGCGATCTTGTCATGACGCCCCGGAATCTTCAGAAATAAAAAGATCAGGGTATTGAAGTTACCGGAAAGTTTCCAGGAGATATTTTCATTAACCCTCTGGAGACAAAGACAAATTGGGGGAAGCTGAACAGAGCCTCCCTGAAGACCTTGAAGTTGCACAGAAAATAATGGTGTGTCCGTCACCTGCACATCAAATAAGGAAACCGGCAGTTCTGCCATAAAGGATTTTGAGGATTGATATCGATGAAGACCATTACAACACTCGTATTCTCCCTTATCATTGCTCTCAGTATGTCACTTGCCAGTACAGCCGCTGACTTGTCAGTCAGTGAATCTGTCATTGCCGACCCTGACAAAGAAATAGCCGAAATGGCACTGGTTGATGTGCAGCAACCGGTGTTTGGCAACAATCTGTTCATGGGCCATTTTCGGGATATCAAACAACCCAGTTTCAATAAGGATTATATCATCAATATTGGCGATATAATCAATATCCGAATCTGGGGAGCTTTTGAGTTTTCCGCCGAGGTGCCGGTTGACACTCAGGGTAATATTTTCCTGCCTAAGGTGGGGACCGTTCAGGTCCTCGGAGTCAGGAATAAAAATCTGCTCTCTGTGGTAGAAGAAAAAATTAAGAAATCATACAAGGATATGGTTTTTGTCTATGCCAATGTATCCACCTATCAGCCAATTACCGTCTTTGTGACCGGAAACGTCAACGAACCCGGCCTGTATCAGGGGATGTCATCGGATTCAGTTCTTCAATATCTTGACAGGGCTGGCGGTATTGCCTTGAAATATGGCAGCTTCAGAAACATTGATATCTTTCGGGGAAGCAAAATAGTCAAAAAAATCGATCTCTACTCGTTTCTGGTCAGCGGACAAAACGACCTCTTTCAATTTCAAGGCGGGGATGTCATCTCTGTCAATACTATCATGCACCAGATCTCCGTCACAGGAGATGTCATACGACCGTTTAAATTTGAATTTGCCGAAAAAAAGGTTCCACTCGAGCAACTACTGGATCTGGCCATGCTGAAACCCGAAACGACTAATTTTACCATCACCCGTTGGCTGCGGGATAATCAGCAAAAGCGTACTTCTGGTTCACTCAAGGATAAAGAAAATCTCTATGTGATGTCAGGTGATTCCCTTGATTTTTTCTCCGACCACACAGCAACTCTGAACAAGATCTCGATTACAGGTGAACATGACGGATTAGATACAATTTTAGTAAAAAGGGAGGACACCCTGGGCGATGTCATCGGAAGAATACAGCTCAATGCGAGATCAAACCCGGCGGCGGTCCAGGTATTCAGAAAATCCGTCGGAGAACAGCAAAAACAGCTGCTGCTTGCCCACCTGCAAAAACTGGAATCTATAATTCTGACAAACTCATCTATGACGCCAGAGGAAAGTGAAATCAGAAGTCTTGAAAACAAGTCGTACATGAGTTTCATTGAAAGGGCCAGAGAGGTCGAACCGAAAGGGCAGATTGTAATTAACGAAAAAACCAGCTTTAACACAATCTACCTGGAAGACGGGGATCAGATATATATTCCGTCCAAGACCAACCTTGCCAATGTTCAGGGCGAGGTCTCGATTCCCGGCACCCATACCTACGTGCCAGGCTATTCGGCATATGACTACATCAAACTGACCGGCGGGCTGACGGAAAATGCCGATGACGAAAACATCCTGGTCGTCTCCCAGAGTGGCAGTGCAAAGAAATATGAATCCGAGGGACAATTAAAAAAGGCCATGATTCGTAGCGGAGACTCCATTCTTGTAATGCCGGAGGTTAAAGGAAAAAATCTTCAGATAACCAAAGGTATCACGCAGATTATGTACCAGATCGCCGTCAGCGTCGGTGTCCTGTTGGCCATTTAGTGCCTTACAGGTTATTTTCGATCATAAAAAAACAAGAAAATAATGTGCGAAAGGCAGTTCTCTCCCTTGAGGGGTGTTAGTAATCTGTTGGTGTTGGTGTACCAGGACTATGTTATCGAATTTCAGTAAAGTTGTCATTTTTTCTAAAGGAATGATGAACCACCGGGCTATCAACTCTTTTTGGGGAGATAAGCTCTGTTCCGCCTCGGAAAAGCATGATAGGGAAACCTGCTTTCTCGGGTGGGGCAATAAACCAAACACAAAGAAGGCACTGCGTGCCGCCTTACAAAACGAAGTTCCCTATTTTCGACTTGAGGACGGCTTTATACGGTCGGTGGGACTTGGAGTGCAGGGTGCTGCCTCTTTTTCTCTCGTCACAGATGACCTCGGTATCTATTACGATGCCACCAAGCCTTCCCGGCTTGAGGAAATCTTATCAGGACACGACTTTTCCGCCGACAGAGAGTTAGAACAAAAAGCCGAACAGGCTATCGATTTACTTATACGCTTTAAAATATCCAAATATAATACAACGGACACTCTGCCTGATGGAATTATTGCAGTCAATGATCGAAAAAAAATACTGGTCGTTGCCCAGACCGCTGGAGACATGTCTCTTGAATATGGCCATGGTTACCAGTTTTCCACCAGCCATATTATTGATGCGGCCTTTTGGGAAAATCCAGGTGCGGAGGTATATCTGAAAATTCATCCCGACGTGATTGCCGGAAAAAAGAAATCGGATTTCGATCTTGCGCACATCCCTAAAAACTGTCGGGTGATAACACAGGATGTTAATCCGATACATCTTCTTGAAGAAGTCGAAAAGGTTTACACCAAGACATCTCAAATGGGTTTTGAAGCCCTTCTTCTCGGCAAAAAATGTGTCTGCTTTGGGATGCCGTTTTATGCCGGATGGGGACTGACGGATGATCGGGTCACCTGTCCCCGCAGAAATCGAAAACTCACTGTCAACCAGCTGTTTGCCGGAGCCTATATTCTTTATTGCCGGTATTACAATCCCTTTCTGGATAAAGAAACCGACATCATCGACACCCTCTATACCATCAAGAGGCATCGGGAAATAGAGATAGCCAACCGCTCTACTCTTCTGTTCCACGGTTTTTCATACTGGAAAAGATTGCATCACAGGCATTTTTTCCAGTCGTATGAAAAAAACGATCTGATCTTTTGTTCAAGTCCTCAAAAGATTGAAGGCCTCGCCAAAAAGAAAAACGCCAAGTTGTTTATCTGGAGCAAACCTGAAAATCCGGAACTTGACACAGTTATTGATTCAAATTGTATAGATACATACCATGTCGAGGATGGATTTATTCGGTCCGTATCCCTTGGGTCCGACCTGACCAGACCCTATTCTCTGGTTGTCGACTCAAGAGGATTATACATTGATCCTTCGAGGGAAAGTGATCTGGAATATATCTACAACACCTATGATTTCAAAGCGCATACGGGGTTGCTGGAGAGGGCTGAAAAAATTGCTGATGCAATAGTTCAAGGAAAACTGTCGAAGTACAATTGTACCCCCCACGGGGGACTTGATGTTGATGCCAGTAACCATAACAAAATTATTCTGATTCCGGGGCAGGTAGATGATGATGCCTCCATCCGTCTGGGTGGATTTGGTATGACTAATGCTTCCCTTATTGAGCTGGTTCGAAAAAATAACCCTGGTTCATATATTCTATACAAGCCTCATCCGGATGTTGTCGCCGGCAACAGAGAGGGAAAGATTCCGGATACCGTTGTTCTAAAATATTGTGATCAGCTCGTCTCGGATATCAGTATCGATACATGCATATCATTGGTCGATGAAGTCCATACGATCACCTCCCTGTGTGGCTTTGATGCACTTCTTCGAGGTAAAAAAGTAGCAACCTATGGGATACCGTTTTATGCCGGCTGGGGGTTAACAGAAGATAGCCACATTTGCGAAAGACGAAGACGTTCTCTTTCGAAAAATGAACTTGTTGCAGGTGCGCTTTTGTTATATCCCCGGTATATTCATCCCATCACAAATGAATTTTGTGAAATTGAACAGGTCCTTGAGGGAATCAGAAAGGAGCAGGCCAGATACGATACATCCATTGCCTACCGGCAAATCAAGAAAATCCGCAATCAAACAATAACCACATCCAGGAAAATGATTTCCAGGTTCACCTAAGTATATGTTATTAACGACAACTCATAAACAGCGTAGCTCCCTGCAAGTATTAAAAGACGTTGTTTTCGCACTATTTATTCGAGAGCTGAAGACTCGATTCGGAGCATATCGCCTGGGGCTGATCTGGGCTTTTCTGGAGCCGTTGACTTTTATCTTACTACTTACGGCCATCAGATCCTTTAGGGGGAGCGGATCGTTATTTGGAGGTGAAACTCACAGTATCCCCTTCCCTATTTTTTTTATGCTTGGCTATATACCATTCCAGGTTTTTTCAAAACTATTGACCCAGGGAGCCGCAGCTGTTAACGCCAACCAGGGCCTCTTCAACTACCGCCAGGTGAGACCTATTGACGCGATCATGGCGAGAATCCTGCTTGAGGTTTTGATTTTCTGCAGTGTATTGCTGCTTTTTATGACTGTTTTCTGGTGGTTTGGCTTTGACGCAACCATTGCAGATCCAGTTAAACTTGCCTTATTTTTTGCATTACTCTGTATATTTGCAGGTGGTATAGGTATGATACTTTGCGTTGGGCAGATGCGTGTCCCTGAATTAGGCAAGGTAATTCCATTGTTGACACGGCCACTGTTTTTTATCTCCGGACTCTTTTTTTCACTTAATGATATTCCCAGCCAATACCACCATTATCTGTTGTGGAATCCGATATTGCATGCCATCGAATTAATACGTAATGCCTGTTATCCCAGCTATAACGCAGACTCTGTGTCCATTGGATATCTTGCTTTTATAGCTCTGGTTACGGTTTTCTTCGGACTGGCAATGTATAGACTTGACTGGAAGCGGATGGTGGCATCATGATCCAGTTGCAGAATGTGACTAAATCATATCCCACAAAATTCGGGCGTCAGTATGTAATAAGAAATGTCAGTTGCACACTCCCAACCGGACGCAACATTGCAATTCTTGGACGCAACGGAGCAGGGAAATCAACTCTTTTGAGACTGCTTGGAGGTATCGATTTTCCTGACAGAGGAAAAATCACCACCGACAAGCGAATATCCTGGCCCTTGGGCCTCGCTTCGGGATTCCAGGGAAGCATGACGGGTAGGGAAAACTGCCGTTTTGTCTGCCGCATCCACGGGAGTTCCAATTTCATTGAGATTGAAAATTTTGTCCAGGATTTTTCCGAATTAGGAGTAAAGTTTGATCTTCCTGTCAAGACCCTTTCAAACGGTCAGAGGGCGCGAATCGCCTTCGGTCTATCGATGGCATTTGACTTTGATATCTTCCTGCTCGATGAAATCACCTCTGTAGGTGATCCGGCATTTAAGAAAAAAGCCAGTGCTCTGCTTGATAAAAGAAGGCTGGAAGCAAATATCGTAATGGTGTCCCATGCCCCTGCCCAACTACGGCAATTTGGATGCAATTTAGGCATCGTGATGCATGAGGGGCAAATGACTGTATATGAGGAATTTGAAGAAGCTCTCACGGTTTATCAGCAACTCTGACAGAAATGGAAAACCAACATTTATGACGAATAAGAATCTACCACCTACAATCTCTAAAATTGAACCCCAAGCCGCGAAAGCTGAAGGATCAGTCACAGAAAAGCCGTCTCAGCAGGATACAGCTGCTGATAATAAGATGACATCCCCACGAAGCAGCTCCTCTTCAGGTGAACTTCGCAAGCCATCTACAGCATTCTGGAAGCGCTCGTGGTTCTGGGGTGTGGTGTTGCCATTGGTTTTATGCGGCTGCTACTTTGGACTGATTGCCACTGATCGATATGTCGGGGAGGCCAAAGTGATAGTCAAACAGGCGGATAGCGACAACAAGGGTGAATTCGGGATCGCCCTGCTGGGGGCAGGCATGTCATCCGGTATGCAGGATGCGCAATTGGTTCGGCAATTTATTTTATCCCTGGACATGCTGCATCAAATAGATAAATCACTCTCTCTGCGTGACCACTATCAAAGCAAGGATGCCGATATCCTCTCCAGACTCTGGAAGGGGGAGTCCCAAGAGGGATTTTTAGCCTACTACCGAAAACATATTGCGGTCAATTATGATGACCTCTCAGGAGTTTTGTCCATTCGGGCTCAGGCATTCACTCCTGAGTTTGCTCAGAAGATCGTGAAGACTGTCTTGCAGCATAGTGAACAGTATATTAATCAGATCGGCCAGCAACTTGCTTCGGAGCAGGTCAACTTTGTTAAAAATGAATTAGATAGGGCTGCAGAGCATCTGCGAAAAAGCAAGCAACAAATCCTCGAGTTTCAAGAAAAATATCAATTATTCAGCCCGGAGCAGGAAAGCGGTGCAAAACTCACTATGGTCAATGAACTGGAAGCTGATCTCACCCGCAACAAAGCTCAGTTAAACAATTTACGCAGTTATATGAACGATGCGGCAGCGGATATAGTCGCTTTGAAAGCCAAAATTGGAGCTTTAGAGGAACAACTGGTAATAGAACGCAGCAAACTGGTTGGAGATAAAAACAATACCTTCAGTGATGTCAATGCCAGACATGCAGATCTCCTTTTGGATCTTGAATTTGCTACCGACCTCTATAAAGCCTCTCTGATGAGTCTGGAACAAGCCCGAATTGAAGCCTACCGCAAACTTAAATATCTGGTTGTAGTTGACAGCCCCAGCCTTGCTGAAGAAGCCGAGTTCCCGCACAGAGTCTATAATCTCATTAGCATTCTTGTAGTTTTATTACTGCTATACGGTGCAGTAAGAATCACCTGGGCCACCATCAAAGAACATCGGGATGTTTAAGCTGATAAACAAGAAAAACTCTATGTCAATCTCATTCCTATAGCACGTAAAAGGAGTTTTTTTACATGAATAAGCGCATTTCCCAACGAAAAGGAATTGTTCTGGCCGGGGGCACCGGCTCACGGCTCTATCCTTTGACTAGGGTTGTCAGCAAACAGCTTTTACCGGTCTATGATAAACCAATGATCTTCTATCCACTGTCAACGCTCATGTTGGCGGGGATTCGAGACATCCTCATCATCACAACACCACAGGATCAGGAGCAGTTTATAAAACTGCTGGGAGATGGTTCCAACTGGGGAATAAACTTAAGCTACAAAGTACAGCCATCTCCAGATGGTCTGGCTCAGGCTTTTATCATCGGAGAAGACTTTATCGCTGATTCAAACTGTGTACTCGTTTTGGGAGACAACCTGTTTTACAGTCAAAACTTCAGTCAAATGCTTGAAAGAGCAAGTGACCGAACACATGGCGCAACCATTTTCGGATATCATGTCAATGACCCTTCAGCATACGGTGTCGTTGAACTCGACAAAGCAGGAAAAGCACTTTCCATTGAAGAGAAACCAAAACAACCAAAATCTCCTTATGCGGTGACCGGTCTCTATTTCTACGACAACAGGGTCTGTGATGTAGCAAAATCAATTAAGCCTTCCGCCCGGGGTGAACTTGAAATTTCCTGCATCAATGAATGGTACCTGAGGGACGCCAGTCTGCATGTGGAGCAGCTGAGTCGCGGTGCAGCCTGGCTGGATACCGGAACCCATGGGGATTTAATGGCTGCCGGCTCCTTTATTGAAACCCTTGAGCTTCGTCAGGGACTGAAGATAGCCTGCCCCGAGGAAATTGCCTATCGAAAAGGTTTTATAACGGCCACCCAACTGGAGGAAATAGCACAGCCTTTAGTAAAGAGTGGGTACGGCACCTATCTTCTTAACCTGTTGAAGGAGTTTCAAGCTGCATGAAGATTCTTGATACCAAGATACCAGATGTGAAAATTATCGAACCTGCAGTCTTTGGCGATGAACGCGGCTTTTTTATGGAAACCTTCCAGGAAAGAAAAATGGCTGAGGCCGGTATCAGGGCAAAATTCGTGCAGGATAACCACAGCAGTTCCGGGCAAGGTATCCTGAGGGGGCTTCATTTCCAGAAAAACCAAACCCAGGGAAAGCTGGTCCGAGTGATCAGGGGAGAAGTGTTTGATGTGGCGGTTGATCTCAGGAAGGATTCTAACACATTTGGTGAATGGGTTGGAGTCACACTATCTGCAAAAAACAAAATTATACTCTGGGTACCCGAAGGATTCGCCCATGGATTTTATGTCACCTCCAAACAGGCGGAATTTGTCTATAAATGTACAAATTATTACGCACCAGAACATGAATGTTCTCTTTTGTGGAATGACCCCGACCTGTCCATTAAATGGCCACTGGTAAATGGCATGCCACCGAATCTTTCCCAGAAAGACAGGGCTGCGCTCCCGCTGAAAGAAACAGGATACTTTATTAACGATAAATTTGTGGAATATAAAAATTGAAAGTACTTATTATTGGATCTAACGGTCAACTGGGTCATGAGCTTATATATACCAGACCTGAAAAGCTTGATCTCTATGCAGTCGATATTGATTCCCTGGACATTACAGATCCGTTGCAAGTTGATAAAAATATTGCAGAATTAAAACCCGACGTTGTTATAAATGGTGCTGCATACACCGCCGTTGACAAAGCGGAATCGGACACAAACGCGGCTTTCATGGTCAATAAGACCGGTCCCGAAAATATCGCCAGAGCCTGCCATGCTGCAGGTTGTCGGCTTATACATGTCTCTACCGATTTTGTGTTCGATGGCAACTCTCCATTACCCTATTTGCCGGAGACTACTCCCCGCCCCCTCAATGTTTATGGAAAAAGTAAACATCAGGGCGAAGAGGCCGTTATCAGGGAGACAAAGGGTGACGTATTAATTTTTCGCACAGCCTGGGTATACTCAGCCCATGGCAGTAATTTTGTGAAAACCATGCTTAATCTTATGCGAACCAAAGAACAACTTGGTGTGATCTACGATCAGGCAGGATCGCCTACCTGGGCCAGGACGCTGGCCAAGACCATCTGGACTGCTGCAGTAGCTTATCCGAAATCGAAAGGTATTTATCATTGGACCGATGCTGGCGTCGCCAGCTGGTATGATTTTGCAGTAACCATTCAGAGCGAAGCACTGGCCCTTGGTTTGTTAAACAAAGAGATACCTATCATGCCTATCAGAACCAGTCAATATCCTACACCGGCAAAGCGACCTGCTTACACCGTGCTTGACTGCAGTGCAACCTGGGAAGACTTTTCCCTAAACTCGTCACATTGGCGGGTTTCCCTGAAAGAAATGTTGCAAGGAACACTCTCATGATTAAAAACAGAAATCTTCTTGTTACGGGTGGGGCTGGCTTCATCGGTTGCAATTTTGTCCATTTCTGGCTTAAGAATCATCCTGCGGACAAGGTTGTTGTTCTTGATGCCCTTACCTATGCCGGGAACCGGGCCAGCCTTGACCCGGTAAAAGACAACCCGAATTATTCCTTTGTTCACGGCAATATCTGCGATGGAACTTTGGTTGAAACACTCCTTCATGAATACAGCATTAACACCATTGTTCACTTTGCAGCGGAATCCCATGTCGATAGATCAATCTCCGGCCCTGATGCCTTTCTGGAGACAAATATAATTGGTACTCATGTCCTGCTTAAAGCCGCCAAAAAACTCTGGCTCGATGGTGAAAAGATAATTCCCCACCTTTTTCACCATGTCTCAACCGATGAGGTCTACGGAACCCTGGGAGAGGATGATCCGCCTTTTACCGAGACGACCCCCTATGCTCCCAATTCACCATACGCTGCCAGCAAAGCATCATCGGATCACCTCGTCCGCGCCTATCATGAAACCTATGGTCTGCAGACTACCATTAGTAACTGTTCCAATAATTATGGTCCGTACCAGTTTCCGGAAAAGTTGATTCCTCTCATCATCACCAATATCCTACACAACAAGCCACTGCCTGTTTATGGTGACGGCCTGCAGATCCGTGACTGGCTTTATGTCGACGATCATTGCCGAGGTATTGATTTAGTCATACGAAAAGGAAGAGTTGGGGAAAACTACAATATAGGCGGGAACAACGAGTGGAAAAATATAGACATCGTTAAGCTGGTATGCAAATACATGGACCAGGCTTTTAATCAAAGATCAGATCTGACAATCCAGTATCCATTGGCTATTATGGCACAAAGAGGTAAGTCTGCCAGCTTGATCATGCATATTGATGATCGCCTTGGCCATGATCGACGTTATGCTATCGATGCAACTAAAGCTTTTCATGAGTTAAGGTTTGAACCTTTCGAATCGTTAGAAAGTGGGTTTCTCAGAACAATAGCATGGTACCTTGAAGGCGATCAATCAGAGGAATAACTTGCTTTAAAGATTAAATTCTCTCCACGTCTCTTTGTAAATGATTCCATGAGCTTTAAGAGTTTGCGTATTTCTTATTCATGGTGTGGTCGCAAAATTATCCAAATGGCTTTCATCATTGATAAAGAACAATCAGCAGGAAACAGCTGAAACTTAAATCTAGTCAAAGGGCTCTCTTAAGTGAGACAGTTTCATTTATTTAAGCTGATAAGCCTCATAATCGATGGTGTAGACGTGTATGCTGAACATGATTCTAAGTAATTTTAGTACAGCAAGAAATCATTATTATTGCAATTGCTGTTTCAGTGAAGAAAATAAAAAGTAACGAAAGGTGAAAATATGAGAATATTAATTGCAGGGCTGCCTAAAACTGGGACCACAGGCCTCTTATATCTAGTCACAAACTCCTTAAGTAAAAAACCTAAAATTCTTTTTGAGCCAAAAGAGTACGTTGCCGGCCTCGATGAGAGCGATGGTGTGATCGCCAAAATACTAATAAGTTCCAAGGACTTAAACAAGCAATCTTTCTCTGGTTTCGAAAAGAAGATAACCATTCTAAGAGATCCTCGTGACCGCATGGTCAGTGCTTTACTCTACTCACAATTTCGAGAAATTTACCTGCAAGATGATAACAGTGTCAACATAGTCAAAACGTGTCTCGAAAGAAAAGAACGTGATCCTAGGAGTGTTTCTATCCGCGAATTATTGGCAACCATCAAAAGTGTCAATGACAAAAAAAGTGCAACTTTAAGCTTTGAATCAAAAATCAGAAAATCATTATCTTCGTTTGACGATTATATCGCGACTATGCCTGAAAGTTTATTATATAAATACGAGGATTTTGTCTCAGGTGACTTTTCTCCCTTGGAGGAATACTTGGGATTCGCGGTGAGAGGAAAAGCTGAAGTACCCGCTCGACTCCGCCGTGTTGAAAGAACAAAAGGATATGGTGATTGGCGAAACTGGTTCACCGAGGAAGATGTTGCAGATTATCGGGATATCATGACACCATGGTTAAAGAAGTATGGCTACGACGAGGAAGATTGGCAACTCAATGAATCGCCGGTAATCGATTCAGCACATTGCACGGAGTATTTTCTGCGTTTGGTGCAAGAACACCGTGCAAAGGCTACGAAAAATCCAGGTTTGTTCTCAGATCATCCTCAGGTAAAAGGCAAAATTAATCGAGCCGAACCTCAAGTGGTTTCAGGATGGGCAATTGGTGCCGATATGGAAAAACCAGTTCGAGTTGCGTTACTGGTCGGTGATGCTCAGATTGGACAGGTTGAGGCAAATCAAATGCGCCCGGGCCTGTTGAAGCGAGGCGTCCACCCGACAGGAGAGTGTGGTTTTGTTTTCAGATTCAAACCTCAAGATGCTCTGCCGGTAGGAACTCAGATCGTTGTAGAGCCTGTTTCGGGAGAAGGTATACTCAGGAACTCGCCGTGTCGTATTTGTGATCCTGATCAGTAAGCATCTCCCTTTTAACACTAACACACATTAGAGAAGCTTGAAAAATTCTCCTACAAAGGGCGGCAAATCCAATTCTACCAATTATTTCCGACCTCTACCTCGCGGAAAACCGTTGCACCGGTTTCTTTACGGATTGGGTGTTCCACTCCCACCCCAGTATTTCCGACCATTGTTGCTACTTCTACCGCTGCAGCTTTTCGGTAGTGTATTACATGCTCCACATTTTTGACGACAAGCCCGACAATGGAGACGGTCCTCCCCTCTGACTTTGAAGAAGAGAAGGTCACAACCGTCGAAGGTATACCCTTTCGGTTCTGGTGAAAATTATCAAACATGCCGCCATGAATTTGCAGATCGACTGAATCCGTATCAACGTGAACAATCGACATACGGTTCGGATCTTTACCGCCGGATTTATTCCAGTCATGTACAGTACAGTCATTTAAGATAAACTTATCAATTCCACCTCCGGTAATATGAACCAGCCCCCCTTGTGCAACCCTGAATCGGCAATTATTGAATTGAACCACCCTGTCCGAATAAAACTTAGGAACAGTCGAATTAATGATAATCGCCGCTGATGGCTTTCGCTTCCCGTGATTGTTATCAAGCCTGAACATACAATTGTCAAACTGCATCGATAGAATTTTCACCGAACCGTCAGTGTCCAACGGTAACACAACCCCATCACCAAGTAGGTTACTGACTCTAAAAAAATTGACCGAATCACCATTAACAACAGAAATCAATTTGTGCGCTATGAAAACTGAGCAGTCACCAATAAGCAAACCATCAGCACCGCCCGAGATTTCCAACCATATGAGATTATCCTGCTGAAAAGCCAACGTGTTCTTTTGCTTTCCCAGATGCCACATAGCCGAACTTGAACAATTGGTAATATGTGACAGCGCTGAAGAATTATTGATCCTTATAAAAGCTCGATAGAAGGTTCCATGTACATTATTTAAAAATGTGCCACCCGAAGCATTAAAGGCGAAATAGCAGCGGTCAAAAATAAGGTTTTCAAATATTGTCCGTGCACCTGACGTTTTTCCTTTATCGAAGCACGGAGGATAGACTTCTGGAGTAATTGGGTCTGTTGCCTGGTCTGGATAATCTATGTTCAAGTTATGGATATAACTGCCACGACCATATTGAAAAGCTGAATGCAGCTTCCCTCGAATACACAGTTTCGTGCCATGGACCTGTTTCACGGGGCGGCGCGTCTGGACACCTCCCTCTCCATAAAACTCCACTCCTTCGGGAATGTGGATTGCCCCTGACTCTGTCGACACAAGATACTGCCCGTTGGGGAGGAACACTGCACCTGTTCCTTCAGATGACACCGCTGCGTTGAGTGCCGCTTGAATAAAACTACGATTATTGGTTCCTTTAGACGTCTGGTAACGAAAGTCGCCAATGGCCCCAAACCATAATGCATTGACCGGCCCGGAATATTCCCATACCCATCGCCCTTGCCTCCCGTTCTTCGGCTCGGGATCAATACACGATCCCCCGTTATCGATACAATTGGATTCCGGTGACCAAAACCGAATCGGCCCTCCGCCCCCGTCTCCTGCACGGTAATATCCCAAGACATTGACGGTAGCCTCATTATTGGGTGGTACAACTTTTCGTAGCTCGCTTATGCTCCCTACCGAAACAACAAAGTCAGATGTATGGGGAGCAACACTATCAGCCCGGCAATCCCGGGCAATGACGAATATAACGAGAAACAGCAAAGCACGTATTAAGCCGGCATAAGACATTGGACCCTCTTAACTAATTATCAATCAACATTTTTTAGGCAGACTCATCCTGGAAAGGCTTTTCGCTTACTGACAATAACACCCAATCGGAGCTATAACCCTTTACAGGCCCCTAATTTCCGACTGACTGGCCCTTTGATAAAAGGCATTTTCTCATCGTTGTTCTTAAGCACATCCAGCAGCACACGAGCAACTTCTGCTCCTTGCGCTCTGCGGCCAATAGAATTGAAGTGAACATCCCCCAAGCTCTTTTGCCATTCATGTATGCAAGGTTTTGTAAAACTATATAGATCATGAACAATTATCTGAGGATAACGTTCAAACACATCAAACGCTGCTTCATTATAGATTTTTGCATCTCCTGCCTCCCGCCCTTTGGATCCTTCAACAACAGGGGTGGTAGTGGCGAATACCAATGTTGCATCCGGGGCAAGGTTTATGAGATATTGAGCGATATCCTCTAAGTTGTCCTTATACTCAGCAACAGTAGTAACTCTGCGGTCTCTGTCCCTTAAATATCTTAAATCGTGCAGACCAACATTAAAATAAATCACATCCCAATCAAATGACCAGTGACCAGAAACACTTTCATCGCCCATCACCAATTGCATTTTGTTCATCTTTTCAATAAAAGAAGAGGAGCTGCCGCCGTTGCAATAAATTCTGTAAACATTTGCTTTGTTGGCAAGTTTTTTTCTAACCTGTGCGGTATACCCAACAGATATTGAGTCTCCATAGATAAGAACATTTTTGAAATCAGGGCGATTATCAACAAAGGCATAAGCTTTCTTCCCAATCAGTGTCGTTCCGACGAGATCTTCCCAAGCCATCTCTGCCGTCTGTGAAAAAGAATGGCCTACCGTCAGTAACAGAAAAACGAGACATAACGGTATCTTTAATAATTTCAACGCACACCCTTTCATAAGATTCATTATCTCATAACAAACAGGTCAAAATAGGAAAACCAGGAAAGATGACCAACACGTGACAGCAGGTCCCAAACTGGCTAAATATCAAACAGCGCCAGTGAACTTAATCATTTTCCAGCAATTCTTCATCGCATTCAGCTTCAGCCAATTCCTCCATTTCACGTTCAAAATCAGGCTGTGAAACGGGAACTGCATCCGAATGTACATTTCCATTTTGCGTCATTCGGCCCATGAATATCGACATTACATGGTCTACACCTTCCTGTGTAATAGATCGCAGATCCTTCCCGAAATAGGTGCCACGATTATAGTTCCCGGTGATAATTTCGTAAGACGGAAAGTATAAAACATTGTCAAAGCGACGAGATACTGATTCAGCGGCAACTCGCAATACAGATTTCGAATATGTGGTTGAAACAAGGACGTGCCTAGGTTCAAATGTTGCTGCGAGCGGTACAGGTGAAACGGTAAGTATTACTCTGGAACCAGGGTTAATCAATCGAAGCTTTTGCAAAAAAGATTCAAGATCCGATACCGTTTCCTCTACACCGAAATTGATAAATTCATGCTTCTCATCTGAATAATTTCCACCGGCAACCCCAGGAGCAAGAGGGTATGCAGCACCATCAAGTCTGGAAACCCAGCACTCGGTCAGACCTAGAGTGAAAACAAAGATGTCTAATGTTTCAAACATCTTCTTAACAGCAGACAGGTGCTGTACTTTATCTCTCCGTAACTCCTCTATAGACGCGTATCCTCCAGGTTCGATCCTTGGTCGAAAAGGATCACAATAGCGAGAATCAGGTAACTCCCAGCTTTCTTCAATCGGCACGAAATATCCAAAAGCCCGATCAAAAAGCTGGGTTAATTGTCGTGAAGTGTAGATGTTTCCGTATCGAGCAGAAAAATCGTAAAACCCCTTCTTCGCAGCTTCCTCTTCGGAAAACTCCTCTTTTGTCTCAGTGACTAAAAATCGAAATCCTCCAGCACGGATCCTTTTCGAAATATGTTGTGCAAAGCAACTACCAGCTGTCGCAACATTATCTTGGGAGGAAATTTTAAAAGGTACTACTCCAACGGGATCGAATTCAGTCTGAGGAACTTGGGTTACACCTTTTTTCCAGTAATTTCGATCAGGCAGCCCGACATATGGATGTTTTTTTGTCGATGTTTCTTCAGATGCAGCCTTTTTTTGCATATCTCCAGGAGGTAGTAATACCCGGCCTCCGAAAGTGATATTCCCTTCACCACCGGAGCTATTGGCTTCGAAATAATCCAATAAAGCGAGGCCATATGCTTCATTTGCATGAAACGGATCCCTTCCTATATATTCTTCCTTCAAGAATCCGTTTTCTGAAAATATTTCACCAGGCAGTTCGATATACGTAACACCTTCCTCAGCACATGCTTTGCGAATCCCATCACATTGGCATTGCCACCCAAATAATCGAACCTCTGCGGGCGAGACACCAAATTCATCGATTTTCTGAGCAAACCTGCCTGATTTTTCGATAAGGCTGGTTGTTGATTCAAATGGTGGAGTTGGAGGAATAACAGCAACCGGAATGCCGATATGCTTTGTTATATTCCGGAGCCAGGTTCTATAGTTATTAAGCTTTATATCAACTCTTCTCTCTACAGATGCCTTGGACAAGTCCCCATTATTGACCAAGGTGATAAAAACATGCTCATTACCGGTTAAACAAAGGACACAAAAGTCAACTGAATTTGATATTTTTGCTAATTCATACGAAATGATATCCCCATTGCAATCAGAATAGGTCGTAATTTTACGCTCAACACCCTTCTTTAAAAACTTTTCATCCCGCAATTGCAAAAACGAAAAGTCGCTTCCTGTATTTTTTCTGTTTTTTGCAGCATTAGACATACAGTTTATATGGCTCATGCCAATAATGGAAAATTTCAAAGGACCTCCTACAATTAAAATTAACCATAGAAATATGGTCAGGTGAGTAGTAATATATAAAATGGTAGGTCAGGAAACATACAGTTCACTGAGCACAGCTGCCATGTTTTTCAACATTGCTCATTATTTACTTCAAACAATGAGCGTCAATATAACTTTCCGCAAGAGCTCTGACCGTCGGATTAAGCTTATCAAGAGAAGCTTTTAAGTCACCGACAGACTCATCATTCCATAAAAGCTCCGGATCAGTAGTATCAATGTATTTATAATCAATACCAAAATCATTCAGCAGTACTTGGCGTCCGGACCGACTATCTGACCAAAATTCCTCATTAGCCTGCCGAGACAAACCGAAACGTGTTCCACGAACTGTAAAGAGCGGCCAAATATCCCCCTGTTTTCGATGCGATGAGACCCGGCCATTTTGGAAAAACGGTTCTAGGGAATTCACATGTGAAATGATTTCCGCCGCTTCCATTGAAATACTCGCATTTTGAGTGTATCCCTCAGATTTACAGTCTTCCAGGAGAGGAATGTCAAGGTGCTGTAAGAAATGCCCAACAAGGCCACTACTATGCCTGATCGCATCTTCAAATTTATTAATGACAAGATTATTACCAAAGACTTTTTTCAGGTTTTTGAGACGATTGAGATAAAATGGTTGAGCAGGCCGGTTTTTTTGGGCAATGGCTTCAGAAAAAGACCAGCCACCTTTGATTGATTGTTGCACCTCACTTGTCAACCACGTCAGAGGGTGACGAACATAAATGACACACTCCATTAAAATGTCCTGCTTCCCCAGATTTTCCTCAAAAAAAAGCTTCAGGCGTCGCAATGCGCCTTCACTGAGAGCCGAGAGATCCTCTCCTGAAAACAGTACCCTATTACATCTCTTATCATTGAGATGGTTTATCAGCTGTGCCTTATAATTCGAGACTTCAAGCAATAAATCGGACGAGGTGATTCCGTACCTTTTGTTCATGTGATATTTTTCAGGATCATCACAAAAAATATTAAACAATGGCATTGAATGATTAAACATCACCCCATTCCGATGATTACTGGTAAAACTGGGGTAGAAAAAACCATCTTGGAAATACCGGATATGATTATCTCTAAAAAATAGCTGCACGCTGGAAGTGCCTGTTTTATGAAGACCGGCATGTACAGTGATTTTTTTCATTTCCCCCCCTTCAAACCCGGTTATATCGAATAGTTTTCTGGATGCCAGCCTTTTCTACAAATTCAGACCAGCCCAGACACAACTTTTCTGACCATAAACCCAGGGTTCTTTTTCGACCTTTTTTCTTCAATAATAAAGATTATAATTTTTCCTATATAAAAAATACTTTAAATAACACTTTACCCTATTTATTCAGAATACAATTCCATAATTCTTCTTTAAAAGAATTTGATTTTCTAAAAAAATATCCTTCAATTGTTGTTTGCGGCTGTCAGTGATTTCCAGATCTACTTCAGCGCTATCAGACATATTAGTCCTTCTATTTTCTATTTTGATTTCTTCAATTCCAAGAAATTTACATATTTGTTGTAAAACCGAACTACTGTTCCGACTTAAATCGTTTTGGTGTATTATTATGATGTTCTCTTTTTCAAAATTATTATAAATAAAATCAATCCCTTCATAATAAAGTGATTGATATAGATTTTTAACAGGAGCATACCAATTTTTACCATTAGGCCAACCGGCTTTATATTGGCTCAATGCCTCCTTCGCATACTTATCCAAACTATTAATTTTATGCTTATCAGAATGGTGTTTAAATTGAGAAACAAACCTCTCATACGGATCCCGAACCGTAATGATTAATCTGGCATTTGGTAAATAATATTTGATACGCTCCAGAGAGAGAGGATAGGTCAAATAGGCAGGTGAAACCTCCCCTATCTGCTGCCCCTGAGCAGCACCCAGAAAATAATTGAGATACTCGCTGAAAGTTAATCCAAATTGACTTGACTCTTTATCGCGAATTCCGAAAAAATTTACCTCCTTCAATGGTGATAAATATACTTCGGGGTGTGATCTCAGCATGGCATACAGGGCACTGGTTCCACAACGTCCTGCACCTACTCCTATAAACGTCGGTTTAGGTAAGAAATCGTTACGAAACTTCCGCATCGAGATGTCATGAAAATTCAGTATCAGTCGTTCCAGTTCAGTTTGTTCTTGAGCCACAATTTGATGCTTGTTCGCCATAACTGCTAATTCTCCCTGCTGAGCAAATCTGCCACAAGTGCTCCCACACGTTCTGGACTTAATCTTTCCACAATATTATCCACAGGTAATTTATACTTTTTCTTCCCCTTGTTTTGATACAACTCAACCATGCATGCTGTTGCCATTGCAATATCCGGCTCACCCCATATGGTTCCGAGAGGATAAGGGCCATAGTCCTGATCTGTTACAACCCGTTTTGTTTTCAACATATAAGCTTCACCGTCGAATATGAAATCGACATTACCTGAATAATTAGTAGTGATTATCTGTTTTCCCAAAAAGGCCGCTTCAGCAAGTGTGAACCCGAACCCTTCCGACCGATGCAGAGAAGCATAGACGTCCAGTGAAGCCATCAACTCCAATGTGTCGACCTTGTTTAAGGTTTGTTCAAACCATATGATATTGTTTTTTCTTCCTCGCGCTTTCAATTTCTCATAAGCCAAATTCCCCGGTTCAGACGAGTTCACCTTAAGCAGGAGATATACAGAATCATTTCCGTTAAACGCACTACAAAAGGCATCAATAACTGCTTCTGGATTCTTCCGTTGCATGATGCTTTTTTGATCAAAGAAAAAACCAAAAATGAAAGCTTCGGCAGGAAGTCCAAACTTTGCACGATCACCCGCCCGCTGGACTTCTTCAAATTCCACTGGATCAATCACATGTGGAACAACATGCACCGGCTTATAAACACAGGAGGAAATAGCCTGCTTGGAGAACTGCGACGGCGTCCAGATCTCATCATAATAATCTTGTGAATCTAACCACCTAGAAGGCAATCTCTCGGTTTCCCATACCCAATAGCCGATTTTCTTCCCACCAAGATAACCAGAAGGAAATATCTTGTTGGCTGGATCGCAATGATCTGCATTGGCAATAATAATGCTTGTATCCGCCAATGCGGAAGGGAAACCAAAG
Source organism: Desulforhopalus sp. (assembly GCA_049645925.1). Lineage (GTDB taxonomy): Bacteria > Desulfobacterota > Desulfobulbia > Desulfobulbales > Desulfocapsaceae > Desulforhopalus_A. The sequence continues at coordinate 212,122 of JBARUU010000002.1, forward strand.
AGTAGTCCATTCGTGGGGAATTCCAACGACTCCAGGTCAGTATGACAGTTGGGAAGAGTAAACTCAACCACATCAACGGCTGCTTTCATCAAAGTCGATCGCATGGATCGTGCTGACTGTCCCATACCTGTGGCCGAACAAAAATAACCGGCAACATTAACCATCTGTCGGGTCGATCGGGTGTCAATCCGATCTTTTAGTTGCTGTATCCAGTTTATATAATCGGATTCACTATATTCGCAGTCTTTCAAAATTCGATCGATAACTTTGATTAAAGCATTCCGCGACCTAAAGGCATCTGGATATGCTTTTTGTAGGTTTGGGTTAGAATAATAATAGTATCCCACATGCTCTTCATGATTAGGCAAAAGTTCTTGAGTTACCCATTTAAAGAGCTGTCTTCTGTCAAGGTCAACACCAACTAACTGCAAGAATTCATGAACTTTTTTCAAACTGAAGACATTGGGGACACATCCAACATTTTCCCGAAACCAGACATTATAAGTTAACGTAATTTTCTGTAAAATTTCCGGACACGCTACCCCCCACTGGTAAAACAACTCGATATCATCTTCAGTGACATTTTTAAGTTGAGGTAATGAGTTAATCATCCAGTGTTTAAAACGGGCCAAACCAGCTCGAGTAAATATGTTGAAGAACTCTTTTTGCAAATCGACCCGTTGAAAATAAAGGCACAGAATTTTATAGACTCCCCCCCTCGCGGCTCGCACTCGGTTAACATCACTGACACTAAAGTTTTCGATCTCAACAGTACCGTAATCTTTACCCCATTGACATAACTGTACATATCTCTCATCATGAGACAATGCATCCGGAAAAGCCTCCTGCAGGTCGTTACGACTCCGGTAAGTATCGAATAGCACTTTAACCGGATTGATCTTTCGTGCCAGATGCCCCCAACCATTAATCAATTCTCCAATGCCAATCTCATTAACACCGGAGGTAATTACCCATCCCCAAAAACCATCATCCGATTGGTCCTGAAAAGCTCTAGGGAATGCCGCCACTACATCAGGCCGTCTTTGGAGTATCGCGTGGAAAAGTGGGGCTATTGGTGTTCCGAATAATTTACGGTTCGGTGACAATAAAAACGCACAGAAATCATCGGATTCAAGTGAGGGCGATGGAAAAGGAAGATGGTTTCTGAGACATTCTCGGATTACCTGACGGATAACATCATTTAAAAGTATACCATTGGGCAATGTGTTGTAAGCAAAGGGCCAATTAGCAACCGAGGTAAATCCAGCCGCGAACAATTTTTCCCCATATATATCGCAAGCGACTTTAACTACAGGTTGCCCCTTAAGTTCATGCCTGTTTTGGTGTTTCGACAGACTCCAGGGGCGTCGGGGATCGTATCCGGAGTAGTGAAAAAATGACAAAGGCTCTCTATCGGCAAAAAATACCACACCTTCCACAGTCAATGTCCGTTCGTGCAAGTTCCAATAAGCCACATTATAGGAAGGGCAATGCAAGATCAGCGTGTCAGGAAAATATCCTGGTACAAGGTCCATCCACTTCTGATCCGTAAACAAACCTCGAGGTATATCTACGACACAATCGAGATAAAGGCGTTCAGACCACCAGCTTAGAAGCTTAGAGGCGGTTTCCCCTCGACGTAAACCAATAAAGCCCAAATTGTAGGTGCCGCTTTGCAGAATTGACAGTTCAGAAGGATGCGCATTGTCATTTAACGGTTTACGCATATGTGGTGTCAGTACAACTGAATGATTTTCCAACCCTTCCCAGACTTTTTCTAAGGGTTTGAAAATGAGGATATCTGGGTCGATATAACAAAGTTTTTCAACCGGATAGTTTGCAAAAACATGTTTTAAAGCATATGGCTTTACTGCCGTATTCAATTCAAGAATATTATATTGGTATGGAAAAATATCTGGACAGGGAAGTCCAATCTCATCGATTGTAAGCAACTCAAACTTCTCATCCTGTTCACAGATGTAACCATCGTTCTTATCCACCAGAATGACGAAAAAAGTGGCGCCAGGATGGTTTTCTAAAAAAGATTCACACAATACCCGTGCATTTGCGATATAGTTTTTCGAAACAATTGTAAGACAGCCAATCTCAGAATAGGGCATCTTCAATAACCTCTCTATATTTATTCATTTTCTCCCGTTGTATAATTTCCGACCCGAATTTTGACGACACTTACCACCCAGCCTCCATATCCATCAATAGGCAATAATACCATACTCAATACCATCACAATACTTTCCTAAAAAAGCATAAAATTCCGCTGAACCACCTCGGCTATTACCTATACATTTGATGTAAGATCCTGATTTATCAAAGGGAGAGTAAGGCTGGTAGTGCGAATCCAATATGCCGTTAGAATACACAGTGACAGCCGATTAGTATGCCAAAATATTGGATGTACCACAATGGAGTGAGCTACGCGACGGAAAAGCAGTCAAATCTCTTTTGTACCAAAAATTACAAAGCATACGTGGACTGAGACGCAGGTTAGATGAAAAGACATGAATACTAGGGTCGTCCCCATAAAGCAATTTCAGGCCGAGAACCATCAAATCAGATGAATTTACGTTACCCTTTAAGGTCAACATTTGCAATAGTTTTGCCCAAAGTCCCGGCCTTTTCGAACTGCACACCAAATCCTAAAGATATACTTTTTTACTGTCACTCTCGAAATATCAAACATGGCAAACATTACTTAAAAGAGCCGCTGCTCGCTTCCATAGGGTGTAATTCCTTGTGCAATTGCATCTTAGTTCCAGCCCTAATGACCTTTTTCAATATTTCTTTCGAAGTAGCCGATTTTTAATTTTGTATAATAGAAGAAAAATCTGATAGAGGTTAAACAAAAATACGAATTCGTTATGTTTCGTGTCCTTCTCCATAGAAATTTACTTGATTACGTCTTTTTCTTGACATTTAATCCCCTTGATTTTGGACAAATGGACATTTCCAAAAGATCCCCCTATGTCACTGGGGAGCTGGGTGGTTTAGCTTTTGCATTTTTAACTGTCGATCATTATGCTCTCCATTGTACATCTGTTTTCATTACAAGGAAAAAGCTGGGCAGCCACTCAGTTGTACAATACAATAATTCCTAGTTACAGGATTTTGGTTCATCAGCACAACGATACTAAGGCATCCAGCAAAAAGAATATAGTTGATGATATTTTGAGTTTTTTTAAAAACATTAAAATGTTATTACTACACAGTAGTACCATTAAGTTCAATAGGCTTCTGCCTAAATCTTTCAACACGATGCAATTGGTATGAGCATTAACGTTCATACCAAAATCCGACATCCGCTAATGGTGAAAAGTGGGATGAAGCAATTCAAACGAATCTGGGGAGATATACGCCGTTGGACCAATCGGACTCTGGTTTTTCACCTCCAGCCTATACAAGAATTGACGCCCAAGGGTGGTAACTGGAAGGCGTTAGATGTTGATCCTGTCTGGCAGATCACCCCCGTAGACGCTCCTATGCCCCGCGGTTGGTATATGTTGTCTGTCAATTTAGAATCGAATTTATCTCAGATGACTCTCAAGCTTTATCCTGACTATGGAACAGGGTACAATGAAAATGATTCGTCAGTGTTGCATGTACCCAAAGGACGAATTTGCAAGCGGATTTGCCATTTCCCCAAGATCCCCAAACAGCTTCGACTTGATCCTTGTGAAATGCCTTGTGAATTTCGGGTAAAGCATCTTTCAATGGCAAAGATTCCCCGGATTTTTGCAATAAATCGAATGGAGAAAAAGGTCTATGGCAAGGCTCGATCTCTTCTATCAACATTCATAAATACAGAGCCTGCTATTCTTAGATCACTTTGGCAGAAATATGATGAATTGTTTCTCCGACACCAGTCGACATTATCAGGTGAATACTATCAAAGATGGCTCCAACAGAAAGAACACGATAGGGCAATCGTTTACACCTTTAAACAAGGAAGTTATCAACCACTCATTTCTGTTGTTGTCCCAATCTGGAACATACCCGACATATTGCTTCGAAAGTGTATAGATTCGGTGCGACATCAGAGTTATCCCTATTGGCAGTTATGCCTGGCAGATGATGCCTCTTCCCAACCTCATGTTAAAGAAATTATTGAGGAATATGCAAGAATTGACAACCGGATTGAATGGGTCTCCCGGGAAGAGAATGGCCATATATGTAAAGCGAGTAACAGTGCCTTAGAACTTGCGAAAGGGGAATTTATCGCATTGCTGGATCATGATGATGAGTTATCCCCCCATGCCCTTCAAGAAGTAGTTAAGGCACTGAACGATAAACCAGATCTCGACATCCTCTATAGCGACGAAGATTTCATAGACATTGAAGGTAACCGTAGTAATCCTCATTTTAAATCAGATTGGAATCCCGAACTGCTTAAAGCACACAATTATGTCACACATCTATGTGTGTACCGACGAAGCCTTATAGAAAAGGTCGATGGCTTTAGAGAAAATGCCGGTGTTGAAGGGGCACAGGATTATGACCTTTTGCTTCGCTGCTCGGCGTTGACTTCTGGAGAACAAATTCACCATATTCCTAAAATCCTCTACCACTGGCGTGCTCACGAAGGTTCCACCGCTCTGGCCGCTGGAGAAAAAGATTACAGCGTAGAAGCTGGCCGTAAAGCTCTACAGGACTTTCTCGATAGTCAAGCTACCAAGGCAAAAGTGGAGAAAACACCCCAGAGCAATTTCTATCGGGTGAAATATCCAATCAAGAGACAACCTCTGGTAAGCATACTGATCCCAACACGTGATGCCCTTGATGTACTGGTTAGCTGTGTTGACAGTATAATAAAGAAGACAAGCTATAATAATTATGAAATCCTGATTATAGATAACCAAAGTCGGAATCCGGCCACATTGTCCTGGTTCGAGCATATCACATTAAATTCTAAGATTCGTATAATCAGGTATAATCATACGTTCAATTATGCAGCAATTAATAATTTCGGTGCCCTTCAGACCAAAGGAGAACTCATTGCGCTTCTCAATAATGACGTAGAAGTGATAACCCCTGAGTGGCTGAAGGAGATGGTGAGTCTTGCCGTCCAAAAGGAAAATGGTTGTATCGGTGCAAAACTATACTATCCTGATGACACTGTACAACATGCCGGTGTAATAATCGGTCTTGGAGGTTATGCTGCCCATTCCCATCGGGGGTTTCCCCGGAATAGCCCTGGTTATTTCAACAGGTTGAAAGTACGGCAGAATTTGTCTGCTGTAACCGGTGCATGTTTGCTTGTTCGCCGTGAAATATGGGAACAGCTTGGCGGCTTAGACGAAGAACTGGCAATAGGTTATAATGATGTCGATTTCTGTCTTAGAGTTCGTGAAGCCGGTTACTTGAATGTATATACTCCATTTGCTGAGCTTTACCATCACGAGAGTAAGACCCGTGGGTCCGATGATACTCCAGAAAAGATAGCTCGTTTCAATCTTGAAAAAAAATATCTGGCTAAACGATGGGGAAAAAAATTAATATCCGACCCCTATTACAACCCAAACTTGTCCCACGGACGGGAAGATTTTTCACTGAGTTAGTATAATGATGGAACCAATTGTATTTATTCATGTGCCTAAAACTGCTGGCACTAGTTTTCGATATGGAGCTGATCAGTTTTTTGGTGCCTTACAAGTTTGTAGAGATTACGGACCAAAATCTCCCGAAACAAGCGATATTGTCAATCATTTGATAAATCAAAACGCTGACTGGTGGCAATTCAGGCGCGCTTTCGATGAGCACAATTATAGGTTCTTCACTGGACATTTTAACGCTAAGCGTTACGCTTCATTGTTTGGTATTGCGCGAACCATAACCTTTCTGCGTGATCCAGTGCAGCGAATTGTCTCCGAATACAACCATTTTGTTAGGAACTACAACTATCAGCGTAGTTTAAAAGAGTTCTATAACACGAAAAATTTTATCAATAGACAATTAGGTATGTTTATCGGAATACCTTGGTCTGGGCTTGGTTTTATTGGTTTTACCGAGCGTTATGCTGAGTCACTGACTCTATTAAACACTAGGTTTCAAATTGATATCCCTTGTTTAAAGGCCAACATAAGCAAGGAATCTATCAGCCAAAATTATATATTATCACAAGAACAAAAAACTGAAATATGCCACCTGAATGCTGCAGAAATAAAATTCTATGATCGTGCTAGAACACAATACGAGTGGCGAGTTAAGTTAGCAAAAACAAAACAGAAATTTGTTAAAGGAATGATTAATGGTGTAAATGATAATCACTTAAAGGGTTGGGCCATCTACGATGATCAGGACAAGCCGGTCCAATTGCAGATTGCGTTGAATGGTGAACAAATAGGAGATGTTGTTGCTTGTGAGGATCGCCCCAACTTGCGTGGCATAGGTATTGGACGAGGAGGTTTTGTTGGTTTCTCACTTAAAATTCCAGCAGTCAGGTCTGGGGACGAGATTTCTGTTATCGCTGTCAGCACCGGACAACCTTTAGCCAATTCTCCTTGGCGAATGATATCTAAAAACTAGAGGTTATTGGTCCCAATGCCCGCTTTTGTTTATAATATCAGTTTGAGGTATAGGCCTGACTCAGTATTGAAAACATAACAGCTATTCAGTACTTCTATGAATATTCTCTATATCTCCAACTCCCAAAATTCCAATAAGCCATACCAGGACTCCTCGGTCAGATATCGCTGTTATAATCCTGCCCAGGCTTTTTCAACTGCCGGAATCAACGCCGATGTCACAACAATTGGCATGGTTTCGTTACAGGTAATTGACAGGTATGACTTGATAATTTTCCATAGACCTTCGATGAGCAAGAGGCTGGAAAAACTTGTTGAAAGGGCAAAACAGCGACGGTGCGTAATTGTTGCAGATTTCGATGATTTGATTTTTAACCCGGACTACGCAGAACAATCTCCTCGCTTTTTGAATCAACAAAACCTGTTAAACGCAATCAAGGCGTCGTTTAAGAAAAAATATGATGCCCTGTTCCTTTTTGATCACTTCTCAGTATCGACCTCCCCGCTTGCTGACGAGATTAAAAAAATCCGACCCTTTTCTGATGTCAGCGTTGTTCATAATTATTTGTCCGATATTTGGCTGCAGCATGCTCATCAATCACGGTTAAGGAAATCGAAGGGTAAACGTATTACATATCTTCCGGGAACAAATTCCCATCACCACGACTTTAAGCTTGTCCAGAATATATTGAGCAGATTTTTGTCAGAAAACCCTGATGCAATTCTCAGAATTGTGGGGCCTCTTATAATCAGGAAACAAAAGTTCCAATCTCATCAACTGGAACGCATACCTTATGTCCCATATCCGATGCTGCCGGGGCTTATCCACGACAGTTGGGTGACTATCGCCCCCCTTGTGGATACTGATTTTAACAATTGTAAATCCGGTCTGAAATATTTTGAATCGGCGATTTTCGGGGTTCCGGTCATTGCTTCCCCCATAGACGATATGCAACGGTTAAAATCAGAAGCTTTACATTTAGCAGAAACTCCGCAACAATGGTTAAAGACCCTCAATCAGCTCTCTGATAAAACATACTATGAACAATGCTCCTTTTCCGGTATAAACCATGTAAAAGAAAACTGTATTATTTCGCATCAGATATACAAGGATGCATTCTCCAAATATTTATAGCATGAAAACCTTTTTAATCGTCTACCCAGATGAGTATTGCCTGGATGTTAGAACAAACGGCAAACAGACACATTATGACATAAGTGTTATTCGATTCTTCGATCGTCTGAGAGCCGAGAACAACGGAAAGCTTTATTTTTTTAAAACGAACAGGAAAACGCTGGACGATTCAGTTCTGAGCAGTTTTGATCATTTGCCTGTTGATATGATCATCACCTATCCCGCAATTCCTGAAATTGAGCGCTACGCACATAAAAGAGGCATTCACTGTTTTATCTTCGATCATTTTTCCCAGGACTCATCCTACCTCGACCGATTTTGGCTTTTCAATAATCACATCATTGATGATTTCGAGACTATTTCCGGTAAAAACCAATTCAGACCCGGCACGTTGTCCCCTTTGTCATACGAAACCCTCTATTACGGACGGTTTTCACCACTGCCTCACAACAGTGCAAATATATTTTACCAAAAGAACAGGAAGATACTCCTTGTCCTCATCAATGAATCATTTCAGTTAAAAGATAAGGAGCTGCTCATTGCTCAACTACGATCTGCCCTTGATGAAAACCCCACCCTAGTAGATGACAAAACACATATTGTCCTCTTTGGCAGATCAAAAAAACTTCTTGAGAGATTAGCAGGAAACGTCAACCAGGGAACATCCGCTGCAATAGATATCATCCACGACAACTTCAGGTATGATCAAAACAGTGTCCATTCAATGATTCAGAAATCTGATCTCATTTTCTCCTGCAAAAGTGGTATGGGGTTGGACGCTATTGTTCATAAAAAACCGGTTTTTTTTATCGGATCCAGCAACAAGTTGCTTTTGCGACTGAATAATCTGATCACAGCTTCACCTCGCAGTGCTGATTTTTCTCAAACAGGTGAACAACAGTGCGAATATCTCAACAAGTTTGTTTCCTTTATTGAACGGAAAAAACTTTTCATCCCTAATGCCTCGTGTAGTGCAGATAATTTTCATGAACGACTTTCAATGGCTGTTGTCCAGACAACCGGGGATGAGGATCTTGCTGATTACAGTGGATCGCAGATGTTTAACTATAATCGCAGAGAAGACGTTAGCGTTCCGCCTTATGCCGATGGCACTCTGAAAGCCCAGATCCAAAAAATTCTTTTTAAGCTCCGGCGAGTAAAGAAAATCATCAACAAGAGAATTCTGAAATTCCGCAATGATCCTCAAGCGTTTTTGCGGGATTCAAAATACTCCCTGTTTCGCCGGATCGGTTCTTTTTTATGAAGGGTACCCTTACACATAGCATCAAACGCAATCTGCCCTATAGAAAACTGACCCAAGGGATCCAGGCAATTGAAAAAAAAATCCAATGGTCAGGGACCCCTTCTCAGTATTGGAAATCAATCTGCGCCATGAAAGCGGGCTTGTGGCATGACGACTATTTTATCGATTTCAAGGGGTTTTTTGATATGGAGCAGGACCGGAAGACACTGGTTCTTGCGATTGAGTATAAAAGAATTAAGTATGGCTGGACCCTGGATGAACTTCTGGAACTTGTAGAAAGCCGTGCCGGCAAAAAGCACATCAACCATCCTTCATTTTGTGTATTGATCGCCTCTCTTTTTCATGAAATTGGTCATTTTGAAAAGACCTTAGAGTTCCTGCCCCGTGCTCTCTCCTTAAAACCGGATGCAATTGATGGATATCTTGGGCTTTCGTCATTTGCTTTGCAACAGCATCTCCCCGCACCCTGTGTCCATCATGAAAACCATGAAAAATTACAACTATTTTTTTCAAGGTTTCAGAACTTCACTGCTTTTTTCAAAAATGAACTCAGTGGCAAAAAAATCGCCGTTATCGGGAACGGAGATTCAGAAACAGGAAGCTCCAAAGGTGCACTTATCGACTCCCAAGACCATGTCTTCAGATTCAATAATTTCCCCGAGGAGAGTATGTATGAAAAAGATTATGGCAAAAAAACTACAGTTTGGGTAAGAAACCCTTCAATCCATGAAGTCCCGCTGAGGCAAGATTTTCAACCAGCGACAATTATCTTTTCCAGTCCATTAATGCTGCACACAAAAAACGGCAACTGGAAGTGGATACTGAAACATTGTAATACGGATCAAAATTTGGTTTTATTCGATGTTTCAGTTTTTCGTGACTTGGTTCAGACCTTACACGCACCCCCAAGTGCAGGGCTTCTCGCCATATGCAATATTGCCGAATTGTCAGATGATTTATCACATATACATTTACAGGGTTTTGACTTCAATACCGGACAAAGAAGTCACTATTTCGATAACCAAAAGCCGACCAGCAGACACAACTGGGCCGCAGAAAAGAACGTATTCTCTAAGATTACAGAAAGACCAGTAGTATATGAAAATCATCGGTGACATTCAGGGATCGAAAATTCTGCTATTGCAAGGCCCAATGGGCACTTTCTTTCGAAAACTTGACCAATATTTCACACGCCACGGCGCAGTTACATACAAAATCTGTTTTAATGCAGGTGATCGTCTGTTCGCCTTAAGGAAAAACAGAGTCGACTATAGAGGAAACAGCCAACAGTGGCGGGGTTATATAACTACATTCTTACAAGACCAAGGTATAAGAAAGATATTCTTATTCGGCAACTGCCGGTTCTATCACAAAGAGGCTATTCAGGTTGCTAAAGAGCTGGGGATTGAGGTGTATGTTTTTGAAGAGGGATATATTCGACCGAATTACATTACCCTTGAGAAAAATGGAGTGAATGGAGATAGTGCCATTTCCCATGACCCAGAGTTTTATGCAGACCTGAATGCAGATAACACTGCAGAGGAACTGCCTGCCAGGAACAATTACAGAGCAATGGCGTTTCAGGCAACATTTTACTATCTTGCCGCCTTCTTCTTTCAACCTTTCTATCCACATTACCAGCATCATAGAGAACTCTCTCCTCTGAAAGAGGCATTTTATGGTATCAGAAATTTACTCAGAAAAATAAAGTACAGGGTTAAAGAAAGATCGTGTGCTTCTCTTCTGGGAAATCAGCTGAAGTATAAATATTATTTTGTGCCGCTCCAGACAAGAATCGATTTCCAGATTAAAGAATATTCAAGATATCAAGATATTGAAACATTTATTAAAGAAGTGATCTACTCCTTTTCAAGAAACGCTCCCGCCAGTACGTCTCTCGTGATAAAGCATCACCCAATGGAACGCGGGATGGCAACCTATGATAACTATATAGAAAAGTTAGCTCAACAGTACGACGTGCGCAAGAGGGTTATCTCTGTGCACGATGCATGTCTCCCAACCTGTCTCGCCAATGCTATTGGAACGATTACAATCAACAGCACCGTGGGACTTTCCTCCCTTTTTCACAACACTCCGACTATCACTCTCGGCACCGCGGTGTATGATATGGAAGGCTTAACCGCGCACGGAGTAACTTTGGACGAATTTTGGACAAAATATAAAAAACCGGATCGCCTGCTTTTCCGAAAATTCAGGAGTCACGTCATCTCGAAAACGCAACTAAACTCCGGTTTTTACGGGATATTCCCGAATTTCTGAACTGGTTTTACATAAAACTGATGAGACACTGCCTCTATTTGATGAGACTTCCCTGCCGCTCGACAAGTGACTTATAGCCGTCCAAAGCGGAGTTTCAGCAGCTCATCCCTGCCCCCCGGTACAACCAACTTACAGGTAAAATAAAGGCAACAAAAATGAAAACATACTCCACATTATCAGGACAAGGGGAATGCCCACCTTCAGGAATTCAGAAAAAGTATATTCCCCGGCGCTCATAACCAAGAGGTTTGTTTTATATGCCATAGGTGTGGCATAACTCATATTTGCACCGAACAGCACTGCCAGTACAAAGGGTTCTGGTGGCAGTCCCATTTGACTTGCGATGGAAATAGCTATGGGGGTACCAATAACAGCCGTCGCGTTGTTGGATATAATATTAGTGAATATTGCCATCATCAGCATCAATCCACTGATGACGTAGGCAGGTGTGGCATTACCTGCCAGGGTTACAAAAATCGAGCCAAGATATTCCGCACCTCCGGTTTTGAGCATCGCCGATCCCAGTGCCAAACTGGCAACCACTATCAGGATAACCTGAGCGCTCAAAGCCCTGGTTGCATCGCGCCAACTCAGACAACCGGTAAGAATCATCAGCAAGGCCCCCAGCGGGGCACTGATTGCAATGGGTAGCCACCCGAATGCAGCAGTAAGAACTATCCCCTTCATTATAAACATAGCGAGTGGTGCTTTCCTGGAAAAGGGTAAGTCTACAGTGGCATCAAGAATAAGCACCTCTGATCGCTTCTTGAGTTCTGAAATCTGCTCACGGGGCCCTTGCACCAGTAGAATGTCACCAACCATCAGTCGAATATCACTAATTTCATCGTGAACTTTCTTGAGTTGTTTACCTGTGCGATGAAGCGCCAATGTAATCAGGCCGTACCGCTCAGCAAATCGGTGATTACTCAAAGTACTGCCGTTGAGTCGTGAGCTCTCCATAATGACAACTTCGGCAAGTTGTTGATCCACCGCCTCAAGCGGGTGCTCTTCATCAATAGGAACATCTTCCGCATCAGCTGGATAGAGGGTACCCTTGAGTATTTTTTCATATTCTTTAAGATGAACTGGAGTGTCCCTCAACACCAGGTGGTCCCCTGCCTGTAAAACAAAATTCGGCTTGGTAAACAGTTTTTCTTCTCCTCGCTCTACAGCCGTAACCTTCATCTTCCCATCAGTCAGCTCCACGGCTTTTGACAGGGTAATCCCAACAATCGGACTTTCTTTTAAAACAGCCAGATGCGCTGCGAAAATTCTTGGAGTACTATCTGTTAACGCAAGGTCACGTTTAGCAATCAAGCGGGGTGCGACAAGCCAAAGATAGACAATCCCGACACTTCCGGCAATTAATGCAGGCACCAGGAAATCGAACATATCAAATTTTTTCAACCCCATCCCAGCCGCCACCGAAACGACAAGCAGGTTTGTTGACGTACCAATAGTTGTGCAGGTTCCACCCAACAAGGTTGAAAATCCCATAGGCATCAACACAGACGAAGCCGGAGATTGGGTCCTCAGAGAAACACTGATCAGAACGGGGAGCAGCAAAACGACAACAGGAACATTGTTGATGAAGGCGCTGATAAACGCACCGAGCAATAACGTTAGCAAGAGGGACATGCTGGGATTGACTTTCCAAAGTCTGGCCAATACCCGCCCCACTGGCTCCAGCGCGCCCGTGCGAAGAATCCCCTGCCCTGCAATCATAAGAGCGCAGACAGCGACAAGGGCCTCATTGCCGAAACCGGAAAAGAAATCAACCGCATGAAAGACTGTATCACCGCTATGATAGGGAAAAATCTCAAAACCCACACCGAGGGTGACAAGGATAAAGAGGCTCGACGATTCGAGTGGAATTTTCTCGCGGCTGAATAAGAAAAGTGCGAACACCGTCAGCACCAGAACAAAAATGGTATGCGGGTTTGGAGGCAAGGGGAGGCTCATATATTATCCTGGTTCTTTGAAAAAAACTGCCATTTCTGAACTTTTTATAAAACTGTCAAAAAATATTCAGATGGATCTTTTACAGAAAATGCCTATCCTGAAACGCTACCTAACGATAAAAACCAACTCTACAGAAATCTTTCCTTATCGTATACCATTTCCATTAATTATGCTGTGTGAATGTAATGGGTTATTGCGGCTCTTGAGGTTTAGTCCCTTCCTCCTTCAGAGATGCCGGCAGGATTTGCGCAACCTATGCAACGATGGGGTGAACTGAATAACCTTTTGATTCGATACAGCAGATGAGTTGCAGATTAGTGCGACACGTTATATAACAGATTAGTATATGGATAACTTATTCGAATTATAGAAACTCCAATGTTTTTTCCAATGTCGCCCAAATACCCAAAAGAAAAAAATGCAGTCTCAACAACATAAAATTAACCATTTGATTTCAATAAGTAATAGACCAGGAATCGAACCGGGGATATCTCTATAAAACCGACATTGACTGGGATTCCAGTTGTTATTATGTATGAGTCGATATATTTTACAGAAGTCTCGGTACTATTTAGCTCGAAAAACCATATATCAATGGCAATTATGATCTTCGGTCACCGGATGAAGACCATACGCCGCAAACGCATCTCTGATGCTCTTTTTTCAATTAGGAATAATGCATTATGTCAAATCAATACAAAACAATCCTGTTTACATCAAATCTATCTTCGGCGAGTCGTGCTGCTTTCAGACATGCTGCCATGCTGGCGATTCAGTTTAACGCAAAACTTGTTTTGCTCCATGTTATGGAAGGACCTTCCAGCAGCTATGAAGGCTATGTATCAAGCCTCTTTGGTCAAGATCAATGGCAGCAAGTATTAAAAAATAACAGGGAAGAAGCAAAGCATGCCCTTGTCGGCAAGGTGACTCCCAAACAGATGGTGCGGACAGCACTCAGTGAATTCTGTAAGGAAAACAAAGCAGAGGATGAAAACTATGAAATCCCCAATAATGAAATTGTGGTCAAAACAGGAGATGTGGTCGACGTTATCCTTAAGCAGGCTGCTGAATCTACATGCGATCTGATTGTCATGGGTGCCAGCGAGGGATTGCTGTCCGGAATTTCAGTAGGCAATAATATAAAATCGATACTGAAAAAATCGAAGGTGCCGGTGATGGTTGTACCTACAAGCCTTGCTTAAAGGAGATTCCAAATAAATCAATCCCCTTTTTACTGCAAAATCAGGAGACACCACACAGCTCCTGATGGCATATCATCCTATTCAGGATAAGTTAAGACTTTGCATCGTTTTTCCAGGTCGGCCAAGAACGCACCCATAGCTTACGCCAACCCTGTTATGTACAACCGTCAACTTGGCCTGGCAGGGTTCACTCACCAGTTCGAATCAAAATCACCCAAACCACTCTGAAGCCAAGAAAAAGGCGGATACAGTCTTCAAACTGTAACCGCCTTAAATCTCATCCCATAATTTCTTTCCATAAACTAGATAGGTGTGGTTGCATAAAATATGCGAGCTAACTGTTTGCATGAACCTATTGCTCTCTATTTTGTTTCGGTGATTGACGTGGACCCTTCCTATGGAATACTGTGAGAATGTATTTCACTCCTAATTACATCCAGTTCTCGTTAGTAATGCTGCATTGTGCCGGCATTTTGCAATTGTGGGCAAATTTTGCGTTATCTGTCTTTGTATCGAATTAAAGCTGAATCAGGTTTTATCAGGATAGCCAATCCCGCCAAAACTAAAAGGAGGAGTTATGAAAAAACGACTTTTCATTTTCTGCTGCACGACGATGATGCTTATGCTGACATCCTGGGTTTTCGCGCAAAGCCAGTGTGTGGTCTGTCATGAAGGAATCGAAGCAATTTCTGAGGATCCGGATATCCATGACATGACCTGCGCGGAATGCCATTTCGGCGACCCGAAGGCAAAAACAGCCGAGGCAGCGCACAAGGATATGTACGCCAACCCCAGCGACCTGCGGGTGATAGACAAGACCTGCGGCACCTGTCATGAAGAAATTGTCGATACTGTTGTCAAATCACTGCATTCGACCAGTGCCGGCATAATTTCGGGAACGCTCTATGCGGCGGGGCTCCAGGGGAAAACCGATACAACCTATGCCACCTATGCAGTCAAAGATGACAATCCGCAAGGACCAAAGGCGATTAAAGAACTCAAGGAACTGCCGACCTATGAGCCCGCCCGGCCGGAAAGCAGCGAAAATCATCCCATGCATGACTATCTGCGCAACCAGTGCCTGCGTTGTCACATCTGGAGTGACGGGCACCAGCGCGATGGTGATTATCGAGGCAGCGGCTGTGCCGCCTGCCACGTTGAATACTCAGATGCCGGACTCTATGAAGGGGGAGACAAAACTATCCCCAAGGATCAAAAGGACCGACCCCGTTTTCATCGAATGACCAGCAAAATCACTGAAACACAGTGTCTCCATTGCCACAATCGCGGCGGCCGAACGGGTGTCAGCTACATCGGAACAATAGAAAGTGACGGCTACGGCACCCCGTGGCGTGCCGATGGCGGGAAACAGGACAAACTGCATGGTAAGAATTACAACCATCTGCAGGCCGATATTCATTATGATGCGGGAATGACCTGCATAGACTGCCACACCATGCTGGAACTTCACGGCGACGGCAACATCTACCTGAAAAGAGAGGATGCCCTGGAGGTCGAGTGTGAAAACTGTCACGGCAACATGAAGGAACGCACGGATCTGAAGACATCACGCGGCAATATCATGACCAATCTCAAACGGGCCGATGATGCAGTCATCCTGATTTCTAAATTAGACGGTGCAGAGCATCCGGTGCCGCAGCTGGCTGATGCGGACCTCAGCCCGGAGGCATATGTTGCCAAGGTTGCGGTATCGGTGCATATGGAAAAACTGGAGTGTTATGCCTGTCATGCCCGCTGGGCACCGCAGTGCTATGGCTGCCACGCCAAGCAGGATATCAGCAAACCCTCCGGTGATTGGCTTGCCGGCAAGAAAAGTGGTGATCCGAGTAAGATCTCAAACAAAGGAAACCGTCAGCAAACTGCCTACGCCTGGGATGAATCGCGCTCCTATGTACGCTGGGAGAATCCGGCACTCGGAATAAATACTGAAGGCAAAGTCAGTCCCTACATACCCGGGTGCCAGGTAATTTTCACCCAGGTGGACGGCAAGGGAGGAGGTGTCAACAATAAGGTGTACACAACGGTTGACGGAACCAGCGGTATCAGTCATACACCGATCCAACCGCACACCATCTCGGTAGAATCAAGAAGTTGTGTCGACTGCCATGCAAACCGTAAGACGCTCGGGCTAGGTGGCGGTATCTATGATATCAGAGGGAACTTTCCGGGAGTAGCCCCCATTGATTTTGAACTTGAGCGGTTTGTCAGGGAAAACGGCCAGCAGATCCAGGGAATTGCCCACGAGAATGCGCGGCCCTTCAACAGCGAGGAGCTGCAGCGGATAAGTCGTGTCGGTACGTGCATTGCCTGCCACAAGTCAGATGAGGAATTCTGGAAATCACTCAGGACCAAAACCGGGCTGAAGGCAGCGCCTACCGATGAATTGCATCAGCAGGCTATCCGAGCAATTCTCATGAGAGCTGCCAAATAATCGTTTATTGCAGCAACGGGATATATCTAAATTTCCTTTCGTTACCACAACAGAATACGGGCAGGTCTGAGGATACAGATCTGCCCGTTTCGTTTTTGGTGAGTTCATATAAACTTTACCAAGGACAATTCTTCAGCTATGCCGAGAACACTGCGGGGCACAAGTGTTTTACTTCAGCTGGAAATGAAAGGACTTTGAGCATATAAGTTACACATGCGACGGGATACTCATCCCCTGCCCTGCTTGCTACAGTTGTGATAATTTAGGTTGAGAGAATGCCAGGCAATTCTGGCGTACATCGTTGAATACATTTAATGGACCGGTAGTGAGATAAATGGACGAGGTGAAAAAGAATTGATTTACCTGGCTATCGCATTTACAATCGCTGCCTGTGGCTGCCATGAACACTTACCAATACCGCCAAATTTCTATCGCGTTTTACTGCAACGGTATTTATTCAAACTTAATCAGGTATAGATATGACTGCACTGGTATGGTTCGGGATACTGATCTGTATCTCTCAATCAGCAATGTTCTCAGGCCTCAATCTTGCTTTCTTCAGTGTGTCCAGACTCCGCCTTGAGGTGGAAAAAAGCCAGGGAAATGCTGCTGCAGCCAAGGTACTTAAGTTGCGGGAAAATGCAAACTTTCTCCTGACAACTATTTTGCTCGGGAATGTAGGGATTAATGTTCTCTTAACTCTATTGTCCAACCAAGTACTGGCCGGAGTGGGCGCCTTTCTTTTTTCAACGGTGTTTATAACACTTCTGGGCGAAATCATCCCCCAGTCATATTTTGCAAGGCATGCGCTCCGGACAGCTTCCATGCTCATCCCGGTGTTGCGGCTTTACCAGCTGCTTCTTTTCCCTTTTGTGAAACCAATAGCTCTGCTGCTCGACAAATGGCTTGGCCGCGAGGGGGTACTTTTTTATAAAGAGCATGAACTGATGGAGATGATTGGTCTCCACATGAAGGATTCCGAAAGCGATATCGATGAAGTTGAAGGCAGGGGAGCCCTAAATTTCCTGTGTCTGGATGATATGGCTTTTTTCGAGGAAGGGGAAACGGTCGATCCCAGGTCTATTCTTTTGCTCCCTGTTGCCGACAACCTGCCAGTATTTCCAGAGTTTAGCAGTAACCCTGATGATCCTTTTCTTAATCTCATTCAGCGATCTGGGAAAAAATGGGTGATAATCACCGATAATAACGATAAGGCACATTTGGCGCTGGATGCTGATAATTTTCTACGTGAAGTCCTTTTCTCGAGACAGCCCCTCAACCCTTTGCATTTTTGCCACAACCCCATAGTGATTAGTGACCCCAAAACGCCATTTGAAGAAGTAATCTCACAATTGAAGGTTGTACCCCAGAGGACTGGAGATGATGTCATTGACCAGGATCTCATCCTTCTCTGGGGACAAACAAAAAAAGTCATAACCGGCGCGGATATTCTTGGACGTTTGCTCAGAGGGATTGCATCGGTCGGACATCCTCATTCTTGCGATAATGCCACGAAGCGTAAGCGCCAAGTTGGCACAATGTAACCTATGGCCAAACTCTTCTTTTTAAAAATCGAAGCATTTAAAGACCCAGGTAATATGTACTTTGGTGGTGAAAATACCCCTGTCACTTCAAGCTGAGAAGCTCTCCCTTTCGAAGTTTTCATAACAGCAATCTACATAACAATTTATGGACAGCACCAGAGTGAAGTTTTTTCTAATTTGCTGATAAGCTTCACAGTCGTTTTACCAACAATCCGGCCACTCCCCTTACCCTGGTTTTGACCGCCCATCCCAAGAGCGACAACAGCAAAATTACCCTTCTTGATTTCGCTCAGAATGGCACCTGAAATGGATGAATCCCAAACCACTTTAGGAATGATGTGCTTTGCGGCTATCTTATGGCCTAACAAAATCGATTCAGCACGCCTGAAGTACTCTACACACTCAGTTCCGACACTATTTTCGACATGCAGTAAAGTAATTTTATGTTGATTCTGTGAGGAAATCATAAAACCAACATGATCCACCGCTCGGTACCCATTTTCTGTACCATCTATACAGAGCAGAACATTTTTTCTGCCTGGGTCAGCATCGGGACATATCCATAAGGGTGAAACACAGGAATGTTCTTTCAGCATTGCCTGAGACGTCTCATCGACTGCCCTGTCAAACATCCATTGCAAGGTATAGGAAACACGTCTTCCTAGTACGATTGCATCGTAGAGTCCCCTCTCACTTTCAATCAATATGTCTTTAACTTTTCCATACTTCTCAGGAACAGTTTTTATTAATACTTTATTTACCGGCACCTTCTGGTCGCTCAACAATCTCTGAGCTTTTAGAATCGACGTATTCACTTCGGGAGAAACCAGGGCAGAGTTATTGTCACGAGGACTCTCCCATATCGACGTCAGGGCTTTGGTCTTGGAGTTAATCCCGCAAATATGCAGAAGCGTCACCCTGTTTTCTGATAATCTATTAAAAAAGGAACAGATAAATCGAACGCCAAAAAGATGATCAGCTTCGCTGCTGATAGTAGCAAGAAAATGTTTTTCCATGCCCCCTCCTAAAAAAATGACTACCATTTTGTACAACGATAGCTGCCAGACAACCGAAAAGCCAATAAAACAGTCCACTTAAAAAAATATAAGGTGAGCAGGCTGAGAATGGTATTTCAGTTTTTGAGCTCTGCCGTGAACATGAAGAATGCATAATAACTCTGTGGCTTTTTCGTATCACAACAAATCAGAGAAACCGTGGGAGGCAGATACCTTCTCTCTCTTCGTAATGTAAATGGCTGACGCGGTCCAGTAAAAACGGACAGTTTCATGAGCGGCTTCAAGTATCGATTGCTATAGAGTAACGTTGTTACACAAAAAAACCACTCGAGCCATCTTGGCAATATATTCTTTAATTACAAAATAATAAACAACATATTCGCCTGCCTTCTGGTGATCGAAAGCCCATTTTAATGTTGCAAAACATGGATAAAGTTTGATACTGTTACTCATCCAAAACCATGCTTTTCAGACAATGGAAAGGCTAAACAGCCGGCCCTGTCCGGTCAACTCCAATCAGGAGGAAGAGGGAACTATGCATAATATGATGCCCAATATCAGGCCAAACCTTGTTGACGACTTCCCCGAAGTTCATCCCACTGCCCTCATCGACCCTTCCGCGCAGATTATAGGCAACGTCAAGATAGGCAAAAATGTGTTCATTGCTCCGCTTGCAGTAATCCGATCAGACGAACCGGGGCCGGATGGTAAGGTAACACCGATAATCATCGAGGAGGAAACCAATATTCAAGATGGAGTCATCATACACAGCCATGGGGGTGACCAGGTTCTTATCGGGGCGCAGACGACCGTGGCCCATGGTGTGACAATCCATGGCCCCTGCATAATAAAGGAAGGATGCTTCCTCGCCATGCGGAGCACCCTTTACAGTGCCAGCCTGGAACCGTTTGTCTGGATTGGAATGAATGCCACCATCATGAAGGTGACGCTTGATGCCTATACTTATGTGCCGGCCGGCAGTGTCCTCCGCTCCAACCGCGATGCATTAAATCTGCGTTTGGTGTCGAACAAGGAACAGGCGTACATGAAGAACGTTCTGTTGGCAACCAACCGATTGCGCGAAGACTATCGACGGGTTCGTTTCAGGTCGTAGGGTTGCGTTGCCTATTGAGATGTAAAAAATCACCGGACAACGACAGGCAACAAAAAAGGCGGTCACAGCCTGAGACTGTAACCGCCTTGAATTGTTAAATCATATATGGTGCCGGGACCAGGAATCGAACCAGGGACACACGGATTTTCAGGCATCACCTCCATAGCCTCGCGACCTCATCAATTGCGGCAAGTTGCTAAATTATATAAATATTTTATTTCCTGATTTTTTCTAATTTTTTACATTTTTATCGATTCTGGAATGTTTTTCTCACACGAATCCACACACGGAAAGAACCGACAGAATCCATCTGAAAAGATTAATACCTTGTGGGGATGTTTGCTGTCGATATCCTTTCCTCATCTGTTTAAATGATTAAAAGTCACTTCACATTAGTTGATCGTAGTGCGCCTATCCATACAGTCTCAAAAAACGATCTTCCAGCACACTGAGATATTTCTCTTTCATTTGCTCTGACAATAAACTAACAGCGAGTAATTGTTCCCAGGTCGTACGTGCCTGTTTCAATTCCAGCATTACCTTATCAATCACCCGGCCTGTCAACTGCAATCGGTTCCGTCCGAAATAATCAACCAAGTCCTATCGTTTCAGCCTGTTCTTTTTACCATTTATCGGCAGGACGAGTTCTTCCTCGGGATTAGGCAAGGCAATGGTTGTATTCAGAAGGTCGTAGGCCGGAGACAAGCCTATAACATCATCTCTGTATATAAGGGTACTGTCCAGATTCGTGCGTAAATATACACTAAGCATCCCATACGGAGAAGATCACTCTCCCGTGATCTCCTCCTCTAAATGATTTCACCTATTGCCAGATCCCGAAAAACCTTCACAGATAGAAAGGTTATTTTGGGCTTGATCCGAATGGTTGATACGAAAGTATCAACGCCTGAGATGTTCGAAAATGGAGCAAGTCTCTCGGTTAGTTTTCTGGAACAATCTGGGATTTTAAAATATGTTTTTCCTATCAGGAAAATCTTGCTTTTCTAAAGGTCAAAATCTGGTTTTATGTTGATAGGCATTTAAGGCAACTTCTTCATGACCTTCAGAGTAGCCGCATCAGGTTGGCGTACTGTTACAATTGTCAGATATTCTTTGGTAGCCTCAACTTTGAAGCTGCTCCATTTTTCAACAGTTCTACGGAAGTAGACAGTCGAACAATATCAGGAATTATGTTCAATTATACAGAAGTGTTTTCTATTTAGGATTGCCATGAAGCATCTCATCATACTGGAATATAGCCCATTTAAAGAAATATATACCTTTGGCCCGGTAGACATAACTATTTATTGTGCTGATGAGATTATCCCAATGGATAGAAGATATGGCAAAACATCAATGTGGAAAGCTAAGATTTTTCACAAACTCTGATTGAAAACTGATATCGGTTGCTAAATCAACGATGGTGGTTTTTTCAGCCATTGTTACATTTTTAGTAAGATAGTGATTGTCACTCAACACCATTACAGCGCCAGCACCAGCTGAATTTCCCGCAGTTTCTATTTTCTCAGGGTCAAATTTAGGTATCATGCCGATGGCCAACATGTCTGTTTTGTCGACATAGGCTCCAAAGGCTCCGGCAATTATAATTTTAGTAGGTTCGTCATACCCTGCAGCCCTGATAAGGAAATCAATACCGGTTCTCAGAGCTGCTTTTCCAAGCTGTACTGAACGTACATCCTCTTGGCTGATAAAGACAGAATCGGTGCCTTTTGTGCCGTTCGCCTTGACGATGGTATATTGCAGCCTGGCTTCGGCGTTTCTCTGTAGAGGCCTGATGCTGTCATCCTTAATGAATGCGCCTCCTGAGTCGATAATTTCACTTCTCCAGAGTTCAGCAATACTGCTGATAACTCCAGTCCCGCAAAGCCCTGTTGGCTGCTTTTTCTTTACTGAGTTGATTGTGGTGTAGTTAGGATAATCGGTGCGCTTATTAATAAAAATCTTGTTTATTGCACCGGGAATTGCCTGCGTTCCGCAGGTCAGTGATGCACCCTCAAATGCCGGACCTGTGGCACATGAGGTAGCAAAGAATCTGTCTCCCGCTTTAAAAAGGAGTTCACCATTGGTTCCAAGGTCGATCAGGAGTGTTCCGTCAGGTTGGTTTTCTAGATCTGTTGCCAAGGCCGCACCGAGAATATCGCCTCCGATAAAACCGGAGATCTGAGGAAGTGTAAGGAGTTTGGAGTCTCCCAACTCAAAGCCAACCGTTTCTGAAGCTACAATTCTGGCCTCGTGGAATGCCGGCAAATAGGGTGAAAGGCCGATGGGTTCTGGATCGACTCCTGAGAGGATATGGATCATGGTCGGGTTGCCGACTACCACTATCTGTGAAATATCTTCTTTTGCAAGGGAGTGGGATCTAAGCAGCTCAATACTTCCCCACTTAATTGCGTTGACGACTATTCTCTGCAGACGTACGAGGTTGCTCTGATCTTTTCCAATGGCCCCTATACGACTCATTACGTCATCACCATAAAGTGCCTGGGGGTTTTTGATTGCAAGGGATGAAAGAACTGCACCTTGGGACCTGTTACAGAGGTAAACAGCTATGGTCGTGGTACCGAGATCAACAGCGATGCCATAACTCTCCTCAATATCTTCAGTTCTCTTTTGCTTTAGAAAAGTAGGGGGGAAGGACAGCAGTGCCTTGCTGATAATATGCGATGAAAGCATCGAGCTTTCGGGGATTTCGATTTTTAAACTTTCTTTCACCTCACTGTTGCATGAGGTAATGCTTTCCTTCTCACCGTAAATCGAAATTTTTTTGACACGGCATTTGCCGCATCTACCACTGCCTCCGCAGTCTGAGCGAAGGAATATTGAGGAGTCGACGAGAGCCTCCATGAGACTCTTGCCGTCTCTGCCCTTAATCTGTCTGCCTTGAGGTAATACCTCTATGTTGTGTGATTTTGTCATGGATCTCCGTTTATTGTTACACTTTCAAAGCTGTTTCATCAAACAGTCACCATATTTCAAACACACCTGGCAAGCAGAACCTACAGAGGTTGATGTAAAACTAGGTCCGATGCCTATAAGGCAGGAAAGGGACTTAAACGGCATCAGAACGGCATCACTCTCAATGGTAAGACCAATCTTGTTGAGCGGCAGGAGGGAGCAGAGTTTGAGTTGTTCTTCAAGTGCCCACCCGTGGATGGAGCCAGGACTGAGAAAGGGGCTGACCCCCCAGCCATAGTCCTTGGCTTTCAGCTCAGCAAGTTGCTTGACTATATCACCTGTTTTTTCCAGAACCAACAGGCCGATAAGGTCGATGAAGTAGGCAGCAAGAAGCTGTTCATCTTTTATGGCCTGTTGCCCTGCCTCTTCAATTTCTTTGCCTGCAGAATAGGCTGCGATAAGAACATAAGAGGCCTTTGCAATAAACTGGGTTGAGTGACCGAGATTAAGCTCGATCTGGCCTTTGTCTGTGTATATCGTCAGTGCTTCTTCGCTGCCCTTACTCTTAGTGTATGGATGCCAGCTATAGACGATTACTGGCTTCCAGAGGTTGCTGAGGTCTGTCAGGATCTTTTCAGCAGCAGCTCTGATATCCGGTCTTGCCGTCGCTGTCTTTATTTTCCTGACAAGCTCACTAAACTGGATTTTTATGTTTAATTCGGTGAGAATAATTGGCCCAAGTTCAATTTTCTTCATCAGTTATAATCTGAGTCGAATACCTTATATATATGAAATAGTTCGGCCAAACTTGCCGATGGAGCTCTCACCCGAAGCAGTCATCAACAGCCTTTCCAGGCCGAATCCCAGTCCTACGGCCCAATGACCTCATCCTTGTGGTAGTGGTCAGCTACCACAAATTGGGGGAATACCACAGGGATACCTCACCACTTTTCTTCCTCCGTCAGATCTACGGTTTAGGAAGCGGTATGATGAAAACAGGTTTTCTGGATCTGCGCAAGACCCGCTTAGCGACACTCCCGAGAAAAGTATGAGTGAAACCCTTTTCATGGGCACCCATGACAATGATGTCGACCTGATACTCGTCGGACTTCTTGAGTATTTGCTCTTCCGGATATCCCTTGCATACTTTGAAGGTAATCATATTGCTATAGGCTTCTAGTTGTCCGGAGAACTCTTTTTCACAGAAGGCCGTAAGGCGCTCCTTCATCCGACTAATTGCATCCGATTCTTTATTCGCAGCTATATCCATTTGTACATCCTTGTCGAAGTATGCCGCGAAAACGACTTTCTCTTCCTGGGACAGCTCTCCCATCACATGGAGGACGGTGACCTGCGCATCGAATTTCTCTGCCAGGAACATGGCGTATCGAAATGCATGGGCTGCACTTTCTGAAAGGTCTGTGGCATAAAGAATTTTCTTGATATCGGGCATCATATGATTCTTCCTTTCTGTTGGGAAAACCGGTATTCCTTTCGCATTACCCGGACTCCGGCGGACATGGTTTTGTAAACAGGTGGATATCCACACCTGCTCTTCCATGATTCCAGTAAAAATGGCTGAATACTCCACATAAACTTCCCTACACAGAGACCTGACTAAAGAGATACCTTCGTCTCTATGTAGTTATTTCGACTAATAAAATTTGATATAATTCAGCTAGTAATCAATCCGGCCCGAACACCTTTTAAATAAGTTCCACAAAAGTTATCGTTACCAAGCAACATGTCGGCAGTTTTGATCGTCGCCATAATTTTTTCATCAAGCGGATCGATAATGGCCGAATCCATACCTGCATCCATCATCAAGGTTAAGAAAGTGCGGTTGATAATTTTTCTCTGAGGTAATCCGTAAGAGATATTAGAAAGCCCCCCGGTGATATGGATATCAGGGAAATTGCTTTTTATGCCACGGACCGCATCAAGAACCATCATTCCTTTTGTGGAATCCGTACTTATCGGCTGAACAAGCGGATCCACATAAATTGAACTTACTGGAATGCCGACATCATTCAACTCTTTGACCAGAGTGTTTGCTCTTTCAATGATATCATTGGCACAAGTTGGCATTCCCGCATCATCCATGCACAGCGCAATTATCTTACACGATTTCCCCTTAAGGAAAGGCATCATCGCGTCAAAGCGCTCTTTTTCCAGGCTTATCGAGTTGATCATCGGCTCTTTTTCCACCATGCCAAATGCCATTTCAAGTACAGCAGGGTCTGGAGAATCAAGAGAAAGGGGAATGGTGACTATTGGCTGAATAGTGTTAAGAAGCCAACACATATCTTCTGTTTCGTGGCCAATCCTGGCTCCTGCATTTACATCTATAAAGGCGGCGCCGGCCTCCTGTTGGCGCTTCACGTCGTTGACAATGTAGTCGACATCCCTGTTGGCCACCGCCTCTTGAACTTTTTTTCTTGAGGTATTGATCCGCTCACCAATTACTTCAAACATGACTATCTCCTCTCTTAGGCCGCCAATGCCTTGGCCAACTTTGCTGCAGACCCGGCATCTGGTGCGAACCCATCGGCATGAATTTCATCTGCAAAGGCTTGAGTTACCGGCGCCCCTCCAATCATAATCTTTACCCTGTCTCGCAAACCAGCTTCGGTAATGGTGTCGATTGTCTTCTTCATCATTGGCATGGTGGTTGTCAGTAATGCTGATAGACAAACAATAGAGGCGTTTTTTTCTTTAATCTGGACAACAAATTCATCCGGAGTAACATCAACACCAAGGTTGTATACTTTCATGCCAGCGCTTTCCATCATCATTGCCACCAGGTTCTTGCCGATATCATGGAGATCCCCTTTGACGGTTCCGATGATAACGTTGGCACTTTTGGCAGTTTCATCTTCTTTGAGTAACGGTTTGAGTATCTCAACACATGAGGCCATGATCTGGGCAGTCATTAATACCTCGGGAATAAACATTTCTCCGGATTCCATCTTATCCCCGACAATGTCCATCCCACAAATAAGCCCCTTATTAAGGATATCATCTGCTGTCGCTCCCTGTTCCAGAGCCACCTCAACAAGATTATTGAGCTTTTCTAAGTCACAGGCCAGAAGTGCTTCTATAATTTGTTCATAATTTGTCATCTTGTTTGTTCCTTTTTAAAACGCCTCCACCACGATTAATCTTAACATCACTCAAAGGGTCGATTTATTAGATTGTTATATGTATCCCTGATGATAGCTAGGCCACTCTCTATGTTTTTGGCCATTTTCTTTTGCACCTCATCCGGGTCCCCGGATTTGAGAGCTTCGATAATTTCGCCATGCTCAACATTGACCCTGGCAATTTGATCCTTCTCCCTTGTAAAGATATTCAAGACACTCTCCACAGAAATAATATAGGTCTTGGCGATATTATGCAGATGCGGAAGATTGGCCAAACTGTAAATATATTGATGGAACTTGACGTCCAGATGATAATGGTTGTCCTTGGGTATCGCCATCATACTCTGCTGCAGGTCTTCCAGTTCGCGGATATTGCTGTCAGTAATGTTCTTCATTGCTGCAACAGCCAGCTTACTCTCAAGATCCTTACGCAACTGGTAAATGTACAGGATTTCAACAGGAGTAGGCAGGGTTGCAACCTCAGCCCCCTTATATGGGATATTCTTAACAATACCGGAGAGCTCCAATCGCATTATAGCCTCCCGGATAGGCACCTTTCCGAGGCCTATTTCTTTCTCCAGATCTGCGATGATCAGCCGGGATCCAGGCAGTTTCTGGCCTTTTAGAATCATATCCCTAATCTTTTCATAAGCCATCTGAGATTTCATGAAAGATTTGTTATCTGACACGCAACACTCCTTTCTCTAGGGTAGTTTATTCCCCGGATTTCCTTTTACCCTTCCAACAATTACGATCGTAGGTACCTCTGCAGTATGAACCACAGTAACGGGTAACTCCTAATTTAATGCCCTTGATTTGGTAAAGGTGACCACCACCTTTGCCCCTCCAGCAGCAACCACTGGTTTTCCGGGTCATCTCTCCACATGATGGCTTTATTTCATAGCATATTTTTTTTGTGAAAAAACTATAGTTTAGTTTTCAATGCAGTCATAAACATCGCTTCCACATTTTGTGGGGATACGTCAACTTGCATATTGTGAACCGACCCCAGAACATACCCCCCATTTGGGCTTAAGTCCCGAATGCGGGTTTCAACTTCTCTACGCACATCATCTACAGTGCCAAACGGTAGTACTTTAAAGGTATCGATTGCTCCCCAGAATGTCAGTTTATCTCCAAAGCGTTTTTTAAGTTGATCAGTTTCCATGCCGGTGGCCGTTGCCTGGACTGGATTTAATATTTCGATACCGATTTCGATCATATCATCGAGAATATTGTGGATAGACCCGCAGCTGTGGTGGTACACTTTGGCCTTGGTGAATTTTTTGATATGGGCGATGAGTTCGGCCTGGTAAGGCTTGACCATTTCTCTGTATGATGCCGGGGACATCAGAGAAGTGTTTTGGGCACCGAGATCATCGGCTACCTGAACAACATCCAGATATTGTCCGACTTCCTTTAAATAGAGCTCAGCATTTCTTTTGCGGTGATCCACTACTTTTCTCATGATGGCATGGCCGATATCCTTTCGCATAACCATATCCAGAGAAAACTCGGAGAGTCCCCGAAGATACCAGGCCTGCTCATAAGTGTTTCCCGGGGAACCCATGCAACCGACAATCGCGAATTCCCCATCATCGAATAGCTTCTTTGCCCGATCCCGTAGACCGGTGTAATCGAACTCTTCTTCCGGGTCGGGCCAGTTGTGGTTTTCGATCTCTTCAAGGTTCTTAGCCTTTTGCAAAGGATGGTCACAGATATTGGAGTATCCACCGCTAATTCTGCGGCCGACTCCCCAATTATCATAAAAAACGTCATCCTCTTCATAGGGTTTTTCAGGATCTTTTAACGCCTTATTTCTTGGACGAACATGGCGGGTGTCAATAGAAAAATGCTTTAGGATTTTCTCATCCACATAGGCAGTCAGCCACCTATAGGACATGACATCCGTGGGGATATCTCCAAAACCCAAATATTCCTTTAATCGTTCATAGGCAGGTAGCATCAGTGTGGTTTGACGGCCACCAAGGTCCATGGGAACACGGTCCGTTTGCTCATGATTCAGAGCGGTCAAAACTCTCTCTCTGCTTTTCATTGTATTCTAATACTCCATTTGGGAAAAATTATAGTGTGTTTTTCTTTGATATTGCCGATACGTTTTTATACTTAACCGAATATCGACTTCAGTAACTCCGGAAGCCAAAGGGTTAGACCTGGGATATATGCAAGGAGAAATACGACCAGGATACTTACAAATACAAACGGCAATGCATTTAAAGAAATATCCTCCAAAGTGGTTCGTGCCACTCCCGAGGCGATAAACATATTTTCGCCGAGTGGAGGAGTCGCAAAACCGATCTCACAGCAACAGACCAGCACAACACCGAAATGAATGGGGTCGACTCCAAAGGAAACCATTACCGGCAATAATACCGGTGTGACCAGCATAATAGTTGCCAGGGTTTCCATAAACATTCCCATGAACAAGAGAAATATAATGATCAAAGCCCAGATCAGATAAAGATTGTCAGTGAAATTTAACAGTCCATGAGCTATCAGATCCGGAATTTTATTAATGGTAAGAAGTTGACCAAAGGAGAGAGCCGCAAACATGATAATCAGAACACGGCCTGTTATCCACGTGGTGCTTTCCAAGGCCAACATGACACCTTTGAGTTCAATCTCCTTATAGATGAAAATCCCCACAAAAAGTGTATAGAAAATTGAAACTATTGCTGCCTCAGTAGGAGTGAAAAATCCGGTGTAGATACCGCCGAGAATAATTACCGGTGCCAGAAGCGCCCAGAAGCCATCTCTTATGGTTACTATAATTTTTCTGGTAGAGAGAGTACTGCCATCACCCTGATACTTTTTTTGCCTGGCACGGATGTAATTCATTATCATCAATCCTACAGCAAGCATTATACCTGGAATAAAGCCAGCTATAAAAAGATCTGATATGGATTGAGATGCAGTAACTCCATAAATTACCATAGGAATACTTGGTGGAATTACGACCCCCAACCCTCCTGAAGAGGAGGTTACAGCACCAGCATACCCTTTGTGATAACCATGACGCACCATTGCAGGAATCATCAGCATACCCACAGCCGCTGTCGTTGCAGGTCCTGAACCAGAAATGGCTCCAAAAAAAAGGCAGGACAATATCGTGGATGTCCCCATGCCCCCTACAAAAGATCCGGCAAGGGCTTCGGCAAGTGCTACAAGCCGCCTTGAAATCCCTGCCGACTCCATTAACGCCCCTGAAAGGATAAATGCAGGGAGCGCCATGATTGGGAACGAGTTTACAGATGTGTAAGCAATTTCCACAAGCCCTTCAATAGGCATGCCACTGGTAAGCATACCTGCAAGAGCTGCTGCACCAAGGGATAATGTGATCGGTGCACCAATTAATAAAAGCCCTAAAAACGTAACAAAAAGTGTCGCACTAACGCTCATGGTGACACCTCATTTCCAAGGGCTTCATCATCAATGCTACCTGCATCAACTTTATCAACATCGGCAATCTCTATCTTTAGAATATGCTTCATAATATTGACTTGAATGATGCGGATGTTCATTAAAGAAAAGGTAATGGGAAATACCATAAAGACATAGGCCATCACCCAGTCCAAGGTCGGTGAATATTCGGGGAATTCAAAGCCTTCTTTAATGACATTAAGACTGAAATAGATCATCGTGCAATTGAAGCCGATCCAGATCAGGTCTGAGATGAATATTGACACGTCTCCTATAATTTTGGGGAAAAGTTTAAACTGAAATGTAACCCGATTATGTGCGGCCAGTCTTGCCGCATAAGCGGCTCCGAAAAAAACGAACCAAACAAAGGCGAACCTGGAGAGCTCTTCCCCCCAGGCAATTGATGCGGGTAAGGGCCAGTGCGCCAATACCGGGATCAGGCCAGTCAAAGAGTCTATCGCACTGAATACGATCCTCAAAACGATCTGCAAGAAGAGCAGGCAGACAAAAAAAACAAGCAGGATCTGGCAGATATAGCTCTCAAAGTTATCGATGAATTTCAATACTTTATTTTGCATGAAAGGCTCCAGATGAAACTGCGCCGGATTATTTTATTGCAGCTACCGGCAAAAAGCTCTGCCCGTTGAGCAATGCGCTCTCCGGGCAGGAAAAGCCATATTAATGTCCTAATGCTTTTACAACATCATCTGCAGCAGCCTTGCCACCTATCGAATCGTAAAAAGTCGGCCATACTTTTTCCATGGCAATTTCAACCCATTGATCCTCATCCTCTATTTCCATATACTCAACGCCTTTGCTGACCATATTCTGTTTGGCCTTTTCTGCCACGCTAACAGCAGTAAGCAGGTTAAACTGCTGCGCTTCGAGGCCTGCCCGGGTAAGCATCTCCTGATCTTCGGCCGGCAGAGATTGAAAGAATTTTTCACCAATCACCAGAGGCTGCAGAGCAAAATTATAGTGGACTTCAGAGGTGTATTTCTGGACTTCGTAAAATTTAAAAGCAAAGTTGACCACATGTGGGTTGTCCTGACCATCAACAACACCCTGTTGCATCGCAGTAAATGTTTCAGGCCATGACATGGGAACAGGTTCTGCTCCCAGCGCTTCCCAGGTTGCGATCATGATAGGATTTTTGGGCACTCTTAATTTCAGGCCTTTTAAATCGCTAAGCTTTCTGACAGGCCTTTTAGAATTGGTCAAAACACGGAAATTTGCATAACTCCAGCCTAGTGGACGGACGCCAGCTTCTTTGATGAGAGCAGCTTGCCATTTTGCACCCAACTCACCTGTTGTAATCTTGACCGCATCACTGAAATTCTGCATCAGGTAAGGAAGAGTGAGAACACCAACAGATTTGGAAAACGGAGTAATATTATTGATGGCCACAACTGCACCGTCGAGGGAGCCTCTTCTGGCATCCTTGACCAATTTTTGTTCATCTCCCAATTGGCCTGCAGGAAAAAGATCTACTTTATATTTCCCCTTACTCGTTGTCTCCACAATCTCCTTAAATCGCGTCGCCAACCATCCCTGATCTGAATCAAGTGCGTCTCCCATTCCAATTTTCAGCGTTGTTTGTGACATAGCAACGCCCGGGACCGTGAGAGTTACCATGAGCAGTAATAGTACCCATAAACTTGTAAACCGTTTCATCCTTTCTCCTCCTGATTTAGTGGTGAGTTAGACAGCATCCCCGGCGCTATTACATTGCAACCGGAATAAAAAACAGAATTTACCTTTTTGAGCATCTTGATCTTTAATTAACTGCTTCACATATAACTTAGAGCAAAGTGGGATGTCAACAATTTTATAAATTATTTTATAAAACATTTTATAAAATAATTGACAGTGCTTTCTTTTTTTGGTTCTATTGCACTATTCCAAAAACGATGACTATCCAACCAGGGGAGATTTTAGAACATGGAATATATAAAAAAAGCAGGTCTCAGTTTTGAAGAAGCCAGTAGTCAAAAGAGGGTTGTCGTTGAAGATATTCTTCAACAAATCAAAATTGGCGGTGAGGAGGCTGTAAGAGAACTCGCCAAAAAATTTGATAACTGGGAAGGAGATTTCATCCTTTCTGAAGAGAAAAAACAACAGCTCATCGACCAAGTTCCCGAGAATGTCAAAAGAGACATTGAATTTGCTTACGAACAGGTACATGGATTCGCCTTAGCCCAGCGAGAATCAATTGTAGATTTTGAAAAAGAGTCAATCAAAGGTGTACGCCTTGGTCAACGTGTCATCCCCATGGCTGTTGCCGGTTGTTATGTCCCCGGCGGCAGATTTGCCCACGCCTGCTCAGCAATTATGAGTGTTGCCACTGCAAAAGCTGCTGGTGTACAAACTGTTATCGCCTGTTCCCCTCCCAGAGGTGAAAATATTGCTCCAGCCGTTGTCTATGCCTTGCACGTAGCGGGTGCTGATATCATCCTTGAAATGGGCGGAGTACAGGCAATTGCAACCATGGCCTACGGTCTTTTCACCGGTAAAAAAGCCAACATCATTGTCGGCCCTGGCAACGCATATGTCGCAGAGGCTAAAGCAATCCTTGTCGGATCCGGACAATGTGCTATTGATGTTTTTGCCGGCCCCACAGAATCTTCCGTTATCGCAGATGAAACCGCTGACCCGATGACCATAGCGATAGACCTGGTGTCCCAAGCCGAACACGGTCCCGATTCTCCTGTATGGCTGCATACCAATTCCAGAGAAGTTGCTGAAAAGGTAAACGCTCTGATTCCAAAACTCATTGCTGATATGCCAGATCCGGAAACACCGGCTTCATCCTGGCGTGACTATGGCGAAATCGTCCTTTGTGAAAACAGAGAAGAAGTCGCAAAAGTTAGTGACGACTATGCCTCCGAACATGTTCAAGTCATTGCAAAAGACCTCGAATGGTGGAAAAATCGACTCACCAACTACGGCTCCCTCTTTCTGGGAGAAGGAAGTACTGTTGCTCAGGGCGATAAATGCTCTGGCACCAACCATATCCTTCCCACCAAAGGTGCCGGCCATATATCCGGTGGTCTCAACGTTCACAAATTCCTAAAAATCACGACCTATCAGGAAATAGGCAAAGAGGCCAATTTACTCGTCGGAGCAGCTGCTTCAAGACTTTCCAGAGTCGAAGGAATGGAAGGTCATGCCAGAGCTTGCGACTGGCGACTGCGCAGATATTTTCCAAACGAAAAATGGGATTTTGAAGTGTATCAACATACAGATTACAGCGCAGAGTAACTATGTAACCAATCCATTTTTTCCATCGGCCGTTATTTCTGGTCCCAGGGTAATACACTGGGGCTACCTGGATAGAGCTATGAAACAGGGACCAAAGACATTTTCCAAAGACTTTACCCTTCAGGAACCGTTATCCGAAGATATTATTGCAAGAGCTGCAGAGATCATGCGCAGCGGCAAGCTGCACCGATACAATGTTGGTCCCGGAGAGCTTGGCGAAGCGGCTCTTCTTGAGCAGGAATTTGCCGCCTATATGGGAGCCAAATATTGCCTCTCATGCGCATCCTGCGGTCAGGCAATGTACCTTGCTTTACTAAGTGCCGGAGTACAGGCTGGTGATAAAATTCTCTGTAATGCCTTTACCCTCGCTCCTGTTCCCGGTGCGATTCACAACACTGGTGCTGAAATTGTACTCGTTGAGATAACTGACGACTATACCGTTGACCTCGATGATCTTGAGAAGAAAGCGATAGCACAGGATATCCAGTGGTTTCTCATCTCCCATATGCGCGGACATCTCACCGATATGAACCGCTTGATGGAGATCTGCGGCAAACACAATATCAGCCTGATTGAAGATTGTGCACATACCATGGGTGCATCCTGGAACGGAAAAAAATCGGGAAGCTTTGGCAAGGTTGGTTGTTTCAGTACCCAGACATATAAACACATGAATTCAGGTGAAGGTGGATTGCTCACCACAGATGACCCGGAAATAATTGCTCGGGCTATTATCCATTCCGGCTCCTATATGCTCTATGACCGCCACCTTGCAAGACCAGATGTAGAAGTATTTGAACAAATAAAAAAGCAGACCCCAAACTACTCCTGCCGCATGGATAACCTGAGGGCATCGATGTTGAGATTCCAACTACGGGAACTCGACAAGCAGTGTGAACGTTGGAATTCACGTTATGTCCTTCTTGAAACTGAGCTCAACGAGATTCCACACCTTTCCTGCCCTGTCCGCCCCAAAGCTGAAAAATATGTCGGCAGTTCAATCCAGTTCACTATTTCAGGGCAGTCTAAAGAAAAAATTCAATTGTTCCTCAGTACAGCTCTTGCACGAGGAGTGGAAATAAAGTGGTTCGGACATAGTGAACCAGTAGGGTTCACCAGCTCCTACTCAAGCTGGGAATACCTCGGGGATTTGCCAACACTTCAGAACACAAACCGTATTCTTGCAAAAATGTGTGACATGCGTATACCGCTCACATTTAGCCATGACGATTGCAGACTCATTGCTGAAATCATCGGGGACGTAGCGGAACAAGTATTTTAAACCGCCATAAAAAAACACACAACTTTATACGTGGTAGGGACCGCGTGTGAATATGATTCCGACATTGTTATGTCGCTATCAAGGGCGATGGGCCACTATTTTTATTAACTACATTCTTGCAGAACTTGAACTGTGATTTCACAGCTGAATAGACCAACGTTCAACCGCTGAATAAGTAGGCTGATCTAATTTATAAAGGAGCATACATATGACGAATAAAGCCATTCAAACCACAAAAGCGCCCGCAGCGATCGGCCCCTATTCTCAGGCTGTAGCATCCGGAGGATTTCTTTTTAGTTCCGGAGCATTACCAATAGATCCTGAAACCAGCACTATGGTTGAAGGTAGTATCGAAGATCGGGCCCATATGGTGTTTAAAAATCTCTCGGCAATTGCTGTCGAGGCTGGGACCTCCCTTAAGAACACGGTTAAAACAACAGTATACCTGGCTAATATTGCGGACTTTCAGGCGGTAAACGGTGTCTACCAGGAATATTTTTCAGAACCCTTTCCTGCTAGGAGTGCCTTTCAGGTCGCAGCCCTACCTCTAGGTGCGGACATAGAAGTAGAAGCTGTTATTGCGTTGCTGTAAATAACACATTAGTTCAGCAATATAGCTGTACTATAACACCTAATAACCATCAACACCATCTTGGCCCAAGCGAGGCTAAAGGAGTACAAAAAAATGAATTTTACTAAATTTGCCAGACGCGGTTACCTTCAAGGTGCAACTCCACTTGAATCAATGGAAAAACTCAGCAAGGTTCTGGGTGGAGATGTGAATCTTTTTATTAAACGTGATGATCTTCTTCCAGGAGCTGCTGGCGGCAACAAGACCCGTAAGCTGGACTTCTGTATTGCTGATGCACTGGAAAAAGGTGCAGATACAATTATCACCTGTGGTGCGGTTCAGTCTAACCATTGCCGCCTCACAGCTTCATGGTCAGCCAAAGAAGGATTAGATTGCCATCTGGTTCTTGAAGAACGCGTTAAAGGCAGCTACAAAGAAGACGCCAGTGGTAATAACTTCCTCTTTGAAATGCTTGGTGTTAAAACCAAACGCGTTGTTGCGGCAGGTTCCAACATGATGGCAGAAATGGAAAAAACCGCTACAGAGCTGAAAGCTGCCGGTAAAAAGCCATACATCATTCCAGGTGGAGCCTCAAATTCCATTGGAGCGCTTGGTTATGCTGCTTGCGCTGAAGAACTGATGAACCAGATTAATGTTGCCGGTATTAAAATCGACCATATTGTAGTGCCTTCTGGCTCTGCTGGTACCCACGCAGGTATGGTGGTTGGTATCGCTGGTACAAACGCCAACATTCCTATTTCGGGGATAAATGTCTCACGGCCCAAAGATGTCCAGGAAGAAATAGTTCACAAGCTCGCCATTGAGACGGCCAGTCTGCTCGGCGTTAAAGGCGATGTTGATCGGAACGATGTTGTTTGCTACAGCGATTATGTTGGTCCAGGATATTCCCTTCCAACAGATTCCATGATTGAAGCTGTGAAATTATTCGCCACTGAAGAGGCAATCCTCCTTGATCCAGTCTATTCAGGTAAAGCCGCGGCTGGACTGATTGATTTGGTACGTAAAGGTGTCTTTCCAAAAGGCTCTAATGTTGTTTTCCTTCATACTGGTGGATCTCCCGCACTCTACGCATACCTGGATACTTTCCGAGGTTAGTCAGTCTTTCCTCAGCGGTTATCTGGTACAGTAGCATCCTCCATGAGTACCGGGGTAACTCCCTTTCCCCGGTACTTTATTATTGTTTCACTCTCTTTTGGGGTAAATTTGACTGTAGCACTAATCAAATAAGCACATGTAATAATAAACAATATCGCTTCAATATTTCATAGGACAGGTACATAAAATGGAAGAGAAAATTCCTGGAATTATCGGCGGCATGGGCCCCGAAGCAACTATTGATCTTATGCAGCGCATTATCGCTAATACGCCAGCTGAAGACGATGTTGACCATATCCGCTGCATTGTTGATAATAATCCCAAAATACCATCTCGTATGAAACATATATTAGGTGAGTTTGGTGAGAATCCAGGACACTGTATGGCTGAAATGGGGAAAAGACTTGAGGTGTATGGGGCGGATTTCCTAGTTATTCCCTGTAACACAGCACATCACTACTATGAGGATGTTGTAAAGGCCGTAAACATTCCAGTGGTCCACCTTATTGACCTTGTTGTTGAAAACGTTGTCGCCAACAATCCTGGCTTAACACAAATTGGTGTACTTGGCTCAACGACAATTGTAAAAACAAGGCTCTATCAGAATCTCTTTGCCAAACGAGGAGTGGAGGTGGTTTACCCTGATGAAAGCGTTCAGGAAAAACTTTTTAATGTCATCAAGGACATTAAACGTGGAAAGACAGGAAAAGAAACCCGAGAAGACTTTTCGAAAATAGGTAATCACCTCAAAAGCAAGGGCGTTCACCTGGCAATCCTTGGCTGTACAGAGCTTGGAATCATTGCAGATGACTTGCCGATACTATGCATAGATGCTGCCGAAGTGCTTGCAAAAGAGGTCGTTGCAGTCGCCAAGAACAAAAAGCTTCCTCACGTCAATAGCTTGAATCCTTGACAAGGCCATTTGCAAAGAATAAATACCGTCCGGACTACAATAGTGTCCCAATCATACGGAATACGCACTCCTGATGATACTCCCAAATGTAACTGGTTTCATCAAACTTCTTCTTTGCAATGTATCTGGACATAAAAGAGATTTTCTTCTGAGGCAAGATACTAAATACATGTCTTTTAACATCACCAAATTTTGTATCATCGGATATTGTCTCATCAACAAAAAGATCAAGGATTTTTCCAGCCTTAGAGAGGTTTTCATTGCCCTCAATCTTCTGGGCATATACCTACGTGCAAATTGTCTGGCACTATCGGAATATTTTCTGACAAGATAAATAAGGCAGTTTATAAGGTTATCCTTGATTCGCTGGTATCTGTAATAAACAAAGCAGAGAAGATAAAGATAGACAATATTTTTGCTCATTCTTTTCAACGGGCGGGAACAGTATCTCGCCTGTTAGTAGCAACAGTATAAAGCTTACATCGATGGGGTTGTCAGGACATTAAAGCTTAGATGTGGCAGTCCTTTAAAGCACTATATCCTGAACCTTCTCAAGCAAGAGGCAACGTGACCAAAAAGATTGTTCCTTTATCGATCTGACTTCTTACGCTGATCTGCCCTTGGTGCAACTCAACAATATGTTTGCATATGGCCAATCCTAAGCCACTACTACCTGATTCCCGCGCGCGTGCCTTATCCACACGATAGAAGCGATTGAAGATGTATGGCAGGGCGTCTTCGGGAATTCCGATACCGTTGTCGGAAACGGAAATTCGTGCCATTGAATTCTGTTTCTGAAGTGATACGGATATCTCTCCTCTTTCCGGGGTATATTGCATTGCATTGCGCAACAGGTTGAGCATTACTGTCCGTAGCAGACTGCAATCAACTTTCACAGCTACCGAGCCAGTGTGGTGAAACGTCAAGGTCTGCTGCTTTTCATGAAATAACGGTTCAATATCACAAGATAGTTCTTGAATAAAGGGAACGAGGTCCATCTCCGTCAGGTCCACCATCTCATTGCCTGAATCAGCACGGGCCAGAAACAACAGTTGACCGATGATAGCAGCCATATGATCTGACTCTTTGGCAATGATTCCAAGAGACTTCTGATAGGATGACGCCTCTCTTTTTCTTTGCAGGGCAAGGGTGGCCTCGGCTTGGATTACGGCCAGGGGAGCACGTAACTCATGGGATGCATCTCCGGTAAGCTCTTTTTGACGGAGAAAAGCCTTTTCCAACCTTGCGACCATATGGTTGATTGTCGCGGCAAGGGTACCCAGTTCATCTTGAGTAGTGATCATGATGCGTCGACTGAGATCTTTTGCTTCAATATCCCGGGCTGTATCAGAAATACTTTGGACAGGCCGCAGAACAATCCGCAGGAAAAAGATACTGCAACAGCCCATCAAAAAAAGAGTAAGAGGCAGTACCAGAACGAGAGTCTTGAACAGCTGGTTCAGGGTCAGCTCAATATTTTTTGTGGTGCGGCCAATAATCAGAACGGCGCGATCAACGTTCATACTCCTGTCGTTTGGCTCAACTCTGGGGGCTGGTCTGCCACCAACCCTTGCATCTTCAGACGAATACAGCGTGGAATAGAGCCGCAGTTTTTTTCCATCAGGAGTTGTGGCAAAGGAAAATTGACTTTCTCCACCTTTTAGGATAGTATCTATCCACTCGCGAGAAACCGTAATCCTGCGTCCCTTATGGGACAGATCCTTCAGCTCATTATCACCAAGGTAATAGTAAAAGGAGAGAATCTCTCCAGGCTCCTCTTCAAATGTTCCTTTGGCAACAATCCCCATCACGTTTCTAAATCGTACGACCTGTTCTGCCCGTGCGCGCAGGGTATTATCCAGGTTATTGTACAACCTTTTGGAGAGGCTGAAATACACGCCGCAACCCAATACAATGAGCAATGTTCCCAGAATGGCGAGATACCAGAAGCTGAATTTAAAACTGATGCTTTTATAGAATTTCATAACGTTTGGATCTTGTATCCCGCCCCTCGAATGGTTGTTATAATCTCTTTTCCATATTCCGGATCAATCTTATTCCTGAGTCGTTTGATATAAACATCCACCAGATTTGACATGGAATCAAAATCATAATTCCACACATGCTCTTCAATCATGGATCGCGTGATCACCGCACCCGGTCTGCGCATAAGGTATTCCAGAACCGCATATTCCTTACTGGTAAGAGTGACCTGACTGTCGCGCCAACGCACTTCCCGGGTAACAGTATCCAGTTGAAGATCACCCACGAAGAGCGTCGATGATTTTTCTGCACTTTCTCTTCGTAACAGTGCACGGACACGGGCGAGAAGTTCAGCAAAAGAAAAGGGTTTTACAAGATAATCATCGGCACCGGTATCCAGACCGCGGACCCTGTCTTCAACTTCGTCTTTGGCCGTTAACATGAGGATGGGCGTCGTAATTTTCTTTGAACGAAGATCCCTGCAAACTGTCCAGCCATCTTTTTTGGGCATCATCACATCGAGGATAATCAGGTCATATGATATTACCCCGGCATGAAACAGGCCTTCTTCGCCATCATGCGCGCAGTCCACAGCATAACTGTTTTCCTCCAACCCTCTTTTAAGGGTGTCGCACAATCTCAAGTCATCATCCACAACAAGAATCCTCATTTGAGAACCTCCTCATCATCGTTCATTTTTCTTTAGTTAATAGCATAGCAATATGAACGTAAGATGACATTTTAAATAATCTTCCCATTTCATCTTGGTTTCATTTTCATGTTCTATCATGAAGGCAAAGGAAGACATCCGTGGATGTCAAATTACCAATTTTTGCTATAGGAGTAGGGATCATGATACATAAAAAGAGAATCATCATTGCTTTTGCCTTGACTGTTGTGTGGGGAACCCTGGCACAGGGTGGAGAGGCTGTAGAATCTTCCAAATGCTTGCAGACGGCTTCCAGTGAAAGCCAATGCAAAACCTGTTGTGACTGTCTGGATAGTGATGGTGGAACACGTAGAAGCTGTCGAGACAACTGTGCTGATTATAATTTCGGTCCAGATTCCCGCCAAACTCCTGTGGATGCTCCTTCAGTGCTTGGAACAGATGGAAACTACTCTATTGCCCTGAATCTGGGATCTGAGTCGGCATGCAAAGAATATTGTGATGATTCGGAAGAATTGGCCTGCGGAGACCGTCATTACTGCCGTGATGCCTGTAATGCACGTTTTAGTGAAGTAACCAGAACGAGGCCGGAATCATCTGATAATAGAGGGCTGCCGCCTGAGATTATTGCCGCCTGTCAGGGAAAAAGTGCGCAGGACAGCTGCCGTGTCGGTGATACATTTACCGGGAAATGTCACACGCTTCAAAATCAGCTCGCCTGTCTGCTGGGCCGGGAAGATGCTCCAGATGAATTGAAAAATCAGTGGGACAATCTGGACAGAAACCGTGACGGATTTCTGGATGTCAATGAGACCAGAGACGATGGTAAGCAGAGGGTTCACAAGTCTGGAAAAAAGAATGCCAAGGGAGATGACAGACACGGTGGCTACAGTGTGGAGCAGGCGATATCAGATCATGCCCAGCTCACAACCATTGCCTTTGCGGGCCTGGCCTATCTGACGGGTGATCTTTGTGGTGATTCATTTTTGCCGCCGGGGAAGGTCTCCGATTTTTTCGGCTATCAGTATCTCCGTGATACCGATAGCGGTGAGATGGGCCATAATACCGATTTTGTTCCCCGCAGTGCCAATAATGTGCTGTTCATCTTAAACGATGTGCAGAAAGCCAGGCTGATCACTCTGGCTAAAAAACAGGTTGGGCAGATCAAGGAATTTGGCTACAGACGCTTTCCCCTGATGAAGGCATTCCGGCGGCAGTTGGATGGAGATATTCCTGCCGGTAGCTCCGGCCTCAATAAACAGGCCGTGATCAATTACTCGAAAGAGTTATATCGGCTTGACGGCGAACTGAGTTTTCAGAGGGCAGAACTACTTGGTTCCATTATACGTTCACTAAATAAAGAGCAACGGGCCTACTTAGACAAAATGGCCGCCGGTAACTCCCTGTCCTGGAGTGATTTGCCGGATCAGGTTGACAAAAAGAGTTACTCCAAGGAAGAGCACGTCGCGGTAATGACCTATGCCAGCGAGCTGTTCAGCTGGTATGCAGGCTCCGTGGAAGCGGACACCTACTTCTGTCCCGAACGCCACGGCATGTATTTCGGTGCGTTTTACATGAAGGACATCCCGGCCATGGGGAATCCGGATT
The DNA here is from genome assembly GCA_049645925.1 of Desulforhopalus sp. GTDB lineage: Bacteria > Desulfobacterota > Desulfobulbia > Desulfobulbales > Desulfocapsaceae > Desulforhopalus_A. The sequence goes on from JBARUU010000002.1 coordinate 253,531, forward strand.
ACTCCATCAGCACAACGGTTACAGGCAACAGCGGAGAAGCGTTCCTGAACGTCCTGAATGGGTCCCAACGCAAGTTGATTACAAGTCTGGTTCGCATTCAACGGGAACCGCTGGGTGAAATAGTAGCTACCAGGCGAGCTATTGCGGAAAAACTGCGACAGGCGATGACATCTGACTCCGTCGATCAAGAAGCTGTTCAGACTCTTTCTAAGAGGTATGGCGAGTTGGATGGGGAGATTGCATACTACTACGCCACCCATTTTGCCGATGTCTACAAAAGCCTCAGTAACGCACAGAAAGAACAACTCGTAGCACTCCGGAATCTCGATGGCTTCACATGCCAGGGTGCGTTCCTCTACTCAAAAAATATTGAGTTGCCGGAAATCAGGAACACGGATTTCCTGTTCTGATTGAGCATGTATAAGATATATCGGTTTAAAAAAATGCATAATCGAATGTTATTGGTAGTATTCATTACCTTGTTCGCTTTACCTTTTTCCGCAACGGCAAAGGAATCTGCCCAGACTAATCAGGTTCTTTCTCTGGAGCAGGCTGTTGCCATTGCATTGAAAAATAGTCCAGGATTGAATCAACAGGTCAATACGGTGAAGAGTGCCTCAATTACCGTATCTCAACGACAGGCGGATTTCTACCCGGATCTTTCCCTGTCAGCGTCAGGATCTGAAGATCTTGACATGAATGTTAAGTTGTCTACATCGGTCAACCTGTTCAATGGATTTGGTGATATTGCAGAGCTCCAAAGCTCCGAGCTGCATCTGGAAGCTGAACTGGAAAACCTCTCCCAGGAAGAACAGACCCTTGTTTTCGAAACGATCTCCCAGTTCATCCAGGTGCTCACAAATCAGGAATTAATCAGTGTTGAAGAGATGAACCTGGAAGAAAACACTACACTTCTGGAAAGAATTACGGCATTCCATAAGGCTGGGAATATTCCACTCAGCGATCTTTACCAACAGCAGGCGGAGACAAAGCAGGCCGAGCTTGACCTGCTGGAGGCACAAAATAATCTTAAAAGCAGTAAATTGTATCTCATGCAAACCATTGGGATGATTCCTACGGACCTATACACCCTTTCCCCGCCGGATTTCACGCAACTGTCTCTAGAGTTACCCGATGAAGAAATCGACCGACTCACCCTTCTTGCCCTTGAAAACCGCTCTGATATGAAAGCCCAGAAACGTCAGCTAGACGCAGCCGATCAACAGATAAGCGGGGCGAAGGCCGGTCGATACCCTACCGTTGATCTGGTAGCCGCTCTGGCCACCGATTATAGCGACTCTAGGGGCGAATCTATGGATGAAAACCTCGACTCTACCATTGGCGTCACCTTGTCGCTATCACTCTTTGACCGTTTTGAGACCCGCAATAGCACGGCACAAGCTCAAATCGAGAAACGCAATGAGCAGTTAACGCTCCAGGAGAAAAAATTACAGGTGAGCCTCGAAGTAGCCCAGGCTATTCAGAATCTCCAAAAGGCGCAGAAAACGATCGGTGTTGTCGAAAGCAAACTCACCCACGCAAGCCGTGCCCTCCAGTCATACCAAGAGCGCTACCGGGTGGGCGCCTCGACCCTTGTGGAGCTTACCCAGGCCCGAACGCAGTATGTGACGGCGGCTTTTGATCAGGTGCAGGCAAAATACGACCTGGTAACCCAGGAGATTTCGGTTGCCTATTCCCTTGGGAATCTGAGCCGGATGTTTACAGCTTTGTCAGTGGAGGAAATGAGATGAAAAAGAAAAGAGCAACACGCTCATATACAACAGGTGTCATGGTGCTCGGCGTTCTTTCCATTCTATTTTTCGGTTGGTATTTCCTGGCGCACCAGAATTCTCCGGAACGAGGAACACCGATAAAATTTACCCAGATACGTCAGGGAAACTTCGAGCTGACGGTGGCAAGCACAGGGACCATGGCGGCTGTGGAAACTGTGGAAATAGGCACCCAGGTTTCAGGAACAATCGACGAAATCAGAGTAGATTATAATGACACGGTCAAAAAGGGAGATATACTGGCAGTGCTTGATCAATCCCTTTTCAAGGTCGCAATACAGAACGCCAAAGCCGGGCTGCTCAAGGCCCAGGCGGAGCTGAAACAGGCAGAAGATGAATATAAGCGGAATAAGCCTCTCTATGAGAAGGGGTATCTCTCAGAGCAGGAATTCCTTCCGATCGAGACGGAAGTCACAACTCTGAAGGCCTCCCTGTTGTCGGCAGAAGCGACACTCCAGCAGGCAGAAATTGACCTGGAGCATACAGTCATCAGTTCCCCTATTGACGGCACAGTTATCGATCGCAGCGTGGATGCCGGACAAACGGTTGCTGCAAGCCTGAGTACGCCAACCCTGTTTCTGGTCGCCAGGGATTTATCCCAGATGCAGATTGAGACCAATGTCGACGAAACAGATATCGGCCAGATTCAAAAGGGGCAGCAGGTCCGTTTTTCCGTGCAGAGCTATTCCGACCAAACTTTTACCGGAACTGTTCGACAAATACGAATGCAGCCGGAAACCGTTGATAATGTCGTGACCTACACAGTCATTGTGGAGGCAGCGAACGAATCAGGACTCCTGCTGCCGGGAATGACCGCAACCGTTGATTTTATCGTCTATGACGTTCCAAATGCTCTTCTGGTGCCGGTCTCTGCGGTACAATTTAATCCGGGTATGGGAGAAGGCGAGAAAGATGGCAGTCAACTGTTTTGCCAGGATAACGAGGGGAGACTAAAAGGTGTACCAGTTGACCTCGGCCGGAGTGATGATCTGGTGACGGTTGTTTCCGGAAAAGGTATTGCAGAGGGACTGCAGGTGGCAATCGGGTTTGAGAAAAACGGGGAGTCTGATGCCGGGAAAAGTGGGTTTTCCCTGTCCAACCTTCTCGGCAAAGGCACAGGGCAGGGACCAGGGCCTGGCCAGGGACCTCGGCCATGAGTTCTGCACAGATCATACTTCGTGAGATTGGTAAAGTATTCACGATGGGGGATGTCCAGGTTGAGGCTCTGGACGGTGTCTCACTTACCATTTCCAGTGGTGAATTCATTGCCGTTATGGGAACTTCAGGCAGCGGCAAATCAACCCTGATGAATATTCTTGGTTGTCTTGATACGCCTACCAGTGGTAGCTATTGCTTTGAGGGTGTACAGGTTGAAGACTTAAACAACAAGCAACTCGCAGATCTGCGTAACACAAAAATCGGTTTTGTCTTTCAAGGTTTCAATCTCCTTCCCCGGACCTCAGCACTTGAAAATGTGGAATTACCTCTGCTCTACGATCGCCATCGCAGGAACCTCGACCCCCGCAAGAGTTCTATTGCAGCGCTTGAGCGTGTTGGTCTGGGAAAACGGTTAGATCATGAGCCGAGTCAGCTCTCCGGTGGACAACAGCAGCGGGTCGCAATCGCACGTGCTCTGGTGACGGGGCCATCGCTTATTTTTGCAGATGAGCCGACCGGTAACCTCGAAAGTCGTACAACTCTGGAAGTGCTTGCCCTCTTTCAAAAATTGAATAGCGAAGGGATGACCCTAGTAATGGTAACCCACGAACATGAAGTTGCCAAGTATGCCGGGCGATTAGTGGAGCTGCATGATGGTCGGCTTATACAAAATGAGATGGTCCCAAACCCCCGTGATGCCGCAGCGGATCTTGCCGAACGATATCAAGAGGAAAACACATGAAACTCAGACAGCTGATTTTGGTAGCCCTGAAATCCATTTCCCGCAACAAGATGCGCAGCCTGCTTACCATGCTTGGCATTATTATCGGCGTCGGTTCGGTTATCACCATGGTCGCTTTGGGCGAAGGGTCACAAAAAGATATCGAGGATGACGTTGCCTCTTTGGGTACAAATCTGCTCATGGTTCGACCGGGTAGTACACAGTCGGGAGGGGTTCGCGGCGGTGCCGGTACCCGCGCCAGTCTTTCTATGAACGATGTGAATCGTTTGAAGAAAAACGGTACCTTGCTGCGCTGGGTCTCAGCCGAAGTTCGCGCCAGTGGACAGGTAATAGCAGGCAACAATAACTGGAATACAACCGTCACCGGTGTCGCTCCGGAATATCTGTCAATTCGTAATTACCAGATAGCCAGCGGCTCCTTCTTTACCGAGCGGGAAAGTAAAACAAGGGCGAAGGTTGCAGTACTTGGCAAGACGGTTGCCGATGAACTCTTTCCAGACCAGGACCCTGTAGGGGCACGCATGCGTATTCGAAATGTCCCTTTTCGGGTGATTGGAGTGTTGGTGGAGAAAGGGCAATCATCGATGGGCAATGACCAGGATGATATCATCCTGGCCCCTGACAACACGGTTCTTTATCGCCTTAGCGACGGTAAATTCGTCAACGATATTTCCGCCAGTGCCATAAGCGCCGAGCAGATGGATGCTGCCAAAGAGCAACTGACAGCCCTGTTACGCAGTGAACATCGTCTGAAGGCGGATGAAGAAGATGATTTCCAGATTCGGGACCAGACGGAAATCATTGAGATCGCGACCAGCGTGACCGGTACACTCACCATGCTTTTGAGTTCTGTTGCCGGTGTGTCATTACTTGTGGGAGGGATCGGCATTATGAATATCATGCTGGTCTCCGTCACGGAGCGAACCCGCGAAATTGGTATTCGCCTGGCTATCGGCGCACGACCGTCAGATATCCTCGCTCTGTTTCTTGTCGAGGCCGCCATCCTCAGCCTCATTGGTGGAATGATCGGTATCTTGTCCGGTTTGCTCGCTGCTTCAGGTATCGGTTTGTTCCTGGGAGTCAGCACAGTCATTAATCCCGTAGTTGTATCTACCGCTGTTTTGTTCACCGGTGCTGTCGGTGTTTTTTTCGGTTTTTACCCTGCGCGCAAAGCCGCCAACCTCAACCCTATAGATGCCTTACGGTATGAATGATTCTTCAGATAAATTGCTGCTCTATAAACAAACGAAATTTACTGATAAAATATCTGACTCGAAGATACTTCACCTGGCAATATTACCTGGTTTAGCAAAGGCTTAAGTTTATACTTCCTGAAAACCTCAGGCTCGGAAAACCCACCATTCTGGCTGTCAGATTAAGTCAAAACCAACTAGCACGTTAACAGCCAGTCTAAGCTGCTCGTTTTCTTGACTGAGTCGATTGATTTCAGCTAAGGCGTCTTGAAGCGTTCTTTTTAAGATCTCAACATCTTCAGCCATAATAATTGCTCATTTGGTGATGTTCTTCTCTTGGAGAAGTACTTGGAACGGGCCTTTTTGATCCTTAACCTTTCCATGGGCCTGGTGCTTTCCATTGCAAATTCATTTTCATACCAGTCTGCACCCCTTCTAAAGCTGGGGTAAGAAACTGTTTTATCTGGTTAACCACCTCGTAAAAATCAATAGGGATATTATCTGTGTTAATTTTTCTTCTAAAAGCATTCCATTGGGTTGACTTGCCCTGGATAAAATTATCTGTAAAAGCAGTAATAATCTCCGGTAATTCGGTATTACGGTTCTGCAGGGTGAGTTCAATGGCTCTTTGCAACTCATGACTTCGGAAATCAAACTGTCTACTGAGTAACCAAATGTCGTAAAAGTCTTTCATCCGGCTATTCAACGAATCAAGTTTGATCATTGCTTCAAATTTTTCAGCAATTGAACTTTCAAGGCTATATGCGTTTAAAACAGCCGGTGGGAAATCTAAGATTACCGGCATTTCTGTGTTCTGTGGTCCGGGATAAATTACATCGCCAAAGCCAATATCAACCTGCATTCTTATCCGAGCAGTATCAAGTTTTCCTGAAAATAAGATTCTAACACCTTCGTAATCAGCATCTTCGACAATTCTTACTCCTTGTACAGATGTTGAATCAAACTCCAGGCCATCAGAATCAACCTTTGTTTCACATATACTTCTTATAAGCTTTTCCATTTCAGCTACTTCATTGCTTGTGCGTTGAGCCAGCATGTCAATATCCATGGTTGGTCGAAAGATAGGAGATTTCCATGCCCTGAGCATTAGTGCTCCTTTCAGAACAAACTTATCGGCATGAATGGAGTGAGATAGGCGATAAAGAAACCTGTCCATAGCAAAATATTGAAGTAATTCATTGAAGGTTCGTTTATCAGCTCTTGCCTTGTTCAGAAGACGTTGCCTCACAGAGGCAGCAGTGTTTGTAGGCTGTTTCTTACTCATGCTATGGATTCGAGATATGGTTGCATAATTTTCTCAACACGGCAGATACGAGCATATTTCAACAGCTCGGCTATGTTGATTTTTGTGTTTCTTGATCTATACATTTTCAATGCTTCAAGAGCTACATCCATACCCAGCTTATTACGGAATTTGAAACAATCAGCCAGTGTTTTTTCCTGGTTATAAATGCGAACCGAAACACCATCTATTTCATAAGTCTTTATCCCAGCTCCAAAAGAAGTTTGGGAGAAATGATGAACTGACAATGGGGGGAAGTCAATACGTGGAGTCTTTGTGCCTTCCTGTAGGGCAATAAAGACTTCATGTGGAACCTGTGTTGTGAGCTGATGAAAAGAGAGTGCTGAGATAAGGCAAATTACAGCGTGTGGAACCCTGGACGCAACCAAGATAAAATCTGGATTAGAAACAGCGGGTAGGTCTGTAAGGCGGTATACACCTCGCGAGATTCTTTCCAGGTAACCTTGATCACGAAGCAAGTAGAAGGTTCTGGGATGAATACCGGACTTTAGCGCTTCAGCTGTTCGGATTATCCCACCTCTTTTTCTGATAACGCTTAGTGCATTCTTGGTAGTTGGAGTTGTGTTCGGGTGCTTTTTCATGGATAGAATAGTCTATAATTGTAAATAAGTATGGTAGACTTTATCCGTTTGAAAAAGATTATGCAAGATTTGAATTTTTCCAAATATTTTAGGTGTGGAATGAGCCCCCTGTATCAGGATAGATGTCGCCTCTTCTTGAAGAGTTGTGTGTGTGTGGATTCATGTGTGAAAAAATTCTCACATAAACAATAGGGAGGAAAACAGCCCGAGCTGTAACAGTTTGAAGTCGTAATCTATTTCCAGCAAACAATTTCGGAGTTACGGACTACAAAAAAAAGCACTCGGCCCTATGTAGGACTAAGTGCTTGAAATCATTTGGTGCCGGGACCAGGAATCGAACCAGGGACACACGGCAACGGTCAGCAGAAACGCTTTAACAAGGGCTGAATTTCAACGCAGACCGCAATATTGGATGTGAATGACAACCAAAAAGTAAAAAAATCTCCATCGATCATGCCTTGACCACGTCAAGGACAACGGTTTTTAATTTGGATGGAATTGCAGCCAGCAAGCGTGAATTTATTGAATGGCTGCTTCGGGAATGTACGACGCCGGACACTGATATTGGTTCCATCATCAAAGAAGCAATTGATCTGCTGACCGATCGTCTTTTACCCCCTTTACAAATTAAATATCATCTTACGCTTGCGCTAGAGGCTGCTTATATGAGTGGCGAGTCTCCAGTTATAGAAATAGTGGTTGAGTCCATTTTGGCAAAGAATATTGGCGGTTTTTAACAAAATTAACCAGGCATGGATGCAATGTAAAAACACTGGCCGTGACTGTAAATGTTCAGCCAAAAGTTATTCGTTCTTTTCTACGCAGGAAAATCTCCCCTTGACAAGATCAGGAAATTCAAGAGAAAATGCTGGCTGCCGGAATCCTTCTGTAGCAAAAGGAAAATCGATAAAACCCTATTCTCACTTAAAGCGGGCACGGGCGTTTATGATTGCGGGTCACTACACTTAACTAGCGTTGTCAACTAGGAGATAATGCAAACATTAAAGTCTGCCGAAGCCCTTTCAACGCATCAGCTGACTTATCGGGAGACTGATTGGCCCGACTAAGAACGAACCCGCCCTGAACAACAGCCATAATCATCAGTGCCAATTGGTGCTTAGGAACCTGTAGCCATATTTCGCCACGAGTTTCCGCCTGTGTTAGTTCTTTCATCAATAGCTCACCTACAGAAGTGAAGTAAAAAGCCAGTGGACCTCTTAAATCAATATCTTCAACAATAGACGCATCCCACAGCCAGCGTCCCACTTTACAGCCGTAAAGTGGGTTACTGGCAATATCTAAGAATCGATCAAAACGAGTGAAAAAATCATTTGTCCCAGAAAAAGCATTTTGAGCGGCTTCCAATCGTTCAGTGACGGTTTGTCTTATAACTTCAATGGCCAGTGCTTTCTTTGAAGGAAAGTGATGGTAAAAACTGCCCTGCCCAGCACTTGATTCGGATTGGATTTGCTTAGGACTCGTCGCGTCGTACCCTTGGCGCCAAAATAAATTCTTGGCTGCTTTTAAAATTTCATCTCGTTTGCTCATACCGGTAATACCTCGATAGAAATCTAGCTATTCTTCAGGATACAAGAACAACTAATAATATTAGCAGAATCGCTTTTAGGCGAAACCATTGTGTTTGAACGATCGATTGGTGCTCTTAAAATAATAAATACACATTTTATTACCAGTGGTAGCATAAATTCCTGTTGACAAAAATATACAGGCAGTGATATTGTACCTTGAAGTATGTACAATATTCAACCCAACCATATATTATATGTAACATTTTTTTCTATATTATTCAAGCTCTACCATTGGTAATGATGGAATTGTACCTAAATAAAGGTACAATATAATAGCAAAAAATATCAAATTGATACATAATATTATGTTCGATCACTACCTTTTGCGTCGTTCCGTTGTGTGGTTCTACAATGAAATTATTCGATCAAAAATAACGCTGGTGACTGCGAGTGTTACTGTACTAGTAGCCTCTTTGATTCTCACGTTAATGCTTACACCGGAAAGTCTTTCCAAGTCCTCGGTGGCGAATTATTGGCCAAGGGATACTCTAGACGACTATGCATTCTTATCGCTCACGGCCTGTCGCTTAAAACCCTCTCCCGAAACCCCTCGCATTCTTCTCGTCGGGACTGCCGCAATGCGTGAAGCGTTAGAACTCCCCTTGGTATTGGAACAAAAGTTAAACCGGCTAACTGATATGCAGGTTGAAGTTGTCAATTTCATGGCCGGTGGCCAATCTGCAATTGAAGCGGCAGCTTTAGTCAGTGAGGTCGTCGATCAGGAACCAACTATAGTAATTCTTGGGGTGAGTCCGAGTCGCATGTCGGCAGCAAGAGAGGAATTAAGCACGATCGTTGACCATCCAAGACTGGCTTTTCAAAATCAGGCAATGTTAGAGGAAATATCGAATCTTGGTCTTCACCCAGGGCATTTATCGGGACATTACCTCTTCGACAACTATGAGTTTTTCGCTATTCGGATGGTGCCATTTCTAAAGAATTTATTGGCAGGGTCCTTGTATCAAAATAACTTACATACCTATGATGGACTGACTCCTCAGAGTGAGAAGAGTTGGAATGCAGATATGGAAAGACTAAGGAGTCGCCTTTTACATTACCAACAACGATTTCCCGAAAACATCGCTTCATATTCACGCATAATAGAGCGAGCCGTTCGGAAAAACTCTAATAGTCACTTCATCTTGCTAGATATTCCAATAAATCCAAAAACACTGCAGGCCGTCTTTCCTGTTAACCTCTACAAAGAACATATCAAGAAAATGGAAAATTTTTGTGCGATAAACAGTTGTGTTTATGTGAATCCAAACGAAAATAATTCCCTGAAAAGCGAACATTTTTATGATTGGAGTCACATGTCTAGCGGAGATGGAAGAGAGATCTTTACCAACCAAATAATCCCCCACGTTCTCAACGCTCTCTCGGTGAAGAAATGATATTAATGAAAATCCTTTCTGGCTTTGTTTTAGGGCTCTTGTGTGTTTTGACAGCGGTCAGCTTATTAATCGAACATTCAGGTGCAATGATATTTGTTTATCAAGGTTTTTAAGGAGAATAAAAGTAATGTTTCACAATCTCTATTTCTGGGCAGCAGTGCCTTTCACAGTCATGCTGCTCAACTACTTAAGCGTAAGAGCACGAGATTGGCTATTACCAATAACTTCATCTGCATTGGTGCTGTACTTAGATCCTAAAGGCGGAACTATATTAATGATGGTGGCGATCTTGGTGTTCTTTATCCTGACTAATAGCACCAAAAACCATCGTCACCAAAAGAAGCTATGTATTGCTGGAATCGTTGCAGTAACGGTAACATTAGTTTTTTTCAAATATTTACCCCAATTGCTTGTCGTCGGTCATCCCTTCATGACGGGCATCATCATGCCTCTAGGAATTAGCTTCCTTGCCTTTAGGCTAATCCACGTACTAGTAGAATGCCAACGAGGAACATTACCTGACTTTTCTGTTAGAGATTTCTTTTTGTATGTGTTTTTTTTCCCCATTTGGCTTGCTGGTCCGATTCAGCGGTTCGATGATTTCCTAGCTAATCGAATTGTAAAAATTGCCTCTGCAGATATAACATTGGGAGTAATTCGAGTCGCTTGGGGATTATCAAAAGCGTTCTTTTTAGCAGACATAATTCTTCCTGAACTTTATTCATACGGAGTCACACCTGCGACTATTAGTACTCAAATCGAGCAATTAACTATACTAGAGGTATGGCGCTACTTGTTTGTCACCTATTTTATTCTTTATGCTGATTTTAGTGGATATACAGACATTGCGGTTGGGTTATCATTGTTGCTGGGATTTCGGATAATCGAAAATTTCAACTTCCCTTTTCTTGCGGTGAATATATCTGACTATTGGCGTCGTTGGCATATGAGCCTCGCAAAATGGTGCCAATCCTACATATATATGCCGATTCTCGCACGTAGCAGAAAACCGACCTTAGCGTTGTACTCAACATTTTTAGTTATGGGGATATGGCACGCGGCATCCTTTCACTGGGTGCTTTGGGGCATCTATCACGCTACGGGAATTTGGGTTTATCGACAATGGGATTTGACAATCAGACGCCATATGCCATCCTTGCCACGACAGAATTTATTTTTTGCAATTACTGGCAACACGTTAACAATGATATATGTCGCCGGCGCCGGAGCATTTACCAGTATGCACGGTTTAGCTCCAATTTCTATTAGTTTCCAAATTCTCAAGCAAGCTGTCGGTCTTTAAAAACTATAGGAACAATACCATGGATAAAAATCACCCTTATGAGTGGCTGCGTCAAAACAGTATGCGGTATGGCGAAAATATAGCGTTAGAGGACATTAACAATACTCTCACATACACCGAGATGAAAACACAAACTGATAGCGTGGTTGCTAGTCTCCATAATATTGGAGTCAGACACCACGATTTAGTAGCATATGTTTCACCGAAGAATCATAACGAAGCTGTGTTATTTTTGGCTATTTTAGCCATGGGTGCAATTGCCGTTCCGATCAATAGGTTGTGGAAACCATACCAGATGGCAAAATCTCTTTTTCATTGTGGCGTGTCATGGTTGATAGCCGACAAGAATGTGATCAAAGCCGTACAAGCAGAACCTCTAACTAAAAAATTTACATTTCGCCTCATCGACATTGAATTTCTAAAGAGAGAACATCGGGAAATACAGCCTGATGTCATAACAGATATAACTAGCGACACTCCAAGCTTAATTTTATTTACATCTGGTTCAACAGGCCATCCCAAAGGAGTTGTTCACACCTGCGATACTCTTGGTAGCTGGACCGACAGTACGATTGAGTACCTTGGAAACAACCATGAAGATAGAATCATCGGACATCTATCTCTCAGTTTCGGATATGGATTGAATCAGTTCCTCTCAGCTCTAAAAGTTGGTGCACGATTTCGTGTTGCCAGCTCTATATTGACGTTGGATGCGCTACGAGAAGCGGTGGAATGGGGAGCAACCGGGTTAGCAGGTGTACCCCAATTTTGGAAAGAAGCATTCGAACTATTGCGGCGTGGCACTGTTAATGGAAACGACCTGAAGCTGCGTTATATAACAAATGCTGGTGGTCATCTTTCACGCGATATTCAGCTACGCCTTAAAGACCAGATTGGTGAGACGGATCTGATAAGTATGTATGGCATGACAGAAACTTTACGATCCAGTTACGTGCCGTCAAAACTATTCGAAAAAAAAGCCGGTTCGCTTGGAATACCGGTGCCAGGAGCTGAACTGACTCTTGTCGACGAAGAAAACAACCAATGTTCAATTGGTCAATTAGGGGAAATTGTACACAGTGGTCCCACTGTATTTTTAGGATATTGGGGCACGTCATATAACACAGAGAAGAAGTTACGTTCAGAATCTGCTTTGTCGAGACGCAATTGCCATACTGGAGATATAGCATGGCAAGACGACGACGGTATATTTTGGTTCCAGTCAAGGAAAGATAGGCAATTAAAAGTCCGTGGATTTCGCTTCGGACCACATGAAGTTGAAGATGAAGTTAGGATGATACCGTCCGTCCGAGATGCCGCCTTAGTTTCGATAAAAAACATTAGAAATGAATCAATTCTACATCTTTTTGTTGTGCAAGAACATACTGAAGAAGGACAGTTATTAGATCAAATACATCAACACTTACGTATACGTGTTGCCTCGTACATGATGCCTAATCAAATACATGTTTGGACGGAAGATTTTCCTCGTACCGGAAATGGAAAACTAGATATCAAGGCACTGATAACTGATGTGACAAACCCTCAAAATTCAATAATTTTATCAATAAAGAAAGGAAATTTCTATGGAAAAGAAAGAAATAATTCAATTAGTCAAGGAATCTAGTGTTTTTCCTAGCATTAAGGCTGTCGAAGTGGCTGAAAGTAAAGGGTTGCTTACTGAGGGAATAATAGATTCCCTTGGTTTGATGAATGTAATTGCAGGTCTCGAAAAAGTTCTTCGACGCCCACTACCTCATGACCTTATCACAGTGAAAAATTTTGACTCAATCAATGCAATCACTGAACTCTATACGATCTTAAGCAACCGTCAAGAATGAATTGTAATTTTTTCACCTAAACTCTTCTGCTTTTCTCGAGGAAAATTAGATGCCAAAAAAACATAACGACTACAACCAATAAGAAAGTTGAAATGAAATCTAAACATATCGCCTTACTGATCGTCGTTGCTGGAGTATGGGGTGGGAATTTTGCAGTAATTCAATACGGTCTGGAACACGTACCACCCTTAGCACTGTCAGCAATGCGATTCTTCATGGCAGCCTTCCCAGCTTGCTTGCTATTTCCCCGTCCTAAAGTCTCATTGAGACGGATACTGACTATTGGTATGACTTTAGGCGCACTAATGTCCGGATTCCAATTTGCCGGAATGAGTTTCGGTGTAGGTGTTGCAACATCATCAGTTGTACTTCAGAGTCAGAGCGTCTTTACAACTTTGATGGCTGTTGTGTTGTTAGGCGAACGTCCTTCTCGGCTAATGTGGTCCTCGACACTGATTGGAGTTATGGGACTGGCATGTTTCTGGTGGAATTTTAAAGATAGCACGGTTTTTATCGGATTCTTAATGGTTGTAATTGCAGCTTTTTGGTGGGCGGTAGGTAACCTCATTATAAAGAACACACCTGTTGTTAATACTGTTGCTTTGATGGCATGGATGAGCTTGGTGCCAATTATCCCACTTGGTGGACTTTCGTTTTTTTTTGAAGGCTCACCCATTGAGACTCTTCTCGCTGTCACAAACCTCAAAAGCCTAATCGCAGCATTGTATTTAGGGCTCGGTGTGATGATATTCGGGTACGGAGTATGGAGTAGAATGCTTCAAAAATATGATGCATCACAGGTGGTACCATACTCACTTTTAGTCCCAGTTTTTGGCGTAATATTTGGTGTCGTATTTTTTGATGAATCAGTTTCAACTCTTCAATTAATAGGTGCTATTTTTTTAGTACTAGCGGCAGCTTTAAATTCATTCCAAATTCGAAACATATCCTCTGTTAATGAGATCACAAAAAATCATACAAGATCAGAAAATTAAAATAATTGTTGTTCCTTTAAACAAATAAAGTAACAAAATGGTAAGACCTCCAGCAAAAGTTAGTTAAATTTATTCATGTGATTAAATAGCGACAGATAATATCTTTTAAGTCGAAAAACCATGGAGACAGAGTTCATTTTAATTGCACATAATTGAAAGAAGAACACCTGTCACAGAAAGGAAATAATAATGGACCTTCCACTTGCTGTCATATTGTCTTTTGTTTCGTTTATTGCAGGCCTTATAAATGGAATTTCAGGTGGTGGAGGACTAATATTGCTTGGTGCCTTATTGTTATCAGGTATCCCTCCTCAGACTGCAATCGCAACGAACAAATTTATTGCTACAATCGGATACACCTCGGCCTTGTATAATTTCATAAATAAAAAATTAATCAGATGGGATATTCTACTCTACAGTACTTTTTATATTGTTGTCGGCGCTATATTAGGCGCACGACTCGCAACAGTGACAGACGAGCATGTTTTCGCAAAATTTATTTCCCTGCTTTTCCCTATCGCAATTATATTTGTATTCTACATTCCTACATCTTCAAATTTACAACTCCTGCTTGGCAATCCAGGGCTGAATAAAATGGATAAGTATCTCAAACTTCCCCTAATTGGCCTTGTGATCGGATTTTATAATGGCATATTTGGACCGGGTACCATCACAATTATTATTTTATGCCTTCATTATTTCATTAAAGTTGATGTCGTAAAAGGTCTGGCTGCTGCAGGAGTACTGAATTGGATATCAAATTGGGGTGCGGTGATAACTTTCAATCACTCAGATCACTTACTGTTTTCAACAGGACTTATTTTATCCATATCAAATATATTAGGAAGCTATATCGGAAGCAATATGGCAATTAAAAATGGCACTCCATTCATTAAACACTTTCTAGTATTTTCACTTAGTATTTCTTTCATTTATATAGGCTTAAAATATTGGAGGATTATAGATATTTAAATGCAACTGATAGGTTCTTTGTATTTCCTGAATATCCCTACATAAGTCGGGGGTGATTCGTAACCAATGAAAAGGAGAATTCGATGAAGAACAAAGGAACGAAAAAGAATGATAAATGTATTATCGGTGGACCGCTGCATTTGAAGCTGACTAAAAAATGGAAAAATTCACCACTGAACTATTTATCTCTTACTGTCCCTTTCGACTGTAATTTTCGTTGTTTAAAATGTGCAAACTCATTGGACGAACAAAATTGTAGCGACGTCCCGGAAATTCAGCAACAAATGTCTGTTGAAAAATTACTCAATTATAGTGAGTACGAAGAGATTATTGGAAGTTTTGCCGCTTCAGGTGGCAACACTATTGCTGTTATTGGTGAAGGTGAACCCTTTCATCCAAAACAGGTAAACCTGACAAAACACATCATAGCAATAGCATATAAGAACGCATTAAACATCATAATATTTACCAATGGGGCATTACTGAATGATGACTTGATCAGTTTTTTGTACGATCACGACGTGGCCATTGTTTTTAGTATTGACTCTTTAGACCGAGATCAATATACCAGATTAACGGGTACTAGTGGTAAGGTCTACGATGCTGTTATTAATAATATAAAAAAAACAACAAGTGTTTACCAGAATAAAAAATCAATTCTCAAGGATACCCATTCTAATGAATACACGGCTACTTATATAGGAATAAATTCAGTTTTATCTTTGCACAATAGAAGTGAAATTGAAAAGATAACATCTTTCTTGCAATATGATGTTATTCATACATTCGGGCTACCTCTGCTAAAAGGCGGCATGAGTCACAGATATGAAGAATTTGTTGGAACTGACATGAACCTATTGTCATTTTTCGATGTTGTAAAAGAACATTCCGAAACCGGGGGGAGTATAAGTTACTGCAGATCGCTGGATAAGTGCACAATAATGAATAATGGGATATTGATCAATCCAGAAGGTAACTACGGAGTGTGTAATTACAGTGAAGACATCAAAGAATTTGGTAACTGGAGAGACAACAAAGCATTACTTGATGTCGCATCATCAATCCATCGAAGGGTTGATTTGTTTTTTGAAGAACAAGGTCACTTTTTTTGTTTACTAAGACACCACCAAGCACACATATTCTTTAATCCAAGTGATCAACGTTTAAGTTATCCTAATGAAATAGGTTTAGCTACGCACTCTATTGATGAGATTGCACAAACCAACCAAATTTGACATTCAGAACCGAAATCCGGTTCTCAAAACACCCCAGGAGTTGGCCACGTTCTTAAACCACACATTGGTCGTTGTTAGTTGTGCTGTAGAACTTCAGTTTCTTCACAGCCCTTCTCCTCCGGGAAGGGTTGTCTGCAATTGCCAAACTGTTAACGTCACTTTTTTCTATGAATCTTCTCTGTTGTGATATCAACAAGATTGACGGTCTTGAACAAAAAATGACCTGGCATGGACATAATGTAAAAACACTGGCCATGACTGTAAATGTGCAGCCCAAAGTTATTCGTTCTTTTCTACACGGAAAGTTGTCGCCTGGGCAAAGCCAGGAAATTCAAGAGGAGATGCTGGCTGCCGGAATCCCACTGTAACAAAAGGAAATTCGATAAAACCTTATTCTCACTTAATGTGGGTCCGGTGTCATTATTGCGGGTCCGGGCGTTTATCATTGCGGGCCGCTACAGCTAATCTCGTAACACCCAAACCAATAGACAGGAGATAAAGCGATAAAAAGTCCCCTCGCCTTGTCTAAACTAACAAAGAATCGATACGCTGTTTAGTCCTTCTTTGCTCCGGATATGACACGCCATCCGTCAGGCAAGGTGCGCTTTTTTTTCTGCTTGTAATTCCTGTATATCTTGACGTAAAAGATGTAAATCCTGCTTCATTTTTTCCAATGCCTTGATGACATCATCCATTTTGAATCTCCTTGAAAGCTTTTTATCATGCTGGTATCTGCTAAAGACACAGTGCCAACTCACAATCAATAAAAAATTCATCTGACCAACACAGTTGGTTCAGACACCGAGTTTCATTTTCGTAATGTCGGAATAAGCCTTTCTAAAAGATGATTAAAAAAAATTACGCGGCAGCGATCTTGGGAGAATCCACTTCATCTTTTTCAGACCGCTTTAATTCATCAATATCCTGACGCATGATATTAATTTCCTCCTGAAGAGATTTGATCAACTGTAATGCCTTATTTTCTTTGTCCGTCATATCCATGGCCTGATGATATGCTGTGATATTACTAATCAAAGCTTGACGATACGGAGTTTTGCTTTCCAGGACCCTCGCAGCCATAGCCAATAAATCGTTCATCCTGATTGATTTCTGTTCCATCCCTCCTCTATCGTCTTTGCTGGAGTCACTGCCACTTACATTATTACCCCCCTCGTCTTCCCACCCTTCAATAATACGTCGTCCAAGTACAAGCATTTCCTCAAAGCTTATCCCCAGATTATCGGCAATACGCTCTTTCAGGTTTTGACCGGCGTTTTTCCTCAGGGCAAGAATGTCGCTCAAATGGTTAGGCGACACATCAACGCTGGCGGCTAATTTTTTCTTAGCGCCCCTGCCCTGTTCTTTCAGTTCTTTTTGAAGTGCTGCTATGAAGCAGTCGTTTGAAGTTTCCATATCTTCTTTTTAAGCAATTAGCTTAAGCAATGCAAGTCTAATTTTTGCTTAATTTTATATTGACATAATTAGTCTTTTTTCTTAATTAATAGCCATGAAACGAGGAACACTTAAGAACATTGCAACGTTTTGTCGAATAACTCCACAACACTTAAGCGATGTGCTTGGCAGAAGGAAAAAACCATCCGCACGTCTTGCGGTGGTTCTCGAAGAATACACCTCCGTCTCTCGGGTGCTCTGGGTTTGGGGTAGCCGGGCGGAGCTGCGAGAGGCCCTGGAAAATGTCTATGACAAAGATGGACACGGAGTTTAAGATCGGAGCCAATGACTGCAAAATGCATGGTTTTCCACAGAGACACGCTGCCTCGATTCTCGAAAACGGCCTGACCAAACCGGAAACTTAACGTGGGCAAAGATCAAAAGGATAACAAGGAAATCCCAAAGTTGCCTGAAATACTCATGCCATATGATTCCGTAGAGCTGCCATCATGTGCCCAAGCCAAGCACATTGGTCCGAACGTCTGCTTTCAATCAGCCCTGTTTGGCATGGTTGGGAGAGGAAAACGTAAATTTCTCAATGGACAGAAAATAGTCTCGTTTAGAGGATTAACGATTTCCTATACGGGCGAACAGCTAGATCAGGGAGACCTCGATGTGTTTATCCATGCCGTTCATCTAACAGCACTTGAAAAAGAAAACCGTCGTCCGGATGGTCTGGTCCAATTCACCGTCCGTAGTTTCCTGTCGGCCATAGGCCGAAAGCCTGGAAAATCAGGCCAACAATGGCTTTTGAACTCAATCAGACGATTATCCGCCTCCAACGTAGAAATCCGATTTGACGGCAGCCAGCCCTACTCCACGTACAGCGTTTACGGTGGCTCGCTGATCAACGATTATTTCTATGATCCCAGGCTGCAGAGGTATTACCTGCGGGTAAATTGCAACCTCGGGGCACTCTTTGATCTGGGCTGGACACGGCTATGCTGGCAACAGCGCTTACAGCTCTCAGGAAATCTCACCAGGTGGCTGCATGGATTATACAGCAGCACGAAAGCATATCCTATCAAGGTCAGCAGCCTGCTCATACTCAGCGGCTCGGGATGCAGCAGGCTTTCCGATTTCCGGAGACAGCTGAAAAACTCCCTCATCGAACTCGTCGACATTGGTGTGCTCATGTCCTGGAAGATCGATTCGGAAGATAAGGTTCATGTCATTTTAGAGCAGAAAAATGACTGACAAGCGTGGCATAGCACTCACGATACCGTGGCATATCACTCGCACAGGCGTGGCATAACGGTCGCATGGCCGTGGCATAACACTCACGGTGCGTGGCATAACGGTCGCAATCACCGTGGCATAGCGGTCGCAGCTCCGTGGCATAGCAGTCGCCACACTACGGACAGAAAAAGACGATAAACAAAGTGTTTTCAAACAGATAAAACACATCCAACCAACTGGTAAAAGCTTTTAAAAGTTCTTTAAAAATAAAAAGAAAAAGCAATGTCCCCAGAGCATCAATGGCAAACAGCGATAAGCTGGGTACAGTCCAACCGAACCCTGGTCGGACTGATAGCAGCACCGTATCGCAGATACATGGCTTCGACTCCGAAAGATGTTGAGCAGGAAGCGATATTGGCAGCTTTCTGTGTACTCGACGTTCTGGCAGACCAGAGTCAGGACAGCAGCAAGTTCGGCGCTTATTTCAGGGTACAGTTCCGCTCACGGTGCATAAAAATGGCAACAGGCGGCATGATAGGCAGCATGGACGACACCGGTCAGATAGCATTCATCCCTTCTGAACAAAAAAACAATGAACTGGAACATGAAACCATGGAACACGCTCTTCAGAAAATGTCCAACCGGCAGAGACAGATTTCCAGATGGATTTTGGCCCAGCCGACTCCGGTAAGCACAACCTGTATTGCAAAAAAATTTGGAATCTGTGGCCGAACTGTCAGGGAGATACTCTCTAACGCTATCCGAAGAATCGAAAAGAATAATAATGGAAATTCCCAGCTACGCAAAGACATCTCGGCTGCCGCTTAAGACACTGTACTGGCTGGTTAGCCAAGAAATCATCCGTACCCCTCTTACCGAGGAAGATGTAGTCGGCCTAAAAATGTTTGAGAAGCTCTGGGGAAATCGAGAAATGTTACGAACCCAGTTAGCAATGTTTTCCAGAAAAAGGCGACTGGTACTCATTGAATCAGTAGGCATCCCAACCAAATGGGAACGGTATGCCTTCAGCCGTTTTCGAAATATCGAGCCTGGCAAGAGACTGGCTATGGACCAGGTCATAAGTGAAATTGAGCTCACCTTCGGATTTGTCCTGAAAGCATCGCACATCAAAAAGCTCTATCAGATCAGGCGAAAAGCCTATAACCAGCGCTACACAAAAAACCGTAAAAATAAATCGTGAGTCCGGCAAAGGGAGATACTTAAAACCGGCAAACAATAAAAAGAAACGTAGTTTCTTTAACTTTCTTAATTTAGCACCCTTTTCAATGCTCGTTTTCCTTCATGGGCGCAGCAAATATTCAAAGTATTCCTGGGAATAATTTGACCCTCAACCAGATTTTTTTCCACAAAACATCTCCGCTGCCTGAAAAGAGAAAGCAGAGGGAGTTAACAATTCAGTGCCTTTGACCTCATCATCTCTTCTCCCTCGTTGGCGCATTTGGAAAACCTGTATTTCGGCAGAAACAATGGCGAGCGTCGGCCATTGTTTCTGTCACCAAAACCATGAAATTCCTGCTTACTTTTGCAATCCTGGCCAGCTGTCTGTCGGTACCATTATTTTTACAGGCAATGGAAATAAGAGAAGTGACGTACAGCTTCGACATGAAAATGGCACAGAATATCGCATGTGAAACCTTTGCCGTTACCAAATCCCCAGGGGCTGAGAAACCAGCGGCAACATCATGCCGCATACCGGCAGCGTATTTCCAATTAAACAGCGCAATATTGGACACCAAAGAAACCGGCATCATCCTTGCCGGCATCGAAAAATGTCGGATCACCGAACACACGCCTTTAGTCATAAGAGGATTCACCTGTGAACTTGGCCCTGATAAATTTAACCAGACCCTCTCCCTGCAAAGGGCCAAGGCTGTTGCCGGTTTGTTACGGAATCGTGAATTTGTCATAGCAACAGTGCAGGGCAAAGGGTCACAAAACCCAATTTCCTTTGATCAACGTGAACTATTTAAAAATCGAAGAGTTGAAATAGAGCCAACTCGCTGAAAGCGGCTAGAGCAGCACTCAACGGTGGAGTATTTTTCTTTATTTTTCTCGGAGGTATCAATGAACACCCTGCAACACACAACTGAAACAAAAAATGTCCGACAGCCAAAGATCATCACCGCCATGGCAGTCTTCACCGCCGCCTGCCTTTTGATATCGGCCAATGCCATGGCCATGGCAGTTCCAGCTGCGGGTTCCTTCGCCTACGATCTCTATGATATCGGCGTAAACCAGATCCTGCTCGGCCCTATCGGATTTGTAGCCGGTGTAGCCTGCATGGTATTTGCCGCAATTCTCGCCATCCGGCAAATGATTTTACCGGCGGCGGGCGTTGTCATGGGCGGAGCATTCCTGTTGAAAGCTGATGCCGTTGTCCAGACAGTAGGCGCAATGATCTCGTAATCACTCACCCTTCCCAAGTAATCAGTGAGCCAGGACACCGATGAATAAAAATAATTTCAGCCAACAGTTTCCTCAATATCTCTCCAAACCCCTCCAGGTGCTTTGGTTTGAAACCGACGAGTTGATCCTTTTCGTGTTCACCCTCACCCTGGCCCTTATTTACGGTAAAATCATGTGGCTTGTCTTTCTGGTGGTTCAATATTTCTACACCCGTACCAAGCGGCTGAAACCCCGCGGATTTCTCAAGCATATCTTCTATGCGCTCAGTCTCATAAAGATCAGAAATTATCCTGATTATTTTCAACGGGAGTTTCATGAATGAGAGCCAACCTGTTCCTACAGAAAACCAGCAACCTGTTTGTTGAGAACCGATTGCTGAAATTCGTCATCGTTATTCTTGCCCTGGCGGTGGCTTTCAATTCGTTCATGGTCTTTCGCGCGGTCAAATATCAGCGAGTCGTATTGATCCCACCCAAGATGACAGGAACCGTAGAATTTGTTCAAGGCAGACCCTCCGACAATTACGTCCGAGACATAAGCAGAAAAATTGTCTCGCTGGCAACCACCTATTCACCGCCGACAGCAAGGGCGCAATTCGAAGAACTCCTGCCCTATTATGCTCCCGAGTCATATCCCGAAGCCTCCAAAGCCTGGTACTCGCTTGCCAGTAGAGTTGAAGAATCCCAGGTCAGTTCGGTTTTTTATCTGGAAAAAATAAAACTCCAGGAAAGCTCGATCGAAATATTCGGCAACCTGAAACAATATGCCGGAAATACGCCGATAGAAAACACCGGCAGAACCTATCTGATCGACTACAGGGTACAGGATGGCAGATTTTTTCTCGTCTCTTTTCAAGAATCGCTCACGCCGACACAGGTGTCAAAAGCAAGCGAAAAACATCCAACCGAAGGAGAAGAAAATTGACCAGGAATCTCCTGTTAACATCATGTATTGCGCTTATTTTTACAGGAAATGTCCACGCAAACAACGTCATTACCGCAGAGATCCCAACTGCAGTCGAATTATCAAATCACGATATTAACCGAATTGTCTGCCCGGGCCCGATTAACGATCTGATCTTTTCCCAGGAAAAAGGGCTCATTGGTCATTTCTCCGGAAACAATGGTTTCATCAAATTCAAGATCGAGAATACCGGCAACGGCTATGTCTACGCAGATACAGAGAGTGAACTCTTTGTCGTCTGCAATAATGTTGTCTACACCCTGCTCATCACCCCAGCCGATATCCCTTCGGCCACTCTCCGCCTGGCCTCACCTCAAGGGGACTCACTGAAGGCAAACATAGCCCACTACAAGAACCTGCCCTTAGAAAAACAAGCTCTGCAAATCATCCGAGAGGCCTACAACGGGACATACCCATCCAGCTACCGGGTAGCAGAACCAAACAAGCGGATCGCCCTCTCCCTGGATCTTACTGCAACACTCCTTCAGGCTGTGGATGTGGATGGTGTTGGCCTGCGCTTAAAAAAATTCCAGGTGCAATCACTCACTCAGGGCGAAACCCTGGTGGATGAAAAAACCTTTCTCTCATCCGGCATCAGCACCGCGATTCTGGCAATTGCCGTTGAGAACCACAGTCTCACGCAAGGGGAAACAACCAGAGTCTTTATTGTTGAAAAAAAGGAGATGGAACAATGAATCTAAAAAAGAGATTCGACGATCTGGCTCCGAAGCAGAAGAAGACTGTTGTCATGTTGATCATCGCGATCATTTTCTTGGTCCTTACTTTCACTGGTTACAACTCTTCACAATCCAATAAGGTCGCGAGCCTTTTTGCGCCCAAGAAGTCCAGGGAAATTCAGATAGAGCCGGATCTGATCCAGAAAACCATGCTGGGGGAACAAAGACGGGAACTGGACGATCTGAAAAAGAAGGTTGGAAAATTAGAGAAAGAACGGGCAACAGAAGAACGACCGGAAGGGACAAAAGAGCAAAAAAATCCCGAACAACCGTTATCTAGTGACGAGGACCTTCCCGTGATCCCAAGCGCAGATCAGATTGCCGGAATATCGCCCCAAAATCCTTCACTACCGACTGCACAAAGATGGCCTACGCCTCTGCCGACACCTATGCCGCCGAAGGAATCCCAAATGATCGGAGAGATCAGCGTGATATCAAACCCGGTCCCAACAGGAGAAACAGCCCCTAAAAAAAAAGGCCGGACAGTCTATTTACCTCCTTCCTTTATGGAGGCAAAACTGCTGACCGGTTTCGACGCTTCTACTTCCGGGAACGGTAAAAGCAATCCCGAACCGCTCCTGCTGCGGATTCAGACACCGGCAGTCCTGCCCAATGACATCAAGGCCAACCTGAAAGGCTGTTTCGTCATTGCCGAAGCGGTAGGCAGACTGGACAAAGAACGTGCCGACGTCCGACTGGTATCTCTGTCCTGCCTCAGCAACGAGGGAAAGGCGATTATCGATACCCAGGTAAAAGGCTTTGTCACCGATTCAGACAGCAAGGTTGGGCTGTCCGGAAGAGTCGTTTCGAGGATGGGCGCAACCACGGCCAGAACCATTGTGGCCGGTTTTTTCGGCGGCATGGGCGATATGCTGCGAGTCGCCGCCACCACCCAGTCAACATCCGCCCTTGGCTCTACCACCACGGTTGATTCAACACAGATTGCCAAATATGGCGTTGGTGGCGGTCTTTCTGCAGGTGCCACCAGCCTGCATGATTTTTACCTGAGTCTCGCCAAGCAGACCACCCCGGTCATCGAGGTTGGCGCCAGCAAGAAGATCACCGTCATTGTTTCCGAAGGTAAAGAAATTGAAATCGGGGAGTTTGAACACGATGAAGCACTTTAAAAACAAACTGATGACGGCCGTCGCCAGCTGCCTGTTATCAGCCTGCAGCCCCATGGAAAAAGCGATCAATCCGTATAATGAAGATTTCAAATGCACAGCCAAAAACGATGTCGGTGAATGTATCGACACACCGACCGCCTACAAAAAGGCTCGTTATCCTGAAATCGTGTCGGACAAGGTTGATCCTACAAATGGTCTGCACGAAGCTCAGGACCAACGTTACAGGATACTCGCCGGATTACTGCAGGAGGAGAAGAAACCCATCCTGCAACCGCCGAAAATTCTCCGGGTCCTCTTACTCCCCTACAAGGGAGAAAACGAAGAATTGTTCATGACCCGGTACATCTATGTCAAAATTGAGAATGCCGATTGGGTTCTCACCGATCTCACTGAAAAATAGCCTATGTTTTCCAATCTTTTACACCGTGCCTTCCTGGGTGGCGAGAAATTCCTGAAACGGAGCGACCTCGAAGCAATGACCAGACGCTCGCCTTTCTCCGCCTTTTTGAACTACCTGGCCTATGACCAGGAATTGGAAATATACCTGAACCAGGATTCAACCCTTGGCATGATCTGGGAGTGCTCTCCCGTCATCTATGCCGGATCAAAAACGATTAATGCCCTGCAGGGTTTATTTCGAGCCGGTATCCCCAAAGACAGCGTTATTCAACTCATTTTTCATGCGGATTCCTATATTGACCCGATTTTAAAGAGATACCAAGAGGGGCGAATCAGGCCGGACTCGATTGTCAGAGCAAACACCGGCGCCGTGACCCTCTTTCTCGATAAGGGCAAGAAAGGACTGAAAACATGCAGCAATATCCCGGTCCGCAATTTCCGGCTATTTGTCACTGTAAAACTGCCTAGCGACAGCCCTGCTCTGCCAAATCCCAAGGATTTTACAGATACAAGCAAGACAGCCCCACTGCTAGACATCAAACGACAACTGAACGAAACGCTCAAGGCAGCGATGCTTTGTCCACGCCATATGTCACCAGAGAGCTTGCTGGAATGGAATCGGCGGTTAATCAACCATTACCCGAAAGACTATCCTGAGCAAAATTTCTCTGCCTACAATCCGGAAATCCCTCTACGCAAACAAATCATCAACAGTGATACCGTAATCCGAGAAGAACGGGATCATCTGCAGATCGGAGACCATTATTTCTGCTGCACTACCCCAAAGGTCGTCCCGAAAGAAATCGATCCCTTGCAGACCAATTCGCTTTTCGGCGGGATATGGGGAGTGGTATCCGATGCCGATCAGATCAAAACCGATTTTCTCTATACCTTCAACATCGTCTTTGAGGCAGGCCTGGAGATGAAACTCCATGCCAAATGCAATCTTATCCTCAACCAGCAGGCGGTTGGCTCCCTATCGCCAAGTCTGCGGCGCAAACAGGAGGAATACTTGTCCGCTACCGACAATCTGGAACGGGGTGAAAAGTTCGTCAAAGTCA
Source organism: Desulforhopalus sp. (assembly GCA_049645925.1). Classification (GTDB taxonomy): domain Bacteria; phylum Desulfobacterota; class Desulfobulbia; order Desulfobulbales; family Desulfocapsaceae; genus Desulforhopalus_A. The sequence continues at coordinate 278,993 of JBARUU010000002.1, forward strand.
TCCCTGTATTCTGGGTATGGCATGATGAGCTGGAGCAGGCCAGGGACTCCTGCAACCGGGTCAGGAGACTGTGGGAAAACAACGGCTATGTCATGCAACAGGATCACTTGATCCTGAAGATTCTTTTTCTCTCCGCTCTGCCCTTTGGTCTCTACACAACAGGCAGAAACATCGAAAACCTGGAACGGGACTTCATCGCACCCATCACCTCAGTTGCACCTATCCTGCCGGTTCAGGGCGACTTTGCCGGTTCAGGCGGAGAACCAAAGCTGATCTTCACCGGCAGAAAGGGCCAGCTCATATCTCTCGACTTTTTCCACTACGGCGCAACCAATCAAAATGTCTTCTGCTGTGCGACGTCTGGTTCTGGCAAGTCATTTTTGGTCAACTTCATTGCCTTTAATTATTATGCCTGCGGCGCATTGGTGCGGATCATCGATATCGGCGGCTCGTATAAGAAAATGGCCAATATGTTCGGTGCACGATTTCTCGATTTCCAACCGGACACTCACATCTGTCTCAATCCATTCACCTTTATCCGGGAACCGGAAGAAGAGCTGAAAAGCGTGGCCGCGGTATTCGCTCAGATGGCCTATTCCAACTCGGATAGCGCCAAATGTGACGACACCGAGATGAACCTTATCCGTAACGGTGTCCGCTGGGCCTGGCAGCAAAAAGGGCAGAATGCCGATGCGGACACGGTCTATGAATTTCTGATGAAATTCCCTGAGGCTCCCGGTGCCAATATGGACGAAATGGCCGATAATCCAAAACTCATAGAAACTGCCAGAAAGCTGGCCTTTAATATCCGAGAATTTACCAGCCATGGCTTTCATGGCAGATTTTTTACCGGTCCAAGCACCTTTGCGATCCACAACGATGAGTTTGTCGTGCTCGAGTTGGAAAACCTTAAGGTCCAGCCGGATCTCTATCGGGTTGTGACGCTCTTGATCATTAACGCGGCTACCCAGGACCTCTATCTTTCCGATCGCTCCCGGCCACGACTCATCATCTTTGATGAAGCATGGCAGTTCCTGGATAAGGGAGCCATGATCGCCCCGGTTATCAATGAAGGGTATCGCCGGGCCAGGAAGTACAATGGTAGTTTCATGGTAATCACCCAATCTCTGCTTGATTTGGACAATTTCGGCGAAGTGGGCAGCGTCATCAACAGCAATTCGGCCTTCAAGATCTTGCTGGAATCAACGGATTTTGACCAGGCAAACAAAAAAGGGCTGCTTGATTACGACGAGTTCACCATGCGGCTGTTAAAAAGCGTCAAATCCAACCCGCCCAACTACTCTGAAATCTTTTTTGATACTCCCTTCGGTGTTGGCGTGGCCCGGCTGGTGGTCAACAACTATGCGTATTTCATCTACACTTCAAAGGCCAGCGAGATTGCCATGATTGAACAGATGGTCCAGGACGGGCAAACCTATCATGGAGCAATTCAGGATATGATCAGACTGAGGGAGCAAGGTGAACTGTAAATTTCTTATATCTTTTATGATCGCCTTTATTATGGTCGCTCATTTTGCTCAGGCAATGATAAATCTCGGTACTGTGGGCGAGACATATCCTGTCGTGGAAGCGGATGTTGTAGCGGAACTGCGAAAAGAAGCTGCAAAACATGATGCCACAGATAAGCTCCCCCGCTCCCTTCATATGCAATCGTACCAACCTCCCAATCTCCATGTATTGCCCACCGCCAGAGCACAAAGATCATTCCTGGTCGACATGAACTACACCCTCGACCAAGATCTCATCGATGGAGAAGGCAAGATCCTCTATCCCAAAGGATATAATTTCAATCCGTTAGACTACATCTCTTTTCCCGGAGGCTTGGTGGTAATCGATGGTGATGATCCTCTGCAGATAGATTGGTTTATGAAAACTCCCTATGCCGACAACCACCAAGCCAGGCTTTTACTCTCAAACGGTTTGGCTTTTGAACTCACCCGGCAACTGAAACGGCCGGTGTTTTACCTTACAAAAGATATAGCGGATCGGCTGCGACTCACCGCTGTCCCCTCCGTTATCGTTCAAAAGGAAAACAAGTTGCAGGTTCAAGAACTAGTAATACCTCGTGACAAACAGGGAGAGCCTGATGATAAGCAATAAGCTTTTGTGGATTTCCATACTGCTTATACCGCTCATGTGCACCCCTGCAAGAGCTGTAAAATCCGGAGCTATATTTAACCCAATAAGCGATATCCACTGGGATGAAATAGATTTTCGGATTGAAGGGATATGTATTTGTCCGCGCCCTCCCCCTGTCTTCTATGAGATTGGGTTAACTATCAGCTACTGGGAACCCTTCCTATTAGAAGATACGGTTTCTGTAGCAGACTATTCGCCAGTTCTGGGCGAGTCAATAGGTAGCTCACTGATAGATGAACTCGGCGGAAAAAATAAGAGTTCTGATGCCGTGGACGTTGCCAATGAATCGACCTTCGCCCAGGCACATGGATATCTTCTACCCCTGATGTACGGGATCTGTAATCGAAGCGATTACGGAATGTGGTGGAGTGAATATGACGCGATGTGGCAAAATGATGAGCTTTCCGCCATCATTCATCCGGAAGCCAGTCTTTTTGCCAATAAGGCTATGCAGATGGCCTGCATGGCCGATGCCACAGCAGTTAACGTTGGCTACCCGCTCGACTTTATGCCCTGGTGTGTCGGTAGTAGTGGATCCGCCTATCCGATGACCGGCCATGTGGACAATGACAACATTGTTCAGGCAAACAATACCGTTGCTTCCAGGCTGATATACAAATTGAACAGAATGATGATGATCTGTGATCCTGCCGACAATCTCTGCGGCTGCAATTACACCCCGATCTGGATCAAAAGCCATTACAAGATGCACGTTGTCCGACCTGCCGATCGTTCGCCAGCCTATCCTGTCGGTAAATCGGCAAAGTTCTACGATTCTGGCCTTAATCCTCCCTATCAGGGTGATAAGGGACCAAACGATGAATTCCTGTGGGTGGTCTACAGAAAGCAGAGATGCTGTACCTGCTGTCAATGAAATCTTTGGTGATTTTTATCGTCCTCCTTCTCGGAGTGGGCCTCACTCTGGCCCAAGAAGAAGACGCTCCCTCCATTATGGAGCAAGCAAAAAACGATGCCAAGAAAATGACGCTGCCCATAAACAAATATACCAATGAAGGGCTGAAGGCAGCACAAGAGAGCTCGGATCATTTTCATTCTCCAGAATTTCAGGAAAAGATCAGATGTGAAGAACAACAGCTGGAAAGGGAAGTTTTTGCGGACTACACAGCGCCATGGGAAAAGAAGCAACAAACGAAGAAAGAGCAGGCAATAGAGGCCGGCAGTTTAACCAGCACAGAGAAAGTTTGCCTCTTCTTCTCAAGCTCAGTGCCGGATGAAACCATTCAGGCTTATATCACTACCATTGCAAAAGCTGCTGACCCCAATGTCATTCCGGTAATGCGCGGTTGGGTGGGCGGCATGGCCAACAGCAAGGCCGATGTAACATATTTTAGCCGAATATTGCAAGAGGATCTTTTGTGCCAGGACTCAAGTGAACCATGCCAACATTACCAGGTGGAAATCAGCCTTCAGCCCGCATTATTTACCAAATACGCAATTACCCGTGTACCCGCGGTGGTTTACGAAAATGAAAATGACACCTATCTGATCCAGGGAGATGCCGGACTGGATTACCTTCTAGAGCGAATCAACCGCGAAGCGAAAAGTACAGCTCTGGCCGACCTGGTAAAGACAATGCGAGGCACATATTGAACAAGGACAAGCAACAAAAGCCAGGCCCCCGTTCCAGTCCAGGTGATCTGGAGGTAATGGTCATTGCCTTGATGATCGCGGCTATAACAGTCTTTGGATATGACAAATACTTCGCTCAAAAAATCTATGCACTGGATTTAAAGGGCTATCTCAGAACCCAAAAAGCCTTACTGGTGGCAGGAGAAATCAGTGAAGAAGAATGGAGGGCAAGCCTCGACAAGCTTGAACAATCCCTGAACAACGCAGCTGCCCATCCTACTCACGTTATTCTGCTAAAAGACGTGGTGCTCAGAAATGGAAATGAAATCAATATCAAATAGTATCGGTAAAAAGAGGCTGTTTCGGAAACTGAGTAATAGGGAAATAAGTATCGCACTGGTATTTCTGGTAGCTCTGTTGGTGGGCCTGTGGCTGCCGTCACGGATCATTGTTGTAACGAGTGCGTCACTGAATAATAGAATATTTTTTCTGACCAAATCGAAAAGCGCAATCAAAACTGGGGATTATCTGGTTTTCAGACACAAGGTCAAAATGAAGTCCTTTGTTCAACCTGTGCTGAACGAGGACAATGATCGTCTGATAAAGCAGGTAGGATGCAGCCCCGGTGAGAGGCTGGCAAGAGATGCGGATGATCAATTTTTCTGTGGCCAGGTACTTTTAGGCAAATCCCTGTCCAGAGACAGCAAAGGCAGGGCCTTACCACAATTCAACTTCAACGGCCCGGTACCGGACAAAAGCTTTTTCATGGTGGGAACAAATCCCCGCAGTTTTGACTCCAAATACTTTGGTTTTATCCATGCAAACCAGATTTTATACAAAGCATTACCGCTCTGGTAATCATCTTGTTTTGACAACACTATGCCTGGCTCTTTCTCTGGTGACCGGTACCGGTACGGGTGCTACCGACAACAATTTCTATCAGGACACCAAGCATGGCTGGTTCTGGTATGAAAACCCACCGCAAAAACCTGATGAACCGGAAAACAAACCAGTACCCGCAGTCAAACCAGGCATAATTCCATCTCTAGACAACTATACAATCGACGACCTATGGAATCTGCATCCAGATGATTTCCAACAACTCCTAAACAATCTCCAGAAAAAAGCAGTCCAGACCCCGGACGAACAAAACATCATGGAATATCTAACCATGCAGGATATTGCCAGGCGCAAGGCCTTGGCCTATACCAATGCCACCATGTATGTCACCCAAAAATACGGTGATCTCTTTAATGTCAATCAGGTTTATCCAACCGCAGGTCCTGGTATCACAGCCAGAGTTCAGATGCAGCTAACAGAGATTTCCCAGACAATCAACCGGGCTGGCTCCAACCATGCCCTGTTATTTTTCGTCAGTCCTGGCTGTGGCTTCTGCGAACAGCAAGCTCAAATTCTTGCCTATTTCGTCGATAAATACGGCTGGCAGATTAAGACCGTGGATACTAGCACAGATGTGGGTGCCGCTACCCGGTTTAACATTACCACCTTCCCTACTCTGCTCCTCATCAAGAAAGGACAAGATGATTACATGACCGTAGCCAGTGGCGTTATCACCTTGACGGAACTGGAAAGAAAACTCTACCGGGCTATCCGTTATCTGCAGGGAGACACCAAAGGTGACAACTTCCTGATGTATCAATTCCAAAAGGGCAGTGCATTTGATCCAACTTCCA
>JBARUU010000003.1:0-166841 GCA_049645925.1 Desulforhopalus sp.
CCTTTCGACCATGGCATAACCATCTTCCAGCGGATCTTCTCGGTGGACGGCTTAAACTTTACCCGCTTGGCTTCTTCACTGCGGGGGTCACTGCCGAACTTCTCACGCTTGGCTGCGCTGGCTGAACTAAGGGTCAGACCCGTAGTGATCAGCAGAGTGAGCGCGATTGCAAAAAATCGTTTCATTGGAACTCCTCCTAATGGATCATTATGTGTAATTGTAAACAGTGACAGCCTGCTGTATCACCGTTCACGTTCCGACAATTTACGCTGTACCTCTGAATCAGACAGGTAAACTGGCAAATTGGTACTACCAATTATTTAGCATATAAAAAAAACGTGTCAAGAAAAAACTTGATAGGTGGCTTTATCTTTGATAGATAATGTATATGGGTATTGTCGCTCGAATTATTGAGATTTCGACACTACCGCGGGTGGCCCCGGGAGAGGCAATGGTACTACCAATATTGGACCGACTTGTACGGTTTGCAGATGTATCAGAAGGGCCTCCCGGTGATTCCAGAAATGTGTTGTGCATTCTTGTATTGCAGGTAAGGACGACTATTTGCAGATTTTGATACCGTTGATTGAATATGGTGTGTCGCTGGTAAGATAAAAAACCGCAGAGGCTATGGCTGAAAATACCATTAGATGTTCTAACTCTCTGCTGGAAAAGGAAATTTTGTAAGACTGGCAAGAATTTGAGTTGCGTTTTGACGGTTTTTTTCATAACCTTAATTGCTTTACAGGAAGGCGTCATCCTTAGATAAGATTCGGGATTGTAAAATCTCTCGTTACTTTATGGATGGGTTATCTGCTTTTCATTCGGTTCCCCTTTCGACAGAAAGATGAGCACAGACTGATGTTATTTTTCTACTTTAAAAGAGAATGATGAATCTCAAACCTATTAAACCTAAACGTATTTCAGACCAGGTCTTCGAGCAGATCCGGGAATTGATATACAAAGGCGAATTCAAGGCCGGTCAACAGATTCTCCCGGAAAGGGAGTTGGCTCTGTCAATGGCTGTCAGTAGAACATCGGTGAGAAACGCCATTAACAAATTAGTAACCATGGGTCTTCTTGAGCATCGTCAGGGGCAGGGAACCTTTGTCAGCTCTCCCGATAACCGGAAAGGGAATCCTCTGGCCGCAGCAATGGGCACTGATGAGGCAACGCTTGATGATTTACTTGAAGTGCGGATGGGACTGGAATGTAATGCAGCATTGCTGGCCGCTCAAAGGGCCACCGAAAGCGACCTCAAGGCAATAGAGAAGAGTCTGGAGGAAATGGAAGAAGACCTTGAGGCCACTGATAAAATCGGTACCGGACCGGATGCCGCGTTTCATATGGCTGTAACTTTTTCAACCAAGAATCCCGTCCTTATACACCTGATGCGCAATTTCTATGATTTTCTTTTTGTGGGGATCAAAAAAAATCTGACCCATATGTATATGGATCGGGCGGCTCTGGAAGAGGTAATTGTTCACCACAGAGCTGTGTTTGATGCGATTCAACGCAGGGCGCCTCAAGAAGCTCATGATGCCATGCGTACACATATTCATTACGTTCAGGAGTATTTCAAGGCTCGTTGAACCACGGCTGTTTTAAAGGTCTTTTCTCTCTGACAGAACCTCGACGATCTATATCCGGCCTCAAATCTGTCACCGCTTCGCCTACACCCTGCTTTCTGGCATCATTTGTTCCTCTCCAGGTCATTCTTCCCCGCGGATAAACGGGAAGTCGCCTGGATTCTGTGCAATACCACTCTACCAGGGGTTCTGCGAGGAGCGACAGGAAACCAGGAGTGAGTTTCTAATTAAATCCATAAAATTCAGGAAAGATGATGATGGAGATCAGCACCAGCATCTGGATGATGATAAACGGTATGACTCCGCGGTACAGATCAACAGTTCGTATCTCTGGCGGACAGACACCTTTAAGGTAGAAGAGTGAAAAACCAAACGGCGGGGTTAAAAACGATGTCTGCAGGTTCATCGCAATCAGGATAGCAAACCATAAAGGGTTGAGACCGATAATATCCGCTATGGGCAGGAGGATGGGAACGACGATATAGGAGATTTCAATAAAATCGATAAAAAATCCGAGCAGCATAATCGTCAACATGGACAGGAGCAGAAAGGTCCATTTCTGGCCGGGAAGATTGGTCAGCGTCTCCTCTACGATATAGTCGGCTCCGCTGTAGACAAAGACCATGGAAAAGGCGGTTGCGCCTATGAGGATGGCGAAAACCATAGCCGTGATTTTTACCGTCTCAAGTGCCGACTCCTCAACGATTTTCCAGCTCAGTTTTCGGTACATCGCAGCGAGGACAAGCGCTCCGACACTTCCGACAGACGCTGATTCGGTGGGTGTTGCAATTCCGGCGAAGATCGATCCCAAGACCAGAACGATCAAAGTCAGCGGGGGAACTATGGCAATAATTGCCCGTTTGACATTGCCGGCGCGGCTCCCTGTCTGCACGGGAAGAGGGGGGGCTACATCTTTGTTGAAAAACGCCAATACCAGGATATACAGGATATAGAGGACAACAAGAAGGAGTCCTGGTCCTACCGCCGCCTGGAACAGGTCACCGACCGGCTGCTGGAATACATCACCGAGTATGATCAATACGATAGATGGAGGAATAATCTGTCCGAGAGTTCCGGCGGCACAGATAGTACCGGTTGCCAGTTTTTTTGAGTAGCCATATTTTAACATAACCGGCAGAGAGATAACCCCCATCGCCACGACCGAGGCTCCGACGACTCCGGTTGAGGCTGCCAGCAGGGCACCAACCAGTACCGTACTGACAGCAACGCCGCCCCGCACTTTACCAAAAAGGATTCCCATTGCCTCCAGCAATCGCTCGGCCAGCTGAGATTTCTGGAGTATGATTCCCATCAGAATAAAAAGAGGAATCGCCATCAGAATAGTATTGTTCATGATGGAGTAGATTCGGAACGGCATCATTGAGAACATCTGGAAAAATTCTTCCGAGATGAGCACAATACTGATATCCGGCATCAGCTCGATGATTGCTGCAAAAATACCGAAAAAAATGGAGACCGAACCAAAGGTAAAGGCAACTGGATAGCCTACGGCCAACATCATCAAGGCGGCAATGAACATTATTATACCGATCATTTGTTTTCCTCCTTTACCGATTGCTGTCGTTTCCCGATTGCGCTGGAAGGAGTGCTCCGTAAGATATTGATGTTTTGAATTGTATAGCCAACAGCAGTAAAGATCAGATAGAGAAAGGACAGGGGGATCATTCCCTTAATTACCCACCGGTAATGCAGACCACCCGGATCTTCGGATATTTCCCTGATCTGGTACGCATCATTGACGAAATCAAAGGAACCAAACAGGATGAGGAGTGCCAGGGGCAGCAGGAAGAAAATTGTCCCGATAATATTGATGATTGCCTTTTTTCTGGCAGAATATCGATCATAGAGAAAATCAACGCGCACATGGGCTTCATCAAGCAGGGAAACCGAGACTCCAAAGAGAATAACGATGGCAAAGAGGTGCCACTCCATCTCCTGCATCCCAACTGAACTGTTATGGAAAAAATACCTCATGATGACATCAAAAAAGACGTTCAGTGCCATCAAAATAAGAACGACCGACAGGATCTTCCCTGCTTTACGGTTCGTCCGCTGAAAAAATTCTTCCATCCTGATCAACATACTCTGGCTCCAGCTCCGGCCTTGCGTCCGGGAAAATCAAATTCTTTTGCCCCCATGCCGGGATGTCCGACGGGACAAGGGGCGATCAAAATATTGAAAATAAAAAAAATGCCGTCCATCCCCGAATGAGGAGGATGGACGGCTGTAACACTGCATAAATACCAAAAAACCTATTCTGCTACCATTTCAGATGTCTGGAGGTAGTATTGTGTGGACATTTTCGTCCATTCTCTGGCTTTGGCCATATACGATTTCTGTGATTCATACACTTCTTTGAAATCGGCATTCTCTGCTGCATATCCTTCCATGACCTCGTCGGTAGCTTGTTTCATAGCTTTGAGAACCGGTTCCGGGAAGATCATAACCTTGATGTTGGGGAATTCTTCCTTCATTTTTTCCCAGGCGCGGGCACTGGCGTCGAAGTTTTCACTGTACATATCGGCAGTTACAGCCTCCATTGCAACTTTCAAAACAGTCTGATATTCAGTTGGCAGTTTGTCGAATTCACGCTTGTTTATCAGGAACTGCATATCGGATGCAGGCTCATGCCAGCCGGCATAATAGTATGGAGCGACCTTATGGAATCCCATCTTGATATCCATTCCCGGTCCAACCCACTCAAGGGCATCAATGGTGCCACGGTCGAGCGAGGTGTACAGTTCCCCTGGTGGGATGTTGGTAACATTAACGCCGAGTTTGGCGAAAACCTCACCGGCCAGTCCGGGAATACGCATTTTGAGACCTTTTAAGTCATCAACTGTCTTGATTTCTTTTCGGAACCAGCCACCCATCTGCACACCGGTGTTCCCACCGGGAAAGGAGTAGACATTGAACTTGTCATACAGCTTTTGCTGTAGTTTCATACCTTCATCATAGTACAACCAGGCATATTGCTCGGCGGCAGTCATGCCGAAAGGCACGGTGGTAAAAAAGACAGAAGTGATGTCTTTTCCTTTCCAGTAATATGATGCGGTGTGTCCCATTTCAAACTGACCACCTTTCACCATGTCAAGAATGCCCAGAGGTGCTTTGTGTTTTTCTGATCCTTCAACCCTTATTTCAAAATTGCCACCGGTCATTTCACTGACCATTTTAGCGAGTTTTGGGCCCGGTGAGGCGAGTGGGGTCAGGGTGCTTGACCAGGTCATCGCCATTTTCCAGCGAATTTTTTTAGCAGCAGCGGCGGGTGAGGCTACCAGCAGGCAGGCAGCGAGCACAAGGGCGATTTTCCCAACACGTTTCATATTCTCCTCCAATGCATGAATGAATGATCACAGTCCCAGAAGGGCGGTGGATTGCATACTGCTCAACCCGATGAAAAAAGCGGATGAGGTACCTTTACTCCATCCTTTAAACAGCAAAAAGAGTTGCTAAGGTACTAACTATCTGTAACACAGTATGAATTCTACATAAACGACATCATATTTAATACGCAAAACGCAATAAGGCAACAACCGATGACAATCTATCTGATTCAGGTGGGAAAAAGAAATGATAACTGGCCTGCATTCGTTGCCTGGTAGGATGGCTCTGTTGCAGGAGAGCCTGGCTGTTAGAGGATTTTTTTACCAAAGAGTGAGGAGACCAGGTTCACTGCCATTTGAGCCGTTCGATTCTGGATGTCGAGGATGGGGTTGATCTCCATGATGTCGACAGAGTGCAGCTTTTTTGTGTCAGCCAGAATCTCCATAATCAGTTGTCCTTCCCGGTAGGTGAGGCCTCCCTGAGATGGGGTGCCTACTCCGGGGGCATCCAGAGGATCCATGACGTCCAGGTCAAGGCTGACGTGGATGTGGTGCAGCTGATTTAATTTTTTCAAGGTCTGGGAAAGTACTCCGCGGATACCTATTTCATCCACCTCCCGCATGGTAAATACAGTACATCCGGAGTTTTTGATCAAAATCTTCTCCGGATCGTCCAGATCCCTGATGCCTATCAGCACAACATTTTCGGCTTTTACCTTGGAACCGGGTCTGCCCAGATCGACAAGCTCTTTGGGCCCGAAACCCAGCAGTGCGGCCAGGGCCATGCCATGCACATTCTGACTGTTGGATGTGTCAGGGGTATTGAAATCACCATGGGCATCGACCCAGATCAGTCCGACTTCAGTGTCATGGGTCACTCCGCCAACTGTGCCGATAGAGGCGGAATGGTCGCCACCAAGAAAGACTGGAATTTCTCCTTCTGCAATAGCCTTTCGGCCAAGCTCATAGGCACTGAGGCAGCCTTTGCAGATAAGGGGCAGCCTTTCCAGCAGGCTGGTGTTGGCCAGGGCGTAATGCCCGGGGATGGTGATGTCGCCGCTGTCACAGGTCTCGTAGCCCAATTTCCTGAGGCTTCCTGAGAGGTTGGCGTAACGGACAGCACTGGGGCCCATGTCGACACCCCGATGGTTCTGGCCGAGGTCCATGGGCACCCCTATGATGCGCACGGGTTTTTTCATGCCTGGTCCTGTTTGAGATGGTTCCAGAGGTTGACAATGAAATCCTGGACATTGGTGAGGATAGCCTGAGCCTGGGCAGATCCCCTGTTGGCAAGCTTGTCGGCACTGAATTCAGACATGTCCACAACGTAAAAATAAACCGGTCGGACCGATCCGTCTTCCTGCACTTTGTAACCGGGGGTCATGTTGCCAAAAGCAATGGAGTGAAGCTGGGTGGCCATGGTGATCACTGTGGTGGCTTTTCGAGCATGAACCCGCATCTTGTTTTGTGACTCGTACACGTTTCCGACGGTTTCCGGCAGTGGGCCATCGTCACGAATTGATCCGGCAAGAACGTAAGGGATGTTTTTCTTCTCGCAGGCATACATAATGCCGTCTCTGATCCCCATGGCTTCAATGGCCTTGGAAATAGTACCGGCCTTTCGTACCTCGTTTAGAATATCGAGATGGTTGTAGTGCCCCATAGGCTGGAGCATTTGTGTATAGATGTTTTGCCCCAGCCCGGTGTTATAAATTGCCGCCTCAATATCATGGGTAGCCAGGGCGTTACCAGCCATCAATGCATGGCAGAAACCATTTTCAATGAGCCCCTGCATCGATGCTCTGGAATCTTTGTCAAAAGCTACTGCCGGACCGAGCACCCAGACAATATGACCGTGGTCTCTGTCATGTTTGAGTATTTCATAGAGAGAATCATAGGAGTGAGAGAAGGGTGTCTCCCTGGTACCCCGTGAGCGAAAGGCGAATTTGTCTTCATTTTCAGCACGTTGTTCGAATCCTTTCTCGTGGACGAGAATACCTTGTTCACCGTTTTCGGTCCTTCCGGTGACCACCATATCTCCTTTTTTCAGGTTCCTGGCTTCAACAACCTCGATCCTGTCGTCCATGACAACAAAGACCGCGTCCATCCGGCTCTCGGGGGCAAGGATCCAGCGGTTCTGCGCAATCTTGATATACTCGGGATGGTTGGAGGTGGCGTGGTAGTTCGCCGGGGCAATGCCATCGGCCGGGGAGGGTTCAAGGGTTGCGGGGGGGCTGCTCTGAAGATGAGCCTGCTCGAAGTTCGGCGGAGTAAAGGTGAAATCCAGGTTCATAACTGACCTCAATGTATAGTTTTCTCAGATTGTATACAATTGTGACCATTATAGGCAGGTCTAGACTGAAAAGCAACTTATGTTATATGTTGTCGGTTGATTGCTTGACCGGGTTTGAAAATACTTCTACAATACGATGTTTATCGTTTTTATAGAGTTATTTAATATTATCAAAAAAGGTTATGAACCGATCCGCCTATTTCACAACCGGTCTTGCTATAAAACTCCTTTCCCGTCTCTCCAGGGCGTTTATCGTCGTGCATGGTAAAGAAAATATCCCAGCAGGCCCGACTATCTTTGTGATGAACCACTTCACCCGGGTCGAGACCTTTCTGCTTCCCACCTATATTTACAACCTGACAGGTAAACCGGCCTTGTCGCTTGCGGCGTCTGTTTTGTTCAAAGGTGGCCTGGAAAAATTTCTCCGCCTGGTCGGAGCGGTTTCCACCGCTGATCCGCAACGTGACGCCCTGATCGTTAAAAGTCTGCTCACCGGCGAGGCGAACTGGATCATCTTCCCGGAAGGGAACATGGTGAAAACCAAAAAAATCATCGACGGCGGCAAGTTCCTGGTCGCCAGCCCCAGCGGAGTGCACGAACCCCATACCGGCGCCGCCGCACTCGCTTTAAGGGCTGAGCTCTATCGCACCCATCTTCTCAAGACGGCAGAACAGTCTCCGGAGAAGGTCCGGCCGATGCTCGACGCCCTTGGGCTTAAATCCATTGAAGAGATTCAGCGGGATCCGATCAGTATTCAACCGATGAACCTTACCTACTATCCCATACGGGCGGCAGAAAACATTGCCGTGAACATTGCCGAAAAACTGGTTAAGGACATTCCCGAGAACATGGTTGAAGAGATTATGGCCGAAGGGACCATGCTGTTGTCCGGGGTGGATCTCGATATCCGCTGCGGCAAGCCTATTCAGATGGCCGACTATCTTGAAGCTCAGTGGCTTCAGGAAGATATCGAGCAGGACTGGATCAACGATTTTTCCGTGTCGGCCGAGCTGAAGGAGAAGATGCGCAAGACAGCCTACGACCTGATGCAGCGGTACATGCAGGATATCTATGCCATGACCACGGTCAACCAGGAACATCTTTTTGCTTCATTCTTGCGGATGTATCCTTTCAAACGCATCGATGAACTCGATTTCAAGAGGAGGGTCTTTTATGCCGTCTCCCAGATTCAGGGTGGCGAACAAGGAAAAAACCCCTTTTTTCTGCATAAATCTCTCAAGGAGAGCCAGACCCATCTGCTCACCGATGACCGATTTGGCAAATATGAGAACTTCATACAGCTCGCTCTTGAAAAAGGGGTGGTACAAAAACAGGGAAATTTTCTCATACGTGACCGTTCCAAGCTGTCTGCTCCCCTCAGCTTTCATAAAGGAAGGCTCAATAATCCGATCGAAATCATAGCTAATGAGGTCGAGCCGTTACAAAAGCTCCAGTCCACCCTGAAAAATCTGGCCTGGCAGCCGGTAACCCTGTTGAGACTCTGTCTTATCCGGCACCTCTTCCAACAGGCCAGGCTCTGCTATGCAGAGGATCTGGCACAAAGTGCCCAGATGTGGCAGAGTGCGAAAATAGATGGTGGCAAACCGTTTCTTCTGCCCTCCTACAGGCGGAAGATGGGGGTGGTGCTCATCCATAGTTATCTTGCGGTGCCCCGGGAGGTGGAAGCATTGGCCCGGTATCTTCGAAGCCGGGGCGTATGGGTATATGCCCCCAGGTTGCCCGGGCACGGGACCTCCGCCCAGGATCTCGCCCGGAGAAAATATACGGAATGGGTGGAGGCCGTTGAAAGCGGTTATATATTGATGAGTGCAATTTGCGACCGGGTTGTTGTCGGCGGCATGTCTGTCGGTGGAAACCTGGCACTTGATCTGGCCGGCCGGGTGGAGGGTGTGGCCGGTGTCTTTGCAGTCTGTCCTCCTCTGTCCCTGAAAAACTATTCAACCAGTTTCATCCCGGCAATGGATGTCTGGAATCGCATTCTGAACAGGATGAAGCGGGGTGAAAATGATGGCCAGTTCCTCGAATTTGATGACGGCAACAATCATGTGAACTATCCGAAAAACCCTGTGGCCGGAGTAAAAGAGGTTGGCGAGTATCTTGAATTAATCGAAAAAAGGTATGCTGCAGTTACGCAGCCGGCTCTGATATTTCAGGCGGATAAAAACCCGGTCGTCGACCCGAAAGGTTCCCTGCAGCTGTATGACACTATAGGTTCCGCCGACAAGGAGTTCTGTCTGCTCAGTGACGACCGCCATATCATGATAAATGGAGAAGGTGCTGAGAAAGTGTTCAGCAAAATCGGGGCGTTCATTGAAAATCTTTAGCAACTCTCAAAAGGGAATTGAAGTCTTTCGCATATTAATTTTGTCTTATCAGCGAAGCTACTCTGTCAAGAGTTTGGGCGAATGAGTCTATCGTGAACCAGATTCAGAGGACTATATGAAAAGCGAGGGAGAGGTCGCCTTGTCAGCCGAAATAGACAGGTCGGACAGGTCCAATGTATGGTCGGAATACTACCAGGAATTCCACTGTTTCTCAGATGAAACAGTTCGTCCGGGTTGTCACCCCCGGAAGCTGGTCCATAAAAAACTCCCAGGAAAGGCCATTGTCCTGGTACATGGATTGACGGATTCACCGTACTATATGAAGGCCATTGGCGATTATTTCCATGAGACGCTTGGTTTTAATGTGTACATGCCGTTGCTTCAGGGCCATGGTCTCGCGCATCCTGACGGAATGGCGGGGGTGTCACTTGATCAGTGGAAGAATAACGTGAACTTTGCCATACAGGTTGCTGCAAAAGATGCAGAACAGGTTTCAATTGGCGGACTGTCCACAGGTGGCGCCTTGAGTTTTTATTCGGGATGCACCGATCCGAAGATTAACGGCGCGCTTTATCTGTTTTCTGCAGCATTTGGCCTGTATGGAGGTCGATTTGAAGTTTTTGGGCGTATTAAAGAGGCATTTCTACGTACTCCGCTCCTCCGCCTTGGGAACAGCAAAAAACCCCTGGCCGGGAGCAATCCTTACCGATATGACCGGGTCCCTCTGCGTAGTGCAGCGGAGTTAATACGACTGATTACGGAGATTGATGTTCTGCTGAAACAGACAGCTAATACCACGGCTGCAAAACGTATTTTTTCTGCCTGGTCGGAATTTGACCAGGTGGTCAGCGGTAGAAAATTAAAAGGCCTGAAGAAGTTAACCGGGGAAAAAGAATTTACGTCTTTCATCATCCCCAAAGCAGCAAAGGTGGAACATGCCTGTGTGGTGCTTGATGAGCCGATCTATGCCATCGACAGTGAGCCCGAGGACGCTCCTCTGGAAGCCGCTAATCCTTATTTTGCAGAGATGATGGCTGCCATTCTTCGTTTTGAATCGGCCGGATGAGCTTTTTTATCTATCGCTCCATCATTCACGGTATATCTTTTCGATTTCAGCCTGCATCTGCTTTTCAATGGCAGCACGTTTCAGTTTGAGCGTGGGTGTCAACAGCCCGTTTTCAACGGTCCAAGGGGCCAGGCTGAGCGTTACATCCTTTATATACACAAAGCCAGGAAACCGGGAAAGCAGTTTTTCCAGTCTGGCAAGGACTGCTTCCTGCACTTCCGGCAGGTTGACGGAGTCAGGATCCGGTGGAACGCCGAGTTGTTTGGCGAGTTCCTCCCAGAGTGGTCGGTTCAGTACCCCAATCATGGAAAGAAACGGTCGCCCTTCACCGATAACAACATTGAACTCGAACAAAGGGTCCATGGCGATAGCCATTTCCATATCAGTCAAAGCAACCTTCTCGCCGTTGCTGAGAACGATGATATCTTTGAGACGACCGGTGATACGGATATGACCATCTTCAAGACTCGCCTTATCCCCGGTATGTAACCAGCCTTCGCTGTCGATAGTGCTGGCGGTTGCCTCTTCGTTTCTCCAGTATCCCTGCATGACGCAGCTCCCGCGAACAAGAAGCTCCTGCTCGTTACCAATTTTCACTTCAATCCCCGGAAGGGGTTTGCCGACACCTTCAGGCCTGTTGTCATCCGGGCGGTTAACGCTGATCACCGGGCTGGTTTCGGTCAGCCCGTATCCCTGGTACAAAGGTAATCCAAGACCTATGAAGAACTGAGAAATTTCATTTGATAGAGGTGCACCGCCGGTTATGATGACACGCAGCCGTCCTCCAAGTTTTTTCCGGACTTTTTTTGCAACAAGTGCATCGAGGAGCGGCTGAGCAAGCAGTGATATTGACCAGGGCGCGCGACCCTGTTCATAGAGAAATGATTTCCACCCTGTCTTTACTGCGCTGCGGAATAAGGCCGTGATTGGTTTCGGTTTGGAGGTGAGTGTGCTGACTATCCCGGCGTGTATTCTTTCAAAAATTCGTGGGACTGCGACCATGACTGATGGCCTGACAATCGTCAGGTCCTCTGCAAGATCAGGAATCGATCTGGCAAAGGCTACTGTCGCTCCGGCCATCATCGGGAGGTAATATCCGGCAGTGCGTTCCAGCATATGGGAGAGTGGTAAGAATGATAAGAAGGTGTCAGCCGGGAAGATATCCATACATTGAAGTCCGCCGTAACTGTTGTCGAGGATATTGCGATGGCTGAGCATCACTCCTTTAGGAAGTCCGGTTGTGCCGGAAGTGTAGACGATTGAGGCTGTTTCGTTAATAACCGGTGTATATAACGAGGCATTCTCCTCCGATTCCGGGAGCCAGTTCGTTATACAGGTAATTCTTGAATCGATTTGCCTGGTCTGGCAAAAGTCGATGGTGATTATTCGTTGCAGGCTAGTCAGGCGCTCGAGAACCGGGGAAAGATGCTGCCAGAATGGAAGCCCCGGACATAGTAAGATTTTTGTCTCAGTGTTTTCAAGAATATAGGCAATATTTTCGGGCCTGTCATTGGAGTAGAGCGGTACAACGACCAGTCCGAGAGAAAGTGCCGCCTGATCAAAAGCAACCCATTCGGGGCAATTGGGGAGCATGACTGCAACCCTTGCCCCTGTTTCCAGACCTTCCTGCTGCATGGCAGTCCGCCACCGGCCAACGGTTCCGGCCATTGTTTTCCAGGTGGTTGTGTGCCATTTTTCAGACATCTTATTGCAATACCGATAGGCAATGCCGTCGGGAGTTTTGGATACTCTGGCAAGAAAGAGGCCCGGAAGAGAGCTGCAGGATTCGGGAGATATATAATCGGTGAGATTTTTCATCACTGTACTCCTTTTATGGTCCAACAACCATTGTAGCCATGAGAATCGTTCATTGCGGACCAATAATGTAAGAACATGGGTAGTGCATTGCAGATGCGGTGGTTGTCTGGGATTATCTCTGTTTAAATACTAATATGTATTGATGATACTAATTTGCAAATTTTATGTGCTTTCATGGTGTTAACAAAGCGATTGGTTTTGAGATTTTAGAGCGAGTGCGGTACTGTATTGTTATGATTCAGTGGAGGTGGACCATTAAAAAAAATCGAAATTTTATTAAGCGTAAAAAAGAGGAAGAAAGATGACAAAAACAATTCTGATTACCGGGGCAACTTCGGGTTTTGGTAAGGCGAGTGCGGAACTTTTCAGAAACAATGGCTGGAACTTGATTCTCACCGGAAGGCGCAAAGAACGCCTTCTTGAGCTACGGGAGAAGCTTGGAAAAGCACATGTCCATGTCGCTGCTTTTGATGTGCGGGACAGGCAGCAGGTCGAGGCAATGGTGAAAAAAATTCCGCAGGAATTTCAGAATATCGACATCCTCCTCAACAATGCGGGTCTGGCGCTCGGTCTGGGGCCTGCACATGAAACGGACCTGGATGAATGGGAGAGTATGGTGGATACCAACATCAAGGGGCTCCTCTATATGACCAGGCAGATCCTTCCGGCGATGGTTGCGCGGGGTGAAGGTCATGTTATCAACATCGGCTCCGTTGCCGCTTCGTGGCCCTATCCCGGCGGCAATACCTACGGGGCCACCAAGGCCTTTGTTCAGCAGTTTTCCAGAAATCTGCGATCAGATTTACATGGGACCGGGGTCAGGGTGACCAATATTGAACCGGGACTTGCCGAAAGTGAGTTCTCCATTGTCCGCTTTGGCGGGGATTCTGAGAAGGCTTCAAAGGTGTATGAAGGAACGGAACCGCTTACTCCTGGGGATATCGCTGAGATTATTTTCTGGACAGCCAGTCGGCCCGCCCATGTCAATATTAATGTTGTTGAAGTAATGGCGACCTGCCAAAGCTGGAGCAACTTTGCCATCAGTCGGAATAGTTAGTGTTCGACCAAAAACCACAATCTGAAGTGGCTGGCAGATGCAAAGAGAAAAAAGATGGAGGTAACGATGGAGAAATCTGTTGACACCTTTTTCGCTGCGGTTTATATTGCCCGCCTACGTTGATTCAGCGAGACAAAAAGCAGTGAAAATATTGCAGCAACGCAGAAAAAACGTCTGATCCTCGGTAGCTCAGTTGGTAGAGCAGGTGGCTGTTAACCACCTTGTCGGCGGTTCGAGTCCGTCCCGGGGAGCCAAGTTATTCAGGCTCGATTTCTCTAAATCGAGCCTTTTTCAATATAGTCGGGGCGTAGCGCAGCCTGGTTAGCGCGCCTGCCTTGGGAGCAGGAGGTCGTAGGTTCGAATCCTACCGCCCCGACCACTATTATTAAAGAAGCCAATCACCTGGACTGTGATGTGGCTTCTTTTGTTTTCCCCCCTTGTCTCTTGTAGAGAGAGCCCCCTTTTCTTCTGAAGATTTTTTAATCACATACAAAGTGACACTTATGAATGAGAGTACGACATTTGTATATTTAGTTCTTCCACTGCTGGTTTTCTTGGCCCGAATTCTTGATGTATCAATTGGTACTCTGCGAATAATCTTTGTATCCAAAGGTTTGAAATATTTTGCGGCCATGCTCGGCTTTTTTGAATCCCTGATCTGGCTGATAGCCGTGACCCAGGTTATGCAAAACCTCAACTCATGGCAGACCTATGCCGCCTTCGCAATGGGTTTTGCTGCAGGTAACTATGTTGGGGTGGTCCTTGAGGAAAGAATTGCTCTCGGTAATCTGTTGATCAGGATCATCACCATGAAGGAAGCTGATGAGCTTGTTGAAGTTCTCAGAAAATCGGGGTATGGCGTGACCAGTGTTGATGCACGGGGAGAATCCGGACCGGTTAAACTGATCTTCAGCATCACTAAACGTAAAAACATCAACAAGATTATTACCATCATTAAAAAATATAATCCAAATGCCTTCTATACAATTGAGGACATGCGATACGTTAATCAAACCTATCCATTACCACTGGCGAAACGCTCTGTGTTTCCATATTTCGCCTTTGGAAAAAAAGGAAGGACTGAGGGAAATTCTCCCGGCCTTTAGGGTTTAGGGACGTCTTCACTCCATAAACTGAAGGTCCTTTTAGTTCGCCCCACAGCTTAAAAGGTGGTGAGGATTCAAGGGGATAACTGCAGCTTCAGCGCCGATCTTTCTTCTATCGCTTCCTGCCTGAAGCGGCCACTTTGCTACAATTCTACGTTGTTTTCAAAATTAACTCCTCGAAATTTCAGCCATATTCAGCCACATGTTGATTTGCTCCCCCTTGCAGCGGTAAATAAAACAGGGTGTATGCAAAGCCTTGTATTTGAAAATGTGCGACAACAGGGCCTTGGCCTGAAGACTGATATAAAGCTCTTTGGTCCATAAGTGGATAGCGCTTAATCGTCTCAGAAGCCAGAAAGATCCACTTGTTATTATCAAATAGATGGGGTAGATTTTCTGTTTTGAGCGTAATGTGGAAGGTAAAATTCAGTTTTTGAATTTTTTCAAAATCAAATTCTTATCAGCTGCCCGTGGAGATTCTACTATGGAGAGAAATATTTCGGTGTATCAGAATGCCATGTATTACGTGATAGGGCTTTTTATCTCAGCGCTACTGTTTGCCAATGCAGCTTATGCCGCAGGTGAGGGATGCATTCATTGTGGTATGATGAAAGAAAAATTCGGACACTCATGGATAATCATTGAACATGAAGATGGCTCAGTAGAGGGTGTTTGTTCTGTTCATTGTGCTGCTGTTGATATGGCGCTGCATACGCACAGCCCGGTCACGAAAATTACAGTAGGCGATTATAATACAAAAAAGCAGATTGATGCCGACGATGCCTTCTGGGTGATCGGGGGGGATATGATGGGGGTCATGACATCAAGGGCTAAATGGGCCTTCGAGACCAAGGATGCTGCCGATGCATTTATTAAGGATCATGGTGGAAGACCGGCAATATTCGGAGAGGTAGTGAAGGCTGCTTTTGAAGATATGTACGAAGATACACTGATGATACAAAAGAAAAGAAAAATGATGAAAATGAAGTAACAGCAGGGTCTTCTCTCTTTAATTGCAATACGCTGAGGTGCTCTTGCGAGGTCGTGGATAGATGTCATCCACGGCCTTTTTTAACTCTGGCATTATTTCCGGTCGCTGAGACCAAATTTCTCGAGAGTTTTCTGTAATTCTCCGTTTGCCCTCTGCCGGCAAAACCCCTCTGATAATATTTTCGCATATTGCGGAGCAGAAGGATTCTCCGGTATGGCGAACTTATAACGCCTGGAGGATAGGACCCTTATTACCTGTGGCTACTGGTTATACTACATGACTCAGGATTACAGGGCTGTGTTGTGCGGCACCTGGAATGTTGAAGAAATTCTTTCCAATTTTGAGACGTCATACCCTGATGAAACAGGCAATTCTATTCGGCATCCTGGACTCTCTGTACGGGATTTTATGAAAATTATAAATCACTTGCTTTCAAAGAACGAAAAAGATAGGATTTTTTATTCGCAAGTTTCTTTTTTGGGTATGAAATCTGATTTTTAGGCCATCGGTAGAAAGCGATTTCTTATCACCTCATCAAAATATCACCCTGCAGGAGTAAAGATACAAATGAAGAAAGTAATCAGTACCGTTCTGTTAAGTGTTGTTCTGGCTGTTGCCGGCTATCAAAACCTCTGGGCCGATGATGGGGTTCTCCGCATAGGGTTCAACCTTCCTTTGTCAGGAATGTTTGAACTCGTTGGGACCCATTCGAAGAATGCATCGGAACTGGTCAGAAAGGACATTGAAGCCGCAGGCGGTATTGAGGTCGGTGGCAAGAAATACAGGGTCGAGTTTTTATATGGTGATAACGAATCCAGCCCGACAACCGCTTCAAGCCTGGCCATTAATCATATCAGCGGAGATAAAGTGATTGGCATCGTCGGAGGTCTCAGCAGCCGACAGGCGATTCCTATCGGGCAGATGTCCCAGGCCTTTGCCACACCGATGATTTCTCCCTGGTCCACATCTCCGATAACTACCAAAGACAGGCCGTATGTATTTCGCAGCTGTTTTGTTTTCACGATCCAGGGACCGGCTATCACTAAATTTGCAGCCAGCGAATTCCAAGCCACCAAGGCAGCAGTACTTTATGATATTGTAAGTGCTTACCCCCGCGGTATGGCAAAGAATTTTAAAGAAGCCTTTGAGGCGCAAAACGGTGTCGGTTCAGTAGTCGCTTTTGAGGAGTTTCGGACCGGTGATGAAGATTTCAGCAAACAATTAGACCGTATTAGAGATTCCGGAGCCGGTTTCATCTTTACTCCTCAGCATTATAACGAGGTTCCGCTCATAGTTCGCCAGGCAAAGCGAATGGGGTTGACCATTCCGATAATGGGCAGCAACTCATGGGCAGGGGGAGATCTGATTGGCGAGTGCGGTGCTGATTGTAATGGCTTGTTTTTTACGGGTAACTATGCCCCGGGGAATGCCAAGGGACTGAACAAGCAATTCGTTGACGAATATGTGAAGACTTATGGTGAGAATCCGGATGAACCTGCGGCGCTGACTTGGGATGCGATTCGAGTATTGTTGGAAGCAATTAAACAGACCGGTGGGCTTTCTGGAAATCTGGTGAATGATCGTACATTAGTTAAGGATACCTTGACCAAAATTCAAAAATTTGATGGGGCCGCCGGCGAGTTAAGCTTTAACGAAACGGGTAACCCCGACAAATGTGTCGTTGTGGTAAAAATTGATGATGAGGGTGTCTACACACTTCATGATACGATATGCCCATGATTATTTACATAGAACGTCTTTTCCCATTTTTACAATGTTAGGCGTATTGACGTAAATCTTAATCTCTTTGAAATAAATAGAAAAAGCTACATAGTGGTATTGATTGAGGGCAGCAGATATTGCTTCTCTCAATCAATACTCAACTTGACATAGGATGTAACTATTTGACCTTTAAAGGAAAAGAATCCATAGTTGAGATGGATTTTAAGTCGGCCGGGATGTTTTATAGCGCTTCCTGGTTCCTCAGTGTACCTTCAAAGGGAGAAAGAGATGATTTACAACCGGTTATTGCCGCGAGTGCTCAAACTGTTTATTGCAGTTCTGGTTCTGGCCCCAACATTTTCCAACGCTGCAGAGTTTACCTTTACCGCAATACCTGATCAGGACACTGCCCGCCTCCAGCAGCGATTTAGCAAAATTGCCGAATATCTCTCAAAGCAACTGGGATTTAACGTCACATATGTGCCGGTCAAATCCTATGCTGCTTCAGTTCAGGGTTTTAAAAACAATGAAGTACAGATGGCCTGGTTTGGTGGTCTTTCAGGTGTTCAGGCCCGGCTGGCAGTTCCCGGTTCCGTGGCAATCGCGCAAGGGGAAGAGGATGAACATTTCGTAACGTACTTCATCGCCCATCACTCAACCGGTTTGCAAAACAGCACAGGTTTGCCAAAGGAAATCGCCGGTAAAACCTTCACATTTGGCTCCAAAGGCTCAACCTCGGGCCGATTGATGCCGGAATATTACATCAGGAAGCATTTTGGTAAACCACCTGAGGACGTCTTTAGCAAGGTTGGTTTCAGTGGAGACCATTCCAAAACCATTGCTCTGGTCCAGTCTGGAAGTTATCTGCTGGGCGCCGTTAATTTTAAGGTATGGGAAAAGGAGCTGGCAGAAGGAAATATTGATACAGCAAAGGTATCTGTCATCTGGCAGACACCGGAGTATCCCGATTATAACTGGACTGTCAGGGGTGATGTGGACGAGGTTTATGGCGAGGGAACTACAGAAAAAATACAGAAGGCATTGATTTCCATAACCGATCCTGAACTGCTGGATGCATTCCCCCGGAAATCTTTTATTGCGACGGATAACTCAAAGTATCAGCCAATTCTTGATACGGGAAAGGCGATCGGTATCTTCAGGTAAACTGCAGGTATGAATAAATCTTTACCGCAACCAATTCTCTCACTTAATGATGAGGATATCAGCTATTCCGGCAATGTGGTCCTGCGATGTATTTCTCTATCTGTTTTCAAAGGAGAAAAAGTGGCCCTGATTGGGCAAAGCGGGGCGGGTAAGACGACGCTGCTCAGGAGATTGTATCAGCTGAGGCCTAAGGAGTGTGCCTTCGTCCATCAGCATAATGCCCTGGTGCCGCAGTTAAGTGTTTTTCATAACATCTATATGGGGAGGCTTGATCGTCAGTCGAATCTCCACAATCTGTGGAACCTGATACGACCAATGGTCACCCATATGGAAGAGATTACGCCAATTGCAGAAAAACTTGGTCTCAAGGACAAACTGTTCAGCAAGACAGGTGAACTTTCCGGCGGCCAGCAGCAGCGGGTCGGGATCGGGCGGGCCCTCTATTGCGGCGGCACTATTTTAATGGCCGATGAGCCGGTGTCTTCCCTTGATATGGTTCAGGGAAAGGAGATCATGGCACTTATTGCTCAAGCAGGAAAAACTGTGATTTCTACCCTGCACTCCGTTGATCTATCCCGGTTATTTTTTGACCGCATCATCGGTCTGCGGGATCAAACCATCTTTTTTGACCTTCCCCCCGACCGTATTTCAGGTGACCTGCTAGTCAAACTCTACGGCTGACATGGTACGCACCAGCCTGTTTTTAGTTCTGATTGCAGGGGTTGCCTTCCTCGCTGCTGACATATCGATCACAACATTTGATCCCTGGTTCGAGCTCAAGAGGATGGCAATCGGCATGGTAACGCCGGATTTCTTCAGCCTTCCGGCGTTTGGCCGGGCGCTGTTTAATACCATCAGTTTTGCCTTGATCGGTATTGCCGGAGCCGTTGTCCTTGGGTTCGGGCTGTCACTTTTTTTTGATTATACCCCGGTAAGATTGTTCTGCGCTTTTATCCGGGCGATACACGAGTTGTTCTGGGCCTTTATCTTCATGCCGATAATTGGACTCAATAGCTTTTGCGGTATACTTGCTATCGCTATCCCTTACGCCGGTGTTTTCGCTAAGGTATATGCGGAGATCCGTCAGGAATCGGACCAGCGTCCCACCGAGGCTCTTCAGCTGGGGACACCGCGAGCCACTGCTTTTTTTTATACCACCTTACCTCTAATATACAGGGATCTGAAGAATTACACTTCGTACCGTTTTGAGTGCGCCCTGCGTTCGAGTGCAATTCTCGGCTTTATTGGGCTGCCGACCCTTGGGTACCATCTGGAAACTGCCTTCAGGGAAGGCATGTACAGTGAGGCGGCTGCCTTATTGTACTGTTTCTATCTGTTGATACTATCACTCAGGTTCTGGGCCAGACCCAGATTGATACTTTTTCCACTCATCGTCGCGTTCATATTCACTAACTGGGACGCCTCGGTTTCTCTTGTCAATATCATGCGATTTTTCACCTATGACATCCTTCCTTGGCCTCTGCGGGCTGAGGGATTTTATGATGGCAGCCAGGTTGTTAGTCTGCACCCGGTCCAACTGTTCGAATGGCTGAAAAATATCCTTATAAACGATGCTCTTCCGGGAATATGGAATACAGTGCTCCTTACCCAGATTGTCCTGGTCTGTACTGCAGCTTTCACTCTTCTGATCTTTCCATTGGCCAGTCGAAAATTTTTCAGCAGAAAAGTGACAGGCTGGGCGCACATCGTTCTGATTGTTGTGCGCACCACCCCGGAATATATCCTTGCCTATATCATCCTGCAGATATGCGGGCCGTCAATGTTGCCGGCTATTATAGCTCTGTCTCTGCATAACGGCGGCATTCTGGCCTACCTCACCGCCTGTAACGTGAACTTGATGCAACTTCCCTTCGATTCCCCGCACCTCAGGATCAATCGATATTTCTATGAGGTTCTGCCCCGCTGCTATGGCCAGTTTCTGGCATTTTTATTTTATCGCTGGGAGGTGATCATGCGGGAGTCGGCAATCCTTGGCATTCTCGGTATCTACACACTTGGCCATTTCATCGACAGTGCTATAAGCGAGGATCAGTTGGACAGGGCTCTCATTCTGATCATTATTAGCGCATTCCTGAATATGGGAATTGACACTCTTTCACAGAGAATAAGAAAGAGCCTGCATATATCAGCCCACTTTGTTGCCCGGTCTTCATCCTCATCCTGATATCCAGTCCTTTATGCAGCACATCTTCGCCTTTGAAAAACAGAAAGAAAGAGGGGGTTAGCTATTTACTCAATTTTACAGATGATGTTAAGATGGCTATCTTGTAAATTATTACGCTGGGCATTGATCGTGCAGAACCAGAAGAAGCTCATACCTCTCTATATAAAAAACAATAATGCCAAATAGATACGAGAAAGTACAAACAGAACTCAAATCGTCTCCCCGCACCTGGCTTGTCACTGGAGTTGCCGGATTTATCGGTTCAAACCTGCTTGAGTCGCTCCTTAAGCTCAATCAAAAGGTTGTCGGCCTCGACAATTTCTCTACCGGTTATCAACATAATCTCGATGAAGTGCAGGCTTTGGTCAATGACGAGCAATGGCAGCGGTTTACCTTTATCAAAGGTGATATTCGCAATCCCGAAAGATGTAAAAACGCCTGTGATGGCGTCAATTATGTTTTGCATCAGGCAGCCCTCGGTTCGGTACCTCGTTCCATTGAAGACCCTCTGAGGACGAATGAGAACAACATCACCGGTTATCTGAACATGTTGGTTGCCGCAAGAGATTCCGGGGTACAGCGATTTGTGTATGCTGCTTCCAGCTCCACGTACGGCGATCATCCCGCATTGCCGAAGGTGGAAGATATTATCGGTAAGCCGCTGTCACCCTACGCTGTTACGAAAGTTGTTAACGAGTTGTATGCTGATGTCTTTGCCAAAACATTTAATTTCAAAACCATAGGTCTTCGGTATTTCAATATTTTTGGTCAGCGTCAGGACCCCGACGGTGCTTATGCTGCGGTTATTCCAAAATGGTTTGCCGGACTGCTTAAAAATGAAATTGTTTATATCAATGGTGATGGGCAGACGAGCAGGGATTTCTGCTTTATTGAAAACTGTGTCCAGGCAAATATTTTAGCTGCGACAGTTGATAGTGAAGCCGCAACAAATCAGATCTATAATGTTGCCTTCGGTGAGCGAACCACCCTGACTGAACTGTACAATCTCATTAAGGACCGGGTTGTTGCCTTAAGTGCTTCTTCGACGGATGCACAACCTCAGTACCGGGATTTCAGAGCAGGTGATGTTCGGCATTCTCTTGCTGACATTTCAAAGGCGAGGGAACTCATTGGATACGAACCTCAATTTTCGGTTATCAAAGGTTTGGATAAGGCTGCAGTATGGTATGTGCAGAGTCTGAGGAACTGATGGGGCTGGCCTACACGATTTTAATTTCTTGAAATGATATCTAAACGACTCTTTACATGCGTCCTGATACTGTTCTGTCTGCTCTGTCTTGTTGCGACGATACAGACAAGCGCTGCCATGTATTTCACGTATAGCAAAACAAAACTTGTGCCGGCAGACCTTGTCATTGTTTTTCCCGGCGAAAACTATCGCATTGATACAGGGATCAAGAGAGTAAAGAAGGGTTTTGGGTCTCACTTCGCGGTGGTTGGTAAACCAGATGGAGAGATCCGTGAGCTATTGAGAAAAAAAGGGGTGCCTGAGTCCATACATGCACTCTCCTGTGGCAAAAGCAGGTCCACGTTTGAGGATGTTTATCAAACAGCTCAAGTAATAGAGAAAAACCAACTCAGTTCGGTAATTGTCGTAACTTCAGGCTATCATCTGCCACGCGCCTTGTTTCTTTTGAAAATATTTCTCAAAATATCAGGGCAGGATGTCCGCATTCAAGGGTTTCCTGTCGAGGGAGCGCAGAAGTCCACGCTCAAATTAACACAATACAGCAAGGAACCAGTCAAATTTTGGGGGAGTATGCTAGAGATGACAGGGTATTATTTTACCGGTCAATTGGTGCTTGATGCGCCAATTATAAGAAAGACACAAAAGGTGTTTAAGAAAAATCTGCTTTTATAAATCGTTGATTTATTCGTTTTTTCCACAGAAGAAATTACAATCTTTGATTATTTTCCGATTATGCTCCTGCATTGACCAGCAGAGACTGGCGAGCTGCTCTTTCTCTTTTTCGGGTAAATTGAGTGTCGAAGCTTGTTCAATCAAGGTCTGCAGCGCCTGAGAATTGTGACTGATAGTACTAAATGACCGTGAAAGCTGGCTGTTGAACTCATTTATTTTTCGTGCCAGTTCTTTACCCTCATCTTTGTTCCGCAGTCGTATGGTGTTGTCGAGCCGACCTTTCATCATATTGTCCAGAGTCATTTCAAATCGAAACATAGGTCCGGCTATCCTGTGTGATAGCAGCAAGGCTGCTAGCACTACAAAACCGCCGCCGATAACGAGCAGGGACCAGTGTGTCTTCAACGGTTTAAACGGCGTCTGGTCTATCTGAAGATTTTGACTGGCAGAAGAAAGAGCGAGGGAGTCTGTCGGGAGCAACCCAAGCAGCACATTGAGTAACAGGCCAGCTCCGGTAATAAGCAGAAAACAGCCGAGAATTAACTTCCCCTGATAATCCTTTTTTATTAACAACTTTCTTCGCTTATAGCTTTTTGCCATGAGAGTTTTTGTCCGCTGGGAATTGTGATTGAAACCTTTTCACGCAACTCAATGAACCTGGTGACGATCTGTTGCTGGCTTTTAGCGTCCCCGGGTAATTGATTGAGGGATTC
This sequence comes from Desulforhopalus sp., assembly GCA_049645925.1. GTDB lineage: Bacteria > Desulfobacterota > Desulfobulbia > Desulfobulbales > Desulfocapsaceae > Desulforhopalus_A. The sequence goes on from JBARUU010000003.1 coordinate 23,279, forward strand.
TGCAAGAATAGTTATATGCAGCCGATAGTTAAGGATATCGTGAAAATCGATGAAATTGCAAGTCAGGAAGTCAAACTGAAGCGGATTTTTTACCTTTTCCACAATTTTCAGAAAAAATAATCAGTCCCGTGTGTTCGGTATATGGCCGTAAGTGGCGAGTGTAATATCGGCGATACTGGAAAGGAAACAGAGCGACAGTATTGGTAAAGATCAAGATTCAGTTGAGCTTCTACAACGAACACGGGAGTACCATCTGTGTCCGTTACAGAGGTAGTGGAAATACTCTCTGATCAGTTTTGTGTTATTCAACAAAGACGAAAATTGGATTGGAGTAGAACCACAGATCAGCCCAGGCTTCTTCTGCACCATCAAGACCAAGATTGTCGGTGGCCAAAAAATCAGATAAAGGATTTCCTTCGGCATCGGTTTCAAAAGGGGTGTCTACGGCCAGGTTGGTTCCGCGGAGTCTGAAGTACATGCCGGTGTCAAGATCCTTGACCCGGTGGGTAATGATATGGTAGCCGGCACGGTCTGTTTTCCAGTCATCGGCCGTAAAGGTTGCGATGATTTCTGTGGTTTCGTTGGTGGCTTTAGTGTAATCAGGGCTGGTGGGATTGATTAACCCCCCGAGTTTTCCAGCTATCAGATCTATATGATCAACAACCGGCACGTCACCGTTATGATTAATCGCAGGGCTTTTAAACTTGATGGTCAGTAGAAGGGGCTGGCCGTTCCCAGGGCTTCCGGTACCCGTTATGGTAAGATTTTCGCCCATGTGGGCGGTGCCAGTGGAGCTGATAGCTTTGAATTCCAAAGAATTAATCAGGTCGCCTTGGACAAAAAAGGAATTCCCGGACCGCAGTCCGGTGGCGATTTCGTTCTGGGAATATTCACCATCGTAATCCTGGTCGATCGTATTGACCCAGTTTTTCTGGTATTCTCCTGGGTAAAAATCATCGCCGCCAACTGTCCAGTGTCGATGGTAGTCGGAATTGGCAAAGGTAAACCACCGACGACCTTCACCTAAAAGGGCATCCCAGAGACCGCCGATCTCTGCGGTAAAAGATCCCACCCCGCCATATGATCCACCGTATGCCTCGCCCGGGTCGCGACCAAAGCCGCGTTTGCTGTTGGCTTGATGGCCGGGAGCACCTTCAAAACCAAAGCAGATGTCCGGGGCCGCATTGTTGAAATCTCGGAAATGTTCAATGCGATAGGCTTGTGCCCGTTCGATGTGGGCAAAGATAATCCAGGCGTTGTCGATCAACCCGTTTTTATATTGATCCTGCATCCAGGCTGTGGCTGCGACTGCGTCCTCGTGGGTACCGTTGCGCTTGACAAGAACGCCGAAAGGTGTCCATTCGCCGGTTCTGGAAGTGTCCGAGTCGGACCGGTCGAACTGAAATTCGAAGGCGCTTATAGCCAGTGATCCCATGATCTGGGAAATAACGCCTATGCTGCAGTGTTCATGACCCGGGACATTCCACTCGAAGCCTGAAAAGATTTGTTTTTCAGGATACAGCTCTCGGGTTTTGAGGATGTCGGGATAAACAAAATCCCTCAGGGATTGCCAACGGTACATATACCCATCATCCGGAAAGTTGCCCAGAATTGGGTTTTCAGGATACTTGACAGAGTCGAGCCAGGAGTCACCGTCACCGTCACGATTTTTTTTTCCTCCGTGCTCGGAATTGGCCCACCATTTAAGGCCAAATGCATTGTTTTTTTTCATTACGAAATCAAAACTGCTGGAACCGTCGGTATAGAGAGTGTGCTGATGGAAGTCGCCGGAGAGCATGCGGCTCTCCGGTTTGCGATATTGATGGTGAGTCGTCAGCGCTGGTGTTGCAATGGTGATGCAAAGGACTGCTCCTAAAAGAGTCGTCGTTGCTATGACGTCGATTTGCCTGAACATACCGCCTTGTGTAATCATTACCTGCCCCTTTTTCCAGTTTTTAATGTGAATACCCACGATGAGGACTCTTCCATGAGAAAATCATGGCCGGAGATGTTTTTAAATGTCTGCTGAATGAGTTACAGCAATCAATTCAAGATTGCCTGGGCGAGGATCATGAACGACACAATTTTACAATTGGATGAAACATTGCTTCTGTTTCTAACCAGGAAAAGTTGAGATTTTAAAAAGATTGTGTTAGGGGAAAAATAATGATCGCCGGAGAGAGGGGGCTCAGGATGGTGTATAGCGGCGAACTGATCGATACTGAAAAAGTATTACCTGGATAGGGGGAATTGAGGTATGATGCCCCCGAAATAAAATACTTGTGTCAATCACCACTCCCACAAACATCCTTACCTTGCCGTCATCCAGCAAGATCTTATCTGTTAATTCATGACTAGAGCCAACATCCTCATCTGCATAGCCATTGCAGCCATTTCTGTCAGCTTCTGGGCCCTGTTAAACCGACCTGAAATAGAGCCACCTTGGCCGACCCGAATTCAGGGGTTTTCGTTTTCTCCAATGCAGGCCTGGAATGATCCAACTGAACATAATCTGCCCACTGAGGAAGAGGTCGATGCTGATCTGAAGCTTCTGGCGAACACCACCAACGCCATACGAACCTATACCGTTGAAGGCGTTCAGGCGAAAATACCGGCACTCGCCCAAAAGTATGGCATAAATGTAACCCTGGGTGCCTGGCTGGACAAAGATCTGGAGCAAAATGAGCAGCAGATTGAGAAAGTCATCCGTTTAGCCCGGGAAAACTATCGCAATGTCATCAGGGTCATTGTCGGGAACGAAGTGATACTGCGGGGGGATCTGACGATTAAGCAGCTCTCGGGTTATCTTGAAAGGGTACGGAAGGCTTTGGATGTACCTGTCAGCACGGCCGAACCGTGGCACGTCTGGGTTAAAAATCAGGAACTTGCTGACCATGTCGACTTCATAGGTATTCATATGTTGCCATACTGGGAAGGTGTGCATCTGGAGAGAGCGGTTGATTATGTCATTGATCACGTTACTCTGATACAAAATACCTTTGCCGCTAAACCGGTCGTCATTGCCGAGGTTGGATGGCCGAGCAATGGCAGGACCCGTCGCTCGGCCGTTGCCTCTCCGTCTAATGAAGCGACATTCTTGCGGCGTTTTCTGGAGCGGGCTGAGGAATTAGGGTACATCTATTATGTCATGGAGGCCTTTGATCAACCGTGGAAAAGGAGTATAGAGGGGGCGGTTGGTGCGTATTGGGGTGTATATAGTGCAGAAAGACAGACTAAATTTCCATTTACTTCTCCCATTGTCGAAATTCCTGAGTGGCGTATTCTGGCTGGTATTTCTATCGTTATTGCCATTATTACCTTTGCGCTCCTGCTTATCGACAGCAGGACTCTGAAAAATCGTGGCCGAGGTTTTCTGGCGTCTATTGCCTTCAGCGCCGCCACCGGAGCAGTCTGGATTATCTATAGCTATTCCCAGCAGTACCTGACACTGTCTACCGTCCTTGTCGGCTTTCTCATGCTTTTTGGAATAATCGGAGTTGTCATAGTGTTGCTGACGGAAGCTCATGAATGGGCTGAGGCCATCTGGTCCAAAGGAAACAGACGGGCCTTAACTCCAATCCAGGTACCGGAAGAACATCTGCCCATGGTCTCTGTGCATATCCCGGCATACAACGAACCTCCGGAAATGATGATCGAAACCCTGGATGCTCTCGCCGCATTGGATTATCCTCGTTTTGAAGTCATCGTGATGGATAATAACACCAGGGATCCTGAGGTCTGGCAACCGGTGGAGGCATATTGTAAAACCCTTGGTTCCCGCTTCCATTTTTTTCATGAAGATCAGTTGGCCGGATTCAAGGCAGGTGCTCTCAATTATGTCCTGAAAAAAACATCTCCGGCTGCCGAAGTCGTGGCGGTCATTGACAGCGACTACGCGGTGACGCCGAACTGGCTGCGGGACCTTGTTCCGCAGTTCTCAAAACCTTCGGTGGCGATCATCCAGGCCCCGCAGGACTATCGTGACGATGGCGAAAACCTGTTCAAGGCTATGTGCTATGCGGAGTATCGTGGGTTTTTCTATATCGGCATGTTAACCCGTAACGAGCGCAATGCCATCATTCAGCATGGCACCATGACGATGGTCCGGAAAGCCGTCCTGAAAGAGGTCGGCGGATGGGCGGAATGGTGCATTACCGAAGATGCAGAATTGGGATTGAAAATTTTCGAGCAGGGATACGAAGCTCACTATGTCGCCAAAAGCTATGGCAAGGGGGTGATGCCGGATACCTTTATTGATTTTAAGAAACAACGATATCGCTGGGCCTACGGAGCCATTCAGATCATGCGGCATCATGCCTGGGCCTTAAGGCGACAGGGGCGGAGCCGGTTAACATATGGCCAGCGCTACCATTTCATTGCCGGCTGGTTGCCTTGGCTGGCGGACAGCATCAACCTCATCTTCACGCTGGCAGCTTTGTGCTGGTCTATGGCTATGATCCATTATCCTGCCAAAATCGATCCGCCGCTGATCATCCTGTCATCTGTGCCTCTGGCATTTTTTGTCTTCAAGATGGCCAAGATGTTCTACCTCTATCGCAGTCGGGTGAAGGCGACAGTCTCCCAGACAATGGCCTCGGCGCTGGCTGGACTGTCTTTGTCACATACTATTGCCAAAGCTGTCATGTTTGGTTTTGTCACCAGAAGTCTGCCCTTTTTCAGGACTCCGAAAATAGTCAGAGGAAGATCGTTCTGGTATGCCTTACAGTCGGCCCGGGAGGAAGGGTTGCTTGGGGTTGCACTTCTGCTTGCAGTTTATAGTATTGGCAAACAGCATGGCTCCGATACCCCGGATGTTCTAGTGTGGATTATGGTTCTTCTGGTACAGTCGATTCCCTATCTCGCTGCGGTTGTTATGTCACTCATCAGTGCCTTTGCCCCGTTGTCCGGTAGGCTTATCCATACCATTACCGCACCCCCTGCGACGGCTTCTCTTAAGGCCGATGGAGCTGTCGGGCTTGATAAACCACCTTCTCAGTGACGGAGGTGGCGCAAGTAGAGCAAGAGCAACAGGTACACGAATAGTGTCGTTGGTCCGGTTGATTTTCGGAAATTATTCTGCGATGTTATTTCCCTGGAGTGCGGCAAAGAACAGTAACCCCCAGCCTATCATAAGAATGAATCCGCCAAGTGGGGTGAGGAACCCAAATGGGTGAATGGAAATAAAGCTCTTTAAGAGGACGGTCCCCTGGAAAAAAATGGAACCCAGTAGAAGTGCCCAGCCGGCTTGATGGTATTTCCCATTGGGAAAGAGATGGCAGAGGATGGCGATAGCAATGAGTGCCAGGCCGTGGAACAAGAGATAATCTGCAGCGAGATTGAAACTGTCCAGCTTGCCTCGCTCTTCCAGTATCTGCCTGATTGCATGTGAACTGAGAGACCTGGCCAGGACACCGGCCAGTGCGAGAATGGATCCAATGGCAGCAAAGAGTTGGGTCATAGTGCTGTACCTGCTGTTTTTTAACTATATGAGCGATTCAGCCAACTCAACCCATTCACCTTTGGTCAGGTCTTTGAGATCATCTGGCTGTAGTTGAAAAAGAGCAAAAGGTGTTCCGGCGGCAGCCCAGATTGTCTCATGCTTTTTCAAATCAGGGTCGAGGATGGTTCTCAGTAGTGTTATATGCCCCACTGGCGGGATACCACCGATTGCATAGCCGGTTGTTGCCTTAACAAAATTCCCGTCGGCTCTCCCGAGTTGCAGGCCTGTTGCATCCTTTATTTTTTTTATATCCACCCGGTTTGAACCCGAGGCAATTATCAGAATGGGGAGACCGGTATCTTTATCTTTGAAAATTAAAGATTTGGCGATTTCGGAGACTGTACAGCCGACGCTGTTCGCCGCTTCCCAGGCGGTTCGCGTTGAACCTGGCAACTCTTTGACCTCGAAATCATAACCTTTGTCGGCCAGAAAGTCCTGCACTCTCTTGGCACTTTTCGGTAATTGTGATGTCATTATACGCCTTTCGTTTTTGGATTATTGTTTCAAGGGCGATTCTATGGTTGGTTATCACGCGGAGACTTCACCGCTTCTTCATCGTTTCGAAGAAATTGTAGTCCATTTGACTGGACCTGTAAAAATAAAAAAAAATCAAGCTGATATCAACATCCGAATCGGGTTCTCTGGCTCAACCTTACGTAAAAGATCAGTTGTTATTGGATGCTTACCTTGAGCGATTAGACAATGACTGGCGTGTCATTGTAAATGGTTGCAGAGTGCTGTCTTTTTAATATCCCGTTGTTATAGTGTGTAAAGGATCGTAACAAAGCCGATCGTATATTGGAATAATCCCTGTTGAGAGCAGAGCATGGCTGAAACAAAAAAGACTCCATTTGATATTGACTTAAACGTTAAGGTAAGGTATAGAAACTGAGATAGTGTTATTTAACGTAAACGTTATGCAAATATTGTCAGCCTGAACAGTCCCTGGGGAGCAAGAAAAGTATGAACATAATGTCATATCCGTCCATCCCGGCAGTGCTCAAAGATAACGCCCGCAAGTACAGCAAGAAAACCGCGATCAGCTACAAAAAAAAAGGAATCTTCCTCTCTCTTACCTATGAAGAGTTTTATGAACGGGTGCTGATGCTGGCCCGGGGCTTGCGAAAATACGGCATGGTCCCCGGTGATAAGGTTGCGATTTTTTCAGAAAATCGCCTTGGGTGGGCCATTTCCGATTTTGGCATTCAGAGCGCAGGCGGTATCACCGTTCCAATCTATGCCACCAACACCGGGAAGCAGGCTGCGTACATCCTTAACCATTGCGAGGCGAGAATAGTTTTCTGTTCGACAAAAGCACAATACGAAAAACTCTACTCTGTTAAAGACCAGATACCGAATGTGGATCTGGTCATTTCCTATGAACGGTTCATGGGCTACCGCTCATTTCCCGTCTACACCCAGTATCAGTTGTCCGAGGTCGGTACTCCCGTGTCGGAGGAGGATCAGCGACAGGTTGAGGAACTGATCGATCAGATCACTCAAGATGACATTATTACCGTGATCTACACTTCGGGAACCACCGGGGTGCCAAAAGGCGTACTCCTGACCCAGCGCAATATCATGGTCAATGCCGAATATGGTGCCGCGCAACTCGGGATGCCTCTGAAAAATGAGACAACCCTCAGTTTCCTTCCGCTCAGCCACGTACTTGAAAGAACCGGCGGGTACTATGTGACGCTGTTAAACGGTAACCATATCGCCTTTGCCGAAAACGCCGCTGCTGTCATGGAAAATATGCTGGAGGTTCGACCAACCACGATGGTGAGTGTTCCAAGGCTGTTTGAAAAGATCCATTCACGGGTGTATGAGAGTGTTCACCAGATGCCTCAGTTTCGCAAAAATATATTTCATCGGGCAGTAGAGGTGGGCCGGGAGTATGTGAATAAGAAATATATAACAAACGAGCCTCTTGGTTTGCTGAGCTTAAAATACAAGTTTTACGATCGACTGGTCTTCAAAAAAATTCGCGCTCGATTCGGTGGCAGGTTGAGTTATTTTCTCTGTGGAGGGGCGCCACTCGATAAAACCATCAATGAGTTCATGTGGATTATAGGCCTTCCTGTTTACAACGGTTACGGTCTGACGGAAACCAGTCCAGGGGTAGCTATCAGCGGCATTGGGATGGTGCGTTTTGACTCTGTCGGCAAAGCTTTGCGCGAAACGGAACTCAGGCTGGAAGAAGACGGAGAGTTGCTGGTCAAGGGCCCTCAGGTGATGCTGGGCTATTATAAAAACGATGAAGCGACCCTGGAGGCCCTGCAGGACGGTTGGTTCAGAACCGGCGACATCGCCAGGATCGATGAGGAAGGTTTTGTCTATATCGTTGACCGGAAGAAAGAACTGATAGTCACTGCCGGCGGTAAGAATATTGCTCCTCAACCGATTGAAAATGAGCTGAAGCTCGATAAGTACATCTCCCAGGCGATCGTCTTCGGGGACCGCAGACCTTATCTGGTCGCAATTGTCACTCCGAACCTCGAACGGCTTATTGATTATGCGAGGGAAGAAAACATCAGCTATATCGATATTGATGAGTTGGTATACAACGCCAGAATTAAAGAACTCTATGCAAATCGTATCAAAGAACTGAACAAAAATTACCCTCCGTACAAGACGATTAAATACTTTGCGGTTGTTCCCAGAGATTTTTCGATCGAAGGCGGGGAACTTACTCCAACACTGAAACTGAAACGTAAATTTGTTCTCGAAAAATATCAGGATGTCATCGAGGACCTCTATGCATCAAAAGGCAATGGTGTTATTGCCCAGCAGACAAAAAACTAATGGAGAGACAACATGAGGCAAATTAATCGAGTAGCCGTACTTGGTGCCGGAGTTATGGGAGCGACCATTGCCGCCCACCTGGCCAATGCGGGATTGGAAGTTCTTTTGCTGGATATCGTCCCAAAGGATTTAAACAAGCAGGAAGAGGCAAAGGGTTTGACCCTTGAAAGCCCTGCTGTAAGAAACCGTATTGCACAAACTGGTCTGCAGGGCTTGTTGAAGATGAAACCGGCACCATTGTATCTGACGGAATATGCAAGTCAGATTCAGGTTGGTAACCTGGAAGATGACCTGGAAAAACTCAAAGAATGTGAATGGGTTATCGAGGTTGTAGTTGAATACATGCCGATCAAACTTGATCTGCTCAAAAAAATTGTGCCCAACCTCGCACCGGGAGCGATACTGACCACCAATACCAGTGGTCTTTCCGTCAATGAAATGGCAGAGGTGCTTCCTCTTGAAATCCGCAAGAATTTTCTCGCCACTCACTTTTTCAATCCCCCGCGGTATATGCGCCTGATGGAAATTGTTCCATGCAGTGATACTGACCCGGTCGTCATGCAGGCACTTGCCGATTTTCTCAGCAGCCGGCTTGGTAAGGGTATTGTCTATGCCAAGGATACCACCAATTTTATTGCCAACAGAATCGGAACCTATGCGATCTATAAAGGTATCCAGCACATGGTTGAAATGGGTATGACGGTCGAAGAGGTGGATGCCGTTGCCGGTCCCGCCACCGCCAGACCAAAGAGTGCGGCTTTCAGGACTGCAGATCTGGTAGGTCTCGATACCCTGGCCCATGTGGGGACAAACTCCCACGATCTGCTGCCGGATGATGAAGAGCGCGAGGTCTTTAAGTTGCCGGAGTTCATGAAGAAGATGATCGACGCCGGCCAGCTCGGCAATAAGACCAGGCAGGGTTTTTACAAAAAAGAGATGGTCAACGGCAAGAAACAGATTCTATTTTACGATTATACAACCGGCGAGTACAAACCTCTTGCCAAGCCGAAGTTCGCCTCCGTGCAGCAGGTCAAGCAGGTCGATGATCCGGGCCAAAAGGTGAAAATGGTGGTCAATGCAGGGGATAAAGGCGCGGAATTTGCCTGGAAGAGTATCCGTGACACCCTCATCTATACCGTCAACCGTATCCCGGAGATAGCAGACGATGTGGTCAACGTTGATAACGCCATGCGTTGGGGTTTCAATTGGGAAATCGGACCGTTTGAAATGCTCGATGCCATCGGAGTCCAGGCTTTTGTCAAGCGGGCCGAAAAGGATGGTGTCAAGGTTCCGGAATGCTTGAAAGGGGTAGAGAGTTTCTATAGGTTCAATGAAAATGGGTTGAAAGAGTATTTTGATCTCATGAAGAAAGAGTTTCTCCCCGTCCCGGTGAAAGAGGGACAGATTCAGCTGCAGATCCTCAAAAAAGGGGGCAAAGTTGTCGAAAAGAACGCCAATTGTTCGGTAGTCGATCTGGGCGACGGAGTCTTTTGTTTCGAATTCCATTCCAAGATGAACTCCATCAGCGGCGATATCCTGGCCATGACCCATAAGGCCATAAAACGCGCTGAAGAAGAGGGGGTCGGCCTTGTCATCGGTAACCACGGCACGAATTTTTCGGTCGGTGCCAACCTGATGATGGTGGCCGTGGCTCTTGCCGAAGGGGCCTACGACGATATCAATATGGCCGTCCGGGCCTTCCAGAACGCAACAATGGCGGTGAAGTATGCCAAGGTGCCTGTCGTTGCCGCACCTTTCGGCATGGCCCTCGGCGGCGGGGCGGAGTTCTGCCTCCATTCCGATGCCATCAATGCCTACGCTGAGACCTATATGGGGCTGGTTGAGATCGGGGTCGGCCTGCTGCCGGGCGGTGGCGGTACCAAGGAGATGAGTCTGCGGGCGATCCAGCTGGCAGCGCAGAATAAAACCGACGTCCAGCCCTTTATCATTAAAAATTTCGAGCAGCTGGCCATGGCCAAGGTGTCCATGGGGGCAGCTGAACTGTACGGCATGGACTATATGCGAAACGGCGATTCCACCACTATGGATATCGACAGGCTGATCGGCGATGCCAAACAGAAGGTTTTGGCGCTGGCGGTCAACTATCGGCCGAAGCGTCGGGTTGAAAACATTCCGGCCCCCGGCCGTGGCATTGCCTCTGCCATCAAGAGCCAGCTGTGGAACATGAAGATGGGGAATTTCATTACCGAATATGAGGCGGAAATGGGAACAATCATTGCCCAGGTAATGTGCGGCGGTGATATCAATCCCGGCACTATGATCAGTGAAGAGTACCTGCTGCAGCTCGAGAGGGAGAGCTTCCTGAAACTCTGTGGCAATAAGAAGACTGCAGAGCGTATCCAGCATATGTTGAAGACCGGCAAGCCGTTAAGAAATTAATCCACTACACTACCCCTCAAGGGAGACTTGATATGAAAAAAGCATATATACTGGCTAGTTACAGAACTCCTGGCTGCCGGGCAAATAAAGGGAAATTCAAAGACATGCGGCCGGATGATCTGGCGGCACTGGCCATTAAAGGACTGGTTGAACGAACCGAGATCGACCCTAAGACAATCAAGGATGTCTATCTCGGATGCTCCTTTCCCGAAGCAGAACAGGGAATGAATGTCGGCCGGGTTGCCGCCATGAAGGCCGGGTTGCCGATAGAGGTTCCGGGCCAGACCATCAACCGCTTCTGCTCATCAGGCTTGCAGACCATCGCCATGGCCGCCGAAAGGGTCATGTGCGGGTTTGCCGACTGTATTGTCGCCGGTGGTGTCGAGTCGATGTCCTGTGTGCCGCTTGGCGGTCTGAAGTACAGCGCCAATCCGGGCATGATGGTCGACTGGCCCGAAGCCTTTGCCTCCATGGGTGTCACCGCCGAGCTGGTAGCCGAAAAATACGGGATAGACCGACTGGCGATGGATACCTTTGCAGCCGCAAGTAACGCCAAGGCAGCAGCTGCTATAGAAGCGGGACGATTCACCGATGAAATTATTCCGGTCGAAATCGAAAAGAATATGCTGGTGAACGGCAAGATCAAAAGAGCCAAAGAGCTGGTTACTGTCGATGACGGTGTCAGGGCCGGTACAACCGTTGAGAGTCTGGCCAAGGTACGATCGGCCTTCAAGGTCGGCGGGCCTGTCACCGCAGGAAACTCCTCCCAGATGACCGATGGTGCGGCTGTTGCCCTGGTGGTCTCAGAAGAATATCTCGAGAAATTGAGTAAAAGTCCGATGGCACGTTTTCACGCCTTTGCTGCCACCGGCTGTGCTCCTGAACTCATGGGGATCGGTCCGATTACAGCTATTCCTGCCGCCCTCAAGCTGGCGGGGCTGAAACAGGAGGATATCGACCTGATCGAACTGAACGAGGCATTTGCCGCTCAGGCCCTGGCCGTTATTCAAACCCTCGGTCTGAATGAAGAAATCATCAACGTTAATGGCGGTGCTATTGCTCTTGGGCACCCACTCGGGTGTACCGGTGCAAAACTGACCACCACACTCTTGCATGAGATGGGTCGCAGAAAGTTACGGTATGGACTTGTCTCCATGTGTATCGGGGGCGGGATGGGCGCCGCCGGCATCTTTGAAAAATTATAAAATTGTTCAGCAGCACTCCACCCGGAGCCTTCGCATACCTGTGCATGATCAGGCTGGTTCACATAGTGAGTCTCTAGTTCTCCAGCCTGCTTGCACACGTTTGAAGCACTGCTGAATAATTTGTAAATTATAAATAGTTTTCAAAATATAAGGTGATAATGATGGCAGGAAAAATATTAAATGGCGGCGAATACCTGATTGCGGAAACTCCCTGTGGGGATGTTTTCACCCCGGAAGATTTCAGTGATGAACAGCGACAGATGGGCCAGACCACCGAGCAGTTCATCGCCAACGAAATCGTTCCGCATATAGAAGAGATCGACAAACAGAACTTCGATCTCGTAGTCGAAGGCATGAAAAAATGCGGGGAACTGGGGCTGTTGATGATGGACACCCCGGAAGAGTATGGCGGGCTGGAGCTGGACAAGGCGTCCACCATGCTGGTGAGTGAGAAGATTTCCTTTGGTGGCTCCTTTTCTGTTGCCTACTCTGCCCACTCCGGGATAGGAACCCTGCCGCTCATCTATTACGGAACAGCAGAACAGAAAGAAAAATACCTGGAGAAAATCACTTCCGGTGAGTGGTGTGCCGCCTACTGTCTGACCGAGCCCGGTTCGGGCAGTGACGCCCTCGGTGCCCAGGCATCGGCGGTTCTCTCGGAAGACGGTAAACATTATATCCTCAACGGCACCAAGCAGTTCATAACCAATGGGGGTTTTGCCGAACTGTTTACCATTTTTGCCAAGATCGACAAAGAGCATTTCACCGCTTTCCTGGTAGAGAAGGATACTGAAGGGTTGATCGTTGGACCGGAAGAAAAGAAACTTGGTATCAAAGGGTCCTCAACCACCCAGATAATTCTCGATAACTGCAAAGTTCCCGTTGAAAATCTGCTGGGTGAAAAAGGCAAGGGCCATAAGATCGCCTTTAACGTCCTCAATATCGGCCGCTTTAAGCTGGGTGCCGGTGTCACCGGTGCCTCGAAAATGGCCTTGGCTGAAGGTATTAAATATGCCAATGAGCGCAAGCAGTTCAATACACCGATCAGTAAATTTGGAGCAATTTCCCAGAAAATTGCCGATTTGACGGCCTATATCTTTGCCTCAGAATCTCTGGTGTACCGCCTTGCCGGACTACTGGACGACAAAATCGCCACCATTGAAAAGGGTATCGACAACTATTATGACGAATACCTGAAAGGTATCGAAGAATATGCCTCGGAATGCGGCATCTCCAAGGTGTTCTGCAGTGAAGTCTTAGCCAAAACCGTCGATGAAGTTGTGCAGATCCATGGCGGTTATGGTTTTGTCGCCGATTATCCGGCGGAGCGATACTACCGTGATGAGCGCATCAACCGAATTTTCGAGGGAACCAATGAGATAAACCGTCTGCTCATCCCCGGCATGATTCTGCGCAAGGCAATGAAAGGTGAGTTGCCCCTGCAGGCAGAGGCAATGAAGGCCTTCGAATCGTTGATGACTCCGAGTTTTGAGGAGTTGGATGAGTCGATCCCGTTTGTTAAGGAAAAAACACTCATCAAGAATCTGAAGACCCTGTTCCTTATCCTGTCCGGTGCAGGTGTCCAGAAGTTCATGGATAAACTGGCAAATGAGCAGGAAATTTTGATGGCGGCCGCCGATATCGCCATCCAGATTTTTGCTCTTGAGAGCACGGTGCTGCGGGCGGAGAAGAGCTATGGAAAAGTGAGTGAGAGCAAACAGGAACTCCTGGATGCAGCGGTGAAGATTTTCGCCTTCGAGGCCTCCGAAAATGCCGGCAGTGCTGCAAGAAAAGGCGCTTTTTTTATCGAGGAAGGAGATACCCTTACCATGATTCTCTCAGGCATCAGACGATTTGCCAAATATGATGCAACCGGTCTCCTGACAGCGAAACGAACGTTGGCAAAAGCTGCCTGCGAGTCAGAAAAGTATGTATTTTAAACGTTGAATATCCACCGGTATCAGTCCAGAGCAGGTACCGGTTTGTTTTTCAACCGGGAGTGTATGTACAAAGCCGTGGTAAAGACCAGATAAATATGAGCTGTTTGACGCAACATACCATCAATACTCCCTATATGATTGGTCCTGTCCACTGTTATACCGGCAAACTGGGGGAAGAGCTGGTTCTCTTTGATACCGGTCCGCCAACACCGGAAGCAAGGCAATACCTTGAGACTCATATAGATCTCGCTCGTCTCAAGCACATTTTTATCACCCATTGTCATATAGATCATTACGGACAGACCCATTGGCTTGAGCAGCATTGCGATGCTGCTATTTACTTACCATATCGCGATGGTCTGAAGATTTTGCAACACGATCGGCGGATGGAGGAAATGTATTATCTGTTGTCTGATTTAGGTTTTAATAAGGCGTATCTCGATAGTTTACAGAAGATCTTTGACAGCGGCACGCTGTTTCCGCCCTTTCCGGAGCATTTTCTTGCGGCGGAAAACGATATGCCCAATCGTCTGGGGGTTGAGGTGTTGGCCTGCCCTGGTCATTCCCAGACTGACCTTGTGTATGTTGGAGAGGATTGGGCTGTAACAGGAGATACCCTTTTGAGAGGAGTATTTCAGTCACCGCTTCTCGATGTAGACCTCGAAAAGGGCGGGCGATTTAACAATTATCAAGCCTACTGCAGAACGATAGTGAAACTTTCCGGTTTAAACGGAAAAAAAGTTCTGCCTTCACATAGGCAGACTGTCAAAAGTATTAAATCCACTTTGCTTTTTTATGTGTCAAAGCTGCTCTGCAGGGCAGAGCAGCTGAATCCTTACAGGTCGGAAGAGAATGTGATGTTGTTGATAGATAAACTTCTGAATGGAAGGGTGCAGGATGTTTTCCACATGTATCTCAAAGCCTCGGAAATCGTTTTTATGAAGGATTTTCTCAATCAGCCGAAGCTGCTTCGCTCAGCACTTGAGGAAATCGGACTTTTTAATGATGTGTCAGGGCTGTTTTATTCTGCAGTCCAGCAATAAGGGAATTCATTATGTCGGATCCGCTGTTTCGATCAATTTTCATTGGCCCGACCGAACTGAAAAATCGCATTGTTATGCCTGCCATGCATTTAAACATGTGCAAAAACTTCATGGTAACCGAACAATTAATTGAGTTTTACCGGGAACGGGCAAATGGTGGAGTCGGTTTGATCAGTGTGGGGTACGCAACCGTCGATGAGCTCTCCGGCAGTCCTGCCAATATCGGTGCGCATCTGGATGAGCACCTGCCGGGTCTTACCGCACTTGCCCAGGCAATCCATGACGGTGGAGCTCGATCAGCCGTCCAGCTTAATCATGCCGGGCGTTATAACTCATCCTTTTTCCTGGGTGGGAGAAAGCCGGTTGCGCCATCACCCATTGCTTCTCGCCTGACAAGGGAAACCCCTGAGGAACTGGGATTGCATCAAATCCAGGAGATCATCCGGCGTTTTGGTGAAGCGGCTGAGCGGGTGAGGATTGCGGGGTTTGATCTGGTAGAGATTTTAGCCGGAACCGGCTATCTGATCAGCGAATTCCTGTCGCCGCTCACGAATAGACGAGAGGATCGATATGGTGGGAGTCTGGAAAACCGGATGCGGTTCGGCTTAGAGGTTATCCTCGAGGTGAAAAGCCGTCTTGGTGACGATTTCCCTATCCTTGTTCGACTCAATGGAAATGATTTCATGGAAGGGGGGATCGGCCCCGAGGATTTGCTTGCCTTCGCTGTGGCTCTTGATGAAGCCGGAGTCCATGCCCTGTGTGTCAATGTCGGGTGGCATGAGGCACAGGTGCCGCAGATTGTAACCAAGGTACCTAGAGGGGTATTTGCCTATTTGGCCCGGGATATCAAAAAAAGGGTTTCTGTTCCGATTATTGCAAGTCACCGTATTAACGACCCAAGGATTGCCCGATTACTGATTTCGCAGAATTTTTGTGACATGGTCGCTATCGGCAGGGCATTGATTGCCGACCCCTGGTTCCCGAAAAAAATGCAAACCGGCAGGGAGAAAGAGATTGTTCATTGTGTGGCCTGTGGTCAGGGCTGTTTTGATAACATCTTCAAGATGAGATCGGTGGAATGTCTCTGCAATCCACGGGCTGGACATGAACATGAGAGACAGCCGGCAAAGACCTATACACCTAGAACAGTAATGGTCGTAGGTGGCGGTGTGGCGGGAATGTCAGCTGCTATTGCTGCTGCAGAAAGGGGCCATCGGGTAAGTCTTTATGAAAAAGGGCTGCGGTGTGGCGGACAGTTGTACCTGGCCGGTGCTCCTCCTGGTCGCGGGGAATTTAAGGTATTTGGTGAAGACCTGGGCCGTCAGCTGGTACTTCACGATATAAAAATCATGCTGAACAGTTTCGTGGACGGTGCAGTTCTGCAACAGGAGCACCCGGATCGTCTCATCCTTGCAACCGGCGGTGAACCGATTACACCTGACATCCCAGGAGTCGAAAGAGAAAAAGTAGTTCAGGCGTGGGATGTTCTTGCCGGCAAGGTCTCAACAGGCAGAAAGGTGGTGATTGTCGGTGGTGGCTCTGTTGGTATCGAGACTGCACTGCTCCTGGCTGAAGAAGGTACACTTTCCGGGGACGACCTAAAATTTCTGCTGGTCAATAATGCGGTTTCCCCTGAAAAATTATACCAATTGGCAACAGAGGGGACAAAGGAAGTGGTCGTGGTCGAGATGGCCGATAGTCTCGGTGCTAATTTTGGAAAGTCCACCAGGTGGGGAATGCTGCAGGATGTGAACAGGTTTGGGGTGAAAGCCCTGATGCAAGCCAGAGTTCTGGAGATAACCGGTGAAGGAGTGCGGATAGAGCATGATCGAGAGGAGCAGCTGCTGATAGCCGACAGCATTGTACTCGCAGTCGGAACAAGGGCAGTAAATCCGCTGGAGAAAGTGGCAAAAGAGTTGGGAATAGTGTTCTCTGTTGTCGGCGATGCTTTGACGCCGTCCACCGTTTTTGAGGCCAATCACCAGGGGTATAACGCCGGCAAAGAAATCGGCTGATTTTGCTGTGAAGCGCGATAAGGGAGGAGGCGAAATGTTGTTACTGAACCCGAAAAAATACGAGCGATTCCATGCCGACGATCTCTCACGGCAACTTGTACAAAAAACCATCGGTTTTTTTGAAAAAAAGGGACTTGAAAAGATTAAAGAGGATGACCAGTCGATGGTCTGGTATGAAGATTTTCTCGATTTTATCAAGTCAGAGAAAATATTCGCCAACTTTCTCACGCCCGAAACTTACAGCGAAGATAACGGACGCTGGGATATGTATCGAATAAGTGAGTTCAACGAAATTCTCGGTTTTTACGGACTCTGCTACTGGTACGCCTGGCAGGTGACGATCCTTGGACTTGGTCCGATCTGGATGGGCGAAAACGAGGCGGTGAAGAAAAAGACGGCGAAGCTCTTGGCTGAAGGCGGGATTTTTGCGTTCGGGCTCTCTGAAAAGACTCATGGGGCGGATTTGTATTCGAGTGAGATGTTGCTCTCTCCTCAGGGTGACGGCACCTATCTGGCCAGAGGATCAAAATATTATATCGGAAACGGTAACTGTGCGGCCCTGGTTTCCACCTTTGCCAAGATAGAAGGGACGGGCGAGTATGTCTTTTTTGTCGTTGATCCAAATCATGAGAAGTATGAGTGTGTCAAGAAGATCGACACCTCCGGGGTGCGGCAGGCTTATGTCGCTGAATACGCCCTGCACGATTACCCTATTGCCGAAGACGACATCATTTCTCGGGGGGAGCACGCCTGGAATTCTTCACTCAATACTATAAATATAGGTAAATTCGAGCTGGGGTGTGCGTCAATTGGTATCGGCACCCACTGTTTTTACGAGGCACTGAACCATGCGGCGAGCCGTAATCTCTATGGCCGTTATGTGACAGATTTTCCCCATGTGAAAAAACTCTTCACTGAGAGTTATGCCCGGCTTATCGGCATGAAGCTCTTTGCCTTCAGGGCTGCCGATTACTTGCGAAGTGCTTCCGATAATGACCGTCGATATCTACTTTTTAACCCGGTGGTCAAGATGAAGGTGACCGGTCAGGGAGAAAAGGTTGTAGCACTGCTCCATGAGGTTATCGCTGCCAAAGGCTACGAACAGGATACCTACTTTGAGATGGCTCTTAGAGATATCGGCATGCTGCCCAAGCTTGAGGGGACGGAACATGTCAACATGGCGCTTATAATAAAGTTTGTGAAAAACTACTTTTTTGAGCCGGCCGACTATCCTGAGATCCTGCAGAGAAAAGAAGCTGAAGATGATGGTTATCTCTTTCAACAGAAAACCGGCAGCCTTGCCACTATCCGCTTTCCTGACTACCGGCTCGCATATAAAGGAATCGAGTCACCGAATGTCCAGGTATTCAGAGAGCAGATGAACTTGTTTCGAACCCTGTTGATGAACGCACCACCCAGCGCTGAACAGGTAAAAAATATCGATTATATGCTGGCGGCAGGTGAGCTCTTCACCCTTATTGTCTATGCCCAGCTGATCCTCGAAAATAGTAAAATCTACGGTACCGACAAAGATGTGCTGGAACAGATTTTTACGTTTATTGTCAAAGATTATTCTGCCTATGCCCTGCAGATGATTCTCAGTCATGAAAATTCTGCTGCGCAGGAAGAAATTTTCCACAAAATGTTAAAAAAACCTGTTAGTGATGGGGAAGGATTTCAACGGGTGTGGGAGAGTGTCTATGCGCTGAAGGATCAGTATATTATGAACAAATGAGTGTACCCGTGCAGATTGCGTGTTTATGAACGGGTACAATACCGGATTATACCACATTTACGGAGTTTGTCGGTAAACAAGATGCAAAGTCAGCATCTTATGCGGCTGGAAGCGTTGTACTAAAGGAGCAGGAATGGGACATCATCTCGATGGAAAAAGCAGTATTGTACCACTCATTGACAGGTTGAATAAATACCCAATTGGTTTGCCGGATACCGATAAACTGCGCCAGATCCTGGCAATTCTTTTTTCCGAAGATGACGCGTATGTGGCCTCTCGTTTTCCGCTCACGGAAGCTACACTAAAAGAGCTTGCCAAGGCTACCGGCTGGGAAACTGAACGATTGAAGCAGCAGCTTGAAGTGATGGCGGATAAAGGCTTGGTGATGGATACTACCTACGGGGGTAAGACCTACTACCTCCTGATGCCTGGGCTTATCGGCTTTTTTGAGTTCAGTTTCATGAAACAGCGCAATGATCTGCCGGTGGCAGAGCTGGCCCAGCTCATGACCGAATATCTTTTTGGTGATCCCAACCAGGAAATGGGTCGGGAGTTCTTTGCAAGCAAAACACCTCTCACCCGCTCTTTACCCTACGAAGATCATATTCCGGTCAGTTCCCAGGTGGCGACCTACGAAAGCGCCAGAGAGATAATAAAAGGTGCAAGCTACGGTGCCATCGGTATGTGTTACTGCCGCCATAAGAAGGAACATTTGGACCAGAGTTGCGATAAGAAGGCGCCGACCAAAGAGATCTGCATATCTCTCGGTACTGCGGCGAAGTTTATGGTACGCAGGGGCTTTGCCGAACATCGTACGAAAGAACAGCTGCTGGAGATACTAGAGCAGGCAAGAGAACTGAACCTGACCCATATCACCGATAATATCCGCTATAAGCCCTCGTTTATCTGCAATTGCTGCTCCTGCTGCTGTGAGTTGCTGGGTGGGGTAAATCAGGGCTTTCCCCTGGGGGTAGCCAAAACCAATTATACCTCGCAGATTGATGCTGAAACCTGTGTCGGTTGCGGTTTGTGCAAAAAGGCCTGCAATGTTAATTCACTCGAATTGCTGGATGTTGAAAATGGTCAGAAAAAGAAGCGGATGCAGGTGCTCGCCGATAACTGTCTTGGCTGCGGAGCCTGCATAAGTGTATGCCCCACCAAATCATTATCCCTGATCCCGGTTGACCGGCCGGAGATTCCAGAGAAAAAAAAGGATCTCTTCAAACAGATCCTGAAAGAAAAGAAACGGTTAACACCTTTTGTCATAAGCGGCATCAAGAAAAAAATCCGCCATGCACTGGCCCGGATCTATCATTAACAAGGTTTGCCGTAGCTGAGAGTTGTAGGGCAAGAAGGTATGGCAATCTATCGTGACTGCTTTACAATTAAGCAGATGCGGTAAAATCTGTTCGCCCGACGCGTGGCTTCTGGGGTTGCAAAGTCGAAAACACCCTGCTGTGTGATCAGAATAATGGTATGCATCAGATACAGTTCGTTATCGGTTATGTCAAAAAAGTCATGATAAATCCGGGCCAAGAATGGGGTAGGTAACAACTGGGGTTTACCTGCCTTCTATAGCGCCCCGGACTTCGCGACAGTCCGGGACGCTATTTTTTTCCTTCCTGTCTCCATTGCTGCCTGCTTTGAAAGGGGGTGTGATTCGAATGCGTTTTAGCTTTTCTTCGTCTCTCTATTTTAGTATCGTGAAAATTCTTTTTGATTTGCACCGAAATCAGCAGCCAGGAATATTTTGGCTGCTCCACACATTACGTTTTTTAAGGAAACACATATGAGCAACATTCATTTTATCGGCGGTGAAAAAGGCGGCGTAGGAAAGTCCATGACCTCACGTCTTCTGGCTCAATATTTAATTGATGCAGGCAAACCATTTATCGGATTGGATTCAGACCAGTCACATGGTAGTTTTACCCGTTTTTACAGCGAATTCTCTTCACCCTTGATCGTAAATGATTACAATAGCCTGGATCAGATGATCATTTTAGCGGAGGAAAACCCTGGAAGCGATTTAATTATCGATTTGGCGGCTCAAACATCAATGCCCCTCGGCAAGTGGATTGAAGAGAGCGATGGGTTGGCCTTATTTCAAGAGCTTGGCAATCGAGTCTATTTGTGGCATGTAATGGATGATGGTGCAGATTCGGTGCAGTTGCTGGACAATTTACTGGAGAGTTATCCTGACGACACAATACAGTTCGTTGTCGTTAACAATCTCGGTCGTGGCAATGACTTTAAACCATTCATGGAGTCGGAAACCTGCAGCAAGGCACAGACACGTGGAGCAGTGTTCATCACCTTGGCTAAGCTTCAACCGCAATTGGCGCAAGCAATAGATTTTAGCAATACAAGCTTTTGGGCCGCGGCCAACAATGTGGATGTAATGAATATTATTCAGCGTTCGCGGGTACGCGTCTGGCTCAAAAAGAATTATGCACAGTTTGAGAAACTCGCACAGGGTGCTCCGGAATCGATAAACTAATTGTTATCTCGACTATTAAGGCAATAAAATCATGATACACGTTATTGCATCGATACATATTAAAGAAGGTCGGAGAGCCGATTTTCTCGATATTTTTAAATCGAATATTCCTGATGTTCTAAAAGAGAAGGGATGTCTTGAATATATGCCGACCGTTGATCTTCCCACCGGTTTACCCCCTCAGGAATTAAATGAAAATATGGTCACAATAGTCGAGAAGTGGGAGAGCCTTGAGGATTTACGAGCACATCTGTCGGCGCCGCATATGCTTGCATATCATAAAAAGGTGAAGGACATTGTTGAGAAGGTGGTACTTAAGGTACTGGAAAGAATATAAAGTTAGTTGCTATGAAAATTTGGGTTGATGGTGATGCATGCCCTGTGGCAATCAAGGAAATCTTATTTAGAGCTGCAAAACGCACTGGGATGCAGCTAACGCTTGTAGCTAACCGACCGGTGTCTATCCCCCCCTCTCCCTGCATTAACTTTATCCTGGTTGCATCTGGCCTTGATGTCGCCGACAATGAGATAGTCAGAAGGCTTGGTAGGGGTGATCTTGTCATCACTGCCGATATCCCTCTGGCGGCAAATGTCATTGAAAATGGAGGTTCGGCTTTGAACCCTCGTGGAGAGATGTATTCCTCTGACAGTATTAGATCTCGTCTCAGCGTAAGAAATTTTATGGATGATCTGCGGGCCGGCGGAGTGGATACCGGTGGGCCGCCGGCACTCAATAAAGGTGACCGCCAAAAGTTTGCCAATCAGCTTGATACCTTTCTTGCCAGGCATTTTAAAAAGGCCTGATGGAGGCAATTCATGGATACGATCCTTCATATTACCAGCGGTGATATTGCAGGGGGGGCTATAGAGAAATCCGGTCTTCCGGGAGAACTTTTTGTCTGGCACGATATCCTGTATGACGGGCCCAGAAAACCCGGGTGGCCCAGCGATACAATGCTTAACGACCGGGCACTGTTCCTTGAAGGTGTGACCGGTGGTGGCATGGAGAAAGAGCAGGTGCTGCAGACCCTGCGAGATCAGTACCGAAAAATTGCCGCCGGGGCCAATTACGGACAGATAGTTCTGTGGTTCGATGCGTGTCTGTTTGATCAGTCAATGCTTGTCCACCTTCTTGTACTTCTGCATAGCCTGAACATTCGAAAAGTGGAACTGCTCTGCGTTGCTGCTTTTCCAGGCATTGAACCATTTGATGGGCTTGGTCAGCTACAGCCAGCCCAGTTGGCGTCCCTGTATGATCAACGCCGGGAGGTGACCGAAGCTCAATTTCAGTTTGCGCAGGTTGTCGATAGCGCTTTTGCCCGGCAGGATTTTTTTCAGCTTGACGAAATTTCAGAAAAAAGTGCAGCGCCTTTGCCGTGGGTTCCTGCAGCCGCAGCGAGGTGGATTCAGGAGCAGCCGGATCCGGTTACCGGGTTGGGTCGGCTGGAACAGCTTGTGCTTGATGCCATTGGCAATGGCTGTATGACACCGTGGGAAATATTTTCTGCCGTGGCGGCAAACGACAGACATCCTCAGTATTGGGGAGACATTACCCTATGGGCGAAAATAAACGGATTGGCGGATCGAGACCCTCCGCTTGTCCGGATTGAAGGACCGTTGCAGAGGCTGCCCCAATGGAAAAGTGATGTGGACTGGAAACAATTTACTATCACGGGCTTGCCTGTGTCTTGACGGTGGCAGCTTTAGTGACTTAACAAGATTTTCCTGTTTTCTCGCAAGAAATCTTTTCATGAAGGAATTTATCCCCTCCCTTGGAGGGTGTTGGCTCCCAGGGTGGTTGACTGTTCTTGATATGTCAGTATCCGAAGGATTCGGCGACATATTTGGCTGCCGTGAAGATGATGACAGTGACCAGCATCCACTTGATGGTTTCAGCAGGTACGAATTTCTGGCAGCGTGCCCCAAAGTACATTCCCACCATCCCGCCTGTTCCGAATAAGATTCCCAGCAGCCAATCCGGAGCCACTGACACATTTGGATAGAAAGGTGCCATGACCTGGTAAAAGATAACACCGGCGATCGATGTGACGAAGGTTCCCATCAAGGCCGCTGCGGCAACTGTGTGTACCGGCAACCTGAAGAAGGTCACAAAGAATGGAGCGATTATCGAGCCGCCGCCGATCCCATAGATTCCTCCCACAATACCGACTATGAAGCTGAGGGAAAAAATGCCCCAGAGTGAAACATCAAAACTTTCATCATAGAATGTGTAGCTGATTCTTTTTAAACTAAAATGAGTCACCCTGATGGTTGAGCAACCGGCTTTTTCGGGTTCCCGTCCCGTAATCTTTGGCTGTTTTCTGTGCACCATCTCTTTAAGAAGACTGTCGCCGGTTGATTTGTCTCCATTATTTGATCTGTTTTCAACCAAATCACTTATTATTTTAAAGCCTATATAGAACAAAACGACTGCCACAAACAATTTAAAATATTGTGGATTCGGCAGGTGGCTCACTCTTATGAAAGCGCCGATGAAAACCCCAGGCAAGGTTCCGGCCACTACAACCCAGGTGAGCGGCCATGCCATACGTCCTTCCCTCCAATAGCGGTAAACCCCGCTGGGAATGGCCACAATGTTAAAAAGTTGATTGGTGGCACTCACCGATGGGGCCGTATAACCCAGAAAAGACATCTGGAAAGGGAGCAGTATGAAGGCCCCCGAGACACCCCCCATTGAAGTGAAAAATGAAATTGCAAAGGCGACCAGCGGAGGAACCCAGAGAGCTACCTCAACTCCTGCGGTTTGAAAAAACATACGGCCTCCTTCCTGTGCGAGCACAATTGACTATAGTCACGGCTCGTATTGTAATCGTGATTTTATAGCAAAGCGTATAAATATATCAAGGTATTGAAGGAATCGGATGGGGGAGGAAAGGACGAGCGCTGTGTTTTACCCATTCTTCTTTATTTTTCCTTGCCGTTGTTGGTGAGGAACTCGGTCATACGTATCCGGTATTCCACAATATCTTTGCGAAGTGAAGAGAGGTTGGCCATTTTCTCGTCGACTTTCGCTATATGATTGTCCAGAATCTCAATGAGTTTCGGGGTGATCTTGCTGAAATTTTTCGCATTAATATCAAAAATATCCGAAAGTTGTTCTATCTCCTTCAGGGATATTCCCATTGTTTTCAATTTAAGGATGAATTTCAGGCGGAGGATGTCGTCTTTGGTATATGTGCGTGTGCTGCCGCCGAGCCGTTCATTCTTGCCCATCAGGCCTATCTCTTCATAGTAGCGAATTGTCCGTGTGGTAATGCCGAGGCTTTTGGCTAACTCGCCAATTTGGACCAATTTGGACTCTGAAGTACTCATGTTGTCATCCTCTGTTAAAGAATCGCGATACGGCTGTTGTTGCTTATGGTAGACCGCATTCGCGGCCAACTTCGCTTTCTCTCTTCTATAAATGTGCAATGCATTCGAAGAGAAAACGATACTTACCTTTACGTAACATGTTTTCGACAAACTATCATGTCGTCACTAGCTCTGTCAAATGAAAAAAAGATAATGCCGTCCTGTTTTTTCAGGGTTTGCGAACGTTTTTAAAAAGAGAGCGAAAGGTCTTGACCTTTACGTAAACATTATTTATAAAGGAAAATGTAAAAAAAACTGGTAAAATAATAGAAGAATCTGGACCTCTCTTTGGAGGATGTATTATGCACTTTGAACACACTGAAGAACAGAGTTTGTTGCGTGACATGGTCCGTGGTTTTGCTGAAAAAGAGATTGCGCCGTCTGCAAAAGAGCGGGATAAGGAGGAGCGGTTTGATCGTGGTTTGATGTTCGATAAGCTTGCGGAACTTGGCCTGACCGGAATTGTTTTTCCCGAAGAATATGGTGGAGCGGGTGCCGATTATATCAGTTATGCCATCGCTGTCGAAGAACTGTCGCGGGTCTGCGCTTCTACCGGAGTAACTCTTTCTGCTCATCTCTCTCTTGGCTCCAATCCTATCTATCTCTTTGGGAGCAAGACACAAAAAGAACACTTTCTTACCCCGCTGGCCGAAGGCCGAAAAATGGGAGCCTTTGGGTTGACTGAACCTTCCGCCGGCTCCGATGCCGGGGGAACTAAAACCACAGCAGTGAAAGATGGTGATTTCTGGATTCTGAACGGGACAAAAATTTTCATCACCAACGCCGGTGAGGCAGAAGTCTATATTGTATTTGCCAGAACAGATAAGGATGCGCAGAAACATTACGGCATCAGTGCTTTTATCGTTGAAAAAGACACCCCTGGGTTTTCCTTTGGGAAAAAAGAAGAAAAAATGGGTATTCGCTCTTCGCCCACCATGGAATTGATTTTTCAGGATTGTCGAATTCCAAAGGATAATCTTTTGGGGGAGGAGAGTGAAGGGTTTAAGGTTGCCATGAAAACTCTTGATGGCGGCCGTATTGGTATAGCCTCCCAGGCTTTGGGGATCGCCCAGGGGGCACTTGATCATGCGGTGAACTATGCCAGGGATCGGAAGCAGTTTGACACCCCTATCGGTCGGTTTCAGGGTGTGCAGTTCCAGCTGGCAGACATGGTCACTCAGATTGAAGCCTCAAGGTGGCTCATCTACAATGCGGCATACCGGGCGAGCAATGGCCTGTCCTATTCCCAGCAATCGGCCATGGCTAAACTTATGGCGAGTGAGACGGCAATGCGAGTCACTACCCAGGCAGTGCAGATTCTGGGTGGATATGGCTACACTCGTGATTTTCCGCTGGAGAGGATGATGCGGGATGCGAAGATTACCGAAATTTATGAGGGGACCAGTGAAGTCCAGCGCCTGGTCATCGGCAGTGGGCTGACACGATAGCATTAACAATTGGCAAACTGTAAAAAATAATTGAGCTGGCTCAGTACAAAACGACAGAAAACAGGGAATATTACTGCAACTGGAGAAGACTATGGAATTTACCCGAGAAATCTACTGGAATGTCGGTCATGACGCGGGCACTCTTGTTCCCATGTACCTGTTTGCCTTTGCCGCAATCGGGATGCTGGTGCGGGGGTTTCTGAAAAGAGTTAATATATATAAACAGGGCATGCCTCTTAACCGAACAGATCAACTGGGTAAGCGCATACGTCGCATGGTTGAAAACGCCCTGCTGCAGAAACAGGTGGCAAGGGTCCGATGGCCGGGTCTGCTCCACGGTTTCTTCTTCTGGGGGTTCGGGTTGCTTGTCATAGGAACAACTCTGATCTTTATTCAGGCAGATTTTACTGATCTCCTCTTTGGGCTGAAGTTTTTAAAAGGCACGTTTTATCTTTGGTTTTCCATCATCTTAGATGTTGCCGGCCTGGTGTGTATCTTTATGCTGGGTGGGCTTCTAATCCGTCGTTATTTCTTTGCCCCGGAAGGTTTGGAAACGAAAAATGACGATGCAATTATGCATGGGCTTCTTTTAACTATCCTCCTGACAGGATTTCTTGTCGAGGGCGCTCGAATTGCGGTAACCGAACTTGGAACGCCTCTGTCGTATTGGTCGCCAATAGGGTTGCTGGTGGCAAAGGGGATAGCAGGCATGGGCGAGGGAGGGTTACGCGCGCTGCATCAGGTGATCTGGTGGTTTCATCTACTCTTGGTCATAGGATTTTTCGTCTTAATCCCTCTCACAAAGTTCAGGCATATTTTCACGACCAGCACCAATTATCTTTTTGACGATCTCGGTCCAAAAGGAAAATTGGTCAACCTGGATCTTGAAAATGAAGATGCAGAAACCTTCGGTGTAACAAGTATTAAAGAAACGACCTGGAAAGACATCTTTGACGCTGATGCCTGCACCCTCTGTATGCGATGTCAGGATCGGTGCCCGGCCTATGCAACCGGTAAACCGCTTTCACCCATGAAAGTGGTCAATCAACTGGGGGACGTTGCATTTACCAATCCCGAGGCAAACCTTGTCGATACCTTTACCAAAGACGTCCTCTGGGCCTGTACCACTTGTCGGGCCTGCCAGGAAATCTGTCCTGCTGCTATTGAACACGTCAGAAAAATCATTGATTGTCGCCGTGCCATGGTTCTCATGGAAGGAGAATTTCCAGGTGAAGAGGTGATGACGGCCATGGAAGCAACTGAGGTAAACGGCAATCCTCTCGGCATAGGGTATGCCGAACGGGCTGACTGGGCACAGGATTTGGGTATCAAGCCACTGGCGGAGGATGCAGATGTTGATGTTCTCTATTTTGTCGGTTGTTATGGATCCTTTGATAAACGAAACATCTCTGTCGCCAGAAGTTTTGTGAAACTCTGCCAGGCTGCGGGGGTGAAAGTCGGCATCCTCGGAAAAGAGGAAAAATGTTGCGGTGAACCAATGCGAAAGATGGGCAATGAATATCTCTACCAGAGTCTGGCCGTGGAGAATATTGAGACAATGAAGTCGTATGGCGTGAAGAAAATAGTCACTACCTGTCCACACTGTTTTAATACCCTTGAAAAAGATTACCGTGATTTGGACTTTGACATCGAGGTGGAAACGTACACCGTATTTCTCGAAAGACTCATGACTTCCGGTGATCTGCGGATTAACCCCACGGAGCTTTCCTGCACCTACCATGACTCCTGTTATCTCGGACGGCACAATGATATCTATGATGCACCGAGAGCTCTTATTGCAGCAGCCGGAGGACAAATGGTCGAGATGGAGAAAAACCGGGCCGAGTCTTTTTGTTGCAGTGCAGGTGGTGGCAGAATAATGGCTGAAGAAAAAATCGGCGAACGTATGAATATCAGACGTGTCAAAATGGCGGCGGAGACCGGAACAGATGTGCTGCTGTCAAACTGTCCTTTCTGTCTGACGATGTTCGAGGACGGTGTTAAAGGCGCAGAGGTGGAAGAATCACTCAGGCCAAAAGATATAGCCGAGATCCTTGCCGAAAGGATCATTTAAAAATCAAGTAATAGAAAATACATTATCCATGACAACTGGAGGGAAGGTATGAAAATTCTGGTTTGCATAAAACAGGTTCCTGATATGGAATCTAAATTCAAGGTCGACACCAGTGGTACCTGGTATGCGAAAACCGATCTGGCCTGGCGAATGAATGAATACGATGAATATGCCGTTGAGCAGGCAGTTCAGTTGAAGGAGCAGGTTAAAGATGCAGACCTGACGGTTCTTTGTATCGGGTCAGGCCAGGTCAAAGAAACCATGAAAAAAGCACTGGCCATGGGCTGTGACCGAGGTGCCCATATCGCCGACGATGATGCCGGCGGCAAGGAACCGTATCAGATCGCCGGGATCATCGCCGAGTATGCGAAAGATAAGAATTTCGATTTGATCTTCACCGGAATGCAGTCCCAGGATAGGGGCAGTGCCCAGGTAGGTATTCTAGTTGCAGAAATGCTTGGTATGCCGGGTATTACAACTGTTGTTCATTTTGCCTACAACGAGGGTGTTGTCGAAGTCAAACGCGAACTTGAAGGCGGCATCAAGGCTTGTGTAAAGGTAGCAGTACCGGTTGTAGTTACCTGTCAACTTGGCCTCAATACCCCGCGCTATCCCACCCTGCCAAATATTATGAAGGCGAAGAAAAAGGAGTTGCTCTCAATTCCAGTGACCGACCTGCTCAAGGTCGACTCCCGTCAGGAAACAACTCGGATGTATTTTCCGGAGAAAAAAGGTGGCGGGCTGGTTCTTGAGGGAGATGCTGCGGATCTGGCTGATCAGCTGGTTAAGATCCTGAAAGAGAAAACCGCAGTTCTGGGATAGGGAAGGAGATAAAAATGAAAGTATTGCTCATTGCTGAAAGTAGGGAAGGGAAGCTGCTCGGAAATTGCTACGAATTGATGGCGTTTGCGGAAAGGATGGGTGCCGAGAGTGCAATGTTTCTTATTGGTGGAGATACCACATTGCCGCAGTATGGTGGTAAACTCTATCTGGCTGATGCCTCGGTATTCGGCGAATATAATCCGGATGTACATAAACAGCTTATTCTGGATGTGGTTGCAAAAGAACAGCCGGACCTGGTGGCATTCTCCCATTCTTCATATGGTTGGGACCTCGCTCCGCGTATTGCTTTTGCACTGCAGGCCGCGCAGATTTCCGAAGTGGTAGATGTGGTTGACGGCAAGATGGTCGTGCCTGTGTGCAACGCCAAATTGCGACGTGATGTTAACGTGAAAACAGGGAAAACTATAGTAACTCTTCAGGCCGGGGCTTTCGGTTTGACCGATGAGCCAAGTGCGACTC
The DNA here is from genome assembly GCA_049645925.1 of Desulforhopalus sp. Classification (GTDB taxonomy): domain Bacteria; phylum Desulfobacterota; class Desulfobulbia; order Desulfobulbales; family Desulfocapsaceae; genus Desulforhopalus_A. The sequence continues at coordinate 52,615 of JBARUU010000003.1, forward strand.
CAACAATTGAGGAGGTGTCCGGCGAAACTAACGGCAAGGTACAGTTTACCGGATATGAGCAGGCGGAGAGTGGCGGAGTCGATTTGGGCAAAGCAAAAATCATTGTCAGTGCCGGCCGCGGTATCGGCAAACCTGAGAATGTGTCAATGGTTGCTGATCTGGCCAAGGCACTTGGTGGTGAATATGGAGCCAGTCGGCCTGTTGTCGATTCTGAATGGGTCGAGCATAATCGTCAGGTTGGCACAACCGGTCAGACGGTTGCACCGAAGTTGTACGTCGCCTGTGGAATATCCGGGGCCATTCAACATCTTGCCGGTATGAAGAAATCCGAATTCATTGTGGCAATCAATACCGATAAGGATGCACCCATCGGGGATGTCGCCGATGTGCTGGTGGTGGCTGACCTCAAGCAGTTTGTACCTGCTCTGACTGAAAAAATTCAGGCCTTATAGCCAAGGGGTTGATGCTATGCTGGAAAAGATTTTTGCAGAACTTCCCGAATCATTTGTCATCGGGATTTTTGGCCAACCAACAAGTTTTTATTTCTCTTTAGGGGATATAAAAAAAACCGTTCAATGTACCGAAGAAAGCTGTGCAATCAGCGATGGACGAACAATTGAAAATGCTGACTGTGTGTGTAAAACCAGCCAGGAATTTTTTCTGAAGATCTGGGAGGAAAATTATCGTCCGGGGATGAAAGATTTCATGACGGGAACTATTAATTCGAATAATCCAGATGCGCTTCAGACGTTTTTGCGCAGTTTTGGAAAGGATGGTTGACGATTCTACTCACCGTTCCGATACGGTTCGCCTTTTGACCGAGGGCGGCCGTATCGGCCATCTTTTTTGAAATTCGAACGCCGGTTGAACTGATTGAAACGAGCGAACAGTGGTGAAATATTATGGAATATCTGACGGAAATAAAGGTGAGAGGGTACCACGCCGATTTCTACGGTCATGTAAATAATGCCAGGTATCTGGAGTTTTTTGAAGAGGATCGATGGGCACATCTGGAATCTAAAATTGATCTTAAAAAATGGGCGATACAGGGAATCATTTTTCTTGTTGTCAACATCAATGTCAATTATCGCCGAGCCGTATCCGTTGGTGAAAGTTTGGCTGTTACGACAGCACTGGAAAAAATCGGTAACAGAAGTGTTGTTCTCAAGCAGCAAATTTTCTTGAAAAATTCAGATGACGTCGCAGCAGATGCCCTTGTGACCTTTGTTGTCACAGACAAGAGTGGTAAGGCGGTATCAATGGATGGTGAGATGTTGCAGGAAATCGAAAAACTTCGATAGACAAAGTGGAATGAACCTGTGTTCACCGGATAAATGATGCTGCAATACAATAATTGCTTAACCTCCAGCATGAGGAATATTGCGCAACATACTGGCAGTAGGATTTGTGATTGACATTTATTGTAATTATGTATTACAGAGCGATATGAAAAGGGAAAAAGGGGTATTTGTTGCTTAGGCTTTGACTTGTACGTAAAGGTTATATGTTCTTGGTTGGGAGGGAGGTTGTCTATTCCAAAGATGCTCTCTTGGAGTAGGCGGAATTGAGGCGTCTGTCGGAATTGTCGGCAGATTCGAGGAATATCAAGTCTGAGGGGAGAGAGGTATGAAGAAGAAGATTTCCGTATTGGCACTGGCATGTATTTTTACGGCCGGTTCCGCAATGGCTTCCGGGTGGCGGATCCCGGAGCAGTCTGTCGATTCAACGGCAAAGGCCGGGGCCAACATCGCATCATCGAAAAGGGCTGATACCGCCTATTATAATCCTGCCAATATGGCATGGATGGAAGATACCTGGCACCTGGAAGCCGATGCTACCTATATTTATCTTTCTGAAATTGATTATGATGATGCTCGTAGTTCTACTTTAAGCGGTAGCTCAGAAGAAGAACATTTTTTTGTGCCCACCGCTTTTGTTGTCTCACCCTCCTACGCTGGTGCTCGGTTTGGTCTTGCCGTGGTTGCCCCCTATGGTTTATCAAAGCGCTGGCAGGATCCTTATCCGAAAACCTTTGCTGAAGAATTCTCATTGGCGGTAATTGAGGTGAACCCAACTATCTCTTACAGTATTGGCGACATGGTTTCCATCGCAGCCGGACCGCGAATGCTGTATGCTGATGCCACAGTGAAGAGCAATGGAATAATCGAATTTCCCCCTGGCAGTACTCTGTTGGGTCCGGCGGCACGTGAGATGGAAGGAGATACGATAGAATGGGGCTGGAACGTGGCTCTTTCTATCAAGCCAAATGAAAAGTTAAATATTTCAACTACCTATCGCTCCCATATCGATCTTGACTTTGATGACGATGCTACACTGACTCTGCCTGCAATTCCGGGTATGCTGCCGGTTCGCACAGCAACCTTTGATGCTGATGTCTCCGTTCCTGCCCCTGCAGTCCTTGCGCTCTCGGTTGCCTATGATGTGCTGGATAATCTTAACGTGGAGTTGACCTGGGACAGAACATTCTGGTCGGAATATGAAACCCTTGATTTTAATTTTTCTCCAACCGATCCCGGAAATATTTTTGATATCCCACAGACCAGAAACTGGGACGATACCAATGCCTTTCGTATCGGCCTGACATATGCCCTCAATGATACCCTGACGCTGATGGGTGGTTTTGGCTATGATGAAAATCCGGCTCCAACTGAACATATCGGTTTTGAGTTACCGGATTCAGATGCATTTCTCTATTCACTTGGCGCACAATATAAGGTCAATGAGAATATGGAGATCGGTATCGCCGCTCTCTATGATTACAAAGAATCCCGTACGGTACAGAGTGCAGATGGTAGAGTCAATGGCGAATTTACCAATGCCTCAGCGATTCTCGTTACCGCCGGTTTGAGTTACACGTTCTAAAAGGTGTTGTCGGACGCTGGCATGAACAACCCCTTGTTGCATTTTTGCAGCAAGGGGTTGTGTTGTTTTAACCACTCTTGCTCACCCCGCTCTCGTCATTGCATCTTTGATCGCAAAAAACACGATAATCGTTTTTCAGTCACTACAGGCCGCGAAGATGCTCCGGTTTGAGACTGACCTTTCCTCTTAGGGCACTGTCAATGAGTTTAAGGGTCGCCTCTTTGTCTTGTGGTAATTTAGCCTTTATCGGCAGGTAGTTTGACGCATGGTTGGCATGAAAATAACCGTCTGAGAGCTCGGTGTTGGCAAACATGAGACCAAGTTCTTCGAGCATCTCCTTTGGCGATGGCAGGGTAAACGAACCTTTTTCAGCGGCTTCGAAGAGCGGGGTGCCGGGCGTGAGCATTAGGCTGAGAGCGCCGACATATTCCGGATCGATTGCGCTGAGCACGCGACCGGTCTCCCGGGCATGAACATGGGAACGTTCTCTCCCGCCAATACCCAGCAGGACGGTGATGGATAACTTGATCCCGGATGCGCGCAGCTTTTTGCCCATGTTGATCATTCTCTCGGCATCGGCACCTTTATTGATTTTTTGCAGGGTGACATCATCGCCTGACTCCAGTCCCATATAGGCGATTTGTAAACCGTTTTCCCGGAGTTCCTTGAGCTGTTCCGGGGTCTTACGCCTAATACTTTTAGTATTGGCGTAGGTGCCGATTCTGGTCACCCATGGGAGTTTTGTCCGGATGGCAGCCAGGATATGTAACAGCCGTTCCTGGGAAATAATGAGGGCATCCCCATCACAGAGAAAAAGGCGGTCCTGATGTCGGCAGTGGGCTGCGGCAAAATCGATATCCGCCATGATGGTGCGGTCATCCTTTATGGAAAACCTGCTCCCCTTGTACATCCCGCAGAAGGTACACTTGTTATGAGAGCAGCCGGTAGTTATCTGCAGTAAAATGGAGTACGCTTCGCTTGGAGGTCTGAAAATGTTTCCCTGGTAATGCATTGTCTTATTTGATGGCGTCGTAAAAACTCTTCATCTGCTTCGTTGTTGCAAGTTTTCCTGTCGTTACAACGTACTCTAGTACGCCGAAATAATATAAAAATTGCACGCCTCACATATGAAGCTCATCTACTTAGCCATCCTCAATTTTAGGTTTTTAGGAGTTTATTATATTTGAAGGACGATTGAATACAATTTAAAGGCATATCAAACGATAAAACAAAAGATATGCTGTGCATCAGAAAATCAGATTCATTGAGAATACTAACAAGAGGGATCATTTGACAATGAAAGATTTACATCCACTTTATCCGCATCTGCTGCAACCTCTTGACCTGGGTTTTCTAACCCTGAAAAATCGAGTTCTTATGGGCTCCATGCATACAGGTTTAGAAGAAGAAAAAGACGGTTTTCGTCAAATGGCTGCCTACTATGCGGCGCGCGCGGCGGGAGGAGTCGGGCTAATAGTCACGGGTGGAATTGCCCCGAACCGGGCTGGTTGGGTGGCGCCCTTTTCCATCCGGCTCGCAAGCCGTTCCCAGGTTACAGGCCATAGGATTATCACCGATGCCGTGCATACAGCAGATGGCAAAATCTGCATGCAGATCCTTCACGCCGGGCGATATGGTTATCATCCCCTGTGCGTTGCTCCCAGTTCGATCAAGGCGCCGATAAACCGGTTTAAACCGAGGGAACTCAGCAATCGCGGTATCCGTTCGACTATAAACGATTTCGTCAAGTGTGCAAGCCTTGCAAAGGATGCCGGCTATGACGGGGTGGAGATTATGGGTTCTGAGGGCTACCTCATTAACCAGTTTATTGCTCGAAAGACCAATCGCAGAGAAGATCTATGGGGTGGATCTTTTGAAAATCGAATCAGGTTTCCCCTCGAAATCATAAGAGAGGTTCGAAAAGCCGTCGGTGATCATTTTATTATCATCTTCAGGCTTTCCATGCTTGATCTGGTAAAGGGGGGATCGAGCTGGGCGGAAATTGTTACACTCGCAAAAGAGGTTGAGCGCGCGGGAGCCACCATTATCAATACCGGCATCGGCTGGCATGAGGCCCGGGTCCCTACCATTGCCACCATGGTGCCGCGGGCGGGATTCGCCTGGGTAACCAAACGGTTGATGGGGGAGGTCCGGATTCCTCTGGTAACCACCAATCGCATCAATATGCCGGCGGTAGCCGAATCGATTTTGGCTGAAGGGTGCGGCGATATGGTCAGCATGGCCCGGCCCTTTCTCGCCGATCCCAACTGGGTGAAAAAGGCGGCGGAGGGACGCGTTGATGAAATCAATACCTGTATCGCTTGTAATCAGGCCTGTCTCGATCAAATCTTTGCCCGGCAGACAGCGACCTGTCTGGTCAATCCGAGGGCCTGCAGGGAGTTGATTAAACCCTTTGTAAAAGCGGAGAAAAAAAAGAGGGTGGCGGTGGTCGGCGCCGGTCCTGCAGGCCTTGCATGTGCCACAACGGCTGCGGCAAGAGGCCATGAGGTGACTTTATTTGAGGCAGGCGGTGAGATCGGCGGGCAGTTTCGACTGGCAAGACAGATTCCGGGTAAAGAGGAATTCGAAGAAACCCTCAGGTATTATCGTAACCAACTTGAATTACACCGAGTTGATCTGCAGCTCAGGACAAAGCCAAGACCGTCGGATGTGCAGTTTTTTGATGAAATTGTCCTCAGTACCGGGGTTGTGCCCAGAAAAATTCAGCTCGATGGCAGTGATCGGGACAATGTATCACTCTACAACGAAGTCCTCACCGGAGAGAAAGCTATCGGTGCGAGGGTAGCGATCATCGGGGCCGGTGGTATTGGTTTTGATATGGCCACTTATCTACTCCATGGACAGTCCGAACCTGACACTATTGAACAATTTATGGCTGAATGGGGCGTCGACATGGAGTATTCAGGCGATGGCGGGCTGGGTGAAATCCGGCCATCGGTTCCGGCCAGAGAGATATATCTTCTCCAGAGGAAGAATACAAAACCGGGTGCAGGCCTTGGAAAGACAACCGGCTGGATTCATCGATCGGTGCTGAAAAAGAACGACGTGAAGATGCTCAATGGAGTCGATTATCTTGCTGTAAATGAACAAGGCTTACTGATCAGTCATAACGGCCACGAACAATTGCTGGAGGTTGACGATGTGGTCATTTGTGCCGGGCAGCTTTCGGAGCTGCAACTGGCAAATGAACTCGACGCACTGGGGATACCCTACCACCTCATCGGTGGTGCTTTGAAGGCGGCGGAGCTGGATGCTAAACGGGCCATTGCGCAAGGGATGGAAGTGGCTGATCAAATGTGATGGAGTCGCAAAAAAAGTCCCATCTACGTCGTTCATCCCCAAGGGCATTTCCTTCGGGGCGCAGTTTCTGCCGGTAACTAAACGTATCCCACATGTATAATTGAGTCACCGGCAAAAACACTCCGCCTCGTATAGCAACCTTTTTCCATAGCGGTCTGGGTGCTTCGAATTAACTCTTTTCAAGATTCTCAATTTTGAGGTGATGTTAACTGAGCTGATAAGAGCTCTCGATAGTATGCAGAGCCCCCTTTTTTGTCAGCTTACTTGAGTAGAGGTGGAAGCGCTCCACTGTAAATTCTGTGGATTGAAAAAAAACGTTTCCGGCGAGGAATTGTTGCAGATGGTGGATCGGGCAGTTTCTCAGGCGGGCCAGGGTGAGGTGGGGTGTGAATTTTTTTTTGTCTCTTGGGATATTGATTGCGGCAAGGGTTCGTTCGATTATGCTGCGAAGCGCAGCTGGTCCTTCTGCGGGTTCGACTCCGGTCCAGAGGACGCGAGGTCTGCCCCGGGGCGGGAATGTACCGACACTTTTAAGACGGAGTGAAAATTTTGTAAAAACGATTTCCTGCAGCGCATCATGGATATCGAGGAGCCTGCTCCCCTCGACCTCTCCGATGAACTTCAGGGTCAGGTGGAGCTGTTCTGCGGGAACAGGTCGTGCACCTGGGATTGAACTTCCCATTCCCTTCACCTCCATTTGCACAGGTTCGGGAATGTCAACTGCGACGAACAACCGTATCATTGACACAATACCTCAGCTTACCTAAAGTTTTCAGGACAAATTTTTCTTTTCACATTGAAATAAAGCAATGGCGCTAAAACCCCAAATGCAGCTATCAGGAATGTAACTATCGCGCACCAGTTTGCCAACAAGGATGGAGTCATGGATCTGAAAAATAACCGTACGACGATTCTCAATGAAGGAAATGAAGAGGAAAAACGTCAGGAGATACTGCGCTATTTTTATACGGCTTTCGATCTTGATGAAGAGCTCTATCATCATCTGGCCCGGGACGAAGCTTTCTTCCTGTGTGCTGAACCACTGAGACATTCCCTGATTTTTTATTTTGGCCATACTGCTGCTTTTTACCTCAACAAATTGAATACCGCCCGCCTTATTGACCGGCGGATAAACCCTGTCTTCGAATCGATGTTTGCCATCGGGGTTGACGAGATGTCGTGGGATGATCTGGATGAAAAAAATTACGATTGGCCGCGAGTCGACGAGGTCCGGGCCTATCGCAAAGAGGTCCGGGAATTTGTCGCCGGGGTTATTGGTGACTTGTCTTTCTCGATGCCTATAACCTGGGACAGTCCGTTCTGGGTGATCATGATGGGGATTGAACATCAGAGGATTCATATTGAAACTTCCTCGGTTATTATCCGTCGTCTGCCAATAGAGGCCGTTCGTCCTGTTCCCGGGTGGGATCTTTGTCCTCTCATGGGGGATGCTCCGGAAAATCTTTTACTGCCTGTTACCGGCGGGGACGTTGTCCTCGGCAAGACCAAGGAGCATGCGCTCTACGGTTGGGACAACGAGTTCGGGAGTCATCAAGCAGAGGTGTGGGATTTTAAGGCCGCAAAATACCTTGTTTCCAATGGGGAATATCTGAAATTCGTCGTGGAAAATGGGTACGAAAAAGAACAATACTGGACGGAAGAGGGATGGAGGTGGATTAAATACAGCCGCGCGAAGCATCCGCTTTTTTGGATTGAGGAGTCGGGTGACTACCGACTCAGAACACTTTCCTCCGGTATCGATATGCCATGGAACTGGCCGGTTGAGGTCAACTATCTGGAAGCTAAAGCGTTTTGCAATTGGTTAGCGGAGAAAAAAGGCACTGACATCCGACTACCGACCGAAGATGAATGGTATCGTCTGCACGACTTACTCGCTATACCGGATCAGCCGATATGGACGAAGGCTCCAGGGAATATTAATCTGGAGCATTGGGCCTCATCGTGTCCGGTCGATCATTTTCATTTCGGAGAATTTTTCGATATTATCGGCAATGTCTGGCAATGGACAGAGACACCTGTCAGTGGTTTTGAGGGCTTCGAGGTGCATCCTTTTTATGATGATTTTTCTACCCCCACCTTTGACACCCAACATAATCTGATCAAAGGTGGATCCTGGATCTCCACCGGCAACGAGGCCACCCGCGATTCCCGCTACGCTTTTCGCCGTCATTTCTTCCAGCACGCTGGTTTTCGATACGTAGAAGCAGAGCAGCCTCTGGAGCTGCCACAGGCCATGTATGAAACCGATGGGGCGGTTTCGCAATACTGCGAGGCACACTATGGCAGAACATTTTTTGAAGTGGAGAATTTTCCTGTTGTGTGCTCGTCAATATGTCTGCACCATATGAAAGGTAGACCGAAAAACAGGGCGCTTGATCTGGGATGTTCCGTGGGACGCGCCAGTTTTGAGCTGGCACGGGAATTTCATTTTGTGAACGGCCTCGACTTTTCAGCACGATTTATTCGGATTGCCTACCAGATGCAGGAAAAGGGCGTTCTGCGATATGAATTGCCGGAAGAAGGTGATATTGTCTCTTATCATGAGAGAAAGCTCACCGATTTCGGTCTGACCGAAGCTGCAAAACGGGTGGAGTTTTATCAGGCCGATGCGCTGAATCTGAAACCGCAATTTGGTGAGTACGACCTGATACTCGCAGCAAATTTGCTGGATCGACTGTCAAAGCCGGAAAAATTCCTGGGTACCATCCACGAGCGATTGACAGATGGCGGGCTGCTGGTCATTGCCTCTCCTTATACCTGGCTGGAGGGTTTCACCCGTCGGGAGGACTGGGTCGGCGGGTATCGAAAAGACGGAGAGCCATACACAACACTTGATGGTTTGCGGGATCACCTGAAAATACATTTTTCTCTTATCGCCGACCCGCAGGAAGTAGAATTCATCACCAGGGAGACGGGTCGAAAATACCAGCATTCCATCAGCCAGCTGACTGTCTGGCAGAAAAAGTCATCATAAAATAAGAAGGAATCTCACCTGTTATGATTTGGAAAACATCGCTTCGACGTTACAAGCTTCTTCTCGAATATGACGGGACCAATTTCAGTGGCTGGCAGAAGCAAAAAGATGCCCGAACCGTGCAGGGGGATCTGCTGAAAGGCGCTGAGAGGATCTTTGGTGAGGTTGCCATGGACGTTCAGGGATGTGGGCGCACCGATGGTGGCGTTCATGCTCTTCAGTACGCGGCCCATTTGGAAGTTTCAACTGATCTTTCCCCGGAGATGGTGGCAGAGAAACTCAACCATACGCTGCCAAAGGACCTTGCCGTGTTACGGGCCGAATCAGTCGACCCACGCTTTCACGCCAGACATAACTGTGTCGCCAGAAGCTATATCTATCAGCTGCGAACGCGAAAGTCAGCCTTCGCCAAACGCTATAACTGGTGGATACGAGAGAAGCTTGATATGGCGACCATGCAAAGAGCCGGGCAGGTTATGGTGGGGATGCATGATTTCGCCGCGTTTGCCGAAAAACAGGAGTTGAAGAAGTCGACTCAAGTGCTGGTCCATATGGTGCAGCTTATTGAAGATGGGGATCTGATTACCGTCAGGGTGGTCGGTTCCCATTTTCTCTGGCGGATGGTACGCCGGATGGTTGGGATCCTGGTCGAGGCCGGTTGCCAGCGGCTGACAGAAGACGATATTCGTAGTTTTTTAATCACGCCATCAACAGTACCGTTTAATCATACGGCACCGTCGGCAGGACTCTTTTTTGAGCGGGCGTTTTATAATAAGAACGAGTTGCAAAAATTTATAGAAAATTATTCGACAATTTAGAGTTTCCCTTTTTTGAAATACAGGTAGATCTCTTAGTAGCAGATTCACCTGTTGCTAAACGCTGTTGAATCCTCCCCCCTCTCTAACGCAGAAAATTCCCTTACAACTACCTGTTATGCCTCTTCGCTGTTAATCTTCCTTTATTGTCCACATCTTAATTTAATATTTATTTGTCAAATGGATATGTGTGGTTGTTGTAGGTTTCGCAGTTTTGTTTTGTGCTGAGCTGCTGTTATTTGTTCTCAGGCTAATAAACAAAATTTAGTAGCCTGTCGCGCCAGTATAATTAAATGTTTTTGGTTGAACTCTTTCAATAAAGGCAAAATAAACTGTCAGGAAAATGGTTTGAAAAAAAAACCCTGACAGAGTAGTATCACATCGTGATACAGAGGGGCTCGTGTTAAGAGGTTTGCGGCGAAGATGCTTTTTAAGGAACTTTTGACACCGAACAAAGGGGAAGAGAGGGTGCATCCAAAAGGATATGAGGAGGGAGTATGAGGTTTGTTTTATCAGTATTCACATTTTGGTCTATGTTGTTGTTCTTTTCATCAAATATCTTCGCTTGGTCTCCGGTTGCGGTTGATGACGACCCCCTTGTCAGAATGCCAGGCACTCAACCTTCGACTGTACAAAATATCGTTGCCCCAGGTGACGGGGGTGACTCCAATTCATGCATCAACTGTCATTGGGGTAATCCTGAATCGGAAACTGACAAGGGGATGCCCGGATTTTTTTGGCAGGGTTCAATGATGGCTCAAGCTGCAAGAGATCCAATTTTTTGGGCTACTACGACGGTCGCTGCTCAGGATTCTATCTGGGCCGTTGGTCGGCCGAATGCCACTGACATTTGTTTACGTTGTCACTTCCCTCAAGGGTGGATGGAGGATCGTTCTGATGCCCTCAATGCGTCTGATATGACCGGCAGTGATTTTGACGGTGTACACTGTGATGTTTGCCATCGCCTATATGATCCTTTCTCTGAAACAACGAATGACGGGACGCGGGAAGGAAATGATTGGTCTGGTTACTGGGATGAAGCGACTGCAGCTTCAGCAAGCGCTGCAGCGGGTACTGCGACCTTGGATTCTACTCTTGCTGGCAGTCTGACTTATTTTAATGGTGAATTATTGTACGACCTGGATATTCCAAAGGAAACTTCTTTTACAGAAAATGGTGGGGGGCAGATGTTTATGGATGTGGACTCCCTGCCTTTCAGTAATAAGCGTGGACCTTTTGCTGATGCTGTAGCTGACCACACATCAAGCTACAGCAGGTATCATAAATCGAAATATTTCTGTTCAACTTGTCATGATGTTTCTAATCCGGTATTAGCAAATCTCGGTGATGACCCGACCGACGGTCTTTTGACGGAAAAGATGTCTGCTAATAGTTATTTCCATGTTGAAAGAACTTTTTCAGAATTTATGTCTTCGGCCTATGGCATGCAGACCAATACAGAAACCAATCCTGAGTTTCAGGCTCAGGGAGGATCTGCCATTACTCATGCTGCCAAATGTCAGGACTGTCATATGCCTGATGTTGATGGTGTAAGGGCTGCGAGCGGAGGCGGATTGGTTCGACCGTCCGGATCAACCGAACATGCAAATTCCGGGGTGCCCATGCACGACCTGCAAGGCGGGAATATGTGGATTACCCGTATCCTTGCAAGCCTGGACAGCAGCCTGGACGGTGTATTTGATTCAACGAATGTTGCTTTGCTGAATCAAGGACCAACAGCTTTAACACTGGATTTAACCCAAGGGATAAACCCAATGGTAAGCAGCAATGGTGAGGCCTTGTTGGCAGCTTCGTTGCGTGCAGAAGATCAATTGGCACGTGCCGCAACAATTAAAAACCTGGTTTACGATTCAGGGACTGGTGGGTTGTCTTTTCAGGTATTGAACAACACTGGACATAAACTGTTGACAGGCTACCCTGAAGGACGACGAGTTTTCGTCAATATAAAAGCCTATAACGGTGCTGAGCTTGTGTATGAAGTGAACCCTTATGATTCAAGTGCTGGAACTTTTAAGGGAGGAGTGAGTTTCTGGAATTATGATGGAGATGACGGGCAGATTGCTATTCCCGATCCAGCTGCTCTCGGTCCAAATGAGGAATATGTTGATGAATTGGTATATGAAGCCGCGACAAAAAGTGATCTGACTGGAGAGGATCATACCTTTCATTTTGCATTAGCCACTGATCGATATAAAGATAACCGGATTCCTCCTAAAGGATTCGATCTGACAGAAGCTAAAACCAGGCTCTGCGAGCCGGTCTGGCATGGATTAAAAGATGATCCATCAACACCACCAGTTGGAGGAAATTTCTATTCAGCAGCTGAGTATGCTGGTGGTTATGATGATGTAAATATGACCATTGCAGCTGGTGCCAGTAATGTTATCGTGACTCTCTACTATCAGGGGACATCTAGAGAATATATAGAGTTCCTCCGTGATGAAATTAACGGAACAGGTCTTAACAGAGCCCTCGATGGTCCAGATAACAACCTGGGAACTGGACATACCTATGCATTTAACAATTCGCTTAATCCGGATGATGACAATGCCTATCTTGTACAAAGTGATCCTTTCTTTGCTAACTTAAAGCAATGGGGATACACGATCTGGGAACTCTGGTATCACAACCATGGGTTGGATGGTTCCGGAGTCTCGGTCTCTGGCATTGTTCCTTTTGAAATGGCTCAGGCTGAGACGGGTCTTAGGCTGACAACTCCAAATGGTGGCGAGGTTTATACTGCAGGATCAAAGGTTAATGTAAGCTGGTCACCTATTGCTGGTGCAGCTAGTTATCGCCTACATTACTTTGATGTGGATGGAACACGGCATAAAATTGCAAATGTTGGTAATGTGACCAGCTATGAATGGTATATTCCCAAAACAGCTCTTGCTGAGCCGGGTAAGAGGATTCGTGTTTATGCCTTTGATGCGTCCAATGTGATACTTGGAGTTGATTGGTCAGATGAGACGTTCACCCTGCTGCCATTTACTTTGGCAATTCTTTCACCAAATGGTGGGGAGACTATAGGTAACGGGGTTCCTTTTTTAGTGAAGTGGAATGCGCTAGCTGGTGCCGAAAACTACCGATTACATTATTTTGACGCAGATGGATCACGGCATAAAATTGCGAACGTTGGCAATGTGACCAGTTATGAATGGTATGTTCCATATGATATAGCGATTGAAAGTGGCAAGAAATTTCGTGTTACAGCTTTTGATGCGTCCAATGTGATACTTGGAGCTGATTGGTCAGATAGTACTTTTGCAGTTGACGATGGTCCAGGGGCTTTATTGTCCCCCAATGGTGGAGAAATTTACTCCATAGTCGGTCCAGCGGTTGATGTCCAATGGGTAACACACCCCGACGCAGTAACCTACCGATTACATTATTTTGATGCAGATGGCAGTATACATCTGGTGACCAAGGTTGGGAATACTAACAGCTATAGCTGGACGATTCCGGGATCTGCTGTTACTGAAACCGGCAAGAAGTTCAGGGTCTCTGGTTTTAATGGATCTGGTGCAAAAGTCAGTGTCGATTGGTCAGATAGAACTTTTGAGATTCAACCATAATCATAAATCTCATTTGGTTTAAAATACTGGCGATGGATCTATTTTACAGGTCCATCGCCATATTTTTATTGTTGTTCGATAAAACTAAATTTCTTCTGAAAAGATGTGGTTGGATTGTGATGTTGAGTCTGTCTCTCCTGGGGTAGGTCATGCACAAAATGTGCGTGAGTCACATCCTATCTTCATTTATCCTCGAAAGTTCCATGATTGCCTGGTTGGCGATAGTCAGCCCGAAGATTCCTGTAATTGTCGGCAAACTGCCGAGAACATTTCGCTGGCGGCCCCTGTCGGCATAAGGGGTTTCTCCAGCCTTTGTTTCCTCTTCCGGCAACTGATATGAAAAATCGATTTTTTCAATCGAATAGACGCAGGAAATCCCCTCTTCGACACCTCTTCTTCTGAGGCGCTTGCGCAGATGTTTGGCGAGCGGGCAGTTGGAGCTGGTAAAAAGATCGCCGGAACGAATGAGTGTTGGATCGGAGCGCAGGGCAGCGCCCATAGAGCTTATGATGGGAATCCTTCTGAGGTAAGCTTCGTGGAGTAATTGTGTTTTTGGGTTGAGGGAATCGATAGCGTCGATCAACAAGTCAGGTTGAGGATCCAGAATCTGATCAAGGGTATCATCGCCGGCAAAGATGTGTAAGGCTTCAATGTGGCAATCTGAGTTAATGGCCAGAACCCTCTCCCGGGCAACCTCTGCCTTTTGTCTGCCAAGAGTTGTTTCCAGGGCGAGAATCTGACGGTTCAAGTTGCTAGGCTGGATGGTGTCGAAGTCGACGACCCGCAGGTGGCTTATCCCGGCGCGTACAAGGCCCTCCACCACATAACCACCCACTGCTCCAAGACCAACCACTGTCACCGTTTTCGATTGAAGCAATTGAAAACGCTCTTCCCCAAGCAGCCGCAGGGTTCGTATAAATCTATCCATTTATTTAACCGTCACCAATTTGAGGTTTTGCAGGTTCCTTGATTTTCAGAGAAATTTTCAAACCAAGTTCCGGAAAGTTTCTATTGTGAATAAGTGCATACACGGTGGGAGTTTAAGAAGCAAGCCCGTCAAAGATATGGAGGTATATTTTTGATGGCATTTTCGACATCTCTATGGTAGAAATCCGCGCTTTTGTACTCAGTGAACGGAGCTATACAATGATTCAGTTACCTGCCACTCAGGCAGATATAGACAATATTGCCACTTGGGCAAAATATAACAAGAAACTGTGCCGACATTGCGGTGCCTCCTGCTGTAGTCTGCCGGTGGAAGTGAAGCCATCGGATCTTGTCCGCATGGAGTTAATCGATGAGTTGGAGCTTGAAGAGGATCTGAAGTTTGCGGCCAGAAGGTTATTAAAGAAACATCTCGTCGAGCATTTTCATTCGAAAACGAAAACCTTCACGCTTGCCAGAATGGCCAGTGGCGACTGCATCTTTTTAGATAGCCAAAGCAGGCGCTGTTCCATCTATCTGCAACGGCCGGATACCTGTCGGAATCATCCGCAGGTTGGTCCCCGATCGGGTTATTGTGCATTCAGGAAAAAGGCGACAAACTGACGCGAGTGTCAATTGGTTTGCCTGTCTCACGGAAGGAGTGGCTGGCCTTTCGGTCGTATATAGAAACGGAAGTAACCGACAAGATTACTACTGATGAAAATTGCCTCCATCAAGACAGCCCCCGGAGAGCCTGCAAGAAAGTTGTGGATGATCCAGAGACTTGTGCCCACCAGCATTAACTGCCTGAGAAGCTTATCTTCTTTACAAAATGAAGCAACTGTGCCGAATATACCTCCTGTACAGCCGAGAATGGAAAGTAATCCTTCATAGGTAAAGATCGAGATAATAATCGTCGCCAATATAAAGAGGCCCATCATTTTTTTGGATGTAGTAAACATGCTGGTCGTGAAGCGAACTGCTGCAACCAGTCCAAGACAGGCAGCGGTCCAGTGACCCAGCAGCATGAAGTGGGCAGAGATCAAACCGCAGGAAACCAAAAGGCATGCGACAATTTTTTTCCGTTCTTTAAATTGAAAGGAGAGCGTATCTGTGCAGATAGCTATGCCAATCAGGATCTGGGAAAGAAGAAAATCGGTCATTGGGAGTGGGCCTCAGAGAGATGATATATAGGGGAAGAGTAAGCGCCGTTGACCACTATACCGTTTTCACATCTGTCCGTCCACCGGCATAAGTGGCGACGTGCCCTTTTGCTCACCGGTCATGTTTATATCGGCCTTACTGTATCGCCTGCCAGGGATATCCTGTGGAAAAATATCGATAGCGCTGAAGCTGCAGAGAGACTGACAGGTTTTTGAGATGTTCATGACAAAATCAGCGAGCTCAACGTGCAGTTCTTTGGGAAGAGTATGCTCGGGGTTGGCAAACAGTAATATCGGTTCGGCTCTGTTCACTACCCGACTGAAGGCGACAGCCAGACAGGTTTTTGCCTGCAGCAGTCTCAACGAGGGCAACGGCTCCTCAGTTGTGAGTTGGGCCGGTTTACCATCGATAAAGAGTGATACGTCCTCCGGGGACCTCTCAACACGCAGCGTTATGTCGGCGTATTGAAGTTCTGTGAGTTGATTGTTTAATTCGTCAAGGAATGGACAAGAATCACTGCCTGGCGCTTTTTCTTTTGATTTGTTGAAGATCAATTGCAAAAAAATTTGCAAGGAGGCTGGATCTGAATTGTCAAGGACAACAAAGAGTGGCAGTCGACTGCGAACAATATCACGGGCAATGAGGAAATGACCGGCCCTTTTGACAGCAGTAAGGGTCGATTCAATGAGCTGCTCCGAGCTCTGGTGGAGTGCAGGCGGAAGGTTTTGCAACCACTCTGTCAGTGTGTCCTGTAGTGTATCTTTTACCCGGTCAGTTGGTTTCAGGGTTTTGAGGATGTCATCGAGTGGTTTGACAAGGTCCGGTTCCAGCCGGTGGGCGTGATCCTGTAACGTCTTTATATCGCCGGAAATTTCGCTCCAGCGGGTTGAGGAAGCGAGTTCGACAAAATTAATCCACTGGGAGTAATCGAGTCGTCTTCCGACCTCGATCCTGTCTGTTTCGTAGAGTAATTCGCTGACGGCCGCAAGTTCATTTACCAAGGTAGGTGTGGCACCGAAAACACTCATGACCACGGTTTTTTTAGTTGGATTGACCCGTCTGGTGTGTCCGTTTTGTGTGATCAGTTTTGGAAAGTCAGCGAATGGTTCGACGGAATGACATGCATAGGTTGGGTTTATTGTCTGGAGGATTCGGGAAAAATATTTTCCATACGTATAATCGGAAAAATGGAAGAGGTTCAAGCGAGAGCTCAATTCAAACCATCGGCTCTCCTCCAGTGTGCCGAGTCCCCGTATCCTCGCCTGAATAATTTTCATTGGAATATCTCTCCTGGAATACAGGCCTGTGGAAATCGTTTATTGGATGGTCCGCGAACGTTTTGCTTTTAGTGCTTTACGCCTGATTTCCTGCCACTCAGCTAAGTACCCCCTTGAGGGGTGCAAAAAACAGGAAATACGGAAAAATCATATGGAATCATCAGGTACCTCAACCAACAAGGCATTTCTATACCCATCCTTGATGGGTATTATGAAGAATAAGCATGATCCGGTGAAAAACAGGCCGATGTCAGCAGACAGTTGTGTCGACACCAAAGCGATCTTCGGCAAGGGCGTTGGCAATGATATTGGTGGGGAGCCTCTGCTCGCCCGCCAAACGGTAAATTTCCCTGAGGGTCTTGCCGATGCCGGCGGTCAGGCGCAGGGCTTTTCTTTTGTCGTAACGCTGGCCTATTTCGCAACTTATGTTGATCACTCCTCCGGCGTTTATTGCAAAATCCGGTGCATAGAGGATACCCCGTCGGTGGAGGCGTTCTCCGTCTTCTTCGGTCAGTAACTGGTTGTTGGCACTCCCTGCAACAATCTGACAGAGGAGAAGGGGAATTGTTCGGTTATTAAGAATACCGCCTAGGGCGCAGGGTGCGAAGATGTCGCACGGGACGTGGTATATTTCTTCCGCTTTTACCAGCTCAAAGTCGATTTTCTTACTGAGACTATGGATGTGATCTTCATTTATATCAGAGGCAACTATCCGGCATTTATCCTTTTTCAAAAGCTCTGCCAGTCTTCCTCCGGTTTCGCCAATGCCCTGGATAGCAACAGTGAGTCCGTCCAGCTGTTCTCTCTTTAGTTTATGCAGGACGCTGGCCTTAATGGCACAATAGACACCGTAGGCAGTGAAAGGACTGGGATTACCACTGGCGCCAACTGTGGCCACATGGTCAGTTTGGCGTTTTACCGCCGCCATATCCGCCAGCGTCGAGTTGACATCCTCGGCGGTTATATATTTTCCGTCGAGAGATTCAACAAAGTTGCCGATTTCTTCAAACAGGGCGACCCTGTCGACGGTTTTCAGGTCTGTGTGCACGACACTCTTACCTCCGCCTAAAGGCAGTCCGGCAAGCGCATTTTTATATGTCATGCCCTTGCTCAGCCGCAGTACATCAGTCAGAGCTGCCTCTTCTTTTTCGTAGTACCATACCCTGCAGCCACCCAGTGCCGGGCCGCGGTTGGAATTATGTATGGCAATCCAGGCAGTAAAACCGACTCTCGGATTATCACATCTGACAACCTCTTCGTACCCTTCGATGTCGAGCTGCGTATATATGTTCATGACCGGCTCCTGTGGATCAGTTATCAATGTGACCTCTTTATAAAATAATACTCATTATTTGATAAACTCGTAAAAAGATAAACATGGATGATTATAGCCAAACTCGCATAAGCGAGGTGTACGATTTTTCCATTATTTTAGGATACGGTGGGACGCATCGTCATTAGAGTAGAATTGTACCCGAAGGGCACCTCCTGCGGGCGTACAACGATGCCGATAAGCACCCTTCAAACCAGGGCATAAACTCCGACTTCGGATGCAGAAATTTTGCGACGCTATTTTATTTACGCAGCTTCAAGAGCATGTTCGCTGGCTGGAACCGCACGTTTGCCTCTTTGCAGTGCAGCAATATTAAGTTCAACAAAAGTATCGCTTTTTTTGCTAAAAACTTTCGCTAACGCCACAATAATACTGTTAATGTTTACGGTTCCGGTGAGAGCCAGATAGGCACCAAGCATTACCATATTTGCAGCCTTAAGGCTACCGCAATCCCTTGCCAGATCTCCCGCAGCAATAGAGTAGGCATGGACATCCCGCCGGCTGACAGATTTGTCGGTCAGGGAGCTGTTGAACAGAATAATTCCGCCCGGCGTGACAGATTGTTCGAACCTAACAAGTGAAGGCAGGTTCATCAGGATGGCGCAGGTCGCGTTGCCGGTCACTATCGGTGAGCCGACTGGGCAGTCTGAGACCACCACGTTACAATATGCCGTTCCACCTCGCATCTCCGGGCCATAAGAGGGTAACCAGGTGACATGTTTATTTTCGATCATTCCGGCGTAGGCCAATAACTGTCCCAGAGACATAACACCCTGGCCGCCAAATCCGGCACACAGTATTCTCTCATTACACATTTACACCTCCTCCGGTGACCTGTAGACACCGAGTGGATAATAGGGAATCATATTCTCTTCCAGCCATTGCAGGGAATCAACTGGTGACAAACCCCAGCCTGTGGGACAGGTGGAAAGCACCTCGATCAGGGAGAATCCAATGCCTGCCAGCTGATATTCAAAACCTTTTTTGATTGCCTTTTTTGCCTGTCGAACACTCTTCGGGCTATGCACAGAAACCCGTGTCACATAGGCAGCTCCGGGAATCTGGGCCAGCATCTCAGAGACTTTCAGCGGCATTCCGCAGTGATTGCTGTCCCGTCCCTCAGGTGCAGTGGTTACCTTCTGGCCCTGTAGGGTTGTCGGGGCCATCTGGCCCCCGGTCATACCGTAGATGGCGTTATTGACAAAAACAGTAGTGATCTTTTCTCCGCGATGGGCGGCATGGACAATTTCTGCGGTTCCTATGGAGGCAAGGTCGCCGTCTCCCTGGTAGGTGAATACCGTTTTTTCCGGATGCACCCGCTTTACGCCTGTTGCAACAGCGGGAGCTCTTCCGTGGGCGGATTCGATCATATCAATATTGAAATAGTTGTAGGAGAAGATCGAGCAACCCACCGCCGCACAGCCGATGGTCCTGCCCAGAATGTCAAGCTCGACAAGAGACTCTGCTACAAGCTTATGGATAATGCCGTGGGTGCAGCCTGGGCAGTAGTGGGTTTCCAGCTCAGTCAATCCCTTGGACTTTTTGAAGATTATCGTCATGGGCTACTTCCTCCCCAGGATGATTTTAACCTGTTGGGCCAATTCTTCGGGAGCAGGAATTATCCCGCCTGACCGCCCGTAAAAAGTGACGGGAATTGCACCGCTTAACGCCAGGCGGACATCATCGACCATCTGGCCACAGCTCATTTCAACACAGAGTATTTGATTGCATGAATCGGGAAGATCGTGAAAAGCCCGGTAGGGAAAAGGCCACAGGGTTTGGGGTCTGATCATACCGGCAGCAATGTTTTCCTCCTGCAGCATATCAATGGCGTTTGCGGCGATGCGCGAGGTCGAGCCGTACGCACAGAGAATAATCTCCGCTCCTTCCGTTCTATACGCTTCATAGCGGCTCTCTGCTTCGGCAATCCGGGCATATTTGTCCTGGAGTCGGTTATTTATCTGTTCGAGACGAACCGGATCCAGAGCCAGACTTTTGATGGTAATTGGTTTCCTTGTGCCGCCGTGACCCACTGCTGCCCAGTTCTTTACAGGGAGATCTCTGTTGACTTTTTCGGGAAGATCAACCGGTTCCATCATCTGGCCGAGCATACCGTCACTAACGATGAACACCGGAGTGCGGTAAAAGTCAGCCAGCTCAAAAGCCTCCAGCATCATTTCCGCCCCCTCCTGGACGGTTGAAGGAGCAAGGGAGATGATTCGGTAATCCCCATTTCCCCCGCCTCTGGTCATCTGGTAATAGTCGGCTTGAGAAGGCTGGATACTGCCGATACCCGGTCCACCTCGCTGAACGTTGACGATGATGCAGGGGAGCTCTGCTGCGGCAAGCATTGACATACCTTCCTGCATGAGGGCGATGCCAGGAGAAGAGGAGCTGGTCATCGCCCTGGCGCCCGTTGCTGCAGCCCCGTAGACCATGTTGATTGCGGCCAGTTCACTTTCGGCCTGAAGAAAGACCCCTCCTGCTTTCGGCAGTTCCCGGGCAAGGTATTCGGGAATCTCGTTCTGTGGTGTAATGGGGTAACCGAAAAAATGGGTACAACCGCCTCTGATAGCAGCCAGGGCCAGAGCCTCATTGCCTTTCATCAGAACCCTAGACATGAGCGGTCCTCCTTTCTTGAGTGGAACGCTGCACGGTGATGACCGAGTCTGGACACATCAGGGAACAGCTGCCGCAACCTGTACAATCGGCGGGCTCGTTGATTACTGCTGGCTGGTATCCTTTACTGTTTGTGAAATTCTTCTTGAAGGCGATGATCTTGACGGGGCAGACAACAATACAAAGGCCGCAGCCTTTACATTGGCTGGTCTCAATGGTGACTGTTCCTCTCGGTTCTGCCATGTTGAGCCTCCAGGTTTATGCTGGTTGGGTCCCGGGTCTGTTTTATTATACTAAATAATATTTATTTATGTCAAACTTCAGACTACCTGATTTGCAGAAATGGTCAATGGTTATTAAAGAAATTATAAATGTCTATCTGCAGGATTAGTAACATTAGGCTTCATTGATGGGTCGTTCGGCTAGAATAAATTGGTTGTTAAAGATGAAAAACAAGAGATTTCAGGGGGTATAGAGAGGGCGATGAGTGCAAAAGAGAAACGGTGGTTGTGTAGAGAATACTGGCGTTGTTCCTGTCAGCTATCCGAGGTTCAGACTAAGAGGAGATGGATGTTGAAAGAGGTATGGTGCTTTTCACATCTTATTACTGGGCAATTGCCTGAGCACTGGAGAGGCAATTGAGCTTTTTGTCAACTTGTTCGGGGATACTATCAAGGCGATACGTAAACTCATACTCTTGTGGGCTATAACACTGTGCAGAGTTGTGGTTGGAGGAGTGGTTGTAACAACAGGGCTTTATTTTGCCAAAGGCAGCGGGCCGTTTGCTTATCGGGATGCGGATCCCGTTACCGGAGTTTTTGTTATGGTAATTGGTGTATATTTTATTTTTTCCAGCCTGTCACGTGCCCTGTCTGGACGATCCGGTGACGGCTCTGAGTGATTTGCCGGGGATACATCCAAACCAAGTGTTCCCAAGACAGGCACCAGAAAAAATATCCACTTTGAAATCACTCACTGGCTCTGTAGATAACCACCAAGGTCTTTGCCGGACCACCAATGCCCCGATAACCATGGGGGATCACAGAGTCGAAATAAAGGCTGTCGCCTTCAGTGAGAGTCACTGTTCTTTCGCCGCAGCGAAACTCAAGGGTACCTTCGAGTACATAAAGAAATTCCTCGCCACGGTGGTTGTTATATACAATCGCATCTGGTTCCCTTTCTTCCATGTGAACAATAAAAGGTTCCATGCGCTTATCCACCTTCGGATAGGCGAGAGGCTCATACTGATAGCCGATATGGGAGATATGTTGGCCTTTAGCGACCCCGTAGCGATCTTCCTTTCTGACCACAATAAAACTGCTTTCCTGTTCGGTTTCCTGGAAAAAATGGCCGATGGGCACACCAAGAGCGGTAGAGATCTTCAGCAGGGTGGCAATGGGAGGAGTGACCAGGTTATTTTCGATCTGTGACAGATTTGGCTTTGACAGGCCGGAAAGGTCCGCCAGGTCCTGCAGGGTCAATTCTCTCCTGTTGCGCAGTTTGCGTATCTGGCTGCCGATATCCAGAGAGGCTAATTCATCTTTCATAGCAAGACCATAGAGACTACCTTTCGATATTTTAGACAACCGAGATCGGGATCATGCATCCCGCAGAGTATTGAAAAAGTCGTAGCACTATACAATATCTGTTTTGAACATTCATCCACTTCATTGAAAGAATACTTTAAAAGCAAATGAAATCAAATCGTTGCTATTCTTCTTTGTTGTAGTAACAGGTTTTGATTGATGTCATGGTTGTTTCCCGCCTGGCAATGGATATGGCTGTTTGCCAGGTTTTTTCGGGAAAAAGCATTTTCAGTGGCTGTTCAACATGAAGAAAACAATCCAGCGCTTCTCTCAGCAGGGAGTCCCAGTTGCTGTCATAACGGAGAAGGTCATCGGGATAGACGGTAGAGCGGTCGGTTCCCTCGGAGTCGACGTTGAACGGTTCGATGATATTCAGAAAGCCATAGTCATTGGTCAGTTCCTCGCCCTGCGCAATATCCCTGACCGCAATTTCGAATTTGTAGGGAGTCAGGCAGCAGTTTGGTCTGAAACTATGGTTGATATAGCGTTCATTGTCCCAGCAGAACACCAGATCCCCTCTGCTGTTTCGGTAGGAGTAAGTAAGTATGGCTTCTTGACATGGCTTGGATAGGCGGTTGAACTGGTCCGGGCTGAACTCCCGGTCAAGTTCATCAAAAACCCAGGTCACGGTACCTTTTGGGATGTGCGCAGAAGCAATTACTCCGTGGCCTTTGACGTCATTTATGTAGACAACCTGTGTGCATGGTATGATCATTTTCTTAGAGAGTGCCGGTCAGGTTTTTTTTCATCAGGATTGCATGGCCGCCGTCTTCATAATAAGCAAATCGGAAACCATGCTGCTTAAAACCACATTTATTGTAAAGGTCGATGGCCGTCTTATTGCTGTCGCTTACTTCCAGGGTGAGCATAGTGCAGTCTGCCTTTTTGGCAGCTTTCTCGAGAGCGGCGACTAATTTCAAACCGATGCCTTTGTTTCTGAATGATGCAGTGACACCAAGCGAGTAAATCCGCATTTTGCGACTGTTTTTTCTCCCCAGCAAAATTGCATATCCAGCAATCGTACCTGTTTCGTCACTCCGTACAACGATAACAGTTGTTCTCTGGATGAGATATTTGAAACTTCTCCGGGAGCAGCGATCCGTATTAAAGAGATTCTGCTCGATAGCCATGAGCTCATCGACATCAGCCAGGGTGGCCGGTTCAATGGGATAGTCAATTGTTTTCATGTGTGCTGCCTGGCATTTAACCTGGTGACGAATTCCCGGAGGATGATCCTGTACAGTTCATTTCCCAGAATTTTATCCTCAACCCCGTGTTCAATGGAAGGGTTGTCATTTATTTCGATGATAATCGGCTGGTCGCCCACCATTTTAATGTCTACCCCATACAGCCCCTTGCCGATCAGGGAAGTGGCTTTTAATGCCAGTTTTCTTACCCGGGAGGGAATGCTGTTCACCGGAAGCGTTTCAAAGCCACCTGCCCGGGCATTTCCAGCCGCCCTATGCTGAATAATTTGCCAATGGCCTCGGGCCATGAAATATTTACAACCATACATTATCTCTCCACCGATAATTCCAATCCTCCAGTCGAACTCGGTTGGTACATATTCCTGCACAAGCAGGATTGAGGAACGCTGGAAAAGTTCGTCTATGGCAAGTTGGTATTCCTGTTGGGTGCTCACCTTGGCGATGCCAAGTGAAAAGGAGCCGTCCGGTATCTTCACGACCATGGTTGTACCGAGAATGTCACGCAGTTCCTGAAAGCTCGTCGGGTTTGTCCTGAAGATAAGGTGTGACCGTGGGCAGGGGATGCTTTCCCGGTCGAGGAGTTCTTTCAGGTACACCTTATTGGTACACCTGATAATTGAGGCCGGGTCGTCTATCACCACCATATCTGCGAGGTGTGCTTTTTGCGCCAATTGGTACGTTATGTGATTGACCGCTGTTGTCTGCCGGATAAAAAGTGCGTCGAACTCCATCAGTCTTGCAGAATCGTCGGCGGTAATCAGTTCCGCATTAATATTCATCTTCTTTGCTTCGGAGACGAAAAGATTCAGCGCGGAGTTGTTACTTGGCGGCATTTTGTCCGCGGGGTCATGGAGAATGGCCAGGTCGTATCGGCTCGGTTTCTTACTTCGCGGACTACGCCATATTTTTTTACTGAAACGATCTATGGCATTGGCAAAAAGAGTCTGTTGTACTTCATTCAGTTCGCCGAGGCTCATCGTTCTGAAATGGTCAATCTGGGTAAGAGTGCTATCGCTGAAGGTGACTTTCAGCATTGGAAAAGGAAACTGGTCGAAAATAAATTTGGCAAGACGTCTCAGAGACGGGTCCTCACAGTCCCCGAAATAAATTTCGAGGCTGTACGGGGCACCACTTTCAATTTGATTGCTGCAACGAAAGGAATGGCAGTTTTTCTTGACCAATCCCTGTAACTTTAAATTTTTATTGCAGTCCAGTCCGTTGATGGCATCGACATACGGAATTACCTTGTGTTTTCTTGCCTGGGCTAAAAGAGAACAGTAATATCCTTCCGAGTTATAGCTGAGATCACTGCAGAGATTTATGACAAGCAGGTTTTCACGGCTCAGCTGCTCATTGTGCAGGTAATCACCGGCGGAGATGATACTGTCGGTTTCATAATAGGGTTTCCAGTCGGAAACGCTGTCCAGAATAATCAGTGTTGTATTCATGAGAACCTTAAAAGACCACCCGAACAGGGCTCGGGGTGGCGCTGGCAATTTCAGTAAGTTGAGTGGTATGAGAGTTTTCGCGGTGGCGTATCAGCCATTAGCCATGGGAGCGTTCCTTTATCGGAATATAACAGTATGACTTGGGACCGATATACTCTGCACGTGGTCGGATGAGTTTGTTATTGTTCCATTGTTCGAGGATATGGGAGGTCCGGCCGACCGTTCTGCTGATTGCAAAAAATAGGGGTGAACAGCTCGGTTGACAACCCTGTGGCATGGTAATTCTCCTTTAACAGTCTGAAACGAGGTTTTTCAGGTAACGATAATCAAAAGGGATTTGCATATATGGTGCCACACGTAAATAAATCTTTCGACTAAGTAAAAAAATGTAATTACAGTTACTTGCAAGGCTTGGTGGGTTCTGCAGCTGAATAAAAATCAGTAACGGTTTTCCTGAAAAATTTCTTTGGCTGGTAATCGGTTCATTGTTAGAGCGATTCCGGGATGTGGGACATCGATGTATCGATAAAAAGATGTGGGAAACATCAATTTTTGGGCTTTTTTGTATTTCTATCTGGAAATATATGGTAAAAATTTACCGTTGATGGGATTTGTTTGATTATCCGTAAAAAATTACTTAAAAATGATTAATGCGAACACGACTGATTATAGCCCTGAAGGATATGCAACTACAAAACAATCTTGCCGAAACTATGTCCGCACAGGACACGCAGGTTGAATGTTGCGGGCATCTCAGCAACCCCTGGCAAAATGTAGTCCAGAGCTGTGGTGATATTCTTATTATAGAAGATTGTTTTGTGTCATCACCACTGGAATCAGGAATTTCCACGTTGAACACCCTTCCGGAAAACCCAACGGTGGTCATCGTCCATGGGGTGAATTCTCCGGAACGGCAGGCAGGACTGATTGCCGCGGGTGCGGATGTCGCTCTTTTTTCAGGGATCTCTTTTAAAAATTTTGCCGAGGCGATTGAGGCGACTCTCGAGTCGCGCCGCCAGTATATTCAGCATGAAAGGTTTGAGCGAAGAGGTAAACGAAAACCGATCATATCTGATTTCATTACCCAGAGTGAGATGATGCAGCTCTTTATGAATGAGGCGCTTCAGGTAGCACCGAGCAACTCTTTGCTCCTCATTTTGGGAGAAACCGGTGTTGGCAAAGAGCATCTTGCAAAGGTCATTCATGCCGAAAGCCCACGGTCGGCGGGACCCTTTGTCGCGGTGAATACAGCAGCACTGCCGGAACAGCTTCTGGAAAGCGAGTTGTTCGGGCATAAGCAGGGGGCTTTTACCGGTGCCACCCGCTCACGGCGGGGCGCCTTTGAGCAGGCCCATGGCGGCACTATTTTTCTTGATGAAATCGCCGAAATGCCTCTCCATCTGCAGTCAAAGCTCCTCCGTGTCCTGCAGGATTTTGAGATACAGCCGCTTGGGTCAGAAAAACCGATCTGGGTGGATGTGCGGGTCATAACCGCGACCAATAAAGAGCTGGAGAAAGCTGTCGAAAAGGGAGTGTTCCGAAAAGACCTGTATTATCGACTGAGCGTGGTTACCCTGAAGATTCCGCCCCTGCGGCAGCGGAGAGAAGATATCCCGACCCTGGCAAGACGGTGTCTGGCCGGGCTCAGGCATCAGGTCGGCCGAGATGTTAACCAGATTACCGACCAGGCAATGCAGGCCCTCTGCAGGTATGACTGGCCCGGAAATGTGAGGGAGTTGATGAACGTCATTGAGCGCTCGATTCTGCTTTCCAGAACTGATACTGTTTCCCTGCAGGATCTTCCTGATGTGTTTCATTCCGGCACGGTACAAGAGAAACATTTTCTTATGCCGACCGGTTTAGAGGAGAATGGGTCCTGGCAGAATAAAACGCTTCAGCAGGTGAAAGCCGAAGCTATGGGCGATGTGGAAAAAAAATACCTGACCATGGTTTTAAAAAAGAGCCGGGGGCGTATCGGCGAGGCGGCTGCCATAGCCGGAGTGAGCCAGAAGAGCCTGTACAACATGATGAAGCGTGCGGGACTGAACAAGGAGCAATTTAAAAACAGGAACAGTTAGCGCAATAAACGATCATTCGAGGCATCTTATGACAACAAAGAGAATACAGGAGCATCAGTTGCCGGCAGCTGCGATCGGTATAGAGAAAAAGATTGTCAGTGTTCATTTCGGCCCAAAACAGAGTTGCCGGAAAGTATATATTCAGGCCGGGCTCCACGCCGATGAAGCTCCGGGATATCTGGTTGCAAGCCGCCTGCTGGAATTACTTGAGCAGGCGGATCTGGACGGAAAGATTCTGGGAGAGATTATTGTTGTCCCGGCCGCCAACCCCATTGGTCTTGCACAATGGGGGACCGATACAATTCAGGGCCGTTTTGATGACAGTGATAATCTTAATTTCAATCGTCGCCATTATGACCTCAGCGACGAGACAGCGCAACGGATCGAGGGACTTCTTGATCTCGATCCCGATGAAAATATCCGGCTTATAAGAAAATGTGCGGGAGAGATCCTTTCGGACAGACAACCGGCAACTGAGGCCGAGGCACTGAAACACCTGCTTCTGAGGCTCTCCCATGATGCGGACATCGTCCTTGATCTGCACTGCGATCACCAGGCCGTACTCCATGTGTATATGGGTACACCTCTTTGGCCGGGCGGCAATGATCTGTCCGCTCAGATGGGAGCCGTTGCAACACTGCTGGCAAAGGACTCAGGAGATACACCCTTTGATGAGGCGAACAGTAAGCTCTGGTGGGTGCTGGCCGAAAAATTTCCAAACTTTCCTATTCCGCCGGCTTGCTTTGCTGCAACAGTGGAGCTCAGGGGGGTAGTCGATACCGATCCGGATACGACTGAGCAGGATGCACAGAACCTCTTTCTCTTTTTACAGCGGCGTGGAATTATTGATGGTAAGGTACTGCAGCTGCCGCCCCTCCTGAACGAGGCGACCCCCCTGGAAGGCGTTGACTATGTCACTTCAGCTGCGGCAGGGATCCTGTCGTTTAAGAGAAAGCCTGGCGATGTGGTGAGGAAGGGTGAGGTGATTGCCGAGGTGACGCATCCCATGAATGATCCGGGAAAACGCAAAAGAATATCGATCACCAGCAGGACCACCGGACTTCTTTTTGCCCGTTCCCTAGACCGGTTTGCCAGACCCGGAAAAATAATTGCCAAAGTCGCCGGAACAGAGCCTCTGGAGGGGAAAGGGGCCTGTCTTTTAACTTTCTGAGAAGATTCTATCGGGCCAATTACACATGAATCGTCGATTGCCAGCTCCCGCACCATTGTCCAATAGAGCATTTTGCAACTATTGTCCCGGTTTCTGTTGTTATCGTCTGCCGGGTTCGATCCTTTTTGTTACAGCCATTGATATCAACAGGATTGGCCGTCACTTTCATCTCAGTGATGGAGAAGTGCGAAAGCGATTTATTGAGAAGAGGAATACATTCAAGGTAAAGGAGGACGGATCCTGTATCTTTTTAACCGATGGAAAATTGAACAAACGCTGTTCAATCCATCTGGCAAGGCCTCAGCAATGCCGGGACTTTCCTTACGATGCTCCCTGTCCCTATCTCGGCCGTGAAGATCTGCTGCAACACATTTATCCCAAAATGGAAAAGAGCCTCGGGGGTACACCCTCCTGATACCTTAAAATATTCGACCCTGTTTTGTCATGACCCTTTTTTCAAAGATATATACTTACCTGCTGCTGGGGATCATCAGCATGTTGATTATCGACGGCAATTTGAACTATGAGGCTGAAATTGAACAGTTCGATATTGATATGGCCGATAATGCCAGACAGATTGGGTGGATTGTCTCAGGTATGATTTATCATACCTGGAAAGAAAGTGGTCCGGAAAAGGCGATTCAGCTCATCGAAGATGCCAACCGCGCTGACCATTTAATAACATTCGCTGGGTTTGGCTGGAGGAGTTTGTGGAAGTGCATGGGGCCGCAGTTCCGGAACTGAAAAAACTCAAAGAAACTGGCCAGTCGCAGCAGGTCTCATTTATTGGCCTCGATGAGCATCGCCAAAAACAGCGTTATACTGTCATGACTGTCGCTATTCCGGGCGGCTATCCCGGAGGTATCCAGCTCACCCAGCCGCTTGAACCGCGGGCGGAATTTGCCCAGAGAATGCTCATTCAGTCTCTGTCGATTACCACCCTGCTTGCTCTTGTCAGTGGAATCGTCATCTATTTTTTTATTCATATAAAAATCAGGGGGCCCCTGGGAAAGCTTTCTCGCAAAGCAATTGAGATTGGCAAGGGGAATCTGGTGCCGGATCTGGAGATTAAGGGAGAAGATGAGCTGGTGGGGCTGGCAAAAATTATGAACGACATGTGCACCAGATTGCGATTGCCAGGGAAAAATTCACTTTGAACATCTTGCCCGGCTGAAAACTCTGGAGCAGCTGCGGCATATTGAGAAATTATCTACGGTCGGTCAGATAGCTGCCGGGATCGCCCATGAAATCGGTACCCCGCTCAATGTTGTTGACGGCAGGGCAAAAATGATTAATTCAGAGCCGTTGGAGCACGACGAAAGAGTCAACTGCGCCAGCATCATCAAAACCCAGGCTGAACGAATAACCCTCCCTGATCATTCGGCAGTTGCTTGATTATTCGAGAAAGAAAAAATTTCATCCGAAAATTTTAGAGAGTATGGATACTGTACTCAATCAGGTTTTCCATCTTCTTTCACCAATTGCCGCCAAGAAGCAGATTTCTTTGGTTTTTAATATTGCACCTGATACAAAATTGTTTTGTCGCATGGATGCGCAACAGATTCAACAGGTGTTCATGAATGTTATTATGAATTCAATTCAGGCAACACCTGAAAGGAAGAACGTGCAGGTGGAGATTGCCAATACCAGGCTTAAATCGATGACTCATACCGATGATCAGATGAAACAATGTATTCGGATCGATGTGACCGATGAAGGGGAAGGCATTCCCGAGCATCATCTGCAGGAAATATTCACCCCGTTTTTTACAACAAAGCAGATAGGTCTTGGAACGGGGCTTGGCCTTTCCATCGCTATGGAAATTCTTGAAGAACATGGAGGATGGATCGAAGTGGAGAATCGTCGGAGCAGAGGCGCAAGGTTTTCAATCTTTCTTCTACTCGAGGAGAGAGAACAATGATCGGGCACATCCTCATCATTGAAGATGATAAAGATATGTGCGAAATGCTCGATGCCGGTCTCTCCAGGCGTGGCTTTACCACCTGCTCCTGCACAAGCGGGCTTTCAGGGGTTGCCGAAATCGACAGGGAACAACCGGTTGTTATTCTAACCGATATTAATCTCCCGGATGTCAGTGGAATGCAGGTATGCCGTGAGGTGGTGGAGAACTGGCAGGAAATCCCGGTTATAATGATGACCGCTTTCGGGTCCATGGAAACGGCGATCGAAGCAATTCGTGTCGGAGCTTATGACTTTATTACCAAACCATTGGATCTGGATATCCTCGCCGTTGCTCTCCAGCGGGCTGTGAATCACCGCAGGCTCAGACACCAGGTCCAGGCGCTCAGCGAGGCATTTGAACGGATTCATTCCTTCTCAGGGTTATTAGGCGAGAATTTGGTTATGAAAGACCTGTTTTCTCGTCTGGAGCGGATTGCCGACACCGAAACCTCCGTTCTTATTACCGGAGAGAGCGGATCAGGCAAGGAAATCACCGCCAGGGCCCTGCATGAATACAGTCGGAGAGATGATCAACCGTTTGTGGCGATAAACAGTTCGGCGCTTCCCGATAATCTCTTGAAAAGTGAGCTTTTTGGGCATGTCAAAGGGGCTTTTACCGATGCCTGGAAGGACCGCAAAGGCTTATTACGTGAGGCGGACGGGGGGACACTCTTCCTCGATGAGATCGGAGACATTCCCATATCCCTGCAACCGAAACTTTTACGGGCGCTTGAAGAGCGTACTGTGCGACCGGTGGGTGGCAACGCGGAAATACAAGTCGATGTGCGTGTAATAACCGCAACCAATATTGACATTGAGCGGGCAGTTGCCGAGGGGCTGTTTCGTGAGGATCTCTATTATCGGCTTAATGTCATCAAACTGGATATTCCACCTCTGCGAGCTCGGGGGACCGATATCCTCCTGCTCGCTGGAAAATTTATCAGGGATTTTGCAGGAAAGCAGGGGAAGAAGGTGACCGGGCTGGCTGAATCGACCGCTAAAAGACTGCTTGGTTATGAATGGCCGGGAAACGTCAGGGAGCTCCGTAACGCCATGGAGCATGGAGTGAATGATATCCTCATACCTGATATCTGCATGGGAGTTAAGAAAGAATGTCATCATATTTATCGGCAAATAATTCGCTTTCACGCTTCTTCTCTTCTGAGAAATCATTATCCTGTAACACTAAGGGCCGAGTGATCCCTTACGGAGAGTTGCTTCCCATTCTGTACAATTATTGTCTTTCCCTCGGCTTTCAAAAACCGATTGGCATCATTTCTGAATCTTCGACAGATCATAACGCAGGATACGACGACAACCCTGCCCCTTTTATCGCCAGATCAAACGGAAAAGATACTGTCAGGATTCTTTCAGCCAGAGTTCCCTATGAGCCGAGCTGGGGTGTATTTCGTGGATTGATGCGTCCGCTCATTCATGAAACTGCCGATCGCAGGACCGATGGCACGATCTCAGAGTTTATTGCTCCATATCTTGCTGCATACCAGTTTACTCAAAATCATATTTATCTCACCTGCAACCAGGCCGGTCAGTACCTCGTCACCATACCCTCGGGACTGGTAAAAGCTGGAGCGAAGAGTGATGTCAAGACTTTGAAAATTCATCTGGAGAGAATCGTTGATTTTGATAGGGAGGGTCATTTCTCCCCCATAAACGTTTCCGACTCTTTCATAACATATCAGCTTTCGGAAAATTTTTTACAGTTTCTGGGCGATGGTGGTTTCTCCTGGAGAACTGGAAAGTGCCAGCGGATCGGCCACTTGCTTACCTCCGAACTTTTCAGCTTTGCAGAAACCAAGAAGATACACGACAGCGTTGGTGAGAAAAGCACAGTTGACGGAGCACTTCTGCCGGCAATGAATATCATCGTAACAGATAGCAACCCCCAGTTGCTGGCGGCTATGATTTATCTGCAAAACGAATTCACCAGGGCCATCAACGATGTGCTCCCCGCCAGCAATGGGAGTGCGTCGGAAAATCTCCTCTGCATCGCCGGATTGGATAGAGACCTGGCGGCTTTCAGAGGAAAGGGGGAACGATATTTTGTGCCCTGGGCCGCCTGCTTACAGCGGAGTGGAAGACTCAATGATACGGAAGGTCCACTTGAACAGGACGATTTGTTTGTCGCGCTGATGGCGCAGAAAAAACAATGATTGGTCTCCACCTGTATAAGTGGAGGCAGCACCTTCAGGGAACTCTTTTTTAAAGCACGGGATGAGTTTTCAGATATCTAGTTGCAGAGAGATTTTGGGGCGTCGCGCTTGGTGTGAAAGCCCGCATGCGAACAGCCATTTCGGTGTACACCGGTTTGGCCGGTACTGCGGACAACAATAAAATACTACTAAACAGAACCGATGAATCTTTTTCTCTTATCCCTTGCAATTATCGTCGCGGGGGGAGCAGTACCCCTTCTGACCCATCGTCAGTTCGTGTTGACCAAATGCAGCTATATCGCTATGACAGCAATCGGTTGTCTTACCGGAATATATTCCATTTTCTCAGCCGCCACCCATCCTGAGAGTCTGGCCTGGTCATGGTCGTGGCTGCATGCTTTTAGCCTGTCGTTTACCTTTGATTCGCTCACCTTCTTTTTCCTGCTGCCTATTTTCCTCATCTGTCCTTTGGCGGCTCTGTACAGTTTGTTCTGTTTTGAGAAGGCCGAGAATTCTTGTCGGACGGCAATCAGCTATCTCTTCACCAACCTTCTTATTGTCTCCATGGCTCTCGTGACGGCTGCCGCAAACATGCTCACCTTTGCACTGGTCTGGGAAATCATGTCGATTTCTTCCTATTTTCTTGTCATGTATGACTACGAGAAATCGTCAACCAGAACGGCTGGTTATCTGTATCTTCTGTTTGCCCAGGCAGGTGCCCTGTTCATATCTGGCTGCCCCATGCCCATCCCGCTGCCCCCAGTCATATCTCGGCTATCATGTCTGGGGTTATGATCAAAATGGGGATATATGGAATTCTCAGGTTGTATTTCGTCCTTGCTGCAACGGATATTCGTATCGGGCAGACAGTACTCATCTTCGGTATGGTTTCAGGGGTGCTCGGCGTTCTCTACGCCCTTGGGAAGCACAACATCAAAAGACTGCTCGCCTACCACAGTGTCGAAAATATCGGTATCATTCTTATGGGTGCGGGGCTGGGTATGATCGGCGTTGCACAGGGAAACACGGCCATGGCGGGTTTTGGTTTCGCCGGTTGCCTCCTGCATGTGCTGAATCACTCCATCTTTAAATCACTGCTGTTTCTCGGTGCCGGCGCGGTAATCAAAAAGACCGGTGCCAGCCATGTCGATCAGCTGGGTGGCCTTATGAAAAGGATGCCCGTTACCGGGAAAACCTTTCTTGTAGGATCCGTGTCGATCTCCGGTCTTCCGCCTTTTAATGGTTTTATCAGTGAATTTTTAGTTTATTTTGCCGCCTTTCAGGGCTTGCAATATACCCAGTCGACCCTGCTGCTGTCGATGATGGCCATCATCTCTCTCGCGGTGATCGGGGGATTGGCCTCTTTTTGTTTCACCAAGGTTGTGGGGATTGTGTTTCTTGGTGAACCCCGAACCGAAATGGCGCGGCGGGCAAGCGAAGGAGGGATGGCGATGACGATGCCGGTTGTTCTCCTGGCCGGTGCTTGTCTTCTGATAGGCGTCTTTCCCGCGAGTTTTATAACCCTTACTTTCAGGTCGAAGGCGAAGCTATCCATGAGGTGGCTGTTGGTCCAGTTCACGCTGGCATTATCGAGCCCGGACATTTCCGTTTTCAATGCGCCGGGGAAGAGGTCTTCTCCTTTGAGATCCAGCTGGGGTACCAGCATCGCGGTGTTGAAAACCTGCTGACCGAGGTTTCGTTGAAACGGTTGCCGGTTATCTGTGAGGGTATAGCAGGTGATACCAGCGTCGACCATAATCTCTGCTGCTGTCAGGCCCTGGAATCCCTGGCCGGTCTCTCCGTTGACCCCGGAGCCGGGGTCGTTCGCTCGATAGCGCTGGGGTTGGAGCGTATCGCCAATCATATCGGAGATCTGGGTGCTTTGAGCGGAGATGTGGCTTTCAATCCGCCGGCGGCTTATTTCGGCAGGATTCGAGGGGAGTTCCTGAATCTCTTGCAGGTGCTCTGCGGTAACCGGTTCGGAAAAAGCCTGGTGCTTCCCGGTGGTGTATCGAAGATAATGAATACAGAACAGGCAATGATTATCGACGATAAGTTAAAAGAGCTGGAGCCGGAGATACGAAATGTATGCGACCTGCTCTTCACCGCTCATACGGTTCAGGCCCGGTTTGAACATACCGGGACAGTCTCAAAACAGATGGCCGAAGACCTTGGCCTGGTTGGGTACAGCGGCCGGGCTTCCGGCATTGAATACGATGCGCGGGTCTCCTTCCCTACAGAAGTCCATGGGCCGCTGCCTGCTAACAGAAACGAGATGGTGAACGGCGATGTATACAGCCGGGCCACGGTGCGTCGGGAGGAGATCATGCACTCGATGCATCTGATCAGAACGCTTTTGAACAGATTGGGGGAACCCAGTTCAAAGACCGCTGTGCAGGAAATATCCCTTGAGCCTGATGCGTTCGTGGTGACCGTCAATGAGGGATGGCGAGGAGAGTTGTCACACTGTCTCCTGACTGACGGGGGTGGTAAGATCGTGCGGTATAAAGTGAAGGATCCGTCATTTCGCAACTGGACGGGGCTGGCAATGGCACTCAGGAATCAGGAAATATCCGACTTCCCTCTCTGTAATAAGAGCTTTAATCTCTCATACTGCGGTTTTGATCTTTAAAATCGTTTGTCGGCCGGTTGAGAAATCATAAGCTATTTCTCCGGTAACGAAGGTAAAGCCATATGTTGAAAATCATAAGAAATAGAATAGAGCAAGGTTGTAAGACCACCAGTTACCCGAAAGAACCGATCAATCTCTATAAGCGGTACAGGGGACTACCACAGATAAACAGAGACTGCGATCCGGCAATTGTCCGTCTTTGTGAGGCGATCTGCCCACAGGATGCAATAGTAGCTCTGGAAAAAAAGATCGATCTTGGAAAATGCACGTTCTGCGGACGTTGTGAAAATGTGTCGGAAGGAGCCTTTGTCACTTTCAGCAGGGAATTCGGGATGGGAACAGCGACACGGGAGGCGCTTCTCCGTGACGGGACCTTGCCGACTCTTGCGGAACACTCGAAAAAACACTTTCGTAAGCTTTTCGGCAGGTCTCTCCAATTGCGTCAGGTGTCAGCAGCCGGTTGCAATGCCTGTGAGGCGGATACAAATGTTCTCGGCACCCCATTTTTCGATCTGGCCAGATTTGGTATTGATTTTGTCGCTTCTCCTCGACACGCAGATGGAATACATGTCACCGGCCCCATTTCAAAAAACATGAAATCGGCACTCATTTCGACCTATGACGCCGTCCCTTCTCCCAAGGTGGTTATTGCCGGTGGGAGTTGTTCTATATCCGGTGGACCATTTTACGGAAGCAGTGAGATACTTGGGGAGCTGAACAGCATCATCCCGGTGGATCTCTACATTCCGGGATGTCCGCCCCATCCATTGACGACTCTGCATGCCTTATTGGAATTTTTTAAATAAATTATCAATATTTGTATTTACTTCGACCATAAAAGTGTACAACATAAATGGATGGAACAGACGTTCTGGAGAGTTGTTGCAAACGATTTTCGCCGGCTTTTGTATCATTTACTAATTTTCATACTACAGGGAGTTTATTGTGGCTATTATAACGATATCAAGAGGATCCTACAGTCGGGGTAAGGAAGTAGCGGAAGCCCTGGCCAAATGCCTTGGATATGAGTGTGTTTCACGGGATATTCTACTGGAAACCTGTGAAGAATTTTCCATTCCTGAAATCAAGCTTGTAAAGGCACTCCACGATGCACCTTCTATCCTTGAACGGTTCAATCATGGTAAAGAACGGTATATCAGTTACTTTCGTGCCGCCTTTTTGAACCATGTGGCCAAAGACAATGTTGTCTACCATGGACTGGCAGGCCATTTCTTTCTGCAGGATATTGCTCATGTCTTGAAAGTAAGAATTATCTCCAACATGGAAGACCGGGTAAAAGAAGAGATGAAACGGGAAGACTGTTCTGCGGAAGAGGCCCGATACATGTTGAGAAAAGATGATGATGAGCGGCAGAGATGGAGTCTTTCTCTCTATGGAAAAGACACCTTGAACTGCAGCCTCTATGACATGGTTCTGCATATCAATACCATGACTGTCGAGGATGTTGTCCAGGTCTTGTGTGACGTGGTCAAAAAGGGAAGATTCAATGTGACGCCGGATTCTTTAGAGCGGCTCCAGGAAAAGACTTTGCTCGCCAATATCCATGCCAAGATCGTGAATAGCTCTCCACAGGCCACGGTAGGCATCCAGGACGGAGTGGTTACTCTTGGAAACCTTAATGGCACCCTCAAAAACAATAGAGAACAGCGTCGTAAAACAGCAGAAAGGCTCATTCATACCTATGGGCTGAAAGATGTCGTTTTTGCCAAGCCTGTTCAGGCGAAAAAGGACCATATCAACACTTTTTACAATCTTGACGTCAAGTAAATTCTCCTCTGTGGCGGCTCACCCTCTTTTTCGGCTCATTCGGTTTGTGCAATCGGGGGTTGGTGTCAGTCCGCAGAATCTGCAACGAAACCAGGCAAGTTGAAGATTTCTGTCGTGTGATCATTTGTTTCGGCTATAAGTAGTCTGTTTCTCAAATCTGAAGGTCTGCCAAGCAATATGGCCGTTGCCTCCGCACATTCAACGGCGGCCATATACACAGCACCATACGGGAGAGTACCCACTGAAGCTTCAATCCCTCTATTTCGAGTTTTTCCGGAAGCCCCATAGATGTTTTGTAGCCCAGGATCTTCTGGAAAAATTACCGTTGCCTGCCCACTACTGCCACCTATAGCCGCCGAAATAAGCGGAATTGAAGCCCTCCTGCACGCCTCTTCCAACAGGAAGCGAGCTGTGATGGTGTCGAGGCAGTCGATTGCCAGCTGAGCGCCATGGAGAATTGCCTGTCCATTTTCTGCCTTGAAAAATTCGGGTATGGTGCGCACCTCAACAGCAGGATTGATCTCCTGTGTTCGGACCCTGGCCGCTTCTGTTTTCGGTCTTCCGAGATTGGCAGGGCAACTGAGAAGCTGCCTGTTCAGGTTACTTTCATCAAAACAGTCACCGTCCACAAGGGTGAGGCACCCGACCCCGATTCGGGCAAGAAGTTCGGTCACCGTTCCACCCAACCCGCCAAGCCCGATAATCGCCACGTGAGAGCGCAGTAATTGAAGCTGTTCCACATTGGAGAGCGACGTTTGATTGCGGCTGTATCGCTCGGGTACAATTCCAGCTTCGAGAGCGGCGCATTCAACCGCTTTAATAGACAGTCCTGTTTCTGTGGCGATCTCGCATACATCAGCAAATAGAATTGCTCTGTACGATGAGTTATCAGGACGGGTGTGTTGTTTAAAGTGTAATCGTAGTAAATCAGTGACTCGTTTATTTGCCATGTCGGTTTTTCCAGGGTCAGAAGATTAGAACTGCCAACGAATATGGAGGAGCAATGAATAACAGATATGTTGACCTGCAGACAGGCGTTTGTCAAGGTTCAATAAAATACCCCAAACTCTTACATTTCCATACAAACAGTGGTTTGCAACTCATCACTGATTGTAGTATACAAATGATTGGAGTTGGGAGTCTGGATCGGACGCGTTGTTGACAAAGTAACTTTCTGAAGCGGATTGACGATATGAAAATTGAAAAATCAAAATCGAGTGGCGGACTCTTTCGAAAACTTCGGGCAAAGATTTCCGGTGAACGGGATGAAACCGAGAGTGAGCTGGAGACTATACCAGAAGACGAGAAGCATCAAATGATGAAAGAATTTGAAGCCGTTAAAAGAAACCCGGGCCACCTGACAGGGTGGGATTTTGATCGTGCTTTTGAGTTTATTGAACGATATCCAGACACTCCCCAGGCTGAAATTCTGATAGGGCAGATGTACGCCACGAACGGCCAGCCACTCAAGGGATTGAGCTACGCCA
The DNA here is from genome assembly GCA_049645925.1 of Desulforhopalus sp. Classification (GTDB taxonomy): domain Bacteria; phylum Desulfobacterota; class Desulfobulbia; order Desulfobulbales; family Desulfocapsaceae; genus Desulforhopalus_A. The sequence goes on from JBARUU010000003.1 coordinate 91,073, forward strand.
GTGCGGTAAAGGTTCTTGAACGTATGCCCGGTCATGCCGGTACCCAGTCGATTATTAAAGGCATGTACGCGATTGAAAGAGATTATGTTCAGGAACTGAGGTCTGATGTTATCGCCCATATGTTGAAAATCATACCGGATCATCCACTGACGGAGGAGCTGACCACCGCCCTTGCCGTTAAAAATCTCACGAATGCCTACGATTTTGTTACTGCCAATCCTGATAATGTCTATACAAAAATGATCATCAAGGCAATGTTTGACAGGGATCCGAATATTGCCGTACTTCTCCTTCAGGAAAAAATGGATCATCCGCAGGTCAGCAGTATTTTTGACGGAATCTATGATATTACGAAGAGTTCCGACATTAAAAAATTGACTCCCAATGCCATAATTTTCATACTCGATGTAGCACCTGATCATCCCCAAGCATTGAGAATGATCGAAGTGCTGGTGGAAAGTAATTACATAAAAGCATATGATTTCATTAAGATTCATCCTGACCATGCCCTGGTTCAGGAGATGAAAGAACTGATTCTTGAGCGTAAACCCGAGCTTAAAAAATTATTTGATTCTCCCGTGTGATTTCTGCTTTTTTCATAGAAAAAAGAAAAACCCCCGAATCAAAAATTGATTCGGGGGTTTTTTTATATAGAAGAAGGCAATTGACTTATCGAGCTTTACGCCTGTTTGTTTTTACTCCCCTTTCATCATCTGTCGCAGGACATAGGGAAGAATACCACCATGTTGAAAATAGGTGACGTCAACCTCGGTGTCGAGGCGGGCAATGACCTCGAAGTTGAGTTTCTTGCCATCCTGTTTTTCTGCAGTGACCTTCAGAACTTTTCGGGGACTGATGTCGGCTAAGCCTTCGATTGTAAAAATCTCAGTACCGACCAATCCCAGAGAATCGATACTTTCTCCCGGCTTGAAAACAACCGGCAGTGCACCCATTCCCACCAGATTGTTGCGATGAATACGTTCAAAGGATTCGGCAATAACGGCTTTTATTCCAAGGAGGTTCGTCCCTTTTGCAGCCCAGTCTCTGGAAGATCCAGTTCCATATTCCTTGCCGGCAAGGACGATGAGAGGGGTGTCTTCTCCAAGGTATTTCATCGCAGCGTCATAGTTGAACATTTCGATATTTTCCGGCTGTTTAATGGCATAGGCACCCTCCTTGGGAGCCACCATCTTGTTTTTTATCCGGATATTCCCAAAAGTTCCCCGCATCATCACCTCATGGTTACCTCGCCTGGAGCCGTAGGAATTGAAGTGAGCAGGATCGACACCCTGTTCGATAAGGTACCGGCCGGCAGGATATTCCTTCGGAATCGCTCCTGCCGGAGATATATGGTCGGTGGTGACGGTATCGCCCAGGAGGAGGAAATTTCTTGCCCCGATAATATCTTTTGGTGGTGTGGGAGCATCGGTGAAGTTGTCAAAATAGGGTGGATTTTTTATATATGTTGATTTTTCATCCCAGTTATAGGTGGTACTTTCCGAGACCTTTAATCCTTTCCAGAACTCGTCACCATCGAAGATCTGCGCATATTCGAGGCTGAATGCCTCCGGAGTGACATGCTGCGTAACCAGGGAATTAATTGTTTCGTTGGACGGCCAGAGGTCCATAAGGTAGACTGGTTCGCCGTTGGGATCGGTGGAGAGGGGGGCAGAAGTTAAGTCAATGTCCACTCTACCTGCCAGGGCAAAGGCCAGCACCAGCATTGGTGAAGCCAGGAAGTTGGATTTGATCTGCTGGTGGATGCGGGCTTCAAAGTTCCTGTTACCGGAAAGAACTGCAGCTACATTTAGATCGTGCTCTTTAATAACATCTTCCAGCGCCGGATTGAGTGGGCCGCTGTTGCCTATGCAGGTGGTGCAGCCGAATGCGGTGATGTGAAAGCCGAGCGCCTCGAAATAGGGCATCAATCCTGTTTGGCTCAAATAGTTGCTGACTACCTTGGAACCCGGTGCAAAGGAGGTTTTAACAAAACCGGGTACCCGAAGTCCGCGCTTGACAGCTTCTTTTGCCATCAGGCCGGCACCGATCAGCACATGGGGGTTTGAAGTGTTGGTACAGGACGTGATGGCGGCGATAACCACACTGCCGTCACTGATTTTAACTGGTTTATTATTAAATTTAATCTCAATGTCTCTTTTCGCCACTGCATGGCAGGCATCGTCACGGCTGGTTTCACAGCCCGATTCATCGATAAAGGTAGAGACAGCCGCCTGATTGCTGTTGCGCTCATAGTTGCAGCCGAGGATTTTTTCAAAAGCAGATCGCATTCCTGAGAGAGGAATCCGGTCCTGGGGTCTGGCGGGTCCGGCGAGAGACGGTTCGACGGTCGTCAGATCGAAGTCAATTACCTTGGTATATTCAATTGTTTCACTTTCACTGTAAAAGAGGCCACATGCCTTGCCGACGGCTTCAGTGATGGCGGCCTGTTTTTTTCGACCGGTCAGCTGCAGGTACTGAAGTGTTTTCTCATCGATAGGGAAATACCCGAGTGTCGCACCGTATTCGGGAGTCATATTGGAGATGGTGGCTCGGTCGGGAATGGAGAGGTTCTGCATACCGGGACCAAAATATTCGACGAATTTTTCAACAACCTTGTTCTTGCGAAGCAATTCCGTAAGGGTCAGAACGAGATCCGTAGCGGTGATGCCTGCCCTCAGTTCACCGGTAAGTCGCACCCCGATGACTTCGGGGATGGACATGTAATATGGTTGACCGAGCATAACCGCTTCGGCTTCAATGCCACCTACACCCCATCCCATGACCCCGATACCGTTAATCATTGGTGTATGGGAGTCGAGACCAACGACGGTATCTGGGTATGCATAGGTTGTGTCACCAACGTCTTCGGTGATGGTCACCCTGCCGAGATGCTCAAGGTTTACCTGGTGGCAGATCCCTGAGTTGGGTGGGACTACCTTGAAGTTGTCAAAACATTTCTGCGCCCATTTCAAGAGGGAGTACCGCTCGCTGTTTCTCTCGTATTCTTTGGCGACATTGCCGGTCAAGCTGAGGCTGGTGCCGGAAAAATCGACCTGAACGGAATGGTCGGCAACCAGTTCGACTGGTACTCGTGGATTGACTTTGGCTGGATCGCCACCAAGGCGTTTCACTGCATCGCGCATGGCCGCCAGATCGACCACCGCGGGAACCCCAGTGAAATCCTGCATAAGAACACGGGCAGGATGATAAGGTATTTCAACCGGCGCATCGTAACTTTTCTTCCATGCGGTTATGGCGCGTAGATCTTTCTCCGAAACTATCTTACCATCCAATTTTCTTAATAGATTTTCAACCAGAATACGAATTGAGTATGGGAGTCGGTCAATGTCTCCCAGTCCATGTTTTGAAAGCTCCCGTATGTCAAAATAGCTGTATGATATGCCATCAACCTGCAACTTTTTAACGAAATCTTGACTAATCATGGTTTCCTCACATTAGTGTTGGCTGTTATGAATGGGTTGAAAGTGAATATATAAAGATGCGACTTATAATATCCACTAACTTCTTTCTGTCCAGAGATGAGCTAGCCAGCTCTCCATCAATCCGACCAGTAAAAGAGGGAACAACCTTAAGGGCGATTGTTCTGTATAAACTTCGACTTCGAACGGGTAATGAACTACCCCGGATTTCTCATGGACATTGTGTCAATTTCAAAAAACTTTTTAAAATCATGTTGTTGTCGACTGGATTAGCAAATACCTTAAACTTGCACAATGTTCACCAGAAGTCAACCGATCTCACCACGCCTTGTAATGGCGCTGAAGTAATGTGTATAGTTGACTGCCAAGTCTGCGCTTATCTGGCCTGGCCCATCGCTTTGCTTCTCCCATGCACGGCAAAACCTCGGTTGGGGAGAAATTCGGGCTAATTCCGAATTGCCTGTCCTCTTGAGGTGAAGGAAATGCCCAGCTGTGATTGGGTACCGATCATGACTGATTCTATGATTGGTGGGTTTATCGGTGTTTCTGCTTGCCACCCCACAATGAAATTTGCACCAGATCCACCGGTATTGTCTTTTTGGGGAACAATGTAACGTTTCGAGCCGAGTGGGCCGAGCACAACAGGCTCCTTGATGTATTCTTTTACGAGTGGGCCTTCTGTTTCATGATAATTGACTGTGGTTACGGTGAGCGAATTGTTCGGGTCAATATTTCGGATACTGAGGGTAACCGACAACAACAGTGGGGTCTCTTTGTTGCCGTGGTAAATATGGGAATATGCCGGGATATAAACAGTCTGTCCAGTGGTCATCGCCATGGGTTCTGATGCGTGAAGAAACGATGCCTGTAGCAACGCCAGCGACAGGATCAGGATGAAGAAAAATCGAGCAGATTTTGATCCTTGCTTAGTCATATATGTCTCCAGATTTCTGACCTCACTACAAAACGGGATGGATTCACAGTCAGCATAAAGAAAGTTCTCATTTGCATCAGACCGATTCGCAGGAATCACCATTTGTTTGCTTTTCAATCTTTTCGATATTTTTAATGTGCTTCCTTTCTTGTTCGATAATATCTTTCAGTTGCTTGATTGCCTCTTGGTCATCAAGAAAGTTAATGAGAAATTCATAGAACAAAATTGTGTCCAGCTCGAAGTTTTTTGACTTTGCTATGACCTCTTCGACATTTTTGGCATTCTGCAACTCTTCTCCGTCCAACAGGAAATCATTGCCCCTGATCATCTCCTGAAGCAGTGTTCGGCCTACTGATTCCATCTCCTGTTGTTCCGCGGACAATGGCTTGACTGATTTGAGATTGGCAAACCACTCAGCATGATTTTTTTCCTCATCTGCCATCCAGGCGAGTATTTTTGCCACCTGGGGATCTTTGGCGGCTTTGCTGGCTTTGCGGTATGTCTCTTCACCGTTTTTTTCAATTTGTATAGCTATATTTCGAATGTCACCAATAGTAAACATCGATCTCTCCTCTATTGTATGTCTCGTTGCGAAAAGGAATTGTACTGATCGTATTGTACAGGGTTTTTCCAATCATGGCCGTACTTTATTCAAAGAAACAAGTGAAGTTTTCAACTTCTTCTCTGGGCGTTCGGTAATTGTTTACCGGGGCATCTTTATCCTCATAACCAACGGCCATTCCGCAGATAAGAGTAGTCTCCCGCCTGTAGCCCAGAGCATCTTTCACCAACGTTGGATATTGGCCCAGGGCAGCCTGGGGACAGGTCGCCAGGCCTTCTTCAAGGGCCGCAAGCATCACCGACTGTATGAACATCCCATAATCGAGAAAGGATCCTTTTTTCATTACCGAATCAAGAAAGAAAAAGAGGATAACCGGTGCTTCGAAAGCGCGGTAATTTGCGATCCATTGCTCGATTCTTCCGGCCCTGTCCCGGCGGTCGATCTTGAGAGCGGAGTAGAGTTGAGCACCGCAGGATACCCGTCTTTTTTTATACGGCTCATGCCATTCGAGCGGGTAATAGGTATAGTCCATTGTGCCGATACCGTCTTGACGGAAGGCAGCTTCCATTGCCCGGGTGAGTTCGTTTTTTTTTCTGCCGGTTACAACGGCAACCTGCCAGGGCTGCGCATTTGTTCCAGATGGAGCATGACGGGCAGCTCGCAGGACTCTCACAATTTTTTCCCTGTCGACAACCTTGTCCAAAAAGGCGCGTACAGATTTACGCTTGATAAGCGCTTCGATTGTATTCATTTTTTTTACGGTAATATTTCAGGGTTGTGGCGGTTTTTAGAAGTATGTTATTCATTTAAGGGTTTGCCCGACATCGAAAACTTCATGGCAGGAGGGGCAGATGAACAGCCATAGAATCTCCTCACCGTCACGTTTCAGCATCGAATGAAAGCCGTCTCGGTAACTGCAAAGTGGGCAATGTTTAAATTCATCTTCCATTCTCACTCGGTGGATTTGATATGTCATTTGAAATATCCTTATAAATTCTTGCGGGTTGAAGAGTGCAAAGTATTGACCATCTAACAGGATAATGCCTGTTTTTCAGAGATCAATAACTGAATACCAGCTTTATCAGGCAAACAGAGTTTCTCGATGATTATTTGATATTGGCTGTAAATTTTGTTTGCTTTTATTTGCAAATGATTATCTGTATCAATTAGGGAATAGTATGATGTTAGGATTTCGCCTCTTGACAACCGTCTGCCTAATATATCAAAACGAAGTCAGATATGTAATAGAGAGAAACATAACAATTTCCCTTACACAAGAATAACGATGACAGGAGAGAAAATATGGCGGAAGAGACAACTGTTTTAACCCCTGATGGAATTGAATCTCCAGGGGATGAGAAGGAAAAAGAATCTGGAAAATCACTGGTCGTGACCAAGGATCTTCTGCCGGATCATTTGATGGTGATTCCCCTGCACGACCGTCCTATGTTTCCAAAGATGATGGGGCCGATCATTGTTGACGATAGCGTCCTGCAACAGGCGGTCATGAAACACGTCAACCAGAACACCCCCCTCTACTTTGGTCTCATCCTGCAGAAACCGAAGGAAGATGGCTTGGCCCATGCTGCAGACAATGCGGACGACTTTTTTAAAGTAGGGACGGTCGCCAGGGTTATTCAGGTATCTCCATATAAACCGGGTGAACCTCTCCAGGTATTGGTACAGGCCCTGGAAAGATTCGATGTACTGGCTCTGATGAAAAAGAACGCCATCTTCACTGCTCAGGTGAAATACTGGTATGAGGATATCCAGGAAAACACTGAAGAGCTGAAGGCATATTCAGTGGCGATAATAGATTGCATTAAGGAGCTTGTCAATCTGAACCCCTTGTTTAAAGAGGGGTTGAGTCTGCTTATTGAGAGGATAAATCTCAGTGATCCTGGATCATTGGCAGATTTCGCCGCTTCTATGACCACCTCTTCCGGAACTGAAATTCAAAACATTCTGGAAACGTTCAAAGTGCGGAAGCGGCTTGAAATGGTCTTGATTCTTTTGAAAAATGAAGTGGAGATTTCCAAACTCAAAGCCAAGATATCCAAAAGGATTGAGGAACAGCTCTCCAAGCAGCAGCGGGAATTCTTTCTAAAGCAGCAATTACAGGAAATTAAAAAAGAACTGGGGCTGGCAAAAGACGATACCCAGTCAGAGATAGAAAAATATCAGGATCGGCTCAAGAAACTGGTGCTCACCGATGAAGCGCGGGATAAGGTGAAAGAGGAGATGGAAAAACTCAAACTTCTTGGCGCTTCTTCTCCGGAATTCAATGTGACCCGGACCTATCTCGATTGGTTGACCATCCTTCCTTGGGGTGTCTACTCAAAAGACAGCTATAATCAGAAAAAAGCGGCGAAAATCCTTGATCGGGACCATTACGGTCTTGATGACGTTAAGGACCGGATTCTGGAACTGATATCCGTAGGAGTTATAAAGGGTGATCTTTCAGGAACCATCCTGCTCCTGCAAGGTCCGCCAGGTGTCGGAAAAACCTCAATCGGCAGGTCGGTCGCACAAAGTCTGGGGCGGGAATTTTATCGTTTTTCTCTTGGCGGCATGCGTGACGAGGCCGAAATAAAGGGACATCGCCGGACGTACATCGGAGCAATGCCGGGAAAATTCATTCAGGCAATCAAAACATGTAAGACGGCTAATCCGGTAATCATGCTTGATGAAATCGACAAAATTGGAGCCAGTTTCCATGGTGACCCTGCCTCGGCTCTTCTTGAAGTGCTCGATCCGGAGCAGAACCGGGATTTTCTTGATCACTATCTGGATGTACGTTTTGATCTGTCAAAAGTCTTCTTTATCTGCACGGCCAACCAGCTTGATACTATCCCCGGTCCTCTGATGGATAGGATGGAGATGATCCAGTTGCCCGGATATATTTTAGAAGAGAAGGTAGAGATAGCGAAAAGACACCTCATCCCCAAGCAGCTCAAGGAACATGGATTGACCCCAAAGCAAATAACCATCTCAAAAGCGGTGCTAGGGGCAATCGTTGATGGCTACGCCCGCGAGGCCGGGGTCCGTGGACTGGAGAACAGTATAAAAAAAATCCTGAGGAAAATGGTGAACAGGGTCATTGAAAATCCTGATCAGAAAATCCGTATCCACAAGGACGAACTCAAAGACTTGCTCGGGAAGCGTGTTTTTACTGAAGAACAGGCTTTTAAAAAACCCAGGGTGGGAGTCATTACCGGGCTTGCCTACACCAGCATGGGTGGGGCAACACTGCATATTGAATCGATTATTATTCCGAGTGGACAACCTGGTTTTAAACAGACCGGCCAGTTAGGAAAGGTTATGGTTGAATCGTCTGAAATTGCCTATAGTTACGTTCGTTCTGTGGTGAAAGCCCACAGCAAAGGTATGGAGATTTTCAACAACAACCTTATCCATCTCCACGTGCCGGCCGGTGCAACACCCAAGGATGGTCCGTCAGCCGGGATTACTATGGCCTGTTCAATCTATTCACTGGTTACAAATCAACCAATTCGACCAAATCTGGCTATGACGGGAGAGTTAACACTCAGTGGTCTGGTGATGCCTATTGGTGGCGTGAAGGAAAAAATGATCGCCTCAAAACGGGCTAAGGTGCAGGAAGTTATTCTGCCAAAGGATAATCAGGAAGATTTTGAGTCACTTCCTGACCACATCAAGGCCGGCATCACTCCCTACTTTGTTGCGACCTTCGATGAAGTCAAAAATATCTGTTTCAAACAGGGAAACTGAAACGACAGTGAAGTGGTTCCAAAAGTAGAGTGTGGTGGGTATAATGGAAACAGCGTTGCCAAAAATGAGTACGGGGGAAAATGAGGGTTTCTCCATGCGGGCAAAGATGGCAACTGTCCATCTTTGCCCGCATGTATTATAAAAATGAGGTGACTTGAAGTGGATATAATAAAGTGGCGAGCATCGTATGAAACCTCCATCCCATCAATGGATGAGCAGCACCGCAAGCTTATCGATTTAATCAATACGATGTATCGGGTGATACGTAATGAAGAAGGGGTTGAGAAAATAGAATGTGTGCTGGACGAGATGTCTGAATACGCACGTACGCATCTGCAGCAGGAAGAAGCTCTCCTGCAAAAGTACGGCTATGCAGACTTTGAGGAACATTTTGCCCTCCACAAACACTATCTGCAAAGGATGGAGGAATTTCGAAAGCAATGGGCAGGCGATAAAACTGTGGGAGCAAGAGACATCTATAGTTTTCTTCGCCAATGGTGGCTCGGTCATATAGTTGAGGAGGATCAGAAATACGGTCCTTTTCTAACTGAAAAGGGTGCTGCATGATGAAAAAAAGGATGCTTTCCAAAACAGCTGTCTATTAAAATGGAGCGGGAAACGAGATTCGAACTCGCGACGTCAACCTTGGCAAGGTTGCACTCTACCACTGAGTTATTCCCGCTCATTTGTGCATCATTGAGAAGTGCTTTTTTATCAGAAGGCTTCGTTGAAGTCAATCATTTTTTGTGACCTTTAGTAATCGTTCAGCAATACCCCATCTGCACGCAAGCAGATCGCAGTGCATAGGCGTACTATAGCTCATCGACCTGCTTGCGCACACCTGGAGCCCTGATAAACGATTACAATATCCGGAGTATACTACCTTTTTAGGGTTCCGGTGAGCGGACGATCTTCATATCTCTCATTCAGCGAATGTCGACCTGAATGTTCTGTCGGGATTTAGATTCCGGTGTTCATCTTTCAGTTGGAAGAACTGATAGATTCTGTGAGCACCAATGTGGAACAATTCGGTTTATTCCGGCAGAAGATCGTAATAGTAGGTGAGAATATCGGTCCTGGTGACAATACCTATCACCTTGTCGTTCTCCACCACAGGAAGATAACCGACATCTTTTTCAATCATCATTCGGGCAGCAATGGACGGGGATGCTCCAGGTTTTATGGTAATTATGTCTCTTGCCATGAAGGCCTTGACCGGACTGTCCCACTGTGATTTCCTTTTTACTCGTTTCAGATCCCATAAGACTATGATTCCTTGGATCTGATTATCCTCCATGACCATTACCCCTCGGATCTTTTTATCAGCCATGAGTGACTGGACATCACTCATTGGCGTTGTTGGCCGGACAGAGATAACCGGAAAGGACATGATATCGGAAACTCGGGCGCTCTCCGTTTTGTTTGAAGTCAGGCCGGCGATGATCTGTTCCTTTATTTGCTGAGGAGATAAGAAACTGTTTTTTACCGACGCAGATCCCGCAGCGGGATGTCCTCCGCCGCCAAGAACGTGCATCGCCCGGCCGATATCGATATTTTCTGACCCACTGCGGCCAATGACTGTGTTTCTGTCATCACTTGCGAAGATAACAAAAAGAGCATCAACATTGACAATTTTTCTGTACATGTTGACGATTGCCGCCAGGTTAGTCACTTTCTTATCCAGACTGATGGTGTTAAATCCGATAGTGTTTCCATTAATGACGAATTTTTCCGTTTCTTTCATCATCTCAAAGAGGATCTCTTTCTGATTCTCTTCGTATGGTGGATTGAGGAAAAACCCGGTAACATTGAGGTCCGCCCGGTTATCGAGCAGATAGGCAGCAGCTCTTGCATCTTCGGCGGTCGTTGACGGGTAGGAGAGGTGGCCGGTGTCCTCATAGAGTCCTATCAGCATGACGGTGGAGTCGAGAGGCGTCAGTTCCATTTGTCGCTTTTGCATCTCACGAGCAAAGAGCGTCACCGTGGAGCCGATCTGTTCCTTGCATGACCAGGTCGCTTGAATGTCACCGGTGCCTATCATATGGTGGTCCCAGAGATCAATCTCCAGGTCATGCCGACCAGCCAGTTTTTCCATACGATCCAACCTATGCCACTGGTCGGTATCAACGACGATCAGTTTTTTCACCTCGTTGTGCGGTACTTCATTGGGGAGGATCAGATTAAAAGCTGTCTTATGGGTTGAGAGAAATTGTCCGACATTTCTATTGGTCATCTTCGGGACGACACCGATACAGCCCGGATAGAGGAGGGTTGCGGCAATTACCGAAGCCAGTCCGTCGAAATCCGTGTTTTTATGAGTTGTTGCTATAAGCATTATAAAGCGAAGGGCAGAGGGTACCTGAATTATAAACTATTGTAATTGATAGACAGGACGCGCCGTTTTATCGAGGTAGTAGCCCATCATTTGATCGGCAAGGATTCTGAGTCTTTCCTGACGATTTGCAGGAGATGGGTGGGTGCTGAGAAATTGCGGTGGCCCTTCGCCACCCACCTGGGCCATTTTCTGCCAAAGTGTTACTGCTGAGCGGGGATCGTAACCGGCCCGAGCGGCCAGCTCAATGCCTATCTGGTCTGCTTCGGATTCGGAAGTCCTGCTGTTTGGCAAGGTGATAGCGGTTGCTGCGGCCAGGGAGCTGCCAGATAGTATGGCTCCCTTGTAAGCACTGTCTCCGGCGGCAACGGCTACACCGGACAGACCGAGCTGAGTGGCAAGTGCCATGGACATCCGTTCAGCTGTATGATTGGCCAGAGCGTGGGAGATCTCATGACCCATGACCTGGGCAATTTCATCGTCTGTAGCCTTGAGTTTATTAATCAACCCCGTGTAGATAGCCATTTTTCCACCCGCCATACACCAGGCATTGACGGTCTCAGGGTCATCAATGACCTTGACACTCCATTCCCAGTTTCTGGTGTGTGGATACAGCAGAATAGCCTGGGCAATGATTCGACCTGTGATGAGTCTGATTCGTCTTGAGGTGGCTGCGTCGGAGTCGACCTTCCCTTCTTTTTGCAGCGGCAGAAGGGTTTGTACATATGCTTCACGGGAGGAGCTTATGGCCTGTTCGGGAGAAACGAGCATGAGCTGCGAGCGACCTGTAGGGCTTGTGGCACAGGCCGAGAGAATTAACAGCATAAACAGGATGAGCATTTTCTTCATCGTAGAACCTTTTGTTGAAGTCAGTTGTGTTGAGTGTCAGGAATCGAACCGGTCAATAGCCTTAGTACTTTAGAAAGTCTTTCTCAAAAAACAAGATAATAATTTCCAAATCTGGTGAACAGGAAACCAGCAGCAAGGTACTAAGGTACTAATATATTGTAAACAATGAGGCAGTCCTTGTCATGGTCAGCAATCGGCGCTATTGTACTGCAACCAAGAAAGTTTCAATCCTCCCCAATGATATTTATGCCTGTAAATCCGAACATCGACAGACTGCAACATCTCTGGCTACAGCAGCTGCATGTGGAGTTCAGGGAGATCTGTTTTAATTACGGCCTGCAGCTAAAGCCACCTGTCTTTGAGATCTCTGATGCCAAGAAAGAACTGGGTGCCTGGCTTCCAGACACAAGAACCCTCCGCCTCAGCCGTCATCTGATTGCTCGGTACTCCTGGGCAGTAACGATACAGGTGTTGAAACACGAAATGGCCCATCAGCTCTGCACTGAAAAGTTTCAGGCCACTGGCGCCCCCCACGGTGAAATTTTCCAGCAGGCTTGTGAGCTTCTAGGAGTGCTTCCCGAGTATCGCCACCCTGGTGCCGCAGGCGTCGAAATGGTGAAGCAGGCCGCTTGCGGCTCAAAGATCTCCGAAAGGGGCCGGGAATGTATGGCAAGGGTTGAGAAACTCCTGGCCCTTTCTCAATCTTCCAATGCGCATGAGGCTGCATTGGCGATGCAGAAGGCTAACGATCTTATTGAAAGATACCACATGCGGTGGCTTGGCAAAGATCCTGCGTACCGTTATGGTTTTAAAATAATTGATCGAAAAAGAAAAAGGATCGAGGGTTATCAACGGCGAATCTGTACGATTCTACATGAGTTCTTCTTTGTGAAGGTTGTGTTGTCCAGCCTCTACGATCCGTTTGCCGACGAGACCTATAAGACCATTGAACTTCTCGGGACGAAGGAAAATGTGAGCATTGCCGAGTATTGTTACCATTTTCTTGAAAATAAGCTGGCTTCACTCTGGTCTTTGAACAGAAACCGGTTTAAAGGAGCGGCCAGAACAGAAAAAAACAGCTATTATCTCGGAATCTTAAGTGGTTTTTATCAGAAACTGCAGAAACAAAAGAGTAACAAAGAAGATTGCTGCATTGAACCAAAATCGGGTGATTTAGTTGTTGCCGAGGAAAAACGACTCAACGCCTTTGTCGGCATACGTTTTCCCAGACTGCGAAAGGCGTCCAAGAGTGGTGCCAAAGTGTACGGCGGCACCTATAATATAGGTGTGGAAACAGGGCGAACTATTACTTTTGCAGAAGGGCTTGCCGACACAGGTACAATATTTGGCGGACTTTTACCGAAATAAATTTTCACAACATTATATTTGATAATGATAGCTGAATTTCTCCATCGCCGAAAATTCGATCCCATGGATTATCCAGGTGTTTTTCGTCTGGTCATGAATAGCTGGCCACCGTATCTGGGGGCGGGTGTTCTGGTTGAACATATCGATCGGGACTGGCGGACAATCCGTGTCTCCATGAAACTACGATGGTACAACCGGAACTATGTGAACAGTCATTTCGGCGGCAATCTGTTCTCAATGACCGATCCATTTTATATGTTGATGCTTATTCGTAATCTAGGATACGATTATATCGTCTGGGACACCGCAGCAACGATAAAATTTGTCAATCCGGGGCGAGGCAAAGTATCCGCACTTTTTTCCTTAGACGAACAACGTCTTGATGAAATAAGAGTAAAAGCCGCATCAGGAGAAAAACTGGTCGAGAGATTTCGTGTCGATGTGCTGGATGAAAAGGGGGCTCGTGTTGCCCGTGTCACCAAGACTCTTTATATTAGAAGAAAGAGATCCAGGACAGAGGTCCGATAAGAGCAGATATGCGTTTAACATGGAGGATACGATGGAAAATCCGGTCGCCCCTTCACCCCGTATTCTTTCTTCCGGCTGGGGTTCAATGGAAGTGGAAATTGTTGGCAGGAGCAAGGACTGTAAACTGTGGCCCGGTGGTGGCAGACCATGGGACTGGTCGGAGTATGGAACCGGCCACGGCAAGGGCATCCAGCACGGTGATATACAGGAATTGATAGCCAGAGGCTGCCAGGTGGTGATTTTGACCACCGGCAGGCTGAAGAGGCTTAAAGTACCGAAGGCTATCGTCGATGCCTTGGAGGACCAATCTATCGAAGTAATTGTTGCCGATACGAAAAAGGCGATAGTTTTATATAACGATTATGCAGAAAAGGGGGCAGCGGTTGGTGGTCTTTTTCATTCGACCTGCTAACATGTCTGTTAGCCTTGTGGAGGCAGTCGACAGGGAAAAAATGCCCATTCATCACTCAACATATGGACCTTTATTGTATGCGATCCTTTAAGTCTGAGATGAAATTGATTGAAAATTCGACAGCTTTGCAGGTAAGTGGTTCGCATATGTGAGGTGGGTTATCTGGGTGAAACCTCTCAGGTCTGATAATGCTGCATTGCAAGCTGCCAAATTTGCATTCGAATTCTTTGGCAAATTCTTTGCATGATTCGGTTGTCCGGTCATCAGAGAGGTTGTTCAATCTTCCGAAAATCCCCAGGAACATCAACGAGCCTTCGACTAATCCACACTGGGCACCATACTTTCCGGCACCATGCATACCTACAGCGGCATCAATAACCTGACTGCTCAGTTCTATCTCGAAGAATTCTGATAAAATCCTTAAAGTCGTTGTTGCGCAATTGATATCATCTGTCCAGTAGCATTCGAATACCCTTTCGACCACAAATAGGTTCTTGTTCATACTGTATCAACTCTTGGGTGTGCCAAGGATTTGAACCCAAGTGCTATTCTCCCCTTAAGATTGTTTCTTTTGTCTTACCTGTTCTGCATGAATGCAACCTCGGTTATCCGTTTTCCTACCTGTTTGGCAGTATCAATGCCGGTCATATCCCCTTGATATCCATCGGGGTGGCTTGACCAGGCAGCTCCGCCAAAATGGGTCCCGTTTCCAACAATGATCATGTCATGGATCATCATTGCTGCATGTACTGCCTGGATAGTGATTTCCTGGCCACCATTTCTGGAACCTCCTACAGTTATCACACTGCCAAGCTTATTTTTAAAAAGAAAACCATTACGCCGGTACAGAACGGATCTGTCAAGGAATGCCTTGGCCTGACTTGTCATGGACCCCATATAAACAGGAGTTGCCAGTATTATTCCGGCAACCGCAGGATCGGCAAATTTTGGAATAAGTTGCTGAAAATCATCCTGCTGACTGCAGAGAACTCCTTTTTTACATTTATCACAGGAAATGCAGCCGTTGATTGTTAACGGAGCAAGGTCAATCAGTTCGATCTCAAGAGATCTTCCCATGGTCAGAGCTGTATGCTTTACCTCTTCCAGACACTTTTCCAGCAGAAAGTGCGTGGATTTGTTTTTTCTCGGACTCGCTGCAATACCTACTATTTTCATTGTAGAAAATCTCCCTCTCTGGTGAATTATTTTTTAATATAGGGTAGTTAATTTTTATGGATACGCTGTTCTCTAACAAGGTGAAGATGAAAGATTCATTCTGGTGATTGTACTCAACTTAATTCTGCAATGGAACTGTCTTTTGCAAATAGTTCTGTAGTTATGTTGATTCAGTTTCCTTTTGTCTGGGGTTGAATTATATAGGTTGTGAGTTGTAAAAAAATATAATCATAACTTGATAGTAGACCCTTGTTTTGATAAATAACCCAGCTTAATCCGTCAACCAGCAAAAGAGCCTGTAGGTGTGATTGAAACCGATTGCCACGCTGACAGAGCATGGCCTGCGTATCGGTGAAAACGATAATCTTGAGGCACGATTTACTCTGCAACGCGAGGAAGAGGTTGGCGTCCTGGCATACACATTCGATCAAATGGTCGATCGTCTCGCAGAAACCGGGTGTCGTCTTGTTGAACAATCCTATAAATTCGGGATTGCCGAAATGGCCGGCGGAGTGCTCCACAACATCGGCAACGCCTTAGCGCCTTTGAATGTCAGCTTGGCTACCTTGCAACAGGAACTGGGAACAGCTACGCAGGCTGAGATGGAGCAGGCTGCAGCCGACCGATGGCAGCTGATGATGCCCGCCGTCTCCTGCTCGAACGCAAACATCAATAATGCGCGCACTTTGTGAAAGGGTGGAGCGACCAGCCAAACTGGTGCGCACATTTTTTGCTTTTTACGTGTTAAATACCCTGATCCTGCCGGATACGTAAGAATGAGGGGAATTTGGGAATTCCAGACTGATATCTCCCATAAAACTTATAGGTGATAACCGCACCTACGGGTGGCGGCGAATCTCTTTCCGCATCACTAAAGCCGCCGCCGATTTTCAATTGTCTGCCATCATCAAGCTCAACCAGCAAGGAACCGAGCCGGCCGTTATTTCGTCCCTTACCCGGCAGGTGCGCAATCACCGTTGCTTCAGCGTCCTGATAGTTCTTTACTTTAAGTATTTCCATACTGCGACCGGTGATGTACTTGGCATCAGGTTTCCGCACAATCAAGCCTTCACCGCCGAGCCTTTCGATCCGCTCCAGTTCCTGATGGAGCTGAATCTGATCGCGAACCCTGGTCTGGGCGATGACGAAAGCGTACTCGGAGGGGTGCGCGGTGAACCACTCTCTAGCTTTAGCAATTCGCTCGCTAAAACCACCAGGCGCTTTTGGAACATCAAAGATGGCCAGTTTGAGTTGCAGCCAGCCATTGTGAGGCAGCTGTCTCTTGACAATAGCCACGGTCTGCTCAAAAGTTCCACGGCCACCCCAGAGTTCACCCTCTAACGGAAAAGGTGGCAATTGACTGATAAATGCTGGTGGGGGGAAGAGGACCGTGCCGTTTTTTGTCAGCAGTTGCGTGCCATCCCAGTACCCACGAACCCCATCAAACTTCTCGCTCATCAGCCAGCCGGAAACTTCCATCTGTTCCCGGTAAACCTCAGGCAGCATATGTTCTGCGGCGAGGGACGGTGTCGCAAACAACAAAAAGAGGTGTAACAATAACCAGATGTTTTTGCCGTGCATTGAGAGTGGTGCTTCCAGCCGTTTAAGATATCCATAAACCATCTATTTCCTCCATAGGATTCAAGTTTGACGGTGTCGTAAAAATTCTTCATCCGAAGTCGGAGGTTCTGTCCTGTCTTGAAGGGTGCTTACCTGCTTCGCTGCTGCAAATTTCACTATCATTGCGACGTACTCTAGTACACTGAAATAATAGTGAAATTCACACGCCTCGAAGAGTAATCTTTTTACTTTACCGTCTCATGTTTGAGGTTTTTGCGAGATTGTAAACCTTGATCGACGTTGATCACCCTTCTGGACATATCAGAGAGTAACAGCAGAATCTGACGTATCTCTTACAGCGTGGATTTCTTGTTACACCGGCGGCAAATAGCTTTGATCTGGTGGTTCAGTGGTTGAAAAACTGTTTCCGATGTTACTGATGGATTAACTTCTACTGCACATAAGATGCGTTGACAAAAGCATCTGAGTCGAATAAGAAAGTTTGTATCGCTAGGGGTGCAGTGAACGCTGAGAGGAGTAATTCCAACCCTAAGAACCTGATCCGGGTAATGCCGGCGAAGGGAAGCGGCCTGCCTGAAACGGAGGTTTCGGAGCACGATTGATGGCCAGATGCCGCTTTTCCCATATGGGGAGGCGGCTTTTTTTTTTGTTTTTTGCTGACAGGAATAACTATGGAAATAGAGATACGTGTCAATGGATCAGATGAGCGGGTCGATGAGTGCACGATTGAAAGCCTGGTTGCAGGAAAGGGGTTGGTTACATCCTCGTTGGTTGTGGAATATAACGGCCGGATTGTGAAACAGGCAGATTGGAATGAAGTGATGCTCGGGCAGGGAGATGTCCTTGAGTTGTTGAATTTTGTCGGAGGAGGCTGAGACCATGCAGGATGAACAGTTGATAATTGGCGGACATAGCTTTACCAGCCGTCTCTTTACCGGAACGGGAAAATTTGCTGCAAAAAACTGGATTCCGAGGATGCTTGCAGCAAGTCGGTCCGAGATGATTACAGTGGCGCTGCGTCGCATTGACACCGCAGGGAACAATGAGAATATCCTTGATTTCGTTCCAAAGGAAGTCGTTCTGCTGCCAAACACATCCGGTGCCCGCACCGCGGAGGAGGCTGTCCGCATTGCGCGAATTGCAAGGGCGGCGGGTTGTGGTAACTTTATTAAGATCGAAGTGATCACCGATATGAAGTACCTTATGCCCGACAACCACGAAACGTTAAGAGCAACCGACATTCTCGCCAAGGAGGGTTTCATTGTTCTGCCCTATGTGCTGCCCGATCTGACTCTGGCCAAAAAGCTCGAAAATGCGGGTGCTGCCGCCATCATGCCTCTTGGAGCCCCGATCGGTACCAACCGTGGACTTGAAACTAAATCACTCATTGGCCTGCTCATAGAAAATTGCACGATTCCGGTGGTGGTCGATGCCGGGATCGGTCGCCCATCCCATGCTGCTGAAGCAATGGAGATGGGTGCCGAGGCGGTACTTGTCAACACTGCCATCGCCACCGCAGAAGATCCGGCAATGATGGGCCGTGCTTTCGCCCTTGCGGTCGAAGCGGGTCGACTCGCCTATCTCGCCAGAATGGCTGAAGAGAGTATACTCGCCAAGGCCTCCTCCCCATTAACTGGGTTTCTTGACTGATATTGCGGGAAAATTATGTCATTTTATAAAAAGATTGAGCAATACCGGCAGTTCGACTTTCCATCATATTTTGATGGGGTAACGCCGAATTTTGTGGAAGCAGTGCTCGCCAAAGAGACACTTTCAGAAAACGATTTTCTTGCACTTCTAAGCCCTGCTGCGTCGGCTTGTCTCGAACAGATGGCCAGAAAGGCCCACCGTTTGACCGGGCAGTATTTCGGTCGCACCATCCAGCTGTTCATCCCGCTCTATATTTCCAATTTCTGTGCCAATGAGTGTGTGTATTGCGGTTTTCATCGGGGCAACGATATCAGCCGAAAAAAGCTGAGTCTGACGGAAATCGAAGTCGAAGCCAAAGCGATAGCTGCGACCGGCATGCGGCATGTGCTCCTGCTGACCGGAGAGGCGCCGGCCATGACTCCCGTCGAGTATCTTGAAGATGCGGTTCGGTTGCTGAAAAAATATTTTGCCTCGGTGGCGATTGAGATTTTCCCGATGGATGAAGAAGACTATACCCGACTGCGGGTGGCAGGGGTCGACAGCTTGACCCTTTATCAGGAAGTTTATGACGAAAATCGTTATGGGCTTGTGCACAGGGCTGGTAAAAAAACCGACTATAGATATCGGTTGGATGCGCCAGAGCGCGGAGCGAAAGCCGGCTTTCGTATGGTGAATATCGGTCCTCTGCTTGGATTGGGCGACGTGCGGAGCGAGGTTTTTTTCAGCGGACTCCATGCCAGGTATCTGGATGATACCTTTCTTGAGACGGAAATAAGTCTTTCATTGCCGAGGATGAATTCAGCGGAAGGGAATTATCAGCCAGATTATACCGCGGATGACCGCAGTTTTGTACAGTTTATGACGGCTTTGCGCTGCTATCTGCCAAGGGCCGGGATAACGGTTTCAACCAGAGAGAGCGCTGCCTTTCGCGATAACCTCCTGGGACTGGGAGTCACTCGTTTTTCTGCCGGTTCGTGCACGGGGGTGGGCGGCTATGGCGAGCGTCAGCAAACGGGCACACCACAATTTGAAATAACCGATGAGCGAAGTGTGGATGAAGTTGTAGGTGCCATACGAGATGCCGGATATCAGCCGGTTTACAAAGACTGGGATATGATCTGATGAAGGTAGGAATTGCCGGGGTCGGAGGGATCGGTTCGAATGTGGCCATGCATCTTGTCCGTTCGGGCTGTACATCGCTTAAGCTGGTTGATTTTGACAGGGTGGAACGCTCAAATCTGAATCGACAGTTTTATTTCACTGATCAGGTCGGGAAATATAAGGTCGATATGCTGCGGGAAAATCTCCTGCGGATTCAGCCTGATGCGACAATAAAAGCTGTCAGGTTGCGGCTGACAACTGAAAACCTGCTTGATACCTTTAAGGATTGCCGGTTTCTGGTTGAGGGATTTGACGACCAGCAATCTAAAAAAATGATGGTGGAAGTTTTCGCTGATACCGATATTCCCATTATTTCAGCTTCAGGAATTGCAGGTAGTAAAATTGACGAAATCAAGGTCCATAAGCTCGGTAACTGTACAATAATCGGCGACTTTCAGACCGATTTTCGGTCGGAGCAGTTGTATGGCCCGAAAATATCTGTAATAGCGGCCATGATGGCGGATTTTATTTTACAAAAGGGTGGATATAATGAGTAAACCCCGAAAGAAAAGTTCAGTGCTCCCGTCTGGCTTATACACTATCACCGCAGAAAAATTTTCGGTGGGTCGAACCAATATTGAGGTTGTGGAACAATTGATTAAAGGCGGTGTCAGGATTATTCAGTACCGTGAAAAAAGGCCATATAAAAGTTATAAAAACATTCTCGATGAGTGTCGCCGGATCCGTGCAATGACCCGTGCGGCCGGGGTAACGTTCATCATCAACGACTATGTGGATATTGCCCTTCTGGTCGGTGCGGACGGTGTTCATGTCGGCCAGGATGATCTGCCGGTAGGTGAGGTGAAAAAGCTGCTCGGCAGGGATAAAATAGTTGGGCTATCCACCCATTCTCCGGAGCAGGCACAGGAAGCGATACAGGCAGGTGCCGATTACATCGGTGTCGGGCCTATCTTTGCTACCAAGACAAAAGACGATGTCTGCGACCCCGTTGGGCTGGACTATCTTGACTGGGTTGTCAAAAACGTTTCCCTGCCCTTTGTGGCTATTGGTGGCATTAAACTGCACAATATTGACCAGCTCGTCCAGCGCGGTGCGAAGACCATCTGCCTGGTGAGCGAAATTGTCGGCGCACCTGACATTGGTTACAGGCTGCAGGAACTCCACAGTGCACTGCAGTGATTTTCGTGTTTGCCTCGCCGGAAAATATATTAATATTTAGGGTCCATAATATCAAAAACAGAGAGAGGAGATTGCGCTTGACAATCGGAGTCTGAGGAGCTCCCTGGGGGCTATCGCAGCATTCCGTAGCTCTTTTACAGGTATTAAAAATAATAGACAAACCAGAAAAAAAGACTAGCTTTTAAACAACTATCCAAATTTCCCAAGTGAGTTGTGCCCTGAAATAGAGTGTTTCATTTTTTGAGAAAATCTCAAAGAGAGAGATAATATGACCACTTTAAATACTGTGTTGACTGTATTGGCAATATATGTCTCCATTATTGTTTTAGACTATGTCTGGCTTGGAATTATAACTAAAAAATTTATTATATCGGAATTTGGAAGTTTGGTGCGTGTTGTTGATGGTTCGATAAAGATTAATCTGACAGCTGGGCTACTGGCTTGGTTCTTTATTGCTCTTGGCTGTTTCATCTTTGCAGTTAATCCCTCTGGGAGTCTCGGCAAGACGTTGTTTATGGGCGCTGTGTTCGGATGTATATCCTATAGTATTTATGATTTGACGAACCTGACCTTCATTGCCGATTATCCTTTAAAATTCATCTATGTCGATATAGCCTGGGGAACGTTTCTCTGTTGCGTCATTTCAGGTGTTGGCTTTTTTGTCAGGAGTTCGGTTTAGTGCCCGGCAGGTCTCTTCGAAGTCGGAGTTTATACCCTGCGTTATAGAGCGCCTATCCCCCCTTATTGTTTCAGGGAAAAGGGTGCCTATCCGCCCTCTCATCGTCTGGCGAACTACAAGAATTTGCTACTCAATGGCAATGGCTGTATAACAATGAGTGTCCGAATATGGGGTTGGGAGGAATCACTCCAGCCCAATGATTAGCCATAGCAGTACAGTATGCAACTCTATTTATAAGCGCTACTAAAAATGGGATGATTGCCTATGTTGTCCAATATTGTTATAGGACTTGGAGTTTCGTATGCAATTCTTTTTGTATTGTCTCTTTTTTTGAGAGACAATTCAATTGTGGATGTCTTTTGGGGGCTTGGCTTTTTACAAGTTGCCATCCATAGCCTGTATCTGTCACCATCGCTGCTATTGAGCCAGTTGTGTCTGGTCTTTCTCATAGGGCTATGGGCGTTGAGAATTTCTGGATATATTTTAAGCAAAAAGCTTCTCTCTCCGGGGGAAGACAGGAGGTATGCCAAGTGGCGGCTGGAGTGGAAATGGTTCTATGTTCGCAGTTTTTTCCAGATCTACGTTTTGCAGATGATACTTTTACTTATAGTCGCTAGTCCTATTGTATTATTTAATCTTTATCCCATAGCAATGAATGTTGTTATTGGGGCAGGAATTACTGTCTCACTTGCGGGTCTGGTTTTTGAGAGTGTAGCTGATTGGCAATTACATGCTTTTGTTAAGAATAAACAAGAGGGTGAGATTATGACTTCAGGACTATGGAAATACTCGCGTCATCCGAATTATTTTGGAGAGAGCGTGTTCTGGTTGGGAATAGGTCTCATTGGAGTGAGTGTTTCCTGGCTGGCTTTAACCGGTTTTTTTGTTATTACCATTCTGCTTCGGTATGTATCCGGAGTGCCGCTTGCTGAAGAAGGGTATGAAAATAACAAAAAATATCAGGAGTATGCACAAAATACTCCGCCTTTCCTGCCTCGATTTTCCAATCCCGATAAACTAACGTAGTGCTTCCATAATCATTAAGTCTCTCCAGTGTCTGGAGACTGACGGATGTTTCCTGTTATGATTATAGATAATTTATTGTTTTTCTTTATTGGTCCCGGAGATACCATTCGCATTGTCAATGCATGCCGGTCAATTTTGCTTTGGGTAAGAGAACAGGTTCAGAAACGGATTGGTACGATAATATCTCTTTAACGTACAAATAGAGCAAAATGTGCTCCACTTATTTGTTTTTTTAGTATATACTCTAGCAAAATAATCTACCACATTGTGTCTTTTGACCTCAAATTTCACGAATATTAAGTGAAGAAAGGTGAGTATGTTACTGGATGTGCTCTTTGGGGATTCAACCGGATACACTGCAATAATCAGCAAGGGTTAATGCTGACACCATTTTTAGAATTTCATTGGGATAATAAAAAAGCATAGAGTTAGATCAAGAGAGCAGCATCGTGACGATGAAGGAAAGGAGAACACAATGCAGGTTGACGCGGTACCCAGAAAACTGGTTGATGTGACGGCACTATCAATAAGAGATAATAAAACAAGGCGGATATTTATCCTGGCTGATGGGAAAAGATCCTTGGGCCAGATCTATCAGATGTGTAAAATCGATGAAGAGCTTGGGGGGAATCTGGTAAATGTGCTGCTGGACAAAGGGTATGTCAGTTTAACCGGTAATGATACATCAGTTCCCGCGACAAAAGGAACATTTGAGCAGCATCTGGTTTCTACTGCAGATTTTGTAGAAAAGATCAGCGTCGAGCTGGCCAATTATATTGGGCCGGTTGCAGCGATGTTGGTGGAGAAAATCACACCCGTGGAAAAAAATATCAGCACAGGGGAAATAGGCAGAATCATCAATATCTTGGCAAAGGAGATTGAAGAAGATGAGGACCGGCATCTTTTTCTGGCCAACATGGGAGGTGCTTTTTAGCTCAAATTTTCCCTGTACCGGAATTGTCTGGCAACAGAACCTCATCCCGTCTTGAGTCGTATCCTCTTGAAGACGGGAATCGGACAGAATCCCGTTTTTCTCTCTGATTGTCCGGGTTACGACAAAATTAATTCTTCCTCCACCATCCGATCTATAAAATCAAGGACGAACTGGCGCTGTACCTTTGTGGCGTGGGCGATGCAGCTGCAGTGCAGATTGACCTGACTCCTTACTAACAGTTCAAATTTTACGGCAGTGTTGGTCACTTCAACAGCCAGATGGAAAGGGCCATGTTCCTTATGATCCTGCTGTTCCTCTGAAAGCAGATCATCAGGGAGCTGAATCCAGTACAACCCAATCATAGGGCCCTGCTTGATGGATCGTTTCAGGTAGGAGTCAATATTATCACGCTCCATTGGCGAGAGCTCATCTATTACAAATTGTCTCATAGTTACTTCCTTTATAGAAAATCAGCAGCTATGGCTGAAAGGGGGCTTCGTTCACTTTTCGTGAGGGTGACATGGCCATAAAGAGGTTGTCCTTTCAGCTTTTCCACGGTATAAGCCAAGCCGTTTGATGAAGCGTCAAGGTAAGGGTTGTCGATCTGGTTGGGATCGCCTGTCAGGACGATTTTTGTGTTTTCCCCTGCTCTGGATACTATTGTTTTCACCTCGTGGGGAGTAAGATTCTGGACCTCATCAATGATCATGAACTGATCCGGGATTGAGCGTCCACGGATATAGGTGAGAGCTTCCAGTTCGAGTTTCTGATTTTTCATCAGCTGGTCTACTTTGTTTTGTACGGTACCTTCACCGTAATTGTGACCCATCCGCATCAGGTAGGTAAGATTATCAAAGATAGGCTGCATCCAGAGACTGAGCTTTTCGTCTTTGGTACCTGGCAGATACCCGATATCTTTTCCCATGGGCATAATCGGTCTTGAAACAAGAAGCTTGTCGAAGCTCTGCAGATGGAGCACACTGTGCAGTCCGGCTGCCAGTGCTAAAAGGGTTTTGCCGGTACCGGCGCGACCCATGAGGGTGACCAGATTGATCTCCGGGTCAAGCAAAAGCTCCAGGGCCATGCGCTGTTCTTTTGAGCGGGCACGAATCTGCCAGGTACTTTCGTGACTTGATTCAAGATGTGTCAGACGCGTCTGGTCGATAGCCCTGCCAAAGCCGGTGTGCTTCAGATTATCTTTATCTTTTAAGATAATGAATTCGTTGTGTAGAAAATCACCTTCCGTCAGGGTGAGCACCTTCTCGCGATAGAAAGTGTCGATGATTTTCCCATCAACCAAGAGTTCACGCCAACCGGTATACAGAGTGTCAAAATCGTACTTCTGCTGTTCGAAGTCCATCACCTCGATACCGAGGGCGTCGGCTTTCAGCCGGGCGTTGATGTCCTTGGAGACGAAGATAACTGTCTCTTTCCTGGCGACAAGTTGCATCGCCGCAGCAAGGACGCGGTTATCAGGGACGGACATATCAAGGAAAGATCCAGGAATGGACGTTTCTTCCAGGCAGATTCTCAACACTCCACCATTAGCCAGAGGCACACCTTTTTTCAAGGTGCCCTGAGTACGGAGCTGATCGAGGTGCCGGATAACGCTGCGGGCGTTGCGGCCGAGTTCGTCGTTGCCGCGTTTGAACTTGTCGAGTTCTTCAATGACCGTCATCGGCAGCACCACATGGTTGTCACCGAAGGATTGAATCGATTCCGGATTGTGCAGTAAAACGTTGGTGTCGAGGACGAAGTACTTTGGAGATTTCATATGTCGAGCCAGGTTGTATCCGAATTCAGGTTTTCACAACCACCACGGTGTACCACGTACATGTTCTCAAGTCTGATGCCGCCCCAGCCCGGGATGTAGATCCCTGGCTCAACGGTGACGATCATACCGGCCTTTAATTTTTTAGTGCTTCGCGATGAGAGTCGTGGCTCCTCATGGACGGCAAGACCGACACCATGCCCCAGGGAGTGGCCGAAATACTTACCATATCCCGCATCGGCAATGACGTCACGGGCGGCCCTGTCGGCATCACAACATCTGACACCGGCCCGGACAGCAGCCATTCCGGCCAGCTGGGCTTTGCGTACCAGTCTGTGCAGTTTTACATACTTTTTGCCAGGTTTGCCGATCACCAGGTTGCGGGTCATATCCGAGCAGTAGCCATCTAGGATGAGGCCCATATCAATAGTGAGCGAACCATCTTTTTTTACTGGGCTACCGTCAGGGACCGCGTGGGGTTGCGCACCATTTTTACCACTGGCAACGATGGTATCAAAACTTGGTTTTTCGGCACCTTTCCGGCGCATGGTTGTTTCTATGGCAAGGGCGATGTCTATTTCTGTGTTGTAACCTCCTATTTTCCTGTAGACCTCTGTAAAAACGTCTTCGTTAAGGCGGACAGCCCTGCGGATGAGACCAATTTCATCTTCATCTTTTATCACCCGCATTGTTTCCACCATGCCGACAGCCGGCACAGTCTTTATTGCTTTCTTCGCAAGTGAAGTGGCCATTTTATCGGCAAAAAAATGGAGAGTATAGTCACTTTCAAAGGCGAGGGAATGCACAGCAAGATCCGGCAACAGTTTGCAGAGCAGTTTCAATGCTCCTTTGCGGTAGATGACGACCTCCGCCCATGGTACTTCCTGTTCTGCCTGGACTTTGAAACGAAAATCGGTCAGCAGATGTACCTTACCCCTGGCCGGAACCAGCAGCATTCCGGAGGTTTCGCTGATTCCATGGTCGCCGCCGCGATATCCGCACAGATACCTTCTGTTTTCAGGCTTGGTGACCAGTAAAGCGCCGACCTTTTTTTTTCTGAGTTTCTGCTGAAGCTTTTTGATCCGCCGTTGATAATCCATATTTCCTCTACAGTTTCTGGTGTCCTGCAGGTCTGTCCCAGGTTATCGGGCAGTGGGGGAGAAACGCTCGAGAATCATTTCCTTGCGCTGTCTCATGGCGTCATTGTATTGATTGTTGAGGCTTGTCAGCATTTTTGTCAGTTCTTCTCTGTATTGAGGATGCATCGACGGATTGACAGATGGTTGGCCCTCCCTGCCGTGCTCACCAGCCTGCTGTTCCAACTGCGCCCTGATTGCATCTTCCAGCTGTTGAGTCATCTGTTCTTTATGTTGGCCGTATTGCGCAAGTATCTGCTCCAGTTCCTGGCAGATCGCCTGGATATCGCCACTTTCCCCGCCAAGAGACAGTATGCCTTTCAAGGCCGTTTTGCCCGATGCCTGCAGCTGCTCATCCCTGGGCAGGACGATATTGCGAAGCAGGGTCTGGGCCATGCCTTTTCGCACTTCCACCTGGTTTTCCGGGGGGTGTTCACTCAGTAACCGGGAGAGGTCCGTCTCGTTCTGGTTGAGATAATCGGCGGCAAGCCGCATGCCCGTCTTAATCAGGTCTTCATTGTCAACATCAGGTTTTGCGGCTGCGGCCATTTTCGCAGCACGTTCCAGCACCATATCCATTGTACTTTTGATTTCTGCCATTATATGCATCCTTGGTTGAGGAAACCTGCATTGACGCAGGTGAGATTTTATTGTTTTCCGACCAGATTGTCGTTCTCTGTCGCGAATGCAGAGAATGTACAACAGACCATGGCCGTTGGCAAAGAAAAACCTGTTAAAAGCACTAGGTACGTTGCATTCGGGCAGCAAAGAAGCCGTCTATCGTCTCGGAGGGGTGAGGGGTGAAAAATTTGTTTTTTACAAGACAATGGGCAGGTTCCGGAAGATAAGGGACACAGTCGGTAAGGAAAAAATTCCGGTTGGAATGTAGAAACATGTCGATAACTTCCTGGTTCTCTTCAGGTTCCATAGAGCAGGTAGCGTATACAAGTATACCATTTGGCTGGACGAGCCTTTCTGCGGTAGCCAGGAGAGCGAGCTGTTCCTGCTGATATCGCATCAGTTCCTCGGGTCTTCTGTTCCAGCGAATGTCGGGATGTCGGCCGGTGACGCCGGTACCGGAGCAGGGCGCATCAATGAGGACCCCATCGAAGGTGATCTCGTCATGAAGAGAAGAAAACTGCTGCAGGTTTCCTTCATGGATTGCGGGACTGTTTCCCGGGAAGAGCCGGGCCATGTTTTGCTTCAGTTTTTTCAGTCGATGAGGCTCCGGCTCCACCGCATGGATCTGCAGATTATTTCTGTTTGCCAACTGGAGAAGATGTGATGTTTTACCGCCAAGACCGGCACAGCCGTCAAGATATTTTGCTCCTGAATGAAAGGGACCAAGCAGTCCGGTCGCGAGTTGGGCAGCTTCGTCCTGAACCAGAAAAAAACCCTCGGCATAACCCGGTATAGTAGTGATTGAGCCCTGAAAATTGGGAAGAACCAGCGCATCAGGAGAATATGTACCATACTGGTATTGGATTTTGGCACCTTCAAGCATCCTGCAGAAGTCATCTCTGTCGATTGTCTGGGTAACCACTCGTATCACCAGCTTTGGCTCACAATTATTTATCCGACAGATTCTCTCTGCTTCTTCGTGACCAAGGGCATCACGCCACCTTTTGATGAGCCATTCAGGATGATTGAGGATAGCTCTACCGGTTTTGTCGGTGAGTCCATTCACAGCAAGATCGCTCTTTTGCCTGATGGACTGTCGCAGGATACCGTTTACGAAACCATGGAGCCGCTTAGGGATTTTCCCGGCCTTGCAGCTTTGCACGGCTTCATTGACGGCGGCTGATTCCGGAATACGTTCAAGAAAAAAGAGCTGGTACAGTCCGACAGCCAGGGTCTGGTGAACAAAAGGATCCAGCTTCTGAAGCGGTGTCCGGGAGAGGAGTTCGAGAATTCTGTCCAGGAATTGTCGATGGCGGAGAACACCGTAGAGCAGTTGCATGGTGAGACTCCGCTCATTGGCTGGCAGCGCATATCTTCGCACTACCCGGTCAAAGAGTGTTTTCACCGGTGCACGGTATTGATAAAGGTTGCAAAGTATTTCTGCCGCTGTAAAACGAGCGGTTCTGTGGTGTTTTTTTTGCAAAGTGTTTTAACCGGAATTAAGTTACCTTCAAATTGGGCGCATGGCAGAGTCGAAATTCGACAGCTCAGTCTTCCATGGCTGGGCATGGCTGGAGAGCAATGTAGCAATTATCTGTCCGGAGGGGAATGGAAAAAGTTCTCATCTATTAGGCGATGCAGCGGGAAGGCATTGTAGCCAGATACGCAGCTGAGAGCGCACTGCAATGCGTTCCACTCTTTTTAGCGGGCTGAGGTGGACAATCTGTTGGTCGGCTGGTATGCTTTACGCATATTTTTATTTTGTTATATTTAAACTCAATAATAACATATTGTTATGAGAAAACAGAATTGGATCATGGTCTTGCTGGCGGCAGTCTTTTTTGCTGGTTATGCACATGGCTATACCATGGAGGAGGTTGTACAACGCGGATTTCTGCAATGCGGCGTCTCGACCGGTTCGCCTGGTTTTTCAAGTATTGATGCAGACGGCAGATGGACTGGTCTTGATGTGGATATCTGTCGGGCTGTGGCTGCAGCAACATTAGGCGATGCGGAAAAGGTCGAGTTCCTGCCGCTTGCTGAGAGGGAGTCGTTCACTGCGCTGCTTTCCGGGGCGGTGGATATTCTCTCCCGACACTCAACCTGGACCTTTACCCGTGAGTCGGCTCTCGCCGTTCATTTCGCCGGTATCAGCTACTACGATGGGCAGGGCTTGCTCCTCTCGAAAAAGCTCAACGTCAACCGATTATCTGACTTGAGAAAGGTAAGGGTGTGCAGTCCTGTCGGATCCGATTTTGAACTCAATCTCATAGATTATTTTGAGAGGAACGAAGTTGACTATAAAATCGTTCCCTATGAAACTCTTGATCTTGCGGTTAACGGTTTTAAGAAGGAAACCTGCGATCTGGTTTCCATGCAGCAGTCACAGCTGTATGGGATTCAAATGGGCCTTGTCGATCCCGGCAGTGCCGTAGTACTTCCCGAAGTGATAGGCAAAGAGCCTCTTGGATCGGTTGTCAGACAGGATGATGATACCTGGTTGAACATTGTCAAATGGTCACTCTATGCCATGATAAACGCAGAAGAGCTTGGGGTGACTTCGGCTAATGTTGAAGAGATGAGGTACAGCAATATTCTTGCTGTGAAAAGGTTGGTCGGGCGAAATGGAACCGGAGGAAAAGGTATTGGCTTAGAAGATGACTGGGCCGTACAGATAATACGACAGGTTGGCAACTACGGGGAGATTTTTGAGAAACATTTTGGATCCCGGTCCGCCCTGAAGATAGAGCGGGGAATGAATAATCTTTGGAACCAGGGTGGGCTGCAGTATGCACCACCGTTGCAGTAATGTGCAGTTGATGGCGTCATAGCATGTCTGATTGCTGTCGTACTGGGTTCCAATTATTGTATAGCCTGCTAGTGACTTCGAATTAATTTTTTATGTTTTATAGACAGGAGAATGGAATGATTCGTCACAGGAGTGTCCTCTTGAAAAGAGTTATCACCCTTAGTTGTTTGGTTATTTGGTCTTCCCCGGTGTGGGCTGATGAAGAGCCGGGGCAATGGGATACGGCCGGTAAGAAGATCAGCGAGGCGGCCGGTGTAATAGGTAAAGCATCGGGAGAGGGCTGGACGAAAACAAAGGAAAAAACCACGGAGACTATGCACCTTGCCAAGGATAAAGGGGCGGAGGTATGGGATAAAACAAAGATAAAGAGTTCTGAACTTGTTGAAAAAACGGTAGAGGTCACCGGGGATATGGCCGAGGGAACTGCGGATAAAAGCAAGAGTCTCTGGCAGAAAACCAAGGATAACTCAAGGAAATGGCTGGTGAAGATGAAGGCCAAGATTCATGAGATGACAGCCCCATAGTCACAAGAATATGAGATGAGGAAACGAGGAGCTCTCCGCCGGAAATGCGGTGAGCTCCTTTTTCTTTTTTCAGCTATTCAGTAGCCTGTTCGAGCGCTACGGCCACAGACACGGATGCGCCGACCATCGGATTATTGCCCATGCCGATGAGGCCCATCATCTCAACATGAGCCGGAACTGAAGATGAGCCCGCGAACTGGGCGTCCGAGTGCATGCGACCCATGGTGTCAGTCATTCCATAGGAGGCAGGTCCTGCACCCATGTTATCCGGGTGGAGTGTGCGGCCGGTGCCGCCCCCGGATGCAACTGAGAAGTATTTCCGGCCTTGCAGCAGGCACTCCTTCTTGTAGGTCCCTGCCACTGGGTGTTGAAAACGGGTGGGATTTGTGGAGTTGCCGGTGATGGAGACGTCAACACTTTCCATATGGTTGATGGCCACTCCCTCCCGAACATCATCGGCACCGAAACAGCGAACTTTGCTCCGTTCTCCTTCCGAGTATTGTGTCTCAGAGACCACTGTCAGCTCACCGGTTGCATAGTTGAAACTGGTCTGCACGTAAGTGAAGCCGTTGATCCTGGATATTATTTTGGCGGCATCTTTTCCCAGGCCGTTGAGAATGACCCGCAGTGGAGCCTGACGTACCCGGTTGGCTGATCTTACTATGCCGATGGCACCTTCTGCTGCGGCAAAAGATTCATGACCGGCCAGAAAGGCAAAACAACCGGTCTCTTCCCGAAGCAGCATGGCGGCGAGGTTGCCATGTCCGATGCCGACCTTGCGGTCGTCGGCAACAGATCCTGGAATACAGAAAGCCTGGAGTCCTTCTCCAAGGGTTGAGGCGATCTCAGAGGCCCTGGTCTGCCCTTTTTTAATTGCGATGGCGGCTCCGACGGTATACGCCCAGACTGCATTTTCGAAACAAATCGGTTGGATGCCTCTCACAATTGTTGCGACATCTACGCCATAACTGTGGCAGATCTCCCGGGCGTCTTCCGGAGACTTCATGCCATATTTCTCAAGAACAGGAAGAATCTGGTTGATCCGTCTGTCGTAGCTTTCAAACAGTGCCATGGTTCTTCTCCTTATTCCTTTCGTGGATCAATGGTTTTGGCAGCATCGTCAAACCTGCCGTAGGTCCCGGATGCATCCTGCAGCGCCTGATTGGCGTCCACGCCTTTTTTGATGGCGTCCATCATTTTACCAAGACTGACGAAGGCATAACCGATGATCTCATCATTGCTGTCAAGGGCGATTTCCGTGACATAGCCCTCGGCCATTTCCAGATATCTTGAACCTTTTACACTGGTGCCGTACATGGTGCCGCAAACCGATCGTAGGCCTTTGCCGAGGTCTTCCAGGCCGGCGCCTACAGGCAGACCTCCTTCGGAGAAAGCGGACTGGCTGCGACCGTAGACTATCTGCAGGAAGAGTTCGCGCATGGCAACGTTGATAGCGTCGCAAACCAGATCGGTATTCAGAGCTTCCAGGATAGTTTTCCCCGGCAGGATCTCGGAGGCCATGGCGGCCGAATGGGTCATGCCGGTACAGCCGATGGTTTCAACAAGGGCCTCCTCGATGATGCCGTCTTTTACGTTGAGGGTGAGTTTGCATGCACCCTGCTGCGGAGCACACCACCCCACACCGTGCGTGAGCCCACTAATATCTCTTACTTCTCTGGCCTGAGTCCATGCACCTTCCTGCGGAATGGGGGCGGGGCCATGATTCGTACCCTGTGCCACCCGGCACATTTCCTTAATTTCAGAAGAGTATTGCATTCATTTCTCCTTGGGAAAATGTTGTTGTCTGATTGAATAAGGGAATGAGAGCAGCCGACGCATCCATCCCCAGCCGAGGTATTATAGTAGGATTATAACAAAATACAAGACTGGGGGGGGGCGATCTAAAGAGACAGATCCCTATCGAGACCGGGGGGCTGGATAAGGATCTGTTTGAGGTTACAGTTCTGTGAGAGTGTCAAAGAGTGACCGGTCGGCTTCAATCTTATTGCGGTTGCCTATAATGGACCGGTAACTTCTGGAGATCATATCGGCAAATGCAGGAGCGAAGCTGCGCAGGTCGGCGGAAGTGGTGGAAATAATCTCCGTCAACCGTTGTTGCTTATACGCTTCATCGATACCGTTCAGGTAGTCATTTCTGGCGGTTGCTCCCTTGGCCGCAGCGCTGCGCAGGGGATCGAAATTTCCGTAGGTGCCGATTATGAGCTGTTCCATTACCTTGTCCGGGAGATCAAGACCGGCAATAATATCCGGAACCCCATTGTATGCATCATAGGTCTTCTGTACCTGGGGATCCCGATAACTGACAAAGGCGAGATTGCCGCTGATTTGGCCAAACTGGATGAAACAGCCATATGCTCCGCCCAACTGTCGCACTGTGTTCCAGAGATAATCACGCGAGAGATAGGTTTTTAACACTTCGAAATGGCCGTTATAGCCGGAGCCGTTTTGCAGCAAGTTGCCACCCTGGACGGCAAAGACCACTTCCGCCGAGGTGATGAAGGCCTCGTGGTCGGGAAGCTGTAGCGCCGGCAGGGAATAACTGTCGACCGGCCTGTCGGCAAGACCATCTATGATACAGTTACCTGTCTTCGACAGGTGGTTCAATTCATGGCCGTCAGCTGTCACGGCAAGCAGCAGATTGTTTCTGTTAAACAGCAGGGTGGATATCTTTTTGAGAGCTGTTAAAAATTGCTCCTCTTTGGTTTCATAGTTCAGTGCAAGATCCTTTGTTGCCAGGTAGGACGTCACCCCATTGAACATTTCGTTATATCTGCCACCCAGACTGAGGTGGGCGAAAACACGGGTAGCCGGCAAATTGTACCCCTCACTCTGGACACCATGTTCCGCCCAGGCAAACTCCCGCCCTACTATTTCACGAATCCTTGCCCGATCAGAAAAAGAGATGGAGGTGAAGATCTCTGCCAGCAGTTGCAGGGCTCGTTCGAGATAGTCCGGCAGGCATTTCAGGTGGAGCCAGAACAAAGGTCGGGTAGAATCCGGCTGCTGCCTGTGGGTGTAGCTCGTCAGGGAGTGGGAGAAGGAGCCGGTGCAGGTAGCAATTTCTTTGGCGAACTGCTGGTAGTTGAGTCTCTTAGTGCCGATTTCCGTAACTATCGTGCCGAATAAATCGAGCCAGGGGAGAAGATCGGGTGGCAAACAGGAGACATCCAAACCGACATCAATGTAGGAAATGTGGTTAGTGGTCAACTCACTTACCAGCACCTGCTGGCCAAACATCTCCGTTGGCACAACGGCGTGGTATTCTATCTTTGTCGACAGGTCAGACAAATTCAACTGCGGCAACAGTGAAAGTGTTTCTATGCTGTTTGGCTGCTGCTGTTCCTGCATCAGTTCACTGGTTCGTGCAATCCGCTCAAGTTTCTCCTGTTCCGAAACCGACGCATCATATTCAGAGAGCCGCTGTTGTTCTTCATTCTGGCTTTTTTGCTGCTTTCCGGGGTCAGGAGTCAGGGTCACGGTCACGGTTGAAGGATTGTCGAGAAGAAATTTCCTGATCAGTTCCTCAAAATAACCATTGTTGAGGGCCTTATGGCGGAGAGTCTGAATGAGTTCTTCGCTCATCAGGTGAGCAATCGGATCGGAATCATATTTCAATCCGTTCATCGCCTTACCAATGAGGTCGAGTCCGCGTTGGGCTTTGCTCGCCTCTTCCCGGTAACCGAACTCAAATTTGTTCATCTCGGCGAGTACGAGATCCCGGTCGAGGCCGTCAGCAACCATTTTTTCAAGAGAACTCCGATACAGCTCCAAAAAAGTATCACGATGCTCTGCTTCGCTCCCGACCAGGTAGGTCACCATCAGGGTTCTGTATGACGAGTTGGCCAGGTAAAAGCCCCCGAAGTCTTTGCAGAGGCCGCTTGATACAATAGCATTCTTCAGGGGGGAACCGTCGGAGTTGAAAAGAATGTTGGCAATTATCTGAAAAGCGCAGTTTTCCTCGCGGTTGGCAACGGTGGATACATTGGTGCCGACAGCGAGAAAGGTCTTGCCCCTGGTATCTGCCGAATCGACCGCATAGCTGTCGGTGATGAAGACCGGTTCACCGGGGAGGTCGCCTTTTTCAATGACCGCACGGGGTACCGGCTTGTCGAAGGCTGAAAAAAATCGGTGCTGGAGAAATTCGAGTTCATCCTTTAATGGGGCATCCCCGTAGACAAAAAAGAATCCATTTGAAGGGTGATAATGGTTTTTGTGGAATTCACAAAATTGTTCATAGCTCAGATCGGGGATATTTTTCGGATCGCCACCTGATTCGTGGGCATAGGTCGAGCCCGGCATGAGACCGGCAAAGATGTGATGGAAAATAAAGCGGATCGGATCAGAGAAGGCACCTTTCATTTCGTTATATACCACTCCTTGAAATTTCAAGGGTTCATCAGGACCTTCCTGGTGGTAGTGCCAGCCTTCCTGTTCAAATGTTGAACGTGCCAGCAGTGGATTAAAGACGACATCACAATACACATCCATGATATTGAAATATTCTTTTAAATTTCTGGTGGCAAATGGGTAGTAGGTGATATCGGCCCCGGTCATGGCGTTAAGAAAAGTGGTCAGCCCACCTTTGTTGATCTCGCCGAAGACATCCTTGACCGGATATTTCTTTGAACCCATGAGTACGGAATGCTCTAATATATGTGCTACCCCGGTGGAGTCTGTGGGGATGGTGTTAAAGGCCGCGGAAAAGGTTTTGTTGGGATCACTGTTTTTAATTGCCAGAAGGGGGAATTTCAACAATGTATGTTCAAAAATATAGACATCCGAGTCGATTTCCTGGATAACGTTGTGAGTTTTGAGGGTAAAACCTGAATAGGTGGAGCCTGGAGTAAATGTCATTGAAATTCCTTATGCTGAGTTAATGAACATCAAATTTATACATGAGTGATAAACTCTCTAGAAATGGCTACGTAAAAAGCTGCATCTGTGAGGTCATTAAAATTGTTTTTCGGAGTCGAGTAACAGAGTAACCGGGCCGTCATTGACCAGTTCAACCTCCATGGTGGCCTGAAATATACCTGTAGCAACTCTGAGCTGTCTGTTTTTTACCTCTTCAATAAACTGCCGGTATAATGGTTCGGCAATTTCGGGGGGTGCCGCTGAAGAAAATCCAGGCCGTCTCCCTTTTCGACAATCGCCGTAGAGCGTGAATTGAGAAATGATAAGCATTTCACCATTAATGTCTGCAAGCGACCTGTTCATTTTTCCCTGCTGGTCCTCAAATATTCTAAGATTGATGATCTTTTCCGCCAGCCATTGCAGATCGGTTATTCCGTCATTGCCGTGAATACCCAGTAAAACAACTATTCCCTGGTTAATTGTACCATGAGTGTCTCCCTCTATGTTGACCGACGCCCGTATTACCCTCTGCACTACAGCCCGCATGTACTCTCCCCGGCAGCTTCTGACTCTGCACGCCCAATCCCGGCATTTGCATCATCTAATTTTCCTCAAAGAGGTGTCAGTCTCTTGAGATAGATTGTTATCTTTAAGAAACCAGAAAAATAATCAGTAAGGTACTCATAACAAGAAATCATTTCAATTTGACCAGATCAAGTGGTATACTCAATTTTAACAGGTATTTGAAGTGGGTTCTATGCCGATTCCGAGTTTATGCAGGAAAACAGATGATTACATTACTTCAGAATCTCATCGACCAGATGTCAAAGGAGCTTCCAGGAATATTGGCTGCAGCGGTTGTGACTGTGGAAGATGGGATGTCCATTGCCGAGGTCAGCAGGAGAGACGACATTGAGCCTGCTGTCGCAGCTGCCTATCTGGCATCGATTGTAAAATCCAACGCCAAGGCTATAAACTTGCTGGCAGATGATGAGATCGTTGATGATATCCTTATCACCACCCGCCAGTATCATTTTATTATCCGGCATGATGACAAACAGCCGTTTTTTATTTTTGTCATGACGACAAAAGATGAATGGCTTGGTAAAGCACGGCTGCTTATTAAAAAATACGAAGTGCAGTTTGCAGGGTTTGCCAGTTATTTTGAAAAGAATTACCAGTAGTTGGCGTTCTAAATAGTTTCCATCCAGAAAGGTGCTTATCAGCTTCGCTGTTGCATGTGCAACTGCGCAGCCATCCAGGTGCCTGTGATTTTGTCAATTAATCACTGGCAACACACCTTTTTATAGTGATGCAACTTCCTGGATTTTCTTTGAATTTTTCTTGATGCTGATTCTGATCCAGCCGAGGTTGGTTTCTTGATCTGCAACGATGACCAGGAACGCATCCTCGCCAACCGGGGCGAACATTACCGGACCATTTTCAAACTCGAACATGGTCATTTGAAGATTACCCTGGCCAAGTTGATTGCCCATGGATTCAGCAGATCCGAAACCGGAGGAGGCGATAGCGGCGATCATTTCCGCGTCAATACCCGTCCTGGCGAGGCTGTCCAGTAAGAATCCGTCCCGGCCAACCAGACAAGCAGTATGAACACCCTCAATGTTGGTAAATTCTGCTAAGATTTTCTGAATTTCCGTCATTTCAAATCCCTCTTCTAAAATTGTCTGTTCCTCTTCAACTTGCGCGGTATTGTCCGGCTCATCTTTTTCTAAGTTTACTCCCTGTTCCTGAGGTTCTTCCTCGAATTCTCTGACGAGGGGCGGCTCGTCGTCTGAATGCTGGGCAACCGAGCCGGCCGGGAGTGGCGCATTTTCTGATGAAGCATTTTCAGCGTCGGATTTCTCGTCATTTTTCAGTGCAGCTTCAAAAAGCAGGCCCTCAATGCTTTTGCTGATACTGACAATAGGAGGTTCCACTCCTCTAATATTTTGCAGTGAACCGCCATTAAAGTCGAGGATGGTGAAAAAGGCATCTTCACCGGTCATTTCGCCATACATGGCATGAACAACGGTACCGTCCTTGAAGAAAATCATCCCTTCCTGATCACCGGTTGTTACTTTCAGTGCGGCTGTTGCTCTGGAAAGTCCGTTGAACTGGACGATATCAATGAGATCGACACCATCGACAGTCCCCTGAAAACCTTCATGTATCTTGAGAGCTTCCTTGACAATTGAGCGCACTTCATTGATATCGAAAGGTTTTTCTATAAAGCGCAGGCTACCGCTCATCATGGCCTGATTTTCATAGGCGTTTGATGGATAGGCTGTCATGATGATGACGCCCGTATCCGGGAATCGATTGTTTATCTCGATGAGGAGGTCGAGACCATTCATCCCCGGCATGTTTATATCGGTTATAACCAGGTTTGCCGGCTTGTCGCTGAGAATTGCCAGGGCCTCTTCACCGGATTTGGCGGCGAGGATTTCGACATCCTGCATTCCCTTGTTGAGGTTTCTCTGGAGCATCCAGAGCATATCTGCTTCGTCATCAACAACCAGTACTCTTTTCATGGTGTCACCTTTTTCTCTCCCTCCGGGCAGACAGCAACTTTCCGACACGAGGGGGAGGTTATGAAAGTTCTGATATCCAGGTCGGTAACTCTGGGGCCGACAAGTAGATTGTATTCATCCTGAAACACCCCTTGCGGAGGCTGCGCTTACCTGGCCGATTTCATGGTATGCGTGACTTTTTATCCTCGGAGATAAGTGGCCCAAAGTGCTGAGTGAGCGTCTTCGGTAGCGACTATGTCTGTGGTAAAAGCTCTCATACCTCGATTTGAACGAAATGATTCGTTCCGGGACTGATAGTAGATAGCAAAAGAGGGACCATGCGAATCATTGTGATGCAAAAAATCGATAAGAGAATGATTGTACAATAGATTAATATAAAGAGTCCGGGAATATAGAGGGAGGAGATGGAGAGCTGTGGTGATAAAAAACTGGTCAACTGGTCATTTTCTGACCAGTTAGCCCTGGTTTTTCATGAACATTGTGTCTAGATTTTTTCCCGGAGGGTCGTTCGGGAAATATCAAGGATACGTGCCGCTTTCGATTTATTGTTGTTGACGCTATTCAATACTTTTCTGATGTATTGCTGTTCCATATCCCTGAGGCTGAGCAGCACTGTTCTGTCGGTCCCGGACGGCACCTGGCTGTTCATAGAGAGATTAGCCAGGCTGACCCAGCCGCCGTCTGTGAAAATTACCTCCCGTTCTATTACATTTCGTAACTCCCTGATATTGCCAAGCCAGTCATGCTGCAACATTTTTGAGCGGGCTTCCGGAGTAAATCCCTGGAAATTCTTTTTTAAATCCTTTTGCAAATCATGGAGGAAAAAATCAGCGAGCAGCAGGATGTCATTACCACGGTCTCTGAGTGGAGGCAGCGGAATGGGGATGACATTGAGACGATAGTACAGGTCCTCTCGAAACGCCCCTTTATCGATCTGTTCTTCAATGTCAACATTTGTTGCCGCAATGATACGGATTTTTACCTGTATATCCTTGAGGCCGCCGACTCTTCTAAAAGTTGATTCTTCAATGAGCCGGAGAAGTTTTGGCTGAAGCTCAATGGGCAGGTTGCCGATTTCATCGAGAAACAGAGTACCTCCGCTGGCAACCTCAACAAGTCCTTTTTTGTCACCTCCGGCGTCGGTGAAGGCACCTTTTTCATACCCAAAAAGCTCAGATTCAATCAGGTTTGAAGAGAGTGTTCCGCAGTCTACTTTAACAAATACACCTTTCTGGTCAGGGCGGCTCTCATGTATTGCCCTGGCGGTCAGTTCCTTGCCGGTTCCGGTTTCACCGGTTATAAGGATGGCGGATTCGACCTTCGCAGCCTTGCTGATGGTTTTTTTCACCCGCATCATCGGAGGGCTGCTGCCGATTATGGAATGTATACCCATCTCCCGATGCTCTAAAATGGCCCATTTACCCATCAGCCGGGCCTGGAGGATCCGGTTGAGTACAGCTTTAAATTCTATGATATCAAATGGTTTTACAATATAATCTATAGCTCCGGCCTGCAAGGACTCCACTGCAGTTTTGGCTTCATTGATACCGGAGAGCATGACGATATCGATATCGTCCCCGATCTCTTTGATGGCGTGTATGAGATTAATACCGTTGACGTCCGGAAGGCCGATATCAAGAAAGACCAGGTCGATGACAGACGAACGCAGCACATCCAGGGCATCTCCGCCTGTCGCTGCCGTTGTTGCAGTATAGCCTTGTTTCTCAACTATTTTCGAAAGAGAAAAACGTAAATCTTCCTGATCATCTATGATGAGCACCGCACCCATTTATATATCCGCCTTAAAAAATATGGTGAATGTTGTTCCTTTCCCTTCTTTGCTTTCCAGGACAATTGCCGCGTCATTTTCTTTGAGGGTCCGATACACAATGGAGAGACCGAGGCCGGCTCCTGATGTTTTTGTTGTAAAAAATGGTTCGAAAACTTTCTCGGCTGTTGATGGGGACATTCCTTTCCCGTTGTCGGTAAAATGGACCACAACATAAGGCAATTTTTCTAACAAAGCCGGATATTTTTTTCTATATTGCTGAAGCTGATGCCTGGAAGGCAAGCTGGCGCTGATGTCGATGCGGCCCTGTTGTTTTATGGCGTCGATTCCATTGAGAAAGAGATTCAGGAATACTTGCTGGAGTTGATGTGGATCAGCAATTATTTGAGGGAGTTCGTTGCTGATATCCTCACGGAGCTTGATATGGTTTTTGGTGAGCCGACTCTTGATAAGAGGTTTGGTTTCAGTGATGATAGATTTCAGTGAAGTTGGCCGTTTATTCGGTTCTGCAGGTCTGGCATAAGAGAAAAAGTCGCTGAGCAGTACATTCAGGCGATCCACCTGTCGGGTAATGCGTTGGGCGCATTCCAATTGATCGCTGTTGTCTTTTGCTTCTTCCTCAATAGCCTGAGCCATTATTTTAATACCCGCAAGAGGATTTCTTACTTCATGAGCGACAGCAGAGGCGATTTCGGCAATCGTCGAAAGGCGGTTCATCTTCTCCATTTCCTTACGGACGTATTTTAGTTCCGATATATCCGCCAGGGAGATGATGACCCCCACTTTTGTGCCCGAGGCATCCTCTCTGCTGACATTGGAGAAACCAATGATTTTTTTTTCGCCGGTGGGAGTATCAAACGATAACTCCCTGTCAAACTGGTCAGACTCCGATGGCGCAGTGGTCAGGAGCTGGTCAGCAGCGTCTGCGCCGAGAATATCGACAAGATAGTGGCCGTCGATCGTTTCAGTGAAAGGTCTAAAGATAGATTGCGCGACGGAATTACTCTTTCTTACCCTGCCATCCAGATCAGCAACGAGAAGGCCGTGGTGCAAACCCTGGATGATAGATTCGGAAAATTTTTTTTCCTCTCGAAGGTTTATTATTGACCGGCGGAGATCGTTTACCAGCTGGATGAGTTGCTGGTCCATCTGCTGACTTTCGATGAGTACTGCAAAAA
Organism: Desulforhopalus sp.; assembly: GCA_049645925.1. GTDB lineage: Bacteria > Desulfobacterota > Desulfobulbia > Desulfobulbales > Desulfocapsaceae > Desulforhopalus_A. The sequence continues at coordinate 131,832 of JBARUU010000003.1, forward strand.
TATTGGCAACTGCTCCAAGGAGCCTAATCATCTCGGAGGATGGTTGGTGGTCCTTATCCACATAGAAGGTGAGTATTCCGAGTGACTGGGCATCTTTTATGATGGGTACACAGTAATTGCCGGTAAATGGCCTTGGAAGTGTTGCGATATCCAGCAAAGGAGGGGGGGTGCTGAAAAAGGTAACCTCTCCGCTTGCTGCAACCTGGCCACAATGGCAGAGCCCGTAACGGGTTTCACTGCAGGCGATTGCTTCCGGCTGGGGAAAACCTCTGGATACTACGAGTGAGAGTGTTTCGGAATCCTGCTCAACAAAAAACAATGCCGCTCTCGGACCAAGGTGCAGGTGAGACAATGAGAGAAGGTAATCCAGGATACGATCAAATTTTTTCTTGATCGAATTCGGTTCAAGCGCAGCTTTCAGAACCTCGATAAGAATCGACTGGTGGCTGCGTTCCTCGGCAAGCGACACGAACATGGGTGTCTTCTCGGGTGGTGCCGTTTTTGCTGAACTTCGTTGCTTGCTCATGGAGATATGTGAGATGTTGCTCCATATATTCTTTGCCGTTATGTAGCAGTGTTCTGTAGTGGAAACATCCTTTTAATAATACATTGATCCTTATTGAAAAAACAAGAAAATTGACTAGTCTTTGAAATTATGGGGTTTTTTAAATAAAACTGGATTCCATAAGAATTTGGAAATATGGAGGCGGGGAAAACAGCAGATCTGTTGTTCATATTTGTCGCTTTTGGTTATTGTAAGGTGCGAAAGTGGCTAAAGATGGAAAAAAACAATGTTTATGGGTAATTGATCTACGGTGATAATTTCTGAAGAGAAGGAGAAGAGAGAACACGATGAATGTGATTCAAAGTGGAAAATTTTTAACCACTAAAGAAGTGGCAAAGCTCCTCCATGTCAATGACAAAATGGTGTATTCCCTGGTCAATGACAAAGGGCTGCCGGCGACAAAAATTACCGGCAAGTGGCTTTTCCCGAGACGGCTCGTCGAGGATTGGCTGGAGACACATATTCTCAATTATCAAAAACCCGGGTTCGGCAGCTCCTCAGATGAGGGTATTCTACTCCTGGCCGGCAGTGACGATCTTCTCTTCCAAAAGACCCTCTCACTCTTTCATGCTAAAGACCCTGGTACTGTCGGCTTTTTTGCCAATCTTGGGAGTATGGGTGGACTGAAGAGTCTCCGGCGAGGTATCTGCCATATTGGCGTCTGCCATCTGCTTCAGGACGATAATGAAGAATATAATTTTGATTTTGCCAATCAGGAACTCGATAAAGCGCCTGTTTTTGTCAATTTCAGCCGACGCCAGCAGGGGCTTTTAGTAAAAAAAGGTAATCCGAAAGGTATAACCGGTGTTGCTGATCTGGCAAGAAAAGACATTTCCATTGTCAACCGGCCGCTGGGCACAGGCACCCGCTTGCTGCTTGACTATGAAATAGCGAAATCGGAAATTTCATCGACCGAGATAGCAGGCTATCACACAGAAGTCTCCCGTCATCTCGATGCAGGCCTGGAGGTCTTTGCCGGTCGGGTTGATGCCGCCCCGGCAGTCCGGGCTGTTGCCGGCCTGCTTGGACTTGGATTTATCCCACTTCGCTGGGAAAGATTTGATCTGCTTATTTTAAGAGAGCGTTTTTTTGAGCGAACAATTCAGAGTTTCATCGGCTTGCTCCACGAGCAATCATTCCGCGAGTTGGCTGGAACTTTTGAAGGGTATGATGTTTCGCTGTGTGGAAAAATGCTCTTTCCCGATAATTTTAAAACTGAGGAGTAAAGCATGAACAAAAAAGTAGCAGTCTGGCTGGGAATTGTTTTTCTGATTGTGGGGCTTACCGGAAACGTACATGCCTCAGACAAAGTACTGAAGATGTCGACCACAACCAGTACCCAGTCCTCCGGTTTACTTGATCAACTTCTTCCTGAATTTAAAAAAGATACCGGAATAGAAGTAAAGGTCATTGCCAAAGGAACGGGAGCGGCGATCCGGGATGGTCAGGATGGTAATGTTGATATTATTTTTGTCCATGCTAAGGGCAGAGAAGATAAATTTGTGGCCGATGGTTTTGGAACAAAGCGATATCCGGTTATGTACAATGATTTTGTTATTATTGGGCCGGCGGCTGATCCGGCAGCAATCAAAGGGATGTCGGACGCCGGTAAGGCCCTCGAGAAAATTGCTGCCGCTAAGGCAAGTTTTATCTCTCGCGGGGATGACAGCGGTACGCATACTAAGGAACAGTTCCTCTGGGAACAATCAGGTGTTTCTCTGGCCGATAACACCCAGACAATTATGAAAAAGGGTAAGAAAAAAGATATTACCTCCAAAGTTCCAGCCGATTCAGCAGCCTGGTACCAGTCAATTGGTCAGGGGATGGGCAAAACCATCACTTATGCGGAAGAAAAACAGGCATATACTATGACTGATCGTGGAACATACATTAAGTATAAATACGGGAAAACTCCGGCAGTTGAGCTGGATGTTCTCTGTGAAGGCGGAACTGATCTGGCCAATCCCTATGGAATTATACCCGTGAACCCTGCCAAACACCCACACGTACAAAGCGAGCTGGCCATGCAGTTTGTTGACTGGATTATTTCGGACAAAGGGCAAAAACTGATTGGGGATTATCGGTTGGAAGGGAAACAGCTCTTCTATCCTGATGCCAAATAAGTTTGTAGATACAATCTAAGAAGTGGCCTGCATTTCTCACCAGTAAAGGTGGCTGCAGATGGGAGATGGGAACCGATGAACAGATAAGCACCCTTCCAAACAGGGCATAAAACCCGACTGCGATAGTTACCTTTTTTGATGTTAAATTCTGGATAGTTACGTTGAAGGAGGGTATGCTCGCATACACCTTCCATTTTTATCAAGACCCTGATAACATTGAGCTATGCCGGCGGGGTGAGGGTCTCCCGCTTCCCCTAAATGGTGCTGGAGAGTTTTCAACCGATGGACTTGCTTTTTGACAGTATACAATCCGCGTTTTTGCTGTTTTTGTCTTTTGATGCGGATCTGATTGAGATTGTTTTGGTGTCGCTGAAGGTAAGTTTTTCAGCCACCCTCATCGCATCAATTCTCGGAATTCCAGGTGGATTTATTATTGCCTATTCTGATTTTCCTGGCAAACGGTTGCTTTTGACCTGTTTGAACACCCTTCTGGCTCTTCCCACTGTGGTTATCGGCCTTCTTGTCTATTCTTTTATCTCCAGACGAGGTATTCTTGGTTCTCTCGATCTTCTCTACACCCAAAAGGCCATTGTTATAGGTCAGGTTATCCTCATCGTTCCAGTCATCATGACCTTGACCATTGCTGCTATCAGTCGGATAGATAAGCGTTATCGAATGACAGCCCTGACCCTCGGCGCAAGCCGAAATCAGATGGCAATGGTAATTCTTAAAGAGGCACGATATGGTATTTTAGCCGCAGTTATCGCTGCATTTGGCCGGGTCATCGCCGAAGTGGGAATAAGTATGATGCTTGGTGGCAATGCCAAAGGTTTTACCAGAACCATGACAACAGCCATGGCATTGGAATATGATAAGGGTGAATTTGTTCTGGCGGTGGCTCTTGGCATAACTCTTATGACTTTTGCTTTTGTTATCAATATGCTGTTTCATCTTTTGCAGGGCAAGACCGGAAGCGATGCTGTATAGACTGAATAACCTACAAAGATGTCACGGAATCCGCACTGTCCTCGACATCGACAAACTCGACATTTTGGCCAACCAGATTTACACCCTGATAGGGCCAAATGGTGCCGGCAAGACAAGTTTGTTGAAAATCCTCGCCTTTCTCGATAAACCAAGCGGCGGCAGCCTGTATTTTTTGGATAATCTGGTCCACCATGATGAAAAACAGCTTTCAGCGCTGCGCAGGCGGGTTGTACTGCTGGATCAGAATCCCATAATGTTCACCGGCTCGGTGTGGAAAAATATTGAATTCGGGCTCAAAGTGCGAAAGGTTGCCGTAAAAGCGCGTAAGCAGCGGATCGAGGAGGCGCTCGAACTGGTTGGTATGGAAAACTTTGCCGACTATAATGCCAAGGGTCTTTCCGGAGGAGAGACGAAGCGTGTTGCCCTTGCGAGAGCATTGGTCCTGCAGCCCGAGGTGTTGCTGTGCGACGAACCTACTGCTAATGTCGATAATGAGAACCAGGAAATTATTCTTGGCATTATTGAGAGAATCAACAGGGAACGAAAAGGTTCAATCATTTTTTCAACCCATTATCTTTCCCAGGGACAGAGACTTGCGGACCATACACTCCTTCTGCAAAACGGTGCTCTTTCCGACATAGCGAGTGAAAATATCTATCGTGTAACCATCATCGAATCAGAGGGAGAAGATATTGTTTGTCAGCTCACCGGACAACTTTTGCTGAAACTTCCTGCACGTATCCTGCCTCGCAATGTGAATAATGCCAAGCTCCATATCGATCCAGGCCATATCGTATTCAACCCACCGGCTGCAGAGGCACGAGATGGCAATACCCTGAGTGGACATGTCATAGATCTCTCTCAGCATAGTGGCCAGGTCCGGGTGGTCATGGATGTGGGAATAAAATTGGCTCTGATGCTTTCTATGGAGCAATATCACCGGGAGAAACCCGGAATTGGGGATAAGGCGTTGGTTTTCATCCCTTACAGCGGTACCTGCTGCACTCTGATTAACCAGGCGATGTAACCCGTCCCCACCCTTTGCACCCGAACTATCTGAAAATACCACAAAAAATAACATCTCCGGCTCTCGTTACGAAAAGAACCTTGAGCTAAGTAGTATCCATCCTGAAACTACCCTTTTGGCTGATCTCATCGATATGCGAGATTTTTTTCTTTGGGATATCAATTATATGGTTGCGGTAAAAAAACTCGCATGCCTCGATCTTGAACAAAGTGCTTTGTTTCAGGACAGACACTAAGTAACTGAGTTAGGGCAGGTCTTTTGATATGCAAAAGGTGTGATTTTTGTCTTGAAATTGTGTTGAATAACTAGTTAAGTGAAATTGATATCAAAAAACGGGCCGTGCTTATTTCTTGGTCTGGTCGGTCTTTGATATCAATGCATAAAATCTCCACTCTCCCTTAAGAAGTAGTAATCCCTTTCATCTTACAGGAGGTTCAATGGACGCCGCACAAGAAACCAGCACTCCCACCAGTAGCAGGTATACGCTCATTGCAGAGATTGATCCGCCAAAAGGGGTGAATCTGGACACTTTCCTCAGTACAGCTCTGCAGATAAGGGGGCGCGTGGATGGTGCACGGGTTACAGACAGTGAACATGCGATCATGCGCATGTCGCCTGTTGCCCCTTGTCTGGCACTAAAAGAAAAGGGGTTTGAGCCGGAAATGATCATTTGCGGCAGAGACAGGAACCGGATTTCCTTTCAGGCGGATCTTCTTTCCGCCGCCGCCCTTGGTATTAAAAATATCATCATCAAAGAGGGCCATGACCCGGCGGAGGGGGATCAGCCGGTTGCTAGGACAAGCGGGGATCTTGATCTGCTGTCGATGTTGGAGTGTGTTTGTGCTCTGAATAATGGGAAGGATCTGGCAGGCGAGTCACTCGATGGCGCGACGAATTTTAATGTCGGGGTGGCGATTGAGCTTTCAGACGATGTGAATTTTAACAGGGAACGTGCAGAATTTTTCAAACAGCTTGGACGGTATGGAGTGACAGCGGTAACCTTGGGACCGACCTATGATCTGAATATCGTTGAACAGTTTATTCCATTTGCTCAGGAAACCGGCATTAAGCTCTTTGCTTCGATCATGTTTTTAAAATCGGTAACAATGGTTCGCTACCTGAATAATTTACCGGGAGTACCATCAATTCCTCAGGAATTTTTGAAAAAAATGATGGATGCTCCGGTAAAAAAAGATGCCGGTATGCAGGTGGCGGCTGATCTCATACGGGAACTGGCACCTCTTGGTGACGGGGTGGTTTTGCACGCCATAGGATGGAGGGACAGGTTACCTGAATTTCTTGATCTTATTGGCCGGTAGATCGCCATGAATACTGTGGCCGCTCTCTCGACAGCAAATCGGGATGCAGATTCACTGCTTATGGACCTTGGTCCATATCATTATCTGCACACTATTCTCGAAGAGACGCCGAATGGCGTCGTGGTGGTCGGGCCGGACCATATGATCATTCACGCAAATCCGGCAGCCAGTGCCTTTTTAGCCGTCCCCTATGGCACACTTGATGGCAAGGGCCTCAGCGAAATGCTCGGGGAGGAGAATGGTGATCTTTTCCTGCTTATAAGAGATCATTTTGAACAGCGTGGCGGAGAGAACGGCGGAAAGATACGTCATGAAATAGAATTCACCAGAAAAAATCAGCGGTGCATCCTGAATGCGGTGGTTGTCTTTCCACCAATCAACAGAGAGTATTACCTTCTTTATCTAATCGATATTACTCAGCAAAAAGACCTTGAGGGTGAGCTGAGACGTCGCAACGCCTTTTTCCATAACCTCATAGACAGTTCTGTTGATGGGATCATTGCCTCGGATATGAAGGGCAGTATCATGCTCTTTAATCAGGGTGCCCAGGCCCTGCTTGGTTATAACGAGCTGGACACGCGGTCCCTCCATGTCACACAGCTGTACAATGAGGGCGTGGCCTATGAGCTGATCAAACGGATGCGGAGCGATCATTTCGGAGGCAGGGGGAAACTGTTGCGCCACGAACTCATTGTAAAACATAAAGATGGTCATGACATTCCGGTCAGCTTCTCAGGTGGGATCATTTATGACCGGGATCAGGAAATAGCGACGTTCGGGCTGTTCACAGATCTGAGAGCGATGCAGCAGATAGAAGAAAACCTTGAACAGACGCACAGGATGCTGATGCAGTCTGAAAAGATGGCAGGTCTTGGACGTCTCGCCGCCGGTGTGGCCCATGAAATCAACAACCCGATGTCCGGGATCATGCTCTATGCCAACCTGGTTCAGGAGGATCTGGGCGCCGAACATCCACTTTCCAACGACCTGCAGACAATTATCCATGAGGCGGAGAGATGCAAGGTGATTGTCGCTGATCTGCTGGAATTCTCCCATCAGACTACCTATGAGATGGAACCGGTCAGTGTCAACGAGGTCATCCAGAAGACGCTTACCATTCTTCAGCACCAGCCGCTTTTTCAAAATATCGAAATCATCCAGGAGCTGAAGCCTGAACTGCCGCCTATTTACGGGAACGCAATCAGGCTCAATCAGGTAGTTATGAATATTGTTGTCAATGGTGCCCAGGCTATGGAAGGGAGCGGCCGGCTGCACATCACCAGTGGAACCAGAGCCAACCAGGATATCAATGAAATTACCATCCAAGATTCAGGACCCGGGATAGACCATGAACTTCTGGAAAAAATTTTTGATCCATTTTTTACAACAAAGGCAACAGGTGAAGGGACAGGACTTGGGCTGTCGGTCTCCTATGCGATAGTCAAGGAACACAAGGGATCCATCAGGGTAATGTCCACCCCTGACTCGGGAACCACCTTCACCCTTCGGTTTCCGGTAGTGATGGAAACTTTGACTGGAGAGAACCATGGATAATACTTGCATTTCCCCAGATGAACGGAGTGAAAAATTCCTCAGGAAACTGAAAACAAGAGATATCGATGTGCAGGCCTGTTACCAGTGCGGGCGCTGCTCTTCCGGCTGCCCCATCGGTGATTTTTTTGACCTGAATGTCATGGAAGTCGTTCGGCTTGCAGCATACGGTCAGGAGGAACGGCTGCTGCAGAGCCATGCCATCTGGTTGTGTGCGGCCTGTGAAACCTGTGCCACAAGGTGTCCCAACGAAATTGAAATTGCCGGTCTTATGGATGTACTGCGGGAACTTGCCTTGAGAAAGGGGATTACACCCGCCGAACCTAGGGTTCCGGTGTTTCACCGATCGTTTCTCGGGTCCATAAACAGATGGGGCAAGGCCTACGAGATAGGCATGATCGCCAACTACAAGATCAGATCAGGAGATCTGATGGGCGATATGAAGCTTGGCATGAGTATGTTTTTAAAAGGAAAACTCAAGCTTGTGCCCCATTCGACTGAGGGGAAATCGGAAATTAAGGAAATATTTTCCGGCAAGGGAAAGGAGTATGACAGATGAAACTCTCTTACTACCCCGGCTGCTCCCTGGAAGGAACAGCGCTTGACTATGATGAATCTGTACGGGAAATTTGCGCCAAACTCAATATTGAGTTGATCGATATTCCCGACTGGAACTGTTGTGGGGCTTCATCGGCTCATATGACCGACCATGAGGTGGGAATACGGTTGCCGATGCGCAATCTGCTCCTTGCAGCTGATGCCAACCATGACATCCTCGTTCCCTGTGCCGCCTGTTTTCAGAGGTTGAAGGCGGCAGATAAGGCATTGCGGGAAAATCCTATCTTTTGGGATGTAAAGGAATACGACCCTGCTTTTGAGATAATCCATATAAGCACCTTTCTTGCCAGACCGGAAATACTTGCCGCAATCAAAGAAAAGGTGGCCCAAAATCTCAAAGAGCTGGCCATAGCCTGTTACTATGGTTGTCTTTCGCTGCGCAATCCACGGGTGACCGATGCCGACAACTGGGAAATGCCGGAAACCCTGGAGAGAATCGTCGCTGCCATTGGGGCAAGACCTGTTGCCTGGTCCCACCGGACCGAATGCTGCTCGGGAAGCCTCACCATGGCCCGGCCCGATATCGCAGAAAAACTGGTGGGAGATATTGTGACCGCCGCCGGACGGGCCGGTGCAAAAGCGATGGTGACGGATTGCCCCATGTGTCAGGCGAATGTCGAAAGTCGCCAGTCCACTCTAAGATCAAATGGGGAGAGAAATCCCGAATTACCGGTCTTTTTTGCAACGGAGTTGATTGCTGCAGCTCTCAACGGTACCTATCCCGCCAGGCAGCAGAGAGTGCATCTGGTTTCCCCGGTTGTGCTCTCACAAGCAATAGGTGATGCGTCAATACGAAAGGAGGATTCGGCATGACTGGAAACCTCAATACTTTTTCAGGAACCATGCAAACCCCAACCGGTGCGGTGATGGTGGTCGGCGGCGGCATCAGCGGGATGCAGTCGGCGCTCGATCTCGCCAACGCCGGGATCAAGGTCTATCTGGTGGAAAGCTCGCCGGCCATCGGCGGAAAAATGGCTCAGCTGGACAAGACCTTCCCGACCAACGACTGTTCAATGTGTATCGTCTCCCCTAAGCTGGTCGAGGTGGGGCGCCATAAAAATATCGAACTTTTCACCCACAGTGAGGTGAAAAAACTTACTGGGGAGACCGGCAGTTTTACCGCATCCATTGCTCGCCATGCCAGGTATGTCGATGTAGCCGCCTGCACAGGCTGTGGACTTTGCGAGCTTGTCTGTCCGGTGACCCATCTCTCTCATTTCCCTGAAATACCAAAGGAAGAGGGGAAAAAAAGCCGAAGAAAAGCCAAGGAGAAAAGGATAATCAAAGGGCCGGGCTTGCCACAAACCAGCTCCTTGCACAAATGGACTTTTACCGTTGATGACGAAGCCTGTGCCATGTGCGGTCTTTGTCACCGGGCCTGTCTGCACGGCGCGGTCAGCTGGCAGAAAAAGCAGAAGGCGGTCATTGATCAGGACAAATGTACCGGTTGCGGAGCTTGCCTGGTAGCCTGTCCGGATAAATTCCTGGCGATTCGGGCCGATGATGCACCGGACCTGGAAAAAAGCATCGGCGCTGCCGTCTATGCCAGGTCGGAACGTCTTAAAAAAGAAGTCGGCGGGCCGGATCGTAAAGACTGCATCCGTTGCGGTCTCTGCGCTATCACCTGTGAAAAGGTGATGGATATCGGCGCCCTGAAAATGGTGGAAGAAGGAATTGAAGCAGGTGTAGACATATGTCAGGTTTGCGGGGCCTGCGAGTCTGTCTGTCCGGTGAACTTTTTGTCGATCGACCGGGTGTCCAACAGACAGCCGCGACCTCTTCTCAACCAGTTCAATGAGCGTCTGGATGGACGGAAACCGGTGAATATTCATTATCCCCAGGCAGTACCAAGGGTCCCGGTTATTGATGAAGCAAGCTGCGTGCAACTGAATAGTGGTGCATGCGGCACCTGCGCAACGATATGCGGCGTCGGGGCCATCCATTACGATCACAGAGAAACCGAGATAGAGATCAACATCGGCTCGGTTATCTTTTCTCCGGGTATTGAGGTGTTTGATGCCAAAATCCGGGGGGAATTCGGCTATGGTTCATATAAAAATGTGGTAACCAGCATCGAGTTTGAAAGATTGCTTTCCGCCTCTGGGCCAACCTCCGGGACCGTTGCCAGGCCCGGCGATGGCAAGCATCCACGAAAAATTGCCTGGATCCAGTGCGTCGGCTCCCGTGATCACTCCTGTGACCGCGATTACTGTTCTTCGGTCTGCTGCATGTATGCGACCAAAGAGGCGTTTATCGCAAGAGAGCACGATTCAGCCATCGAGCCGACAATTTTTTATATTGATATGCGCTCTTTTGGCAAGAATTTCGACGAATATGTAACCCGCGCCAAAGAACACAACGTGCGGTTTGTACGGGCCATGGTCAGCCGGGTCTTTGAAGATCCGGTCACCGGCGACCTTGAACTGCGCTATGTCGACGAGTCCGGCAGGAGGCAGACAGAATCGTTTGAGATGGTGGTGCTTTCGGTCGGCGTCCAGGTGCCGCAGCAGACCAAGGAACTTGCCGCAAAACTCGATATTGAGCTTGACCGCTACGGCTTTGCCGTAACTGACTGTTACCAGCCGCTGGCCACTTCACGACCCGGAATTTTTGTCAGCGGGGCGGTCAACGGACCAAAGGATATTCCGGAAACGGTCTGCGAGGCCTCGGCTGCAGCGGAAGCCGCCTCGGCCTCGCTTGCTGAAGCGCGGGGGAGTCTGGTCATCCATGATGTTCTGCCGCCTGAGCATACTCCGGGACCGGATGATGAACTGCGAATCGGGGTTTTCATCTGCCACTGCGGCACCAATATCGCTTCGGTGGTTGACGTCGATGCAGTGACGGAATATGCAAAGACCCTTCCGGGGGTGGTGTACGCGGAACATCCGCTCTATACCTGCTCGCAGGATTCCCAGGAACGAATGCGGGAGATCATTGAGGAACACAGGCTCAACAGGGTGGTCACCTCCGCCTGTTCGCCGAGTACCCACGAACCCCTCTTTCAGTCGACGTTGCAGCAGGCCGGGTTGAATAAATACTTCTTTGATATGGCTAATATCCGCGACCAGTGCAGCTGGGTCCACCCCAACGATCCGGATCTTGCTACTGAAAAAGCGAAACGATTGACCCGCATGGCGGTTGCCAATGCCACTGTCGGAGAGGCTTTGGAAGAGCTTGAATTTGAGGTTGATTCCCGGCTGTTGATTGTTGGCGGCGGTGTCGCCGGAATGACGGCGGCTGTGGAGGCGGCACGACAGGGTTTTGGCGTTTACCTAATCGAACGGGAACCGCAGTTGGGTGGTCAGCTTCTGAACCTGAAGCGGAGTGCCGACGGCCGGAAATTTGCTGATTTCCTGGCGACTTTGCAGGAGCGAATAGCCGGAAATAATAGAATCCGGGTTTTCACCAGCAGCGAGGTGGTGGAGCAGTCCGGTTTTGTCGGCTCCTTTGAGACAGAGATTGTCATGCCCTCCGGGGCCACCCGAATGCTCAAACACGGGGCGATCCTGGTTGCCACCGGAGCCGAGGAGAATCGGCCGGAGATCCATGGCCTGGGGACTCTTGATACGGTCATGACCCAGACTGACTTTGAGGCGGCTCTCGAAAACGGTGCAGCAACCGATTGGTCTCATTCCCGGGTGGTTATGCTGCAGTGTGCCGGTTCCCGTGATGAGGAACATCTCCCCTACTGTTCACGGATTTGCTGTAATCATGCAATAAAGAACGGTTTACGCTTCAAGGGGATGTTTCCGGAGGCCCGAGTCGATGTGCTTTACCGTGACATGCGCACTTACGGACTGGGGGAGCTCGATTACCGGGCGGCCCGCCAGGCCGGGATAAATTTTATCCGCTTTGATCCCAAAGAGAATCCCCATGAGATCACCGCTACAGAAACAGGGATTGAAATCACCGTAACCGATCCTTCAGTTCGATTGCCGGTGCGTATGCATCCGGATCTGCTGGTGCTCTCCACCGGCATGAAGCCCCGGGATACTGAAGAGCTTGCGTCCATGTTGCGGGTGCCGAGAAATGATAATGGGTTTTTCATAGAGGCCCATGCCAAATTGCGACCGGTCGATTTGCCGAGCGAAGGGCTGTTTATGGCCGGCACCGCCCATGGACCAAAGAGCAGCAGCGAGACCATTGCCCAGGCCCAGGCGGCGGTGGCAAGAACCGCGACCCTGCTTTCGCAAAACAGTTTAAAGATGTCGGGGGTTGTCTCCACGGTCGATCCGACAAACTGCGCGGTCTGTCTGACCTGCGTCCGGGCCTGCCCGTACGGGGTACCGTTTATCAATGACCAACATTCGGCGGAAATCAATCCGGCACTGTGCCAGGGATGTGGTATCTGTGTGGCAGAGTGTCCTGCTAAAACCATCACACTCGGCCGATATGATGACAGAAACATCAAGGCGAAAATTGAATCGTACAGTGCGTCCTGAATTGCAATGAAGGGTACCCTTCAGGAGGAATAAAAAACTATGCATGACTTTTCACCCAGTGTCATTGTTTTTGCCTGTCGCCACTGAGCCTACTCCGCAGCGGACCTGGCAGGTTCGGAGAGAAGATCCTATCCCCCGGCAATAAGTATCGTCATGCTGCCCTGTACCGGGCGGATAGATGAGTCACTGTTGCTGAAGGCCTTTGAAAATGGTGCGGATGGCGTCATGGTGATCGGTTGCCTTGAAGGTGACTGTCATTATGTGTCGGGGAATATACGTGCCCGGGCACGGGTTGAGCGGGTGTATGCAATTCTTGAACGAATCAAGATCGGTCCCAACCGTATCAGGATGTATAACCTCAGTGCCGGCGAAGGGTCGAAATTTGCCGCATTTGCCAATCAGTTTGTCGAACAGATCCGGGAAATAGGACCAAGTCCCATCAATCTGATGCGGGCCGACAAGGCCCAGGCAGTAACAGAGAAGGAGGCAACATGATTACCGGAACACCAAAACCAATTGAAGAGATCTTGGAGATGCTTGAGCCATATGACAACATCGTCCTGGCCGGTTGTCATGGTTGTGTAACTGTTTGTCGTGTCGGTGGAGAAAAGGAGGTGCAGATTCTGGCATCGACTCTTCGCCTTGCAAGAGAGGCGGCCGGCAGAAAAATCAATATCCGGGAAGTGAGTCTCGAGCGCCAGTGTGATCCTGAGTACGTCGAGCAGATGCGCCCCTATGTGGAAGATTACCAGGCGGTTTTATCGATTGCCTGTGGCGCCGGGATCCAGTTTCTTGCTGAAAAATTCACGACCACACCATCTTTGCCGGGCATTAATACGGGTTTTCTCGGGGTAACCGAGCGGCAGGGGGAATGGTCGGAGAGATGCCAGGGTTGCGGGGATTGCGTTTTGCACCTGACCGGCGGCATCTGCCCCGTTACCCGCTGTGCCAAATCGCTTTTCCACGGGCCCTGCGGCGGTTCGGTACGGGGAATCTGTGAAGTGGACAAAGACGTGAAGTGTGGCTGGCAACTTATTATCGATCGGTTGGTTGCTCTTGATCAGATGGAAAACTATGGCAAGCTGAAGCCATATAAGGGGTGGAATTCCTCAAGAGATGGCGGTCCACGCCGAATTATCAGGGAGGACATGATCTAATGAAATCGGGAAGCAATCTGGAAAAGGTACTGGAGGCAGGACACTTTTCAGTCACAGCCGAATGTGGTCCTCCCCGTGGTGCCGACCCGGACATCGTCCGGAAGAAAGCAGCATTTGTCAAAAACCATGTAGACGCTTGTAATGTGACCGATAACCAGACATCTGTGGTCCGCATGAGTTCTCTTGCGGGCTGCATGCTGCTGAGAGAGGAGGGCATAGAACCCCTGATACAGATGGTGGTTCGGGATCGTAACCGGATCGCACTGCAGTCGGATCTGCTCGGAGCCTCGGCAATGGGGGTGCGTAACCTCCTCTGTCTTTCCGGCGATCACCAGAAATTTGGTGATGATCCTCAGGCAAAAAATGTCTTTGATATTGATTCGATGCAGTTGATTAACCTGGCAAAAACCATGCGCGATGATGGCGTCTTCCCCTCGGGTGACAAACTCCAGGGAGCGCCGATGTTTTATATCGGCTGCGCCGTTAATCCCTTTGCCGATCCTTTTGAAATTCGGGTACCGCGGTTGAAGTTAAAGATGGAGGCCGGTGCCGATTTTGTCCAGACCCAGTGCATCTACAATATGGATAAATTTAAAAGGTACATGGAACTGGCCAAAAAAGAAGGCTTGCATGAAAAAATTAAAATTCTGGCCGGGGTCACTCCCTTGAAATCTGCCGGGATGGCAAAATTTATGCGCCGCATGGTTGCCGGCATGGACATTCCTGATGAGGTGGTCAATCGAATAGCTGCCGAGCCCAAGGAAAAACAGGCAGAAAAAGGTATAGAGATGTGTATAGAACAGATCCAGGAACTTAAGGAAATGGAGGGGATTGCCGGCGTCCATGTAATGGCCATTGAATGGGAGGAAAAGTTGGAGGAAATCATTGGCGGTGCCGGACTGTTGCCCCGCCCTGTCGTCGAGTAAAAGAGAGAGAGAAAATTCCTAGAGCACTCATAACGGAGGAAAGAAATGGCTGAGAAAAAAAAGATCCTGCTTGTTGATGATGATCCTGATTTTGTTGAAGCTGTAAAAGTAATCGTCGAGAGTGGTGGCTATGAGGTGAAGGTGGCGTATGACGGCAAAGAAGGATTGGAAGCGGTTGAGTTGGAGAAACCGGATCTCATTGTCCTTGATGTCATGATGCCGGTTATGAATGGTCATGAAGCCTGCGCCCAACTGAAGCAGAACGCAGAAACCGCCAAAATCCCAATTATTCTCCTCACCGCCGTTGCCGATAGGGTGACAACCAGCACCTATACCCACCGCGATATGCTGGAGAGCGAGGCGGAAGATTACATGCCGAAACCGGTAGAGCCTGCCGAATTGCTCGAACTTATCAAGAGTTGGTTGAAATAGACAGATTTCTTCCTGCTGTCACCGCAAGGAGCAGCAGGAAGCAGTGATCATTAACGTGTTTCGCCTTCAGCAACCGGGAAAACTCTATGGATATTGTGCGCATTTTAGTAATTGATGATGAGAAGGTTATCCGGGAAGGTGTCGAAAGAGCCTTGTCCAAGAGAGGGTATCATATCGCCAAGGCCGAGGACGGGGACAGGGGTCTTGCGCTCCTTAAAGAGCAGGATTTCGATATCGTTTTGACTGATCTTATGATGCCCGGTCTCGACGGTTTTGCGGTCCTGGACTGGATTCGCGAAAATCAGCCGCATGTGCAGGTTATTGTGATAACCGGTTTTGCCACGGTAACAAAGGCGGTTACGGCGATGAAACAGGGTGCCTTTGATTTTGTCGGTAAGCCTTTTACACCTGATTATATACGGGTTGTGGTTGACAGAGCCATCGACAAGCTGTCAATGCGTGCAGAAACCGAACAGCTGCGCGAAGAAAAAAACCGAGGGCTTGTCGCCCTTGATAAATCGCACAGCCGCTTGAAATCTGTATTCAGTTGTATGGTCGAGGCCGTTCTTATCACCGATGCGGACGGCGTTGTCGTGCTCCATAACCCGGCGGCTATAAAGATTCTTGAGATACAGACTGATCCGGTTATCGGCAAACCGCTCACTGCGTCCATTCGGGATCAAACTGCTGCAGCAATGGTGAGCGAGGCGATGAAGAAATCGATGGTGGTGACCCGGGAGTTTAAGCCTGGAGCCATTTCCCGCAAATACCTGCGGGCGTACTGCTCACCGGTCACGACCGAGCAGGGGGAAGTGATTGGTTCCGTTACTACCTTTGAGGATGTCAGTGCCCACAAGGAAATCGACAGGATGAAATCCGAATTCGTGGCCATGGTAGCGCATGAATTGAAATCACCCCTTGCTTCCGTCGAACAGATGATCTATGCCCTGCAGGTCGGTTGTGAACATGAAGCTGCCAGTTCCTGCAATGCCTTGCATAAAAGAATGACCACGCGGACCAAAGATCTTCTGAGGTTGATCGATAACCTCCTGAATCTCTCAAAACTTGAAAGCGGTACCGTCGTTTTTAACCTTGAGCCCATTAAGGGGGAGGATATGATTCGCGATGTCATTGAGATCACAACTCCACAGGCTGAAGGAAAGGGAATTCATCTCAGCTATGAACCCTGCGGTGAAGAGTGGTGGTTCAATGTGGACTATGACCATATGCGCACAGCGATAATGAATATCGTCTCCAACAGTATAAAATATACCCCGGAAGGAGGGCGGGTCGTATTGTCCACCGCAGTGTCCGGTGGTTTTGCCAATTTCTCAGTCAAAGACTCAGGGATAGGTATCAGTAAAGAGGACGTCCCGCATATCTTCGATCGATTTTTCAGGGTGAAGGGGAAGGCTACCCGCCATATAACCGGTTCCGGCCTGGGGCTGGCACTCGTTAAAGAGGTGGTTGAAGCCCATCAGGGCTATATCGATGTACAGTCAACACCTGAGGTGGGGACAATCTTCACCCTCAGCTTTCCGCTTGCCCAGATGAATGGTACACCGGTTCCGGAACTTCAGCTGGCTGATTAGTACCTTACAGATTATTTGGCTTTTTAAATAATCTGTCTCAAGGTACTTATCCCGGCTGTTCAACCCTCTACCGGGGCTAGTACCTTACAGATTATTTGGCTTTTTAAATAATCTGTCTCAAGGTACTTATACCCCTCAGGGGGGCACTGGAAATAGTCCCGGCCTGTTTATCGGAGGGTAAACTTTAGGTGTTATATCGAGGATCTCCTGGGTGGTTGCTTAATGGGCACTCTTAGGAGTTGCATCGCCCAGGACTTGGGTCAAGACAATCTTCAGGTCATCCTTGGTGTAGGGTTTGTGCAGAAAGGCTTGAGGCATCTCCTCATGATCACCGTGCATGACCTCGGATTCATCGTAGCCGCTGGAAAGTATAACCGGAAGGTTGGGTTGAATTTTGCGCAGTGCTGTAAGAGTTTCCCAGCCGTCCATACCCGGCATGGAAAGATCGGTGAGAAGACATACAATGGTGTCTTGATGTTTGTGAAACAGAGCTATTGCTTCGCTCCCGCCTTTTGCTACAAAGACTGTAAAACCGAGGTTTATAAGCACGGGCTCCATTACTTTGCATATTACCTCATCGTCGTCAACCAGCAGTACGGCACCTTCTGCCTTGAGATTCTCGTGTTTTGTTACATTTTCCGTTTGTCGGGGAGCTATGTCAATGAGAAGAGGCAGAAAGATACTGAAACAGCTCCCTTCACCAAGAGCACTCTTTGTATAGATCATCCCGCCCCACGCCCTGATGAGACCCATGATTGTCGCCAGACCGAGACCTCTGCCAGTGAACTTGGTTGTAAAAAAAGGATCAAAAACTTTATCAATCTCTTCTCTGGATATCCCGCATCCAGTATCGGTCACCTCCAGACAAGCGAAAATCTTAGCAGAAGAGAACCAATCTACATGCGAGACATGAGAATCGCGCATGATTGAGGCGGGAATAATTTTTATCACGATTTTCACCCTGCCGACTCGGTCTCCGATCGACTCCCAGGCATTAGTTACCAGATCGGTTACTATCTGCTGTAACTGTCTTGTGTTAGCATAAACAACCGGTCCGGGAGCAATGAACTCTGTCTCTAATGTAATGTTGCTCGGCATCGCAGCTCTGATTTCAGGAAGATTCTGCTGGCAAATCGCGGTGAGGTCAAGTGGGTCGAGCTTGGCATTATTCTGACCAAGATAGGTGAGGAGCAGCCCGCTTACCTCTGAAGCTCGAAGAGCAGCCTGCGTGGCATCGGCCAAATTCCCTCGGGCGACAGCTCCAGCTTCCAGCGTACCCATGACGATCTCGAGGTTACCAAGCATTACTTGGAGATGGTTGTTAAAGATGTGGGAGATAGATCCTGCCATTCGTTCCAGGCTTTCGGCTTTCTGGAGGTGTCGGTTTTTGGCTTCCAGTCTGATGTGTTGATCTTCTATCTGCTTACGTTCGGTGATATCGCTTAAAACAACCAGGTGTGCAGGACCGGATTCAAGGTTTTGGGCGATAGTTTCTCGTAAATCTACCCAGAACACTGTCCCGTTTTTTTTAACCATTCGTAGTTCGACTGCCTGTAGCCTATTGAGGCCATCGGTTTGCTGTAACCTTCTCTCTGTTAAGCCCTGCGGGGGTACTAAATGGCTTTCAAGGAGTTTTTTGCGATACAGATAGTAACTATCCTGGTCCTCATTATAGATAAACCGGGAGAGGGGGTGGCCCACCAGCGAACTTCGGTGTATTTCCAGCAGGTTCGCGGCAGTGAAATTTGCCTCAAGGATCAGCCCCTTTCCACTAATAGTGCAATATCCCACGGGTGCCAGGTCGTAGAGATCGAAATAACGTGCTCGTGCGAGTTCAAGTTCCTTCTGGGTCCTGTGCAGTTCCTCGTTTTGTGCCTCAAGTTCGATCTGATGCACCTGCAGCTCGTGGATAACCCTTTTTAATTCTTCCGGAGATAAATGCCCCTGTACTTCCCGCGGTGTACGTTCGTCTTCTCTGAGAATTTTTTCAGCAAATCTGCGCAAAGTCCGCAGGGATTTCAGTCGAAAAGAGTCTGTTTTCGTGTCGGTTGTATTTGAAGTTACCGAGGAAGTTGCTTCATCTGGCAGATCATTCTTGTTCGCCATTTCGAGCCTCATGTAGAAAGTCATGCCGCTAACCAGCTATACCAGACCATAAACACTGTTATAATTGGCGTCATCCGGTTTACGTATTGTGCTTATGTGCAGAAATGACTCAATTGTGATTGCACCATCGGTGTTCTTTTGCGTCTGGGGCCATTTGTTTCTGAGAAACAGCTCAGTTTTTATAAAGACGAGATATGTTACAGTAGTGCCACATCTGAACGTAACTCGATTAGAGCATTCGGTTTATTCTGCTCTATGAGGTGGGGGAGCAAGTCTTCCAATGGCCGATTGGAAAGATGAGGATGGAGTAGTCACAGTCGGGTTGTATCTTTTTCAATAACAAGAGGAGCCTGTGAAAATCATTCCCTTGTTTTATAGAGATGCTGGCGGGTAGGCGGCATGGTCGACGGACCTTTTTGGCCATGTTTGGTGGCCACTGTCTGGAAAATTCTGAGTGAGCCGTCCCGGAATGCAAAGGAAACCCCGGCAAGATAGGCTATCCACATCCTGTAGCGTTCCTCGCCAACCAGTTCAATAGCCTTCTCTTTGTTGCTCTCAAGTCGTCGACACCATAATCTGGTTGTCCGGGCGTAGTGTTCCCGCCATCCCTCGACATCATGTACTTCAAATCGACAGGCCTCCAGTTTGGAGAGCGTGTGTCCTATGTGATCCAACTCCGATCCCGGGAAAATGTATTTGAGGATGAACCGCCTTCCGAGTGTAACTTTGGCGAATTGTCGTTTACTGTGTTTGGCCCGCCGGGTTATGCCATGATTGAGGAGTATGCCGCGGTCACGTAGCAGGCTGTTCAGTTTCGAAAAATAAGAAGTGTAATTGGCAATACCGATATGTTCATACATGCCAATACTGGAAATTTTATCATACTCACCTGTGAGCTTCCGGTAATCACGGAGTTCCAGGGTGATACGATCGGCCAATCCCAGCCTGTGGATTTTCTCCAAAGCAAAATCGTACTGTTTCTGCGAAAGGGTGACGCCATGGCCAACTACTTTATAATGTTGAACGGCGTGGCAGAGCAAACCTCCCCACCCGCAACCGATATCAAGAAAGCGATCACCCGGTTGAAGACGCAGTTTCCGGCAGATCATGTCCAGCTTGTTTTGCTGGGCCTGTTCCAGATCCTGTTCCCAGGAGGTAAAATAACCACAGGAATATTGCATTTCTGAATCAAGAAAGAGGCGATAGAAATCGTTGGAAAGATCATAATGAAACTGGATAAACGATCTTTCATCACGGGCGGATTCGATGCGGCCTGTGTCATCGCCGGAAAACTGGTGGTTGATCTCGGAGTCGATCTTTCGAGCAAAGAGCAGAGGAAATGCCTGCCTGGCAAGATACCATTTTTTGAGCCGCCTTTTTATATGGCTTGAACTTACCCCTTTAGTTCTTGTACCCCGGCTGCGAAGTACCTCATAAAAATCAACCAGATCACCGCCGCAGAAATCAATATTGCCGGAGGCATAGTGGCGGAGGAAATTTTCCAGAGTGGGTTTTCGCAGAATCGCCCCTAAGACCCCAGGGCCTTTAATCGCAATATACCACTGCTCACTGGCGTTATCGCCGAGGGGAATGAAAGAGCCGTCCCATAAGCGTATAGAGATATTTGCATCTGCTGTTTCAGCGAGATGTGTGAAAATTGCCTTGGCAGCATCAAGATATTTCCTGTCTGGAGTATGCTTTGACATAGCAGAAATCGATGGTGGTTGAGATTGCCTGTTGGGGTATGGGGTAGCAGCGGAACAAGAGGTTGCAGCGGTGCTGTTACATGCCTCTCATGTTGCTTGCCGTTTGCAATCGGTTCTTCATGAGTCTCTTTTCACAATAGATTATTTATACAAAATATAACAAGGGTCAATTATTCATTCTGATGATAAGTAAGATAAAAATTTATATATCAAAATCAATATCGACTGTTGGTCGGCTTTATATCATTAACAGGAACGCCTGGTATCGAACAGAACGTAGAATGGATTTATAGCTTGACTCTTGTCTTGTTTTAATATTTATTAGAACGAACGTTCGTTCAGTGTAGTGATTTAATGTCATTTTATTGTGGAAAGAATTATGCAGCGTCAAAAAACACAGGATCGGCAGGAGGCAATACTTTCGGTTGCCCTGAAGCTCTTTACTGAGCGCGGGTATTTCAACACTTCGGTGCATGATATTCAAAAACAGGCACAGGTAAGTATCGGTTCGATATATCACCATTTTGAGAACAAAGAGGCAATTGCCAAAGCTCTTTTCGTTCATATTGAGGAGAGCATGAACATGGTTATTGGCCGGATTATGAAAGACCATAGTACCGCCCATGACCGTTGCAAGGCTGTGATATCCTATTTTTTTGATACCGCTGAGCAGAATCCGGAAGCAATGCAGTACATGCTGTATGCAAAACATCAGGAGTTCATGCCTGATGAGAAGCCGGTCTGTTCATCCCGTCCCTTCACGTTGATGAAAGAGATGGTGATATGCGGAATGGAGAACGGGGAAATTCGAACAATGGACCCCAATGTCGCAGCAGTATTAATTTTTGGCGGTGCTATTCGATTAATTTTTCTGCGGATGGACGGTGCACTGGAGAATGTTCTCTCCTCATACTTACATGAATGCTGGGAAGGTGCCTGGCGCGGTGTAAAGCATTAAAAAAATTTAAAATAAAAAAGAACGAACATTCGTTCTAGGGAGAAAGTGAGATGTTAAAGCAACTGCGTTATATGATTTTTTTGATGTTATGCTTTATGGCCATCGCCCCTTTAAACGTTGCATGGGCATCTAAAGAGATAAATGACAACGATGCTCTGAAGAGCGTCGAAAATACGCAAGCCCTTTTTGATATCAACGTAGGCACGGCACAAAAGCTAGAATTGTATCTGCAGGTTATTCAACAAACATACGATGACCTTATCAGGCAGAAGCAGAGCCCTGACTTCATCATTGCTTTTCGCGGAGCATCTGTTCGATTAATAACAACGAAAAACTGGGCATTTTCAGATGATGATCAGGCGAGCATCAAAAAAGCTGCATCGTTGATCCGCAACTTAAACGATTTAGGAGTGCAGCTTGAAGCCTGTTCGATAGCAACGACACTCTTCAAGGTCGACAAAATGTCAATACTTCCGGAAATTAAAGTGGTCGGCAACACTTTTGTATCGCTTATAGGCTATCAAACCAAGGGCTATGCCCTGGTTCCAATCCATTAATAGAATGCAGGGATTATCTTATGAACAGAACTCACCCAAGACAACACCCGACAGGCTTAAAGCACCTCTTTTCGTTCTTTGTCCTCTTTTGGCTATTGCCGCTCTCTGCAGCTCTGGCGGCAGAGAACTCTGCTCTTGAAATACATGATGATGGTGTATTTCAGGAGCTGGATCACAATACGCTCTGGCGGATGGAGCGCAGTAAAAAGTTGAAGACTTCTTCAGAGGTACAGCAGTATCTAAAAATCTTGAATACCGGTGCATACAGCGACTGGAGGCTTCCAACCAAGCGAGAATTGTATGAGCTGGATACGATCTTTGATCTCAAAAGAAATGGAGAGGTAAGAATTCAACTTGAAGGAGGATATTGGCTTACCGACGGAAATGGAAACATAAGTGCAGGAGCCTGGGAAATAGGTGATGGATGTGGGCCGGAACGCACATTCTTTACAAGGAAAAAAGGGTATGTACGGGCGGTTCGCCCATAACCTGAACGAGACTTGCACCGAAGACTGGGGTATATTTGGCGCACAAATTATTATCTGAACTGACAAACAAAAAGATTATTTCGACTTTTACTTAATTAGGTAGTAAGGTTGAAAACAGCAATTTATATCTGTTAGGTTTTGACAATCGGATGGCCAGTCGGATGGCCAGATAAAGATCCTGACCCCGGGAGACAAGAGAACAGTCGGAATTCGTTGCGATGCCTTCGGAGGAGTATAAGTAGCTTAGAAATTCTTTCGATAAACCAGGAGATACGTGTAGACGTCGGAAAAATTTCTACGAACTCAAATTTTTTAGTTCGTAATAGTTGTCTTTTTAGAACAATGGGTTAGGTGAAAAATACATAATCTGAACCTCCTTTTGTAGAGGCTAGCCTTGAGAAACAAAACTATCACCCCTCCACGTATCTGGATTGTACAGGGACTGGCATTGGTGTTTCTGGGGCTGACTGTTGCACTCTTAATACTCTGGATTGTCGATTGCTGGGTTATCCAGCCGGTTTTTCAGGAACTGGACCATAAACAGGGACTGGAAGATAATAACCGTGTTCAGGCTGCAATAGAGGATGAGATTGCCAGCCTGACAAGCATTGCCAGAGACTGGGGATATTGGGATGACACATACCAGTTCACGGAAACTCATAGCCCGATATTTATAGAATCGAACTACCCGGATCCAAGACAGTTTTCACAGAACAGCAGAGTCGATCTCTTTCTTATTTACGACAGTAAAGGATCTGAATTGATCAAAGGTATTTTTGATCCGGAACTGGATCGAGAGGTACGCATAGAGGAATTTACGGAAGGTTCACAGCACGTATCTTTTCTCATTGCCCCACGTCCTCACAGTGAACGAGAACTGAGAGGTCTGATGCAAACCAGGCAACAGGGATTGCTTCTCCTGGTCGCCGTCCCAATTCTTACCTCGGAAGAAAGTGGCCCTTCCCGGGGCACTCTGATCATGGGGCGGTTTCTCTCCCCCATACTTCAGCAAAAAATTGCTCAAAAAGTGAATGTACCTTTTCAGTTTTTCACCAAGGATGATAATCGGCTGTTACCTTCTGAACAAAAGCTTTTTACCGATCCGGCCCCCCAGACCTCAGCTTTTATCCCAAAACTCTACGGAGATTTTATTTATCGGATAATTTCGAACATTGAGAACAAACCGGAATTGCTTTTGCGGACACCACTGCGCGGCGAGATCAAGGCACTTGGCCGGAGAACCGGCAATATTCTATCCACTACTCTCGGTCTAATAGCTTTTGTACTGTTAATTTTCCTTGCTGTATACAGGTTTCGAATGACAACCTCGGAAGAGGCGTTGAGGGAAAGTGAGGCACGTTACAGGAATATGTTTGACAATAAGCATACTGTGATGCTGCTCATTGATCCGGATACCAATGCTATAATAGATGCTAATGCTGCCGCATCTCTATTCTATGGTTGGAGTCCTGAGGAAATGACGAGGCTGAGGCTGAGTGATATCAACATTATGACAGAAGAGCAGCTCTCAACTGAGATGAATCTGGCATGTACCGAGCAGCAGACACACTTTTTGTTCAAACACCGTCTGGCAGATGGTACCGTCCGGAATGTTGAGGTGTACAGCGGCCCCATAGCCTTCAAAGGAAAAATTTTGCTGCTCTCCATTGTTGTCGACATCACAGAGAGGATACGGGCGGAGGAAGAGAGAGCACAGTTCGAAGCCAGGAATCGTCAACTGCAGAAAGCAGAAAGCCTTGAGCGGATGGCAGGCGCAATTGCCCACCTGTATAATAATCTTCTCAGCGTGGTTATTGGTAATCTGGAAATGGTTCTTGATGATCTGGAAAAAGATAGCTTACTTGGGGCACAGCTCAGTATGGCTATGCAGGCAGCTCAAAGATCCTCGAAGATAAGTGGGATGATGATAACCTATCTTGGTCAGCCCCCGGAAAGATATGATCAACTCGATCTGTCTGAGGTATGTCTTCAGTTTCTTCCCGAACTTGTTAAGGACATCCCCAAAAATATATCTGTAGAAACCGATCTCATATCCCCTGGCCCTGTCGTTCGTGGTAATATCAAACAGTTACAACAGGTCTTATTGCATTTGATCACTAACGGTTGGGAGGCAATTGGCGCAGGTGCAGGTCAAATAACCCTCTCGACATGCATTCTACCTGTGTCTGCCCTTCCCAAAGATCAGATCGCACCAACCGATGTAACATTCGATGCGGAACACTTCGCCTGTCTGGGGGTTTCGGATACCGGTTGTGGAATGACAAAGGAGGCGATGGACAGTGTCTTCGATCCATTCTTTACAACCAAGTTCAGCGGCAGGGGGTTAGGTATACCGCTCATCCTGGGAATTGTTAAGACATGGGGCGGGTTTGTCGGTGTAGAAAGCGTTGTTGACCGGGGAACCACGTTTAGGGTCTATCTGCCGTTAATTGCGGATGCATTTGTTCACAGGCATGAGTGATTCGATAATCTGAAGAATAATTCACGATAATCTTACAACAGCAGCAAAACAGATGTTTACATATCTTTTATTTAGTATAAAAGCACTTATGCAGAAATGGTTGTTTTGAGAAGCATTTCGCAAATCCTCCTCTAAAACTTTTTATAATTCTTACATGGAATAGGAATGCTGGGCACAATAGTGAATTCTCTGGCAATTGTTGCCGGCAGTTTGTTGGGACTTTTTTTCAGCAGGGGGATCGCCGATAATTATAAGGAAATCATCCTTAGTGGTGTTGGTCTTTCGGTGGTTCTGATAGGCATTAAAAATGCCCTTGTCTCGGACAATCTGATGGTCGTTATTTTTTCGGTCATTATTGGTGCTGTACTCGGTGAGGGTTTGAGAATTGAGAAAAAACTTGCGGGGTTCGGTGCTTTTCTCGAAAGAAAAGTTTCCGCCAAATCAACAGATTCCAGTTCGTTTGCCCGGGGATTTGTCACGGCAAGTCTTGTTTTCTGTGTCGGTTCAATGGCAATTATCGGTTCTCTTGAAAGCGGATTAACAGGAAATCACCAGACCTTGTTTGCCAAGTCGATTCTCGACGGGGTGACATCCATTGTCTTTGCCTCGACGATGGGACTTGGAGTGATGTTCTCGGGTATGGCGGTCCTCATTTACCAGGGCATCATCACCCTTGCAGCCGGTTTCATGAAAAACTTTCTCGTGCCTGAGACAATAGCACAGATGACCTCAGTCGGTGGCTTGCTCATCATGGCTATCGGCTTGAATATGCTTAAGATAACGACAATTCGTGTAGGAAATTTGCTTCCCGCTATTTTCATTCCCCTGGTCTACTTTGCTCTCAGACAATTTTTTTTGTAAACGATAGAAACCCTGTTTCAATTGACAATAAAAAGATGGGTGACGCTTACTCTCTGCTGCGTTTGGGGTTTGCACTTGCATTTATTGTGACCACCGTCAAAAATGATTACCTGTGCATGAAAGGGATGTACGTATTATTCAGATAGTAAATGATTTTTATGCTATAAATGGAAGGTGATACCTGCGACACGTATTATTAATAGGAACCTCTTCTAATAATAAGCGCATGAAAGCAAAAAGATATGATCTGATACAACAGCATCTGGACACGTTTCCAGTTCTTCCTGTAACGGTTGCGAGATTGATGCAGGTCACCAATGATCCTGAATGTTCAGTGAAAGACGTCGTCGAGACTATACATTCCGACCAGTCTTTGTGCCTGACAGTTCTCAAGATTGCCAACTCAGTTCTGTTCGGGCGTCCCAAAAAGGTTGATTCGATAAAGATGGCTGTAGTGATCCTGGGCTTTAACGAAGTGCAGAGAATAGCCCTGGCTAAAGCCCTTATCAACTCGTTTAATAAATTAGCCAGGCAACACAAACCCTTTGTCGACAGGTTCTGGGCCCATTCTTTCGTTTGCGGGATGGCCGCCAGGGTTATTGCCAGGGATCTGCAGATTAATCCCGACATCGCCTTCATGGGAGGACTCATTCACGATATAGGGAAGTTGATCATGCTTGAAACCTTCGCTGATGACTACGACCTGAAACACTGGATGACCACACTCAGCAATACGGAAATGCTGCATGAGGAGCTTCAGATGTTTTCCTTCACCCATGATATACTGGGTGGGCAGTTACTGGAAAAATGGCTTTTCCCCGATAACCTGGTCACAGCAGTAGCCTACCATCATCGTCCCGAAGAGGCGGTCCGTGAGAGGGAGCTTGCCCATGTTATTCAACTTGCAGACCTGTTGTCATTTTATTGCTGCAACCCTAAATCCCTTGGAGAAGATACTATTTTGACGGCTGCTTACACTTCACTGCCTGCTATACGATCACAATGGCATGGCTGTGGATTATTGTTTGATGAGGATGCAGTAGCTGCGTGGTTCGCCTGGTTGTCAGACAATCATGAGCAGAGTTTGAGCCTTGAACAAGCTTTTGCTGCCTGAGAAAGAGAGGGAATAGGGCGATGAGTCATAATCATTTGTGCATTTTTCCATGTTTATTTTTGCCATAGCGGTATTTTGAGATCATATGAAAACCACGCTGGGGAAAAGGCTGTATCGACTGTTCTGGAAATGTGCTGTGGGAATGGTCGGTTTGTCCATTCTTTTTGTTCTGCTCTTTCGATTTGTCCCGGTGTATATCACTCCACTGATGCTTATCCGTTCTGTAGAACAGTTGTCAGAAGGAAAAAATTTTCGACTGAGACACCATTGGGTACCAATGGATGCAATTTCTAAACATCTTGCTTTAGCGGTAGTTTGCAGCGAAGATCAGAACTTTTTGAATCATTTCGGCTTTGATTTTGAAGCGATTGAACGTGCTCTTCAAGCCTCCCAAAAGGGGGCGAAGCGGCTGCGGGGCGCCAGTACAATTTCGCAACAAACCGCAAAAAATGTGTTTTTGTGGCCGGACAGAAGCTGGGTCAGGAAAGGGTTTGAGGTCTATTTTACCGTTCTTATAGAAATATTCTGGAGCAAAGAACGTATTCTGGAGATTTATCTGAACAGTATTGAAATGGGAAAAGGGGTGTATGGAGCCGAAGCAGCTGCGCGATACTATTATCAAAAGAATGCCAAAAACCTTTCACGATCACAGGCGGCAGCCATTGCCGCCATATTACCTAACCCAAGGGAGTATAGTGTGAAGCCACCGAGTCCATACATCCAGAGCCGGATCGGCTGGATTATCGGCCAGATGGCCCAGGTGCAAACACTAAAATTTCAATAACTTATCTCTCTCCCGACGCTTGAGTCCGTCCGGTGTCGCCGTACAGTCTTTGAAATGTCTCCTGCAGTTCGTCTTCACTTTCATGGGCGGCTGCATTGAGCTCTTCCTGCCTGGTATTCAGTTCAGAGAGCAATTCCGCGCCGGTGGCTGCAGAGATAATTCCTGTCCCAACAACATGGTTTAAAGCTTCGCGTTCGATCATAGCCAGCGACTTCGCCGCCTCAAGCAATCGCTCTGGTGTGGCTTGTGTGGCGGCATGTATAACTGCATCTGCCTGGGCTTTTTCGGCCGCCTCACGGTAGAATGCAATAACTCTCTGATAACTTGTCTCGTCCGAAACGCCTTGTTTGAGCTGCTGTTCCGCCACTTGTACAACTTGGCGATATGACAGAGCGCGTCCTCTCGACAGTTCATATTCGTGGCTTGCACCTGCCCTGTCGGGCGTCAGGCCCAATCTTTTCATCAGCGGGGCCATCGTCAGCCCCTGCAGAAACAGGGAGACCGAAACGACACCAAATACCAGATTAATAAGAAAGGATCGCCCGGCAAAATCCGATGGAAGACCCAGGATCAGGACCATTGACAGCGAACCGCGCAGCCCGCCCCAAACCAGCACGTGACGCCATCGCCTTGGCAGTGGAGCCGAGAGACGATCAATTAGGGGAATGCCCGTATAAATCAGTACAGCCCGCGCAACCAGCACGACGATGAAGGCTATCATGACTGCCGGTGCGTATTTGGCGAGTGCTCCGGGATCCAGTTCCAGTCCGATCAGCAGGAAGATAAAGGAGTTGGAGAGAAACCCCATATATTGCCAGAAGTCCTGAACGGCCAGACGAGTGGCAGCGCTCATCCCGAACTGTTTGCCGAAAGATCCCATGAGTATACCGGCCGATACAGTGGACAGCACACCGGAAACGTGCAGCTCTTCCGCAACCAGAAAGGAGCCCCAGGCCACCAGTGTCGTCAGGGTTATTTCAATAAGGTGGTCGTCGATCTGGCGGGTCATGATACTGGCCAGCGCACCAATGGCGGCCCCGGTCAGGATACCTCCGACGGCTGTCTTGATGAAGGTGATACCGGCAAAGGAGATTATTTCCTGGGCACCATGCAACAAAGTGGTCGTGCCGTGACTGGTAGGGAAGCCGATAACCGCTGCGACAATGGCAAAGACGACAACCGCAACGCCGTCGTTGATGAGGGATTCTCCCTCGACGATCTGATACAGCCGTTTTGGGGCTCCCATCTCTTTAAAGAGTGCTAGAACACTGATGGGGTCTGTCGCGGAGATCACCGCAGCAAACAGGAAAGCATGATGCCAGCCGAAGCTCTGGGCCAGGCCGAGACTGTTAAAAGCTGTGAAGGTGCCAAGAGCGATGAGGCTGACACTGATCAAGACGCCGGCCAGTGCCAGAAAGGCGATGTGCGGGCCGTTCTTGCGCAGATCGTCAAACGGCAGGTGATATGCGGCCTCGAACAACAGTGGCGGCAAGAACAAGAGCAGTAAAAGATCCGAGGTCAGGTCAAGATCTCGCAAGGCTTCAAGTTGCACAAAGCTGAGTGCCAGACCTGCCAGGACCAGCGCCAGCGTATACGGGAGGTGGACCCGTCGTGCAAACATTCCCACCAGTGAAGCGATGAGCAATAAAATGAGGACCTGGACTTCAACGTGATGGATCACTGGGATGCTCCCTTGCACAATACGGCCTTGTGGTAATAAGTATCTGTCTGGTCTGTTAAAAGATACCTATTGCTCATCTCGGATGAGTGGCATGGTACCCAGAATTACCAGCTCAGTCAAGTCATACAGGACGGTGTTTACGGGTTGATTTCATTATATGATCTCCTTTGCCGGCCGGAGGATAAGCAGGAGGTTACCATGGGGTCTGATACGCTTTTTCTCACGTTTTACGGGAATAATATCGAACTTTTGAGACCGCCGTTAAAGAAAGGGCAAGTTGCATACAGTCTCAACAGGCGCGCATCCATAAAGGATATTATCGAGGCGTTAGGGGTACCGCATACCGAGGCAGGCATGCTTCTGTTGAACGGCCGGGAACTGACTTTTCAGCACCTCCCCGATGCAGGGGAGCATATCCATATCTTACCGTTCAACCATGAAATCCCAGCCACAACCCCGACTGTGCTCAGACCTCGGCCACTGGGCAATCTGCGATTCATGTTTGATATCAACGTCTGCAAAATTGGCCGCAATCTCCGCATGATCGGACTCGATGCCGTCCCGGTCCCTGGTGGAACACTGCGGGATGTTGCTGCGGCTGCTGCCATTGAGGAACGTATTCTCTTGTCCAGAAACAGAGAGTTGCTTAAACTGGGGGACATTATCTATGGGCATCTTCTGCGTTCAGAAAATCATCAGAAGCAGCTTGTTGAGGTATCTGAACGGTACAACCTGAAAACCTGCCTCAAGCCTTTCAGTCGATGTCTGGTATGTAACGGCATCCTGGTTCCGGCAGTAAAAAAGGACATTTTGGGTCTGCTCGAACCCTTGACAAAAAAATATTACACCGAGTTCAAGCAATGTGAGCGCTGTAAAAGAGTCTACTGGCAGGGATCACATCATGCTCAGATGCAGAAGTTGCTCCGACGGTTGTAAAGTGAGGATGTCGACTGTGTTCTCGCCTGCCTTTATTCCGAGTGAACTTGACCGGATGGAAATTGTACGATGATGAAATGAAAATTTGATGCAAGCTGAATCATTATAGTGCTATTGATGTTGGATGCAACGCATAGTAATGCTCTACAAATGAGTGGTGTAGCAGCGGGAAAATTAAATTAATGGAGCTTTGGAATGATAATGAAATATAAAATTTTGGGTATTCTTCTTGTCACCGGAATAGCCATACAATTCGTACCCTACGGCAAGGATCATACCAATCCGCCTGTTGTCGCTGAACCTCAGTGGGATAGCCAAAGAACAGAAGCGCTTTTTACCCGCAGCTGTGCTAACTGCCATTCCAACAATACCACATGGCCGTGGTACAGTTCGATTGCTCCGGTTTCATGGTTGATTCGCTATGATGTCGATGAGGGACGCGAACATTTTAATACCTCAAGGTGGAATGGCCAAGGAGTCAATAAAGGGCACGATGCTGCTGAGGAACTCAGGGATGGGGAGATGCCGCCGTGGATCTATGTGCTTGGTCATCCGGAGGCGAAATTATCTGAAAGCGAAAAAGGGCAACTTGTCCAAGGTCTCTCTGCGACCTTTGGTTCAGGGAAAGAAAAATAGAGCAGTAGTTGCAAGGAGCCCCTTACCTTTTCAATGCCACGGAAATGATGTAAAGTAAGATGATTCCAAGAGCCAAAAACAAATGAATGTCTTGAGAAGTTAATGCGGATTTTACTTCTAAGCGGCAGGATTAAAGGATTCCATCCTTGACTTGGTCACATCAATAACGCACTGAGGTTTTTTATTGAGGAGGAGAAATTCAATATCAACATAGCGAGGTGAAAATGAACAAGCGACGCCACCAACGAATTGAAATGCAAAACCTTGTTGCCAGGCTATCAGACGGAGTTGAGACTTTCTCAGGAACTGTTAGCGACGTTTCCCGTGACGGCATGCTACTTGTCAATATTCCCGAAGAACTCAATATGCAGGGTGAAGAGCTGTCGATAGTCGTTTCAGCAAAAGACAAAGATTTTACAATGCTGGTTGTACCAAAGTGGGTTAGAGAGGATAACTCCGAAAAAAAAATGGGTTTGATAATTCTCGACACACCATTGGATTGGACTCTGTTTGTAATGAATTCTGAACCGAAAGATGAAGATATATGGGCGGCGACTACACATTTGCCGGATTGTTAAAGGATCATATCACTGCGTCAGTTCAACTTCAAGAAGTTGATAATTATGCGACTATTGATCGTATAGTCGTAAAAACGGAGTATCAGACCCAAGGTATCGAAACAACCTTGCTTAAGGGAAGAGCTCAAGGGTATCAGCCACAGGGGTTATTTATTATTCACTGGCAACAAAAGCGTCAGGAATAATAAAAAGAATTATAGATTGAAACGCGGAGACTCACCAAACACTCTATATGCAATTTGATAATACAGTAGAATTGCCGGAACATGAGCACGCAGATCAAGTAGGATTTGTTTTAGAGGGAAAAACGGTTCATCCGGCAAACGAGTACCTAAAGGCAATCATGGTTTGAAAAAAAGACATGGCATGATGAAAGTTGATGTGACCGCCAAATCACACAACCACTCCAGAAAGGAGATCATACCATGTCTATATCACTATTATACCATGCTTTTCGCGTAAGCAATGTTGAATATCGTTCTACCCGGTACATCGGCAACAATGTCATTTTCAAGGCAGAAATGAGCAACACAGCAAAAACATGTTCTTTTTGGGTTCATCCGGCAAACGAGTACCTGGAAAGTGGTATATTTTACAACCAGTCAAGAGCTCATGACATGTCTATTACTAGCTTGCCGATATGCTGTTTTGTCTCAAATTGCCTTTGTGCCTTAATAATAGCGTCAAGAGAGAATGTTTCTGATATCAGTGGGGCTATTTTCTCTTGCTCAATTCGGTCAATAAGGTTTTTGAAAACATTCTCACCAAGTACCGTGCATCCAAAAAGACTTAAGTCTTTCAAGTAAAGAGTTCTTACATCAAGTTCTACAAGTGGTCCGGCAATCGCACCCGCTGCCGCATATCTACCAAAAGGTTTAAGAACATCTAGTAGCTCAGGCCACCCCTCTCCGGCCACCAGATCAATGACAACATCGACACTGTTTTTTCCAAGGTTTGATATAACACTCTCATTACGGGATAACGTTTGCTGAGCCCCAATACCCAAAATCCTATCTATTTTGGATGGACTGGTAATCCCAATAACTTTCGCTCCACGGGCTTTTGCTAACTGAACAGCTGCAGATCCGACGCCCCCAGATGCTCCGGTTACTAGAACAATATCATTGTCTGTAACAGCAGCACGGGTAAGGAGGTTCTCCGCAGTGGAATATGAGCACGGAAATGAGGCGAGTTCAATATCGCTAAATTTGCTCTTTATACTATATGCATGTCTTGCAGCAACAACTGTATACTCTGCAAATCCACCGTCACATTCGGAACCGAAATACCATGGGGAAGAAAGTTTTTTCCCACCAGCTTCACGAATGCAGGGTTCAACGAGCACTCTTTGGCCGAGCAGATCGTTATCTACTTTCTCTCCAACAGCAACAACTTTCCCACAAACGTCAGCACCCTGGATCCTTGGAAATTGAAGGGGATTTCCTGACCAGCTTGCATCATTGCTATCCCCATCCGACTTAGAGTACCAGGCAAGTCGAGTATTAAGATCAGTATTATTTACACCAGCCGCACCTACTTTTATAAGAACATCGTATGACCCGGGATTCGGAACCGGAATATCATCGCGAAGCACCAATTTATCAAAATCACCGTGACCTGTAAGGTGTACACCTTTCATAAATTCAGGTATCTTATTCATTGCTCCCTCTACTAATTATTTTCTCAGCAATTGATACTGCAGAGTGAATTGCCTGCATACCTACGACCGGCCATGCTGCAGATACTCCTTCATGGAGTAGGAAAAGCTCAGCTGCCAAACCCTCGTATCCGCTCCTTTTAGCCATCACCTGGATGAGTTCATTTTTGTATTGTAAAGTAGCATCTCTCACGTCCTTATTACCCGGGAAGGCTGTCAAGGCATTAAGATAGAGGCAACCACTAGGTGCATACGTTTTCATCCAGTCAGCAAGACGGTCAAACAGGTGGATGATCGAGTCTTTACCGGCCGGTGGTTCGTGTTCAGCCAAGAAGGAAAAGTATCGATCATGGCGATAGGTTAACGCTCCAATCACCATGGCTTCTTTTGATGGAAAATAACGGTAGAGCGTCCTGAGGGTGGTTCCAGCTGCCTTTTGCAGCTCTGCAACACTGGGCTCGGCGAATCCACGACTATTAAATGTCTGTTCCAGCCGAGAAGCTATTTGTTCTTTTGTTGAAGTCATAGATCACAAGGTAGAATGAATACTCTACTTCGTCAAGACTGTTTTCTGGGAGATGTGTAATGATTACCTTGAAAACATATAAATATAGGCTTTAAAACAAGACAAGTGAGATGTACTCATTTAAACTGCCAAATCAAATATAGACTCATCGTACTTTTAGAATTTCTTTAGGTTATTCCTGAGAAAGTAGTACTGGCTAACCGCAGAGAATTAATCAGAAATTGAGCAACTTCAAACTGAAGATATCCAAAAATATGGTGAACTGGCAGATTTGCGTAAATGGTTAACATAGCCAATACAAGCCTCTGCCACCGTGACACTATGAGCCTCCGTAACCTCTCATGGAGAAGATCGAATCTCAGGTTGTTTGTTTGTAACCGCCAAAAGAACCCCATCTTTTCCCAAGTTTAAGAATATGTTCCATTTGCTTCCAAAAACACAGGAGCAAATATGGAATCCCGAACCACCTCTCGACACAACGTCAAGCAAGTCTATTGGCAGCAGCAGATCCGTAACTGGAAGACCAGTGGTCTGAGTCAAAAACAGTTTTGCCGACGGGAGTCACTTGCACTCTCAACCTTTTCTTACTGGAAACGCAGGACTGAAATTCTCGAAGCAGAAAAAATAAAATTTTATCCACTATCAATCCCTCCCTCAATCACACCGCCAGTAGATTCCGGTTTGCTGCTCCTTATTAACAAAAAAAAGTTTGCCATAGAGCTCAAGGAGGAATTTTCTCCGACTGCACTTAAAAAACTCATATCGGCGCTGGAGCAATCATGATCCATGATTTTCCGGGATTTGCACATGTCTTCCTTGCCATTGGCGCCACTGATATGCGTAAGTCAATAAATGGCTTGTCGTTGCTCGTCGAGGATCAGTTTACGCTCGATCTTTTTTCCGGCAGCTATTTTGCTTTTTGTAATAGAAAACGCGATATCGTCAAAATCCTGTACTGGGCTGAAAACGGTTTTTGCATCTGGATGAAACGTCTTGAAAAAGATGTGTTTCGTTGGCCTGAATCAGAGCAGGAAGTCATTGAAGTGAGCAGTACAGCATTGAACTGGCTTCTTCAGGGACTTGATTTGCAGCAGGCGCATAAGCGATTGACCTACAGCTCTGTTTCTTGAGTAATATATTGATATTACTTTGTAAATATTGAACTTTCTTTGAAGTTATGGTAGTGTTCGGCCATGTCAAA
>JBARUU010000004.1:0-21857 GCA_049645925.1 Desulforhopalus sp.
TGAACGTCCGGTCTTTTGATCTGATGACAATCGCCGGATCCTGTTTCCAGCGTTCGGTTTTTTCCCGGTACATATAGCAGTTGAGACAACCTGCACTTTCCTTTCTGCACCCCTGCCAGGGGTTCCACGTCTTGTCAGTCCAGGCTATGTTTGTTGTTTCAGCCATTGGCTCCCTCAATCTCCTTCATCTTTTATCAGCCTTTCGTTTTGGTGCGTGGATGAACTCCACAACGCGTTTGGATTTACGGAGTGGGGCGACTGACGCCTCCAGCTCCTCTGCCTGCAGGATGAGTTCTTTGGCCATGCGGCGTAGACTTGCAGCAGTGATAGCTGCTTGTGGCAGTTGCTTGGCCATTTGCTTACAGGTTATCTCTTGTTCTGAGCAGGAGCATGATGGCCTGAATAGCTTCACGGCCCTCTTTGTCTATACGGTCCTGTTCTTTTTCTGAAATCTGCCCGTCGGCTATGGAGATTTGTATTTCTTTGATGAGGTCGCCAAACTGGACCACTGCATTCAAGGCGTTGGCATGAACATCCTTGGTGGTCAAGGAGCCTATCTTTGGCAAGGGGAGGGCGACACGACCAAGGGTGAACTCGATAAGGTCCAGGACCTGAAAATCTCCGGTTGTCCTGATTAAGGGAACGAGCTGCTTGAGAGGGAATCTGACACCGGTTGCCCTTTCACCATCGGTATCAGCATCTGGAGTGGCCGAACGATATAAATACGACTTGGTCATATCCAACTGCTCGGCAATAGCTTCAATCGTCAGGCTGCCATTATGGTGAATGGTGTCGTAGAGGGCGTCCTTAAGGGTCTTGGTTTGGTGTTTCGTTATTGAATTCATGAAAATTCCACCTTATTTTTTTCATGGTAAATAACTGAAAAATGGCTGATAAACTGACGTGTCGCTGCATATTGCAGACAGGATTCACCAGCCACCTACGTGTAAAAAATTTCTTTAAAAAAAGCCCACCCCCTGCTAGGATATGAAGTGCCACCTACAAAGCCCGTGTTGCGTTTACAAGTACAACCAGGGGGCGGGACAAGTTGTTCCCTTCCTTCTATATGTTTCAGGAATCTCTGAAAGATGCATCTTGGCTTTATTATTCGTTATTTATGCTGATTTAATATGCTCAATCCAGTTTGATCAGGCATTGTGGTGCTCCTTTTCGTTTGGCCAGAGTTCGGTAATAGGTTTTCCGGTGATCGATGCGATGAGGTTTTTCAGAAAAGGAGTTTTAGTTTTCCCTTTTATCACATCGTAAAAAGCAACTTTGGTGTACCCGCGCTCTCTGGCAACCATTTCCACAGTTTTACCGGTGGCGGCCATAATGGAGCCGATAATCACCCGTTGCTGTTTTTTATTGACCATTAGTTTTTGTTTTCCGTTCATGCTTACTTAAGTATAACAAAACATAATTTAACACAAGTTAAAATTGCAACAAAACACAACTAAACATAATGAAAAGTGATTTTTCCATTAGATTACAGAGGCTTATAGATATAAAAAAAATTAGTCAGGTCGATGTGGCAGAAGGTGTAGGTGTGAGTGAACCAATGGTTACAAATTGGTTGAATGGAAAAACCAAATCACCAAGAAGGACAACTCTTCAAAAACTTGTAGATTTTTTCGGGTGCAACATTGAATGGCTGGCTGATGGTACTGGCGAAATATTCCCCCAAAAAGAACAGTCAGGAGGAGAAAAAAAACTGATCATAAACGGCAACAGCAACATCCAGGCCGGGGGGCAGATCTCAGGCCAGGCAACAATATCTCCAAGAGAATCATCACCGGTGATTCTTGATGAGGATGAGCTTCAACTTATTCTGATGTTAAGGGACACAGGGGGCAAAAGAATGTTGAGGAAGTTCAAGAATGAACTGATTCAATTACAAAAAATTATTGATGAAAAATAGCACCTTACCGATGTTTTTCCTTGATCTACCAGGCTTTTAAAGAACTATATCAAGGCAGACTAAGGATAAGCAAAAAACACCTTAATTAGCTCATGAAGCATTACGATATTGGAAGTCTTAAAAAACTGAACAACGAAAAATAGGTATTTATACCTATAGGTTTCTGCACCTCTAACCGACAATAATATTATTACTCTTGTGTGATCATAAGAACAGTTCAAAGTCGCTGTTTTTGACAGGAGGTAGAGTATGCAGACACGTGGACGCGCCAACATTCAGGCAGGGCGAGATATTGTTTTCTCCCCAGCACCAGATCGCAGTCGTTGCAATCATCCTGATAATAATATCCGAACACCACATATCATTAAACTGCAGGCTGTGCAGATTGCCCTACAGATCGTGATAGCCATCCTGTGCACCATTCTTCTGATAAATGAAAATATTCTACGACACGATATCTATAAGATGAACCAAGCCTCCAAAAGAACTGAAATAGTATTTGAAACAATGCATCGGCATTAACAAAAATATTCTCAATATCTCCACACAGGGTTTCGCTGAAAACTGGATCACTACAAGGTTACGCAATGTGTCTTTAAAATGGAGAAAGCTATGTTAGAACAACCATTAGATGCCAACGGACAGCCACGCAACAGATTATATAATCAAAAAAGGTTAAATGACCGCACAATAGATGAGTTGCTCGGTATTGTTAAAGGAATTACCGCAGACGGGAAAGTAAACATCCTTGAAGCAAAATTCATAGCCTCCTGGATGGAACAAAACGCCAAACATTCTGATAATAATACTATTAACCTGCTCTATTCTCGGATTAAAGAGATGGTTGTCGATAACATTCTTGACCAGGATGAGCAGCAAGAGCTGTTAGAACTTTTAAAGAGCATAACTGGCGAACAGCATTTAGCCGATACGGCTGTGTCAACTCCGGCCACTTTTCCCTTAAACACCCCACCACCCGTCATCGATGCTTCCGGTGCTGTCTTTTGTATGACAGGTACTTTTGCCTACGGACCAAGAAAGGTTTGTGCCGAAGCTATTGTTGAACGTGGTGGAATTGTTAAAAACAGAGTTACACAGGATACAGACTATCTGGTTATCGGTAATCTTTGCAGCCCAGAATGGATACACACATCATATGGAAGGAAGATAGAAAAAGCACTACAGCTTCAAAAAGAACAGCCTTTTGCAAATATAAAAATCATCCATGAGGACCATTGGGCAAGGCATATCTTTTCAGAGTCACTCGTCCCTGCAAAGATGAGTAACAAGAACCAAACACCTGGTCTTAAAACAAGACCAGAAAGGAGAAAAAGGCTATCAGTTCCAGGGATGGTCGTAAAATTATCCGAGGTTACTGATCTGGAACCAGATGGAACATTAACGCAGCACTACGAAGAAGTATCACAAAACTTTTTGAAAAAGGGATGGTGTATTTTTAAAAGAAGCGGCTACATCGGTTTAGCCGGTTACGCAGCAGAAACAAAAGAACCCATACCTTTTAAAGATCGAACAGCAACCGTTCAGTACGAAGATTTCACCAACAACAGGGGAGAGCAAAAAACAAGAGTGTATACCCCTAGAAATGTTCACATTATATCTATTGCATATATTAGAATAGTAGACAAACACGGACAATTTACCACCAATAACTGGGAAGTAAAAACTCATTGGACAGTGAAAAGAAATCTATTTGCTGAGTTTAAACCAGCATGGGAATTATTCCTTAGCATAGAACAGCGGTACGATCCTGGCACTATTCTCTGGACAAAACTTGATGACTATGACGCATTCGAGAAGTATTAAAGCTTGGACGCCGCCATTTCTCTACCAATTGATGTCTAAATTAAGGCCGAGTCACGATTATACCAACACCAATGGGAATTAAAATACTATGTTTGTGTTAATTAATATCGTTACTGCGCTAACCAAACTACAAAATGCCCAACAGGAAACGACGCAGGTAGGATAGGTAATGAGCGTCCATCAACACAAAGATGGTCGATGGATCTGCCGATATCGGAAAGGAAAAGATCCAGATCGGCCAAATTCAACTGCTCGGTATTTTGGCAGGGGCGGGGAAGGGGAGTGGGCTGCTCATCGATTCAACGACCAACTCGGTCTAGGCATCAGGAGAACTGAGACGAGTCCAACCTTTGTCGAGCTGGTCAACGACTATATGACGGCCAAAAAACCATCTATGGCCAATTCCGGCTATGAAAACATGGCCATCAAAATGAGAGGAGTCATCCTACCGGAACTGGGCAACCTGATGGCCCACCACCTCACTCCATCCAGAATGGATAAATACGTATCCACCAGAGTAAAAACCGTCAAGACAACTACAGTGCACAGGGAATTATCAGATATTAGAGCAGTGCTGTTGTGGGCTGTTGGTCGCAAGCTTATTGCTAACAATCCGATGCTGGGGTTTGAAATGCCAACACGTGACGACGCTATTATCTCACCACCAAGCAAACCTGAGTTTGATGCAATTTTGTCCTGTGCTGTGCCTCATCTAAAAAGGGCGATGATGATATCAAGGTATACCGGACTCCGCCCAGGGAAAGAAGAACTGTTGTACCTGAAATGGGATGCAGTCGATTTTCACAACAAGACACTCACTGTTATTTCCGCTGTTAAGGGTGGTCTCCCATTACGGATGGTGCCCCTCAATAAGACGATTTTGGAACATATGGAACAATGGTTCGACGAGGATCTACTAAAAGAAATGCGGTACCTGATACACTATAACGGCGGGCCGGTCGCCAGCCTAAAAACTGCCTGGAAGATGGCAAAAAAAAGGGCAAGGGTTACCAGAAAAATACGCATGTATGATCTCAGACACGCCTTTATTACAACACTCCTTGAGCGCGGGGCGGACCTTAAGTCGGTGTCAGAGATAGTTGGCCATTCATCACCGGATATAACCGCCAGGGTCTACCAACATGTAAGCAACAAGCTGAAAAGGAGTGCTGTTGACCTCCTTGACTGATTTGATACATTGATGTATCAAAAAATCGCCCGCAAACCCAGTGTTTTCTTTTTGAAAGCAGGGCTTTCGGGACGCTGGGGTCGGAGGTTCAAATCCTCTCTTCCCGACCATGAAAACAGAAAAGGGATTTTGGCTGACTGAGCCAAAGTCCCTTTTCTTATTGGTACTTCAACGACAACCAGTATACCTCATTATGCCTGAGTCTTTTCAGAATCCCTCTTCTTCCAGATGGAGTGCATCATTTCCACCGGAAACGGAAAGACGATGGTGTTGGAATTATCATTTGTTGAAATGTCACTTAAGGTCTGCAGATAACGGAGCTGCAATGCCTGGGGGTTCTGGGAGATAACATGGGCGGCTGCAAGCAGTTTTTCCGAGGCCTGATATTCGCCCTCTGCATGGATGATTTTTGCCCGCCTTTCCCGTTCGGCCTCAGCCTGTTTGGCGATGGCCCTGATCATGGAATCATTGAGGTCGATGTGTTTTATCTCGACATTGATGACCTTTATTCCCCAGGCATCCGCCCGTTTATCGATGATTTCCTGGATGTCCTCATTGAGTTTTTCCCGTTCCGACAGCATCTCATCCAGCTCATGCTGGCCAAGTACCGAGCGCAATGTTGTCTGGGCCAGTTGGTTTATGGCAATCAGGTAATTTTCAACCTGAATGATTGCCCGTTCCGGATCAACAACCCTGAAGTAGAGGACCGCATTG
This sequence comes from Desulforhopalus sp., assembly GCA_049645925.1. Taxonomy (GTDB): domain Bacteria; phylum Desulfobacterota; class Desulfobulbia; order Desulfobulbales; family Desulfocapsaceae; genus Desulforhopalus_A. Next base: position 5,646 of record JBARUU010000004.1, read on the forward strand.
ACCCGAACGGTCACGTTGTCCCTTGAGATAACATCCTGGGAAGGGATATCCAGTGTAATAACACGGAGGTCGACACGAAAGGCTTTTTGGACTCCAGGGATAATGATTCGCAGTCCCGGTTGTTTGACAACCTGGAAGCGGCCAAGGAAAAAGACCACAAGCCTTTCATATTCGGTGACTATTTTAAAAGAAACTGCAACCAGACCGACAACCAGTGCCACCGGTACGAAATACTGCATGTAGGGATAGATCATGTTATTATTCCTCCTTGAGCCGTTCCACAGTCAATTCCAGTCCATTTCGAGAAGTGATTCGTACCTTCTCCCCTTTTCTGATCGGGCCGGAGCTTATTGCCAGCCATGACTCTCCGAGGAGCCAGATCCTGCCTTCCCCCTCAAAGTCTTTCGAGGCTTCGCCGATCATGCCGATAAGTGCCTCCTCGCCGGTCCTGACTCTCTGTTTTCTCATGGAAAGGACACGACCCGCCAGCAGCAGAATGAACACTGCTGAGACAGCTGTTGTGCCGATAATCAGTGGGATGGAAACCCTCAGGGTCTCATCGTCTATCAGTATGAGCGAACCAATACCAAAAGCGACTATACCGCCGATCCCAAGAGATCCGAAACTTGGAATAAAGGCCTCACTGAAGAGCAGGATCACCCCTAGGGCAATAAGAGCCAGCCCGCTGTAATTGATGGGTAAAATCTGGAAAGCATAAAAGGCCAGCAACAAGGAGATGCCCCCGGCGACACCAGGAAGAAATACCCCTGGATTGGCAAGTTCATATATGAGGCCGTAAAACCCGAGCAGCAGGAGAAAGTAGGCAACGTTTGGATCGCTGATCACCGCCAGCAGTTTATATCGCCATGTCGGTTCTATTCTGGTGATGGTCATATCCCTGGAGGAAATGACATGGGCCTTGGAATCAAGGAGTATTTCATGACCATCCAGCTGATTGAGCAGATCGTCAAGGTTTACTGCAACGAAATCAATCACTTTAAGTTGAAGCGCCTCGTTTGCGGTGAGGCTTACCGCTTCCCGCACTGCCTTCTCAGCCCACTCCGCATTGCGTCCGTTTCGCTCGGCAAGAGCTTTTATGTAGGCCGAGGCATCATTGATCACTTTTCGTTTTAAAGTCGAGGCATCATCGGTTGCCAGCTCCTGTTTCTCTTTCTCCTTCTCTTTTTCATTTTCCTTAGGTGCAGGCGAACCCGGAAGTCCGCCGATGCTTATGGGGGTGGCAGCTCCGAGATTTGTCGCCGGCGACATCGCCGCGATATGGCTGGCGTAGAGGATATAGGTCCCGGCACTTGCCGCTCTTGCTCCGTCAGGAGCAACATAGGTGACAATGGGGAAGGGTGACCCAAGAATCATCTGGATGATATCCCGCATTGAGGTGTCAAGCCCACCGGGGGTATTCATTTCCAGAATCACCAGGTCGGCATGAGCTTCAACTGCTTTCTTCATGCCCTGTTGTAAATAATCTGTAACTGCAGGGGTGATGGCACCCTGTACTTCCAGGACAACAGCTTGGTTGGATTGGTCGGCCTGCAGGAAAGGGGCAAGGAGTGGAATTAGTGTGAGGGCGGCAATGAAAAGGATAAAAGTTCGGGCTGATTTGAATCGTCTACACCTGTACCATCTTTTGTGTGCAGAACCAAGCATCAGATGCCTCCAATCATTGCAGGATCCAACAGTTTGAGAAAATGAGGTCCAAACTGACTCCTTTGAACGCCATAGCGCGAAACGCGTCTTTCCGTCACATTGGGGAGGTAGGAAAAGTACGTATCTTATAACTGTCTATTAATAATAATCACTGTGGTATGCAGTGTCAGTTGTCGAGGACTGCTCTGATCGGAAGAGGATGCAGAAATTGATTATATCAGGTGATTCCGATGCTTCCAGGAGAGGTTGGGGTAAATCTTCCCCCCAGACTGTAGCGGGATCCCGGCGAGAAAAAGGTACTGCTGGTGGCAACCTTATCGTCGACCCAGGTCTTTCGGTGGAGGGCCAGGCAGGGCTCTGATGCGTTTATTTCCAGAAGATCCCGTATCCACGAATCGGGAATCAGTGCCTCGACGATATGTTCCACCGCAGTTACCGGGGCGATATTCAGTAAAAATTCACTGACGGTCATCCGGGTGAAATCCTGCTGGAGAAAATTGGGTGCTATCGCAGGATTGATATACCGGCAACCCAGTTGAATCGGCACGTTGTCGTCTTTGTGGACAATGATCGAATGGAATACCGCACTGTACGGTTCCAGCTGCATCGCCGCGGCCACAGAGGGTTTTGCCTTTTCCTCCTGCAACAGGTGGACAACGCACGAATAGCAACCGCCCCGCTCGCGAATCTCCTCGGCAATTGACTGAATTTGCAGCAGGGCGGCCTGGGGTTTCCTGTCGGCGACAAAGGTGCCGCGGCCCTGGATACGTTTAAGCCGTCCCTCTGCGGTCAATTCACGCAGGGCTCTGTTGACGGTCATTCGCGAGACATTGAGGCTGGCAACCAGCTCAGCTTCCGACTCGATTCTCATGCCGGGTCCCAATGCCGAGCTGTTAATTTTTCCGATGATATACTCTTTTACCTGCCGATAGAGAGGCAGCGCATCGGACTGTATATGTTTTGACATAATAGCTATCCGGCAAAGCTCGGCAGCAAGTCGCTGCCGACCAGATGGTTGAAGGCTCCCGATTGTACAAGATCCCGGGCTTTCTTGATATCAGGGGCAAAATACCGGTCCTGATCATAAAAGGGGACGGTCTCGCGGACCAGGGCCTTTGCCTCTTCCAGCAGAGGTGAGGTCTTCAGGGGGGCACGAAAATCGACGCCCTGGCAGGCGGCAAGCAGTTCGATGGCAAGCACTCCCGCAGTGTTGTCGGCCATTTCAGAGAGTCGTCTGGCGGCAAAGGTCGCCATGGAGACATGGTCCTCCTGGTTAGCCGAGGTCGGCAGACTGTCGACAGATGCCGGATGGGCAAGGGATTTATTTTCACTGGCCAGCGCGGCTGCAGTTACCTGGGCAATCATGAAACCGGAGTTAAGGCCACCCTTTTCAACCAGAAACGGCGGCAGTTTTGACATATGCGAATCGATTAAAAGTGCCATCCTCCGCTCGGAAAGAGCCCCAATTTCGGCGATGGCCAGGGCAAGGTTGTCGGCGGCCATGGCAATGGGCTCAGCGTGGAAGTTGCCTCCGGAAATGATATCATTTTCTTTGGAAAAAACCAGGGGGTTGTCGGATACGGCATTTGATTCTGTCGCAATCACTTCTGCAGCACTCCTGATCTGGCTGAGACAGGCCCCCATCACCTGGGGCTGGCAGCGGAGGGAATAAGGGTCCTGTACCGCCTCGCAGTCTTTGTGAGAGTTTTCTATTTCACTGTGATCAAGAAGCATTCGATAACAGGCAGCGGCATCGATCTGGCTTATATGGCCGCGGACCTCGTGCACCAGAGGGTCAAACGGTCGGCGGCTTCCCCGGGCGGCATCAACGCATAAACTTCCGGAAACCATCGCGGTGGCAAAGAGCTCTTCTGCAGCAAAGAGTCCCTCCAGGGCAAAGGCGGTGGAGGCCTGGGTGCCGTTCAGCAGCGCCAGCCCTTCTTTGGGGCCGAGGGTGATGGGCGACAGTCCTGCCCTTTGCAGCCCTTCCAGGCCGGAGAGGCTTTGTCCTTTATGAAAAGCCTCTCCTTCACCCAGCAGCACGGTACTCATATGGGCAAGGGGCGCGAGATCTCCGGATGCTCCCACCGAGCCTTTTTGCGGAATACAGGGATAGACCTCCGCGTTGACAAGTTGTATCAGGGCGTCGATAACCTCCAGCCGGATTCCTGAATACCCCCGTGCCAGACTGTTGATTTTCAGCACCATCATCAACCGGACCGTCGATTCTGCCATGAAGGCGCCAACTCCCGCTGCATGGGACAGGACGATTGAGCGCTGGAGGTGTTCGAGTTCTTCGTTTGGAATAATTGTACTGGCCAGCAGGCCGAAACCGGTATTGATGCCGTATATTACCCGGCCCTGTTCTATCACATCACGCACGGTATTGACCGAGGCGTTGATCGGTGCCTTGCAGCTTTTCGCCAGCTTCACCCTGACCGGTGCTTTAGCGATCTGGCGAAGTTCTTTGAGAGTAAGTTTACCTGGGTGGATTTCTATCTCTGGGACCATGTTCTAGTATCCTGTCATAACAGTTAGTTGGATGTCATTCTTCTTCAAGGTGACAAAATCGTAAAAAGCTTTCATCGAGGTGTGTACGTTGTACTCGTATATCAGCTGATTGTATATACATCTGTACCCTAAAGCAAGTCAAAACTGGGTAATCAAAACAACTTGTATATACAATATTCGGATGGTAGTATGGGCCTAAAATGATTATTGCTATGAAAGAAATTCTATGCAACCAGAGTGAGGAGAGTGAAATGGTAAACAATGCGCGGATTGCCGATGTAATGAAGATACGACTGGATGAGACCCTGCCTCAGCAGGAAGAATTTCTCCAGGGCATTCGACGTGCTCCTGATCGCGGCTTTCGTTTGACGAGGAGTCAGACCGTGACCGCCTTAAAAAATGCGCTGCGCTATATCCCGGAACAGCATCATCAGCTCCTTGTGCCGGAATTTCTCTCGGAACTGAAGACCAGAGGCCGCATCTACGGCTATCGCTTTCGTCCTCATGGCCCGATAAAAGCCAGACCGATTGACGAATACAAGGGAAATTGTCTTGCCGGCAGAGCCTTTCAGCTGATGATTGACAATAATCTCGATTTCGATGTCGCCCTCTATCCCTACGAGCTGGTGACCTACGGGGAAACGGGCAGTGTCTGCCAGAACTGGATGCAGTTGCGGTTAATAAAAGAGTACCTGCAGGTAATGACCGAACACCAGACCCTGGTGATGCAGTCGGGTCATCCCTTAGGTCTTTTTCGATCCAGTCCTGACCAGCCGAGGGTCATAATAACCAACGGGCTGATGGTGGGACTCTATGACAATCCGGATGACTGGGAGGTCGCTGCCCAGATGGGTGTCTCCTCATATGGCCAGATGACAGCGGGGGGCTGGATGTATATCGGACCCCAGGGCATTGTTCATGGCACCTACAACACCCTGCTCAACGGCGGACGAAAAATGTGCGGGGTTGCGGAAAAGGGTGATCTTGCCGGCCTGCTCTTTGTTACTTCCGGACTCGGGGGCATGAGCGGGGCACAGCCAAAGGCGGCAAAAATTGCAGGTGCCGTCTCGATTACCGCAGAAGTGGATGCTTCAAGGATTGAAACACGCCAGCGGCAGGGCTGGGTCGATGTCGTCTCCAGTGATCTGGACGAGATCCTGGGATTTGCCGAAAAGAGTCTGGCGGCGAAAGAGCCCAGCTCAATAGCCTATCATGGTAACGTGGTTGATCTGCTTGAATATCTGGCAGCAAAAGAATTTCCTGTCGATCTGCTGTCCGACCAGACCTCCTGCCATGTGGTCTACGATGGCGGCTACTGTCCCCAGGGCATTGATTTTACCGAGCGAACCCGCCTGCTTGCCAGCGACAGGAACGGTTTCAAAGCGCTCGTCGACAAGAGTTTGCGTCGCCATTATAACGCCATCCAAAAACTCTCCCGTCAGGGGGCGTATTTCTTTGATTACGGCAACGCCTTTTTAAAAGCTGTCTTTGATGCCGGTGTCACCGAGGTTGTGAAAAACGGCGTCGATGCCAAGGATGGTTTTGTTTTCCCATCCTATTTTGAAGATATCATGGGGCCCATCTTCGACTATGGGTATGGGCCCTTTCGCTGGGTCTGTTTAAGCGGCAAGGTTGAAGATCTCGATAAAACAGACCAGGCGGCGATGGCCTGCATCGATCCTGCACGAAGGTCTGAGGATCGTGACAACTATATCTGGATAAAAGAGGCGAAAGCCAACCGGCTGGTGGTCGGCAGCCAGGCGCGTATTCTCTATTCAGATGCGGGGGGGCGTACGGCCATTGCCCTCAAGTTCAATGAAATGGTTCGTCATGGTGAGGTTGGCCCGATCATGCTCGGCCGCGATCACCATGATCCGGGCGGAACCGACTCGCCTTTCAGGGAAACAGCGAATATCCATGATGGCAGTAACGTCTGTGCCGATATGGCGACCCACTGTTTTGCCGGCAACGCAGCCCGCGGAATGTCTCTCGTCGCCCTTCATAATGGTGGAGGAACAGGAATAGGCAAAGCAGTTAACGGCGGTTTCGGCATGGTGCTGGATGGCAGCGAACGGGTGGATGAAATCCTGCGCAGCGCCATGTCCTGGGATGTCATGGGTGGTGTTGCCCGCCGCAACTGGGCAAGAAATCCCAATGCCATGGAAGTGGCGATGGCCTACAACAGCGAAAACAGCAACGGAGACCAGATCACCATTCCTTTTCAAGCTGATGAGAAACGGGTGGCTGAAGCGGTGGCCGACATGTTTTCGAGTGAGCAAACGGATAATAGAGAGGTGGAAAATGTCACAAAAACTCTTTCGAAATGCGAAAATATACAGCTCCGTTGATGAGGGCCGGCCACAGGCAGGAAAGGCCCAGGGTGGGCTAGTGCATTTTCAGAACGGTGCCCTGCTTGTCGACGATGGCCTTATTGTCGCCATAGGTGAGGAAAAAAATATCCGTACCAGTGCAAACCTTGCCGGTGAGGTTCAGGAAGTAGACTGTGGCGGCAGATGCATGGTGCCGGGTTTCGTTGATCCCCATACTCATATGTGTTTTGCAGCGAAAAGAGAAGAGGAATTTGCACTTCGCCTGGAAGGAACACCTTATCTTGAAATACTCAGAAAGGGCGGCGGCATTCTCTCCTCGGTGCGAGGGGTGGCTGCAGCCGGTGAGAGGGAGCTCTATGACAATACCCTGCGACATGTGCAGAGAGCTCTCAGTCTTGGCACCACCACACTTGAGATAAAAAGCGGCTATGGGCTGGATACCGAAAATGAGATGAAGATGCTGAGAGTCATCGGCCAGGTGGCGGCAGGTACACCTCTTGATATAGTTGCAACTTTCTTAGGCGCCCATGCTGTCCCTGGGGAGTATAAAGAAAATCCCGATGCATTTATTGACATGATCGTGGATGAGATGCTCCCGCTGGTCAAGGAACAGGGCATTGCCAGATTCTGCGATGTGTTCTGTGAGACAGGGGTTTTCACTCTTGAACAGAGCCGCAGGCTGCTGAAAGCTGCTCAGGCAATGGGGATGGGACTGAAGATCCATGCCGATGAGGTCAACGATCTTGGTGGAGCGGGACTTGCCGCTGAACTGGGTGCCTGTTCGGCCGATCACCTGCTGGCGGCAAGTGAGACAAATATTAAAGCGATGTCTCGCGCCGGAGTGATAGCCACCCTGCTGCCGGCCACCGCCTATAGCCTCAGAAAAAGTTATGCAAAGGCGAGGCTGATGATTGAAAACGGTGTTCCGGTAGCGCTGGCCACCGACTGTAATCCGGGCTCAAGTTACACGGAATCGATGCAGTTTGTTATCGGTCTTGCAGTCCTCAATATGCATATGACCCCGGCTGAGGCACTGACTGGTGCAACGTTGAATTCTGCCTATGCCCTGAATATCGCGGCAAGGGTCGGCAGTCTGGATATTGGGAAACAGGCTGATTTTCTTCTTCTTGAAGGGGAAACACCGGCAATTTTTGCCTATCACGCCGGGGTGTCTTCCGTGACAACTGTCTATAAAAAGGGCCGGGAGGTACAATTATCCGGTTCCTCTTTGTGAAAAATCCTTTGTTGTTAAGGAGAGTCTAATGAAAAAAATAGTGGAGTGTGTGCCGAATTTCTCCGAAGGAAGAAACGAGGAAACCATCAAGGCAATAAGCCGCGCCATCGAGATGACGGACGGTTGTACCCTCCTCGACGTTGATGCCGGGAGGTCGACCAACCGGACCGTCTTCACCTTCGTCGGCGATCCGGACAGCGTGGTGGAAGGAGCATTCGCCGCGGCCCGGGTTGGTGCTGAACTGATAGATATGCGCAACCATACGGGAGAACATCCCCGGTTCGGCGCCATGGATGTCTGTCCCTTTATCCCCGTTGCCGGAGTAACGATGGAGGAGTGTGTCGAGGTCTCGAAAAAATTTGCCCAAAAAGCCGCGGAAGAACTGAGGCTGCCTTTTTATCTTTATGAAGCCGCCGCGGAACATGATTATCGGCGAAAGCTCCCTGATCTGCGGCAGGGGGAGTACGAGGGGCTCGCAGCACGACTCAAGGATCCGGAATGGCAGCCGGACTTTGGCCCCGGGGAATTTGTACCGACCTGGGGAATCACAGCAACCGGCGCCCGTAATTTTCTCGTTGCCTATAATGTCAACATCCTGGGCACCCCCAATCAGGCCCACCGTATAGCCCTGAACCTGCGTGAGGCGGGCAGGGGTGACAAGGAGCCCGGCCGGCTGGAAGAGGTGAAGGGAATGGGCTGGTTCGTCCAGGAATACAACATGGCCCAGGTGACGGTCAATCTCCTTGATTACAGGGTAACGCCTATTCATGTCCTTTTTGAGGAGGTGAAAAAAGAGGCCGCCGCCCTGAATGTCGGGGTGGCCGGATCAGAAATTGTCGGCCTGGTGCCCCTGGAGCCGCTTCTCATGGCTGCTGACTACTATATAGAAAAAGAGAATCTTTTTATCTATGAAGAAGACCAGAAGATACGGCTGGCGGTTGAACGGCTCGGTCTCAATTCGGTATCGCCTTTCAACCCTTGCGAAAAAATAATCGAATACCGGGTGGCAGAAAAACCGGTCGAACCCCTGGCCGCCATGACGGTTCGGGGCTTTATTGAAGAGATCGGTGCCCGCACTTCCGCACCCGGCGGGGGGTCTGCATCGGCTGCAATTGCAGCTATTGGCACCGCTCTTGGATCGATGGTTGCAAAACTTACCTACGGGGTGCGAAAATTTGAAAAGGTCCAGCCGCATATGCAGCAAGCAATTCCGGTCCTGCACGAGTTGACCGGCCGGCTTATCCCGATGATCGATGCCGATACGTCCGCCTTTAATGATTATGTGGAAGGCATGCGAATGCCCCAGACCACAGAAGAGGAGAAAGCGACAAGAAATGCCAGTATGCAGGCCGGGTTGAAGAAGGCTATCCTGGTGCCGCTGACCACCATGCGTCTGGGGGATAAAGCCTGGGACAGCCTCTGCGAGGTTGCCAGATACGGCAATCCCGCCTCCAGTTCAGACACTCTGGTTGGGGCCAGATCGCTGGAAACAGGGATATGGGGAGCCTACCAGAATGTCCTCATCAATATGGCCGATATAGAGGACATTGCCTATAAAGCAGAAACTCTCGCAGAAGCGGAAGTACTCGTTGCCCGAGCTGCCAAAAAATGTGAGGAAGTGTTACGGATTCTGGAAGAATCGCAGCCGGCAGAATAATCGGTGTTTTTCTTAATCCCGCGGCAAAAGAGCTACATCCTTGGCTGCCCCACTGAAAAGCCTGTCTCTTATCTGCGGTGGAGAAGTGTTGCCATAAAATCCACTTCTTAAAAAGAGAACTGGATTTTATGGAGTAATAACTGCCTACTATGATTTGGCTTACTGGTAGACCCTTGTTTCACATACGAAAAGAGTATTTCTTTTGTCGTTAAAAGCTGGAAACTCCTTGCGGAACTGAGTATAATCGCCTCTTTTTTGGAGCCTTGTCTGCAGTACAAACGTACCTTACTGTATACCGGAATTGGGATTAGTTGATAAGAGGCGAACATTCTTCGTCTTTTGATGCCTCAGCACTTTCTTTTTTCATAAAAAGTGCATGAGGGTACGATACCCCCACAAGAGCTGTACTAACAATCCACCCGACTTATTTCCCGTTTATCGGGGTTAGAGTTTTATTGAAGAGAAAATCATGGCAAACAAATTGTATGTAGTGGGAACGGAACCCCGTAGTGGTAAGTCGGCCATCATTCTTGGCCTGATGGAACTCCTGACGAGAAACATTAAGAAGGTGGCCTTTTTTAAGCCGCTTATAGAGGCGGACTATTCCAGGGTCGGTAAGCTCAGGCGGGATAATACCATCAATCTTATCAAGCGTCATTACCATCTGTGTGCCGATTACGAAGAGATGTATGCCTACACGGTCACCGAGGCCAGTCAGCTCATTGCCCTGGGTAAAAATGCCGAGCTGCATGAAGGCATAATGGCCAAGTACAATAACCTTGCTGAAAAGTCTGATTTTGTCTTGTGTGAAGGTATTGAGCTGGAAGGGGCAACCGCTTCCTTTGATTTTGACATTAACGTTGATATAAGCAACAATCTTGGCTGTCCGCTCATGCTGATTGCAGGGGCTAAAAACAAGACAGTCGATGAGCTGGTTCGCTCGATTAAAGTCTACTATGAATCCCTGGCTGAGAGAAGTTGCGACCTGGTGGCGACCATTGTCAACCGCGTTGATCCGGCAATCGCTGAAGAGATGCAGCAGAGGCTCAACGAAGAAAATATCAGCAGGCAAAAGCTTGTGTATGTTATTCCGAATGATGAAAACCTCGGCAATCCGTCTATGGGCGAGGTCGTCCGACTCTTGAATGCCGAAATCCTCTATGGAGAGGAAAACCTCACCCGGCATGTGCGTAGTTTTACCATTGCCGCCATGCAACTGAGAAATTTGCTTGGAAGGATCGAGTACGGTACGCTGATTATCACTCCCGGCGACCGCTCCGATGTCATTCTTGCCTGTCTGGCTGCAGGTGAGTCGATGTCCATGCCGAACATCTCCGGGATTATGTTGACTGGGGGGCTGGTTCCGGAAGAACCGGTGCAGAAGGTTATTGAGGGATTTCAGAAAACGGTGCCGATAATCTCGGTGAATGAGAATACCTTTGAGGCGGCAATCCGGGTTGAAAATATCCATGCGGCGATTACTCCGGACAATACCAGAAAGATCACCCAGGCCCTGGCGGTTTTTGAGCGACACATCAAAATGGATGAACTCAGTGACAGGATAATCAAGACCAAAACCACCATCGTCACGCCAAAGATGTTCGAGTCCCAGCTCCTCCAGCGCGCCAAGGCCAATAAACAGCATATTGTCCTGCCGGAAGGCGAAAATGAACGGGTTCTGAAAGCCGCAGAAATTCTGCTGCGCCGGGAAGTCGTCGATCTCACCCTTCTTGGCCGGGAAGATAAAATAAACGAAACGGTCAGAAGCCTTGGGCTGCACCTGCAAAAAGCGACCATCATTGATCCGAGGACGTCGACCCAGCTTGATGAATATGCGGAAACATATTTCCAGCTGCGAAAAGACAAGGGGATAACCCTCGAGAATGCCCATGACATTATGGTCGATCTGAATTTCTTCGGCACTATGATGATCTACAAAGGGCATGCCGACGGGATGGTCTCCGGCGCGGTGCATACCACCGCTGACACCATACGGCCCGCTTTCCAGTTTATTAAGACAAAACCGGGGTGCTCCGTTGTTTCCAGTGTCTTTCTGATGTGTCTCAACGACCGGGTGCTCGCCTACGGAGATTGTGCCGTTAATCCGGATCCGACCGCGGAACAGCTGGCAGAGATCGCCATCAGTTCGGCCCAGACGGCTGTCCTGTTCGGCATTCACCCTCTGGTGGCCATGCTGTCTTATTCTTCCGGACGATCAGGAAAAGGACTCCAGGTGGATAAGGTGAGAAAAGCCACTGAATTAGCCCAGGAAAGGGCAAAAACACTCTTTCCCGGCCTGGAAATTGAGGGGCCGATTCAATATGATGCCGCAGTCGATATGGAGGTTGCCCGAACCAAAATGCCCGAGAGCAGGGTCGCCGGTCGAGCGACGGTGTTCGTTTTCCCCGACCTCAATACCGGCAACAACACCTATAAAGCGGTTCAGAGATCGGCTAACGCCGTTGCTGTAGGGCCTGTCCTGCAGGGTTTGCGAAAGCCGGTGAATGACTTAAGCCGGGGCTGCATGGTGCCTGATATCGTCAATACGGTGGCCATCACTGCAGTACAGGCGCAGGCTGAGAAAGAGCTTCAATAGTTGACGTAGAGCTTGTGTATGCTTGTGTGGCATGCACAAGGCTGCTCTTTTTCATAGAGAGAGGTCTGCCTTCGTTCCTTTGTCCTGTTTTTTATCAACCGAATTAAGCAAGTCAAACGGACTGGAAACCGGACTTCTCATATCTTTGACCACATGGGTATAAATCATCGTCGTTTCAACCTTTGAATGACCAAGATATTCCTGGATCTGTCGCAAGTCCACGCCATTTAATAATAAGTGTGTAGCAAAAGAATGGCGCAGGGTGTGAACGGAGGCATGTTTGTGAATTTCTGCCTCGTGCAGGGCTGACTTCATAGCACGCTGTAAGGCACTGTCACTGAAATGATGTCGTCGGATTATACCTGACCGAGCCATACCCTTCGGACAGATCTCGATCATGAAGCGCAAACACCCTCGAAATATGATCGTGTAATTCCTGATTCAAGGAGGCGGGCAAAAGGGTTGATCGATCTTTGCCGCCCTTGCCGTCACGGACGAAGATCAGCTGCTGGTCAAAATCAATATCCTTGATTCGCAGGCGGCAGCATTCATTCACCCTGAGACCTCCCCCATAAATGAGTTTCAACATCAGGCCGGTCATTCCTTTAGTATTTTGGAGGATTTTTCCGGTCTCCTCCACTGAAAAGACAACCGGAAGTTTTTGTCCCGTTTTAGCCCGAACCGCATTCTTGAGGTCTCCAATATCTGTATTGAACACAAATCGAAAAAAAATGAGAAGGCTGTTGAAAGCAAGGTTTTGCGTCGAGGCGGAAACATTTCTTTTCACTACAAGATATGCGAGAAAGTCACGGACAAGGTCTGGAGTGCATATGCTATTATCATCGGCAGGGGAAGTTCTCGTTTTGCAATAGTCGAAATATCTTCGAACCCAGCCAGCATACGTTTTTTCAGTACGAACTGCATAGTTTCGTAATCGCAGGCCCTCATGAAAATTCTGTAGCGCAGCTCTTTCTGTAGAGATGCAGGCTGCAAAAGATTCCCGTTCCTTGTCCGGAGAAGAATTCAACATCAGGAAATTACTAAAATAGAGGCGAACAGCTTGATCTGCCTGACGTATTTGCCAGTCCTTAAATACCCCTGAAGCATTAAGATAATTGAGGTAGAGTGGGAGTTGTTCCGGCCAGAACATTTTCGGCAGTGTAACTCGAAATTCAAAGAATTTTCTAACCCAGTAAACCATGAATTTTTCCTTCCCTGAGCCGACCAAATTGCTCTCAAGGAGAAATCTCCCAAAATCAGCACTGTTGAAATCATTAATATCTTTCATGATATCCTTTTGTTTTTAGTTATTTCTTACTTATGCCGCGTCCGTATAACAGGCGATATTTCCCAAAAAGCCGCAAAAACGGTATCAGAAAACGACATATAGATAGAAAATCAGGCGTATAGACGAACTAATCTTCCCGGTTTTGCTGCGCAGTATAACTGGTTCATATCCCCAAAAAGCCGCGCAGCAAATGCCTGACTGCTTTTTCTTGTTAAACGTAAGGATCTCGTCTATCATAAAGAAAAAACTGACATTTCTGCTACATGTGAGCAGCAAGAATATATTTACGACAAAAATATTCTGAAATAGCAGTGGAACACTGCTATTTTACACAGAAAAAATACTCGTTATTGGCCTATTTTTTCCCCAAAAAGCCAACGCGGGATATTAAACGTTAAATGTCATAATAAAATGATACCGTGACAGAAAAACAAGAAGTAATGATAACCAATTTTTCCCTTATGATTTTAGGGAGTTTATTAATACTATGGGGTATATTTTCCCTTCTGGGAGGCCCAGATGGCAGGATTGGTTCAATAGATTCCTTGAAGATTGGTGGTGGTTTCACAGGTGCAGGAGCTTTTTTATTATATTTAAGGTCAGTTTTTATGCGGAAGAATAAAAGCGAAAGCGAATAAAAACAACTGCATTAAAAGCACACTTAACAAAATAAAAATATAATATTAAGCATTTAACAAATCGTTCCAGCGGAAGCCGAAAAAGCCCGGCTCTCGCTGAACTCCACGTTATCGATATGAAAAATGATGAAAGTTATACGATATATCAGACTATAGAAAGAAAGTTTCAATCCGGTGAAATATTCTCTTTTAAAAAGTCTGATCTAGAAGAATGTGCCTTGCTTCTAAGTAAGCCAAGGGCAGGTGAACATTTTTCTTCAAGTAATTTTCAAGAAATCAAAGATCTCATTCGAATGCAGTTGGTGTTAAAGGTCAGCGAAGAGGCAAATCAAGAAGCAAAAAGACATAGCTACATTGCATTAGCAATATCACTAATAGCCTTATTGGTCGCAACAATATCTACAGCTACAACAATTTGGTCACTGGTAAATCCAACGGCAGTTCAAGTATATTCTGTAAAAGATAAACCTGTTATTACAAATGAAATTTCAGGCCAAGAACAACATTTAAATAAAAATAAGCGATAACAAAACGTTCCAGCGGAAGCCGAAACAGCCCGGCTCTCGCAGAACTCCACGTTATGCATCAAAGAAATATTTATCAAATCAACTAAAAAGGAGCTGACATGGCAGTAAAACATACACCAACAGGAGTAGTACACAAAGGAACTAAAGGTGGTAAAACAGGTTGTGGCGTTGATACCAAAAAGAACTCTGATCATTGGGTTTCATCTTCACAACGAATTACGTGTGACAAGAATGGATGCAAAAATTAAAGATAACCTAAAACTTGTTTAATCAATTAAAGTAAAGCACTACCCTAATTGGTGCATAACGAATCTCGGTGCTGGACCGGACACCGCGCACCACACAATCAAGCTCCGCTTGCTTGCGCGACACACGGCGCTGGTCAGCACCGCGATTAGCAATCAAAATAATCAGGAATTGAAATGGGCGATAGCACTGAGTATATGACATTTAGATATTCAATTATCAAAGAAAGTCAGATGCATATGTATGCCAAAGAACTTCCTGAGATAAAAGGGGCTGTTATATTCGACGCTTTGCAATTTAACCAAGGTGATCGTGAGTTCCAAAGATACGGTGTCAATTATAGTTTTATTGGTTTCCATTATGTACAGCCACAGGCTCATTCAAAATTTGATGTAAATAGGTATCTTGTAGGAAAATTCGCAAAATTAAAGCGAACGGAAACTGGCGTTAGAGTTCCTGGTAATATCTTATCGCAAAAACAAGACGATTGGATTGGGGCAACTACAGTTGTCGACACTTTTACTCAACATCTATTTGTAGAAAAAAACTGGAAATTAGGTAAAACTGAACAAATAGAAAAAGCTCTTAATTTCGGTATCTCCAAACCAATTCTGGACGAATATAATTGCAAGGTATTTGTTAAAGGAAAAACTGATGAAAATATCTTTTGGGAAATAGTCAGGGAAAGCACAAATATATATAATTTACACTTAAAAATGGTTTCTCCCAATATCCTAGAAACCAACAAAAAAGCACGAGAGGCCCTCAAAGACCTCCAAGATGTTTTCAAGCAAGATGAAATAGACTTCACTCTCAAAAATGACTCTGGAGATCTTCAAATTCCAATTAAACCTATCGCCGACTACGTTGATTACATTTCAGAAGGTGAAGGTTCTTGGAAAATAACTAGCAAAGGCTATGATGGACCCAAAAGGACCCATTCCAGTTTGGACAATATTCAAATCCTTGAGATTGCTGAGTCTGAAGCTCCGGAGGTAGATATTCCAATTCCTCAAGACGAAAAAGACGCACAAAAGATTCGACAAAAACAGAAAAAACGCGATTTATCACTAATCGAATTAGTCCATGTGAAATGTAGAGAGTTCCATGACTAGTATTCAATTTATTAAATTATTCATTTTGGTGCTGTCTCTTGCGTTGCTCGCTTTTTTAGGAATTACTTTAGAAGCAGAATTGTCAATTCAGACAATTCTGCTTCTCGACACTGCTACTCCATATATATTTGGCATTACGGCAACGACTGTATTTTTTATCCTTAAACATATGGATGGCATTTCCACATCAACCTCGTCAATTTAAAATTCTAAAAATGACAAAAAGATAAATAAGCTTCAGCAGTCCTATCAATATCTAAATCAAGAAAGTATCGCGAATCATTGCTGTCCCATAAATAATGATGGAATAACAGATAAATAAAGGCTCAGAGAGCTACTTGTGTTATAATGAAATTTGCGAAAAATCAATTAAATACAAGGAGATCTGAGCCATGGCACATTCTA
>JBARUU010000005.1:0-133789 GCA_049645925.1 Desulforhopalus sp.
AAATGTTCTACAACAGCAACCGGCGTCATTCATACCTGGGTTATCTCAGCCCTAGAGAATTTGAGAAAAGGATGGCTTTGAAAAAGGCCGCTTAAAAAATTGTCCATTTTTACTGGACCACATCAGCCTTCTTTAACCGAGACATTGCCGACTTCAGCGACTCACGGTTTATTTTCCCTGATTGTCCAAGAATAAGGTGTCTTTCCTCTTCCCGGCAACCTCGTTTCTTTCTCAACTTCATTGCAGCATCATAAGCAGCTCTTAAACGGTCGCTCCAGAGGATTACGTTGGGCTCTGACCCTTTGCGCCTCTCAACCAAATACCCTTCGTCCAGCACGTCCTCAAGCGTTAAATTATACACTTCGATTGAACGGCTCGCCAGAAGGTAAGCGTGTTCAAAAAAAACAGGCAGGTAATCTGCGCCGTGCTTTTTGGCAAACTCATATTGAGCCCAATACTCAGGGTCAGTAACGTACCTTGTTACCCGTTCTGTTTTGAGCTTCCTGACACCCATAACAGGGTTATAGTCAAGGCCAACATCTGTGTATGTCTGGAGACAATATGAAAACATACTACTAAGACACCTAAATTGGCCATTCACGATATGGGTCCCCTTATACCCTCTCTCTTTATAGTCATTAAGGACATGGTTCATTAAAAACTTGATAGTTGGCCTATCAAGGTCAGACAATGGCATGTCTCCAATCGTTATCTCGCCCCCATCTTTCTTCAGGCCAAAAGAGAGTAGTTTTTCGATTTTAATCCGGTAGTCTATTTGCGTATCTGGCATCAACTCCAGAAACTCAGGAGAGAAAAAGTATTCTTCGCTTAACCACCTAATTGTGCCTCTCTGCTCTTGTTTTGGATTGAGCAGACCGTCGATGGTCTTTTGGGCTTTTTCGTAGTTCTCCAGTATTTCTGATTCTGGATCGGTTGTTTTGCCAAGGGTTATTGGAGGGGAGAGAAAACCAGATTTTCCGGTTTCTATGAGGTGGCGTTGTGCAACGGGGATTCTTGGCCGATACGAGACAACGTTTTTTCTCGCTGTCACGTATGGGGGCCATTTACTTTTTTTCATCTAAGCCGTGTATTTTGGCTTACGTGGTTTCGCCTCCTCCTCAATTTTCTTATGGATTAAAGTTGCGCCCATAGCCAACTCCAAAGCACCTAGCGTTGTATATGGCCTGCCATGGAATCCAGTAAGGAACTTGATGTTTTGCTTAATGAGGCACGAAACCACCGCAGCGGTGTTTGTATAGCCTGTGATCTTTTTCAGGTCGTCGTATGTGACGATCATATTTGATCTTCCGTATTCGGTCAACAAGATAGTCCTCCATTAAACTGTTGCTGGAATGCTGCAAACCGCTTTTATTACCATCGAGTAAAAACCCATTAGTGTCAATTGGTGCCTTACCACAATATGGATCAAAGGTATAGGTTCTTTTAGCGGAGAAGCAGATCTGATACGGTTAGACTACGCAGACCTGTTGCCCCAAGAGTGGCATTTATACCGAAGTCCGTTGCCATCTCAGTTAACCAACTGTAGGCATATGTCACCGATATGTAACTTTCTTTGCACCTGAATGTGGCTTGCTGATAGACGCGTTGTGTGCGGCCCTGGTGTTGACCTTGTCGGCGAGCACTTTTTCATTGCTGGCAATTGCCTTGTCGTATCTCTCGTTAGCCGATTTGTCTGAATAATAGTTAGATAAACCTTTTGCAGCCCCACCGATAAGCCCTGTCCCGAGTCGCGTGTTAGCCATATTCATAACGCTATCCCACCAACCTGAATCCTCTGTGGTTGACCCTGCCAGGTCGAAAGAGGTGTTGAAGGTATCATCCCACTCGGCATCTGTATAAAACGAGTAGTTATCTGTTGTCAGTGAACTACCTGAATCACGAGTAAAGTCAAAATCCATATCAATAAGGCTCATATCACACCACCATAATGTTTAGGCCATACAAAGAGGCCGTTGTTTGACAACTGGCATACACAAGGCCAGATGGCATCACTGTCAAATGTATTCTTTTCTGATTCCCAAATAAAAAAAGCCCGGTAAAAGCAAGAATAATCTGCTTTTACCGGGCTAAAAGTAACCCCTTGCGGGGTCTTATAAACTTCGGTAAAGCTATTATAACATATAATACCAAATACTGCTATTGTTTGTTGTTGTTTTTCTAGTTTATATTTGACTAATACAGTTTATAACTGTTATGACTTATAAAAAAATAAAGGAATTAGCCATGAAAAATGTACTTTTTCTGCTCGTTATTTCTACCCTGTCTGGCTGTATGGCAAAACAAGCCTGGACGCACAAAAGTAAATCTTCACAACAATTCTATGGCGACCTTTCCAGGTGTGAGGCAATGTCAAACTCTGCTGGTCAGGGACAAATGATGTATGGCGGAAACGCATTTGCCAATGGTTATAATCAAGGCGTTGCCGTGAATGCCGCTAATTCCAGAAAACGTATCTTCACCAACTGCATGAGGGGTGAAGGCTGGTATCTTACTGAGGTTCGATAGGTTACTCCCTCATGCTCTCAGTTTTGTTCGGTGGCTGCGACCTTCTGAATATTGCCCTCTTTTATCTGATTTTGAGGCATACTTAGTGCGTACTCAAGTACTGGGTTTAGGTACTTATTTTCATTAAGAACTTTGTCACCGAATCATCAATTAACCATAGCACCTATGCGGCAATAATATGAATATCAGTTGAAACCATGGCTTGAAACCTTGCTCTGAAACCACTGAGTCAGCTTCCACTTCGTCAACATTCTTTTCAGTCGTTTCTAGGTCGTTGCGTTGCGTTGCGTTTCTCGTTGCGTTGTATTGCGTTGCGATTACCTCTTTTGTCTCTTCCTGTGACTGCAGATATACTCAACAACCTTTGCTGCAGCTGTATCTATAATTTCGTTGTCGATCTGAGGGTCACTGGTGCGAACCAGTGCGAACTATCTGTTAAAGGGAACAGGACAACATTTATATCCCCGCGTTACACCCTGCAACCTTACCTGTAACCTCGCTACCCTGCCAGTTTTGACTGGAACGTTTCTTCCCCTCGGCTGTTCTGGGCCCAGTCGACAATCCACCATGGAGTGCGCATCTACCATTCGAATAAATATCCTTTCTTTTACATGGGCTCCCAGCTCTGGTTTTAGCACCACAAACCATCGTGGCGTAGTTCTTCGGAAATGGCTCCCAATAACGCTGACCAGGGTGGCTCTTTTCCCATTCCTTTTTCCGTTTTGCGTATACTTTTATCTCTTCTCTGGCGAGATCATTCTGTACACGATCAAACGTATAACTTCGCTTCTTTAAATGAATCAGGCAGTAGTCATTCCCAGGCAGTGCATCAAACTTACACTGTTCACCTTTTAAGGTTTTTTCTGAGCATTTCATTTTACTTTTTTCGTTCTGGTATCAACTTTTAACAGCCTCTCATGGACTTCGTATAAGATTACTATTAGAGACGACAGAGCGGTTGTTCATCAGCGGTGGCCTATTGCACTTACTTCTGCTTATTGTTGCCGATGTCTCTTTACTCTCGCTTACTCCATATAAGGCATCAACGGTAACTTAGACGTTCTCATTCCATTGCAATTGACGAACGAAATTTTTTTTTACAAAATCTTCAATGATCTCAGGGGAAAAACGCAAGGTCATCCCATAATACACTTTTTTTGGTCGGTGGGTCTAGAGTACTAAACGGTCACGATGAGGGAGAAGAGGGTGCAAGGAGTGCCAATGACATAGAGAACCTCACTGTGTACATAACAGGTGTTACTACTATGTACACAGTGAGGGTTGTCTTGTTATTCGCCTATATCTTCGCAAGTTCCTGATCTTCTGCGGTTTCCACTCCTTGTCCTCCATTTTTGCACTTTTTCAAAATGGGTACACATTGAGATCTTTTTACACTTTTTAAAAAGTAGTACACACCGAGATTTTTCGATTGCTAGCAAATGAAAATTTCCTTACCGCTGCCAAAGCGTCCTTTGCCTCCTCTATTGGCAACTTCTGACGGTGCTCAAGGTTCTCAACGGCCACGATACCTTTTGAGTTAAAATAACCCAAAACTTTATCCTTATGCCGTCTCGGACATAAACAACCGTCATGAACAGGCAGAACTACGACCCCATCAGCCATACCTGCTTCCATAATGTCGAGCATAATTGCGGCTTCGTGTTTTTGCAGGTTACCCCAATTGGGTTTATAAAATTGGTCTGCAATTTCTTGATGATGAAACTCCAACTGAAGGATCAACTCTTCTAACCCAGCCGGGTTACCGTAATGTTTTCGAAAAGTTCGCCTTACAGCTTTTCTTCCGTCTTCATTCGACATTTCTCTTTTCGTATTCATCATCAAGAGCATCAATTTTTTCGTAACTGAACGTCTTGTTTTATCCGCAAATAAATACGGGTCTCCTGCTGGCATATCTATGCCTTTCAGACGATACAGCAGCTGAACATGCATTGCTTTGCCGTCAATGTCTGATGTCAACTCTCCGTCAATCGTGATTGCTCTCCTCAGAACTTTTTTTTCCCCTATCCAAAAAGCGACATACATACGTCCACCTTTTGTTAAATCTCGATCACTGAATATTATCTGGGGAAATATTTTGGCAGAATCTGGGAAGTCTAACGAGGGCTTCTTTTCAACCTCAATCTCAAACTGATTGAATATTTCAAATGTTTCTCTGTCTATTCCTGATGATATTTCGTGTTGCAGATAAAAATCACAGACATTTTTCAAACGTTGCTTTAGCTGCCTGCCTTCCGCTTTATCAATTTTTGTCAATGTGACACCCTCATCTTTGAGATTTACTATTAGAGGTTTTGGTCGATAATGAATCCTAGCAGGTCTGTAAGTTTGCAACAGATGAGAATATTGAATTATCGATCTTGTATAACCGGTTCCCTCTCTCCCAATAAATGCAAGTTTTTCGAAATGCTCCAAGACGGCTAAAAAGATCTGTCTGGAAAATCCAAAATCCTCAGCTAGAATTTTAGAATAGTTTGGGACAATTAAAGTGACTCCATTTCTGAGATTCGATAACATACAATCGACAGCAGCCAAACGCGCTTCCTTTACTGTTACGTTTCTTGCCCCTGAAATTGGATGATTATCCAAAAACTTTTTAGCCATTCCTGAATACGACCTTAACTCAAACTGAAAGTATGGCAGTTTTTCGTTCGATAATTGCTTTTTCCTCTTTGAGAGGCTCTTTATTCTTTTCATCGACAGACCTTACTACGATTGTCCACACTGCTATCTAAAATGAAATCAAAGAGTGAAGACTGGCGCCTTTTTAGCAAAAAGTATTTTGCAACTCGATGAACAAATCCCTCTGGAGTCACATCATTGACCCAAGCCATAGCAATTGGGTAACCTGATTTACGAAGTTCACAGATGCGCATGCCAGGATGACAGCAATCCAGCAGGTGTCGTGCTTCAAGAGTTGTAAGTGACCCAATTTCCCTCAAATGTTTGAGGATTCGTGACCGTTGACTTTCGGCTGAATTGTCTCGACTAATTTTATGTTCGGTCATATCAGATCTCCAGGCGTAGAGGCAAAATCGGCACCGCTATTTAATCGCTCCGTAACTGATTTACCTGGTTGATTGCATTTACACATTTGATTGGGATAACCTTTCTCTTTACATTGAATTCCTTGCTTGTTAGTATCTATCTTCATAAGAGATTCCTTTATACTGGGATTAGAGATTGGACCGTAGGGTAGCCGCCCTTCGGTCCAATTTTGTTTGTACTTCATTTTTACGAGTTTTTTCTTTGGTCATTTTCTACCCCTCGATTTTCTCTATTGACCAGCCATTCAGCGAAACTCCGCGCTACATACACAACCTTGCGACCGAGAACTACCTGATCTTTACACCCCAAACCAGCGGAATCTAGGTTGGCACACGTACCTGGTGATATGGCTCCACCCGAGAAGGAACCCACTTCATGCCTCGCAACTACGCCCGAAGGCCACTTCTCTAACATTGCGTTTATAGCGTTATCAATGAAAAAATTTGAGCTTGATTGTGAATTCTTTTTGGATATCATATAGCCTCCTTGGCTGATAATTTGTGCTATCTGGACTTTATCTTTGTCTACTGATCACTTTCGCCTCTTATTCTGCGTAAAAAATGCCCCCCTCCGCCGGGTGCCCTCGAGCAGAAATATGTAGTATCTGCATATATTCATTCATTAAATCTCCTTTGCCTTGTGGGCGTTAAGCTCTAAAAAAGCCAAAAAAAAAGGCTCCACCGCATTGTTACATGCAATGGAGCCTTAAAATAGTCCCGAATGATCCGGGGTTTTCAAGTGATTCCTGGGGTCGGTTTCAAAAAACTCGACCATATATTATTGTCCTACCACTCAAGGGTAGTTTTATTTCACTTACGAAGTATACTCCATGTAGATGATAATTGCAACCATATTATTCATACGGGGTAATATTAAAATATAAAATGCTAACTCTTGATTGGTGCAATACCATGTTTTGCCATTCTATGGAAATACAGAAATAGAGTGGTTGTTCTTAATAACGACTTTTCGAAAGCGACCCTAGCCCGACGATTGTCTTTAACTGTTTTTCTGTAGTTTCATCACCGCGTCTTTTAGCTGATTCTCACCTATATGCGCATATCGTTCGGTAAGTTTTAAATCTGAGTGGCCAAGTAGATCTTTGACTAAATAGATATTTGTTCCCTCTTCAACCAGCCAAGATGCAAAAGTGTGGCGACAGGTGTGGAAGTTCACCCACAGTGTTTTGTCGATCACGTTCTCATTGAACAACTTCTTCACAACATCATAGAAAATCCGGCTTATCCTGTTGTGAGGGGTATTGGTAGTGCCTCTGGCTGGGAATACAAGTTTATCAGGGGCTCCTGGCCCACGTTTGGCAAGCATTTTTCTAATATCAGGAGTGAGGAACGCAGCTCTGTTCTTTCCGCTCTTTGTATTCCTGAGCATGATGTTCCCCTGAAAAAGATCAACATCACCCCACTTCAAATTTGCAACCTCACCAAAGCGCATACCACTGTAAAGCGATAGCAGAGCCATGTCATGTACCTCTACAGATCTTTTACCAAGCTCATTAAGTAGACTCTTTGCTTCATCACGGGTGAGAAAACGCGTCTTCTTATTGTCTGCCTGGGGACGCACGACTTTTCCCTCTGCCGCAGGATTAGGACCTGTGTAAAGGCTTTCTCTGATCGCATAGTTAAAGACCTGTCTCACCACTGCAAGCGCATATCTTATAGACCGAGGGGACAAGCCTGACGAGGCCATGTTTTTTTTAACCCGTTCAAGGTGAAAAGGTGCAATTGTTTTAATGGGGGTGTTTTTTACAACTGGCAAGATATGGAGTCGGCATAACTGTTCTTCTCGTTGCCAGCTTTTTTCTGATCTTTTATTGGCCTTGGAGTAATCGAGGTAGGATTTGAAAATTTCCACAAACGTAACTTGCTCAATCCGTTTCTTCTCCTGTTCAACCTGTTCTTGTTCTAAATCATCTTCTCTTAATTGATTACGCTCTTTCAGGGTGAACGGTGGGGTCTTGTCTTTCCTATTCTGTTTCAACTCCAGAAATAGAGCATATGCTTCGTCTTCATTTTTTACAAAGTCTCCCTCCCACCCAAGTGCTTCGGAGAAAGTCTTCTTTTTCCATTTGTAGGTCATGACATAATATCGAAGTGGCCGTCTCGAGCGACCAACCCCTGTGACTCGGTCTCCGTGCTCACGAAATCTCAATCCCGGATATTTCGACTTTGTCCACTCAGCCATGAGTTCTCCTCCCGGACTTTAGTCCGTATGTCTAAATCTGTACAACCCCTGTACAACTTTTCAAGGGAAATTAAGTGAAGTTACATGAAGCATTATATCAACAAAACACCGCAAAAACTTTAACGTTACGTCCAGCAGTGTAGGGCAATAAAGCCTGTCCACATGGACAGAGTAGTAGTCACTCTGAACTGTCTAAAATTAAAAAGTTTTCTCAACACGTCTTGCTAACTTCGAATCCGGGTGTCGGGGGTTCGAATCCCTCCGGGTGTACCAGATATTCAAGCACTTACGACATCGCGCGTAAGTGCTTTTTTTGTATTGTTTGTCCCAAAAAATCTACTATCCCTCCTCCGCCACTCGTTCGGCACCGCTGCAGCAGTGGCCGGATACGACCTCTCCGCTTTTCAGGCGATCATGGGCAACACCTGGCCGGACAGTATCTGCGGACCCAGGTCCAGAAATCAAACGATATGGTTGAACCGGGAAATACAAACAAGGATCAAGTCGTAAGATCCTGTCAAATTTGACTTTTTTTATTCAAGAGTTCTATAATGTCTCACATGGAAAGATGGTTAAGCGAAAACATCAACAACTGGATCAAGGTTCGAATGGAGCTCTGTTCCCAAGTAAGTTTTTTTTACCTGACAAGAGAGCACAATGCAGGGTATCAAGGCAAACAGACCTGTTAATAAGCGGTTTGCGCAAAAAAATAACAAAAAAGGGAAAAACTACTATGAAAACAAACATCCTGAGTTTTATCGCACTTGTGTTTATTATTGGGACCGGCAATGTATATGCCGACGAAACCATTATATGTGCAGATGGTCAGCAGGAAAGAATTATTTCGATAATGTACTACGATCAAGATGCAAAGGTTCCGTGCGATGTGGAATATACGAAAAACGGGCAAACAGAAATATTGTGGCACGCAGAAAATGAGGTCGGCTATTGCGAAGAAAAAGCGGAAGAATTTACTCAAAAACTCACTGCGTTGGGATGGCAGTGCGGGAATAATCAGTAAACAGGGGCCATACCAAGTCAGCGTCCAGGTATCGTAAGGTTTACTCTTTAGAATGGCGCTTAAAAGGTTCTTAACAGATTTAAGTTTAGATTAATACTGGGTTTTACAGGGCAGCGTCTTTTTAGGTGAGATCCAAGAAAATAACCTGTCCACATGGATTCTGGACAGAAATAAAAAAAAATCAAAATCCAAGGGCCGGAACACCACTTCGAGCGTTCCGGCCCTTTCCATTCATCAAGTCGACGGGTGCTTCTCAGATTACCCGAGAGCTATCAACTCAAGATCAAAGGTCAGGGTCTCACCGGCAAGTGGCGCATTACCGTCCAGTGTAACGGAATCGTCTCCTAAATGGCTGACGGTGACAACCATCGGCTCATCATCTTCATTGGTAAGCTCAAGTTCGTCGCCTATTTTGAGTTCAAGATCTGCCGGCATTTCTGAGAGAGGGACCTCGAGGAACATATCATCATAGATTTCCCCGTATGCTTTCCCAGGAGGAATAACGATGGTCTTCTTCTCTCCTACTGCCATGCTTAGCACCCCTTCTTCAAAACCTTCGATGAGCTCGCCATCTCCGAGAGTAAAGATCAAGGGTTCTTCTCCGACGGATGAATCAAATATGCTGCCATCCGCAAGTCTGCCTGTATAGTGCACGGTTGCTTTGTCACCGAGTTTTGCGTGGGTCATGCCTTACTCCCAAAATATGATATAAAATATTCATGGACCCGGAACAGATCCACCTGCGTCTACAATGTAGACATCGCTGATACCAGTTACCTGGAAAAAATACAATTGATTTAAATCATCTTGGCTAGTAAAACTGGATGTTCTCACTCGACTGTTTTTTCAACAGTTTGCATTTCCCAAAAAGTCCGAAACAACCGGTCGGATGCACTCACAGTGGAATACCCATCAGAGTGCAACAGCAGAATGGTTGTGCGTAGAGGTTAAGATGGTGCAGATAGGTAAAATAAACAAGCTCCCGATAAAAACGATACAGGAAGCCTCCATTTACCTTGACGGTGGGCAATCAGGGAAAATCCTCTTAAAAGGAACCCAGATTCCAAGAAATTACCGACCGGATGATACAATTGACGTCTTTGTCTATGTTGCCAGGGATCAGCAACTTGTGGCCACCACACGGCGTCCCTCGGCACTGGTTGGCGATTTTGCCAAACTGAGAGTCGTGACAAGCTCGGCGACTGGTGCTTTTTTGGACTGGGGACTCGACCACGACCTTTTTGCCCCGAAAAGTGAACAGCAGGACAGTATGCTGAAAGGCAGATCATATGTCGTGTACATCTTCCTGAGTGAAAAAAACAATCGCATCACAGCCTCGTCTAAACTACATAAGTTTCTCGGCAAACACCCTCCCGAATACGAAGAAGGAGAAGAGGTTGATCTTATGATTTATAGCAGGACAGACCTGGGATACTCAGCAATTGTTAACAGTTCTCATGACGGGATGATCTATGACAACGAAGTCTTTCAGAAGCTTTTCATCGGTCAGCAGCTGAAGGGCTATATAAAAAAGATACGCGAAGACCTCAAGATCGACTTGAGTTTACAGCAAACAGGATACAAAAGAGTTGATGACATTTCCCAGACCATCCTTAACACAATAAGGAATTCCGGCGGCAAGGTTGCCGTTACTGATAAAAGCCCGCCTGAAGAGATATACTCCCTGTTCGGAGTAAGCAAGAAGGTTTTTAAAAAAGCAATTGGTGCCCTCTATAAAAAAAGGCTTATCATAATCGACGCGGACGGCATCAAGCTTGTCAGGTAGCGATTAGCGAGATTACACAACTCTCGGTTCAGGAAAAAACGGCCAACCTCCTCGAAAAGCTGCTAAGCAAATTCGGTGAATTTACTGCTTACGCTGATTCCCGACGCCCTCTTCTCTGCTACGCTACCCCCAGAGGTATTGCAGCGAAAACCAGAGGCCAGAATCGCAGCAAGAAACAGGTACATCATGAAAAATCCATCCCCCAGAAATAAATCGCTTGAATACAAAAGCATATACAGAGGGGCTGTGGCCAATATTCCACTTGCTGTCAGTGCCGTCACATACGGCGGTGTACTTGGTGTTTTGAGTGCACAGAAAGGCGTTACCTGGGCGGAAATGTCGGCGATGAATATTCTGATGTTCGCCGGTTCCGCTCAATTTGTAATGGTGGACATGTGGCAAGCTCCGCTTCCTGTCGCGGCAATCGCTCTTGCTGTTTTTACCATCAATTTACGCTATCTGCTCATTGGTGCCTCGCTGCAGCCGGTTTTTTCAGGCCATTCCATATGGCGAAAAGCGTTGTTCATGCACCTGGTGGCAGACGAAAACTGGGCGGTAACAATTGCCGAACATCGCAAGTCCGGAACCGATCCGTATTTTCTCTTCGGCGGTGGCCTATTGCTGCTTTGCGCCTGGTCTTCAGGGACGTTGGGAGGAAATGTACTTGGAAGCTTTATCACCCAGCCGGAAAAGTACGCACTTGATTTTGCTTTTGTCGCTGTATTTGCTGCGTTGACATTGAGCCTATGGCGAGGAAAAAGTGATATAGGTCCATGGGGTACTGCCATAGTACTGGCATTGGTCAGTGAAAAATACCTTCCGGGAAAATGGTACATCGTCATCGGTGGGATTGGCGGGGCAATACTCCCGATCTGTATCAACTATCTGATACAGGTATTCAGATACAAAAGGCAATGACATGGCAAACGAACTTTTCCTGAAAAATGGACTCCTTGCGATTGCGGCTGCCTCAATCATCACCTACTTATTTCGCTTCGGCGGCCTGTTACTGGCAGATCGTCTCCCGCAGTCAGGTCCTTTGCGCACTTTTCTTGATACACTGCCCGGAACCATCCTGCTCTCCCTGGTGGTGCCCAGTGCAGCTCAAGCGGGATGGCAGGGTTTACTTGGTGTGGTTACCTGTCTGGCAATCTATGCAAAAACAAAAAATCTCATTCTGACGATGTCCGGCGGGGTGTTGATTGTTGCTCTTTTACGCCAAATTTCAGTTGTTGCATGATGCAGCACCAGAAATAATCAAGAAGAAAGCGACCTTACAGCAACGAAGCGGATGGAGCGTTTTAAAGACGCCATCATTCTTTCTGTGGAAGAGTATCTCTATATGTTCCAGACTGCTGCAGGACCCTCTCGATCTCCATGAGATCCGTTGTTGCAGGATCGTAGACCACCCTGTTAATTTCCTTCAAATTTTGCCATCCCTTTTCAACGGTTATGATCCCTGGCTGCCCATCCAGGGCAGCTTTTCCCACATCGTATCAGCCGACCACAAAAGTTGCTTGACGCAGGGTGGAATCCGAAGAACCAGCGTAGAGATTTAAACCGAGAAAACATCCCGCCAGCAATGTCAACACAATCATCATTATCCGTTTCATGTATACACCTCCATTCATGTCAGTTTCTATCTTCCTCTCCTTGAAGGAACAATAGTTACCGGTTGTAAAGGGGGAATAAAGGGAATGTAAGGAATTGGTAAAGGCCGACATTCATTTACTGCAACTAGAAGACAGGACATGCTCTTGCGATCCTATTTAAGAGCAGGGAGGATTTTTCCGGTCACCTCGCCAAATCCGACACGATATCCCGGTCCCTGGCACCAGCCGGTGAGCGTCACAGTATCACCATCCTGGAGGAATTTACGCTCTTCACCGCTTGCCAGTCTGATTGATTTTGTCCCCTTCCATGACAATTCCAGCAAGCTGCCGCAGCCGCCCTCTTCCGGTGCGCTTATGGTGCCTGAAGCCATCATGTCACCCGGATTAATGTTGCAGCCGGTTATAGTGTGGTGGGCCAGCTGCTGCAGGATATTCCAATACATGTATTTAAAGTTACTGCGGGAGATACGCGAATTCTGCAGGTAGACCTCCAGTTTGATATCATAGGCAAGATCACCTCTCGTCTGCAGATACGGCAGAGGGGGCGGAGACTGCTCCGGGCCTTTACAGCGGAACGGCTCCAGGGCGTCAAGCGGGACCACCCACGGAGAGATGGAGGTTGCAAAATTTTTTGCGGTAAAAGGACCAAGCGGCTGGTACTCCCACTTCTGGATATCCCGGGCCGACCAGTCATTGACGAGCACCATCCCGAAGATGTGGTCGGCTGCGGAGTCCACGGGGACTGGAAGGCCAAGCTCAGAACCGGGACCGACGAAAAAAGCCATCTCCAGTTCAAAATCAAGCAGTCTGCTTGCAGTGAAAACCGGGTTTTCCTGTCCATCAATTATCACCTGGCCTCGTGGTCTTCGTATAGGTGTTCCGCTCAAGACCACCGAACTTGAGCGACCATGATACGCTACGGGGAGATGGAGCCAGTTGGCCATGAGGGCATTCTCTTTTCCCCGGAACATGGTGCCGACGTTGGTGGCATGTTCCCTGGAGGAATAAAAATCGGTATAATCGCCTATGGCTGCAGGCAGGTGCATGGAGATATGTTCTACCGGAACAAGGGCCTTGCCTCTCAATTCAGTATTATCCCGGAGTTCAGCTTCGTCGTCTCGCAGCAGGCGGGAAACTGTTGTCCGTACTGCACGCCATACCGGACGACCCATTGCGAGGAACGGGTTGAGTGTACCGGTATTAAAGAGTTCCGGCAAGGAAGGGAAAAATCCTCGCCTCTCCAGCAGCCCCAGATCAAGCACCATGTTACCTATTCGCACCCCAACCCTGCTCTTTCCCTGATCTCCAAAGATCCCAAAGGGAAGATTTTGTATTGGGAAATGAGATGTCTCGTCATATTCGACAAAGGATCTGAGATGCGGATCTGTTGTTCTATCCATTCGTTAGGCTCCGGTATTGTCAAGGAATCCAAGCGATATGAGACCTTCAACCGGTTCGGTAAAGGCACAGCTGCCAAAACTTATCACTTTGCTTTGCCGCAATCTATGAATCTCACCCGCTGAAATTGTTGTATCTCTCCAGGAAAAGCTTTCCTTTGAAAACTGGAAATGCTGAGCAGCTTCATCACGGAGGCATTCTTCCACCTCATCAGTGGTGAGCTTTTCGCTCCAGCACAAAAGAGCAGCGCCGAAAATATTGATAAAGCCGTGTTGCATAGCCTCTATTTCAAGGGAGCGATTGCGCAGGGGATGATGCATTCCCGCTGTAAACTTGATGGGTATCCCATGCCCGCGACAAATGCTGATCATTTTCGCCACTTTTTCAGGCTGCGGGAAAGCCTGTTCTACCAGTCCCCCGCATCTGAGCTTATAGCCGACATTAACGGTAAGCTCTCCCCCACTGCCGGAGTTGTTGAAGGTTGCAATTGCCGAGGCTATTGGAGTAACACTTTCAGCTTCGACAAAAAGCCGCACTTTGTGCAGACCGGCCATCTGCAGTCTTGATTTCAGGTGCAGTAAGTGATCTGCACAACCTCCCGGAGAGATGGCGGATTCAGGCATGCGGGTCTCCACCATATCAACATTTCCCTTAAAATTGCTGAGTTGGTCCAGTTCTTCCTTAGAAACGGCAGGGCTCACTATGACCGAACAGCGAAATCCGGGATATGCCGCAACGTTATGGAGCTCGGTGGCGGGAAGAACACACCGGCCAAGCATCCAGCCGTTATTGCTTTTTAGATAAT
Source organism: Desulforhopalus sp. (assembly GCA_049645925.1). Taxonomy (GTDB): domain Bacteria; phylum Desulfobacterota; class Desulfobulbia; order Desulfobulbales; family Desulfocapsaceae; genus Desulforhopalus_A. The sequence continues at coordinate 14,418 of JBARUU010000005.1, forward strand.
GGTCGTAATTGCTGAGAGCCGTTTCGATATCGAGCCCTGCAGGCGGAAAAAAACCGGCATAGTCGATGAGCCCGGCCATGAAATTTGTAAAAGGTGTTTCCATAACTATTGCTCCAGCCAGGAGGTCTGATACTCCCTGTCTTCACAACCAAGTGCAGTCTTGGCTACAAAAAGTGGTTTAAAGGCGTCCACCATAACCGCCGTTTCTTTTGTTTCCTTCAGGCCTATCGAAGCCTCAGCCTTGCCGGGATGGGGGCCATGGGGCATACCGTCCGGATGCAGGGTTATCGATCCGCATTCTATCCCTTTTCTGCTCATGAACTCCTCACTGCAGTAATAGATGACCTCGTCAGTGCCGATGTTGGAGTGGTTGTATGGAACAGGAATGGAATCGGGATGATAATCAAAGAGTCTCGGAACAAATGAACAGACCACAAACCCGTCTCCCTCAAAGGTCTGATGGACCGGAGGCGGCTGATGAATTCGCCCGGTGATAGGCTCAAAATCTCGTATGTTGAATGCCCAGGGGTAATAATACCCATCCCAGCCAACGGTATCGAAGGGATGATGGGTGAGCGTCATGCATTGCAAACCATTTCTGCTCTTCACCATAACGGGAAACTCGCCGATACTATCCCGGGTGATGAGCCGTGAAGGCGTTCTAATGTCCCGTTCGCAATAGGGACTGTGCTCCAGCAGTTGTCCGTGGTTATTTCTATACCGGCTTGGGCTGCGCACATATCCCCGGCTCTCGATGATATAGAGCGTATTCTGCAGAGCCGTCAGGCGATAGCGATGAATTATGCCTTTGGGGATGACCAGATAATCACCCTGGGTAAAATCCAGCTCACCCATTTGCGATTCGAGTACCCCCTCCCCTTCGGTAACAAAGACGATCTCGTCTCCCTGGCCGTTACAATACAAAACGTCCTCACCAGCCAACGGAAATGCAATGGATATTCCGATATCATCGTTGAACAGGAGCGGGGTTCTGTCCAATACCGGGCTTTTCCCGGCAGACGGTAATCTGTGGGTGCGCAGATGCCGCAAATGGAGAGTGGGATCAGACTCCGGTTCCCAGTGGGTCTCCTTCATTCGCTCCACCCCTGAAAGCTCGGTGGGAGGTCGCAATGTGTACAACAGGGAGGTAATACCGCTAAAACCCCGGCCCATCAATTGCTCCTGATATATCCCACCGTCTTTTCTGCGAAAGGCTGTGTGCCGTTTATGTGGGACTTCTCCCAGCTTGTGGTAATAGACCATGGTGTTCTCCTCTCTTTTCTCGAGCGTACGGCCAGGCAGAAAGACTCCCCCGGATGTCTTATGAACATTTTGTTCGTCAACCGCCTGCAGCCTGTAGGTGAAGCCTGTGTTCAAATTTACTGCAGCGCCCGGACTGACAAAATGTCCACCAGAGATCAGCCAATCTGACCGCATCTGCTTCGTCGATTGACCAATAAACATCCGTAACTATCGTTCATTGATCCGCTTCTTCCATATGCAGTCACCTGGGCTGGTGAGAAATCCGGACTACAGATTACCCCGCCGCCGTTGCTCCATCTCGATGGCCTCGAACAAGGCCTTGAAATTCCCTTTTCCAAAGCTCTCACAGCCAGCTCTCTGGATGACTTCAAAAAACAGCGTTGGCCTGTCCTGAACCGGCCTAGTGAAAATCTGCAGGAGATAGCCGCTCTCGTCCCTGTCGACCAGGATATTATATTTTCGTATCAGTTCCCGGTCTTCCCTGATCTCCCCGACCCGGTCCCAGACGGTGTCGTAGTAGCTCTCAGGGATGGAGAGGAACCCGAGCCCGTTCTCCCTGAGCTTTGCTACCGTGGTCAGGATATCAGACGTATAGAGAGCGATATGCTGTACGCCTGCACTGTAATTGAAGTCGATATATTCCTGGATCTGGCTCTTTTTCTTTCCCGCTGCCGGTTCATTGATGGGAAATTTGATGTTGCGGGTCGTGTTGGCCATGACCTTGGAGCGCAATGCGCTGTAGTCGGTGGAGATATCCCTGTCGTCATAGGAGACAAACTGATGGAAGCCGAAAACCCTGGCGTAGTAGTCACACCACCTGTCCATCTGACGGTCCTCTGCATTGGCCACGATATGATCGACACGGGTCAGGCCGGTGTTTTCACCTTCAATATACGCTGGCTGGAAACCTGGCAGGAAAACGCCAGAATAATCCGATGTGGAGACAAAGGTATGGATGACATCACCAAAGGTGCGGACAGCTGCCCGGCGAACCTTGCCATGCTCGTCCACCATATATTCCGGCACCGCAGCAGATACGGCACCCCGGCCGATAGCCTCGAGATACATCCTGTCCACATCATCCACTTCAAAACTGATATCTTTTACACCATCACCGTGAAGAAGCAGAAAAACATTCCTCGGGTCCTCATGACTGAGCGGAGTAGTGAATACCAGCCGGATACGGTCCTGCTGAAGGACGTAGGAAGCACAATCACGGTGACCTGTTTCCGGCCCGAGATACCCTGTTTGATTAAAGCCGAATATGCTGCGATAAAAGGATGCTGCCTGCAAGGCGTTGCCGACAATGAATTCGATGTGGTGTATCCGTTTGACAGTGAGATCTTTTTCCATAGCATCTTTTCCTTTGCAACATTTTAAGGTTCCAAGAAAAGGCGCACACCCGGACATTCACAAAACTGTCCCCAACGAGGATCTAAGATATTTCAATACACCAAAAAAGTAAGCATTGTAATTCATCCTGCCATCAATCAAGGGAAGACACCGGAGACTATTGACGTCATCGACTCCCCGCTTTTCTGCGATTCGATGACATTTAGGGCAAATCAAAGGACATCATGGCCCGAGACAATGTCATGCACTCATCCACCATGGTGATCTCAGGATGAAACAGGAAGACTCGCTTCGACACATAAGTCTGTTGCTTTCTGTTCTCTCTGTTTCTTACTCGTCAGGAAACGAGCAGCTTGATGATATCAAGGCTGGAGACCATACCGACCGGTTCTTTTCCGGCACCTGCAACCAACAGATGATTGACCCCGGCCTCATACATCACCTTGATGGCAGCAAACGCATGCGCATCTTCATCGAGTTGGGCACAGGGATTTTGGGTACTTTTGCTGGTAATCAAATCACAGGCGGTCATAAACGATGAGACAAGGGTTGTGCGGGTGTCATGGCCGTTGGACAGGCTATACATCACATCGTTAATGGTGACGATACCAACCAGGTCTCCCCCGCTTTTTACCACGAGCGCCGAGGAAGAATATTCCGCCATGGAGCGCATGGCCTCCTCAAGACTGGCGTCATAGCCGATTGCCGGGTATTTTCTATGGATAGCTTTTTTTATTGATTTCGACTGTTCCATGGCATCACCTTTAGAAAAAGGATTAGAGAGGTACAGGGGGCATATCTTTTCCGGGCTCTTGTGCCTTGTGCAGTTGCAGAAATGCACCCCGTCAATGGTATAAAATCAATGTCCGACAGCTGTTATCTTCGGGTCGGGAGCAACTGACGATTAATCAGTGACTTTAATTTCAACTTTTGTATGTCCTTTGTCTACATTTTCAATTTTGGAAAATGCAGCCCTGCTGAGATCTATAATTCTTCTTTTAATGAACGGGCCTCTATCGTTTATTGTGACCTGCACAGATTTGCCATTATGCAGGTTTGTAACGACGACCTTCGTACCGAAGGGTAAGCTTTTGTGAGCAGCTGTCATTAAATTATTATTGAAGATCTCCCCGCTCGCTGTTTTTCTGGAGTTAAATTTATTTGCGTAAAATGAAGCTATGCCCCTCTCCCTAAATCCGGAATCTCCAGTGCCCTGAGTCGGTTGTTTATGGCTGGAACACCCGGTGAAAAAGGAAAAAAGCGCTAAAAAGAGTGCAAAAACAAGGATTACTCGTAAATAATAAGACATTTTTGAATGAGTATTTAAGAATTTCCCAAAAGGATTTCCTGCAAATACGGTGAAAATAGGGGAACTGCTACCCGCCACCCATTGACGACCCAATTATTTATTCCATGAGAACATCTTTGGCAGCATTAATTTTAGCAGTCAGAAATGCGGAACCTCCATGATCGGGATGAACTCCCTTGATGAGTCGCCGCCATGCCTCGTGGATCTCTTGCTGCGAGGCATCAGGCTCAACACCAAGTATCTGTTGCGCCTCCTGTCTGCTCATACTTTCAACTCCAGAACCACTGTCCTGCTTATTAAAAGAATCAGAATCAGCATTTTCGCGCCAATTGGGGTGATAGCGATCAAGGAAAGATTCGAGTAAGGCGGCACTGTCCGTATCGGAACGGATTTCCCGATAAAGCGACAACAGTTCCTCCATACTCAGTGAAGAAAGACGGCCCCCTTTCATGCGACCCGTTAACACCGTACCGTCGATATCCCCGGTATCATGATCCAGTTCCATTTCAAGGTTGGCTGAGCGGACGGTTGATTTTTGTCCCCCTGAGTAGGTCGCCGGTCGCCTCGCTTGATTGCGCCGCCACCAAGACAACCCGATAAACACAAGGGGTACTCCAATCGCACCACGACGAAAAAGTGTCAGCAGGCCTCCCACCGCTATGAGAATAAGCGGCCCGGCACCTGTCAGAAATGCTGCACTTTTCTGGGCAGGCTGAGTAAGAATCAACCAGAGGAGGCCGCTTCCCATCAATAACAGCAGTATAATATACAATCCCATTCAACTATCCTGGTAAAGAAGGGCCCAAAAAACACTCTTCGATAATTCGTGAAAACCTCACATAACTGATAGTTACCTAAAATAAATCATGGTCGAAGAAAACCAGGAGTTTTTACGGCACCATCATTTATTCATTTGCTCAAGGAGTAACCGCGCCTTATTTTTATTGCTGTCCGAAAGGGCTTTCAAGCCTCCTTTTGCATAAATTGCCACCGCACTGAGAAGTTCGGCAAGCTCTTTCGCCGAATCAGGTCCGAGCCGAAAATAAGCACCTCTTGTAAGTCGAGCCATTTCACGAAAGCCGTTTTCAGCCGTCACGTCATTTCCCTCCTGAAAGAAAAAGCAGCGCACTCCCTTTAAGCCAAGCTCACCCGCTTTCTGACAGAGAAAATCGATACTCTCTTCGATCGCATCACCGATGAAAACCAGTGCCGACACCTTATCTCTCTTCGTTTCACGATAAGCGTGATTAAGGATTTTGGCCATCTGTGTCTGTCCACCCCGGCATTCGATACCAAGCATCAGATCACGCAGTGCCGCTGCATTAATAACCCACTTCGAGGCGCGGCATTCATCAAAGCCGCGAAAATATACCAGTTGTACCGATAAACCGCCCGCCTTGCCTACTGCATCAAACATCGAAGACTGAATAGTCATCGCCCTGTCCCAGGTTGGTTGCCGGCTGTAGGTTGCATCTAATGCAAAAATCAGTCTTCCGCTCTGGGCCAGCCCTGCTTCACCTGCAGCCTTGAGAAAAGATGCTATCTCACCCGAGGATGATTTTTCGCGAAGCGCTCTGTTATATTTTTCAGTGGAAGTAATGTCTTTTTCTTTCATACCTTGTTCCATCCAGCAATTGATGAATATCGCCCAGCCCTTTAACAGAAAATATTGTCAAAATATGCCTATTTCAACCGGTTTATTACCGATAGAGAAAATAATCCTCTTTTTAGGGATAGAAGTAGTCTGCCTACATCTCAATATTCTCCGGCGATAGCCAAAAATCTCCCCCCTTTCTCCCAGCAAAGCGCTGTTGTTGAGTTCCTGGAGCTGCGATTTTGCTGTTCCGGGATCAGTAGATCATATCCAGACCACCTGCAAGGTTAGCTACATGCTGGTTATATCCTGGATTGCATCCACAATCATTGCTGTCCCTGCTGCCATGGCTATATTCGCGTGGCGACCGATAGCCATATCCCTCAGACGGTCTGCCAAGCCATACAACAAAAGCAGAGGGAAGATCGTAGGAGACAACATCGTGGGGCAGAGGATAGCCTTTTCTCCATTTTTTTTCTTGCCTTTAGTAAGGCATTAGATATCACATGCGGGAATGCTCAACTATGAGGTTTATTCGATTTATGATGTTTCAATCTATCAGAACACGGTTCGGCAGTGAAGAGTAATACGGAGCGAAGAGTGTCATTGTTCAACACGTTGCGAGCAGATCAAAGAAACTACCAGCATGTCTGAAATAATAATATTTATCGTGCTCATTTTACATGAGTACAGGCCGCACCAAGAGCCGTCTATCAATCATTTGATTTACCAACCAATATTTCTTTTACTTTTGCTGCCATATATTGGTTGGTAAAAGGTTTTTGTATAAACTGAACGCCCTTGTCGAGTATCCCTTTCTGGATGATGATACTATCAGTGTATCCAGACATATACAGTACCTTGATATCAGGATACTTCTTAACTAAATTTTGATGTAGTTCATGGCCATTCATCCCTGGCATAATTATGTCGCTCAACAACAAATGCACCGGACCATCATGAGATACAACAACATCAAGGGCTTCCTGCCCATCTTGTGCTTCGAGAACCTGGTATCCATGCTGCTGTAATACAGTTCGGGTTAAATGGCGAACCTGCTGATTATCTTCAGCTATAAGAATAGTTTTATTGCCCTTTAAATCAGGGACTTCATTCTTAGAAGTCTCTTTTAGAGCCTGGTGATCAGATACCGGCAGATAGACTTTGACTGTAGTGCCCCAACCGACCTCACTATAAACCCAAATATTTCCCTTATGTTGTTTTACGATTCCATAAACTGTTGCCAGTCCTAGCCCTGTACCATTTTCACCTTTGGTTGAAAAGAATGGTTCAAAGATCTGTCTTACAGTCTCTTTATCCATGCCGCTACCGACATCACTGACAGCCAACATAATATATTTCCCGGGAAGTACACCCGGGCGCTGTGCGGCATACATTTCATCCAATTCCACCAAAGCCGTCTCAATTGTCACTTGGCCACCGCCCGACATACAGTCTGCAGCATTGACCACAAGATTCATTATGACTTGTTCTATCTGACCAATGTCTCCATCAAACACCAATGGACTCGGTTTTAAGATAACCTGAAAGTCGATGTCTTCAGGAACCGACTTTCTTAACAAATTTTCAAACGAGCTAATGATTGCGTTAATATCAACAGGCTTAAAATCCATAACCTGTTTCCTCGAAAATGCTAAAAGCTGCTGAACCAGTTCGCGTGCTCGCAGGCCTGCACTATGGATCTGACTGGTCGCCTCGTGTCGCTTGTCTTGAACATTCAAATCAATAAGTAGAAGCTCGCTATATCCCAATACCGGCGTAAGTAAATTGTTTAAATCATGGGCCACACCTCCAGCTAAACGCCCTACTGATTCCAATTTTTGAACCTGAGCCAATTGATCCTGAAGAGTTCTCTGTTCTGTAATATCTTGAACAGTGCTAATCATTAACTCCTGTTCATACAGCGGGATATTTTTTGCGTTGATTATCTTTTTATCTCCATCCTGGGAGGTAATATGAACACCCTCCCAATTCATTCTTTTTGGATCTCCGGATTGTATATCATCAATGAACTGAGTTTTGATTTTCCGGCGATAAACCTCATCTGGACAAATTTTGTCAAAAAATTCGTTTACATCTGGTAGTTCTTCTTGCGGCCATCCATATATTTCTTCGAACTTCTTATTCATGTAGAACAACGTACCATTTTCTATATGGTTAACCGCCAGGCCGATAGGCAAGTTGTCGATAATAGTACTGATAAATTTGTTACGCTCTGTCAGTGCTATCTCAGACTGCTTTCGCTCTGTTATATCTCTGACGCTGGCAATTACTCCAGCAATGGCCGGCTCCTGGAGGAAGTTGCGAACTGCCGCTTCACAATCGACCCATCCACCATTTTTATGTATGTGCCGATACTGAACAGATACGGTTTGTGCCCGTTCGCTGACAAGACTCTCCCATGCCGTTCTGACATTTTCAATGTCGTCAGGATGGATTATTTCTTTAATACTTCTTCCTTCCAATTCGTTTTGCGTGAAACCAAACATAGACTCAGCGCTACGGCTGACATACCTTTGATAGCCGTTGGCCTTGATGATTACGAGACAATCTGAAGAATTATCAACTAAGAATTGAAACCGATCCTCACTCTCGCGCAGAGCATGTTTTGAATGTCTTATCCTGGCATTCATCCGAGCGACTAAGAAATACAACAGCAGGGCGGTCACGGCAATGAATATAAGTCCTTTGATAATTGACAGTTTTTCAAGGATTTCAGGCCCTCCAAAAGACCAGTTAAGCAGATTATCAGACAAGACAATCCAGGCGGAGCCGAACAATACATATATGATGACGATTTTCCAAACTTCCCGATTGTTTTCCATGGTTCCTATATAGAAAGACTCATGATTCTAAGTGATTAACCAGATAAAACAGAATGTTTTGAATTTTTAACTATTTGTTATCGGATAAATTTATTTTCCAATAACGCAAATGATAGCAAGGGTCACTCTCTATAAATCATAAAAAGACAAATTGAGGATTGTCAGGAAAAATTCAAGGTATAGCTTCGAGAACAGGCGGAGGAAGATCTTTTTCTAACTGAATTATACCACGGCAAACTCAATGGCTCAAAATCACAGGCACCCATGCAGACAACTGCTGCTCTAAAATCATCTATCGAATAAAAAACGGATTTGTCCTTAATACCAAGCAACTTCATTGCAATAGTGGGGTGGGTCATATACCGACTCAATGCCCCCCACTAAATACTAGCAGCAGAAACCTTCAAATCTGACATTGCCCCCAAGGACCACTATTACCTCGCCGGTGATCTGAATTTGAAACTACCAACTGCCTCGGTTTTCCATGGATGCCCATGGTTCCTGAACAGGAAGTTTATCTCCTTCCTGCAGTAACTCTATTGAAATCTGATCAGGGGTGCGAATAAAGGCCATATGACCATCCCTTGGTGGACGGAGAATTGTTATACCTTTGTCCATCAACATTTGACAGTATGCGTAAATATTCTCAACACTGAAGGCTAAGTGTCCGAAGTTGTTGCCCACACTGTATGCTGTATCCTGATCCCAGTTATAGGTTAGTTCAACTTCAGGTTCACCAGGTGCTGTTGCCAGATAGAGAAGGGTGAAACGTCCGTTTTCATAATCCTTTCTCCTGGTTTCCACCAAACCAAGTTTGTTGGTAAAAAAGTCAATTGACTGCTCAAGGTCTTTTACTCGAACCATTGTGTGAAGAAACTTCATAAATTATAGTCCTTTTTTTTATATTAAACTTGCGGGTGAGTCTTAACCTTCTATGGAATTAATGTCTGTAGAGTATGCCATTGAACGTTAACGCCTCAAAAATCATTTGAAAAATCACGAACGCCTGTCTTGAATGCATAAATTTCCGTCTTTATCCCAGCATTTGTTGCAAGCGACACAACGAAGTTTCCCTCTGTCACCCTGGTGCCATCGGTTTACCAGATCCGGCTCGCTAAGTAATGGGCGGGCCATTGAAAAATATTGAATCCTTGTTTCATTCAATATTTTTTCCATGAGTTCAGGGCTGCGGTTCCCCCCAACAGAAATCACCGGAATTTCGATTGCTTCTGTAATTTTTGCTGTCTTAGCAGAGAAATATGACTGCTGTTCTTCTTTTAAAATTTTTCCCCGAATTGGACCACAATCAGGATAATTTTCGACATCCAGGTTGCCGCCACTGAATTCGATTCCGCTTATACCCCTTTTCTCCAGTTCTTTAGCCACCTGCATGCTCTCGTCAACGGTTAAGCCCTTATTATTCCAATCATCTGAACAATGCATTTTAATAAATACGGGATACTCTTGTCCAACCGCCGTTCTTATAGCTTCAAGGACTTCAAAAATTATCCTGGCCCTGTTTTCAATACCCCCTCCATACTCATCTTCCCTGCGATTATAATAAGGTGATAAAAACTGGCTAAGCAGATACGAATGTGCTCCATGAAACTGTACCCCATCAAATCCCGCTTTTTTGCAGCGCTCAGCTGCATTGGCAAAGGCGTTGACCACAGTATTGATATTATCCGGCGTCATAGCCTGCGGGACAGTTTTAAAAAGAGGGTGAGCAACAGCTGATGGTCCCCATATCTCGCGCCCATCCAGTTGAAACGATGTAGCAGAGCCGCCATAAACGATCTGCATAATAATATTGGCGCCTTCCTTTTTAATATCTCGCGTTAACTCCGTATACTCAGGTATGAAACTATCATTGTATATTCCGAGCATGCCTGGGTTTGGTTGTTCATCTTCAATTATAAAGGCGTAACCGGTTATAATTGTTCCTACACCACCTCGCGCAAGATCAAGATATACCTGTTTGAGTCTTTCAGTCAAATGGCCCTTTTCGTCAGCCATATTCATCCATGTGGCGCTCCGCCAGAGCCTGTTTTTCAGCTTGAGAGGTCCGATCTCTGTTGGATCAAAGAGAGTCTTCATTATCTACTCCTATGTTTTATAATTATTAGATATATCGAAATTTCCAGAAAATGTGGTTTACATTGACCTCCCCCCGGTAAACGGGAAGAAAGCCGGGACTCAGTGTAGTGCCCCTTGAGGGGGGAAACAAGAAAACGGATGATACTATTAACGCCAACACCTTGAACATACAAGCAAGGCACGTATACTCCTCAACGGGGCCTGCGGCATCTCATTTGTATTTCACCAATTGAGGTGCTGCAAAATTGAGATCCGCTCTACAGGCTACTTTCCAAGATTCTCTTGCTCAACTCCGGTGTAATATCTTTCTGTTCGCCTAAAGAAATCATGCCATGGGTCCGCAACTGTTCGAGAAGATGCGGGATACTGTCTTTGCCGATACCATAATCAGATAAGCGGGTTTTTACCTGCATCTGTTCAAAGAAGTTACGGGTCTGGTCGATGGCCGCATCAATTCGCTGTTCACTTTCACCTTCCACAATTCCCCAAACACGCTCAGCATACTGGAGCAATTTTTCTCGTTTGTTCTGTTTACATACAGTCAATAGATTAGGCAGGATTACTGCAAGGGTCTGCGCGTGGTCAAGGCCGTGTGCGGCGGTTAATTCATGGCCAATCATATGCGTGGCCCAGTCTTGTGGTACTCCAGCACCGATTAATCCATTTAAAGCCAGAGTCGCAACCCACATCAAATTAGATCGCACTTCATAATCTTTTGGATTTTTGAGTGCCTTTGGACCTTCTTCAATCAACGTCAGCAACAGTCCTTCAGCAAATCGATCCTGGACTTTCCCATTCACAGGATACGTGAGATATTGCTCGACAATGTGAACAAAAGCATCCACCACGCCATTGCTGATTTGTCGAGATGGGAGCGTATAGGTTTTTTCAGGATCCAGCACAGAAAAGCGTGGAAACACCCATGGACTCATAAAGGCGAGTTTTGCCTGTAATGATTTGCGTGTCACGACTGCACCGTTATTCATTTCCGATCCGGTAGCCGGCAGTGTCAATACCGAACCAAAAGGTAACGCCTTCTGGACTCCAGCTCCATGTTTTTCAAGAATTTCCCATGGGTCGCCCTCAAATACAGCAGCTGCTGCGATAAACTTTGTTCCATCGATGACAGAACCGCCACCAACTGCCAGGAGAAAGTCAATGGAATTTGCATGTACCATATCCACTGCATTCATCAGTGTTTCGTAAGTGGGGTTGGGTTCTATGCCACTGAATTCAAATACTGCATGACCATTAAGGGCGGCAAGCACTTCGTCCAACGTACCATTCTTCTTAACACTTCCGCCCCCGTACGTTATGAGCACTCGACTCCCAGCAGGAATTTCCCCTTCAATTTCCGCAATTTTTCCTTTACCAAACAATATTTGCGTGGGGTTTAAAAAGTTAAAATCAAGCATAATAATCTCCAATAATTTGTTATTGTTACGAAATAAAATTTAAGCAATACGATCGGAGGACGTTATAACACCCATAACGTCCTCAGTTGTGTTTCCCGATAAACGGTACTATGCTGGGTATACTGGTCACCCTCTTACCACGGTAATGTTGTTAACTGTGGAGAATTTCTACGATGCGTAAGGCTGTAGCTTTTGAAGAAGCTGGGCTCTGACCAGTCAACAGGTTTTCGCCTGTCATAACGTCCACAATCTTCGCCTTTGCTGTATACTCCCTCATTCTGTTTGAGCATATCTTCTACTGAAAAAGGAACAGCATCTGTCAGTTGAGCAGCTTCTTCATCGGTGTTGCTGAAACCGGTTACCTTTTTCAAAATCAGGGTTGCGGGAATCTTCAATTTGACAAACAGTGGCACCCACCATTACCGCATCGATACCAACAGGCGGGGCGTAAGATGGCGCATCGCTCATCCGGCCACGCATATATGGGTCAAGTGACAGATAAATACTTCGCAACAGGACCTCTCCTTCTTCCGGCACTGGCGCCGCGAGTTCTTCTAACCGAAAATTTTCTTCAGTAGGTGCACCATCGGGACGGGATGCGAGTACGATACGGCGATTTATAGTGTTAGTTTGGTCCATAATATTTTCACCTTTTGGTAAAGTTTATGTTTTTAGTGAGTTACACTGACTGGACACATTATTACCTGCTTGTAATAGTCGACCAGTCGTCTAGTAAATCTTTTTTTTACGCAACCCCTTTGAAAGAATCTCAGGATACATGGCTTACGCCACAGTATTACGGGTTAATATTGATGTGGTTGTTTGCATAGCTTGAAGCAGACTATCAGCACGACGCTGCAGCTTGCTCACCAGGGTCGCCCCAAGCCACATGTTATAGAGTAACTGCGCCGTTACACTCGCATTCATCTCTGCTATTGAGCCTTCACCAATTCCTTCTTCAATACATTGTGATATTCGTTCAACGACTTGAGCAGATCCCTTCAATAGAGCGAGACGCATTGGTTCGGATAGATCGGACACTTCAGCACTCAATTTTACAACCAGACACTTCTGATCCCCACACTCATCAGATTGAGTTTCGATCCAGCGTTGCCAATATTCCATCAGGCGGCTGTAGGCAGAACTCCCTTGTGGTTGAAAAATATTCTCCAGAACAACAAGATATTCGCTGAAATAACTCCTTATTATTTCTTCACCAAACTGCTCCTTAGACTTAAAATAGTAATAAAAAGAACCCCTGGGTACTCCTGCAGATTGGAGAATTTCCGTCAATCCCACGCTTGAGAAACCTTTACTGACAATGAGCTTATAGCCGGTATCTAAAATGTGCTGACGCGTTTCTTTAGTATCTTTCTTCATGAAACAAAACGTAACGCATAATAGACCGGTCGTCTAGTTACTTTTGTCAATTATTGATATAAAAACAATTCTGTTCTCATATTGTATAGCAATTCAGAAAAGTTACACAACTTTTTTTGTTTTTTTAATATCGAAAAACAACCTTTACACACGATATTTTCTTATATCTATATCATGCAATCAGCATTGATTGCCGGTAAAAATATCTTTTGGCAAGGTCAATAACTCAGAAACGGTTAGGTGGATGGAAACGTTGTATGGTTGGTCAGAAATAAATACGACCAGGGGGAGAGTCATTGTTCCTTCTCCTACGACACTACCAAAGCTATACGATCCTTATGAGCAACAGGCGTAGTCATAACTAAGACTTAGACAGATGAGATTTGATGTTCGATCTGGCTATGTCAATTTTCATAAACTTCTCATATAGATTGTAGTAACTGTTACAACATACATCTCGATCTATCGGTATAATCACTGGAAAATCAACATTCACTTTTCCAAGGAGGAAGCAATGAAACCGCAGGTAATAGGAATTTCGGGCAGCCCCATAAAAAATTCAAACACAGACAGGGCAGTTAAGGCAGTTCTAAAAAGCACAGGCCTTGAAACAGACTTTATCAAGTTATCTAACTACAAGGTTCAACCGTGTATCGCGTGCCTTGGCTGCACCAAAGATAATATATGTAAAGTGAAAGACGACTTTCAGGAGATAGTTGAAAAAGTGAAACATGCAGGTGCTGTTGTAGTTGGCGGATATCCCCCCTATGCTACCATTGATGCATTCACCAAGGCCTTTCTTGAGCGCCTCTTTTCCCTGCGACATCAAAATGGCTTAAATCGTGGAAAACTGGCAGTGACGGTTGTTACCGGCATCGGCCGGGGTGCGCCAGGATTGGACGAGGCGAGCAGCCAGGTCGCTCAGGCGCTGACTATGGAAGGAATGGAAGTAGTGGGCCAGCTTAAAGTAACCGGTAATCCGGAATGTATGGTTTGTGGCTATGGACAAGGTTGTCCAATGAGCGCTTTGCCATGGGTCTTTGGTGACAACACCGAAATTACCCCTGAAAAATTCTGTCAGGTTGAAGATCAGAAGAAAACATGGCAGCAGGCCGAAAAACTGGGCAAAGAAATTGCAAAAAAACTGAAAAAAGTACACCTGATGTAGCGTGAGCATATTGTAAAGGAGTATTTTTGCAATGTGAGTGCTTACTCCATAAAACCTTCAATAAAAAAAATCCTGAGATAGTCCTTAAATCAGGATATTAAAGTCACCTCCAAGGCACTTATACCCCCTTTGGGGTGTTAGAGCACATAAAACTAACCAGCAGGAGGGAAATATCATGCAAACGACCCTGGCTTTTGATGTATATGGAACCCTGATCGACACCAATGGCGTTGTTGCAGCATTACAAAAACTTGTAAATGATGATGCACAGAAATTCTCTCAAACCTGGCGTGACAAGCAATTGGAATACTCTTTTCGGCGAGCACTTATGCAAAATTACCAGAGCTTTGCCGTTTGTACAAGTCAGGCACTGGATTACACCTGCGCCTTTTACAAAGTATCATGCACTGATGCACAAAAAGCCGAGCTCCTGGGTATTTACCGTGTCCTTCCGGCATTTAGTGACGTAAAAGAGGGATTAACACAACTAAAGGCAGCCGGCTTCCGCCTGTATGCCTTTTCCAATGGAAAGGCCGATGCTCTTGAAATGTTATTGGATAATGCCGCCATTAGAGATTTATTTCTCGGAGTTGTGAGTGTCGATGACATTAAAACCTTCAAGCCCTCCCCTGGAACATACTGCCACTTTTTACGACAGGCTGAGGCCACAGGCTCCAGTGCGTGGCTGATTTCAAGCAATCCCTTTGATGTCATTGGCGCAATCTCTGCTGGAATGAAGTCTGTCTGGCTATGTCGTTCACCAGGAGCTGTATTCGATCCATGGGGAACAGATCCCACAATTACGGTAAAAAATCTTTTAGAACTGGATGAAAAAATAAGCGCTTATTCGCTGTGATTTGTACCTGCCTGTAAGCATACATTCTTGAATACTTCATGAACAATAACTCTCAGAAAACTAACTGGCATACCCTGCCTGAAGCATGCCGCCTTTTTTTACATGGTGCGACCCTGCACTCCTGCATTCCGGTGGCGTTTGTTGTTGGCTTGATTCTCTCCACCATCAACCAGAGTGACGTGATAATAAGTGGTGCAGGGACCATAGGTACATGGATAAAAATTGGTCTAAATTTTGTGGTGCCATTTTGCGTTTCGAGCTATGGATTCCTGAACGGGTGTCGCTCAGAAACACCTCTGTTAGCTCTAGAGAACGCGGCACAACAATAACCGAATATTTGCAGCTCAACAGATAGATTTAGATTTGCTTAAAACCCAAATTGAGGCCTCATTCTTTACACTGATATTTTATGTGTATCAGAGCAGTATACATGACTACGACTTAGAGGGAATGGCCACTGAACCGGTGGGAAGCATATCTCGGCCCCGTGAGTTACAGGATGCACTGGTATCCCACCAGACAACCCAGCACAAAAAAAATACCGGCTTGGAGATGTAGAGGCAATATCATTGAGGCAAGCGGTCACATCTTTAACCAAAATACAACCAACAGGAGATCACACCATGAAAGTTTTAATTACCTTTTTTAGTCAGAGCGGAAATACGGAGAAGATCGCTAAAGCTATTTGGGAAGAAGCATCCCTAGCACATGAGGCAGACTGTAAAAAACTCGAAGATATCACTCCCAGTGATGTGGTCGGATACGACGTTATTTTCATTGGCTCGCCGTTGCACTCCGGCAGTCTGGCAGCACCGGTAAAAGAATGTTTGGGAGTTCTTCAGGCAACTTCGGGCCAAAAAATGGCTGGTTTCATTACCCATTTCGCCCCGGCCTATCCGAACCAGGACATGGATGGCTTTGCAGAACCCATAAAGGCAGCATGCAAAGCAAAAGGTATTGAATACGTGGGCTGTTATGACTGCCAGGGGGCTCTTGCAAAAGGCATGCACGAACCGGTACAGAAGAAGCTCGGTTTATCTGATGAAGCATGGCAAGGTATGGTTGATCAGATGACTGGCCATCCAAACGAAGAAGACGTTGCAAATGCCAAAGCGTGTGCAAGAGAAGTTTTGGGTTGATTCTTGAGAGGGACGTCATGCTCAATGGCGCCCCTGTTAGGTGTAGGTTGTCTGCATACATTGAAAGAGTTTCGACTTGATCTGACACCTCACTTGAAAAGATGAGGGTTACCAGTTTTGATACAGGTGCGAACCAAAAATCAAAACGTAAGGAGGTAACCCTCGTGTTACATGGTAACGAAAGGATCGTAAAACACAAGATTGGACTTCTCAATCTCGCCGAAGAACTCAGCAATGTTTCAAGAGCCTGTAAGATTAAGGGTTTTTCGAAAGACACTTTTTTACAGGTAAGACATAGATCTAGAGAGACCGAATCAATCACCTGATAAAATTGGTCATGGTTTTGGCCAGCCGGTTTCAAAGTCACTGATCGAAAAGAGTTCTTTCAGGCTCGGGGTACGCCAGTGGTCATTCCCTGCCAGTTCCAGGGCTTCACAATAGTCCTGGGCATCCGCCCAGCTGTATCGCATATCCGATGGTATTTGTTGCCATATCAGTCCGGTATTATTGTCCGTCTCCGTCCCGTCTCCGTTGTCGGTAAAATCAAACTCTTTGTCGCTGTGTTGTGCATCCTGGCCATAAAAGGGTTGACCTTCTGACGAACATTCAATTTCCAATTCGGCATCATGGCAGGTAGATTGGCCGGTATCGACGACTGAGAACCGCGTCGACCTTCTCATTCGGCTGACCTTCATAACACTGTACGACTCGGATGCCGAGTTGAAATATTCCTGCGTGTCTCGACCATAATCACCATCAGCCTGTACGTTTATCGGCGCAAGACAGCACATCGCCAAAACTATGGCCACTTTGTTCGCTCCGTGTTCGATCATTTTTTCCCTCCGGGTTGATTTGTCCGGTGATGGTATCCATGAGACGGGCATTCCACCAATTTCAGGAATATTGTTAGTGGGGAAATGTGGAAAAAATGAGGATGAAACAGGAAAGAAAAAAGGAAGCTCACATCTTGTTTTTCACAACAATCTCCAGCTCCTTGAAATATGAAAACATTGTTCCTGATGCCTTCCATGGTTATTTCTTTATTGAGCGGCAATCAACTGAAAAAGGGGAAGACAAGATGGATGAACACTGCAGAAAGGCCCTGCAATACCTGGCTGGAGACAGAGCCGAAGCGCCTGCAAACGGCAGTTGCAGGATCGACAATGGAGATGCGACGGAGGTGGAGTTGCTCGATTCCTATTCCCGGGCGGTAATCACCGTGGTGGATACTGTCGGACCGGCGGTCGTGATGGTTTCACGGAAAAAAGCAGACGGCAACTCTTCTGAACAGGAAGGGGCAGGTTCCGGGGTTATTATCGCGCCGGATGGATATATCCTCACCAACAACCACGTTGTTCAGGGAGCAGATGCCCTATCGGTCACCCTGCAGGATGGCACCACCCATGAAGCGGTACTGGTCGGTACCGACCCGGCAACGGACCTGGCTGTCATCAGGGCCGGTGGCTCGGATTTGCCCTATGCACAACTTGGGGATTCGAGCAAGCTGAAGGTCGGCCAACTGGTTATTGCCATCGGCAACCCCTTCGGCTTTAACTCCACCGTCTCCACAGGCGTGGTGAGTGCTCTCGGCCGCGGTCTTCGCAGCCGGGAGGGCCGACTCATTGAAAACATCATTCAACATACGGCCCCCCTCAATCCCGGAAATTCAGGGGGGCCGCTGGTGGATTCGAGGGGGCGGGTTGTCGGGATAAATACTGCGATAATCGCCATTGCCCAGGGTATAGGCTTTTCTGTTCCCGCAGTAACCGCCACCTGGGTTATCTCGGAAATATTAGTCCATGGCAGGGTGCGGCGCAGTTTTCTTGGGCTCGCAGCCCAGCAGCGACAACTTTTTCGCCGACTGGCAAGATGGCATAACCTCGAGAATGATTACGGCATTGAGGTGATCGGCATCAATGCTGACGGCCCCTCGGCACGGGCCGGAGTACGAAAAGGTGATATTATCGTCTCGTTAGCAGGAATAAAGACGGAAACCGTAGACGACCTGCACCGCACGCTTTCCGATCGGGCATTGCGAGAGCCGGTTGATCTCGTCATACTCCGTGGCCAGGAGCGCCTGGTCCTGAACGTTACCCCGGTTGAAACTGTTCAATGAGGAGAGCGGGCGATACAAGAAAAGGCAAGCGGCTTGACCGCTTCATTACCCAGAGAGAAAACACCATGAAAAACTATCTGTGGACCACACTGGCTCTTTTATTCCTGACGATGTTCGCAGCATCCTCTCTTCACGCAGGGTATAAGCGAGACCCCTGGGGTTCAAAAACATGGACAGGACCAGGCAGGCCACCTCATTGGTCTCCGGAGCCTCCCCCACACCAGACAGAACCCAAAAATCATGTTGATTCGATTGATTCCAGAGAATCAAATTATCGAGATCGGGAACCGCATAGATATGGTGATAAAGGCTTTTTCCGGAAGGACAACCTTAATCGTTGGTATAATTACAACTCCAGCCGGCACGGCACTATTTATATCCGGGAACCCGAGGTTGAACAGGTAATTATCGAACGTGAAAAAAGAGTCCCCGTTTATGTTCCTGTTAAGCGGCAACCCAGTAAGCTGCAATGCGGCGGAAGCACTATTACCAGCAGCGACCCCGAGACCGGAGAAATGGTTATTGAGTATGTCACCGGCGCCCGGGACTGTTAAGAAAAGAATCAACTGGATTTTCTTTTTTGGGAAGGATGTCCAGCAGCATCAAATCATTAATTCCGCCGAATACTGTTGAAAAAGACTCCATTTTTCATGTCATCGCTATGTCACTTAACAAGCGGTGAAAACACAGCTTATCTTTGCAATATCCCTTGTCGGATGGTACAAATAAGAATAATATTTGTTATTTTTTTCATCAAACTGTAACCAGATTTAACCTGTTATGCTAAAAATCGTGTTCTCATTGTCCGGTAGTTTCCCTCAAACGTCACTCGTATACAGCTTCAAGAAACTCCTGTCACTCCTTCTTGTTTTGATATACCTGGCTCCTGCATCTGCTGCAGCGTCTCCGGCCGCAGAAGAACTTTCGCAGGAAATGAGCAAACAATTTGTATGCTTTCCCATGGAACTGCTCAAAAAGAACCATGAGAGTCCAGTTATTGCCATTGAGGAACTTTGTCTATCGACAGTTTACAATGGCACAGGAGGACAACCTCTCTGGGTGACTCCGGACGGTCCGACCATAAACGCAGCAATCATTCTCTCCCATCTGATAAATTCTTATGAAGAGGGACTGAATCCGGACAATTATAAAGTGAAGGAGATGCTTGCTCTCTGGCCATTGCGATCCATGGGTAACCTGGCGAAACTCGACACCCTGCTCACCTATAACCTGGTAAAATATATCCATGATGTCAGCCATGGCCAACTCAAACCGCATAGTGCCGACCCTGCATTATTCGCTGAGGCCGGTGATGAGAATTTTGATCCCCTTCGGACAATTGAAATTGTTCTCGCAACACTGGATCTGGACAAATATCTTACAGACCTGCCACCATCCCATAGCCACTATACGTCGCTTCGATCAGCTTTAAAGAAATATCGCGATCTCGAAGCCTCGGGCGGATGGCAGCATATTCCGGAAGGCAAGACAATGCGTCCCGGAGATGAGGACAATCGTCTTCTGCTGGTCCGGGCCAGATTAAAAAAGACCGGGGAACTGGCCAAGGATTCTGTTACTCCGGCGCTCTTCGACGATGACCTAAAAGATGCGGTCATATCCTTTCAACGTCGTTATGGCCTCGAACAGGATGGTATTATCGGGATTCAGACCCTTACCGCAATGAATATCCCACCAAATGAGCTTATCGATACCATCCGGGTCAACATGGCACGGTGGCGCTGGCAGGCCCATGATCTCGGCCAGCGATATATCATTGTCAATATTGCCGGTTATAATCTCAAAGCCTTCGATGGGGAGACTGCCGAACTCGACTTCCCGGTCATAGTCGGCAAAGAGCAACACCAAACCCCGGTTTTCAGCGACCGCATTAAATACCTGGACTTCAATCCTTTTTGGAATATTACCCCCACTATTGCCCGTAATGAGGATTTGCCAAAGCTGAGAAAAAACCCGCGTTATCTTGTTGAACGCAATGTGCGGCTCTTCTCCAGTTGGCAGGCAAACGCGTCAGAACTGGACTCTACCGCCATCGACTGGGCCAATGTTTCGAAAAGCCAGATGTCCACCTACCTGCTCCGCCAGGACCCAGGCCCCTGGAATGCGCTTGGAAAGGTGAAATTCGTTTTTCCAAATCACTATTCCGTCTATATGCACGATACTCCCACCCATGATCTCTTCAGCCGTACGACCAGAAATTTCAGCCATGGCTGCATTCGTGTCAGCAATCCGCTGGCTCTCGCTGTTTTTGCCCTCGAAGGACAGGATGGTGGCTGGGACAGAGAAGCCGTGGAAGAGGTTTTCCAGCAGGAGAGCCGTAAGGTAATACGTTTAAGCTCTCCCTTACCTGTCCATATCACCTACCAGACAACTTGGGTTGACAAAAACGGTTCAATAAATTTTAATAAGGACGTTTATGCCCGGGACTCCAAGTTATATAATGCCTTGTTCAGCGGAGAGATTGACTCCACTACCAAACGAAACGAATTAGCACATGACTGATATGAATGAAGCACAGGCGATGAGCCGACGCAGGTTTCTACGTGCGTCGGTACAGGCAGGGATAGGTCTTGTTATAGCGTCACCCCTTGACCTCCTGGCAAAAACACCAAAGCCCGAGACACTTTCCTTCTATCACACCCACACAAAAGAACGTTTCGATCTTTGTCATATTAAGGGAACCTGTACTCCGGGAGTCCAGAAAAAGTTCAATTCATTCCTCAGGGATTTCCGGACCGGTGAGGTTCACCCGATTGATTACCGGCTTGTAAAAATACTCCGGAAGATCCAGAAAACGGCAGGCAACCCCGGTATATTTGAAGTGATCTCCGGATACCGTTCCCCAAAGACCAACAAGCTGCTGCGCAAAAACAGCACCGGCGTTGCTCAAAAAAGCCTGCACATGAAGGGAAAGGCGATAGATGTCCGGCTCACGGGTCTGCCAACCAAAGAGCTCAGAGATATTGCCATTTCCCTTAAGTCGGGCGGCGTCGGCTATTATGCCAAATCCGACTTTGTTCACCTTGATACCGGCAACTTCCGCTGCTGGTAAAAAAGTTCGGTATCCATCCGGCTGGATATATAGCGTGTTCTCTTGACTGCTCCCCTGATACCCTTTATGGACTCAGTTGTGACGTAATCCAACCCGACTTTTTCTTCGAATATTCACAGCTGACGTTCCTTACGCCATTCCAAAAACGGGATTATTGAGAATGGTCCCTTTGCGTGCTGCTCTATGTAGTTGTACCGGCTCGTTGAGCGTTACCTCTTTATACCGCAAATTTGTATTTTATAGCGGGATGGTGTTGGTAACCTACCAACTCAAAATCGTCCGTCGTAACCCATGTTTCCAGGTCATTGAGGGTCCTGATCTCCGGGTTTATCACCAGCTTCGGCAATGGAAGCGGTTCACGGCTGAGCTGAACGTCGCGTAAAAGTTCAAGCTGGTCTTCATAGATATGGGCATTGACTATTTTATGAAACGCCTTTGCAGGTTTTAATCCGGTTATCTGGGCCATGATCATCAGCAACCAGCCAACCTGAACCTGGTTAAAACCATGGCCCAGGGGCAGGTCGTCTGAACGCTGGTAGGAGGTCAGGTACAGTTTCCCGCCGAGAATACTAAAGGTGTGGGTATGCATGCAGGAATTTAAACATGCACGATCCCGCTCACCCGGATTCATGAAGGTCATTATCTCGCAGCGGTTATCAATACCCAGGCGGAGATCATTATACACATTCATCAACTGGTCTACCGGTTCACCTTCAGGGTTACGCCAGTCCCTGCCCTGGGCGCCATAACAGCGTCCCATGTCATCCGTTCCCTTGCGAAACGAATTCGCCAGCCATACCGGATTATCATTGGCATTTGCATTCCAGGTGTTGCAACCAATTTTCCTGAAGTCGGCAGCACTGGTATACCCTCTGAGATAGCCAAGCATTTCTGCAATGGCAGGTTTCCAGAAGAGCTTTTTGGTGGTTAACACCGGCAGATATCCCTCGCTGACATCGTACTCCAGGTCGGCGTTAATAACCGTCAGACAACGTTTGCCGGTCCGGCTGTTCTCGACCCATTCTCCCCTTTCAATGACACGTCGGCAAAGTTCCAGATACTGTTTCATGCTGTTCTCCTCACAATAAAAAGCAGGTTGGATTTACTGCATTCAGAAATTCAACCTTTCCTCTTTCTCGCCTACCGTTTCTCTTGACTCCCATCAATGTACACTGTGATCTTTTGACTACACCAGTCAAAAAATAAATTCTTGTAAAAAGAACATGAAAATACATTCTATGGTACTACAGTATATCAGCTCCCAAACAACTCGAAACTAACCCGGAATTCTCACCGGCCGAGGTTGCCGTGTATGGCAGAAGTGAAGCGATGGGCCATGATCGGTTATGCACATTGCTTCGGCGCTGCAGGCGGAGTGAGACCGACTGGTCTTTGGTGAACATTGTCTAAATTTGGGGGACTGCACGAAATTGGGCAATATTATCATGATAGCAGCGACTTCTGCTCATTGAAACAATGTTTATTGGAAACCCTGGCGAGAAATATACCATATACTTCAAGCTCTATTTACGCAGGAAGCGATGAAACAACTCTCAGTTTTTGAAGGATCGGCCAAACCAACAGACGTACCTTTAGCGGAGAAGGTCAGGCCCCAGACGCTTGCCGATATAGAGGGTCAGGATAAGCTTCTGGCACCCGGCTCTGCGCTCAGACAAATGATTGAAAATGACGAATACGGTTCATTTATACTCTGGGGTCCGCCCGGTACCGGGAAAACCACTATTGCCAAGTTTGTTGAACTGAAAACAGAGCATACGTTCTGCTCTTTTAGTGCGGTTCTGAGTAAAATTGGCGATGTCAAAGCTTTAATGGAGCGGGCAAAACAGCTTCATCTTCACCAAAACCGGAATACAATCGTCTTCGTGGACGAAATTCACCGTTTCAATAAATCACAGCAGGATGCTTTTCTTCCCTATGTCGAGTCGGGTTCAGTGATCTTAATTGGAGCAACCACGGAAAATCCATCATTTGAAGTGATTCCCGCACTGCTTTCAAGGTGCCACGTCTTTGTGCTTGATTCATTACCGGAAACCCATCTTCAAACTATTCTCGCCCGGGCATTGCCGGAAATTCCCAAACGATTGACGATTGAAGAAGATGCCCTTATATTGCTTGCCCAAAAAGCAGGCGGTGATGCACGACGGGCCCTTAACGATCTCGAACTGGTTTGTAGAAATGCAGAAATTGGCGATCTTATCTCGAGAGAGTTTGTAGCAAAATCCATAAACAAAAGATCATTGTTTTACGATAAGCGGGGAGAAGAGCATTACAACCTCATCTCCGCCTTCCAGAAATCAATTCGTGGCAGTGATCCCCAGGCGGCACTGTATTGGCTTGCCAGAATGCTGGAAGCTGGAGAAGACCCGCTCTATATCACAAGAAGACTGGTACGGATCGCATCAGAAGATGTCGGTCTGGCTGACCCTCAGGCGATAGTTCAGGCAATAGCGGTAAAAGATGCCGTCCATTTTCTTGGAATGCCGGAGGCGAATACCGCACTGAGTCAGCTAACCGTCTACCTCGCTGCCGCCCCCAAAAGCAATTCCCTGGAAGTTGCCTATTATCAGGCCAAAGCCGATGCAGAAAAAAGCAGCCACCTCAAAGTTCCGCTTTCCGTTCGCAACGCCCCGACCAAACTGATGAAAGAGCTTGGTTACAACAAAGGATACCGGTACGCACATAATTACGAAAACCATTACAGTTACCAGAAATACTTCCCGGATAATATGGATGAAAAAATGTATTACCAGCCATCCCAATTCGGTTTTGAAAAAGAGGTTACCAAGAGGCTGGAATGGTGGGGGAAATTAAAAGAAATCCAGGCTCAAAAAGAAAAAAACACATCGGATGATGACGAAGCATGAGACATGACCCACTATTAAAAACAGCATGTTTCCTGACTACTATTTAGCGTTAAACTTTCTTGCTTATTATACAAAAGATGTTACTGTGTAGATACTTGAAATTTGTATCCACAACACTCATTTCCTTGCAGGACAGCGTTGCGTAAATAGCTTAAGAGAGGGGATAATATGGAAAAACGACGTCATCAGCGTATGGTGGTTGGCAACCTGCATGCAGACATTTCTGACGGGCACGGTTTTTTCAGCGGCACAGTAGAAGATCTTTCTCGTTTTGGTCTCAGATTGGATGATGTCTCGATAAGGCTCAATGACAAATCAAAACATTTCTCGGTCATCGTATCAGGACTGGGAAAACATTTCAAAATGAAGGCCAGGCCAAGATGGGCCAGTGGAAAATCTTACAGCAAAAAAGTTGGCCTGGAGATCGTCAACGCACCCCTTGGCTGGACCGAATTTGTAATGGAGCATGAACCAGGAACTGATGACACCTGGGCAGAAATAACCATTTAATGACTTCGATAATCTTTTTTGTTATTGAGGAAAAGATTGTTTTGAAGGCCCCTATCCCGGCTTTCTTACCATTTTAGTGGCAGCGACACAGAAAATTTGCGGGCATATACGCCCGACCAGGACCAGCTGCTCTCACCTCCTCAGTACTGCATGTTGCCCACATTTGCCATTTCCTGCAAATCGTGGTAAAGACCCGCCATATAGCCTTGGCAATTCCACCTGCCAAACCATCTAATCATATCTCTTTTCGACCTGTTATTGAATCATATGAGTTCTCTTTACGATAAGATCACCTTTGTTTTTGACCCTCTGCACCACCTTTGGGAACATGAGAAAATGCACCGGAAGATTTCTTTCGGACTGGTGCTCTTTTTCCTTATCAGTATTGTCTGCATAGAATTGAACCGTCGGAACCTTCTCCCGGGATCTTTTACATCGTTGGTGCCGCTGAACCATTTTTTTGCCGTCCAGGGAGCATTTACCGTCGTGCTTATCCTGGAAGTGATCAGTCTGGTGTTCACTATTCCCTGCTCATTCAGCCGATCTGTCGGTAAGCAGTTTGAAATACTCGCACTTATTCTTTTGCGAAATGCCTTTAAAGAACTCTCTTATTTCCCGGAACCGATAACCTTCAATGGCAATGAACAGGCCATTTTGAACATTCTTTCCGATGGCTTCGGGGCACTGCTTATCTTTGCCCTGCTCGGGTGTTATTATATTGTTCAGGCCCGGGCCACCGATGAAAAAATGCAGCCAACCGACCTGTATAGTTTTGTCGCCGCCAAGAAAGGCATCGCCCTGATTCTACTCTCTATATTTGTCTTTATGGGAATTGACAGCAGCATCGCAAGCCTGAAAGGCATCCCCCACCCGGATTTCCTTCACGGCTTTTATACTCTGCTTATTCTGACGGATATCCTGGTCGTCCTGATTTCGCAATGTTTTCAGCCATCGTTTTATGCGGTGTTTCGTAATTCCGGTTTTGCCCTGTCAACATTGATTATCCGTATCGCCCTCGCCGCCCCACCTTTTTTCAATGTTTTGCTGGGTGTTGCTGCAGCACTTTTTGCCATACTGCTTACTCTCGTCAGCCGGACTCTTTTCTTAAAAAAGAAATGACAGGGACGGACAATTATACCCAAACACCTGGAATGGCAGTCTTGCAGCCGGGGCAGCGACCCGCCTGAAGACGATTGCTTACAATCTGGAAACCATGGCGCCTGATGAGAATTGCTCCACAGGATGGACAACTGCTGTTTTCACCGTCAGCCCCCGGCCTGTTGCCGCAATAGACGTATTCCAAGCCCCTCTCAAAACCGATGTGCCTGGCCCTGGATAATATTCTCGAGCCCGTTGGTGGAACATCGGACATTTTATAGGTAGGGTAAAAAGCGGTTACATGCCACGGGATACCAGGGTCGATTCCAGCCAGAAAGCCGGCTATCCCGGCGAGCTCCTCCTCACTGTCATTCATCCCAGGAATAACAAGAGTCGTCACCTCCAACCAGACACCCAGCTCTTTAAAGCGGGCGATCGATGAAAGCACCGGTTCAAGTCGAGCGCCGCAGATTTTTTTATAGAAGGAATCACTGAATGATTTGAGATCAATATTGATTGCAGTCACAACAGGTGCAAGCATTCGAATGGCATCGTCGGACATGTACCCGTTGGAGACAAAGATGTTTCTCAACCCTTGCAACTTCGCGGCGACACAGCAATCATAGGCGAATTCAAAAAAAATCGTCGGTTCGACATAGGTATAACTGATTGATTGACAGTCACCAGCAATTGCAGCCGCTACTATTGTCTCGGGGGCGCGAAAAACCCCGGATGAAGCAATATCAATGTCGTTGGCTATCTGGGAAATCGATGCGTTTTGACAGTGGCGGCAGCTGAAATTGCAGCCGGAGGTGGCAATGGAGTAGGAAAGGCTTCCCGGCAGGACATGAAAAATGGGTTTTTTTTCGATCGGATCGATGTTCTCGGCAACGACCCTACCATACACAAGGCTCTCTATGGTCCTGCCTCGACGTGCCCGCACGCCGCATAACCCTTTCTGACCATCACGCAGAATACAGCCATGTGCACAAACCGTGCACTGCAGGGTACCATCCTCCCGCCTGGACCAGAGGAACTCAGGGGTACCGGATTTTTTATCCTGGAAATATTCGCCCATAATATCCAAACAACCTCACTTGATGAGAGTATTCAGTTCCAAGGAAAAAGATAACCATTTGCCGTTCGTATTCAAAAGAGAAAGATGGACTATGGAATCACTTCACACCTTTCCATTTATTTGCGGCAAGGAGATAGTGGGGTCGAAAATTTCTCTTATAGCACATTGCCGGAACCGAATGAATAAGATATCCGAGGTATAGATATTCAATGTCCCACTCCAGACACAAATCGATCAATTGCAGGATATTGTACGTTCCGAGACTGCGTGACGACTCACCGGGATCAAAATAAAAATAGACTGCATTCAACCAGTTATATCCGACATCTATAACGGCAGTTCCAACCAGGCGACCGGCGACTCGATACTGCAGCTGCGCGCTGTTGACAATATTATTCAGAAAGAAATCACGATAATATCCCGGTGCATTATTATTTTCTCTCGGATATCGGCTCTGGAGAAATTTTTCACAAAGATCCAAGGTCTCCCGATCAGGCCGCAGAGGGAGAATAGCCATCTCCACATCCTGATTTTTTTTAAGCGATCTTTTCTGATTACGGTTTGGGCGAAACTCTGACGGATGAAGCCGTATAGGAATACAGGCAGAACAGCTCGTACATTGCATATTGTACAGACAGTTGCCGTTTCGCCTGTACCCGGCACTCAAAAAAAGCTCCATTGCCCGCTCACCAAGCGGGGCAAAGGTTGCCTGATGGAATTTTGCTACATGCGGCAGGCCATACGGGCAGCTGATATCGATTGATACGAATAGATGTTCCACCCGCGAAAGCAGTAATGTAAACTCCGCCCGGCATTTCTCATCGTATGTAAAGGTGACGTCTCTCATGGTGTGGCACTCAGTTCACCGGTTATACTTTTCCTGTTTTCTTTTCCGTCTGGCCCGGCCATCTACACCAGGCCCTGATCGAGTATCGCATTGACCACTTTAACAAAACCTGCGATATTGGCTCCAGCCTCATAATTGCCGGGAACATTGTATTCCTCAGCAGAATCCAGACAGGTTCTGTGAATCGATTTCATGATTTGTTTCAAACGGTTATCAACTTCTTTTCTCGGCCAGGACAGGCGCATGGAATTTTGCGCCATCTCCAGTCCGGAAACAGCAACACCACCTGCATTCGCAGCCTTGCCGGGAGCATAAAATATTTTATGCTCGTGAAAAATATCAACGGCCTCAGCAGTTGTCGGCATATTAGCCCCTTCACAAACCAGCTGCGCTCCGTTTTTGACGAGATGCTCAGCATCAACATTGTTTATTTCATTCTGGGTCGCACACGGGAAGGCACAGTCGGTTTTATGGTCCCAAAGAGGATTATAACCGAGAGAAGGTTTGACTGGTGTATAGACGGCTTCCGGATACTCTTCGGCATATTCACTGATCCGTCCCCGCCGAAAGTTTTTCAGCTGTTTGACAAACTCCAGTTTTTTTCGGCCAATGCCTGCTTCATCAAAAATGTAGCCGGAAGAATCGGACAGGGTGAGCACTTTTCCCCCCAGTCCTATAATTTTTTCCGTTGCATACTGCGCAACATTTCCCGAACCGGAGACCAGGCAACGCTTATCTTCTAAAGTGTCTCTATGGGTGTTCAGCATTTCAGCTGCAAAATACACCGCACCATAGCCGGTGGCTTCGGGACGAATCAGGCTCCCTCCCCATGCAAGACTCTTTCCGGTGAGGACTCCGGTAAATTCATTTCTCAGTTTCTTATACATACCGAACAGATAGCCGATCTCCCGTGCTCCAACCCCAATATCACCCGCCGGAATATCGGTATTCGGCCCAATATGTCTGAAAAGTTCGCCCATAAAAGACTGACAGAAACGCATCACCTCATTATCCGACTTCCCCTTCGGATCAAAATCCGAGCCGCCCTTTCCGCCCCCCATAGCAAGAGTAGTCAGAGAATTTTTAAACACCTGCTCAAATGCCAGGAACTTCATAATTCCGAGGTTAACCGACGCATGGAAACGCAGACCACCTTTGTATGGCCCCAGCGCGCTGTTCATTTCCACTCTGAAGCCCCTGTTAACATGCACCTGACCCTCATCATCCATCCATGGCACTCGAAACATTATGACCCTTTCGGGCTCGGTTATCCGAAAGAGGATGGCCTGTTGACGATATACGGGATTGCGGTCAAAGACCGGTCTGACGCTCTCAAAAACCTCTTGAACAGCCTGATGAAATTCGTATTGTTCCGGATCCCTGTCTTTGATCTGGCTGAATATTTTATCCACTAACATCCTCCTGTTAATATTGAACTTTGACTCCAGATCTCTTTTCCCTGTATTGTGCACACCATTTCACATGGTTTCTCCATTTGGAAAAGGACACTTTCGGATTTAATACCGTCACATTTCAGGATAAACGGTTTATCTAAACGGATATGACGTATATACCGTCCCTTTTCAAAGAGAGGCTGCTTATCAAGCCACTGCCAGTCAAGATAATCATTTTTTTCTCCCTTTTCCCGTTGACCATTCTCATCCAGAGTCAGGTAAGGTATTCCCAGTGATGTGATGTTCTGAAAAAAATGAGTGCCCTGCGATGGATCGGCCCTGATTTTATTATTACGCACTTCGATAATGGCGGATACCCCTGAAATATCCCCCCATTGGACCGGAATACCAAGCCACGGGTCGGCGGATCCCCATCTGCCTGGGCCAATAAGTAAGTATGGTATTTTTTCCGTGAGTAATTTGCGATTGATTGCCCCAATTTCCAAAGCCATTTCCTTTGTTTTTGACCCATCAAAGGAGTCGGGGCAAACATAGAGGATATCGGCAATATTGGAAAAACTGCCATGCCCAAGAGACTGAGTGACACTACAAAAAGCCGCTTCTCTCTCATGGTCGCAGATCTTGACATCTGCCATTTCGCCACCCGTAATCATAGGCCGTATCTGCAGAAAATAAAATACCGACTTCTCAAGTTCCGGATCGAGACGCAGGGCAAACTCAATTTCCACCTCCCCTCCCATTCCCGCTCTGCCGGCCTTTAACAGCTCCGACAGGATTTTAGCCAGTGGATACGCAGAGTATTTCAGCAATTGGGCAAAAGTCATAATTTTCACCCCCGGAAGGCACGCGTCCCGTACCCTGTCCTCCTCGGCAATATATGTCGAAGCCAGCATGGTTACAGGAAATTCTTTTTCAGCCTGCTGAACCTCCCGCAGCACCAGATTAGAAGCATCCTGCTGGAGGCATCGGTCCGGGTTCATGTCGAGAGCATAAAACTCACGCTGACTGTGTTTCAGCATGCTCTCGACATTTGCAAACTGCACAAGTTTTTTGGGTTTTGCAGGAGAAAACCAGAGTGATTTCCCTCCCTCTACCACCGTTTTGCCGACCCCAAGTGCAATATGGGTGATACCCTCATTGGCATGCATATCGAGAACGGGATAAAAGTTATGGGATTGAGCAACACCTGAGACCGCCGGATAATAATAGTCACCATGCTGATCACCGGCCAGCTGCTGGATAATAACTGCCATTGAGTCTTCCCGACCCTGTCCGGTCACTTTTGAAAAAGAGAGTGGACCTTCAAACCAGGTTGAGGCATACACCAGTTTGATGGCACTTTCCAGCTGATGGAGCCGCTCATCAAAATCGGAATTGTTGTTTGCGAGAAAATATGTGGAATAGAGACCGGCATACGGTTTGTACTGACCATCTTCCAGTAAACTGGAAGATCGGACGGTGAGAGGTTTGTCTGATTTTTTTAGAAAGACACGAAGATCTTGTCTGAGCCAGGCCGGCAGGGAACCAGCAAGGAACATATTCGCAACCCGATCGTCCGGCAGATACTTGGCGAAATGAAGATTATTCTCCTCGACGAAGGCATCAAAACCATCGGCGGTGATAACGCAGGTTTTCGGAATGGTCACCGAGTAAGAACTGAGTACTGAGTCCTCGCGATAGGCGCTCTGCAGACAGGCCCACATGAAGGCTATGCCTCTGGCTTTCCCACCCATGGAACCGTTGCCTATCTTGACAAAATCCATAATACTCGGATCATAGTTAACTGGTGAAAATTTTACAACAACCCCCTGTTGCCGTAACTTGCGGAGTGAATGTACCTTGTAGACCAGATCAGCACGGATACTATCCAGATCATCAATATTCAATATATGATCTTTGTGTAATCTACGGGCGAGAATGACCTCTGCCCTGGCCATAACCCAGTTTGAAAAATGATTTCTCACGCTATGGTATCTAAGAGATTCGTCCGGAATAACCTTGAGCTGTTTCTCAAATTCGAAAAGATTTGCGGCATGACCGATTGCAGTCTCATCCGGCATTCGAAAAATAAAATCACCGAAGCCGAGGTGGTTCAGGAAAAAATTGTGCAGTTCATCTCTTATGAGAGGAGAATTCTTATCTATAAAAACCGCGGGAATCCGCTCGGCCTGCTCGCGGTTCCGCTGATCGGTTGACACCAGCAGAAGGGGCAGGTCATGAATCTCGGCCCGAATTGTCTTGAGAAATTCAAATCCAGCCTGGGTATCGGCTCGTCCGTTTCTTTTATAGGTAGCATCCGAGATGACAGTAAAAACATACGGTTTATATTTTTTGTACAAGTGCAGAGCTTCCTCGTAGTTCGTTGCCATAAGAATTCGTGGCCGCGCTTTCATCCGGAGCAGGCGATGCCGCTCGTTCAGGCTTTCATCCAGTACCGATTGTGTCTGTCTCACAACCTCGCCGTAAATGAGGGGAAGAAAAAAGGAGCGGTATAGAGGGGAATCTTCAACATAGATAATAACCCTCACCATTGCCTGTTCAACATCCCCATCAACATTTCGATGATCTTCAACATTTTTAATGATCGCAAGCAGCAGGTCCGCCTCACAGCACCAGAGGAAAATCTTATCCACCCCGTGACTTTCAGCCTTCTCCTGAAAGGTCGACTGCATGTTATGGCTGACAAGAATGACGGGAAGGTCAGGTTGGATCTTTTTTATTGCCGTCCCCAGTTCAAAAGCATCCATAACCCCGAGATACGGCATGGTGATAACCATCTCAAACTTTTTCCTGCTGACCAGGTTCAATGCTTCAACAGCAGATGAGACTCGAGTGATTTTGGGGGGTTTGCTTAAGTTGAGGCCATGGTATTCATTAATGAGCCGGGTTGCGATACTCCCATCCTCCTCCATGATAAAGGCATCATAGGGGCTTGAGATAAGAAGGATTTCCTGCACCTTAAACGGCATAAGATCGTGGAAAATTTTAAAATGGGGATCAAAATCGGGAATTATCTTGCTGGAATCCATAAACATGG
This sequence comes from Desulforhopalus sp., assembly GCA_049645925.1. Lineage (GTDB taxonomy): Bacteria > Desulfobacterota > Desulfobulbia > Desulfobulbales > Desulfocapsaceae > Desulforhopalus_A. The sequence continues at coordinate 46,894 of JBARUU010000005.1, forward strand.
CAACCTCTCAACAATGCATGATCGCTGTTTCCTCGTTCTTTGAGTTATTCTTTACTGATTAAAGTATATCCGTTCTCGATAAAAGAAAATTGAAATCAATGTCCTCCGCTAAAGAGATAAACGGCCGGGTACCAGCTGACAAGAATCAGAAACAGAGGGAGCAGAAAAAGACAAAGTCGAAGCGATGTGGCACGAAAGGAACGTATCGATTTCTGAAGGCCGGAATTCTTTGTAAAAACGACCGCAATACCACCACTCATTCCGGAGAAAGTTGCCGAAAAAAGCACAACGTATATCAAGTACCCTATGTAGTGATACTCCTTTTTCAGGATATCAAAAGGACAGCGGTGAAACGGCATACCGTAAATATACGAGGATATTACCGCAGTGATAACCAGTAAAGACACAAAGAAAAAGATCATCCACAACAAGCTGAAAGACATGCCGATAATACTTTCACCGGCGAAACTTCCCATACCAACTTTTTTCAGTAAAATAAATCCAAATACAGCCAACAGTACAGCCAGAACATAAAAAGCCGACATCACCAGGAAAACCGGGATCGGCCCGACAAGATTAGTTCCGTCACCAGTCGCGTTCCCAAAAACCACACCACAGCAGGAGGTGATAATATCGGGCTTCAACTGGCTCAGATACAATACCAGCAGACCCATATCAGCCAGAAGAAGAGGGGCTAATACAAGTAAATAGAGATATTTAATTCTGGTCAGAGGTAAATATTCGGAGCTGATGTCCAAACGATGCAGCACAATCCAGAAGCCATAAAGAAAGACTCCGAGAATTTTAACCAACAGGAGAGGTATGCCATATCCGTTGGCAAGGAATGCACCAGTGGCACACATCGCCCCTACCAGGATCTCAGAATAGCTGTCGGCTGCCAGGACCAGCAGGAGCAGAGCCACCAGTTGCAGGACCATCCCGTACTCCATGAAGAGCGCTGACAACCAGGTTTCGTTTTCCAGTTGGATCTGTCTGGCAGTATCGGCATCAGGGTCCCAGAACCTCAGGGTTCTGATTGCTGTTCGGACCGCCCCCCCTGCCAAAAAAATTGAAGCAACAGAGGTGATAAGCAGGGCAATCGACCAGGAATTAAGGAGCATAGTGTCTGCTCACCCTTCGGAACAGGCTGAAAGAATTTCCCCATCTCTGACCTCGATAATTCTGTCCATGCCGAGATGCCCACTGACAATTGGATCGTGGGAAGTGACTATCACAGTCCTCCCCTCACCTTTTAAGGCGACCAGCATATCAACAACCTCCAACGAAAGCTTTCTATCAAGATGAGCCGTCGGTTCGTCAGCAACTATAATGGGAGGATCATTTATCAGGGACCGGGCTATAGCTACCCGTTGCAACTCCCCGCCGCTCAACTGGTTTACAGCAAATTTTTTCCGATGAATGATACCGAATTTCTCAAGGAGTCGGTCGGCTTTTCTCTCCCGGGCCCGAGGAGATTCCCCTAACGGCATAAGAGGCAGAGTAACATTTTCCAATACGGTCAGGTGATCAACCATATTGTAATTCTGAAATACAAAACCGATTAATTCACGACGATAGCGGGTAAGAAAATGATCAGGGAGTCGCGATATCTTTTTACCGCCAATAGTTGCTCTGCCACTGGTTGGTGAAAAAATACAGCCGATTATTGAAAGCAGCGTGGTCTTCCCGGAGCCACTTGGTCCCTGCACACAGACCATTTCACCCCTTGCAACAGACATGCTGACGGTTTTCAGAGCTGTCACCTCGTTTGCTTCGCCCTGGTTGTATATCTTTGTCACCGCTTCAAGGTCAATCAGCGACTGTTCATAAATGGTCATTACACCCTAATCCTTCGTTAACTCTCATAATTTAATCCTCGGAGATAAGCGACCAAAAAAGACTTCAAAATCTCTCATTTCTAAACAGGCACCAAAATCCATATCAAATAACCGAATCGGCACGAACCGTTGCTGCCCGCCATGCTGGTACCGCTGTTGCACAGAGATAAGGAATGACCGAAAGAGAGAAAACAAGCAGCAGATCGCTTGCTACAAAAGGTGGCACCAGGGAGAAGGTAGGGCGGACAACGGACCATCCAAGGAAAACCGGACGAAACAGTATGCCGTGAAAGAATACAACATGAATCCAGGCAAGTACATATCCGGTTAAAAAGGCCAAAAGAGAGACCGACAACGATTCACCAAACCGCAGGAAAATAATATCGCTTGTCTGCCAGCCGAGAATTTTCAAGATACCTACTTCCTTCATCTCTTCCTGGGAGAGACCGGATGCCTTGTCCCAGGCAAGGATGGTAAAGGCGACCAGTGCAGTCAGCAGGCAGATAGTTCCCAGGCCGCTGCGCCAGCTGAAAACGACCTTATAGGTTTTAAGGATTTGATTGCCCGTAATAACCCGGCTCCCCGGCAACCGTTCACTGATCTTGAGGGCAATGGTTTCTACCTCGTTTGGGTTGGCTGCGTAGACAAGCAGGTCCGTGACAAAACCATCCGGAATGGCAAAAAGGTCTCTGGCATCGGCAAGTGTCATAAGGATGAGATCTGCAGTCAGAATCTCCGATTGCCTGTCAAACAATCCAATTTTTTCAAAGGCAACCTGGGTCAGATCCGGTCTGAACAAAGAGAAATAATTTCGATTACCGAGTTGCAGATGTTGTCGGATATTTTCACTGATGACAACTTTCCCTCGCTCCTGGGTGGCGGGTAACCGTCCTTCGACCAAACCAAAGAGCGATGTCTCCAAAGAAGTGACAGACAGGGACTGTACACCAATAACGGTGTAATTCGCCCCATTATCCTCGTCAAAATAATACCCCCATATCCGCTGATCTATCTTGCTGATGCCGAATATCGATGCAAGCGCGTCTTGTGCAGAAATGGGAATGGAGACCTGTCTGCCGGCAGACATCTGCTGTACGGTAATATCCGGTCCATTTTGAAGGATCTTCCCCGCTGCCTCCGTCAATGCGGTGCTCACCAGCTGAAAGGAACAAAAGAGAAAAATGACCGCTGAAAAGATAGCGAAAATACTCGCATTCTTAAGAAATTTTCTTCTCAGTGAGTACAGGGCGTAATCAAGAATATTCAGCAGACGGCCAAGAGAGTTTTTTTTCATACTCTATCTGACCGGTGCCCAGAAGAGGGTGGAAGGAAAGTGATCGATCGCTCCCGGATGATCCATGGAGACGACAACCGGATCACTGACAGCCGGGTGACGAGTATAACGCGCTTCGGTCGACAGTGATAAATCGGAGAGACCAAGAGTAGAAACGACCTGACGAAGCACCATGAACTCTTTCTCCTGCCCGCGCCGTTTATCCCCTATGGTCTGGCCAAGAAAACATGTAAGTACAGCAGATATCATCAACACCACCAGCAAGACATGAGAAGGTCGCATGCTCATCCTTTATTTATTCCCGGTTTGACAGGCCCTGTGTTGCATCTTTTACTGTCATTTCATTTTATGCCCTTTGCGCAAAGATTCTACGACCTCCGGGGTTATCTCCGTAAAACTGAAAATCTTGCTGCCCTGGTGATCCTTCAGAAAACTCTCCGCTTCGGCCTTGCCGACAAAAGGGATCAGCTCATGCCCCATGGGGCCGTATACATCGCTGCCGGTGACGTAAAAGGCACTCTTGCCATCAACCCATTGCTGACTGTAATAGGTCTTAACAAAAACTTCGTCTACTGTAATACCCTGAGCGACACCGAACTGTTGTGGTGAGAAATAGAACGCCATCATATCCTTCACCCCATCAAAGACCTCGAAACTGCCGTCAGACATATTAATCTGGGTCAACCACTGCGGATATTTTTCAACGAACATGCCGCAAACCGGACACCTGCTCTCCTTGTTCACTCCTTCCCCCGCTTTGGGACCGGCACCAAAACCCACCTGAACGGAAAGGACCATGAACAGAACAGTTAGCGATACAATCCATTTTTTCATATTATTCCTCATTTATTATTAGTGTCTTACTCCTGATTTTTTGTCACTCCGTTTCGTCCCCCAGTAAGGTACATAAAACGGAACGCATAGTCCTCACCTTTTTCATGGCGAGATATTGCAGCAGATAATCCCAGCCCGTTTTACAGATACTTTCCTAAAATCTCCTGCAGCTCCGCTTCGCCAACTCCTCCGAGAAGAGCAGCCAGTATCTTTCGGTCCGGACTAATGAAAATAGTCTGCGGGTAGGCGCGAATGTCATACAGATCGGCAAGTCCTGCTGCTTTATCCAAAGCTACAGGAAAAACTATATCCATTTCATCGACAAAAGACTGTAATGTTTCTGCATTTTCATAAAAGCTGCCAATATACAAAACCTGCAGGCCATCGTCTTTATGCTCATTGTAATATTTAGTAAATGCAGGAGTGTCGGCCTTGCAGAACCGGCAGTTTGTTTCAAAAAAACGGACAATAACCGGCCCTCCTTCCAGATTTGACAGCACCGTTACATTGCCGCTCAGATCTTTGACCGCAAAATCAGGTGCAGTATCACCCAACTGCAAAGGCTTTACTTTTCCCCCCTCGACACAACCGAGAAGAAAGAGAAGAAAGAGAAGCATGACCGAACTGACAACAATATTATACCCGGCGCTGTTTCCAATTTCTATTTTCATAGCGGCTTTACTCTTTCCATCAGAGAGTTTGCATAGAGGGCATGCTTTATGTTACGATGTGGTTTTATACTCACTGTAATTTAAACATGCGTTAATTGTACTACGATCAAAATTTTCTTACTAGACAAGAGACACTACGCTTTTTACCTGACAGGATAATTTCGCCGGCCCCAAACATCAATCTTTCACCCTTGAAAAACCGATATGGACAGCAAAGAATTCATCGAAATCAGGAAAAAGCTGGGCAAAACCCAGAAAGAGATTGCCAGCCTGCTGGGGATCTCCCTCAAAGCTGTCTGCAGCTACGAACAAGGCTGGCGCACAATTCCAGGCCATGCAGCCCGCCAGCTTATTTTCCTCCTTGCCAAAAAAATATTACCGCAAGATCAAACCACTAATTGCTGGGAAATACGTAATTGTCCCGATGAAAAGAAGAGCCAATGCCCGGCCTGGGAGTATAATTCCGGCGATTTCTGCTGGTTCGTAAACGGAACTATGTGTGAAAACACCACCCACGCCACCTGGGAGAAAAAAATAGAGATATGTAAAAAATGTGTGGTGATGAAAAATTTCACAGAGGCAAGGCCAGCTCTATAGCACGGATCACTTCGGAGAAGCTGCACATTTTATCAAGAATGGCAACCGGCCGTAATTCTTTTGAATTGGCGATAAGTTTTTCGTCCCTGTGATTGCCTGTAAAAAAAATAACAGGGATATCTCTTTTTTCTTTAATTTGTTTTGCCGTTGCCACTCCATTCAGGAGACCATTCAAACCGACATCCATGAACAGAAGATCCGGTATCTGAAGTTCAGCCATGACAATGGCTTCCTCCCCGCTGGTTGCAATGTCTGTGACCTGATAGCCATGGTTTTCGATTTTCTTTTTCAGCATCATACCGACAAGAATTTCATCTTCGACAATTAAAATCTTTGCAAGCATCCTGTCTATCCCGTTTATGGTCAAACATATCGGCTAACCTGATTGTAAATCTGGTCCCCTGTTTGCGTTCCACCTCAAAATGTCCCTGCAGCTGTTTTTCTATCATACTAGCGGTTATTTGCAAACCAAAGGATCGGCTGTTGTGAACATCAATCCCTGTCGGTAGCCCTATTCCATTGTCTGCAACAACAACTACAAGCGAGGAGCCATCCTGTTTCATTACCAAGGACACCTCCCCGTCCCTGTCGCCCGGGAAAGCATGTTTCACCGAGTTTGTCACCAGCTCATTAATAACCAAACCCATGTTGACAGCCTTTTCAAAAGAGACTGTCAATGGGCGGCATTGTGTCTGCACAGTGATACGATCGCCAAATGTCATGCTGTCAACCAGGGTCAGAATCATCTTCTCCAGATACTCACCGAGATTTATCGCCGCAAGATTAGAGGATTGACAAAGGTTTTCATGCACAAGTGCCATAGCACGGATTCGATTCTCTGTCTCAACAAACACCTTTCGGGCTTTTCCGTCCTCAATCCCATCCATTTGCAGGGCCAGCATGGAAATGATGACAAGCATATTGTTTTTGGTTCTATGGTATACTTCCCGAAGAAGGACATTTTTTTCTTCAAGTGATGTCTGGAGGCGTTTTTCGTTGATTTTAAGTTTCTTTTCCACCTTTTTAAGCTGCGAGACATCAACCACGGTTCCAACCGTCGCCGGCAATCCCTGCCAGTAGGTTATCGCCCCTTCCACCAGGGCATCGAAGATACTGCCGTCATTTTTTCTGCATTTGATATGGTATGGCAACATTGGTTCAGAAAAGCCTTTATCCTCTTTTTTTTGATACCGTTGCCGAACCAGGGGAAAGTAATCAGAACAGATGACATTTGCCGGCCCCATGCCAGACACAAGTTCTTTCCTTGAATAGCCAAACATCTTGACTATCGCTCTATTGACATATCTAAATTTTCCTTTTTGAATGATACACAGACCAGCAATTGATGATTCCATAATAGAACGGAGCTGGTTGTCGCTTTCCTGAAGGGCCCGGGTAATTTTTTGTCGTTGTTCGCTTTCGACACGCAATTCCTCAACGACTCTTTTCAGCTGTCTGTTTTTTTCCTCGAGGTCTCTGGTTCGGTCCTGTATATCGCCCTCGAGTCGCCTGAAATAATTAACTTTCATTTCATCTGCCTGGGCCAGTTTGCAAATCATATCGTTTATTGCATTTCCCAGCAGCCCAAGTTCATCAGTTCGCTTCAACGTGCATCTGACAGAGAGATTCCCTTCACCCACCTGCTGAGCAATTGATGAAAGCTTCTTAAGAGGGCTCACGAAATATCGTACCGCCTGGTAGACCAGGAGCAGGGCTATACAACCAATAATGAGACTGTTGACAACGAACTTCCTTTTAAGCTCGGTAAGTGTTCCCTGCAAGGCATTCTGGGTTCTCTGTACAGATGAGATCAGATCGTTTTCCCGGGTAACGAGTCCCAGCGTCCACCCCAGGCTCGGCAGTTTCCGGCTGGCAACTATATATCTTTGTTGCTGAATCGGGAATTCCTGAACGGCGTTGTCATCTCTCAGTATTCGAGAGACAATGTTTCTAAACCCTCTCTCGCTGGAACCGGCCAGATTATATTGGAGCAAATCACCTGAATGTTTATAGCGGTGGAGATTAATATCGAATCCGAATACAGGCATGTGCTGCACTGGAAAGGCAATGAGACGGCCCTTGGAATCAACGAGAAAAGAAAACAGTATCCGTCCGTCATCTTCCTCATTGAGGCTGCTGTCCAGCAGAACGTCCTCCACAACAGTTTGTAGCGGCAGGTCGATACCGATTTCTCCCCGCAGCACCCCTTTACTGTCTACAATGGGACCGGAGGCGGTGATCATCAGTCCTTCAATCACATCATCCTTATAAATTCCCGTCCACTGGGTACGGCGAGTTGACTGGTTCCCTTTGGTAAAAATCGTCAACGGCGCTCCTTCCCGCAAATCGAACTCAGATACTTTCGGCAGATTTCGAACGACCTCCCTGCCTTTCTCACTCCACGTATAGTACCGGCCGATCCCCGAAACCGTGATAATCTGCGTGGCTATGGAATCAGGCAACAACATTTTCGTCTTTATAAGGACAGGATCGAGTTGCGTGAGTGCCTTGACTTCAAGAGTAATTTCCGGAGTAAGAGTCTGGCCACCCCAATACGCTGTTAATATTGGCAACTCCCGGGGAGTGAGAAACATCCCGTTCTTTTTCTGGTAATGCATAACGGGCGAGGTGTCGCACATCTGCGCATACCCTTGCAGGTTATCGTATATCTGTCCGGCTTGGACCGACATAAGGGAAGAAGCTGCGCTGATCCGGTTAAAATACTCTTCGTACTTCCCCCCCTGCTCCAGGCTCAGGCGGGAGAGCGACGAAACAGCCTGCTGTTTGATCTGGTCTTTGTTGATCGTCGCCGAATAGGTTCCAAAGATATTGACCGAGAGCAGTACAACATAGGCGAGTGGTCCCATTGCCAGCACTATGACAACAGCCAGAATGCCAAAAAATTTGACCCCAATACTTTTTTTCCAAAGTGAAGGCATAGCTTTTATATACTGTTCATCCTGGTACAGCTCCCAGCTGCTCCGGGGTGTTGATGTTCTGCCAATCATAGCGTAACGGTTCGGGAATGACGGGATTATCGATTTTAGGGTGCAGAGCCGCATCACCTATTCGTAAATTCCCCTCATAAAACTGTTGCTCAAAAAGCTGTGATGCACGAAAATCGTACCAGGCAAAAAGCGGTTCAGGGTGTCTGTTGCCTCTCAGGCGCGGAACTCGCCCCCAGCAACCGGCGCGGCGTCCGGAGAGCAGCCATCGTATTGCCTCCGCTGTAATATGAGGCATGTCGCAGGCAATGAGTATCCACGTCACCATCGGCTGCCATCGGCCCGCAGCGAGAATCCCGTTCAGCGGTCCGGCAACACCGGGAACATCAGGCAGCCGAACAGTCCCCTTAAGTTTATCAGGAAGAGTGCCGGATCCCGAGACCACCAGCCCACCGACCAGAGGACGAAGGGTCTCTGTCGTTTTCTCAAGCCACGTTATATTGTTTTCATCTTTTATGAGATGCTTAGGCCTTCCCATCCTGGAGCTTTTGCCACCGATTAAAATGCATCCCCAAACCGGATTCTGAAGCACAAGTGTATCAAGTTTTTCGACCAGACAATCAATAAAGCCCTGCATTGCCAAATCATCACCACCGGTCCATACAAGACCTTGCTGTACCGATTTTTCCCGGTTACAGATGTTTATCTGCTGAACCGGAAACGTCGGCTCCGTATCGACAAAGACCAGATCATACAGCTTTGCCAGTGAGAGTATACTATACTGATTTCGGCATTCCGCCCGCTTTAAAAAGGTGCAGCAAAGCAATCGGTCTTCAAGGGCGGGCATCAATCTTTGAATAAAATCTCTCCGCTGCCTTTCTGTCCCCCCTGAAAGCTGAAAAACAGGCAGACTCTCTTCGACGATCATATCATTAACTCCGTCCGGCTTTTCGGCAAGACCCCGGCTTGGCGGCCTCGCTCCAGGAAGGCTTTGATGGCTGCTTCCCCCTCTGTCCCCAGTTCTTTTGAAAAATCATTTACATATAATTCTATGTGGTTGCGCACAATTTCCGCATCAAGCTCCTGACTTTTGCTGCGGATATACGGCAAACACTCATCAGGATGAGCAAATCCATAGGCAACACTGGCTCTGATAGCCCGGTCAATGTCCATGATTTTTTCTCTGCCGAGACTTCTCCTTGCGGCAATACAGCCGAGGGGAATGGGCAGTCCGGTACTCTGCTCCCACCACTGCCCAAGATCCTGGAGACAGTACAGACCCTGCTCCGCGTAGGTGAAACGGGATTCGTGAATTATTACCCCGGCATCTGCTTTTCCCTCATGTATCGCCCCCATTATTTGATCAAACCGCATCTCCACAGGTTGTATACACCCCGGCAGAAACATCTGCAGCAACAGAGCGGCAGTCGTCAGTTTTCCCGGAATGGCAATGGTCATTTCCCGCATCTCCTCCGTCGGTTTTTCAGAACCGGCAACCAGAAGCGGTCCGCAGCCTCTGCCAAGTGCACTGCCGGATGACAGAAGACAATATTCGTCAAGTACGTGTCCCAAGGCATGAAATGAAAGCTTGGTGACATCAAGCTTTTTTGCGAGTGCCCACACATTGAGTTTTTCCACGTCCTCCAGAACAGGCTCGACAAATGTCAGCTCATGCAGATCAATTTTATTATGAACGAGGCCATAAAATATAAAAGTATCATTGGGACAGGGCGAGAACCCGAGAGAAAGATTTTTTGTCATGTGGTTGATCCTTTGGCAAACTCGTAAAAACACAAAAACCTGGAGAGCAGAGGTTCAAGCTGTATCTGCTTCCTTGTTACAATTTTCCGTGCGGTATCGTCATTGCTTCTATAAGCTGGACCGCGGTATGGGCAGATTTCATGCATGCCTCCTGCAATCGCCAGGTTCTGGGATCCCGATCCTCCACATAATTTGAAATGCATCGAATTTCAGCGCAAGGCAGTATAAAGTCACAGCACACACGGGCAACCGCGGCACCTTCCATATTCTCACAGAGCCCATTCCACCTGGCACGCAACATCTCACCGCGGATTGCATTACCTGTTATTCCGTTGACTGTGATGAAGACACCCCGTCGATGTTCGATCTCCAGTCTATCAAAAACAGTTCGGCACCTGTTGCGTAAAGACTCATCCATTTGATAGACAACCTCTCCGACCAGAGAACTGTCCAGATACTCCATTACATCGCCAAAACAAATGCCAAAATCACCGGAGACCTCCTTTTCGGCAAGGCAGATGTCCAGCAGTGCGGCCTGGCATCTCTGGTCAGGCTGGACATACGCACCGCCGATACCAAAGAGACACACTGCGTCAAACTGTTCGTTGCTTTCGCATAGAAATCGTGTGAGTCGAAGTGTCGTTTCAACAGGACCGACACCGGTCACCAGCGTCCGGCATGAGAGAGACCGTGCTTTCGCCTCCGCTATAAACGGTTTCATTTCTAATTCGGTTGCAGCAAGTGCCAAAATCATGGTATTTACAACAGCTCCCCAATAGACATGTGGTTAAGCGACAACAAAAACAGATTGCCTGAACCGGCAGCTGGTTCAGCTGCAAACCGGTAACAGACGAAAGATAACCGACAATGACTGTAACGCAAAATCTCACTTAATGCATTGCCCACAATGCGTGAGCTGTCATTTTTCCCATACAATAGAGCATGATAGAAAAAGACTTTACTTTAAGTTCCTACAATTATCACCTTCCCGAACACCTCATTGCCCAGTATCCGGCCGATAAAAGAGACAACTCCCGCCTCATGCTTGTCAAGGCAGACAATAATGAGGTAGATCATTACCGGTTCAGTGATATCGGCATGTTCATCGGAAAAGACGATATGATAGTGGTCAACAACACCCGGGTTTTTCCTGCAAGGCTCCTCGGCACAAAGGAGACAGGCGGCAAGGCGGAGGTTTTTCTGTTGGAATTTCCGGTCAACGACACACAAAACAGCGGTACCGCCTCGGCAACCTGCCTGATCAAATCGTCCAAACGTCCGAAACCAAAATCATGGATCACCATCAACGATATGCTGTCCTGTATGGTTGAAGAGGATCTGGATGGAGGCAAGGCGCGGCTGAGCCTCAGGTATGATCAGGAAATCGGGTTGGCAGAGACGTTGAAACATTCAGGACAGGTGCCTCTGCCGCCCTATATATCAAGAAAAAACGGCTGTACAACCAAAGAAGATGTCGATCGATATCAGACAGTTTACGCCAGCCGGCCCGGTGCGGTTGCAGCCCCGACAGCAGGACTCCATTTTACCGATAAACTTCTGGGGGACATCACCAACAAGGGTACCTTGCTGGGTCATGTCACCCTGCATGTGGGTTATGGAACCTTTGCCCCGGTGCGGGAGACAGATATCACCCGCCATCAGATTCATCGGGAATACCTCAGTATTCCACAGCAAACAGTGGACAAAATTGCGTTTACGAAAAAAAGAGGGGGGAAAATCTGGGCTGTCGGAACTACCACTGTCAGAGCTCTAGAGTATGGTGCATTAAAAACCGGTCGCCTCGAAGCCGTTGAAGACTGGTGCGACCTGTACATCTATCCGGGCTTTCATTTCAAGGTGATCGACAATCTCATCACCAACTTTCACCTGCCCGACTCGTCCCTGATGTTTCTGGTATCCGCTCTGTGCGGCAGACAAACCCTCCTTGACTGTTATGAAACAGCAATCAAAGAGAACTATCGTTTCTTTTCCTATGGAGATGCTATGGCCATCATTTCTAACCCGAAACTCTCATGATCATTTTGTCGAAATCGGCTAGGCACACAGAACGGCAGGGCCTTACAATTTGTTACTGTTGAATTTTATTTCGACAAAATGCTCACCAAAGGTGCCCGCAGGAGATAAGCGTAGACCTCGAATGGTCTTGGGGTGCGGTCCATGCAGTGCCATCTTCTACACTATTTTGCCAAGAAACATAGCCAACTATGGTTCACCGGCAAAAGCTTTGAACCTGACACTGCCTGAACTGATGAGAAATTCGGGCTAAACCATCCTCATGGCAGTCGAGGATGGGATGAGAATTGAGATCAGGCAGAAGTCGCAGCGGGGCAGCCTGCACAACCACCACCGGTCTGGCAGGACGCGGCAGGTTTGGCAGGTTCAGCTTTCTTCGAACCATTTTCAGTGCTCGAATACCCGTCTGCATACCAGCCGCCGCCTTTTAACTGAAAGGAACTCATAGACATGAGTTTTTTCACTGGTGCCTGACATTCGGGACAATCGCTGAGAGGTTTGTCGGCGATTTTCTGTTGGACTTCAAAAACCTTTTTACATTCCTGGCATTCGTACTCGTACACTGGCATTTCTTTTCCACCTATTACATTGCAAAACATTGAGAATTAACTACCTGTCTGTCACCGGCACACATGATATGCCGAGACTCCAGCACCTCTGAGGGCTATATGTATCCTTTCAACAATCGTTTTCCATCAGCAAAGCGAGAAAACAGTCTCAAAACAATCAACAAGGTACCACAATCAAACAAACAATAACAACAGTAGTCGGCAGAGGACAGACCTTTCTGCAACATGCTGTTTTTGATTGAGAGCAAAATTAATTCCCAACACAGTTTCTGTCAACATGTTCTCTCCATTGAATTGGGAAATCCGGGCTACTTGTCGTTCACACTGTTTTCTGGTATACATGTCGCGTTGATGTGTGTCTGCCCAATTTCGGTTTTCTCTACAGGAACGCACCTTATTTATGATTGGTATTTTTGATTCAGGAGTCGGTGGATTGACGGTTGCGAACGCAGTTGAGCAGCTCCTGCCGGACTACCCTCTTCTCTACCTGGGTGATACTGCCCGAACCCCTTACGGGACGAAAAGTGCGGAAACTATTATTAAATTCTCAGTTGAGAATACCAGGTTTCTAATTGAGAATGGGTCAAAAATAATTGTTATTGCCTGCAATTCCGCCTCCAGTGTCGCCACAGAGCGCCTTCGGCAGGAGTTCAACATCCCCATTATCGAAGTAACTACCCCCGCAGTTGAAGAGGCGGTATCCAAGAGCAGGACAGGCAGGATTGGTATTATCGGAACACGGGCCACCATTCGAAGCGGTATCTATGAACAAAAAATCAGGGAACGTTTCCAGGCGTATAAAGTATTCTCAAAGGCATGTCCCCTGCTTGTCTCTCTGGTGGAAGAGGGTTGGATTGGTAAACGAGAAACAAAGATGATACTCCGTCGGTATCTCCACGACTTGAAAAATCAGCAGATCGACACCCTGGTGCTTGGCTGCACCCATTACCAACTGCTCAAACACCTTATTCAACCTCGGATCGGAGCAAGAGTGACTCTCATTGATCCATCAGTGGCAACCGCCGACTATCTAAAGAAATACCTGGAAAAGAATACAGCTTTCCAGCCGGCCATTAACCATGATCCAGGCCGAAACAGATATTTTGTCACCGCCCTGACAGACACGACAGTTCCTATTGCCACAAAGATATTTAATCGTGATATTAAAATGTTATCCGTCTAAAAATTCTATTGACTCCTGTGATGCAAAAACTCATTCAGCTCATCTTTGTTCTCACCGCCCTGATTATTCCGGTTGTTGCAGCTCATAGTGCTGACAGCATCATCGAGTATCCGGAAGATATCGCTGACCGGCTGCAGACCCGATACGACAATATCAAAAGCATATCTTTTAATTTTAACCAGGACACAAGCGGTGATTTAACCGGAAGGCCCCGCAAGGGTTCCGGGAAGGCAGCTTTTTTGAAACGTAAGGATAAAAGTTATATGCGGTGGGACTACAGCAGCCCCGATAAGCAGGTACTGGTGAGTGATGGTATACTTTTTTCCATGTACTTTGCCAAGCTGCAGCAGATGATTGTCACCGAGGCCGAGGCCCTCGATTCCGATATCACCTACTCTTTTTTTACCGGTAAAGGACTATTAAAAAGAGATTTTCATCTTCGCCCGGCCGATGAAGAGTTTCAATCGGAAAGCGAAACCGGAGTGAACGTGATCAAACTCATCCCTAAAATAGCTCAATCCCAGGTACAGGACATCCATCTGTGGGTGACAAAGGGATCACTGATCCGCAGAATAAGAATTCTTGATCATTTCGGCACCATAACTGTGCTCAATTTCAGTAATATCGAGGTCGATGGCCTTGCTGGAAAAGACTCTCAGGAACTGCTCTCTTTTTTCTCCTTTATCCCTCCTGAAGGAACGGAAATTATTCGACAATAACATGGGTCCCGAATCTTCCTCTCACCTCAGGCTTGCGCTGGTCTCGATGCCCTGGTCGATTTTTAATCGGCCATCGATTCAGCTGGGAGCTCTCAAAAGTTACCTGGAACCAGAAATCTGGTGCAAGGTCGATACGTTCCATCCATATCTCTCACTTGCAAAAGCCATCGGCACCGGAGTCTACAGCCAGATCGGCCTCTCCGGCTGGGCTGGTGAAGCGCTCTTTGCCCCGCTGATTTTTCCCGAGAAAAAACACGATGCCCGAAAACTTTTTCGGCAGAGTCTCACTGGAAAAGTCACTCCTCTGCCTGATTTTGACGAACTGGTAACAGCCATCGAACAAAGCTGCAGTGCATATCTTGAAAAAATAGACCTCAACCGGTACGACCTTATCGGTTTTTCCATTTGTTTCAGCCAGCTGTTCCCCTCCCTCTATCTGGCAAAAAGAATAAAAGAAAAGTGTGCCGATACACCAATTGTCTTCGGCGGTTCATCGTGTTCCGGTGATATCGGCAAATCACTGGTACATCATTTTCCTGTCATTGATTACCTGGTAGACGGCGAAGGAGAACAGCCGCTTGTCAATCTTTGCCGTTTTCTTACAGGACAGATTGAGACCTTGCCCGATAACATTCACACACAGCATCCCACTTCCGGCTGTAAAATGAGGAGACCTGATCCGTCGCTGGATCTCGGCGACCTTCCAATTCCAGACTATGCCCCCTATTTTGAGGAGATGAAACAGCTTTTTCCCAGCCAGCCGTTCATCCCCCTGTTACCAATTGAATTTTCAAGAGGCTGCTGGTGGAACAAATGCACCTTCTGTAATCTCAACCTGCAGTGGCACAATTATCGTTGTAAGGGAAGCGACAGAATGGCAGAAGAAACACTCCAGCTTGCCGCAACCCACGAATGTTTACAATTTACCTTCACTGACAACGCTTTGCCGCCTAGAGAAGCCGACCGATTTTTCAAAACAATTTCGACAAAGAGCATGGATTTTGATTTCTTTGCTGAGATCCGGGGAATCACCGAACCGCAGCGGTTGCAGTCATACAGCCAGGCCGGTCTGAAAACCGTTCAGGTGGGTATCGAAGCCCTCTCCACCTCTCTTCTGGCGAGAATGAAAAAAGGGACGACGACCATTGACAACATCGCCGTCATGAAGATGTGCAGTGCAGAGGCGATCCGGATGGAAGGTAATCTCATAACCGATTTTCCGGCAACTACGGACGAAGAAATTGCCGAAACGCTCAGAAACCTCGATTTTGTCCTGCCATTTTTTCCACTACAGCCGGCGACCTTCTTTCTCGGCTACGGTTCTCCCATACATGCGCATGCTAAGGATTTTTGTATCCAGGCGGTCGTCCCCCATGCAAAAAACCGCAAACTCTTTCCCGAAGACTATTTACAATCGATGACCATGCTGATAAACAGCTATAAAGGTGATAAAAATATTCAGCATAAAAAGTGGCAGCCGGTAAGGCAAAAAATTCGGGCCTGGCAGAAGTTCCATAGTCGCAGAACAAAACGCGGGCAACATCCCCTTTCTTACCGTGACGGGGCCACTTTCCTGATAATCCGGCAGGAACGGATTGCGGATGTTCCGCTCTTGCACAGGCTGCGCGGCCTTTCAAGAAAAATTTATATCTCCTGCGAATGTCCAAGGAACATTGACAATCTTGTTACATTGTTTCCCAAAGTCACCGAAACGGCTTTGCGTAAATTTATCGATGACATGTGTTTGAAACGTCTTATGTTTCAAGAAGACGACCGAGTCCTGTCACTGGCAATTCGCAAGAGTACCGGCTGAGCAAATCTTCTATGAAGAAACAATTGGTCGGATAATTATTCAACCTGACCGTAACCATAAACCGCAGTTCTCTTTACTATTAGTGGGTAGACATGACAGCAGCAGATAATGAAAGTTTCGAGGAGCTTTTCAAAGCAGAAAAAACAAAAACAATCAAGCACCTGACGCCTGGACAGAAGATAAAAGCCACTATCGTTGGCATCAATGACGAAACGACTTTTCTTGATGTTGGCGGCAAGAGTGAGGGTGTGCTCAACAGTGCTGAACTCAAAGATGGTGAAGGGAACTTCAGTCGCCAAGTTGGCGACGAACTGGATGTGTACTTCCTTCAGGCAAAAGCTTCCGAACAGCTTTTTACCACCTCAATAGGTTCCGGCTCTTCGAGTGCCCATCTGGAGGAGGCCTTTCGAAGTGGCATTCCAGTAGAAGGATTTGTCAAGACCGAGATTAAAGGAGGTTTTGAAATTACTCTGGGCGGCAATGTACGTGGCTTCTGCCCGTTTTCGCAAATGGGACTTCGCCGGGTGGAGGATGCAGCTGCAGAGTATCTGGAAACCCATATGAAATTTCAGATTACCCGCTTTGAGGAAAACGGTCGAAACATTGTTCTCTCGGCCAGGGCGCTGCAGGAGGCAGAACGTGAAGAACTGCGTGAAAAATTGCAGGAAACTCTTGAAGAAGGCCAGACCATCGATGGCGTTGTCAGCTCAATCAGGGATTTCGGAGCCTTTGTCGATATCGGCGGTGTTGACGGCTTGATCCCTATTTCTGAAATCGGCTGGAGCCGGGTGGAAAAAGTTGATGAGTACTTCACAGTCGGCCAGAAAGTACAGGCTGTCATTAAAAAACTGGATTGGGACAAAGGCAGGATCTCACTCAGTTACAAAGAAACCCAGGCCGATCCATGGAACGAAGCGGTCAACAGCTTTCCGATAGGCTCCACCCATATGGGAACTGTCGCAAGACTTGCTCAATTTGGCGCTTTTGTTACCCTGGCTCCCGGCATTGACGGACTTGTTCATATTTCAAAACTCGGCAGCGGACGGCGAATCAACCATCCTCGTGAAGTGCTTGAAGAGGGCCAGAACATAGATGTAAAAATTGACTTGGTAGATCTTGACGAAAAAAGGATCAGCCTTTTGCCGGCGGATTATGTCTCGGCTGAGGCCGCAGAAGATAAGGAACGAAGTGAATACAAATCGTTCGTGACAGAGGCAAAGAAGAAAAAATCATCACCCGAGCTCGGCAGCCTTGGGGCTCTGCTTAAGGCTAAGATGGCTGAAAAAAAGAAGTAGTATCCAGCCTGACACGAAAGAATTTTTCTCGCCGGCTCTCGAGCAGCTGCACCCGTTACTGCAGTCTATGAAATCAGAAATTGGCGGGTTGTCCAATCGCCCGGAAGCAGGATGCCGCTGTGATTACTGAAAAAAAAATGATTCTTATCACCGGCGCCACCGGTTATATCGGTCGGCGCCTGGTGAACTCACTGCAGGACCGAAGTGACCTCCGGCTTCGGGTATTGGTGCGTAATCGGCACAAACTTGTTGCCTCTGTTGCCGATAAGGTGGATATTGTTGAAGGTGACACCTTTTCCACCGACGCTCTCCGGCAGGCGACCGAAGGTGTTGACACCGCTTTTTACCTCATTCATTCCATGGGATCTGATCGTGATTTCCGGGAGCTCGACCAAAAGAGTGCTGATAACTTCAGATTGGCATGCATAAAAAACGGTGTTCGCCGGATAATTTACCTTGGAGGTCTCGGCATAAAGGAGAGTGCAAGCAGCCATCTGCTTAGCCGTATCGAAACGGGGGAGATCCTCTCTAAGGAGCCGGATAAGATCCAGACTCTCTGGCTGAGAGCCGGTATAATCATCGGTTCGGGCAGTACCAGTTTCGAAATCATCCGGAACCTGACCCAAAAACTCCCGTTGATGATTACCCCAAAGTGGGTGAGGACTCAAACGCAACCTATCGGCATTGAGGATGTCCTCGCCTATTTGACTGGCTGTATCGATCTCACCGATCAAACAAATACAATTATAGACATCGGTTCTGAACAACTCACCTTTCAGGAGATGATGAAGCAGGCAGCCGAAGAGATGGGACTCCATCGTTCACTTCTACCGGTGCCGATTCTCTCCCCAACTATGTCCTCGTATTGGCTTATCCTGTTCTCTCCAGTTCCCCTTAAAATTGCACGCGCTCTGATAGAAGGATTAAAATCCGAGACGATATTGCAAAACGACAATGCCAACACGCTGTTTCCCTGGATACATCCGATTTCTTACAAAGAGGCGGTTCGGCATGCAGCGGACGAACTGGAACAAAACCAGGTTATCAGTCGATGGTGCGACAGCAGTAGCAGGGTTGCCTGTGATATCAAAGACTTCGACAATCCGGAGGGCGCGATACTTCGAGATCAGCGAATTATTTCTCTGGACGGCAGACCCAGCAACGCAGTTTTCAGAGCGGTCTGCTCGATTGGCGGCGAAGCCGGCTGGCATCGCTACACAATTCTCTGGAAATTACGGGGGCTGATCGACAAACTCATCGGTGGCTACGGCCTGAACAGGGGAAGAAGACACCAGGGAGAACTGCGCATAGGCGATGCGCTGGATTTCTGGAAGGTGGCCGACATTCGTCCAAACAAAAGGCTGCTGCTGCTCGCCCAGATGAAAGTACCCGGACGAGCATGGCTTGAGTTCGACATTCAACATGACCAGCTCGTTCAGACCGCTCATTTCCTGCCAAATGGTGTTTGGGGCAGACTGTACTGGTACATACTCGTTCCCATACATCACTTTGTCTTCAACGATCTGGTTGAAAAAATAATCATAGCTGCAGACAAAGCAGATTATGCCAATTGATGTTTTCTGTCATGTAGACCGATCAACACCACGGCGAGAACAGAGAGAACCAGAACAGTAGTACCGGTAACAGAGTACGCTCTCTCTATCCCCCAGCTGTCCATACTGAATCCGGCGAGAACCGCTCCGGTAAAAACGCCTGCACTCATGGCCAAACTGAAGATCCCCATCATCGTTCCATGTCCGTAATGTTTTTTTGCCTCCAAAGAAGCGTAAGCACCCAGCACAGCCCAGATAGCGGCTTCCGTCGCTCCCATTATCAGATACGCGACAGCCATGGCTGCAAAGCTGCGAAGAAGAGGGATGGCGATAATAACGCACACGAGAACAATACTGCTCGCCAATAAAATCAGCAGCTTATTGTGCTTGTCGGCAACCTTGCCGAGGGGAATCTGCAGTACGGCATTCATCAACGTCCGGATGGCAATAATCATCCCTATCTCCACCCCGCTGCTATCCTGCCATTGCGACATGAGCAAAGGTAGGAAAGCCATGCTCGGTACCATGACGATCATGGTCGTATACCTGGCCAGAAGAATACCACAGGTTTTACTGTTGCCCAGCATACTGCGAAGGCTTGATAACAGAGGCCTTACCACCTGGCGCTCTGAAGCGACTTGGCCGGGCATATACAGTATGACAAGAATAAATGCCAAAAAACTCAGCAGAGCCATTACATAGAAGACAGAAGGCATCCCCCAGTTATCGGACAGCACACCGCCAATAATTGGCCCGCAGCCGATGCCGCAGAATATAGCCATATTGAGATAGCTCATATATTGCCCTTCATGTTCCGCCGGCGCAAGAAAGCTCATGTAGGCCATGGCAACCGGAACGATCATCGCTGAGCCGACGCCATGAAACGCGCGAATGATGATCAGGTGGGGAACCCCGGTCGCATGTGGAATTAATAACCCGACAAGGCCATAGACGAAAAGCCCAGTGATGAGAAAGCTTTTCCTGCCCCATCGGTCTGAAAAATTGCCCACAACCGGCTGCAGTAAACCTCGCGTTACGGAAAAAGCAGCGATAATCATCCCAAGTGCGAAGCCACCGGCTCCCAGTTCTGCTGCAAAAACAGGCATCACCGGCACGATAATGCCGATGCCAAGCATCGCGATAAATACAGAAAGCAGCAAGGAAATCAGGGTATTATTTCTCATTTTTAACGGCTCATCCGTTCTCTGTTACCCGGTGAGTGTTGTCAGCAAATGTTGGATACCGCCTTATCATAACTGAACATGACAATCTCATATACCTTCATAATTTGAGATGGATAGACAGATACGTACAGAGTTCAGGAAGCTGCATAAACGAGGCCATCAAGCATGATTGAGGAGCTTCAATTGCAATGGATGCGGGGCGAGATAGTACTGGCCGGCCAGATATTCCTGTCTGAATTTTTTCACAAAAAACTTCATAAGAGTCAGGGGAACGATCAGTGGGACCATCCCCTGATGGTATTGATCGAGAATCTCCAACACTTCTTTTTTTTCCAGGGGAGAGAGATCGTCTTTAAAATAACCGAAGATATGGGTCAGTACATTGGTATGGGTTTTAATTGTACTCCTTTTTCTGAGTGCATCCATCAATAACATCTCATATCTGCTGAATAATTCTTCAAGAGGCAAATCTTTCGCTTTGGCAACCAGACGTCCCATTTCACGATATCCTCCTTCGCTGTGCGAAAGAAGTAACAGTTTATGCGTCGTGTGAAAATCGACCAATCCACCCCGTTTTTTTGCTGTTTCCAGGGTGTGTCTCCATCGTTTATGGGCGAAAATTCGCTGAATAAAATTCTCTCTCAGAGCCAGATCATGGAGCCTCCCGTCCTCCTCCACAGGCAGACGCGGGAAGTGTTCCATAAATGCCCGAGCAAAGACACCGATCCCATTGTTATTTGGCATACCGGACTCGGAATACACCTTGACCCTTGCCATCCCACTGCTTGGTGACATCCGCTTGAAGACAAAACCATCAAGATCTTCCAGCTCAAGCTGTTTCACTCTATCCAGGGCCCAGTTCTTCATTTGATCGGTAAAGTCTTTTCCGGTTCTGGAGGTTACCAGCCGGGGATCATCCGGATCACCGACAAGTCTCATCGCTTCCCGTGGAGTTGGCAGTCCACACTCCACCTCCGGACAGACAGGTACATACTCCACATACTGTCCCAGGGTATCGGTCAGAAATCTGTCATGCTGATGCCCTCCGTCGTATCTGACGTTATTACCAAGCAAACAGGAACTCACCCCCAGTCGTATTTTCGAATCCATACCCCCTCCCTTCCCTGTCATTATTCTTTTTTATTCCAGTAGATAAATAAAGAGACCT
The DNA here is from genome assembly GCA_049645925.1 of Desulforhopalus sp. GTDB lineage: Bacteria > Desulfobacterota > Desulfobulbia > Desulfobulbales > Desulfocapsaceae > Desulforhopalus_A. The sequence goes on from JBARUU010000005.1 coordinate 68,352, forward strand.
TGACAACCGATCCAAGCTCAATAATACTGCGATATCTGGTGCAGATCAGTGATCGTCTTGCAGGTATTTTTCTCATTAAAAGATTCCAGTGCGATTTTCAGGAAACATGGCAAAGAGTGACTCATAACTATGTTTTCCCTATATAACAAGAGTAGTCACTATCTGTATATCCCATTTGTCTTTCTGCTAGTCTTTTCTTTCATTGCCTACATTTATGTCGTGCGCGCTGCCGACCGTGACCAAAAAATTTTCAAAACCCATGCAGTCATCCTGGCCGATGATATCTGGGCCCTCAATCAAAGTGGGGCAGATGGGTACCTGCAGCTGGCTGTAAAGGCCAACCATTATAAGTCTCTTAGCGTTTCTATCCCTGGAAACGACCCATTTATCTCGGTCACCAGTTCCCCACTCACCGGTTTGCCCTTTTATCTTTATAAGATGAATCTCATAGGCTTGAAACAACTGTCCCAGGATATAATGCACGAAGACAGGACAATCGGCACTCTGAGAGGAGAGAAATATGTCCGGGTTATTTTTCCGGTGGTCAATATCCTCATCTTTTTTCTATTGCTTTCGTTGACTGCCATCTTCATCATTCATCTTTATATCAACAGAAATCTCCTCGAACAGCAGGTACAGGAGCGAACCAGAAATCTGCTGGAGAGCGAAAGGCGGTTCCATGATCTCGTCAATCTGCTTCCTGAAATGGTCCTGGAAACGGATCCGACCGGTAATATCACCTATGCCAATAAAGCTGCAAAAAATCATCTGCAACTGACAGTTCCACAACCAGCTGCAGTAGATTTTTTCCACTTCATTGAGGATAGTGAGCGGGCAGAAGCAAAACAAAATTTTCAAAAATGTCTTAAAGGTGAATGGTCAGGGCTCGTTGAGTATAACGCATTATCACCGGACAATAAGATATTTCCCATCCTTATTCGGTCCGCACCAATCACACAGGGTGCCGTGGTTTCCGGGACTCGAATGATAGTCATCGACATCACCGAGCGGCGCTTACTGGAACAGCAGCTGCATCGGGATCAGAAAATGAAGGCTATTGGTCTCATGGCCGGAGGGGTAGCCCACGACCTGAACAATATACTTTCCGGCGTCATCAGTTATCCGGAACTCCTGCTCCTTGATCTGGATGAAAAGAGTAAGCTGCGGCCCTCACTTGAAGCAATTCGCAGGTCAGGGCTCGATGCATCGGAAGTGGTGTCTGACCTGCTTACCGTCGCCAGGGGGATTGCCGCCAACAAAGAGATTGTCGCCCCAAATAAATTAATACATTCATACCTCAATTCCACAGATTATAAAGAGCTCCAGACACGATATCCACTGGTCACGTTCCGCAATTCTCTGGATCCAGAACTGTACAACATCTCTGGTTCTCCAGTCCATGTTCGAAAATGTCTTATGAATCTCATCATCAACGGCGTGGAGGCGATTCAGGGCAAGGGAGTCCTTACTATTTCCACCAGCAACCATGAACAGGTTCCCCCCTACTCCAAACAGATAGAATCAGGTCCTCAAAGTCTCCCACAACCTGGTATCTACTCCAAAATCATTATTCGAGATTCCGGTTCCGGGATTGCAACCCATGACATGGATCGTATTTTCGAACCGTTCTATACGAAAAAGGTGCTGGGCAGAAGCGGCACTGGCCTCGGGTTAACCGTTGTATGGAACACAATGCGCGATCATGGCGGTACGGTAAACATCATCAGCGGTACACAGGGAACAACTTTCGAACTCTATTTTCCAAGTGTCAAAGAAAAAATTGCCCCGAAAACTGAACAAAAAGACTGGAAAACCTATCGAGGCAAGGGAGAAAAAATCCTGGTAATCGATGATGAAAAAAGACAGCGGCAGATTGCGGGCCAATTGCTGAAATCTCTTCATTACCGCGTCCATACGGTCTCTTCAGGGGAGGAGGCTGTTGAATATCTTAAAGAAAATAGCGCCGACCTTCTGGTTCTTGATATGATTATGGCTCCCGGAATGAACGGGCGAAAGACCTTTGAACAGATCCTTAAGGATCATCCACATCAAAATGCTATTATTGCCAGTGGCTATGCTGCAGATGAAGATGTTCTGGCAACATTGGCCATGGGGGCAAAAGCCTTTCTGCCAAAGCCCTATACCCTTGGGCAGATCGGCTTGGCAATGTATAAAATCTTCCATCCATAATCAAATATGAAAATCATGCCTCAATCACCATGGTGCTATTATGCGACAATCGACCCGGCCTCGGAGTGTTTTTATATGTGAGCTGAAACACGTATCCTTTTTCCTGCTCTTATTTATGTTGTTTCTGCTTCCGACCAGGGGATGGACGAAAGACTCTATTGTCTGGATGGAAGCCGTCGCACCACCTTTTTTTATTCATGAGGGCAACTTGCAGGGGCAGGGATACGAGGACCTGATCACCGACATCCTGAAAGAAAACCTGCCGGAATATGAGCACTCACACATGCTTGCTAATCTTTCCAGACATTACCAGCAGTGGAAACAGGGAGAAAAAGCCTGCGGCCTTGCTATGTTCAAGACTCCGGAACGACAGGAATTTGCCTATTTTTCAATCCCCAGCGTTTTCACCCTCCCATCGGTCCTGATAATTCATAAAGAGAAATTCAACACCTTTGGCGGTACCAAAGAAGTAAGCCTTTCAAAAATTCTCCAAAGTAAAACAGTTGTAATCGGCAGGTCCGCTAATCGCTCGTATGGAGTGGAATTCGACAATACTCTCAATACATATGGGAATGAGCAAAACATCTTTACCTATGAAGGACCGCAGCTCTCACTCAATCTTTTTAAAATGTTGCTGGCAGGGCGGATCGATGCACTCCCGGGCTTACCGGAAGAAGCTATGTATCTGGCGGAAAAAATGGGTATTCGAGGCCAGATCATGACTCTCAATATAATTGAAAATCAGGTAAATCATGATGCGTCGCTTACCTATGTAGCATGTTCTAAAAACGATTGGGGTAAAAAAGCGATTGCGGACATCAATGCAGTACTTCGGCAACAGCGTCCCACCGAAAAGTACAGGGATGCCTATGAAAGATGGCTGGATCCAAGCAGTATTGAGAAGTACCGAAAACTCTACAAAGAGGTTTTTCTTTCTATCACTGAATGAATCGTCCGGTGCTGATAAAGGTATACGGGTATTTTTCCTTCTTTGGCATAAGACCAAACATTACATAGCTCCATAGCTTGTAATAAGATATGGAGCTATGTCAGTGAGAGCAAATAGGATCTGAGATTTTTTGAGGTATGGGTCAGCTCAAGCTTATTACGCAGACGCTTACGGTGAAAATCGACACCACTTACCGACAGATTCAATACCTCTGCTATCTCCTTACTTGATTTACCGCTTCGGACCATATTGGCAACTTCTATCTCCTGCGGTGTGAGCGACATGTTCAATGCCGCAAGGCTGTGCAGGAATGGGGAGATAACATCTCTTAAATTGGCATCGACCACTTCCAGCAGGGTTCTCTGTTTTTCCGTCGGATGTCCCTGCAGCAGCTTTTCCACATAAGGGAGCACAAGGCGATCAACGTTGGCATACATTGTTTCCTCGATACGTGTCCTATCTTCTTCACGTTGGCGTAAGAGCACCCGCAAAGCAATATTGGTTTCCTCGAGGCGTTCCCTCTCTCTCATGAGCTCAGATTCTTTTAACTGCAAAGCTTCCTGAACCTCCATGATGGGTGTAATGTTCTCATGGGTAACGATAACCCTGTGCACCTCATCATCGCGATACGGAACAACCCGCACGGCATACCACCGTTTTTGATCAGGAGAGTGGCACGGATATTGTGTAAGGAACTCGTCCAGTTGTCCCTCCAGGACTTTTCTAATACCTCTGGCAACTCGATCGGCATCATCCTCCGGGTTTTGAATAGCTATCTCACAGATTGCCAGGTAATTTGTTCCGATACTGTCAAACGATTCCGGCATCCCATTCCGCCGACCATATTCCTGCCAGGAACGGTTTGTCTCTATTATTTGTCCCCGTTCATCCAAGATTGCCACATGAGCCGACATTGAGTCGATAACTACCTTATATAAATTCTGGTCCTGCATCGCATGCCTCCGGTAATACTGATAGTTTTTACTGCTAATGTAATATTGATTGTCACCTGTTGTGTCAAGCCTAATCGTAACTATTTGTATAGATGGAGATACAATAATATTTACGATACTTTGGAAAACATATTTCAATCATTTTGGGAGCCAAATAGATGAAACAGGTTTTCAGCATAAGAATATTTAATGCCTTGCTCCTGAAATCCTGTCATTCAGTTCTAAAAGAACCACCAAGGCACTTATCCCCGCAAAGCGCGGGGACTAAAAAGAGTACCCCCCTGTGGGGTGCTCAATAGATACATTCCATACCGGGAGGAAGAGGTATAATGAATATTAATGAATATTTCAAAGAACATAAAGGTACTGGCGTCCTGGCAACGGCAGATGAAAACGGTAAGGTGAACACTGCTATTTACGCTCGACCCCATGTCTTCGACGACAGCACAGTCGGCTTCGTCATGCGCGACCGACTGACCAGACAAAATCTCTTGAAAAATGGCAACGCTAACTATATGTTTATTGAATCCGGTCCTGCCTATAAGGGGATGAGACTGGGATTGAAATTCCTTGGGGAATCGACTGACTCAGAATTGATAGCCTCACTTGCCAAAAGAAAGTCTGCAGAGAGGCAATGCAATACGGAAGAAGCAAGATTTTTAGTGAGTTTCTCAGTGGAAAAAGGCCTTGCACTCGTTGGTGGAGATGAAATCACACTTGAATGACCGTTCGGGGTCGTTTGGGGGTGCTTGACAACTCTCCGTCGGAGTGTCATATTTCGGTGCCCCCGTCTATACACATTATGCTGTTTCCCTCTTTAGGTTGCACCGGATGAAATTAGTTTTAAACTCCCCTCTCGACATGCACCTTCACCTTCGTGAAGGTGCGATGCTCCGCGCTGTTGCACCTTTCAGCACCGACAATTTTGCCGGAGCAGTGATCATGCCAAATCTCATATCACCCGTCGATTCTCTGAAAAAGGTGAGGCAATACAGACAAGAGATTGAGTCTGCATACGATGAGCAGATTTTTACCGCCTACATGACGCTGTTTTTTAAAAATTACTCCAGGGAAGAACTTGCTGAAGCCAAAGATGAAATACTTGGCATCAAACTGTACCCATCTGGAATTACAACACAGAGTGAAAGCGGTGTTTCCGATTTCAATACCATTGATGAAACCCTCTCCCTGATGGAGGAGATGCAGATCCCTCTCCTGATTCACGGCGAATCAAATGGTTTTGTCCTCGATCGGGAAAAAGAATTTTTAGAGGAATATAAACGGCTGGCTGAGACGTTTCCAAAACTTCATATTATCATGGAGCACATAACCACCGCAGAAGCGGTCGAGCTTGTCGACCGTTACCCCAACCTTTCTGCCACGGTTACGCTTCATCACCTGCTGATCACCCTGGACGATGTTATCGGCGGCAACATGGAACCCGATCTTTTCTGCAAGCCAATTGCAAAGACACCCAGGGATCGGATGTGTCTGAGGCAAGCTGTACTCTCAGGCCACGACCGGATCATGTTCGGCTCGGATTCCGCACCACACCCACGGCACAAAAAAGAGTGTTGCGGCTGCGCTGCCGGAATCTTCTCCGCCCCGGTTGCCCTGCCGATGCTTGCCGAGCTCTTTGAAGACGCAGGCCGACTTGACCTGCTCCAGCATTTTATCAGCGACATCGCCTGCAAACGCTATAATTTACAACCACCTGACAAGATGATTACTCTTGAAAAGAACTCATGGAAGATACCGGAACTATACGGCGATTTGAAACCATTTGGAGCTGGCAGGACCTTGCGATGGTCGGTCATTGAGTAAACAGCAGAGAACCACAAGTGTTGATTGTCTGTGTTCTATCACAAAAAGGTCACCTACTGCTCTGTCCCGGGAATTGTCTTTTTCTTCTCAACCTCTGCCGGAGGAATAACAATAACATCGTTTGTCAGATCCATATCCTTTTCCGCCTGTTCATACAGGGACATCGCCGGACCGGCTTTTCTCCCGGAAGAGGTGTTTGGTTTTCGGGGATAGTCGCTCTTCTGCTGCTGAGTTACCGCGCAGGAAGTCAGCAGCAGGCTGACAGCTATAGAGCAAATGATCTTTTTCGTCATGATGAGTCTCATTAGGGATATAGAAATGATTTTCATGTTTTGTATGAGAAAATTATTTGCTGAAAAAACCAATACCTCTCAAGGGGATACTGACAAGAGTCCGCTCTTTTCAGCGGACTCAGGTGTGCCTCCCCCATCCATCTACTTATTGAGGGAAAGGAATATTTTGGACAAAGGGTTGGAGCTTATCATGACATACATTGATGCAATCTCTTCCTCTGTGCTCCCATCGACCTTCTTGTCCTCTTCCGGCACAGCCTTCGGTGCAATAGGTACGTCACTTGAAAACTTAACGGTCGCTAATACTTTTTCTCCACCATTATTTCTCGCCAGATCAAAGAGTTCTTCTGAAATCCGACCATCTCGGCCAAATGCCCAATAGATAAGCTTGTCGTGGGCCATAGTGGTGGGCTCTTCGAATCGCATCATCAGTTCACCGACCATTTTTTTAACATCATCACGTGAAGCTTCATCATTTTTTTTATAAAGACCGATCACCATATCCTTGGCCTCATCAACGACGACAAAGACTTCACCGTCCTGAAACTTGTAGCTGCCCTTAATCGTTTTGGTGATAGCGTTCCTTTGCGCTATCACCTGCTGCTGCGCATTCAGGGTCTGACCGATACAATAATCCCCTAAGCCAAGTTTCAAGGCAGCAACCTCCGCGCCTATTCGTTGCATCGCAGTTGCTCCATCTTCAGCCTGCAAGGCAGGAACAACTGCCAGTATCAATCCCAGGAACAGTAAATAAACTCTTTTCATTTTTTAATCACCCTCGCTGCGGGACAACACCCCGACAGGCAAGGTGCCGGGGTGAAGGGTAGGTCCCAGTTAAATAAGCTCTAACTACTGCTTATAACGCTCTTTCTGTTCAGCTTTGATCGCTTTCATAATATCGCCATCAAAGCCATCCTTGTACCATGTGTGCTCAGGCCTGGAAAGAATTGCTGCCAACTCTCTCTCGTACTTCTCGGTCATGCCCTTCTCTTCAGCCAAATGCATCAGCTCAGGGATGAACTTGAAGTAGAAGTTATGAGCGACATCGTACAGGCCATGCCAATGGGTATAGTCAGGTCCGCTCATTGCAGCGCCGTGACGAGCTCGACGCCCTTCGTGATGCCAGAGTTCCCACCAGTGCCATCCAAGTTCGGTGTGGAAGGTTGAACCATGGATAAGACCATCTTTGGCAGCCATTTCGTACAGCTTCTTCGTAGGCTTCGCGAACTTATCATTGTAGGTCACCACCAGTGCATCAAACTGCTTATAAAAAGATTCAACCTTTTGTACGCCGTGACACTGTTTACAAACACCTTGCATATTCTTGCGGCGTTCTTCCCAGCTTACGACCTCAACGGCCTCTTTTTCAACCGGGACTTTCTTCCATTTTTTATCAACAAACTTGAATTCTTTATACTTCACTTCAGAACCAACCTGAGGTGGTATATCGCCAGTGATATCTTTTTCTGTACCATCGGCAAAGATAACTCTGTTCAATTTAGAAGAGACTTTCGGTCTGAGAGTCCAGGAAAGTCTGTCACCGACATTATGGCTGCTGGGACTGACAGAACCATCGGCTTTCTGATATGATCCAAGGTGACAGGTAGAACAGGTCGGCGCGGTGTAATAATCTTTACCCAGCACCCAACTACCGGCTTTCATGATGTTCATACCATTCATGCCGCGATCTCTGGTCGCGGAATTATAGGCTATGCCGTGTTTTGACTCATTGTAGATCTCCATCTGCGGATGATCGGGTCCGAGGTGACATTTACCACAGTTCTCCGGCTGGCGAGCGGTTGACGCACGGAAACTGTGTTTGCCGTGGCAGGCGTTACAGGTACCGGCATATCCATCGGGATTAAGACGGCCAACACCGGAATTCGGATAGGTCATCGGATCGAACATCACCGCGCCGAATTCATTTTTCAACGGTTTTCCATCCGCACCGAGCTGGACTTCCAACACAGATCCGTGACATTGCCAGCAACCATTTGCCGCATCAGCCTTGTCTTCCATGGAACAGATTACCTCACCCAGCACATTGTCCAGAGACGCCATGATCTGACCGGCGGCGGCATGGTGCGAGTTCTGCTGTTCCTTCGTCTCTTTTTCATGACAGAAACCGCAATCCTTTGGAGTCTGAATGGTCTTGATCAGAGCACCTTCATGCATGTACGAAGTAATATCACCTTCTTCTGCAGCGTGACAGGTGTAACAGGCGACAGATCCATCCTTTGCTGCCGCATGGGGAGAATTTCTCCATTGCTGGACTAATGAATTGTTCTCTTTCAGATGGCAGTTTACGCATTTAACGTTCGCTTCCTTATTCTTCTCGTTCATCACATCCATTGAAGTTTTTGTCGTGGCAAACACTGGAACCGCAACAAAAAGTCCCAAAGTTGCCAGGCAAAGCACTTTACCCCACAGTTGCATTTCTTTTCCTCCTAATAAAAATTAGATCATCTGCCGGAAACACCGACGCTCCTGAATCCCAACTCTTTTCTATCCTCCCTTCTCAGGTTCACCCTCATTACAGCTACTCATCAGCCTTTTGACCTGTACGTCAATCGGTTGATCAGTCAGCGACCTTTTCACTCACCCAGAACGGGAATATTTTCCCAAGAACAAACAGAATGATCAGAGGTGCAACCAATATGCAGAGTGCGACAAGAATGCCCTCTCTGCCAAACCACTCCGGTATAAAAACCACTTGGCCTCTGGTACTGTTGGACATCAGCTGTCCGCCTATGACGACATTCCAGCGCATAAGCAAAACCTGAGCAAGAATCATCAGAGATGCAATCGGGGCAAAAAACAGAATGACCCGGTCTTTGAATCGGAACAGACAGAGTGCGGCCAGGAGGAAAAAGGGAATGACAGAGAGAATCTTTACCTGATACAGCCAGTAAGTGTTGTACAGCGGACCCCAGAGCAGGCTCTCCAGAACATGCCAGTGGTGCGTGCTCATGTAAAAATGGGTAAACACCTCAAGCATCTCAAAGACAAAATCTAAAATAAAAAAGCCCCAGAGAAATTTAAGAGAAGTCCGTACGCAGTCGATATCGATTTCCTGCCCGGTGATTTTTTTAATAAAAATATAGGCGAAAATAATCCCGGCAATTCCCGAAACACAGGCAGAGAGCAGAAAAATCACCGGCATGAGCGGAGTAGCCCATAGGGGATTGGCCTTGATACCACCAAAGATAAATCCGACATAACCGTGCAGAATGCAGGCCATTGGGATACCGAGCGCTGCCAGGAAATTGATGATTTTACGATCAAGCTCCAGTGATTCCCTGGACAGATTGTCGTTATGAAAAGCGAGAAAACGATAGAGCCACTGAACGGCTCCTGCCGATTTTTTCCATAACCCGACCATCGTCGGTCTATAGATAAACAGGATCTCGTGCAGCAGGAGGATGAAATAGGCAGAATAGATATAACCAAATCCGGCCATAGCTGAGGTCGGGTTTGGCGTCAGCAACATACTGAGAGAGCGTTCCGGATGGCCAAGGTGCAAAAGAAGGGGCCAGGTTGCGCAGGCGAGAAAGGCCAGGGCAAAAATGAGCGAAAACCGAGAGATAGGTTTAAGCTGTTTAATTCCGAATACGTGATAAAGCGATGAGACAATAAAAGCGCCGGCAACTATCCCGGTAATATAAGGATATAAGACGATCATCAGGCTCCAATGGACATGAAAATCGTTAGGAAACACAAAGTTTGTCAAAGCTGCTATGGTGTCACCATGTTCTACGACAGCACTCATCAGACCACCTCCCTTCGCAGCCCGACATAGTGCAGGGCGGGTTTGTTCCCCATCTCAGGTTTCAGTACGGAAATAACATGTGGTTCATGGAGAATCTTCCAGACCTCGGATTCTTTGTCGGCAAGATCACCAAATTTACGGGCATGAACAGGACAGACTTCAACACATGCCGGAAGCAGTCCCCTTCTCACCCTGTGGTAGCACCAGGTACATTTTTCCGCTGTTCTGGTTGTGGGATTAATAAAGCGCACCGAATAGGGACAGGCCTGAATACAATAAGAGCAGCCGACACAACGGGTTTTATCGACCAGGATAAAACCATCATCGGTTTTATAGGTTGCTCCAACCGGGCAGACCTGAACGCAGGAGGGTTTTTCACACATATTACAAAGCTTGGGTACAAAGAAGGTATCCCGGGTCGGATGCGGTAGCCCTTCACGGGGTTGTGTGTACCCTTCCAGCCCGCCGTTTGGTGAATCGACATAGACATTGTCACGATCGTCGATAATATATCGTTCAACCCAGGTTCGGTAATTGCCGTCCGGTACATTGTATTCCGCCTTATCGGCCAGACAACAGGAGCCGCAACCGATACAGGCGGTAATATCCACGACAAAGGCGAATTGTTTTTTGCTGAAAATGCCGGCCTCATCGCGCATACCGGGTATCTGTTCGATGATTTCCACGGCTGTGGCAGGTATCACAAGCAACAGCGAACCGGCAAGTGTCCCACCGAGAACCTTCTTGATGAATCCGCGCCGATCCTGCTCTATCTGTTTTTTGATATCCTTCATTGCTATATTGCCTCCTTTATACCAATCATTTCCTTTGCCTGATTGATCCAAAGAAGCGGGTCATGGACCATATGACACTGCTCACAGGTATGGTCGAGCCGTACCCCTTTCTTCTCAAGATGCTCTGGTAATCCGACCATTTTGATGGATTCTCGAGGTCGTGCCTGAATAATTTTATTGTGGCAACGCAGGCAGAGCTGACTAATCTCCTGCCCCCGTTTTACCGGCAGTACTCCGATTTTCTGGCCGCCTTTGACATGGTCACCATAGGGGCCATGGCAGATTTCACATGACACTGTCTTATGGACACCCGCCTTGTGAATTCTGCGGATTGGTTTATGGCATTGAAAACAGGATTCATTCGTCTGAAACTTTATGGCAATATTCTTTTGATCACTGATATCGGCTCCCCGATAATGCCCAAACTCTCCCATGCTTTCAGGTGTAAAAACCTTCCGTGCAATGGAACTGCCAACCCCCAGAACGATCAGAGCGATCACCAGCTTGATCAAATGAGCGTTGTATTTTGACCTTGACTCCGTCTGCACTGACGACCTCCTTCATTATTGCTTTACCGTGAGAGCGACCAGTCCCCATCACGTCTCACCATTTCCTCATCTCCTGTCTTTCACACAACTTGCCGTTCGCAATGCAAGTTTGAGTCCAAGTTATTTTAATTAGTATTTCAGTTACTTGCACGACATAGAAACTCAACCGGCTACCGATTGGTAACGTCGACTCGAAAACACGCTACCGAATGGTAACGTTTGTTTTGTATGAAATATCAGGGAGGAGATACGCGACCATCTTTCCGGCAATCTTCGAGAAACCATTGAGAGAGTGAATCGCGTTATCCGGCAACAAAGTGGAACTCTTCTGAGCCCTCTAAACAGGGGATACATTCCTTCATTTTGGGGGGGGTAAAGACTGAGGGGAAAAGGAATTAATTCGCTTTCCAATGAAAATGCAACGCATTATGGCGACAGCTGTCCAGGCATTCGCCACAATTCCAGCAATAGGCAGATGTCCCCTCGCCGATGTTCGGCAGAAGCCCCATCGGGCAGGATTTGCCACAGATGCCACAATCTGTACAATTCGACCGATCGACCTGCACCGTAAGACTTCTTTTATGACCCAAAAAAGCGAGCAGTCCACCAAGGGGACAGAACGTCCGGCAATAAAACCTGCGGGTGAGCAATTCAAGCACAAGAACCAGTAAGAGTAAAACTCCCTCCAGGGCAATTGTGCGAAAAAATACCAGCATCATTATCTCTCTGCCAACAAGCCCCGGCGGCGAGAGAAAGACAAAGAGCGGTGCGCCAAGTACCATGCTGAAAAGGAGTTCAGCAATGAGGGTAAACCATAGAATTTTCTTTGCGACTATCAGGGAATTCTTCAAGAATTTTCTTCTGGTTATCCGTTTCCTCAACCTCTCAATAAGCTCAAGAAAAAAAGAGACCGGACAAACCCAGGAACAAAACACTCTCCCCAGGAGGAGAGCGATCAAAACCGGAATAGCCATTCCGATCAGTGACGGCAAATACAATGACTTGGTCAGCACCAGGCTTTCCAGCCCTTCCAGGGGCGAAACAAACCAGAGACCGCCGAGCCCGAAAGACTGGTACCAGCCTTGAATAAAATTGATATGCAGGTAGTAGTTCAGAAAAGGGTTGATCAGGATAAGCAGAAAGGCACCGGTAAGTACACCGAGGCGCCATCGTCCATAGACTCTACTCCCAACACCGGCAACTTCGGTAGTGTCTCCCCTCTTATTTCCTGCAGCACTTTCAGCCGTCTTCATCCGGTCACCTTCCTTTTGGCATAGAGCGGTTCAATGTTGACCGCTTTTTTACCGCCGGGAGTGGTTACCGGACAGGCGTTAGTGCAGAGACCGCAGCCGGTGCAGGCCGATTCGTCTATAACCGGTCGCAGCTGATCGAGACGGATGGCTTTTTCAGAATAAGGGCATTTATCATAGCAGGTTCGGCACAGTATCGTTCCGATCCAGGCCGCACAGGTAAACTGGTCGACAATTGCCAGCCCCATCCGGGTATCCTTCTGCTGCACAGGCAGCAAACTGCCCGTGGGACAGACTTCAACACATTTCATACAGAGATAGCACGGCACCTTTTCGGCTTCAACCAGCGGCGTACCTGCATGAATCCCGGCACGAATATCGAGCATGATGATCGAACGATACGGACAAACCTCCACACAGCGGCCGCATCGGATACACTTGCCTGGAAACATCTCTTCAGGAACTGCACCCGGTGGCCGCAACCTGTTGGTTGTAACCGGTGACTGCAGGAGTTTTGCTCCGGCAGGCCCCGGTAAAAGAGGCAAGCAGCCAAGGCCCGCCCCAAGCAGCTTGAGAAAAGAACGTCGTTTCACTAATTATCACTTAAAGGCTTTCGAAAGCCGAACGGTTTAGCCGGCCTTTCTCCTTTGGCCATACGCTCTGCTTCATCTTCGGTATTCAGATAGGTCAATCCGACATGCAGGACATTGACGTCTTTGCTGATCCGGTCGATGACTTTTTCCATTTCCTCTGATGATTCCGTCTCCAGGACGGCGACGATATTGCCTTTTTCGTCATCACCGTGGACCTCTACCTCGGAGAGCGCAGCTAAACATCGAAGAACTTCCATTTTCTCTGCAGGTCGACTGGTTATGACAACGCCACTAATCGGCATGATTACTCCTGTTTTTTTCAAGCGGCGCAGCGACCTGGGTTACCCAACCGCTGCGCCGTATTTTATCAGACGATATAAGGCTTCAACGGTTTCGGCCCCGATGCCCTTTTTACCTGAACCGCACAGATTTTGAACTCCGGTTCTTTGGAACCGGGATCAATGCCATCTTTTGTTACCTTGTTGATCATCCGATCAGGATGCTGGTCGTGCCAGTAGGCAAAAACCATCCCTTCAACCGGTCCTTCATAGACCTTTGCAGGTAAAAGATTGACACCCCGCCGAGACTTTATCTCAACCATATCACCGGGTTTAATGCCAAGTCTTTCTGCATCTTTCGGATTAATCTCCACATAGGCATACGGATTTGCCCGAAGTAACTCAGGAATGCGGCCAGTCATGGACATGGTATGCCAGTGGTCGATAATTCGTCCGGTGGACAGGTAGAAAGGATACTCCGCATCCGGGATCTCTTCCGGATCGGCCTGCTCGCGCTGCCAGATCCAGAGCTTGCGGTCGGGGTGGGCTGGACCGTAAAACTGGTAGGGCAGATCGTTTTTCGATTCGGTGGTTGCCATTGGATCCCTGCCCTTGACAAATTTTTTCACAGTCCCACCGGTCAAAGCATACTCCTCCGTCGGTGCCGGCCACTGGACCCCATCGGCCATCTGTTCCAGCACCGCATAGGTCGCCCCGCGAAGATCATTATCCCTGTTGGCGGTCAGTTTCTGGGTATACTCGTCCCAGATAGCTTTCGGCAGCTCATATCCTTCCTCCAACCCCTCAAACGGTTTGATACATTGAGCAATAACCGGATCGTTCATTTTTTCGGCCAGCTTGCTCGCCCATTCCCGAACAATCCAGACTTCAGCCCTGGCCTCACCCGGTGAATCGACAGCCTTTCTTGTCAGCTGCGAGCGGCGCTCGGTGCAGCCATAGACTCCGCTCTTCTCAAAATGAAAAGAGGTAGGCAACACCAGATTGGCTTTCTGGGTGGTAAGCGTATGAAAAATATCGGTGCAGACGATAAAAACATCCTCTCTATCCATGCCCTTGTTATAGAGATTACAGTTTGGCAGACTCTGAACCGGACTGGTGCAATTAACCCAGATGGCCTTAATCTTTCCTTCATTGACGGCGGAAAACATGGCCATGGTATGGAGCCCCGGTTTTTCCGGAATCCGCCCCGCAGGAACACCCCAGGCAGCCTCAACCTGACGACGCAGAGGCTCCTTAACCACCAATCGGTGACCGGGGAGAATATGGCACAGACCGCCACCCTCGCGGACGCCGCCACAGGCGTTGGGCTGACCGGTAAGGGAGAGACTGTCGGCTCCGTCTTTCATCAACTGGCCGGTGAGAATATGCAGGTTATGCATGAGATTATTAGCCCATACCCCGCGTTTGCGCTGATTAAGGCCCATGGTCCACAGGCTGACCGTTCCCTTAGAGGTGGCAAACCACCGGGCGATGGTCCTGATATCCTCAGGTTTAAAAGAGCCGCCACACATCTTTGCAGCTTCTTCAGGGGTGTACTTGGCCAACTGGGCTTTAAAGTCCTCTAGCGTTGTCTGCTCAGCTTTTCCTTTTCTAAAAGTCGCATAATTGTTTATAAACTCTTCGTCATACAACTTCTCTTCAATGATGACATGGGCCATGGCGTTAAGGAGTGCCAGATCGGTTCCCGGTTTAAACTGCAGATGCATGTCAGCTATTCTGGAAGTCTGGGAGATCCTCGGATCAACATTAATGACTTTGACAGTATCGGGATTATCGAGCTTTCGCCGCATTATCCGGCGAAAGAGAACCGGATGCGCTTCTGCGGTATTAGAACCGACAATAAAAAAACAGTGGGCTTTTTCCAGATCGGAATATCCACCAATGGGCTCATCAGCACCGAAAGAAGTGAGATAGCCGCCGACGGCACTGGCCATGCAAAGCCTTGGATTTCCTTCGACATTATTCGACTGCAGACCGCCGCGCATAATTTTCTGAAATAGATAGGTCTCCTCTGTCAGGGCCTGACCCGATCCGTAATAGGCGACTGCAGCGCCCCCCCCCACCTTGTGAGCCTCAGCAAACCGGGTGGCCGCTATATCAAGCGCCTTATCCCAGGATATTTCCTTAAATTTGTCGGTTTTCTTTGCACGGTACAGTGGTTTTGTCAAACGGTCCGGGTGGCCCATACATTTCCAGAAATGCATGCCCTTCATGCAGAGGTAACCAAAATTGGTGCGTGATGCCGGGATCCCGCGTAACCCCATAGGGGCGCCATCCTTGACCCCCAGTTCGACCCGGCAGCCAACACCGCACAATCGGCAACTGCCGGCATGCCATACTATACCCTCGTCAGCCCGTGCCATATTGATTCTGTCTATCGGCAGGCTCATCCCCACATATGATGCAGCGGAAAGTGCTGCCGCCTTTTTAATAAAATCACGTCTCGTCTGTGCCATTATGATCTCCTTCCTCTCGATCAGTTCAATTATTGTGCTATTTCTTTTCCTTAAACGAATGGGGAACATGACACTCCCAGCATGGTTTGTCCTGTGGATCTCTCTTGTGGACGTCGCTATGACAGGTATCGCAATTCTGCCTGGTTGGTGTCACCATAAAATTCTCATAGGTGCCGTGACACTGATAGCATTTAACCATGGCAATACCGTGGACAGAGTTATACCACTGCTTTTCAACCTCCGGAGTAACCTCCCTGTGGCAGTCTGCACAGGCTATGAGCATTTCCTGCTCGGTCAGTTCAGGATGCACAGCGTTCTCGCTGTCGCCAGCCGTGACCGATACGGCCAGCAGCACCAGCCCTACCATCCCTAATAAGACCGGCATAAAACCCGTGTAATGTACCCGTTTTCTTTTCTTCACCATGTACCTCCCTCTTTAAATTATTATGGTGTCTGTTTTCTCCTGTAACTGTTGCAGGTGCTTTCGTTACTGTTGACCAAATGCAATCCACATCGTTAAGGGAATAAATAATTTTCGAACTATCGTAAAATTTATGCAAACTCCATTCCAATATTATTCGTCATTTGTTTCAGCATGTTAGAGACATCGACAACACTAAATGTTACTGTTCAGTAACACTCATTCCGGTATTCCGCTACCTGTCGGTAACAGGAGCACGCATCGACTCTCCTGAGAGACACCATCTCCGGGAAAAATACCAGCAGACAGGGGACAACTTTCTCTTTTCTGAAAACTGTCAGCCCCAGACGTGCCAGGGACAATTCAACGGGTAATAGTCCTTCCTCCTTTCTCTTACCACCAAACTCCATTATATTGAATTTACCAACCTGGATCGAAAATTGCGTTGAAGAGGGTGATTGCCGGCCCGGGATACGATACACGCCTCGATGGCTTCCCCGGGCTGCTCCTGAAATTAACCATGGATACCCACAAAATGAATTTCAGTTTTCCTGCACATATCTCACTTCGAACAAAATTTATTATTTTTATCGGAGCAATTATTTCGGCATTTTATCTCTTTATGCTCTACCGTACTTCGGCGTTTGATGAAAAAATGATCCTCAAGCAGGCTGAGCAGCAAGCCCGCATGCTTTATAAACAGATTCTTCTGACAAGGCAGTGGGCATCGGATCATAACGGTCTTTTTGTTCTGAAAAAAAAGGGAGTGGAAGCAAACCCCTACCTTGATTTACCGACCATGATGGACGCTGCTGGACAGACATATTTTCTTCGCAACCCGGCGATGATCACCCGCGAACTCTCTTCCTACGCTAAGCGTGACGGACTCGGCTATTTCCGGGTAACAAGCCTTAACCCGGTCAATCCCCACAACAAACCGGACAAGTTTGAAGAAGTATCACTGCAGGCCTTTGTCCATGGTGCTGAGGAAGTCATTGATGTGGATAATTCTGATATGGGCAGGGTTGTCCGTTTCATTGCTCCTTTACGGGTGACCGAATCCTGCCTCGGCTGTCATGCCAGGCACGGCTACAGTGAGGGTGATATTCGTGGAGGTCTTTCCATCAGTATTCCTATCAGTTGGGCCGATGAACTGATCAGAAGAAACATCCACACCCTTATCCTGATTGGCGTATCGAGCATCTTTTTCGTTACGGTAGCCCTCTTCCTGATGTTTGAATCACTCATTGTCCACCGGATCAGCAGGTTAACCCAGGCCATGGACAGTTTTCCGGAAGATCCGCCGGAAGAATATCTCTTACCGTCAATATTTAAAGATGAACTTGACAGTGTCAGTGACAATTTCGTGCTTTTTTGTGACCGTCTCAAAAAATCACAGAAAGAACTTCTGGCGACCAAAGCACAGGCCCATTTAAGCGAAAAAATGGCTTCACTTGGCATCCTGTCGGCAGGAATAGCCCATGAGGTAAACAACCCCCTGGGAGGAATGCTCAACTGCGTCAAGTCCATGCGTGAAAACCCAGATGACCGTGAACAGACAGAGCGCTATCTCCCACTTCTTGACAAGGGACTCAGGCAGATTGAAATGACAATGCGCCAACTCCTCAATTTCGGCAGAACAGAACCATTGAACGCGAGAAAAATCGACTTGCGCATACTTTTCAATGAGTGCACGCAACTTCTCTCCTATAAATTGAAAAATATTATCCTCGATACGAATATTTCAGTATCAGAGGAGCATCTACTGGATGCCGAAGCACTCAAACAGATTATCATCAACATTGGTCTGAATGCCATTCAGGCGATGGACGAGAACGGCAAACTGACCATTGAATGCCGGGAGCGTGGCGATGAACTCATTTTCATCTTTCAGGATACAGGCCAGGGCATAGCAGAAAACAACCTGCCACATATTTTTGATCCTTTCTTTACCACCAAAGGAGTCGGAGAAGGTACCGGACTCGGGCTTGCGGTCACCTATTCACTGGTTCAGCGAATGAACGGAAAAATTACGGTGGACAGCAGGCCGGGAGAGGGGACCCTGTTTACAATCACCATCCCAATGAACAGAGAGTATCCAGAATAGTACGCAAAGAGACGGCTGTAAGCAGCCATAATATTTCATAAAGAGAGACAATCATGCCCAAAATTCTGCTCGCCGAAGATGACGAAATAATGCGGATTTCAATATACGATAAACTAAAAAAACATGGCTGGCGAGTGGATGAGGCAAAAGACGGCCTCAAGGCTATGGAGCTGTTTGAAAAACACCAATATCATCTGATTGTATCAGATATCCGCATGCCCGGGCTGGACGGCTTGACTCTGCTCCAAAATGTGCGCAAGCAGAGCCCGGACACCGATGTGATTATTATGACGGCCTATGGCTCGGTCGATGCTGCCATTGATTGTCTGCGTAAGGGGGCAACTGATTACATACTCAAACCATTCGACCTGGACGACCTTATTATCCGGGTCACGCGCCTTTTTGAAACCCAGGCGGTCAGAGCAAAGTGTGAAGTTCTTGAGGCCACCTGCCATAACGGACACGACCGCAGACTGATCGGGAATTCTCCAGCCATGCAACAGGTCTATTCACTGATTGAACAGGCGGCACCCACCAATGCTACAATCCTTATTACAGGAGAATCGGGTACCGGTAAGGAACTTGCGGCCAGGGCAATTCATAAAGCCAGCAACCGGCATGATAAACCTTTCGTTTCCATCAACTGCCCCGCCATTCCGGACGGACTGATGGAGTCAGAACTTTTCGGCCATGAGAAGGGTGCTTTTACCGGTGCCGACCAGAAAAGAAAAGGAAAATTCGAACTCGCCGACAACGGTACCCTGCTCCTGGATGAGCTTGGCGATCTTCCCGGACCACTCCAGGCGAAACTGCTCCGGGTTCTGCAGGAAAGCCGGTTTGAAAGAGTTGGCGGCAACAAAAGTATCAACGTGGATGTCCGCATAATCGCATGTACTTCAAAGGACCTGCAGAAAGAAGTGGCGGCCGGCGATTTCCGGCAGGACCTGCTCTACAGGCTCCAGGTTATCCCGCTGAAGATGCCGCCGCTGAGGGAGCATAAGGAAGATATCGAGGAACTCTGCCATGTTTTTCTGTCTGAATTTAACACCTTACATGGCAGGTCAGCGAAAATCACCACTGAGGCTATACATTGTCTCAACCACTACGATTTTCCAGGAAACGCACGGGAACTGAGAAATTTAATGGAGAGGGCCTCCGTTCTCAGTCGGGGACCGGAGATCACACCGGCTGATCTGCCAACCGAGATCAACCAGCACTCATTACAACAGGAATCAGATTTTAATCTCAGTGACAAGCTGGCAAATTTCGAACAGAACTGCCTTCGAACCGCCCTTCTACAAAGTAATGGCAACCGTACTGAGGCGGCACGATTGCTGGGTATAAGCAGAAAAAACCTGTGGGAAAAGCTTAAATCCTATGGACTACAATGAGTGTCAGCCCGAATTTTTTATTGCTAAGCTCTGTCGCATGGCCTCGAAAAGGATAACTGCTGCGGCCACGGAACTGTTGAGTGAGTCAAGCGTGCCAGCCATCGGAATAGATATCAAGACATCACATTCTTTTCTTACCAGCGGCCTGATACCCTTCCCTTCGCTGCCAACTACCAGGCAGGCCGGCACTGTCAGATCAGTTTGATAAATGGAATGGGCTTCGGCGTCTTTTATCGCGCCAAATACCCAAAAACCTGCTTTTTTCAGATCTTTCAGAGCATTGACCAGATTGGTAACCTGACAGATATCAATGTGCGACATTGCGCCGGCCGACGACTTTGCCGCGGTGCCGCCAAGCGGTGCTGATCGTTCTCTCGTCACAACCACCCCAGTAGCCCCGGAAGCCAGTGCCGAGCGAATTATTGCCCCGAGGTTATGCGGGTCCTGCAATGAGTCGCAGACCATCAGCCGTACTTTCTCTCCCTCTGCGATACGGGCTCTCATCTTCACTATCAGATCATCTAAGGCGATAAGCGGAGTCTCGCTTATCCGTGCAATTATCCCCTGGTGTCGGACCTGCGAACTGCCGTCGCCGGTCAGACGCAAGGATTCGACAAAGGATAGTTTCACACCAAGAGTTCGGGCTTTTTCGATGATTTCCTCTATCTTTCCTCCCCGCTTATCTTTTTGCAGTATGATTTCTGTAAACCTCTCCGGCTCTTTCTCCAATCCTTCAAAAATCGGGTGAACCCCCCAGAGCAGATCTTCACTCAATCGAATATTCTTTTCCCCGGACTGTTTTTGCCGGCCGATATTTTTTTTCATCAAGTCACTCTGCCACTGAATTGTTTGTCGAATGGAGCCTCTTTGTTTTGGCACGTTCCGCTAGAATTATCGACATCAGAAGATTCGCTGCCTCCCCAACCGTATCGTTGATGATCAGGAATTCGTATGCAGCAGCAGCACTCATCTCAGTCTCGGCATTTCTCATGCGCAGACGAATCTTTTCTTCACTCTCCGTACCCCTGCCGCGAAGTCTTTTCTCAAGCTCGGTTAGGTTCGGAGGGGATATAAATATATGGGTCGCCTCAAGATGACCCTTTTCGCGAAGAATAGCTGCACCCTGAACATCTATATCAAGTATTACATCCAACCCTGCTTTGAGCTGTATATCAATTGCCGCGCTGCTCGTCCCATAAAGATTGTCATGTACATCGGCATGCTCAAGAAACTGCCCCTGATCAATCATCGCCAGAAACTCAGCTCGGGTTACGAAGTGATAGTCGACACCATTCTGTTCACCAGGCCGGGGGGAACGGGTCGTATGGGAGATAGAAAAGACCAGTCCCGGAACCTGAACCATAACCCGTTTGAGTATCGTGGTCTTACCTGCTCCGGATGGAGCGGAGATTACAAATAACCTACCTGCCATCATACAGACTCCTAAGGTTTCGTTGTTTGCTGGTCAAAATATTCACTCAGGTTATGGCCAGGCTGGAGGGCCTGCATCCTCTGATTGATTGTATCCGGTTGAACGGAAGAGAGAATGATATGATTTGATTCCATCACCAGAATCGATCTCGTTCTTCTGCCCTCAGTGACATCTATAAGCCTTCCATCCATTTTTGCCGCATCTTTCAATTTTCTGGCAGGAGATGACCCGGTATTGATAACAGCGATAATTTTTTGCAACATCACGGTGTTGCCAAACCCCACATTCAATAGCTGCATAACTCACCATGAATTCAATTTATGCTCTAGCACTCTTACTGATCACTCTATGTTTTGTACCTGCTCCCGCATTTTCTCCAGCTCACTCTTCAGATCAACGGTGAGGTGTGCCACGGTAGCGTCGTTTATTTTTGATGCCAGAGTGTTCACTTCCCGCAGAAACTCCTGAATGAGGAAATCAAGCTTACGGCCAATCCCAACTCCTTCCGAAAGAAACAAGGTAAATTGCCCGATATGACAGCGCAGTCGCACAATTTCTTCGGTGACATCGGTCTTGTCAGCCATAATTGCAACCTCCTGAGCGAGCCGGGAGGGGTCGAGCTGGACATTCGTCAAGAGTTTTTCCAGCCTTTCCTGTAGATGTTTCTGACGCTGCTCAAGTAATTCCGGAATAGACTCCTCGATACTGGCGATAGTTTTATCAAAAAAAGCTAACCGGGCAACCAGATCAGCCGCCAGAGCCTTGCCTTCCTGAGACCTCATCGTATCGCAACTCTCGAGAGCTGCATCAATAGCTTTTTCTACCATCTCCCAAACTATTGCCAAATCCTCGTCCTGTTGCTCTCGTATCAGAACATCCGGATAAGACACCAGAGTCTGGGCGGTTATATTGCTTTCGAGTGCGAACTCATCGGACAGGGATTGCAAAGCATTCCTGTAGCTTTCTGCTAGAGGTATATTGATTTTCACCTCCTGCAGGTCGGTAAAATCACCACTTACTGAAAGAAAGAGGTCGACTCTGCCTCGCAGGTGAGTTTCCGCTACTTTTTTTCGAATTTTTTCTTCAAGCGAGGCACAGCCTCGCGGCAGTTTCATTTTAAGATCAAGGTATCTGTTATTGACGCACCTGATCTCAGCGGCCCAGACCCGGCCACCTCGCTCAAATTCTCCCCGGCCGAAACCGGTCATACTTTTAATTGCCATGTTCTTGCCTTATTTTCAGACTCTCGCCCCGACAGATGGGATTCTGCTCAAGACCCCGATGAAGGGCGGATGCCTTGGAGGTCATCTTCAATTATTTTGTTAAAAGACATCCTTTCTTCTTTTTTCCTCCTCCAGAGCATACTAAACTGCGTGACTGGATATCAGAAAGAAGGTCCTGAAAACGACAAAACGATGTAGAAGGACAGCCCCCTACACCGTTTTGCCAACGATCATGTCAATAGTGCGTTCACAGCAATTATTTCTTCGCTAACGCTCCATTAAGTTTTTTGACAATGGCGTCGCTGATATCGACAGATTTGTCAAAATAGACAACACCATTTTGTGCATCCATTATTGCTGTAAATCCGTTATCCTTGCCGTATTGATCAACTACTTTTTCAAGCGCCTTCAGAATCGGTTCGAGTTCCTTGTCCTGCAGGTTTTTCATCTCGAAGCGGGCATCCTCGGTCTTGGCCTGAAGCTCACGACCACTTTTCTGAAATTCACGAACCTTCTCAGCTCGTTTCTCTTCGCTCCAGGCGGAGCTTTTCTTCTTTATCTCTGCCTGCAATTCCTTAAGTGCTTCTTCCTCTGACTTAAAGGTCGACTGAAGCTCCTTCATCTTCTTGTCGAATCGTTCTTTTGCAGCTTTTCCTGCATCACATCCGACAATGATTTTCTGTACATTCATGACGCCGATCTTCAGATCAGCAGAAAAACAATTGCTTGCAGCAAAACAGAGCATTAAACTGATAAGTCCTGCCAGCAAAGTTCTTTGAGATACCATTTTAGACTCCAAATTTTTTAACCAACATCAACAACGTTCTACTCGACAACCACGAAATCTGCACGTCTGTTCTGAGCCCAGGAGAGTTCGTCATGACCGTGCAACAACATTCTCTCTTCGCCATAACTGATTGTGCTGAGCTTCGCCTCGTTAACACCGAGGTTTACCAGATATTTCTTGGCGCTCAGCGCACGTCTTTCCCCCAGAGCCATATTGTACTCATTGGTGCCACGAGGATCGGTATTTCCTTCAATTTTAATATCATAATCTTGCTGGGTATTGATAAAATCGGCATTCACCTGAATACGGGGTACCTGATCGTTTCTAATATCAGAAGAATCAAAATCAAAATATACGGGAAGCATTCCCTCTGTTGTGCGACCCTCACTTATTCCCAGAGGCTTTGAATCAAGCGACTCTTCAACGCCCATTGCCTCTCCCGGAACCTCTGTTTTCATTGCTTGATCAGTTTCTTTTTTTGATCCACAACCTGATAAAGTTATAACAGACACACACAGTAACACAGGCAGCATCGCTTTTACTTTTCTTACCATGGGAAAAACCTCCAAAGGACCAATATGAGTTTTGTTTAACAGCATTATAATACGAAGATAATAATTGCAGCGAGTAACGAATCCTCACTTTCAATTTCTTTGATAAGCAGCTTAATATACAAATACATCGAAGAAAATCAACTGGTATTTTAAGGGCCTCATCCAATTACAACTGAGAGGACCTCGTGTCCAAGAGGTATGGGGAGAGTCGAGAAAACTCTCCTGTATTTCCTGAAGGCATGTGGACACGACCGCTGAAAAACAGCATACTATACCTGATTGGATGCAAGTTTACGCTAGTGATAATTATATATTCGGATTATATAACATCTATACTGAGCGCAGGAAAGCAACAGTCCCATCTCCCTGTGGAGATGAAAACGATATGGAGAAATTTTAATGGCCAAAGTAAACATCAGTCCAAACAGAACTACAGATAAGACCATCCGCACCATTGATCGAAAACGCGAGCAGGAACGACGTAAAATGTTTCTGAGAGCAAAGGATCATGCACCAGAATTCGCTGCAAAACTCGTCCAGCGCCTCATTGACAGAGAAATAATCGAGACCTCATCTGTTTCTGCAATGCGAGAAGCATTTGAAAATCAGTTAAGCAAACTCGGCTACATCGAGGAGTTTGAACTGCAGATGAAAATTGCTCCGGTTCGGACAATTGCCCAGGATCCTAATGTTGTCAGCTTGTATTTCACCCAATATATAGTTGAAGACCTCATCGAGCATCCTGCAATTACCGATATCTTCGGCGATGACCTTGAAATCTATCGAACGGTTGATTCTGTTTTCAGAGTTCTCAGACAGTAGATGGAACATCCCACAGCCTGCCCTGCTCTTTTATTTGCAGATGAGGAGGGCAACATTAGAGAATGTACCGACCTTGAGATGGTCGGCATGAGTAATGGTAATGTTGTACGTCCATCACTTGAAGACTTGATCCCCCTGCCGGAAGGAAGTGAACTCTTCAGCCTGCCGGTGCGTCTCCCCATCGGATGGGATCCTCGTTCGAAGGAGCCGGTTCTCCTGAACGAAAACCCTTACGAAGAGAACAGAAACGTTCAGGCAGTTGCTGCTTTCATGGCCCCGGCTCATACAACCATCCTCTCGAGCGCTTATCAGACCCAACCTGATGCCCCTACCCTACCGCTCTTTGCATATACCGCGGTCGGCTGGTATCAGGACAGGTTCTGGGTAACCGGGTTTCGCAGCGACCTTGATAAAAGACAGGATGGTGATCAATATCGCCAGGTCGATGTTGAAAAACGCACTCAAAAAAAACTTCGACAGTTTAAAGAGAACAGACTGGTACAACATCTGGGTAAATGCTGCCTCACCTATGGGTGCCCGGCAGCCCGCAATTACTTTCTCGGCCGCTGGGAGGCTCCCCTGCCGACATCACCGGAATGCAATGCCCGCTGTCTCGGTTGTATTTCTTTGCAGGCTTCCGGTTGCTGCCCTTCGACACAGGATCGAATCACTTTCGTGCCCACAGTAAGGGAAATAAGTCAGATTGCCATCACGCACCTAGAGTCTGCAGAAAATCCGATTGTCAGTTTTGGCCAGGGATGTGAGGGAGAACCACTTCTACAAGCTGGCGTCATTGAGAAAGCAATCCAGCACATCCGCATGAAAACAACCAGAGGCACAATAAATCTCAATTCCAACGCCAGCCTGCCTGTGAGTATAAAAAGGCTCGTACAGGCCGGGCTGGACAGTCTCCGGGTCAGCCTTAACTCGACCCAGAAGCAGTATTATAACCTCTATTATCGCCCAAGGCATTATACTTTCTCCGATGTCACCACGTCCATAGATGTCATGAAAGAAAATGATCGTTTCGTTTCCCTTAACTACTTCATCCTTCCTGGATTTACCGATTCAGTACAGGAGTTTGATGCACTTTGTACATTGATCAGCAACCATCATCCTGACTTTCTTCAATTACGAAACCTGAATATGGATCCGGAATGGTACCTGACAAGCCTCGGCCTTACATCAGACACGCAGGCACTCGGCATCCGTCAGTGGTTCGGCCTTCTCAAAAAGGAATTCCCCAACCTCCGTTTTGGGTATTTCAATCCACAGGTACGCCAATAATTTATTCATATAACAGCTCTTATGAGCTGTTATATGGTTGATTATTGTCTTCAAAAAACGCGCAGAGATGCTGTTATAACTAATTTTCCTTTGCTTTCTTTACATGATGGGATATGATGCTAGATAGTAACGCTTATCAATATTTATTTTAAGGGACAATCATGGAACAGTTACCAAACATGCGCTTAACGACCCAGCGACAAATCATCCTGGAGGAATTGGGGAAAGTAACTTCCCACCCAACAGCCAACGAGGTGTATGACATGGTCCGCAGGCGTTTACCTCGTATCGGCCTTGGAACAGTCTACAGAAACCTTGAATTGATGGCCGACAGCGGGATTATTCTCAAGCTTGAGGTGGGTGGGACACAGAAACGTTTCGATGCCACAGTTGAACCGCATTATCATATCCGCTGTTCCTCATGCGGCAAGGTCAATGATATCGACATTGCCGTTCAAGAGCAAATAAATCAGGTTGCCGAGGAAGCCAGTAATTATAAAATTCTTGGTCATCATATTGAATTCACCGGGATATGCGGGAACTGTATAGAAGAAAACCAGAAGATGTCTCTCAATTAATGGTTTTAAGGCTCGCAGCGGACAATGCAAAATGGGCAACGGCGAAAGATTCGCCGTTGCCCATTTTTTTTATCATCAACTGTCCATACCAGTGTGTACACAGATTTCAGCTGAAAATAACTTTACTGAACCTACGTTTCCCTACCTTGATAAGTACTTCCCCCAACGGTTTAACCATCGACTGCACATCGGTTATCTTCTCACCGTCAATTGATACCGCACTCTGCTGAATCATTCTTCTTCCTTCGGAGGTCGATTTCACAAGACCGGCATCAAACAACAGTTGAGGCAGAGCGACAGGTTCAGTGGCGACACAGGTAATCTCAGGCAAATCATCAGGTATACCACCTTTTTTGAAAACCTTCTCAAAATTTTCTTCAGCCATCCTGGCCGCTTCAACACTGTGAAAACGTGCAGTGAGTTCTCTGGCCAACTGTTTTTTAACCTCTTTCGGGTGCAACTGATTCTGCTCAACCTGTTTTTTGAGGTCGGTAATCTCAGCGTTGGACAGATCTGTCAACAGGTCGAAATACCTGAACATTAACTCATCCGAAACCGATAACACCTTACCATAGATATTGTCAGCAGACTCTGTAATGCCGATATAATTACCAAGAGATTTACTCATCTTGTTGACGCCATCCAATCCTTCAAGGAGCGGCATGGTGAGCACTACCTGTGGCTCCTGGCCATGGGATCTCTGGAGATCTCTGCCCATTAAGACATTAAAAAGCTGGTCCGTTCCCCCCAGTTCAACATCCGCTTTCATGGCAACGGAATCATAACCCTGAATCAGCGGGTAAAGAAATTCATGAATTGAAATCGGTTTACCACCTTCAAAACGGTTGCGAAAATCTTCTCGTTCCAGCATCCTGGCAACAGTCAGCTCTGATGCCAGCTTGATCATATCAATGGACGTCAATTTCCCTAACCAGCTGCTGTTGAAGACAACTTTTGTTCTTTCAGAGTCAAGAATTTTAAAAACCTGGGTCTTATAGGATTCGGCATTTTCAGCTACCTGTTCCACAGTCAGAGCCTTTCTGGTTTCTGACTTTCCCGTGGGATCACCTATCATCCCAGTAAAATCACCGATGAGAAAGTAGATTTCATGCCCCAGATCCTGAAAATGTTTAAGCTTTTGAAGCAGCACGGTATGACCGAGATGCAGATCGGGGGCAGTGGGATCAAATCCTGCTTTAATTTTAAGGGGGATACCTGTTTCCTGGGATTTTTTCAGTTTTTTAATCAATTCTTCACGGGAGATACAATCAACAACTCCCCGTTCTATCAATTCAAGCTGCTCTTCAATCGACGCCATAGTTTTTAAGCCTGCAATTATTATGTATTTAAGAAATTATTAATTTCCAGGACCCAATGTTCATGAGAAATTCGGGCTACACCAAAATTCATACGCGGGAGACTCGTAAAATTTTCATCGCTGCGACGTCCTCAAGTACTCCGCAGCGATGAAAATTTTATAGCACACCGACGCACAGATGGAGATTATATTTCACAACACCACCAGTTATTTTGCGAATTCAACAGCCCTGGTCTCCCGAATGACAGTCACTCGAATCTGCCCAGGATAGGTTAACTTACTCTCAATAGACCTGGCTATGTCCTGACTCAGCAATGTAGCGTCTTCATCTTTCACCTTGCCTGAATCAACAATGATCCGCAAGTCACGTCCGGCCTGGATAGCATAGGATTTCTCGACACCAGTGAAACCATTGGCAATAGCCTCAAGGTCCTCAAGGCGCTTGACATAACTCTGCAGCATTTCCTTTCTGGCTCCAGGTCTGGCACCGGACAGGGCATCTGCCGACTGCACCAGGACATCAATAACACTCAGGGGCGGCTGCTCCTCGTGGTGAGCGCCAATGGCATACACTACCTGCTCAGGTTCACCATATTTTTTCGCGAGATCCCGGCCAATTATAGCATGAGACCCCTCTACTTCATGATCAACCGCCTTACCTATATCATGCAACAGCCCGGCCCGTTTGGCCATCTTCACATCCACACCCAGCTCGGACGCCATTATGCCGCACAGAAAAGACACTTCCAGGGAATGCTGAAGGACATTTTGTCCATAGCTGGTTCGATATTTCAACCGTCCGAGCAGATTTATCAGCTCGACATGTACCCCATGGGCTCCGACATCAAATGTTGCCTGCTCTCCAGACTCCCGCATGGTAACTTCCAGTTCCTTGGTCACTTTCTCGACCACTTCTTCAATGCGGCCGGGATGAATCCTTCCATCACCGATAAGTTGTAGCAACGCCAATCGGGCAACTTCTCTTCGAACCGGATTGAATCCTGATAGAATCACTGCTTCAGGAGTATCATCAATGATGATATCAATCCCTGTAGCAGCCTCAATAGCCCTGATATTCCGCCCTTCCCTGCCAATGATCCGGCCTTTCATCTCATCGCTCGGCAATGGTACCATTGAAACGGTTCTATCTGCGACATAATCGCCGGCATAACGAGATATAGCCAGGGCCAGAATGTTTTTTCCTTTTCGGTCCGCCTCCATCTTCATCTCGTTTTCTATCCTGACAAGCCTTTTAGCCGCTTCCATTCTCGCTTCACTTTCGAGTGATTCTATGAGAATTTTCTTTGCTTCTTCCTGACTTATCCCGGCAAGTTGTGCCAACTCATATCGCTTTTCACTAATCAGTGTATCTATTTCTTTATGCTTTTCCTGCCACTCAGCTTCCTGCTGCTTGATCTCACGCTCACTATTGTAAAGATCGGTCTGTTTCCGATCAAAGCTGTCCCACTCCCTTTTCAGGCTGTCTCTTTTTCGTTTGAGTTGTCGCTGCTCTTCCTTAAATTCCTCTCTTTCCGTTTTGAGTTCGTTCTCTAAAGCCTGTTTAATCTGATATGCCGCCTCTTTGCTCTGCAGTAACGCTTCTTTTTTAAGTTGTTCAGCTTCAACTATGGCTTTTTCGACAATCTGATTACTTTGAATTTTAATGTTTTTTTCGTGTCCTTCAACGAACAATTTCCTGAAATAAATACCCAGGGCTGTCCCGAGAAGGAGACTGATGCAGACGAGTAAGTATGGATGATTTATTAAATCCATTGAACAATCCTATCTGGTGATGACTGACAGGACAGAAGAAAAAAGCGGAGGAAAACAAAAAAATTGGAGGGAATTTTGAGGAAAATCCAGTCTGTCAACTTATGACATGACTTTCATGAGCGATAAAATAACAGTCACTATTCTTGTTATTGTGTACCAGAGGTCGGCAACTGTACTAAAAGTTCATCACCAGTTGGCGGCCTCTCCTCAAATTTGCAGATAGTTCCAGGGTCATTGACCATTTTTTCTGTACCTGGAAATAACACATACTCACCACAGCACGTTGAGTTTTCCAGGATGAAACTGAACAATCCGTTTTAGGTTCAGATAATTGCAATACCAGTAGACAGAACTCAATTGTATACTGCCCCTTTGAGGGGGGTTATTCCACGCTTCATGTGGGAATAAGTCAATCAAGACAAGCTGATTAAACGGGCTTATCGAGAGAAATATCTAAAAAAAGCAGTACTGCTTCCCTTAATTTGTATTTTGTTCCAACAGCGTTTTTCTGCTGAGGTCAATCTTCTGTTATATGTTAACCGGCTTCATTGTCTCAAATTATTTCTAAGCTCTATCAGGCCGGATAGAAAAACAGCAAGCAGATCACTCCATTCCCCACAAATGGACATCTTCCCCACACTGCCGTGTCGCCAGGAAAGTTAAACCTATAAAATAGGTGGGCAGACTCATAATAACTTCAGGAAATTCGATAATCGATTTTTCTTACGCTATCAGTGGAGTTACCCTTTTTTTGGGAGTTGGCTCAACACACACTGAAGATCACCAACAGTGCAGGGAAAACTCTTGTTTCGTCATAGTCAACCGAAACATTCCGGGTAGCTTTTGTACGGTTTATAAGGAATTTCACCTTTAACAGAATTATAACAGACTTTCCGTTAAACGAAAACAAATTATACCTTCTGGGCCTCAATCAGACATTAACCTGGATCGAATTTCTTCGTTGAGGCGGACAATTCTCTCCTCAGAGTCTCTCTTATACCCTTCAAATTCCTGCATGAGCTTGACGTAGCGGGACGCAATATTCAAACAGGCCATTATCGCCATTTTCCCAACCGGCAGAGTACCGGTGGTTTGTGGTGCGTCTATTTCAACGAGTTGGCGAACAAGAGAGAAGATTGACCTCAGTTCCTCCTCCGACGAAGCAGTATAAAATTTATATTCCTGCCCCAGCAATTCGAATCTTACCAACCTTTCCGCCTCAGACATATCAATCCGGATTCACTATTATTTCTACCGTGCAGCATACACACTTCGCCATACGCGTCACCCCGGAGGAGGGACTTCCCTGACACATCGAGATATTAGCCTTTGGAATCAGCCGTCGAAAAGAGATTGTGCTGAACACGCTTTTCCTCTTCGTCTAGTCTCTGCTCTGCATCATGTGCTTCCGAGTGCAGTTGTTCTTCATCAACTCTCGTCGTTTCAGAAGAACTGTCCGCCACTAACCCGGCACCATGCTCCAGATTATGCTCCCATTCCTCAATCTGATCGACAATTTTGTTGACTCTGGCGCTTATCTCATTTCGCTCTGTCACTTTAGACGAAATGCTCTCTCGCAATTCCTCTATTAAAAGATCTCGCTCAAACACTTCCTGCTCAAGCTGTGCCTTTTCATCTTTTAACGCGGAAAAACGTGTTAATATCTTTTCAACAAATTTTTCAAGCCGCTGCAGTTCACTCTCCTGCTCCATATTGTCTACCCCTCTATTATTTATTTTTTATTGTGATAGCTTCGGAAGTAAGCATCCTTACAAACAGGGCATAAACTCCGGATTCCGATACGCTCAGACTCCGAGAATTCTTTATCCGAAATCTTCACTTATCTGCTTCGTTGCTGCAATTTTTATATCATTATTATGTACCTTGGCACACCGCAACAATATAAAAATCTTCTACCATCTGTTTGAAG
This sequence comes from Desulforhopalus sp., assembly GCA_049645925.1. Lineage (GTDB taxonomy): Bacteria > Desulfobacterota > Desulfobulbia > Desulfobulbales > Desulfocapsaceae > Desulforhopalus_A. Next base: position 99,893 of record JBARUU010000005.1, read on the forward strand.
GTTTTTGAACCTTTTTAATCAGCTATCCACAAGCAGTTACATTTTTGCGAGTTGACCAAAAGTATATATTTTCTGGCCGAATCTTAACCCGCAGGAACATATGATGAATTCGCGAGCCCCCTCTGGAAATCTTATAGCTGTTACCATATGCTCTGGAATATACCATGGACCCTGCTCACTGCAACCTCAATCAGATTCTGGAATAGCGCCAGTCGGTCGGCCGGTCGTTGTCATATGGCATGAAGCCGTGGAAAACCCTGGGGTCGTCGTCAAACACCATCGGTAAAAAAAATCTGTCCCCTTCCCACATCGGCAATTCCATAATGTCCGCCACATCGATCCAGACCAAATCACCTTCCTCATTGGAACTCTTTGGCGTACCTGTGAAACTGTCTATCCTATATATAAATCCAAACCAGTCTTCTCCCTGCGGCCCAAATCCAGTCCAGTTTATCGTGCCGCGCAAGACCACGTTTTCACAAATTATGTTCGCCTCTTCATGTAGTTCTCGAACCAGGCATTGATAAATATCTTCCTCCGGAACCATCTTTCCTCCGAGGCCATTGTATTTGCCGAGATGCTGATCCTCAGCTCTCTTGTTTCTATGCACGAGCAGAGTTTTTTTTCTGTCAGGAGACAAGATATATCCCAGTGTCGCCACTATCGGTGTGTACATTCAATCCCCCATATTTCTGCCATTGAATGAAGATTCGTATTCCGCTGAACCTCTACTTGTGATATAATTCTCAGTATTGATTGAGACCAATTCACATATTCTATAATTACTTCCATACTATACCTTTCATGTCCTTCATTTATCCTCCAGTATGCAGAACAATATATGTCCTGTACATACTCTGGCTGCTGGTCACAACTGTTTTTTTTAGTCAGGTATCCTTTGCCGGCAACACAAATTTCCCCAGATATGAAGCTCTTGCCGACAACATCGAGTTCTGGGAAAAGATTTATTCCCACTATTCCCTCACCGAGGCAGTTATACATGACTCGGAGGATTTATCAAAGATTTACGAAGTCATTCCCGTTCTCGGCGATGATCTGCCGGGCGCAGCTCGTCTCAATTCCATTTTTCAGAAACAGGCCAGAAAAAAGTACAGCACAATTCTAAAAAAACTCGCCGGGCAGCCACCGTCAACACGCGATGAGATCAGGGTAGACGCACTTTTTTCCGGTAAAAACAAACGAAAAGAGATGGACCGTGCTGCAGAAAACGTTCGCAGCCAAAGAGGCCAGAAGGAACGCTTTCAGAGCGGAGTCATCCACTCAGGAAGGTACATTGATGAGATAAAGAAGATCTTCCGTTCGTATCGCCTGCCGGAGGAGCTGGCGTACCTGCCGCATGTTGAATCATCTTTTAATTACAAGGCCTATTCAAAATTCGGAGCTGCAGGGATATGGCAGTTCACCCGGCCGACGGGAAAGCAATACCTGACAATCGATTACACTCTTGACGAACGGCTGGATCCGATTATTGCCAGCCACGCTGCTGCAAAATATCTAAAAAAAAGCTACAGTGCCCTTAACAATTGGCCCCTGGCCCTCACCTCATACAATTACGGCCTGGCCGGAATGTTAAGAGCGGTTAACGAGGAGGGCGACTATGTGAAAGTATTTAAAAATTACAATAAAGGGCATTTTAAATTTGCCTCAAAGAATTTTTATTCTGAATTTCTGGCAGCATTGAAAGTCGCCAGAGATCTGGAAAACAACCAAAGTATTAAACTCGACTCCGCCAAGCCGTCCCATTATCTGCCCCTTCCGGGATACGTCCATATCACAGAAGTTGTTCAACACTTCGGGATTTCAAAAGAGACGGTAAAATCACTCAACCCGGCTCTCCGACTCCCTATAGTCAACGGTGAGAAACGCATCCCTAAAGGCTATATACTGAGACTTCCGCCAGGAAAAAAAACCGACCGACTCGTTGGATCAATCCCCTCCTCTTTTTACAGGAATGAGCAGAAACCCAGCCTCTTTCATCGGGTTAATAAAGGTGACACAGCAAGCAGTATTGCCCGCCAGCACGGTGTCTCCCTTAAAAGTCTTATGAAAGCAAATAATCTGGACAAGTATGCAACAATATTTCTCAAACAAAAACTCAGGATCCCACAGCGATCGGAAAAATTAGTTGAAAGAAAAAAGGGTGTTCCAAAACTCTCTGCTCAGCAAAATACCAAAATGCCCCCTCCCGGCCATGTTCCCCAAAAGCCGGTCCTTCTGGCGAGTAAAAAACTACGTCCGTCGGGAGATGGTTACGATTTTCTTCCCAAAAAGGATCCTACAGTATATAACGTGTTCAAAATCCATCAAAAAAATAGTAAGACGTATGGATACATAACCGTTCAACCGGAGGAATCGCTCGGACTGTACGGAAACTGGCTGGGAACCAAATCTTCGGTACTATCGACTCTCAATGGGCTCAAGCACGAAACAGATATTACTCCCGGTCAAAAACTCCTGTTAGTTTTCGATCGACTGTCACCTGACCTTTTTGAAGAAAAACGTCTTGATTTCTTGCAGGAAACCGAAGAAGATTTTTTCTCAGCCTTTACAATAATCGGCCAGAAAATGTATCAGGTTATTTCAGGAGACACCCTCTGGGATCTCTGTTACAACAAATTTGACATACCGCTTTGGCTCCTCGAGCGGTATAACTCAACGATTAATCTGACAAGCCTGAACAAGGAACAAGAACTCATCATTCCGATTGTACAACAAATTTAATAGATTATCCTGTATAAGAGACAGGGTCAGTTTCAGGACACCCATGAAGGTGTCAAAGTGACCTGAAGACAATCTTAAGCGCTTTCTATAAACAGCCCTTCCAGTTTCTTGTTTTTTACACCCCGGAAATGGATATTAAACTGAGTGACAAGGAACCTGAAGCAAGGCACTAAAAGGATTTCAATGGATATTACCAAGACAATAAAAGAGCTGAAAAAAAGAGTCGAATTCACTGATAACGTGGGGATGATTCTTATACATAACGGCGTTGTTCGAAACTGGTCAAGAAAAGATCGAGCTTCAGTCACAGCTCTTGAGGTGACTCCTGACCAGGAAAAGATAGAAGCCCTGCGGCAGGAATATCTGCAAAGTGAAGGCATCTTTGATATAATTGTCGAAGCATACTCCGGAATTTTCCAACCTGGTGACGATCTCCTCTATATTATTGTGGCAGGCGACATCCGGGAAAATATTAAACCGGTGCTTGCAGAACTGCTTGATCGTATCAAGGCGGAAGCGGTAACCAAGAAAGAGGTTTTTGCCAAATAAAGCCCTGAATCTTTTTGTCAGGGCCACTTTCTACAAGATCCTTCCGTTGTAAACCTATCACCGGAGAGGGATATGTTCTTGCACGAAATTCTGCATATGAGTAAAAACTGGCTTTCAGAGAACGAATTTGCATGACAAAAAGGGAGGTTATGCGTGTCCACTGCCCAAAATTTTATTGAAACCTTTACAGACATACATCCTCTCCCCCACATCGTAACCACCGTCACCCGCCTGATCAACGACCCGGATTCAACGATGAAAGACTTTGAAGAGGTCATCAAAATAGATCCGGTCCTGGTGAGCCGCCTGCTCAGGCTTGTTAACAGTCCCTACTACGGATTGGTCCAGAGTGTTGATTCAATCGGACGGGCAGTGGCATTTCTTGGTATGAAGAATCTCCACAACCTGGTGGTAACAGATGCCATTAAAAGCTTTTTTACAGACCATGAAGATCCTTCTCTTTTTTCTAAAAAAAAATTGTGGATTCATTGTGCAGCAATCTCAATATGCAGCAAGATGGTAGCCGAACGAATTTTTGGAATAAACGGCGACGATGCATTCCTCTGCGGTATTCTCCACGATTTCGGCCTATTGGTTGAAGAACAAGTCCGTCAAAATGATTTCCACAGGATTTGCAGTATATCGAAATCGACCAGTTCACTGCTTGATATGGAACGGCAAACTTTCGAAACAGACCACTGTGAGCTCTGCTATCTCATGACCCTGGACTGGAATATGCCGGTCACCATCCAAAATGCCATTCGTGACCACCATTTAATTTCTGAAAATATCAAGCCGTCCAGTCTCACAGGCATAATCCAGATTTCAGAATATATTGCCAGCCAGCAGGGGCACTCAACTCTCCCGGATATGGAATTGAATATATCGCCACCACTCTTCCAACATCTGAAAGACAATCTGGACGAGTACACCGTTCTCATTGAAGATCTCCCCGATGAAATGGCCAAAGCACAGGCCATTTATGGTTAGGAGCCAAACTCGTCATGTCCAGTTTATTCAACCGCGCGGTTTCAGATGATGACCGGATCCAGGATTTGCTTGTCTATCTTCACAGGGAAGTCCCTGTTGTTTCTGCTATCGCGATCAACCGTGACGGTCTACAGTTTCCTTCCGACAAGGATCTTGAGGAATTCCCTGAAGACCTTGTGTACGACCTGACACATTCCGCCAAACAACCTCCAGGAGAGCAGCCGCCGGTTCGTGTATCAGACGATCGGTATTTCGTCCTCGACCTTCCAGAGCTGCGAGCTTCTTTGATATGTTTTGCAGTACATAAGAATTCCCGTCCGGAAGAAATTTCCTGCCTCATCAGACTTGCATTATCTTCCTATTTCGCCCGCAGGGAAGTCGAACAGCTTAACAAAAAAATCACTATTCAAAAGAACCAGTTTAACCGTAAATTTCAGGTAATGGATGCCAAGCATCAGGAGATGCTGGAAGAGACACAACATAGTTACAGAACAATCCAGGAACACCAGGAAAACTATTCAAAAACCCTGCAGTCGGAAATTAAAGAACAGACTAAGGAGCTTCGCAATGCAAAAATGGCTGCGGAAACGGCAAACCGTGCCAAAAGTGAATTCCTAGCCTCCATGAGTCATGAGATTCGCACACCGATGAATGGTATTATCGGTTTTACCGATATACTTCTTTCCACCAAGCTGGATGAGGAACAACGCGACAGCGCAATGACCATCAAGCGGAGCGGAGAGGCTCTGCTGGGAATAATCAATGACATTCTTGATTTTTCCAAGGTGGAAGCCGGTCATATGACGCTCGAATATATTGATTTCGATCCGGAAATAACTGCCCATGATGTGTGCGACCTCATCCGTCCACGGGTCACCGGCAAACCGATTGAGGTACTCTGCCGCATCGACGATACGCTTCCGGCCAATGTACAGGGAGATCCCGGCAAATTTCGTCAGGTGCTTGTCAACCTGCTCGGAAACGCTGCAAAATTCACCAAACAGGGAGAACTGGAACTCAGTATTGACGTGTATGAAGAGACAGAGGAAACCATTACCCTGCTCAGTAAAATAAGAGATACTGGCATTGGAATCCCCGAAGAAAAATGTGAAACAGTCTTTGAAGCCTTTAAACAGGCAGACGGCACAACCACCAGGAAATATGGCGGCACGGGACTTGGATTATCGATCTGCAGAAAAATTGCTGGGCTCATGGGCGGGCATGTCTGGGCAGAATCTGCAGAAGGAGAAGGCACAATCTTCTCTTTCCGGGCGGTGATGAAAAAATCTTCACTGGTCTTGCCTCTGTCGCCGGCCATTGATGAACTGAAAAATGTGAGGGTCCTGGTTGTCGACGATAACAGAACTAACAACGAGATCCTCAAAGCCGTTTTAAGCAAAGCAGGAATGGCTGTAACAACCCTTCAGGACGAAACCACCACCATCGCCACCCTTCTTCGGGCAGAAAAAGAACAGCGTCCGTTCCACATTGCAATACTTGATCTGCAGATGCCCTTTATATCCGGATACGATCTTGCGACACAGATCCGCAATTCAACTCTCGTCAATCCCGCGCTTCCGCTTCTCGCCTATACCTCGTCTGCAGAAAGAGTTGCCAGCCGATGTAAAGAAGCCGGATTTTCTGCATTTTTAACAAAGCCCTCCCGTCGGAAAATCCTTCTTCGGACTCTTGCCAGAATTCTCGACAGCAATGAAGAACAGCAGCAACCGGAAAACGCACAACTCGTCACCCAGTATTCCATACGAGAGGAGCTGAAACAGTCAATACGGATTCTTCTTGCCGAAGACAACCCGGTAAACCAGAAACTCGCCACCATCATACTCACCAAAGCAGGCTACAAGGTATCTGTTGCGCCAAACGGCAGGCAGGCGATGGAAACGTTCACCAGCACTCCTGGTGATTTCGATGCCATCCTGATGGATATTCAGATGCCGGAGATGGATGGCTACGAAGCAACACGCCAAATACGACAGAGCGGATTCAACACTATTCCTATTATTGCCATGACCGCCAATGCCATGAAAGGCGATCGGGAACTGTGCATCGAAGCGGGTATGAACGACTATATCTCCAAACCGATTAAGAGAGAAGTTGTCTTTCAGGTCCTGGAAAAATGGCTTACTATCCAAAACTGAGACACTGGCCCATATGACTCCCCCGCAATCTTTAAAAGCTACCACCGGTTCATCGCTTGCAACCTGGGCGGACAGGCAGGTTACTGATTGTTCCCGGTTCACTTTGGCTGTTCATTACCTGCTAAGAGTTTTTCTCATAACTCTTACGGAATTTAAGAAAAATGAACTCTCAATACGTTCGAGTGCCCTGACATACGCCATCCTGCTCTCGCTCGTCCCGATGCTGGCAATGAGCACCGCCATTGTCAAGGGGCTCGGCGGTGGAGACCAGCTGCGAAAAGCTGCTTTCACCTATATCGAAACCCTCGACAGAAGCACCGGTAGCGAAATGTCGGGTCCTGCTGAGAATTCTCCCCAACAGTCCACGCAAATCCCGATGATCGGAACCAATCTCATGGGACACCTCCGCTCTGCGCTTGACAGGCTTTTCGATTATGTCGACAGAACCAATTTTGCGACACTCGGGACTTTCGGTGTTGTCGGTATTATGGTCAGTGTGCTTCTGGTGCTGGGCCATATTGAGTCGGCGATGAACGCCATCTGGAAGGTCATCGCCGCCCGATCACTTCTCAGGAAAGTTGCCGATTATTTAACCCTGATGATTCTCTTGCCGATCTCAATTAACATCGCTTTTGCCGCCAGTGCTTTTCTTACGAGTCCGGTTCTGGCCTTAAAAATGGATCGCTTTATCCCTTTTGAATGGCTCCAGTCGCTGCTGCTCAAACCGGTACCGATTTTTTTCATTACCCTGACGTTTTATCTGATGTATATCTTTTTTCCCAACACCAAAGTAAAAACCATCCCCGCAGTGATCGGAGCCTCACTTGCGGCTGCCCTCTGGTTTATAGTGCAGAATGTCTACATCAGCCTTCAACTCGGCGTTGCAAAATACAATGCGATTTACGGTTCATTCGCCACGTTGCCACTGTTTCTTGTCTGGATGTATCTGGGGTGGATATTCATTCTGACCGGAGCACAGGTCGCCTTTGCCTTTCAGAATGAGAAGACATATCGACTTGTTCCTTTTTCGGGATCACCTTCACTCAAACTCGGAGCCGCCTTTGACATTATGGATCATATCTACACGGCTTTTTCGGCCCGGCGTCCTGTCACAGCAACGAATCTGGCTGAAAATCTGCCACACTACTCCCCACCTATTATCAAAGATGCCGTCGACGACCTGACAAGAGCCGGAATAATTTACATTACGCAGACAGATGACCGGCTGTTTCCAAGTGCCCCTTCTGAGCAGTACGACCGGCAGAAAATCGTCGGCATTATTCTGGGAATAGAGGCACCGGACACGACGGGCGGCAAATTAAGCCGTAAGGCAATCGAAGCGGCTGGGACCGCAGCTGTTTAGTATAGCGTAGAGGTTGCAGCTGGAGTTGATACTGTCAGCGAGAACACAAGAACACATCTTTTGAACAATATAAGAAAGCCCTCTCACCCATTACATGAGTGAAGATTTTCTCCTGCGAGATTTGCTGCTTAACCGTCCAATGAACATGCCGACAAGCAGCACGCCGCCGCCGGCGAGGAACCAGTTAATGGATGTGTCTTTGCTCAGATCTTTGTTTTCTTCCTGCAATGAAGCTAATTTTTGTGCAAGTACATCATTTTCCTGCGTCGCATTCAACATGTCCTCTTTAATCCGTATCACATCTGCCGTATCCTGCTGCAGGTTCTGGTAATCGGTGCTGATTTGGTTTCGTTCCGCAAGGACTGCATTCAGATCGGTCTCGGTTTGCCTGAGAGCAGCAGAGACCTCCTCAAATTGCTGGCTGAGCTCTATTTCCCTTTGCTTCATTTTTTCATTTTCATCACGGAGACCAGCAACAACTGTAGACATCGGAGGGTTAACGCTCAGGAATCTTTTCACCATCCAGCCTTCTTTGCCGTCAGCAAGGCGCACCATCGCATAAGAATCACTCTCCTTAAGCAATTCGACAACGTCGCCATCTTTCACCAGGCCAACTATCTTATATTCGGTCCCCTGGCCTCTTCTTACAACGATCTCCGCGCTGGGTTTTACGTAACGTGTCTCGGCAATGACCTCTTGTACTGAAAACAAAACAGCGCTGAAAGGCAGAAATAGATGAAGTGCCAAAGAAAAGACGAGAATTTCCAAAGGTTTTTTGAATCGTCCGTTGATCATTTTTCCCTTACTCCTTACACGGATTTTTTAGACATAGCGGCCCGAAACTGGAGAAAATAATCCCAGCTGACTTTCATAAGGAAGAAATAGTAGCATCTCATTTCGGCTGTGTCGATTAAATACTTTTTCTTTATTTGGTAAACATTATCCGCAACCAAAGAGCCAAGATCAAGGGGCCTTTTTGCATTGTGTGGATGCCCTTACTCCGACTCAAAGGATGTCGGGCCCGCAGAGCTGCCGACAAAACGAGAGACAACCATAGAAACGTTCCGAAAAACTCAGCACCAAACTAACAGGTCCCCCTGAATTCGATTTTGATTGTTTTTTTGCTCACTCTATTTTTTCCATCGCGAAGGGAGGCTTTTTTCTCCGGTTCCTCGTTGTTCTCAAAATTTAATTCAGAGAGAGAGGAACGACCAAAGGATGCTGCAACATCAATTCAGTTCACCTGATCCATTTTCCAAGTTCTGAACCTGCCGACTCTTCCAGTTTTTCGAGAAGTTCCGGCGAATCAAACAACCTTCTGCATAAATCACATTTACGGTAGGTGACAATTTCCCGTGCTTTGATTCCGGCATAGGAAGCAATAGTGGAGATCCCCATGAGTCGAATGCAATTATAGAGAGGAAACGTTTCGCTCTTTGTGAGGAGCTGGTCAACTGAATGGGTATTGAGGTTGCCGAGGAGGAAAAAATGCGTGTTGGTAAAATGACTGCCGGCATCGCAGCACGCATACATATTTAGATCAGGGGCAAGATAGGGGTTCATTGCACATCGGTTTTCCTGATAATCGGTAAAGATTTCATCTCGACCGAGACCACCGGCACGACCGGCATAAATGACCGGTTCCGGGAAAAATTTAAGATCATTGTCACGGAGATATTGTTCGGACGGATCATCTTCTTTGGTAAAATCAGTGACAAAAGAGATGAAATAATCAATATTATTTTCAAGACATGCACAAGCTGCATGCAGCACATTCTTACGCGGAACGTGTTGTTGATGCCACCTGCTGTAACTCAGGCGCAATTGAGAAAGTCCGCTTTTTTTGAGCATTCCGAGCCGCTGCCCGGCCATTTCGGGAGTTTTCGCCCAGGAGCTGTTGGTGACAATCCTGGTATATATATTCAGTTGCCGGCAAAGATCGACCAATTCCAGTACGTCGTCAAAGTAGATAAACGGCTCACCCGCAGTAAAACTAATGCCGGTAACACCCGCTGCTGCCATTTCCCTGACTATTTCTCGGGCTCTGCCAAGCTCCATTTTATCATTAAGAGGGATGTCGCCGGCTGCTACACAATGTGAGCATTTGATATTGCAACGGGTTGAATATCCGAAGGCTATTTTTCTCATTTCATCGTCCTGGTCTTTTTCATCTTCCGCTTAACGCCCCTGGTCGCCTCGGCTGCCAAAGGGTCATCAGGCCAATAATGCTTTGGATAGCGGCCTTTGAGTTCTTTTTTTATTTCCGGATAACTGTTTTGCCAAAATCCGGCCAGATCGGAGGTAATCTGAATGGGACGCCGGGCCGGAGAGAGCAGGTGCAAGAGCAGGGGCACTTTGCCGCCGCAAATGGATGGTGCATCGGCTTGCCCGAACATTTCCTGAATACGCACAGCGAGCAATGGTGGCTCCTCCGTGCGGTATTCAATCCGGATGTTTGACCCACTTGGTACGATGATCCCGGGTGGCGCATATTGCTCGAGTTTTTTTTGTTTGTCCCAACCCAGCATGGCCTTGAATATATCATGAAGATCAATATTCTTCAGCTGGTCGACATGAGTGATGCCGACAACATACGGCTCTAACCAGCTCAGATCGTTCTCTAATCTACTGTCACTTAAATCCGGCCAATCGACCTCCGGCTGCAGGCTGCGCAGGCAGCCGACCCGGGCCTGGTATTGACGTGTTGCAGGACTCCAGTCCAGGCAACCGATACCCAGCTGTCTGATTCCTGCCAGCATGGCCCGGCTGATCTCTTCCGGTTCTATATCGAATAGAGGCTTTTCTTCAACCACAATTGCCCCCAGACATTGGCGATGCACAGCGACAACCTTTCTTAAAGAATTGTCCCAGTTAACCTGTCTTGATTCCGAAAACAATTCAGGGTGGTCCCGTTTCAGCTCAACCAACTCCAAACTTTCAGCCAGGAAAATTTTCCCCTCTGTGCGACCTGCATCCAGATGAGGCACCACCAGGTATTCACTCACAGCCAGCGGATCGGCCGGAGGCAAAAGAGCCCCACGCCCACTGGCCAGCAGGTATCGTTCCCGCTGATTTGGGCGACGGCGTGCAACACGATCAGGGTAAGCATAGACCAGGAGGCTTCCCATGACATCGACCCTGTGCGGAATTTTTTTACTTCCGATCAAGCGTCGCCATCTGCCGGCAGCCTCGTCAATACGGCGACATACAGCCGGATCGCCCCCCTCTTTCTTCACAGCACCAGTTCCTTCATTACGCCATAATTCTAATAATTGCAGTCGCATACGAAGATCGGCTGAACCGCTTCGCCCATGATGTTTGATAATATCGCGTTCTGATAAAATGGCTGCGATATCGCAGGCCAGGGAACCATGTCCCGTTCTTTTGGCCATAAGCAGCATATGACCGAGACGTGGATGGATCGGCAGTGCAGCAAGTTGCCTGCCGGTTTCCGTAACCCGTCCTGAACGGTCGAGTGCGCCGAGAGAAGAGAGGAGTTCGCATGCCTGCTGATAAGGACCCAAACGGGGAGGATCTAACCACCGCAGATCTTCGGGTTCTCTGACTCCCCATCGGGCCAGCTGAAGAGCGAGATCGGCCAGGTCAACCGTAATAATTTCAGGTTGATGGAAAGGTGCCATGCTATAATGTTCACTCTCCGTCCAGAGCCGTAAACAATAGCCCGGCCCGAGCCGACCTGCCCTGCCTGCCCTCTGCGTCGCAGCCGCCTTGGAAACACGTACGGTGCTTAACCTGTTCATTCCGTTTCCTGGCGTAAATAAAGGTCGCCTCGACCAGCCACTGTCTACAACACATTGAATACCCCCAATTGTAAGGCTGGTTTCAGCAATTGATGTTGCAAGAATGATTCGTCGCCTACCTCTAGGGTCGGGAGAAACCGCTCGATCCTGATCCCTTTGAGAAAGGTCGCCGTACAATGGTAATATCTGCATATCATGGCAATGGGGATCAGCATCAAGCTGTCTGTGCAGATATTTTATCTCCCCTGAACCGGGAAGAAAAGCCAAAATATCTCCCTGCTGTTCCCGGACCACCCGACGTATCCCCATTGCGGTAATGTCGGCAATTCTGCCTGTTGCCTCCCGCTCAAGATACTCAATACTGACCTCGTGACACTGCCCCTCACCGACAATGACAGGAACACCACCAAGCAGCTCGGCAAGGGGAGCAGTGTCCAGAGTGGCCGACATGATCAATAATCGTAAATCGTCCCTCAACTGGCACAAATCCAAACTGAGTGCCAAGGCAAGATCAGCATGGATGGAACGCTCATGAAATTCGTCGAAGATTATAAGTCCCACCCCGCTGAGCCCTGGATCTTTTTGTAATCGCCTCGTCAGTATTCCTTCGGTAAGTACCTCAATACGTGTGGACGATGATATTTGTCTATCAAATCGAATCTGGTACCCAACAGTTTGACCGACTTTTTCCCCGAGCAGAAAAGCCATCCGCGCTGCAGCCGCCCTGGTCGCCAAACGTCTCGGTTCAAGGATGAGTATTTTTTTATCAACGAGCCATCGCTCCCGAAGCAAAGCCAGAGGAAGGAGCGTTGTCTTACCGGAGCCGGGCGGTGCAGCCAAAATTACTGAACTTTTATCAATTGCTTTTTTCAACTCGGGAATTACCTGGCAGATGGGCAATTGCGGCAGGTGAAGTGATTGTATAGGCATGGATTACTTACAAAGAATGTTTTGGTACCTTACACCGGTCAAGGACGTGCTGAGCAGAGCATCTCTGAAGGGTATTACATAGAATTTCAGTCTACTCCCTCTGTACCAGAGTTAGTCAACACAGAAAATAACAGCATAAGTCCACAATATCAGAGCCAGAGTAATGGAGACTAATACCGCAGCGCTGCCGATGTCTTTGGCGCGCCTGGCAAGAGCATGATAGTCTGATGAAGCCAGATCAACGACCGATTCAATTGCCGAATTCAGCAGCTCAACAACCAGAACTAGAGTGGTGGCCAAAAAGAGAACACCCTTCCACTCACCGGAAAGAGGGAGAAAAGCCAACACTCCCAAAGCTACAACAACGACACACGTTTCCTGGCGAAATGATGCCTCATTCGAGAAGGCGCAGCGCAGGCCACAGAGCGAATAGGAAAAGGCAGCAATAATTCTGCCTATACCTGTTTTTTTAGGTGGCTTACAACCTGTATAGTGTCGTTGCATAGAAATTATAGCAGCAGAGGTGGATAGAGGTATCTGTTTCTTTACTATCTTAAGGCTTTCTCAGACACAGGATTTTTCATTAATTTCAGCCGCCAAAAAATTGATATCATAAGGTTTTCCCGTATCAACGGTAACAGTATTGATGCACTCATCCGGGAGCAGCGGCTGCCATCTGACACGCTGCATTTCCAGGACCTTCAGATCGGCATCGGAAACATCATTTTTACGCCGCACGATGCGCTGCCGTAATGTTTCGGCGTCTGCGGTGCACTCCAAAATTATATACGCTGCCTGTTTTGTATCAGCCAGCTTTCTGAATTGATCGCGTTCTTCGTGGTGCAAAAAGACCGCATCGACAATTACCGAGTATCCGGCATCGATGATTTGTGCTGCCCGCTCCAGAAGCTTACCATACGTTCTTCTTGTGGCGTCCCTGGTGTAGATACCCGACTCCACCGCAGAATGTCCGCCATTTTCCGGTTGCAGGCCAAACAACAGCTTGCGTTCAACATCTGAGCGAACGCGAATGGCGCCTGCCTGTTCTAAAAGTAATTGTGTTACGGTACTTTTACCGGAGGCAGACAGGCCACGGGTAATGATGAGTTGTTGTTTGACCGGTTGAATATAGTCTAATGCCAGTTTCAGATAATCGAAAAAATCCTGTTCCGCTTCATCCTGTTCTTCCTTGCTGATTCCCACCTGTTGCGCGCGTATTGCGTCAATTTTTGCACGGACAAGGGCACGATAAACCTGGTAGAAACGCAGGACTCGCAAGCCGGCATAGTCGCCGGTGTGTTGAAGGTAATTGTTCAAAAACCGCTGGGCCAGTTCAGGATATTTTCTGTCCTGCAAGTCCATCACCAAAAATGCGACATCACTCATGACATCGATCCAACGCAGAGAAGGACTGAACTCGATACAATCAAATACAATCGGACCCTCCTCGACCCAGGCGATATTTCTCAAATGCATATCACCATGACATTCACGGATACAACCATCAGCTTTACGTTGCACGAAAATGGAGTGCAGTTGCTGAAATGTAGCCAGACTCCATTGCTTCAGTTCGGCAAGAGTGCCGAGAACTTTTTCATTACTGACATGGGCATAGATCTGTTTGAAGTTCTCTTCAACCGGCTGGAAGACACATTTCGGATCACCGTATATGCTGTCGATATCTGCGACATCAGTCTGATGATGGAAATCGGCAATATGTCTCGCCAGAATATCAATCTGCTCTTGCTGCAATGCACCGCGCCCCAGCACTCTGTCAAGCTGTGCCTGTTGCGGAAAGGCCAGCATCCTGACCGCGTACTCAATGACCTCGCCTTCACCTGCCCACTGCGGATGTTCATATGTACCGGTGATTGGAACGACAGACAAATAAATCGAAGAAGCCAGTCTTTTATTCAGACGCAGTTCTTCATTGCAGTAAAAGTGTCGCTTCTCCAGGGTGGAAAAATCAAGAAAGCCCAGATTTACCGATTTTTTGATTTTATAGGCGTATGGTTCGGCTACAATTACCCATGAGATGTGCGTCTCAAAAAGCACACATTTTTTTACAGCATGATCATACAGCTCCGGTTTCATCAGAGAAGTAATCAAAGAGAGGGGCTGGAGAGTCGTTGCGCTCATTTTGCAGACCTTCTATATTGTGATTATGCGAATTAACCCGCCTGATCGGTGCTTTCTCTATCGGCAAGGGTGCATGCTCTCGATGGTTTTCCGATGGCGGACCATCTTTCACTTTGTTATTTGGCCGGAAAGCTTACAAGTACCATGAATGAGCGACCCATGGCAAGAACCTTGCCTTCTGGTCCAGGACAGAGAGATGATTGACCCATCCATACAAAGATAAGTGAGCCGTACAGAGCCGTTAAAACAACCGTAAGGCACTAATCCGGGCCAAACAGAACTGTCACAGCCAACAGTCTCTATTTATTACATTCTTGACACATGCCACCGTGTGCCATAAGATGGTCATTTCAGGAATAACTTAAGTTTCACCTCCGCTGAAAAAAACCTGCAGCGAATTCGAATCATTTTTTTCCTGACACTCTATGCCATTTCATGCTAGTGTCAGGTCACGTATGCACATGAATACGTCAACTTTGCCGGGAATAATCAGCGCAAATTTTCAAATTATATACATTACGAGGGGTTCATGACGGGAAAAAACCTTATGCTGCGGGCCTTGAAAGAAAATGGTGTGAAATACATTTTCGGATATACCGGCGGGGCCATCATGCCGATTTTCGATGAGATGGACAAGCTTGGCGATTTTCATTTTATCATGTCGCGCCACGAACAGGGGGCGGCCTTCATGGCCCAGGGCATCTCGAGAGCTTCTTTATCAACTGATACGCCACAGATCGGGGTCTGTATGGCAACATCGGGTCCCGGGGCCATGAACCTGGCAACCGGTATCGCTGATGCCCACATGGACTCAGTACCGATGATAGCGATTACCGGACAGGTTACCACCGGAGTAATTGCCACCGATGCATTCCAGGAAAGCGATGTCATCGGTGTTATGATGCCCATCTGCAAGCAGACATACATGTTGCTTACAGCCGAGGATGTTGAACTGACAGTACATGAAGCCTTCTATGTTGCCACCACCGGCCGGGGTGGCCCGATTGTCATTGATATTCCAAAGGATGTACAAAACCAGAGCGTGTCAGACGATTACCGGTTTGATATAAAAAGTTTCCGGCCGACCCTGCCGGGCTTCTTCTACCACCCTACCCCCGAGCGAGAGCCGCTGCGGCAGGCGATTGAACTGATAAATCGGAGTTCGCGTCCGGTTCTTTTCTGCGGACACGGAGTAATAAACAGCAACAGTGGAAAGCTGTTACAGAAGTTCGCAGAAAAGGTGAACATTCCGATTGCTTTCACCCTGCACGGTCTCTCTGCCATCCCTGTTGATCATCCTTTAAGCCTCGGAATGATGGGAATGCATGGTACTGTCGAGGCCAACCGGGCAATTATGGAGGCAGACCTGCTGATTTCCTTCGGCATGCGATTCGACGACCGCGTGACCGGCCGACTGAGCGAGTATGCGCAGAATGCAGACGTTATTCATGTTGAGATTGACCCTTCGGAAATCAACAAGAATGTTACCAGTTCTGTGGCTATAAATGCCGATGTTTATCGAACCCTGCATGTGATGCTCGGCGACCCGATGTTAACCTTCAAACCCCGGCGGCGCTGGTTCGAGAAAATCGCTGCATTTCGTCAGGTAATGACAGAAGATCTTCACCAGGAAATTGAGCACGGGGTCGGAGACGACGGCAAACTGCTGATGAAATCAATCGTTCACCAGCTCTCCGAATTGACCGAAGGAAAAGATCTGATTGTCCCTGATGTAGGAATGCATCAGATGATGGCCGCACGTTATTATAATTACCGGACCCCAAACAGCTGGTTTGCCTCCGGAGGTGCCGGAACCATGGGAGCATCGCTGCCGATGGCCATTGGTGTCAAACTGGCCCGTCCTGATGAGCGGGTCTGGTCGATCAGCGGCGATGGCGGGTTCCAGATGAACATCCAGGAACTTGGAACAGTGATGGAGCAGCAGGTCGACATTAAGATCATTGTGCTCAATAACGGTCATCTTGGTATGGTGCGCCAGTGGCAGACCCTGTTCTTTGACGGTCGCTATGCAGGAACCCCCATGCAGAGCCCCAACTTTGGACTGATCTCCGAAGCCTATGGTATCCCCTATCGCAAAGTCGATACACCGGAAGACGTCGCTCCCGCCCTGAAACAGGCGATCGATCACCAGGGCCCCATTCTCCTTGAGTTTGTTTGTGATTCAAGTGAGGTGATTTTACCGATGATCCCGTCCGATGGCGGTTTCGAAGATATGATCGTGAAACGACCCGATTCGACTGAACAGTCAGCAGCTGGTAGCAAAGGAGAAGCATCATGAACCGACGTGCTATTTTAGCCTTTATGCTCGATCGCCCCGGAGTGCTCAACAAGGTGTCGATGCTGATTCGAAAAAAAATGTACAACGTCGACACCTTGACGGTCTGCACTTCTCGTGTCGAGGGAATCAGCAGGATGACCATTACCCTGCAGGAAGACGACCAGGCAAAGGTGGCCCAGATAATCAGGCAGCTGGAAAAATTTACCGAAGTCATCTCGGCCAAAGAACTTGATACTGACCACAGCTACTGGCGGGAAGTGGCAATCGTTAAACTTGAGGTTGATGCCGTCCACCTGGAATCCTTTCAGAGCCGATATAATTTTGAAGTGCTTGATCAAAAAGGAGAAGATATTCTCATTTTACAATTAGCCGGAGCAACCCGCCAGATCGATGCATTCCTCGATGAGATTGGCCGTCAGTACATTATCGAAATTGCCCGTACAGGAGTAACTGCGCTTGAAAAATGATCAATGAAACTTGAGGCTCGAGCACATCATACAGATGTGACAGCCTCAAAAGAAAGGTAGGCAAATCACTTGTCAAACATTATGCCTCGTTGTCTCTCAAATCCAGCACATCCTGGATTCGTGCCATCATCTTTTCGCAGGATAAGCAAAATCGTGTGGAAAGGATTCTTAAAGGCACCCCCGATTGGGTCAGCTATGTACCCATCGATGTCAAAACCCAAACGCTGGACGAGGTTCTGACCAAGGCTGGTTCCACCAAGAACCAGAAAATTTTTATGTATGGGAGGGCGTGACCCACTTTGCCTCTGAGTTGGGTGTGGATAACACCCTGAGGTTCATTGCCGAACATTCGGCACCGGGCAGTCAGTTTGTATTCGACTATATGTAGGAGGATGTGGTTCAAGGTAGCGACTGTTCGGCTTACGGTTCACGGATGACTGCCTCCAGGGTGGCATTTCAAGGCGCCCCCTATATATCCGGCATCACAACGGAAAAAATGAAGAGCTTCGTCAGCTGTTATGGTTTGAGGTTCATCTCGGATCTGGGGAGACATCAGCTGAGCCAGCGTTATCTCATTGAGAGCCAGGGACAGCCCAGAGGGATCAATCACCCTCCACATTTCCTGTTAAAAATCAAGAGCGGCTAATCGTTTTGAGATGATTACCCGCTCTTGAGGTTGGCTTGATCAGGATTTCGCCCGATTGATGGTTGTTTCAGTTATTCTTCTCTACAACAGCCTGTTCTTACGCCTATTGAATCTCTATAGTCCTCGGTTTTGTAGACTCTGCCTTTGGCAGATGGAGTTTCAAGGTACCATCTTTTAGCTCAGCAACGACCTTGGAGATATCTATTGACTGTGGTACAGAGAAAACCCTCCGGTACTCAACTTCTCCAAATTCCTGCCATTTCTCCACTCCTTTTGCCTGGAGACTACGGACACCGGAAATTTCCAGTTTGCCATTATCGACGTTGACGGAAATTTTATCCTTTGCCACGCCAGGCATATCGGCATGGAGTAATATTTCATCTGCATTCTCAAAAATATCCACTACAGGAGCAATGGTATCCAGATCTTCCTTTTTTTCCATCATGCCTTCCGCTTTTTTGGTAAGTGCCTTGTTTTCGCTCATGGTTTTTCCTCCGATAGTTGTTATTGGATAAAGGATCCGAATTATTTGATAGTTATTTGCCGGGGTTTTGCAGCTTCTGCCTTAGGCAGTACCAGCGTTAGCAGACCATCATTCAAAACGGCTTCTATCCTATCGGCGTCAACATCGGCGTCAAGTGTGTAACTACGGGTGAATGATGCGGATTCACGCTCAACCCTATGGGCTTTATATCCCTCAGGCACACCGGATTTGCGAACACCGCTCAACTCGAGATAGTTACCTTGGATCTTGATGTTAAGATCTTCTTTTGCCACTCCTGGAAGCTCTGCAATTACCTGGAAAGAATCACCATTGTCATACATGTTTGTTCTTGGAAATCCACCTATAACTCTCCAGCCTGAACTCTCTCCATAATACCCGCCGACATCAGGAAACAATCTGTTCATTCTTGAGCGAAGCAAATCTGCAGCGGTAAACATACGATCAAATTCATTCACTCTTGTCCACATAACTTTACCTCCATTACTTATTGTTTAATGGTCAACCAAACTCCTCAACGAAGCACGTAATACTGGCCATTTTCAACATGATTTCAATGGCATGTCCAGATGCTTATTTACCATTTCCAGGCCATCCCAACTCTCTGACGCAAAAAATAAATACTGAAAAACAACATGTCAATATCAACAAAAGATTTTTTGTCATTACAATTAAATATTACTTTTTATACATATATTGTGAAAGTAATCTACTTGAAATAATTTACAATCAAGGAGGTTTGAATATGAACGATAATAGCACGTTATCCCTGTCAGAACAGTCTCAGATATCACTTGACGAGTTGCGAAAGAAGCCATCTGTTCGAACAACGTTCAAGCTGTCTAAGGAAACAATCAATCTTCCGGGCCTTATTGCCGGCCAGCTCGGCATTAAACAAAAATCGCTGCTTGATCATCTTACAGAAGACAGGAGATCGCTACCCAAAAACGTATGTAGTCAGCAGAAATACACTCCAGTCTATAAACGAAGCAGCGCGAAGGCAGAAGATTTCCCGAGAGGTATTGGTAGAGATTTCTATAAGGAGATTGCTGCCAGTTATTGAAACTGAGCTTCTAAGGCATATTGGCAGAAAAAAGCTGATAAAAGAAATGAGCGATCACTTACAACAGGAAAAAAATTACGTAACGTGCACAAGAATTGCTCGGGAAAAAAGACGATTTTTTGTCATGATTGACAAACAGGTACGACTTGCACAAAAAAATATTTCCATGGTCTCAGCGGTTATAGAAAATGGTATGCCCATGGAGGAGTGGTGATAAAAAGGTCAGGCCGCAAAGTGCAATATGGATGCAAGACATGTTGAACATAACAGGAATGTGAATCTGCGGCACACCTCTTTAGCTCAGTCCTCCAGTTCTGTTCACTACAACCGAATAATGTTCACCAAGAGTGGACAACACTGTTCACAAAAGTGAACATCTCTAAAGCACACCCCCCGGAATCCATGTACCTCAGTTTACCAACTCACTGTTTTTCTGTTTTTTATAAAAATTTAGGTGTTGGCATAAATATTGATATTGCTATCCGCGATAGATTGCCATGATTAATGTCCGCACCCAATCATTTAAACCTGTCCGGTTGTTCGAACTCTAATGCCAATGTGTCTCTCACCACCATAGACTCTGTGCTTGGTGCAATAGCATTCGACTGAAGTTATTTACACATTTTATCAAATTCAAACGAAAAGGAAGAAGTACAATGAAGGGATTCAAACTGAAAAACATGAAATATAGCCTCAAGCTCTCGCTAAGCTATGGGATACTTATCGTCTTAATGTGTATGGGAGGTTTCATAGCGGTCAAAACAGCTTCAAATCTGTCACTGCTCACCTCCAAACTTTATCGGCATCCGCTTGCTGTCAGCACCACGATCCGAGATATCGAAACCGGTCTTGTGGCTATGCATCGCAGCATGAAGGATGTAGCAATGGCAAGCAGTATGGAGCAATTGGACAAAGCTGTATCTGTTGTGACGAAATACGACACCGAGGTTCAGGGCAATTTCACGCTCCTGGAAGAGCGATTCCTCGGAGACAAAACAGATATTGAATTGTTGAAAAAGCTCTTTGCCGACTGGACACCGATTAGAAATATGGTCATAGAGCAGAGAAAGATTCAAATTGAAAATGATGCCTATGAAGTGACAAAAACCGAAGGGGCCCCGCATATTAAAAAAATGATGACTGCTCTGGATGAACTCATTGACTTCGCAAATGGGAAAGCACTTGAATTTAAGAACAAAGCAGTTTCCCAGGGGCAGGATGGTAACGCAGCAGAGCTTGTTGAGAAATTCTACAATCATCCATTCACTGTTTCCCTTACCGCCACAGAAATAAAAATGGATGTTCTGGATATCGCAGGGGATATGAAAGATGTGGCGGTGGCAGACAGCCCGGAAGAAGTCACCGCACTGGCGAAGATGATCGAAGCCGATGCTCTGGAAACCACACAATATTTTAATATACTGAGAGAAAGGTTTCTTGGCGATAAGGAAAAAATTAACGGTGTTGCCAAGCTCTTTGCAGCCTGGAAGCCGATCAGGGATAAAGTCATAACAATGAGAATGGCCCAGGTTACGGCAAATCCAGGGAAAATAACCCGAACTGTGGGCGGTCCACATCTGGCAAAGCTTAACGAGGTTCTCAACAGGATAAAAGAATTTGCCAACGGGAAAGCAATCTCCTTTAACACAAATGCAGAAAAACAGGCGGCCTCTTCCAGAAATCTTCTCGTCATTATTTTTACTGTTGCCGGTTTAACAGGTATTGCTGCTGCATTTTTTGTAACACGGGGGATTACAATACCATTAGGAAAAGCGGTTGATTTTTCAAAAGAAATCGCCAACAAAAACCTGACCGCAAAGCTTGATATCGATCAAAATGATGAGATAGGTGATCTTGCGAAAGCATTGAATGTGATGAGCAATGATCTCCAGACCATTTTCAAAGATATATTTACCGGTGTAGAAACCCTGTCTTCAGCCTCTACCGAACTCTCTGCAATCTCTAACCAGATGGCGGCCAATGCTGAGCAGACAACAAATAAGGCAAATACAGTCTCTGCTGCAGCGGAAGAGATGAGCACCAACATGAACTCAGTATCCGCCGCATCTGAAGAAACCTCTGTGAATGTAAACATGGTTGCATCCGCCGCTGAAGAGATGTCCGCCACTATCACGGAAATATCTTCCAATTCAGAAAAAACGAAGACTATCACGGAGAAAGCGGTTGTCCAGTCTGAGAACGCCTCCAGGCAGATTAATGAATTAGGAATTGCCGCTCAAGAAATCGGCAAGGTCACAGAGGCCATCACGGAAATCTCAGAACAGACAAACCTGCTTGCTCTTAATGCAACAATTGAGGCTGCCCGAGCAGGTGAAGCCGGTAAAGGTTTTGCTGTCGTCGCCAATGAAATCAAAGACCTGGCCAAGCAAACCTCGGAAGCTACAAGCGAGATAAAGGAGAAAATTGGAGGCATTCAGGCAGCGAGCAGCAGCTCAGTCTCAGAGATCACCCAAATTTCAGCTATTATTCGTGAGGTTAATAAGATGGTAGCCGTAGTTTCAACTGCCGTTGATGAACAGAACAATGCAACAAAGGAAATCGCCAGCAGTGTATCTCAGGCTTCCCAGGGAATTGGTGAGGTCAATGAGAATGTTGCGCAGGCGTCGGCGGTAACGCGGGAAGTAGCTTCAGATATTGCTGAGGTCGGACAAGCTTCCCGAGAGATCAATGCCAGCAGTTCGCAGGTCAATGTCAGTGCTGAAGAATTGAGCACACTGGCCGAAAAGTTATCGAACATAGTAAAGCAGTTTAGGTTATAAGCAACACAACGTCGCTTTCTGTTTCAGTTTAAAAAGCAGTCTATGGCTCCTTAACGGGTCATAGACTGCTTCCATAACTCCCTGCATCGACAGTTTTGCTGCCAGTGGTCCCGAGATTAAAAGCGGTAACTCAAGTTGAAATAAACAAAGAGTCCCATCTCAGGTACCTTGACTCCTGATTTGAACGGGTCGCGCTGATACGAAAGATGGCTGAGGTAGAACTTATCGAACACATTGTTGATGCCGCCGATAAGATCCCAGCGCTGCCAGTTGATACCTGCCTTAAGATCGGTCACTCCCCATCCCGCAGTTTCCTCCTCATTCAAACTTGTATCAACCCGGTCCTGTTCAGCAGCAAAGCGTTCGGTCACCTCGGCAAAATAGCTTCCGTTATCGTACCGCAGTGAGACGCTTCCCGACAAAGGTGGAATCTCAGCCAGGGGCTGATCAGTGTCGGTATTTTCACCACGCACATAGGAGAGAGTGCCTTTTAAGAACAGGTCATACGGCAGAGCGATCTGACTGCCGAATTCCGCCCCCCAGATCTCTGCGTCAATATTTTGATAGGTACGGGCTTTAATCAGATTCCCCGCACCGTCCGGGTCAGGTGAATCGACTATGTATATATAGTCGGTCAGTGAGCTATAGAAAACGCTGGCGCTGGCGAAGATCTTACTGCCGGTCCATTTGGCACCCAGGTCAACCTGGTTGTTTCGGGTAGCATCAAGAGACGGATTTCCCAACCAATTTTTTCCACTCATCCTCTGCAGGCCGATATAGAGCTCCTGCTGATCCGGGGTGCGACTGGCCGAAGCAATACCCGTGAATAGTTCCAGGGCGTCTGCTGCCTGCCAACTCAGTTGCAGGTTACCACTCGGTTCAAAAAAATCAGCTTCACTGTCCAGATCTTCATCGAAATATGGCTGATAGAGGCTGGCCAGTCTTGTATCAGTGAGGTCTTTGGCATCTGTTTTGGTATAGTCAACGCGCGCCCCTCCTTTCAAATTCAAGGAGAGCGTCAGAGGCCAGTTATATTCAGCAAAAACACCAAAATTATTAATATCGACATCAGGAATCATCGGTTGAGGAGCGTAGTTCATCCACATTGCCATCTCATTGGCAGCATCCCAGTTTCGCTGATAGAAATCGATACCAGAGGTCAGACTGCCGGGCCCCAGGGACATCTCACCATTGAGTTTACTCCCGAAGGTCATGGTCTCGGCATCAGTCAACATCATGTAGTCCCGGGTGACCATCATACTCGGAAGCGAAGATACCCTCGACGTATCATCCATCAGGTGATCAACCTGATTGTACCAGACCTGGAGCAACATTTTTGAAAACATTGGGGTCGGATCTTCAAGTGTCGTTGTCCAGTTAAGCCGGTGGGTTCGATCGTAGTCGGCATCCATGAGCAGGGCCGGATAGAGAATACGGTCAGCGTCCTGATAGCTGTATCCTAGTTCGGAGCGCCCTTCACCAATTTTGGTTCCCCCTTTGACCCAGAAGGTATCGGTTGCATATGCTCTGGAATCGAGTTCACTGTCTCGGTAACGGTTGGGACTGGTCGAGGGGTAGATATCGGTCAGAAGTTTACCATCGCCCGACTCCGGGACATCCGATGATTTTCGGGCGTAGCCGAGTAGCCCGTCGAATTTTTCACCGCCGTAGGAAGCCGTAGCGGATGCATCCAGATAATTATAACTCCCGTAGCTCAGATTAAGATTCGCCCCTGGGCCGGGTTCCGGAGTCTTTGAGACGGCGTTGATCATTCCCGCGAGGCTTCCGGGGTTTGCCAGGTCATAGGGTCCCTTGATGATGTGGATTGATTCCACCTCGGCAAAATCAAAATGAAAGGATGGCGGATCCATGCGGGACGGACATCCACCATGCAGCCTGACGCCGTCCAGAAAGACATTCACATTCTCTCGCTGGAATCCTCGAAGGACAATATCGTTTGCAATGACACCTTTACGGACAATATTCAGACCCGGGACATTTTGCAGCGCTTCACCGATATCCCGTGCCGGACTTTCACGGACCTCACGGATGGTAAGATTCTCCTCAATCGGCTGCTGCTTCTCACCGCGAACGGTAATTTCTTCAAGAATCAGCGATTCACCCTGAGCTGAGCCAAGCAGCGCAAAGAAACTCAATCCGATAAGAGACAGTCGGAAAATGTTGCGTTGTGTCATTGTCTTTTCTCCTTTTGTGACTTAAAAAATACATGCACGCCCCCCATAGAGAGGGGCAATACAAAGAACACCGCTCAAAAAGCGATAGATGTAAAAAAAGGGGGGGGCCATGTCCGGCACTTGTCAGCTGGAAAAAGGAGACCCCGGATCACGAACTGCTCCTTAAATTTCTGGTTTTTACCTGGAATTTTTCGTATTCTCTCCCGTCAAGGATTATCCGAGTCCGGCACGAGCTGAAAGTTGTGCGTACGCTGGTCTCAGGCAGCCTGGAGCAGAAACCAATCAGGTACAGAAGAAATAGTCAGTATTGTCCTTATATTCCTGGTCAGAGAGCACCTGCTTCCTTGGTGAATTCATTGCGAATGAAGCTGATTATGCGGAGTTGTTCTGACAGACTGCAACAAATGATACTTTCGTAACATATAACAAACGGCAAAAGTCTCGATTACACAATTCATTCATGGTATTGTCAATATTAACTACCACATTGAAGACCAAATATTAAATAGAAAAAAGGGAACAGTGTGAATATTATGTTACTTTAATATCACCAAGGACACACAATGAGATCAACCGAACGACGTAAAAAATTATTGAAGTGGCTGGAGAAAGACGGCACCCTGAGTCTTGTCGAAATGGTTGACCATTTTGGCGTGTCCAAGATGACTATCCATCGCGACCTTGAATGGTTAGAACAGCGTCAGGCCCTAAAAAGGATTCATGGCGGAGCCGCAAGGCTTGAGAGCCGGCTTACCCAGCATGAAAGTGGCAACTTCGAACAACTCTCACAGACCAAATGTCTGATCTGCAATCGTCCGCCCAGCCAGCAGTTGCTCTATACCATCACCTTAAAAAATGGCGAACAAAAGGTTGCCTGCTGCCCACATTGCGGGATATCAGCCCATCTGATGCTGGGTGACCAGGTGGCGACGGCCCTGACGGCTGACTTTCTCTCGGGAAGGCTTCATTCTGCACAACACTCCTATTTCGTAATGGAAGGCGTCGTTGCACACTGCTGCAAACCTTCAATACTGACTTTTGACGATGAGGAAATGGCCTTGCGATTCCAGAAGGGTTTCGGCGGAAAAATCGGACGTTTCAACGATGCCATGGAATTTCTTAAAAAGGATATGAGTCTGCACAATGCTGAAGGTTGTCCGCATTGTGCCCCTGTGGCTGCAGAAGCCCCTAATCCGCAACAATTCATCGGTCATTTTAACAAGGAAAAGACCAGCTGAGACACCGGCCCCTGATATCACTCCTCTTGACGCAGTGATTAAGGGTGGCCATGATGTCTGCATGCATGTTCCAACTGACTTCCACGACAGATGCCTGGGTGCCCTGTGGGGTATGTTTATCGGTGATGCTCCGGCAATGCCGGTCCACTGGTAGTACGGTACCGGGAAACTAAAAAACGATTACGGATGGGTAACGGATTATGCCACCCCTAAAGGAGCTGTCCTCGGCGCCCTGCTTGGTGCGGCAAATGGTCTGACCGCCTGGCCTGAACGATGGCGTCAGGGACTCCTCACCCCCCTGCTGCATGAAAATAACTGGACAGGCTTGCCATAGCTTATTCAAATATATGCAAGTTTTTACGGCCCGTATGATGCGCCTTGCCCCCCAAAAGCTTTGTACTTACCGTCTACTGGGTAAACGAAAATCTCTCGTTTTAAAAATCTCCATAAATTCGAACAATTAATAAAATCAGTGACGGAGAACTGATTTGCTCATTTACGCGGCAATATCATTTCTTGGAGGTGTGAACACAGCAATAGGGGGAGGATAACAAATATGAACAACCAGACACTTGAAGCGACTGCAAAGGCTATGGTAGCCAAGGGTAAGGGAATTTTGGCCGCCGATGAAAGCTCTCCAACCATTAAGAAAAGATTTGACTCCATACAGCTGGAGTCTACGGAGGAGACCAGAAGGGACTACCGTGACCTGCTTTTTACAGCCCCCGGCATTGATGAACATATCAGCGGTGTCATTTTGTATGATGAAACTCTGCGTCAGGAGAGTCTTGATGGAAAACCCTTCCCAAAACTTTTAGCCGAAAGAGGCATAATCCCTGGAATAAAAGTTGATATGGGTCTCACAACCATTCCAGGAACGCAGCAAGAAAAAGCAACCAGAGGACTCGACGGTCTTGAGCAAAGACTTGAGGAATATAGGCAACTTGGCGCCCGGTTCGCGAAGTGGCGGGCTGTGATAAGTATAGCAGCACATAAACCGACACCGCTTTGCCTGGAAATAAACGCCCACGCCCTTGCACGATATGCGGCCATTTGCCAGGATCATGACCTGGTCCCGATTGTCGAACCGGAAGTTTTAATCAACGGCGGGCATGATCTTGCACACTGCGAAAGGGTCATGGAAAAGAGCCTGCGAAAAGTTTTTTCTGAACTCGCAATGCATGGAGTACGTCTCGAAGGCATGATCTTGAAGCCAAGCATGGTGACATCAGGAATTGACAACCCGGATCAGGCGGATATCAAAACCGTTGCCGCGGCAACCATCCGCTGCTTCAAACGGACGGTTCCCGCAGCAGTACGCGGAATTGCCTTTCTCTCCGGCGGGCAGAGCTCAGAACTGGCCACAGCGCACCTGAACGCCATGAACCGACTTGGTGGTGGTCCATGGGAACTGAGCTTTTCCTATGGCCGGGCACTTCAGGAAAAAACACTTTTGACCTGGCAGGGAAAAGATACCAACAGGGAATCGGCCCAGAAAATTCTCCTCCACCGGGCTCGATGTAATGGTGCGGCCCGTTTTGGCACCTATTCAATAGAAATGGAAGACGAAGTGTGAACAACCGGCCTCAGCTGATGGCGACGTAGTTATGTTTTTACCTGCAACGCCATCATTCTTCCATCCTGGCAATATACTCCTCGGCAAGCGCGACCTCCTCTTTGCAACCGATGAAGATGGGCGCCCGGTCGTCCTTTCCCTGTGGAACCCGGTCCAAAATCGGCCCTCGGCCGTCGGAAGCCGCACCACCGGCCTGCTCCACCAGAAAGGCCATGGGATTTAATTCAAACGAGAGGCGAAGCTTGCCGTTGGGATGACCTTTCAGGTGCGGATACATGAAGACCCCGGTACCCTTGATCATCACCTGATTCATATCCGGCACAAAACCGCCACTATAGCGAAGCTTGCAGCCACGTTCCTCTAATTTACGGACATAGTTTTCAACCGCAGGGGTAAAGAGATTCCGCAAACCTCCGGGGGAATAGATAGTCGCCTCAGGTTTTATCTGCAGGTCTTCCTGAACCAGAGTGTATTCCATCAACTGATTCATACCAAACTCATGCACCCCATCACCGGTGCTGTACACCAGGGTCGTACGGGGACCATAGAGGATGTACATGGCAGCTGCCTGTTTTCGGCCTGGTTGCAGGAGGTTACAGCCCTCAAAAATTGATACGATGGTACCGACCGCAAGATTTACATCGACAAGCGACGACCCATCCAGCGGATCAAAAGCAACAGAATAGAGACCATTGCAATCCGTCGACATACAGATGATTTCCTCTACCTCCTCGGATAACACGTTGCCGACGACCCCTGAATGCAAAAGACGTTTGGTCATGATTCGATCTGCAAGAACGTCCAGCGCCAGCTGCTGTTCACCGTAGAGATTTGACGTTCCGGCAACACCCAGATCACCTGTTCTGATCGAGTTGATAATGTAGTTGGATGCCTCGGCTATCTCGCAGATAAGATGGACCAGATCATCTTTTACTCCCCGCTCCCGCAAATGTCTTCGGAGATTAATCTGAAATTTCGTTTTCCCACGATTCTCCATGACCTTCCTTTTTCTCGTCGTTTTTTTATAACGCTTTCTTTTGTCAAATACTCCAGCCTCTCAAAGACATCTGAGGGTATCGAGATCATCTGCCATCTTGGAGAGATTAGCTACCAACCGCATTCGTTGTTTTTCTGTCAGACCGGAAACAATTTTCGCGAGCAGCGCATAAGAACCCTGGCGCCTCTGTAGCGACATTGCCCTGTAATCGGCTGTATAGTATTCATCTGTGTTAATGAGCATATGCGTCAACATTCCGGTAAATTCATTACTGAATCTCTTCTCGACAATGAGGCGATGAAAAAGTTTCTGGACATGTCGTCTGTTAGCAATCCAGATGTCAAAAGATCCATCGAGATCCTTGCTCCATACCGCAACAACCGCCGCCTGCTGTTCATTCACGTCACCGATCCACTTTCGAAGGAGCTTTTTCATACGGTCCTGACGCCGCTCATTCCTTTTTTCCGGCGTTCGGCCAACATGCTTTTCAACCAAGTCCCGGTTTTCTTTTTCCAGGTTTAAAAAGAGCGTTTCAACCTGTTTATCGTCGGTTGAACGCAGCAACTCTGTAAGTTCCGGCCCAATGCGTTGAACCAGATCACGGTAGAATTGCTCAAGTTGTCCTGTCTTTCTCTCAAAGAAGGCTCCGTCCACAACAGCGGTTTCTTCAAAATGCAGAGCTGTCTGCCGAAAAAATTTAACGTAGCGCACCAACTCGTTTCGGCAATGCCAATAGAGAAATTTTTCAATATCACCCCGGAGACTGGCTTCCTGTTCCCCGGTCATTGGCAGATAATCTTCCACATACCACGGTATCAACCAGTTTAAATTAGGATAAACAAACCGTGGGCCACACCCTGCGGTAAGACTGACGACAACTATACAATATACAGTTAAACGCCTGACAAAAGAAATTCGATCTATGCAGTTAGGATTATCCATTATGGCAGGTACCCCATGGATCGCTGAACGAATACATTCTGTCAATGGCTCGAATCAAGGGGCATTCGCCAGGGCGGTTGCCCTTGCAAACGCCTCCTCCATATCCGGCAAATGGGTAATATCCGGGACAACCTGGATATATCGGACGACTCCCTGCTTATCAACAAGAATAACAGACCGAGCGAGCAGCCGAGGACCATCGAGAAGCAATCCGATTGATCGGCCGAAAGCCCCTTCTTTATAATCTGAAAGATACTGAACATCCTCCAGTTTTGCCTCTTTGGCGAAACGTGCCTGGGCAAACGGGGTGTCACGGCTTATAGTAATTCGCTTAACCGTTGGCGGCAGGATATCACCCTCCTCTCCCAGATAATGAGTCTGAGCCTCACAGACCTTGGTATCAATGGAAGGGACAATACTGAGAAACAGCACACTGCCCATGTAATCATGGAGGTTGATTGGCTTCATAGTTGCTGCATCGACAAGGCTGTTGTCCGGCAATCTTTGCCCGACCTCGATACCGGTGCCGACAAGAGCTAATATTTCACCTTTTTTAGCTACCTGGGTCCCCGGGACTGAGCTGCTGGTATCGATGGCGAGAGGGGCCTGTTTTGATGCGCAGCTGCTCAGCAAGAAAACTAAGCTTAACACCGCTGCGTAAAAGAGAATGTGTTTCTGCATGATGTACCTCCCTGATGGCTGTCCATGCCTTTTTTGAACCGGTTACAACACCGATGGTTGTCCACTATGGCATTTAAACGATGCGCGCTGTCTGTCCAGAATTTTTACACGGTGTTGATGTGATCTGTAATTCTCAACCCATGAAGAGATATCCATTGGGTAACGCTAATACTGAATTTCATCTGGTCAACGACAGGTGAAGCAAAGATGCCGATACGAAGAATGGAGAAAAAGTTGAAGCGCTATCAGATCAGGGTCGGTGGGTCTCTCCTCCGTCAGTCGCCAGAGCGCATTTTTTGCTCAAATAACAGGAAAAATTTCAACAGATATCCTGACAGCTCCCTCCCGTTTTTAGGAAAATTGCACTGTACCTTTAACTCCATGAGAGTTATATAGTATGGGCAGCACCTGATTTGATCAGATATTTTTGTAATCGGCTCACTTATTGCTTTTAGTCTTTTGGCTGGATGGACAGCTTGAAACCAGAGTGATGTTTGGGCCATGTTTGTTCAAAGTCACTCACTACTCTAGGGGGAGGAAAATTGATGAAGAAAATTATTATTACACTGTTAGGCCTACTGCTGTTGGTAACTTTCGGTTGCAGCAGCGAAGAAGCGAAAGAGTCTGCTGAAGAAACCAAGGAAGCGGTAATTGAAACCGCCGACAAGGCCGCAGAAATGACCAGTGATGCTGCAACCGCTACCAAAGAAGCTGTTGTTGATGGGGCAGAAAAAGCTGAAGAAATGGGTAGCGATGCTGCAGCTGCCATCCAGGAAGGCGCAGTTGATGCTAAAGACAAGACAGCCGAAATGATGAGTGATGCTGCCACCGCCACCAAAGAGGCAGCGACCGAAGTGGAAGACAAGGCTGCTGAAATGACCAGTGACGCCGTAAAAGAAACCAAGAAGAGACCTGCAATAGAAGGCTGTTAACCAAGCAGTTGTCACATACAATTACTGCGTGAGTGCGAGCAGACATATAAAAAGGAAGGGAACGTTTGACGTTCCCTTCCTTTTGTTTTTCCTGAGAGCGCAATGACAAACAAAGGCATGGCAGAGTCGTAATATTACTGCTGGGCATCCATTTATTAATGTTTATTATATACCACACTGCAGCGATGACTTGTTGTATTTATTCTAACTGTATAAAGCTCTCAAGTAATTTAAAAAGTTAAACATTCAGCCAAAATTTTACCCTTTTTTTTGGGGTCTGAAATTGCTCTTGTCAATATATTCTTATACGTTATTGATTTTTAAAAGCCAATCAATTGTTTCTCTCAACCCAACACAGCGTTAAATGGCCATCCGTAAGCCATTCCCAATGCCGAGAACAGTCAATGCAGTTCCCTGCAGATTGTCCATATACTAACTGATCAACGCATCGTGCAGTGCCAAGACAAAACGAAGTAACTAAAATTTTGAAAGTTTGTGAATAAGAGTATTTCACTGTTGTCCAGAGCAGCGCAGGAGGTGGAATATGTTACTCAGACATTTGGTTTTTGTTGGTTATACCCTGTTTGTCCTGTTTTCAATATTTTGCAGTTACAATATAGATGTGCAGGCCGGAGAGCACGACAAAGGTCACGGGGTATGTGGCAGGTGATTTTCATGTGAACAATAACGGTGCGGCTGTCTATAAAATCAGCCTTGAAGTTCCCCCCGGCACCAATCATGTCCAGCCAAACCTGAAGTTATCCTATAACAATCAAAGTAAAAATGGATTATTGGGCGTTGGCTGGAGCCTGTCAGGTCTCTCTTCAATTTCACGTTGTTCACGTACTATTGCCCAGGATGGCGTGAAAGGCGGCATTAACTTTGATATTAACTGGGGTACCAGGGCCAATAGTGTCAGCAACACATCCAGTGGCAGCACCCCCTCTAACTTCACCTTTATTCGCACGGATTCAAGGTATTCAAAACCAATCAATAAAGGTAATCCGGGAAGCAGCCCCGTAACGGTCTATTACCTGGTAAAAAAAAGGGATTAGCCCGGATTGCCTACGACCAAGGCTTGCCGCAGATGGGAGGCACAGGAAAAAAAGCATAGTAATCTATTGCATTTGCAGTGCAACGAAGCAGATGGTTATTATGCTGTGGATCTAATTGTTTCTAATCGACATCAAAAAAGTCAGGCGAAATCCGGGCTCAAATTCGACGTGGTAAGGGGGACGAGATGTATTTATTTGGCAAATTAGCAACAGGAAGAGCGCGAACAGAGGCAGATCTTGAGTTAATACTTTGAGGGGAAAAACAAAATAATGGCTGCAGCCCACAACATCCTGACAGAAAAAAGTGTCGATACGGGTTCCCGTCTCCTGGCTTTTTTTGCCCTGAATTTTCTCTCTGAAAAAGAAGCGGTGGAGGTAGGGCTGGATCTGACTGAACAGATGCTCTCTATCCTTGATGGAGATATTGAGTTGAAAAAACAGGCGGAGCTGGCCATAGAAAAATTGCGACATGCTACCGAAGGCGATGCAGACGCCCTTTAATCCCAAAGAAAGCAGGAGAAATTACCGGTCTAAAAACTTTTCAAATGTGTTGTTTATAAAAAATCTATGAGATAGAATCGAATGTATTGGGGAAATTACTCACATGGGCCAGGAATCTGTAATTGGCTCAGCAACTAACATTTGAGAAAAGCATATATGTCCACAAGAAGAGAGATCTTTAATAAACTTTCCGAAACAAAGAAGTTGCCTTCACCTTCGACTATTACCTTAAAAGTCATTCAATTATGTCATGACGAAACAACTTCAGTGAAAGACATTGCCGAAGTAATCGAAACTGATCCGGCCTTCACCGCGGAAATTCTAAAATATGCCAATGCTTTCTTTTTATCTACCGGAAAACAAGTGGTGTCCGTTCATAAAGCAGCAGTCAAACTTGGCCTGAAAACTGTTGTCAATTTGGCGCTCGGACTTTCTCTTCTTGCCAATAATAAAAATGGGAAATGTCGTACATTCGACTATGAAAAATTCTGGTCTATATCCCTGCTGCAAGCTATTGCTGCAAAAAAAATTGCTGTTGCAGGAACGGAATTCGATCCGGAGGAAATGTTTATATGTGCGCTGCTTTCACATATGGGCCAGCTTGCTATCGCTAGTATTTTTCCAAAAGAATATGGAGATATCCTCAAAGATTTTAGATCTTCGCCATGTGGAGAATTGGATGTACCTGCCGCCACCGATCCCATTTCAAATGACAAGTCAAATCAGCTGCGCCGATCACTGGAAAAAGAGCAATTTGGGATAGATAGCTCTGAGTTAACCGCAGAACTCTTTATAGATTGGGGTTTACCAACCCACTATGCTTTGGCAGCAGGATTTCATGATGATTTAAACTGCGTAGAGTTGGGTACAGGTAAAACACAGAAAATAGCTCAACTTATCAGCCTTTCTCACCAATTTGCTGAAATCTGTTTCCATATATCTCCAACACGAGCACAACTCAATGTTATTGCAAAGAAAGCTCAGAAATTCGAGATAGCCGAAGGCCATTTCAGTATTATTTTCGATACCACTA
The DNA here is from genome assembly GCA_049645925.1 of Desulforhopalus sp. GTDB lineage: Bacteria > Desulfobacterota > Desulfobulbia > Desulfobulbales > Desulfocapsaceae > Desulforhopalus_A. The sequence continues at coordinate 133,430 of JBARUU010000005.1, forward strand.
TCTCAGAATGGCAAGAATTGGGAGAGATGTTTGAAATTCGGACTCAGCATTGTCAACTCTACAATGAAATTCTGGCTGAAAAGAATGAAATATGTGAACACTCCATCTGTTAAAGTTTTTTTTGTATATTTAAATGTAAGTCGGCGGTATAGGCCGAAGAATCAGGATAAATAAAAATAAAAACAGTGGAATTAAGACGGTGCAGATTTCTTAGACAAACAACGTTGAGTATAAAAACCACCGGACTAACCAAACGCATTCTGGTCAGGAGTCAAGAGTCGACTTGACCCCTTTTTATCTCCTGAACAGATCAAAGCCGGCACTATGCACAGTACAAACAAAGCATTTGATAGATATTTA
>JBARUU010000006.1:0-59399 GCA_049645925.1 Desulforhopalus sp.
TCGACAATATCTCTTATTCCGACAGCGGTCCTCCAGCCGACACCGAGCCTCCGGTATGGGATACCACAACCGGGATAGTATCGGCACAGGATACCGGGACCGGCGGCAGTGTGCGAGTAGATTTCGGCATGGCAACTGACACCGTTGACGGAGCCAATGTCGATTACATCGTCTATTATGCCCCGAGTTTGTCCTGGAGTTCAGACTGGAGTCTGAATAATGTTGCCCTTGCAACAACTGTCCCGTTTACGATAAACGGACTGACGAGCGATGTGTCCTATACCTTCGGGGTACGTGTTACGGACCAGAGCGGTAATGAAGATGGTAATACCAACACCCTGAATGCTGTCCCCACTTTTACCACCGGAAGCGTCTTTTTCAATGATTTCAGCAGTGATACGACATCCGAGTATGTTGTCATTGATTCCTGGATAGATGGTGGGGTTGGGTCTCTTGGTTACGACAGTGCAGCTGAGCGGATGCGTGTTCTTACCGGTGACAATATAGCCCTGCTGTTTTCAAGGTCATTGCCCTCGCTCTCCAGCGGGTATTTTTCATTCGACTTTTTGCCCACCCGAAAATATCCAAATGGCGGCATCATCACTCTCCGTCTGCTGCAGGATCAGAGCAATTATTATGAAATTGTCTACTCGGATGGGTATGCCAACCGGCAGATACGAAAGATCGTCAACGGTGTTGCCGTAGAGAGCCAAACGGCAGCAACTCAATATACCCAGAATACTCACTATGGCATTGGTATCTCTTTCAGTCCCGGACAGCTGAGAATTTCAGCTTTCGGGGTGGTGCAGACCCTGAGTTTGAACAACGCCGATATCCAGGTATCCGGTTTTGAAATAGAACTGACCCAGCAGGACGGCTATTTCGACAATATTTATTATTCTGACAATGCCCCTCCGGCTGACACCGAGGCACCGGTATGGGATACGACGAGCGGTATAGTGAGCGTTAATGATAACGGTATTGGTGGAAGTGTTACCGTATCCTTTGGCAGTGCCACAGATGCAGTTGACGGTTCTAATGTACTTTATAGCATTTATTATGCACCCAGTTCGTCCTGGAGTGCAGATTGGGAACAAAACAGCATCGTTTCACCGGTCACAAGTTCTTATGTCCTTACCGGCCTTACAAGTGGCATAGAATATACATTTGGAGTGCGGGTAAGCGATCAGAGCGGTAATGAAGACAGCAACACGGTTTCACTTAATGCAGTTCCCGGTTTTGCTTCTGGTGGCACGGTTTTCTATGATGATTTCAGTGATGGTAATGCCAACGGCTGGACAGTAGTGTCTAATGCTACTTTTAAAACACCGAACTGGCAGGTGGTTAATGGCATATACAAACAGTTAAATGATCTCAAGGGATTCGATCAAAGTTATCATCTTGGTACGTATTCATATTATAACAATGTATTTCCATTAGTTGATTACCAGGTCAATGCAAAAATAATTCCCAGTGTTGTCAGCGGTCAGATTCGGGATACCGTTGGAATAATGTTCCGGTATGCTGACAATAACAACTATTACCGCTTCTCTATGAGCCAGTTCCAGGGTTTTTCCCGTCTGGAAAAGAAGAAGGGCGGAGTCTTTACAACTCTCGCAGTCAATGGCAGGGGACCTAATGTAAATCTTGTTCAAAATGTGTCGATCGATGTGATTGGCTCAAAAATCTTTGTCTCTGTCAACAATGAGCAGATATTTAGTGTGGAGGACTCAGATCTTCCTTCTGGAACGATAGCTCTATATGCCATGGGGCAAGCTCAGTTTGATGAAGTGCTCGTGTCAAACAACACGATAGCCGAGAAGAAATTGAGCATCTCTTTGCCCCTGGCATATACGATACATACCTTTGATACAGAGACGGCGGCAGGAACTCTCAGCGTATCGGCCCTCTCTCTGAACGTCCCACCAGGTGGAGGCGTCGAGTTCCTGCTTGATGGTGGCATGTCGTCGGGTATTTTGACTGCTGAACCCTTCATCACTGAATATTATGGAGTTCCCGGGGGGGATCATACGATCACAGCAACAATGTATGATGCAACTCCAGCTCCTGTGAGCGGGCCGTATACGCAGGATGTCAATGTTCAGGTCGGTCTGGGGGGGAAGAGTTTTGTGGCAATCGGTGACAGTATTACTAACGGCACTCTTGATGACCTTTCGGGGGATGATAACTCCTCAGATGGCAGAAATGTCGGTCGCGGTTTTACTCCAATATTGAATGACTATCTCGAAAGCTGCCTGCTGCATCCGGTCATTGTCCACAATGAGGGTATCGGCGGCTCAAAATCCTATGAAGGTGATGACAGGCTGGCTTCAACGGTTGACCGTTATCCGAAAGCCGATTACTGGCTCATTCTATTTGGTACCAACGATGCCCTTGAGACTCTTTTTACCCCGAGTGGTGAAAATTGCTCGGAGAGTGATTTTGTTGCAGGAAACTCTCAATGTCAGGGAACATATAAGGAATATCTGCGCAGTATGATATTGAAACTGAAGGGCTGGGGAAGGTTGCCGTTGCTGGCTAAAGTGCCTTTTGTCATTAATTCCACCAGTGAAGAGGACGCCAGAATACGAGCGTATAACAGGGTTGTCGATCAGCTTGTCCAGGAACACAATATTGATGTCCTGCCGCCTGATTTATATACCCACTTTAAAAATAATCCCTCAGAACTTGCCGATCATGTGCATCCTGATGGGCAAGGGTATATCTCAGTGGCAACGCTATGGTATTACGCTTTGATCGATCAGGCGAATGGTCTTTTTGAATGCCAGTGATTTTTAGAAATGGAGCCGCTTATGAAAGGTAAGATTTATTATATTTTTATTATGTTCGTCGTCATATTCCAATTTGCGTCTGTGTCTGGAAATGATGCAAAGGCATCAGAATCAGGCGATGTTCGCAGTGTTGTCATAGAATTTCTGCACTATTTAAAAAATGGCAACACCGACGGAGTACTGTCGCTGATTACAGATCCAATGCTGAGTGAAAGAAAGGTTGTTTTAGGGAGAAATCCAAATTATCCGGTCATGTTGATGGATGCGTATAAAAAAACGGATTTTCAAATTATGAGTGTCGAGAAATTAGATAATCTGCATTATTCAGTCGTTGTTGACTCTATTGTTGGCGATGAGATTGTGAAGAAAACAGAGTTCATCTGTCAGAAAGACGACGATTCATGGAAAATATCTGAAGAGATTCGTAAAGGCGTTTGAGAAGGAGACATTTTCGACGGACGAAAGACCTGTAATGGAAATAATTGCTTAAGAGATCGGAAATACGTGTACAGTATTTCTTCTGTGTGTGAAAGGTATTGCCCGGCAATGTTGCAGCTCATAACATGGCATCTACCATGCTGAACCGTAATGCAGCATCTTTCTGTATGAGTAAAGTTCTGTTGAGACGCTACCAGACGGTTCTGCATCGGCCTTAATCTATTGGTTCATGCTGATGTACTCAATGCACAATCGGTCTCGCTCTGTACATCCGGTCTGGGGATTGACGTAATCATCTGCTGTGAATCGGCCTTTTTACCAGATAAAAACATGAAAGATACCTTGCCGAATTTTTTGCTAGTAGGAGCTGCCAAGTCGGGCACAACATCACTGTATAGATACTTGAACGGCCATCCGGAAATATTCATGTCGGCAATCAAGGAACCACTGTTTTTTACTTTGGATTCCTATAAAAGAATCAGCAGGAATGATCCCCGGCATAATGTGGCCGATAAAAAAATGGCGCGAATGGCCACACTGGAAGATTACCAGAAATTATTTGAGGAAGTCTCAGATCAGCATAAGGCGATTGGTGAAGCCTCGGCCCCGTATCTTTATCACTATGATATGGCAATCAGCGGCATTAAAAAGACTCTCGAGGATCCCAAGATTTTAATAATATTGAGAAACCCGATAGAAAGAGCTTTTTCATCGTATAATCACCTGCTGGCAGAGGGGGCTGAGTCCGTTTCTTTTGAGAGGTTCCTGGAAAATGAAGCACAAAAAAAACGTGAAAACTGGGATATCCTCAATTATCCGGTAAGCGCAGGGATGTACTATTTACAGGTTAAGGCCTACCAGGAACACTTTTCTCGGGTCAAAGTCATCCTGCTCGATGATTTAAAGGACAGACCTTCCGATGTTCTTCGTGAGCTGTTCGAATTTTTAGACGTTCGCGTTGAGTTTAGCCCGGACACATCGAAGGTTTACAATAAAACAGCTCGTAGCTTGAATGGCACAACCGGGAGTACTCTTGCTGCGAAGATGTTTTCTGACAAAAATTATTTAAAAGTAATCATAAGAAAAACGTTAGGTTTATTCCTCTCCCGGCAAAAACTCTCATCGCTCGGGAGAAAGGGGCGGGCACTTGTTGCGAGAAAGCCCCAAATAAGCTCTCGGACCAGGCAACGGCTGAGGCAGGAGTTCGCTGAAGATATATTGAATTTGCAGACCTTGATAAGCCGGGATCTTTCCTCTTGGACATGAATTTTGAAAGCAGGCAGAGGGTGTATAGATGGAGAAAAACAGGTGACTAAAATTATAAAAACAAATAATGAGCACGCGAATCCCGAGCCAATCGAACCGCTTGTCATGCATCGAATAGAAGCCACTAAAGGTTGGGTTCCTGTTGATCTTCAGGAGATGAAATTGTTCAGGGAGCTTCTCTATTTTTTGACCTGGAGAGATATTAAGATTCGATACAGGCAGACAATCATGGGAATGTCCTGGGCGGTTATGCAGCCTTTCTTCACAATGGTCGTCTTTTCTATTTTTTTTGGCAAACTTGCCAAAATGCCATCGGACAACATACCATACCCCCTCTTTTGTTACAGCGCACTTTTGCCCTGGACCCTGTTTGCAAACGGGGTGACAAAGTCCGCAAACAGTCTGGTCGGCAATGCACACCTGGTTAAAAAAGTATACTTTCCCCGATTGTTTATACCACTCTCAACCGCTTTATCCGGTCTTGTCGATTTTGCCCTGGCCTTTATTATCCTGATAGGAATGGTGTTCTATTTCGGCATGGTTCCCACCGCGCATATTATCTGGCTACCGTTTTTCACCCTCTCGGCAATGTTTGCTTCAATAGGTGTTGGTCTGATTCTTTCGGCGCTGAATGTTCAATTTCGGGATGTTCGCTATATCGTGCCGTTCTTTGTCCAGCTTTGGATGTTCTTAACACCTGTTGTCTATCCTACAAGTCTTCTCAGTGAAAAATGGCAGTTATTGTATTCGCTCAACCCAATGGTCGGTGTTGTTGATGGGTTTCGTTGGGCTCTTCTGGGAGTCGGCTCAGCGCCTGGACCAAGAATTCTTATATCTTTAAGTGTGACCTTCATCATGTTGACCGTTGGTGTTTTTTACTTTCGCAGAATGGAAAGAACCTTTGCTGATGTTGTGTGAAACGACCATGAATCCCTCTATAAAAGTAAATAATTTATCAAAAAGGTTCTATATCGGTGCCCGTGCAGCAGAGAGTGAGAACCTCGGTGAATATCTGGGTCGAACGATTAAGGCACCCTTTAGAAAAACACGACAGATTTTAAGTGGCCATGCCTCAGCCGCTGCTGACCTCAATGAGGATTTTTGGGCACTCCGTGATGTCTCATTCGAGGTGCAGCCTGGTGAGACAGTTGGAATTATCGGTCGAAATGGTGCCGGCAAGAGCACCCTTCTTAAAGTGCTTACCCGGATCACGGAACCAACCGGCGGATACGCCGACATATATGGCCGGGTTGGCTCATTGCTGGAGGTCGGCACCGGCTTTCATCCTGAACTGACCGGTCGTGACAATATCTTTCTCAATGGTGCAATACTTGGAATGTCCAAGGTGGAGATACGGAGTAAGTTTGATGAAATCGTCGATTTCTCTGGAGTAGAGAAGTTTATTGATACTCCGGTAAAGCACTATTCCAGTGGTATGTATGTACGATTAGCTTTTTCTGTAGCCGCTCACCTTGAACCTGAAATTCTGTTTATCGACGAGGTCCTGGCGGTCGGTGATTCCCGATTTCAAAAAAAGTGCATTAATAAGATGGACGAGGTGAGTACTCGTGGTCGAACAATTCTCTTTGTTTCCCATCAGATGGCCTCGATAACCAGGCTCTGTAATAGAGCGATCCTGCTCAAGGATGGAATGGTTGTCAAGGACGGTCCTTCTCAGGATGTTGTCGGTGCCTATATGAGTACTGACGGGGCCGTCATGGGGTGTCGCGAATATAACGACCCTGACAAGCGGCCAGGAGGCGAAGCCGCCCAGCTTCTGGCGGTCAGAATTCTGGATGAGACAGGGAAAGTATGCAGTTCGATTGATATCAGGTCCTCTGTCGTCATAGAGATGGAATTCGAGGTAACAACCGGGGGATATATTTTGTTGCCTCATTTCAGCTGCTTCAATGAAGCTGGAGCACATCTCTTTGTATCCATAGATAGAGACGAAACATGGAGGCAACGGAAAAGACCAAAGGGTATTTATAAAAGCAGGGTTGAGATTCCCGGTAACTTTTTTGCTGAATGCACGGTTTTCGTCAATGCCAACTTGACCACTCTTGACCCCAATATTAAACAGTTTATCGCAAGAGATGCCGTGGCTTTCCAGGTTTTTGATTCTTTAGATGGAGATTCAGCCAGGGGAGATTATTTCGGAGATATTCCAGGGGTGGTTCGACCTGCCTTCAACTGGACATCTGATTATAATTTAAGTTGATTTTACAGGGGGAATGGCTGATGAACTTGTTTTTTGGAACGCCGAGCAGTTTCAGGAAAAGATACTATTACAAGGGTGAACGATGCTGAATTATTGGGCAAACTTTTGGATGCGCTTTGCCGGACTTGGAACGTCAGGTCGTTTCGCCATGAAACTCGCTGCTTTGTCCATACCTCCTTACAAAGCCCGTATCCCACTGGCAAAGAAAAAACAGTGCGGGTTTATTGAATCAACAGCAATCCTTCAGCACCCTGATCTGCGTTTGGGAAAGAATTGTTTCGTAGGCGACAGGGTTGTTTTTTTTGAGAAAAGGAGCGGTGGAAAGATTGAAGTGGGGGACTGTGTTGAAATTTACCGGGACTCTGTTTTTGAGACAGGAGATGGTGGTGAAATAACTATCGGTGCGGGATCAAGTATCCACCCCTGTTGTCATATCTATTCGTTTCTCAAGCCAATTATAATCGGGAAAGGAGTTATGATAGCACCTAATTGCGCTCTGTATTCCTATAATCACAGCTGCGAGAAAAATACCGATATTCGAAAGCAGGGTATCATCTCAGATGGACCCATTATAATAGAGGATGAGGCCTGGCTTGGTGTTACGGTCACTGTCTTGGATGGAGTGACTATTGGGAGAGGAGCGGTTATTGCCGCAGGATCTGTTGTTACCCGCGATATTCCTGAATATGCTGTTGCGGCAGGTGTTCCAGCAAAAGTGCTGCGAATGCGGGAGTGACAGTTGTACCGTTTTGGTGATCAGATTTATGAACAAAGAAATGGATAGTAAAAATATGGTTCTTGTCACTATCGGTATACCAACCTACAACCGGGCACATGCTTTTTTACGCAACGCCCTGAGCTGTGCGGTAAATCAGACATATAAAAATCTTGAAATCATCGTTTCCGATAATTGCTCAACCGATCACACCGAGTCTCTGGTTAGGGATTTTGGTGATCCACGCATCCGCTACATAAAACACCAGAAAAATATCGGTGCGAACAATAACTTTAACTACTGTGTGAACGAGGCAAAAGGTCAGTATTTCGTCCTGCTTCATGATGATGACAGCATTGATGATGATTTTGTCGAAGTCTGCTTAAACGCGGTACCAGTCGGAGAAAAAGTGGGTGTTATTTTCACAGGCAACAGGGTTATCGATGGACAGGGAAATGTCACGTCTCAAAATTACAACAGAGGGGCTGGCCGCTCAACAGAGGAGTTTTTGATAGGGTGGTTTAAGAATGATTCATCGCTGTATCTTTGCAGCACTATGTTCAATACAAAAAGACTTCAGGCTCTTGGAGGTTTTCATTCGAAAACGAATCATTTTCAGGATGTCGTTGCCGAAGTCATTCTGGCCTTCAACTATGGGAGAGCCGATGTCTATGATGTCAAAGCAAGTTTTCGCAGACATTCAGCGAATATGGGAGGGGACGCAGCCAGGCTGAGGTTGTGGGCGCAGGATTGTCTCTACCTGATGAACCTGATATTGAAGCTGGCTACACGGGAAAAAGCACAGCTCAGGGAGTCCGGGCTTGGATTTTTCTTGAGAAAGAACTATAGCATGGCCGTCACTATAGAGCCTCCTTTGAAGCGGTGGCTGGCCCTCATGTTACTCAAAGTCTATTTTTATAATTATCATGCCCTGCCCCAAAAAGTGTCGCGGCGTATTGGACTCGGATGAGAATTCTGTATGTCTCTCATAAAATAATAACCTTTATATTGAACGAGGTTGTTGCCCTGAAAGCCATGGGGCATGATGTGAGTGTTCTGACTCCCCATAATGATCCGCAAGTATATAAAAATATAGTAAAACCGTTCCTTGCCAGCAATAACCTGGAAGGCAATGTCCACTTCAACTTTCGTCTGTCCGGGCAACAGCAAAGAAGCAAAAAACTGGTGCTCTTTTTAAGAGCATTGGCAAGAGATTTTATTAAGAGACCTGCCGTAACATTCCGCCACCTGGCTCTTATGCCGGGGAATTATAAACGACTTGGTGCCGGGGTTGATGACTATCTTGATATGAGGAAAATGATGGATACAAAATATGATATTTTGTATTCATCATTTTCTACTCCATCTATGATTGATCAAATCTATTTTTTATCTCAGGTGCTGCAAGTCCCTTTTGTTTTGGCTTTCAGGGCGCATGATATATATGAAAACAACAATTTGGCTGAAATCAAGTACAGAGAAAATAAAATAAAGAAAGCAGCTGCAATAGTGACAATTTCACATCTGAACAGTGAGTATGCAAAGAGATATTTTCTTGGTGGCCGAGAGACTCTTGTCATCCATAGCGCAGTCGATCTGGAATTTTTTTCTCGTCGGAATGTACCAGCCCCCAAAAGCAATTCAATTATTGCAGTTGCCAGGTTTCATGAGCAGAAAGGCCTTATTGATCTCGTTCGTGCGTGCCATATTCTGGCCAATCGCAAGATACCTTTCTCCTGCACGCTCATTGGAAGAGGTGTCGAGGAGAAAAGGTATCGAGAAGAAATAGATACTCTTAAAATTCCGAATATAACGATCATCAACTACCTCGACAGAGAGGGAGTGCGATCTGCATTATCAAAAGCCAGTGTGTTTGCTCTGCCATGTGTTATAGCAAAAAATGGATTGCGGGATATTTTGCCCAATGCCCTGAAGGAAGCTATGGCTATGGAGTTGCCGGTAGTGACCTCTGATATTTCCGGCATAGGAGAGTTGGTTGAAGATGGCTGCTCCGGTTTACTCACCCCTCCGGGGAAGCCGGAGGCTTTGGCAAATGCGCTGGAGCGTTTGCTCTCGGATGAGGCTCTGAGAGAGTCGATGGGCAAACAGGGACGTGCAAAAGTTGAGAAAGATTTCAATAGTGGCGTGGAGACCGGTAAATTAGAAAGGGTGTTTGTGGACTCGATCCTAGCCTGAAAAACCAGAATGAAAATGACTCTTATGACGAGCGAAGGTGTCTCAGTTATTATTCCTGTTTATAACAACAGTCTATATGTTGGAGAGGCGATTGAGTCGGTATTAAACCAGTCATTTACCGATTATGAAATTATCATTGTCGATGATGGTTCCGCTGAAGATATTGAAGGGGCTGTCCGTCAATATCTTGATAAAAACAACAAAATTCGGTTTGTGCGTCAAGAGAACCAGGGGCCTGGTCCAGCCAGAAATACCGGAATTAGAATGGCCAAAGGTAAGTGGATTGCTTTCCTGGATTCTGATGATATCTGGTGCCCCGACAAGCTCGAAAAACAGATTGCGTATCTAAAAGAACACCCGGATACACTCGTGTCCGGAGGGCGGCAGGAGCTAGACTGTAGAAGTGGTCATCCCGTCCTGATGGACACAGTGAGCCATTTTGAAAATTTGATTTCACGGGCCGATACACTCACGTACCTGTTAGAAATTCCATATCTTTGTGCCCCAAGCAGTCTTGTGCTGAGTAAAAAAGTGCTTGATGATGTGGGCTTGTTTGACGAGTCGTTGACAACGGTTGAGGATGATGATCTCGTTTTTCGTCTAGTAAGAAAATATTCTTTTTATAGTGTACCGGATGTGGTGGTCTACAGAAGGAAGCATAATGAAAATATTACAACAACATTATCTCTGGAAAACAGGATAAGAAATAAATATAAGGTAACCAAGAAAACATTATCTTTAATTGATGATTCTGAAATAAACAAAAATAAAAAAGATATCCTGGGATACTGGACAGAAGAGTTTGCAAGGCGCCATGTTTATTGGAAAAATTATGGCCATGCATTGAAGTGGATACTGATCGGAGTTGTTCTCTATCCCCGATATTATATTACGCGTGTGGGATATAAAACGAAAAAAATACTTAACTACCAGCATTAATCCGACAATGAAATACGTTTATTTCTTAGGTTACCCACACCATCGTATTCATCATCAGTTTTATTATTCTGTTCTTGGTGGGCAGATGTGTGATTCATTTATTGAATTAGGATCAACCGAATTTGACAGAAGTATTTTAAAACTGGATGGAAATGATACAGTCTGGTTTTTCAGTAATTGGTTTCCCTTCATCCACAGGAGGTTAGCTGGTAAACAAATATTTATAGAGCATGGTTTGAGTTTTAAGCCGAGTTTGAATCCTGAGAGGGTCGATTGTTTGAATCGGGATTTTGATTTGATCTTTTCATCCGGAGTAAGTCAGCGAAATAGAATGATCAAAGAAGGCGTTAATCCTGAGAAAATTCGAAAAATTGGATACACGACTTTATTTCAAATCCCCTCTGCAGAAGTAATTTCAAACCAAATCCTTATTTCTATCAGTTGTTATGGCACCTGGAACGAATACCGTAATTTGTTGGAAATTATACGAAGAATGCCGACTTCAATCACTGCATACGTAACTATGCACCCCTCTTTGCCTGAAAATCAAAAAAAAGAGAGTATGGATATTATTCAGCAAAGGGATAATTTGAAGTATGTTGCAACCCAAGAGGAGTTATTGGCAGTGACTGCATCCAGCAGGTGCATATTGGGTAGTTCAAGTTCTGTCTGTACGCCATTTTGGTATCTTGGAAAACCTGTAATATTTGTGAGAGGTCGGCAAACACGCATCCCCTTTTATGGATGGCAATACGTAAGGAATATAGTGGATGACCCACTATTTAACATTATTCTGAGCGAAAGTACCAAAATATCAAGTTGGAAGCAATTTACTCCGAAACTTATAGAAAACGCCAAAGTGGCGCCCTCCAGAAAACAGATTTTTTATAATACCAATTGGAATAAAGAAGAAACTATTAAAAAAGTTACACTTTCGTTAGAATCTATAAGATGAGGAATTGTAAATATTTCACTGGAATCTGGTATGAAGAAATGTCGCATTGCGTATCTTATCGATACCATTTCCTGTGATACTTCAGGAACTGAAAAACAGCTCCTTGAAACGATTGAGAGGATTGATAAGGAAAAATTTTCCCCACACTTAATCTGCCTCTATGAGTCATCCTGGATGCGTGAACATCCTTTGTCTTGTCATTACACGGCCCTTGGTTATAGGGGCCTATTGAAAATCAATTTATTCGGCGTACTGAAAAAGCTGAGACAATTGCTTGCCGATGAAAATTTCCAGATAGTCCAAACCTTCTTTGAAGATTCGATTTTCGTTGTTTGGCTGGCGACAATGTTTAACAGGCGGAATGTAGTTTTGTTATCAAGTCGAAGGGATTTGGGCCTAGGGGAGGGTAATCAGCCGTGGTATCATAAACTGTTTGCTATGGCGCTTCCTGTTGCCAATACTGGTTTTGATGGAATCGTTGCAAACAGTCTGCAAGTGAAAGAGTATGCGGCAACACGGGAAAGGACTTCCAGAGATAAGATCGAGGTTGTCTATAACGGAGTAGAAATCCCTGAAAAAGCAAAGAAACCGCCAGCTGTTCTTGAGACTGATTCAACTGTCCTCTGGATTGCTATTGTTGCAAGCTTAACACCTGTGAAGCGACATGATATGTTGATAAATGCAATAGCCAGGCTGTGTGGTAACCTGCAGGGACAAAAGATGAGGGTTCTTGTCCTGGGCAAAGGCCCTGATAAAGAAAAACTCGTAAGGCTGGCACAACAGAAAAATGTCCAGGAATTTTTTCATTTTGAGGGGGCTGTTCACAATGTTTCGGATTATTTGCAACACGTTGATGTCGGTGTCCTGTGTTCTGACCGAGAGGGGTTCTCAAATGCTATTCTTGAGTACATGGCCAATGGTCTACCGGTGATTGCCACTGCAGTTGGTGGAAACGTCGAATTGGTGGATGATGACAACGGAAGGTGTGTTCCGGCAGGTGATCCTGCAGCGTTGGCTGAGGCTCTGCATGAGTTAGTGACAGACCAACAGAAACGGCAACGAATGGGGCTGGTATCTCGTAAAAGAGTGGCAGAGCGTTTCTCCTGGCGTGGGTCGATGCTTCATTTAGAGGGATATTATCAAAAAATGATGACACAAAAAGGTTTGGCGGGTGATCAGTAGCGTATTAAGGAGGGAGGTATTTGAACCTCTATACTATCGAAAAAATAATAGTCCTATACTGAGATATTGGCGAAAGCTCGAGAAAACCCAGTACCTTTCTCCGCAGGAGCTCCAAGATATTCAATGGCGGCGGTTGCTGACGCTTTATAATTACCTATGGAAAAGCAACGAATACCACCGCACTCGTTTCTTGGAATTTGGGTTGAATCCAGAGAGCTTGAAAGAACCCTCCGACATTGTAAAATTACCAATTTTGACAAAAAAGGAGATACAGGCAAATGGGCTTTCCATGATCTCCGATGGGTTCGATTGCAGATCGTTGCTCCATTATAAAACAGGTGGTTCAACCGGGAAGCCGCTGGATATTTATATTACCGACGAGTGTAGTGCCTTACGAAATGCTTGTACTCGGCGACATGATCGCTGGACAGGATGGGAGCCGGGAGAGCCTGTTGGTGCAGCCTGGGGGAATCCTGAGTTCCCTACAACCTTAAAAAGAAAATTATACTATACTCTCGTCCAGCCCTACATTTTTCTCGACACTATGGCAGTGTCTACTACCTCTGTAAAGGAATTTGCTCGTAATTGGGCAAGGGTGCAGCCGACACTGCTTTACGGGCATGCCCATTCCATTTTTGTGCTGGCCCAGTATGTCAAGAATCTTGGTTGCGATAAAATCCGGCCAAAGGGAATCCTGTCTACCTCGATGATGTTACTGCCCCATGAGAGAGAGTTGATGGAAAGGGTGTTTTCCTGCAAAGTCACTGATCGCTATGGTTGTGAGGAGGTGAGTCTGATTGGCTCCGAGTGTGAGAAGCATGATGGCATGCACATGAACATAGAGCATCTTGTGATTGAATTTATAAAAGATGACGGCACAACTGCCCAGCCGGGTGAGCCGGGAAATATTGTTGTCACTGATCTGATGAACAGGGCTATGCCATTTGTCCGATATCGGGTGGAGGATGTTGGTGTTCCTCTCAATCGATCCTGTTCTTGTGGGCGTGGTTTACCTCTTATGGGCAAGGTCGCCGGTCGGGTAGCGGATTTTCTTGTGAGTAAAAATGGGAAAAGGATTGCAGGGATTTCATTGATTGAAAATACGTTAACTGAAATGCCAGGTATAGACCAGATGCAGATTATACAGAATTCCCTGGATGAGATGATATTAAATATTGTGCCTGGTAGGTTGTTTAGCGATACTAATCAATCAACCCTTTCCGAATACTTTAAGAAAGTATTTCCGGATACATCAGTTACTATTAACAAGGTGGAGGAAATATTACCGGAACCGTCCGGTAAATATCGTTTTTCGATCTGCCGGATTCCGGATATGAACTGAGATGATACCCCAGGTCAGTATAGTCGTTACCTGCTACAATTACGGACAATTTGTTACAGAGTGCCTTGATTCTGTTCAGAATCAATCTTTTTCTGATTTTGAGGTCCTGGTTGTGGATGATGGTTCAACGGATAATTCTGAAGAACAGATTCTTCCTTTTTTAAAAGACAAACGCTTCCGCTATATTCAACAAAAAAATGGGGGGCAGGCCAACGCGAAGAACAGAGGGATAAATGAATCCAAAGCAGAATTAATTGCCTTTTTAGATGCAGATGACAAATGGGCATTGGATAAGCTCGATAATCAAATTCAATTATTTTCTCGTGGGGAAGTGGGGTGTGTGTTTAGCCGGGCTGTCCACATCAACACTGAAGGTGTACAGTTGCCAATGGCACCGCCTGGAAGATACCTGCAACCACGCAGGGGTAAAGTCACAGACTTTTTTATCTATGACAACTTTATTCCCTTTTCCTCTGTAATTGTCAGAAAAAAATGTTTTGATAGTTTCGGGACATTTGACGAGTCACTCGCCATGGGAATTGACTGGGATCTTTGGCTTCGCTTTTCAACGAAGCATCAGTTTGATTACTGCGAGGAGCCTTTTTTATTCTATCGTGTCCATAGTGGTCAGATGTCAAGGAATCTTTTGGAGAGAATTCGCTGTGCAGACAGAATCGTTGCAAAGTTTAATAGTGATTTCCCTGATGCAGTGTCGAGTAAAATTATGCGGGATGCTGCCTACTATTCCTACTGTTTACGTGGTTATGTCCTGAGACAGTATGGATTGAGGTATTCGCTGAAATATTATTGGCAGGCAATTATTCTGTTTCCTCAAAGAAAGAGAGCATATGTCGGCCTGCTGAAAGCACCAATAAAAGCCTTGTTGGGGCGATAAGCAGAGGTCTTTTTAATAAAAATGCGTGTCCTGCATATTATAGATAGTGGTGGCATGTATGGCGCTGAAGTGATGCTGTTGAATCTGGTAGAGGAACAGATTCGGCAGGGCTTAAGGCCGGTAATAGCAAGTATTGGTAATATGCATTCGGGAGAAAAGCCCCTTGAAACAGAAGCCCGGAAGCGTAATTTTCCTTTTAAAACTTTTCGAATGCGTTCTGGGCCAAATTTTTTTGGAGCTTTGGAGATACTTAATTACGCGAAGTCAATAGATTGCGCTTTGCTCCATTCCCATGGATATAAAGGAAATATTCTTTTTGGGTGTATTCCTAGAAAAATTCTTTTCTATCCGATACTTACAACTGTTCACGGCTGGACATCAACTCGAACGACTTTCTCACGTATGCGTCTCTACGAATGGCTGGATTCGTGGATCTTGCCTCGATTGGATGCTGTTGTTCTTGTAAATCAGGCAATGCTAACACATCCCAGACTAGTCGGAAGAAAAAACATTAAATATTATGTTGTCAATAATGGAATAAACATAGATAAACCAGCTACATATCCATGTGGTGAGTTAGGGTTAGCATCAAGGGAGCGATTCAATATCGTCGCTGTAGGTCGTCTTTCTCTTGAAAAAGGTTTTGATGTACTCCTGAACGCAATTGCTCGAGTTGTAAAAGAAAAGGACAACGTGTCTCTCGTCATCTTCGGTGAAGGAAGAGAACGACACAAACTTGAAGACTTGATTGCTCAACTCGGTTTGCAGGAAAATGTTAAAATGCCCGGATTTTTAGAAAACGTTGCCAAGACTTTTCCTTGTTTTGATCTCCTGGTTATACCATCCTTGACTGAGGGACTGCCTATTACCCTCTTAGAGGCTATGCGGGCAAAAATTCCGGTTATTGCTTCAAAGGTTGGCGGTATTCCCGACGTGATGGAAGGAGGTGTTGGCGGTTTTTTGGTTGAGCCTGGAGACGTGGGAGGATTGGCAGGAGCGATTAATAAACTCGCCGGTTCAGAGTTTCGTTGCAGGCAGCTGGCTGAAGAGGCTCATTTGATTTTTAGACAGAGATATAGTTCGGTGGAAATGGCTGCAGCCTATCAACAGATATATGCTGATATGCTGGTTAATTACAGGGGAACAACTTCTCTTTAACTGTTATATATAAACTGACTTAAAAATTTTTATGCATGATAAAAGTTTTCTACTCTATTTATTCTTTGTCGTCAGTTGGTTCACGCATCTTCCCAGCCGTATCCCAATATTGGGAGCTGTGCGTTTAGATTTCTTGCTTGTCTTAATTCTGTTTTTTATTGCGGTACTCCGCCCAGCTGAAGAGGGTCAAGAAAATTCAAGTATCGACAAGTACTTGAAAATTATTATCGGTTACACTGTTCTGACGCTACCATTTGTGGAGTGGCCTGGGAGTGTAATGCGTTTCGGTTTTATACAATTCATAAAGGCTGCTGTTTTTTATTTCTTCACTGTTAAGTTCGTGAGAGAAGAAAAACAGATAAAATTATTTATAGCTGTTTTTCTGGGATGCCAGATTTTTCGGGTTCTGGAACCACTATATCTTCATGTAACTGAAGGATATTGGGGGTCCTATGCCTCAATGGCTAACTGGGAATCGATGGCGAGACTGTCAGGGGCTCCGCATGACATTGTAAATCCCAATGGGCTGGCTTTTATCATAGTGAGTGTCATCCCTTTTTTGTTCTATTATTCAGGGATAAATAGAAAGATCTTTCTTCTCTCTATCTTTTTGATGCCCATGTTGGTCTGGACGATGGTGCTGACTGCATCACGGAGTGGGTTTGTTGCCCTGCTTGCAGTCATGGGGCTTATTGTTCTGAAGACGCAGCACAAATTGAAGATGTTGATTGTCGTTATTATTTGTGCATTTTTCACCATTCCTTTTCTGTCAGCAAATCAGCAAGATCGATACCTTTCACTAACCAGTCAAGATACTAAAAATGCTGGTACAATTGCAGGAAGGGTTAATGGTGTGATAACGAGTTTTGAGATAGCTTTGCGTAAGCCGCTCTTTGGACATGGTTTGGGGACCTCCAGGGAGGCAACTTACAATTTTGCTAACAGAGACCAACCGGCACATAATTTATACGCAGAAGTGGCTCAGGAGCTTGGTTTTGTAGGGTTGTTTCTTTTCTTATTGTATATTCTTTCGATTATTAAAGAATTGAAAAGTGCAGACATGAAGTGGCACGAGCAGGTATTACTACAGCCAAACTTTCTCCAAGCGTCCTGGAAAGCACTGCAGGTTTTTATATTTATGAATCTATTGTTTAGCCTGGCGAGCTATGGTTTGTCCGGCTACGAGTGGTATTTAATGCCGGCCTTGATTGTCATACTTGGAAGAGTTAAACCACAAAGTGATGACCTGGAGAAACTGGATGTCGACAGGAAGTTTTCGTAAGGTACATGTGTTGGTTGTTGTCCGGCATCCGGTTGGAGGTATACGTTCGTTTCTCAGATATATGTATAGTCAATTTGACCCTGAACATTTTAAATTAACCCTTCTGCTGCCGAAAACATCCGAACTTGATGCGCTTAGAAAAAATTTAAAGACAACCGATTGTAATTTCGTGATACTGGAGCAAGGTGCCGGTGCAATGGTGTTTATAAAAACACTATTCAGGATAATTAAAGCAGGCGACATTGACGTTGTGCACTCTAATGGGTTCACTGCGATGGTTTTCTCGGTTATCCCTTCGTATTTGCATAAAAAACCTCATTTTCTTACTGCACACGATACTTTTACGGACAAACAGTTTGCAAAGTTTACCGGGCTGGTTAAGAAAATAATGCTTGGTATGTGTTTCCGTTTTGTTGATGCCATACACTCTGTAAGCCTTGATGCGCAGGTTAATTTACTTACATATTTCCCTGCATTGCGAAATCAACACTCTAAACTTGTAGTGATCCCACATGGAGTAGAAACAGAGAGATTTTTTATTGATGAGCGAGAGGATTGGAGAAAGCAGATCGGTTTAGAAGAACGAACCTTTTTAATAGGATTTTTCGGACGGTTTATGGCTCCAAAGGGCTTTAAATACCTCATTGAGGCTATTGACATCATCTCTAAAATGGACAGGGATATTAAACCTGTTGTTTTGGCTTTTGGCTGGGGGGGGTTTATCCGGGAAGAACAGATTGAGATTAGGCGTAGAAGCTTGGAAATTAACTTTCACTTTCTACCGTTTCAGGAAAATCCTGCAAAAGCGATGAGAGGTGTAGATGTCATAGTTATGCCTTCTTTATCGGAGGCTTATGGGTTGTTAGCCGCCGAAGCAATGGTTGCTGGAGTGCCGATTGTCGGCACTGATTGCATTGGTCTGCGGGAAGTTCTGCGTGATACACCAGCAAGGATAGTGCCAGCAGGGAATAGCAAGAAGCTGGCAGAAGCAATTATTTCAGAAATCGAGTCTTCCAGCAAAGAAAAGATGGACCAGTTCAGAAGTGAGGCAGTTAAACGCTTTAATGTTACTCATCAGGTAAAAAAAATGAAGTTGTTGATTAAGGAACTTGTTGATAAAAAATGACACAAAATATTGTAATTGAAGGGAATTTTAGTAACTGCCAATGTTGTTCAAACTTGTTGTGTACTTTAGGTTTAATAACCACAACCTTTGTTGAGCCAGGAAGTGTGACGGCAGGCCAGCGACAGAAATCCACCTTCTCCTGATTCTTGCTTTGTAGAATGTGTCTTTGTTTCCTTAGTCGGTTTAGTTAGTCCCGGATATCTTGTCTTCTTGTTTTTTTAGAAAAAATCGGCCCACGGTGCTTTAAGGTTTAACAGTTCTTCGAGCAAGACTACATCATTCTCAAAGTGAGCTTTCAGCTGGCTCCGTTCTTCAGCCGTGGGGCCAGAGGTACTTGTGGGCTTGACATTCCCCTTCCTGGTGATCCACATGTCAATTGCACCCAGGAAGTTTGGGGGGAAAATGGTTAAAAGGGTCTTTTTAATCTTCTGATTACTCTTTAACCAATTTTGCAGTTTGAGAATAGTTTTGGACTTTACTGCACCACCTACATTTTGTCGTTTTGAAAAATTTTCAGAAGTGAAGTCGCTTTGCACCCTGAGGAATTCGAAAATTTCTTTCATGGTTGCGGTTGTATTTTTCTGAAAATTTTCAAAGAACAGGACTTTTATTTGTTCCTTCGGAAAATATCGCAAATAATTTTCGAGGATTCTCCCATATTCACCAAACATGAGATATTCTTTGTTTTGGGAAAAAATTTGATCATCAAAAACCCTTCCCCTGGCAAACAGCGTAGCGATTGCTGTTTGAAAATCTCTTTCTTCGATGCCCAGTCTTTGAGCAAACCGATAATGTGAATAGGCTCGGTCTATAGGATTCCGTAAAAGTGCTATAAGCTTACTCTGCGGCGTGGTTCGGTGGATGCGTCCGGCTACGGATTCAAATAACATGTATGCTGGAGTAATTTCACCAGTGACCATATCCGGACTCACATCAGCAAAGTAATTTCCCATATACCACTCCGGCCCTAGTTGGTATCTGTCGTTGTCTGAGAAAAAACAGATCTCCTTCTCCAATGGGATAAAAATCTGAGGATGGGCTCGCAGATTGGCGAACAAGGAGGTTGTTCCGGAACGTGCAGCGCCAATCACGATAAAGTCGACAAGTTTGTCTGCCATGTTATCAATTTTAAACTCCAACAAGTTGCCCCGTGACTACAATGGACGCAGGACGCTATGGAGAATCTCCTTATGATTGTCTTTTGTCAGATTTGGCTACATCTAAGCTGGAGGTCGTCCTGTAACAGTAAATGAGATCCAGAAAGATGTGCACTAACTCAGGTGATAAGCAGAGGTTACAATGGGAGTCCTGCCATATTGTCCCCAAACCTTAAATTCCCATATCCTAATATATCAATCTAGTATGTCAGGCTATCTTTTGCAATTTCTTACTGACCTCTTTCTTGGCATTGGAAGAGATCGAAATCAGAAAAATGAAGGTCCTAAGAGTTCTATATGTTACTATGGATATGTTTCATGACATATAAATGTATACAAAAAGGGAGAGACTTAATATGGACCCCCAGGCAGATACCAATTCGAGTCAATGGAATGGAAACTGATCTTATTTTGCAATCCCATAAAAAGACCCAAAAAACAGAAAGGGATATTATTTCTTACTAATTCGCTTGAATTTATTTTGTCGTCTGGGTTGGTATTGTATCAATAGCGTTGCCGGATTGAATCGATATTTTAGTGGATCAAACAAAACTTGAAGGAAGAATAGGCCTCGTTCCGCAAGGAAACTAGCCCTCATTCAGCTCTGACACAATGTTAAATAAAACTGAAAATGCGATATGGGTTTCATGGGAAAAGCATAGGCGCTCACAGTCTTTGGCAAATAAGTTTGGTGTGCCACTGTTTGAATTTCAAAGAAGAAATGCCAGATGGTTGAGTCACCCAATGTCTATTATCCGGACGATTATGTTGCTGCTGAACCAAAGACCAAAAATCCTTTTTGTTCAGAATCCTTCAGCATTTTTGACCCTACTTGCTATTTTTTTAAAACCATTCTTTAGATATAAACTTGTCGTTGATGCCCATAATGCAGGTGTATATCCTTCTGAACCAACATATGAAAAATATAGATCTTTTTTTACCTTTATGCACCGACATGCAGATCTGACTATAGTGACGAACAACATTCTTGCGGTAACGATCGAAAAAAACGGTGGGGTCGCTGCTATTTTGCCTGACCCTTTGCCCGATTTGAATTGCTCTCGCAAAAGAGATCACAAGAAAGATAAGAAAGATAATTTTATTGTCACATTGGTTTGTTCATATGCCAGTGATGAACCTTATCTTGAGGTGTTTAAAGCAGCAGCTCAATTTTCGGATAACATTAGAATTTATGTTACAGGTGATGATAGGAAACTAACACAGGGCGAACGAGAACTTGCCAGAAGTAATAGGGTTACCCTGACAGGATTTCTCAGTGAAGATGATTACATAGCGCAATTGTGTCGGTCAGATTCTATCATGGTACTTACAAAACGAAATGATTGTATGGTGTGTGGCGCCTATGAGGCTGTGTCTCTGGAAAAACCACTGATATTATCTGATTCTAATATTCTGCAGATGTATTTTAACAAGGGGTGTGTTTTTACAAGTAATGAAACACTGAAAATATACGATGCTGTACTGAAAATGCAAAGAAAATTAGGAAATAAACAGAAGGACATAAAAGACTTAAAGAAGAATTTAATTGCTGGTTGGCGGTATGATTTTAGTAATGTATGTCATATGTTCGAAAATCATAAATTTGATGAATAAATGATGAATTGGCGAGATCTACAATATATATTGAAAGATTTTGTCGTGCGTTCTTTATTGCCTGTCAGGTTGCTTGCTTTACTGGTGGGGTATCTTGTTGATTTTGTTTCCTGGTGGCAATTGAATATACTTGGAAATCCATTCAATAGTTTCTCGATTCGTTGTCGATTTCTACGTTATTTATCACTTGGTGGAGGAGATCTTTATCGATATTTTTTTTCTCGCTGGGTTGAGAAGTTTTGGACCAATATTTCATCGGAGAATCAACGTAAAAATATAATTTTGTCTAGTTTTTCGCAAACTATGGTTGCCAAAGCTTTCAGGAAAGAGTTTGTCCAGTATGGTCAAAGCAATGAATTGCGCCTTCGCTACCCCAAAAAAAATGATCTACCGCAGCGACAAGGGGATTTACTCGTACTAAAACCTTTTGTTGGGCCACAGGAAAAAGGAGTTTTGTTTATACAATACAATGATTCTTTTAAAAAATTAGCTGCAATTTATGATATTGAGAGATTGGCTGAAAAATATAGATTTGTATTGGAACCTAGCACATGGGGGTATCAGGACGTTGTGTTCATGCTGTTCAATGGGTTGCCAACCGACGTAGTTGTAGAGGCGCAATATGCACCTGATTATGACTATATCAATTCTTTGCAAAGCAATTTGGTCCCTATCCGTCTTGGCGCAGGAGACTGGGTGGATTTTAATCTTTTTAAAAAAATACCTGACGAGGAAAAACTGTTTGATCTAATCATGGTCGCCAGCTGGCAAAAACTCAAGCGGCATGATTTGTTGTTTCAAGCCTTGTCAAAAATTAAAAATAAAATAGGGAAGATAGCGTTGGTTGGTTATCCTGCTGGAGGTAGGTCGCTCTGTGATGTACAGAAAGACGCCATGGGGTATGACGTGCATCGGCTTATTGATTATTTTGAGCAAATCCCACCGTCAAAGGTTGCAAAGTTAGTGAGTCAATCACGTGCTAGTATCATGCTGAGTAAACGTGAAGGAGCGAATAAAGGGATTTATGAATCTTTTTTCTGCGATGTGCCAGTGATTCTGACATCTGAAAATGTAGGTGTAAATCGTGAACATATCAATGACTCTACAGGTGTCCTTGCACCAGATAGTAATTTGTCGGAATCGATATTGGAAATTTTGCAGGATCACAAGCAGTTTTCACCGAGAGAATGGGCTATTACCCATACCGGATATGTGGAATCTACCAAAAAAATGAATGCTTTTTTACAGAAAAAAGCAGTAGGTTGTGGAGAGATTTGGACAAATGATATTTTTTTTAAAAAGAATTGTACCAATGCGATGTATGTGTATGAACATGATCGACTAATTGCTGACTTGGAATTTGAAAAATTAGAACATTTTGTTAGACGATAATGTGTTTTAAGATTTCCACATTGTAGGGACAAGTACAAAACGTCATAAGACTTTTTAACTGGAGTAACTTTTAAGTGTTTTTTGGGGGTTTGTACAAAAAATGGAATGTCCGTTCCTTTGAAAAATATCACTCAGATGTTCTGAAAACATAGTAGATAATATCGTCTGAAAAAAGTAAAAAGGCAGAGATCTTTGACCCTGCCCTACTGGAAAGAAGTAGAGAGAAGGATTATTTCCTCCTTCTGAATCTTGATCCAACGAGACCAATGATGCCTGTTCCGAATAGAAGCAGGGTTGCAGGTTCGGGAACTGGGGCATTCGTATAAGAAGTAGATCTGATCTCATTGATTGGTCCGGAAAAATCTATATCTGGAGTACCAGGTAAATGTGCTGTATACATGGTAAACAACCCATTTGAAAAAAGTTCAAAGGAATTTGGGAGCAGTAATGAATCATCTATTGATTCGCCGCTTGGATCAAAAAATTGTAGGTAGACGTCGTCAAGATAACTGGTGGTATTTGGAATCTCCTGAGGCGTAATGTCATGGACAAGAAGTTGATCCGTGGTTTGGCCATCGTTTAATAAAATAGCTGCATATCCCGAGTCTACCATGACAGTGTTAAAGAAAAGACCATATTTAACTGTGAGATCGACAGTATAGTCGGGATCATAAATTCCGGGATGTCCAGGAACAGACCTGGTGTTATCTGAAGATGTACAATAAAGAAAACCATTAAAACGATCGCCGACTTCGACTTGTCCCCATTCTGCCTGCCAATCCCCATACCCTTGTACACGGGTAAACTCGCCGCTAAAAGTGACAAAATTAGAATAGGAATAAGAATAAGCAGTAACCGGAATGGACAATACGATCAGCAACCAATATAAGATGCTTCGCTTCATAAGTAGCCTCCAGTTCATATTTAATCTGAATTCATTTTCTCTCTTCTAACGCAAAATCTGTTCCAATTATGTTGTGTTAATTGGAATTGAAGACTTTAGCTATAAAACCGTATACCTGTTATTCGGTTAATACTCATTCTCAACATCAGGGAGGGAATGATCCTAAAACCCCTCTGTAGAATTCCGGAGACGCGGAGAAAAGGCAGCATCTCTTTCAAAGGTATCATAAATTCATTCTTTGATTAAGATTGGAGTTGTGGACACCGTACATTTTACAATTCTTCTGGATAAGTGTGCCATGAAAAATATTTATTAAAATCAGGGAAATACTCTCTATTGCAGATGTGGCACATTCGTTGACGCAACAATTAGATACGATACGGAATTATGAACATTATTTCCTGTAATTCGGAAAATTCGGACCTTCCATGAAGCTGTCACTGTTTATTTTTAATAAATTACATTGCTGTAGTTGAGATAATTTTCTTTAATATGTTGTATGAGACACATCACAACCTCCAATGAGGGTACACTCATGATAAAAGGCCGGTAGTCCCCACGAAAAATCAGCTCACGTGTCTTATTATCATAATATACGTATCTAAAGAAGCATTTCTGTGGTCGAAATCTATGGGCCAGAGGGTATCTGGCAGTAAGTTCAGGCAACATATCTGACGAAATGATTCAGTAGTGCATAAAACAAAATGAGGGTGAGTCGGTTGCCGCTGGCGATAGTCGATTTCTAATCGATCCCTCTTGAACCCTTAGTCTTATAGATGAGGGTTGTTTGTATTAATGTTGCGCTTGAAAGTCTTTAATTTCGATATGTTTTTTCCCTGAAGGGAGTTCCCTTCGAACGGGGTTTATGCATTAATAGTAGATTAACAGTTGTGTTTGATATATTATAAAAGAGAGGCGAAATTGTGACTGTAATGATTATTACTAATATAAACTTTACTATTCCATAAATAATAATGTTTGATTTGGGGTGGGCTAACCCAAAAAATTCTTCTAAAAAGAAAATTGAGAAAGAATGCAACAGGAATATCGGCATTGTGTACTTGAAAATGACATCGGAAATATTCTTTAGTAATATTTGGTTATTTATTATTTTTGGGATAACTTTTCTGAGTAAGAGAGATAAAGATATAACTGCAACACTTCCTGAAACGTAATAAATGTCAGGGGAAAATGTATGAGACCCATATCCGATTTCAAGATGCAGTATTGTAACGAGAAGAAGACTAAATAACAAAGTGAGAAATATTGTAACTACCAGTATTTTATCTGGAAAAACATATTGATGCGAAAAATATACAGCACCTAATATAAAAAACAAACTATGAATTATTGGTTTGTAAAAATTATTGTCTATAATATGGAAATATCTATGAATGTCGTACTCTAATTGAATTGCTGATAAAATGAGAATAGTTAACACTATCATAATTATCGGAATGGTTTTCCGTCGTATGATGAGCATGAAATAAAATGGTGAAATGATGGTTATGATCGCTAGGGTGTGAAGAAACCATACTTGACCAATATTAAAAGGAGTAGTTCTGTAATGAGGCCGAATTTCTAACCAAGCTAATAATTTTAAAAAATCGAAATCTGGCAATTTATAATTAATAAATATGTAAACGAATAGAGAAAAGATACAGAGCAGATAATAAGGAACTAGTAACCTAACTAATCTCTTTTTCCAATACGCAATAATGCTTTGCGAACGCTTAAAACTATGAAAGAGAACTGCACCAGAAATAAAGAAAAAAAGAGCTACAAATACCGCTATAAATTCCGACCATGGTTTGAAAAACCAACCGCCGCCAACGTGACCGAAGACGATCATGACTATCGAAATAGACCTCGTGTAGGAAAGATACTGGCTTTCACTCTTGTTCATTAACATTAACTTATCCCTTATCTTGGTGGCATTGCTACCACCAAAAACTTGTCAATTACCCTGGATAATTAAAAGTTGGAAAGCTATTTGTGCTAAAATGAAATTGAGAAAAAACACTCAAATACAGGGAGATCAAGATTGCTGCAAATTCTAACACAGGCGTCAGTCAGATTGCAAGGGCTGGGAATTTACAGCCTCAGTATGAAACTCTATTTATAAATACTACTAAAAATGCGATGATTGATCGAGCGATCATCTATGGGATCACGAATGTTGTGTAGTTTTGCTTGAGGTGGAACTCAGAAAATGTGAGACGGCCCTAATATTAGGGCCGTCTGTGTTGCATTAGTTCTCGGAAAAGTACGCGCACTGCGTCTCTTGTGGAAACAGGCTTGGACCTGCTCGTCACTTCTTTGTGATACTTAATATAGTAGGGATAGGGTCAGGGGTAGGGGCAGGGGTGGGGTCAGCGGTAGATTCAGACTGTTTATTTATAACTATTTTAACTCCCTTGCCGTTGTTACTAATGTTACCTTTAGAGTCCACTACATAGAGATAGGCGGTATTTCCATAATTAAAGGCACCAAAATTCGCTTTAGCAGTTACTGAAGATGTTCCCCATGCCGTTGGAATCTGAATTTCTCTCCGGGTGCATGCATCCCAAGTGGCTGCATTACCGATTTCAACACGTGCCTGGGTGCCACTAAAATAGAGATCATCATAATTGTAGCCACCGTCCTTTCCGCCCGAAGCTGCAGGGTCATCTATCATACCTCCAACTTCCCAGATGCCGCCAATCCCATTAAAGTCAGTAGGCACCCAATTAGTCCTAGTCCACTGATGAATACCATCTAACCAAACAGTATAGCTGTGATTGGGTATATCTAACCTTATTTCAACTCGTCGCCAATTTTCATATCCGAAACTATCTGGGGAACTCCATTGTGTAGCCCCACCAACCCCATACTCAAAGTTCCCACGGATTGACGTGTTATTACCGCCTGTGGATAGATAAACATTTTCGTTATCAACCCCCCAGATTCTGGTAAATTTCCCTGATTGGGTGTTCTTCCGCATTTTAAACCAAAAGCTATAATAAAGAACATTGTATTTGGCTGATTGTTTTAAACCTAGTGCACCGCCCCGGCTGCCAACTCTGTATGCTTTTTGGACATAGTGTTTACTATTCGGACGGTTGTTGTCTGATTCAACACTCCAATTGCCAGCATAAGCACTGGACAGCATTCCCATCCCATTTTTTGCCATAACTCCATCGTCAAAATCGTTCCAGGCAACATTGAGGAAACCCGGATAATTGGGGCTGTGGTCAGGGTGCGATCCTAGTTGCTGTCCGGATATAACAATCTTGTCATTTACTATAGAGACATTGTTTAATGAAGGTCCTGCAGCAAATACGATTGCAGGGTATAGAAAAATTATTAGTATTGACACTAATAGTTTTTGTAGGTTGTACCAGTTCATAAAAAACTCCGATTAATTTTAATACCATTCAGCATTTTCAAACACAATAATAGAAGAATGTCAGCATGAGTGGGGGCTCAATATTTTCATTCTTGTGTGAACGTTGTGGATTTTACTGGCAAGTAATTCATAATTCATTTCTTGTCCCCTTGCCTGTTGTGGAATATGAGGGCAAAGGGTGATTCCAGCAGGACCAATATCATAGGCCAATACATCAACAAGTATCAGCCTATAACATTCAACTTACTATTACCTGTTGCTATATTCAATATCATCAATATAGGCATCCTGCTGAGTCAATTCTATCTCAAAACTGGATACCTGGATGTCAGAATTATCTGAACTTAAAGTCTGAGCTGTTCCAAAACCTTCTACGGTTACTTGTGACGGGCTGAATTTAATCTCAACATTATAGGTTTTGTTCTGTGCATATTGAGTGCCGTTTTGTTTGTTTTCCACTTCAGTGCCATTAACTACCTTCGTAATAATTCCTAAGTTATAGCCGTCTGAGTATTTGATTTCATAATAATTACTCTGGTCCTGCATTAAGCGAACCAGAACGATTCCACCGGCTGGGTATTTTTTAGTAGGCATATATTTCAGCCCAAATGTACCATTGGATGAGGCCGGCAGCGATTGAGAAAATTGCAGACCTGTGTCATCACCGGTATTTACTTTTAGGCGTTGACCGGCTGCATCGTAATTAAACGTGCCGGTACCTCCTTTGGTCCAGGGGTGGGTTACCGCGTAATTGTTCTTGGTGTTGGTGCTGAAGTCATCGGCGAAGGCATTTGTTCCGATTTCAACCTGGGCCAGCGCCACACCGCCACTATTGTCAATGACGGTGAGGGTTACGGATGGATATGTGCCGGTAAATTGATGACTTGCTGATACTCCTGTGCCCGTCGCTCCATCTCCGAAATCCCATGAATAGGAGACCAGGCTTCCATCAGAGTCAAAAGAGCCGCTCGCATCAAAATTAACGACATCACCATCTATACTGTAGTCGATCACTGCAGTTGGGGGGGTATTGATGCCGACGGAATCAGTGATAGTAACACTCTTTAGCTCTCCGTTGAAACTCGCAGCATGGCTGGGCGTAGCGGATTGGAGGGCGAAAGTTAATGCCATGGCGGATAGGGTAAAAAATATTTTATTCAAGTCAACGCTCTTGGTTTGGTAGATGGATGGCTTACTCGTTTGGTTGTTGATTTGCATGTTACGTCCTCTTCTGGAAGTCGTTTTCCAGGAAAATAAATTATTGGTTTGATCCTTCATTGTCTGATTCATTGATGCGATGATGGAGCTCATAAGATCACGGTATTGGTTTAAGGTTTATATATCAGGATGTTTGATGCTTCTGTCTCGGTGCCTGACGTTTCTATAGCCTTAATGCTGAAGCTGTTGCTCAGTTGGCTAATTTGCGTTTCACATGTGATGGAACGGTCGTCAGGGTTCATGGTTTCACATACCCGCTTGTTATTATTGTATATGCTGAAACCACTGATACTGTTTACCTGGCTGCTGTCAAACTCCCAGGTGAAAGTGCTGAGACGAGTCTCCTCTACGTTTGCAGTCATTATGGAAAGGTATCCCACGACTTCTGTAGCATGGGCTATTTCAGTATCCAATGACTGCTCCTCCTCAACCTTTACCTGCACTGATGTCTGAGACATGTCCTTGGTTCGGACTACAGCCGGATCGCCACCTGCATATGTCTGCATTCCTGCGATGAAGAGTGGTTGGTCCGCAAATGTAGAGTTAAAGGAGAGGCCGTACCAATTGTGACTAACACTTTTGGTCGTGTTGGCGACTTCGTACAGCAAGCCGGAGATTTCACCTTTACCCGGCTCCCAGGCCAGATAGCCAACGGTTTCCGTTCCATGGGCATTCTTGGTTTCCTGCATTTCCTGCAGCTTGAGCTCGAACGAATCTTTGGCGATGTTACGAATCCTTGTTGTCACGGCATCTGTCTCATTGTCGGTAGTGACCTGAGCCAGGATGACAGGGGCGGCAGAATATGCCTGTTGCAGGGACACCTGTTTAAAGGCTGTTGAACCCGTGAAATTGCCCGCTTCTAGCTTGCTGCCGTTGGGCAGGGTATATGTACCTTCTTCAATGACGACATAGCTGAGAGTTTCCTGGATATGAGCACCGTCCTGGTAATCCCATTCCTGCAGGCGAATTTCAAAACCCTCCTGGTCGATGTTGCGGATACGCACTGTGACTTGTCCATTATCGTTGTATGTCGGTGGACCGGCAATCACGACGGGCTGGTTGAATGTTTTATCAAACAGTACCCTGACCCATTCATGGTTGATACTCACTTCACCAACCTCGAAAGTTAAGCTCTCTGCAGGAGAAGCACTGTTGAAGTCAATCGTTCTGGTTGCTGCTGCCGTACCGCCCTGATTGTCGGTGACCAGCAGGGATACAGTATAGGCATCGGCCTTCGTGTAAGTATGCTGGGCCACGGCTCCGGTTGCTGTCGAGCCGTCACCAAAGTTCCAGTTGTACTGGACTATGGACCCGTCAGGATCAGATGATTTTGAACCGTCGAAGGAAACTGTGAGGCTGTCTCCCTGGGGAACATTGGCTGATATGACAGCAGTGGGTTTTTTGTTGGTTCCGGTAGTCCCGACAACGACAATTGGTGTAGTAACTTTGTCGGTGAGACCCTTGCTGTCTGTAACAGTGAGTTCTGTGTAATATGTTCCTACTTCTGTGAAGGTATGACTGGACGTTTTCCCTGTTGTCTGGGAACCGTCTCCAAATGTCCAGTTGTAACTCACTATCGGCGGATTAACCGTCGTGGAAGATGCGCCATCGAAGGTTACCTTGAGAGGAGCATTGCCCGCAGCAGACGAGGAAGATATAATTGCAGTTGGCGCCTCAGGTGAAGCGGCACCCGGTTGGGCCGTTATAGTTGTGGATGCCTGATGGCTTGTTCCACTTGTATCTTTGACGATCAGTTTTGCATTATAGGTTCCGGGGATAGAATATGTGTGGTTGGCAACCGCACCGGTTCCGGTCGAACCGTCACCAAAATCCCATGTGTATGCAGAAATATCACCGGTTGAAGCTGTGCCCGCAAAGGTGACCTTTAGCGGCACTTTCCCACTGGCGGGCGTGGGATTGATGACGGCCAGCAGCGAGCCGGAGTCAGATGGTGTGCCGGAGTTGGTATTATTGTGAATGAGTGCATTTGACAGGGCTGTTTCAAGCCCATTGGCACCCACGGCAGTCATGGTGAAAATATTCTTTGCTAGAGATAATTCTGCCTCGCACGTCAATTGCCTTGCTGAAAAATCGGTAGTTTCACACAGTAGGTTTCCATTATTGTAGAGGCGAAAACCGCCTTTATTCTCATTATTGTCAACGTAATCCCAGTTGAAGGTAACTTTCTGGGCAAGAAAAAGAGCAGGGGTGTTCGATGGGTCAAGTTCCAGTATGTTGGATCTCTGACTTTCGATATCGCTACTGTCAAATGACGCCACTGAAAAAGCCATAGGGTTATTAACCAGATCAGCATCACAGCTCAATGAAGTTGCGTTAGGAGAATTCGTCTGACACAGAAGTGAGTCATTCATGTACATTCTGTACCCTGCTATATTGGTGGCTGAACCGTCATTCTCCCAGGAATAAGTAATGGTTTTGCTGCCCTGGGTATCTGGTGGAGGAGCGGTTGTCGAGGTAACGGTGTGTGGGCAGGGAGCTGATGCCGGACTTTCGGTGCCATCAGCGTAACAGGCGGTGAGGGTGAAGTCGAATGTGCCCACTTCCGTTGGGAAATTACAGGCAATTGCCGAAACGCCCGGCTCATGTGTCTCGCAGACTTGGGTGCCGTCCTTGTAAAGCCTGTAGCCTGAGACCTGTTTGTCAGGAGTATCCGGTGCGGTAAATGCAAACTCGATCTCCAGAGTTGTCATTTCAGCACCGAAAGAAAAGCTGGGGGTAATAAATACTAGCAACAGCAGAAACAGCAGATTGATCTTCATTGTATTAATCTTCTTTCCTTGAGTTTATGCGTTGTAAAAATAGCTCGATCCCCCCCCCCAGAGGGATAAAATTATTTATTCATCGCTGTTTATTGTAACCTTCTCTCTATTCAAAAAAACAATATGAGCCATAGATGTTTCCATTTAAAAATCATATTATAATTGTCTTGAATTATTTAATACCTAGCAAAAGGCATTGTTGAAATCAGGGATGCAGGAGCAAGGCGCATACCATGCAACCCAAAAAAAAAAACGCAAATAACTACGAATATATAGAGAGCACTGAAATTCCATTGCCATTGTGTGCAGGCTGTTATGCGCAAAATGTGCGCGTAGTGACCCCAAACTTTTCACACTCAAAAACCAACTGCGTATTTTTCTCAATGCAGGCTGTGCTCTTGGTATTTTGATATGGAGCTGGAGTGATAAACAGCTATCAGTGAGACGGAAAGCACATAGCGCGCCAGTTGTGGAGGATTGTGTGATTAATATTTAATCTTGTTTAAACTCTCTGGGTTATCCAGCAATCAACATTTATTGATGCGTTAACCGGGCAGGTGTAGTCAAATGTTGAGCAGTAATGTGCGTTACGTAATTGTAATTTGTGTGTCAGGTTATGAAATGGTGAACGGAGGTTTTGCCACTATACACCGGGAGATATACAAGTTTCATAACATTTAGATAGAGCGATGTTTGCGTTGGGGAAATGACTCTTTTCGCAGACCACCTCCTTTGATGTGGACTCAATATATATGAAAATAGTAGTGTTGGTGACTATATAGATCGCTTCGTATCCGGTAGTGTGATAACATCTGTCTGGAAGTCACTTTTGCTCAAGCTTTTATTTTAAAACAGCTCTATCTGATCTGTTTTTTGAGTTTTGAGATCGGTCTATGAAATTGCGGTGGATAGTGTTTTGATAGGCCGATGCCCCCTCCGAATGCATCGGCGATTACTGTTGTCCTGACTGGCACATTGTGGTACTGAGATGAGGTGGCTACGTCTTTTAAAGAAAGGTTCGGGTTATATTTGAAGCTAAGAAATTAAGATTTTTATATATACTAACTGAGGGTAATGATGATGAGTCGATCAGAAAAAGGCATGTTTCTGTTGGTTATTGTTATTATAATGGTCTTTATTGGTTCCCTTGGGTTAAACCGCTCGTTCCTCACCTATGCAACAGAAACCGATTTTTTGGGTGGCTTTCTCCCCGAGGCTGAAAGACTGCTGGCGGGTAAGCCTCTTCTTTTAGAATTTCATCCTCCATTTTATTCGATTGTCCTGGCAGGGACACAAACCCTCATAGGAAACTGGTTCAAGACCGGAATCATCCTCTCTCTTGCTTCCTGCCTCATAGTTCTGGTTTCAAATTTTTATCTCTTTGAAAAAAGTTGCGGACGATTTGCCGGCTGGGCAACGCTTGCAGGTTTTGCTATTTCCACTCCTTTTCTTACTTTCTCCTGTTTTGCCACTTCGGATGTTTTTTTTCTTGCCCTCTACAGCCTCAGCCTTTTGGTCACCTTCCTGGCGTACGAGAAAAATTCTAAAAAATTGTGGTCCCTCGGTGGCCTTATCTGTGGTCTGGCACTGTTGACCAGATCAAACAGCATCACGCTGTTGGCGCTGCTTCTCATTCCCTGGCTGTCAATCGCTCCAGCGAAAGAGAGGTGGGCGAACTTTTTTTCCATGGTCTTTGGGATATGTGTTCCTCTTGCCGGTTGGATTGGTTTTGCAATTGCAACGGGAAGTTCTTTTGCTCCGGCCGGAAACCATGCAAACCTTGCCCTGACGTATTTTTCCCACGGTGCAGATCGGATCAGCGGGGATGCCCGGGCTCCCCTGGAAAAAGAATTTACCAGCCTGTGGCAGGTTGTGAGCCATGACCCACTGCATATTGTTAAGACGTATGTCACAGATTTATTCCATAACAAAACCTTCAAACCCAATGAGTTGCTTCCCTTTCCTGTTAACTATCTCGCCGCATTATCGCTCCTTGTTATGCTGTTCAGGAAGCCGGCTTCCACCTTCTGGTATTTTTTGTTGATGGCTGCCATTTTTCAGTTGCTGCTTGTCAATTTCAAGGCGTATGAAACTCGGTTATATTTGTTTCTTCTCCCGATAATGACGGCTCCGCTTGGAGTGATCCTGGGGCAAGTGAGCACTGTTTTGGCGCGGTATCTCAGCAGAAATGTTGTTATTGCATTGTTTATCGTCATCATTGCTTGGGTTGGCAGGGAGTCAGTTGAAAAATCCCATTTCTTTCTCCACAGGGAGGATAAAGAATTGAGTGAAGTGTTACAGAAAGCAGCCGCAGTAGTTGAAAAGAGTGGGGATACAATAATATTCTCCCGAAAACCTCATCTTGCTCATTATCTCGGAGTAGGTGGAGTGTATCTCCCACGGGTGTCGACAGTACAGGAACTTGGGGATTATTTAGCAGAGAATTATACCTCGCGGAGTCTTTATGTTTATTATGGTCCAATGGAACAGCACTTCAGACCTCAGTTCAGATCATTGGAAGATGAAGACAGCCGGTTTTTTAAGGTAGTAGCGCAAAGCGACAAAGAGAATTTCTGGACGCTTTTTAAGTATACAGGTCTCGACAGTAAGAGCGAGTAGGTCTCTGGTGAGGTAGAGGGATATGTTGAAGCAGTTTTTGTGTTTTACAGGGGTTGGTGCTGTCGGTACCGTGGCGCATTACCTGGTTTTAGTCTGTTTCGTTGAGGTATTGTCTATTGATCCTGTTGCCGGTTCAATATCTGGCTTTATCGTTGGAGCGGTTGTCAACTATACCTTAAACTACTATCTGACATTTAAAAGCACTGCCCGTCATAAAGATACTGGGCCAAAATTTTTTTTCGTTGCTTTGATCGGTTTTTTCATTAACTCACTTGTTATGTACACGTTGGTTAATATGCTGGGAGTGCATTATGTTTTTTCTCAAGTTATTTCAACAGGATTGGTGCTGTTTTGGAATTTTTTTGTCTCCAGAATTTGGGTGTTTAATCATGGCAAAATCAAAGAGAACTCATAATACACCTTTCGGGTTATCTCGTCGTTCGCAAGGGGCAGGGGGGCTGTGTCTGAATCCGCAAACTTGATCATAAATGCTGATGATTATGGATATTCTGACGGTGTAAGCCGTGGAATTCTGAAGGCTGCAGAGTGTGGAACTGTCAAGGCAACCGGAATTCTTGCCAATAGCCCGGATTTTGACCGGCATATTGGCTGGCTTGCAGGATACAGCCAGTTAGACATTGGCGTTCATCTGACCTTAACCTCCGGTCAACCCATGAGTAGCCGAATGGTGTCGTTGATGGCAGAGGCGGGCCGTACCGAATTTATGTCCAGCAAATTCAGTACTGCTTTGGCCGTGTTATCAAAGAAAATGCCTTCCTCCGTTGTGGAAGAAGAGTGGGACTGTCAGATTCAGCGTTGTGTTGCAGCCGGACTTCAGGTTCGTTTCATCAACAGTCATGAACATATTCATGGTCTGCCGTCTTTATACACCATTGCGCAGAATCTTTCGAAAAAATACAATATTCCTCACATAAGGGTGCCGGCACCGGAATTTTCATCTCCATATTCGCAGGCGGGCTTTGTGCGATCAATGGCTCTTATGGGGCTTGGCTGGTTTATTGATTCGGGGAGAAGGAAAAAAGAACCAATGTTAATTGGGGTAGCTTGTAGCGGAAAACTTAATGATTTGTATATGCAGAGGAAGTTACCGTACTTATTATCGGGTAGAACATATGAGTTAATGTGTCATCCGGGATATTTCGTGCCAGGTGAAATAACCGATAGAAATCTTTTGGATTATCATGATTGGGAAGGCGAATTAGGTATTCTCTGCGATAAGACTTTTCTGGATCGTCTTCATGTACATAATATCAGGTTGATTGGCTATAGAGACCTGTAGTGGCCGGTTACCTGAAAATTCTTCCTAACTTTCAAGAACACAACCATGGCGAATAAAGAAGAGATTGAAAAAAAATATAAAATTAGTGTCGTAATCCCAGCTCACAATGAAAGGGAGGGAATAGCTCACGCACTGCAGGTAATTGAACAGTTTGTGACCAGTGCCGGGGTGCACGATTATGAATTGATTGTCGTTGATGATGGCAGCTCCGATGGGACTTATAGAGAAATTCAAGAAATCCGTCAGCGTATTCCACAGGTGAAGGGTATTCGGCTGAGCCGAAATTTCGGTAAGGAAGGGGCCTTGCTGGCTGGGCTGAAAATGGCAACCGGTCAGGCTGTTATATCAATGGATTCTGACTTGCAGCACCCACCGAAACTGATTCCAGAGATGATTTCTAAATGGCTCAATGGCTGCCAGATTGTTCATGCTGTGAAAAGAGACCGGTCAGCAGATAGTTGGGCAATTCGAATGCGGGCCCGAATTTTTAACACAGTATATTCGAAACTCGGAGGGGTGAATATCCAGAATTCCTCAGATTTCAAGCTGTTGGACAGGACAGTAGTTGACATTTTAGTTAACAGGATTCAGGAACGAGAACGCTTTTACAGGGGACTGGCTACCTGGGTCGGGTTCAAGCAGGACGTCGTGTTTTTCGACGTCGCACCGAGAGAGGTGGGGGACGGCAAGTGGTCACTATGGAGCTTGATAGAGCTGGCTCTGACTGCGACTATTTCCTTTACGAGCGCTCCTTTGAGGATAGTGACGGCCTTGGGGGTAATTAGTTTATTCTTTGGATTCATTGTGTTGGCAGACACCTTGTGGTCGTGGTTTCATGGCCGTTCTGTTTCCGGTTTTGCGACTCTT
Source organism: Desulforhopalus sp. (assembly GCA_049645925.1). Taxonomy (GTDB): domain Bacteria; phylum Desulfobacterota; class Desulfobulbia; order Desulfobulbales; family Desulfocapsaceae; genus Desulforhopalus_A. Next base: position 35,747 of record JBARUU010000006.1, read on the forward strand.
GAGATAACTCTTCTCCTGCTGGGAAGTTTTATCATGATCAGCCTGGGGATTGTTGGTGAATATATAGCGAAAATATATCAGGAGATTAAGGCGAGACCTTTATTCATTGTAGAAGAGACATGCGGAATGGACGATGAGCAACATGTGGCAAAATCCTTTTCGGAATTGGGGTGAGTAATCCTGCCTATTTTTTTGTCTTTTTACTTCTTATTATACCTGCAACGCCAACCAGGCCGGTTCCGAGAAGAAGCATGATGGCTGGTTCGGGAACTGGTGCCGCATATTTAATACCAGCCACTAATCCGACGCCTACGGTCACCAGTAACAGGCTGCTTAAAACGATCTTTTTCATTAAATCCCTCCCCATTTTTTAATTGGTCATAAAGTTTCAAGTACTGTCACCACATGTATGTGGACAGGTCTTCCCTCTCATGAGAAAAAACACTGTGTAGGGGGTATTTTGCACAATCCGTGCCACTGATATAACATGTGATAATAATCCTGATCTTTTGCTTGAAGAAGATAACCGCCTCCTAAAGATATGGTCTGCACTGGGGACAAATGGCCGGAGGGGCTGGAATTTCATAGTATTTCAATGTGATTCTAACTTGCAGGAAATATTAACAATAAATAAATGATCAGGCTGAAAGGCATTGCCATTTCCTAGAAATGGCAAGAGTATGCCCGACAGGTTGCCGACAGCATCAGGCACTCTAGCTTAATGAAAGCATTAGTAATAATGATTATTAGAGAGGGCTCATTTGCAATCTGTTTCCGGAGAGACGGAAATGCTGGTGGTGAGAACGGAAAGGAGAGCCGGTATACTTAAGCTGTTAAACTAATGCTTGTAAGTAATTAATATGCTATTGAATGTTTGGGCTGTTGAACAAAGAGAAAAGATTCTAGTCACTCCCTGGTTTGGTCATCAGTAATTTCACGTCATCAATATAGAGAACTCGCTGAACAGGTTGCCCGGCAACGAACACACCAAGCCCGCGGATATGCTGAATATCCATTTTCCGGTTTTTCGGTGCGTTTTCAATGTCTCCCATTCCAATTGTGAGAATATTCCAACCCGGACGAAGGGTGGCCTGTCCGTTGAATCTGTCACTGTAGTTCTGGTATTTTTCCAGATGGTTTTGGTCATGCACTCTATAGTTAAGGACGACTGGCTCCCCGGGGTTATAGACACTGAATGTCAGTGCCTGGGCATCGCTCCAGTTTGGTGGGAAGTGATTGAGAGTTACCCCAGAGTATTTGTCCGCAGTCAATGTTGCCATAAGGGAAAATGTGCCGCTTTTTACCGGTTGCTTCACCCTTTTGATTCCTCCATTTCCCTGCCACCTGGAAACATCGAGAAAAGATTCAAAATCAGACAATACCGGGAAATCCCGCCACGCTCGATATTCGTCGACAGTCGTCAGGATGAATGGCAGCATGCACAAGAAGACCAGAGCACTTCCTGATGTACGGAAAAAAATCTTTCTTTTTGGTGAGTTCTGCCCATGGTATTGCCATGCCAGAACCACAAATCCGCCGGCAAAATCAAAAATGATGTCCCGGGTACTCGCATTTCGTTCTGTAAGAAGGGATTGACAGACTTCAATACTGATGGCCAAGACGATGACGAGCAACATGATCGTGATATATCGTTGTCGAGTAGACGCATCGGTCGCCTTCGAATATCTCATTGTTTCGAGCGTGAAAATCGCAAAAAACAGGATATGCCCAAAATTCCACGCTTCTTTGAATAGTCGTGGACTCTCGTAATCCGGTCCTCCAATAAAGAACCAGGGGAAGAGAAACAGCATTAAAAATAGCCATTTATATTTCCAGAAGAATGTTCCCATCTCTCTCCTTCCTCATGCCTGTCATACATCAGCTGGCTCTATCCCGCACAATGTTTTTTTCCGGAAAAGTGGAAATCTCCCACAGCTTCTGTGCCATAATGTTGTGCTGACGCTGAAAGAGGCGAGGCGAATAACTTCCCAGTGTCAGCAAAGAACAAAAAGTAGTATGTTTTTATCCTGAAACGGCCAGCTTGCCCTGATTCTTCGTTGTTCTCAAAACATAATCCTCGGAGGTAAGTGTTGACTCCGATATGAACCATATGCCTGGGATTGAATGTATCGAACGCCCCAAATTAGAACCAAATGTCTCCTTTCTCGATGGAAATCAGTATAGTGTCGGATACGATTTTTTTGGATGAGAATGTTATAAGTAACCAAAAATCAATGAACAGAGTCGCTCATGGATAACAACGCATTAAAGAACTGTGCCCTTCAAAAGGCTCTCCAGACAATTTTTCGAAATGTACGTCGATTACCATTTGAGTCTGTTGCGCTAAAAAATGCACAATATCGCATTGCTTCTGGTGATATTGCAGCAAGTATGCCTGAACCGTCATTTGATGAATCTACCCGTGATGGCTATGTGCTTTCCCGGCATGCCGGACCAAAGGAAAACTTAAATCGCTATACAATAGTTGATGAAATCCCTGCTGGAAAACCATATTGGCATTCATTAACACCGGGGACTGCCTGCAGGATAATGACAGGAGGATGTGTGCCGAAAGGAAGTCAGCGCGTCGTACCGTATGAGCCTTGTGTTGAGCAGAATGGCGAGGTTATCGTACCGGAGCATTTTCTGCAGGCAGCTGAAACGTTTATCCGTAAAACCGGAAGCGAAATCGCCGGGGGAGATCGGCTGGTTTCTGCCGGGACGATTCTTCAGGCGGGACACCTCGCTCTCCTCGCGTCATGCGGAATGCCGTCTGTTGAGGTCTCCGCAAGACCCGCGGTCGGATATGTATGTACCGGTAGTGAATTGATTAGTGGTGCTGAAAAGCTCGAAACCGGTCAGAAAGTTTCGTCAAACTCATTTCTCATCGGGGGGTTGTCTGCCTCGGTTGGTGCCAGTCTGGAAAATCTCGGGATACTCAGAGATAATGATCGTGATATGCTCGATCTTTTTATGAAAGTGAAAAAGAGCAAACTGGATGTAGTGGTCTCTACCGGAGGGATGGGGCCGGGAAAATATGATCTGGTCGAAAGGACGTTTGTTGAAGCCGGTGGGAAGGTTATATTTAATGAAATATCAATGCGTCCTGGAAAATCCATTCTCTTTGGCATCCTGGAACACACCCTGTTTTTCGGTCTGCCGGGTCCCCCCCATGCTGTTCGCACTCTCTTGAATGAGTTGGTTGGGCCCGCCCTTGTGGCGATGCAGGGCGCTATTGGGACATGGCCGAAAAAGATGGAGGCGCACATACAGCATCAGATCAACATAAAACGAAACGATTTACTGCGAGTAAAGGACGCAATGTTGACGACAAAAAAGGGGAAATGTATGGTGCGGTTTGCGGAACAGCTTGAAATGCCGAACTGTTTCATCTTGTTGCCGCCCGGAAAACCATGCTATCTCGAAGGTGAACTGGTCGATATACATCTGGCAAATACTCTTTCTGGAGGAATGTGAGAGGATCCCATGCAACAAGAGTACTGCTACTTCTGGCATTTCGGACAGGAGTAGCTGGCCCTGCCACCTATTTTTTGTTTTTCGATCCTGGCTGAACAAAGAGAACAGGTTTCTCCCTCCCTGCCGTAGACCTTGAAATTGATCTGGAAGTAGCCTCTCTCCTGTCCGGCATTGAGAAAATCGCTTATGGTTGATCCGCCACATTCGATTGCATGGCTCAAAACCCTTCTGATTTCAGTAACCACCCGGTTCCATTCTTTTTGTGCGATCGTCCCCACCTTTCTTGTTGGCTGTATCCCCGCGGCAAAAAGAATCTCGTTTGCGTAAATATTTCCAATGCCTGCGACAATTTGATTGGTCATGAGAAACAGTTTTACCGGAAGAAGTTTGCCTTTGGCCTGTTTCTGCAGGTATTCGGCTGAAAACTCATCGCTGAAAGGTTCGGGGCCGGTGGTCTTGAAAATAGTTCTTTCTCTGTCAGCAACCTCCTGCCGGGTGAGCAGTTGGATGGAACCGAATCGACGGCTGTCGTTGTAGCGAAGTTGGGTATCATTGTCGAGGGACCACCGGACATGGTCGTGCTTTGCTGGAGGTGTGAAGGGTGGAAAAATTCCAAGGTTGCCGGTCATTCCTAAATGTATAATGAGCATTTCACCGGTCATGAAGCCTATTTGCAGGTATTTCGCTCTGCGTTCAACCGAGGAGATTCTCTGGTTGATCATTTTTTCCTGCATCGCTTCCATCGGGACAGGTTGTCGCAGCCTTTTGCCGCTACAGTGAATATCGGTAACTGTACGGTCAATTAGAAAAGGACGGATACCCCTGCAGATGACTTCAACTTCGGGTAGTTCCGGCATCGCAACGATCCTCTTGAACAAGACAGATAGCCAAAGCATAATCATCGATCATACCGGCAGTCACTGTTAATTTCTCAGGCGACTGTCGGCACCAGCTCTGGTTGGTTACTTTGAAAGAGAGAGCTATATATTCTTCTAAATGTTGCAGCAGCTGTAAATCAAGATCAAGAAAGCCTGGCATCTGCCAATAGCTTAAAGCTTTTTTCGCAGCCTCCTTGGCGGCCCAGAGAATGGCTAGCTGCGTTGTTGTGTCATATTCGGTTAAGACCGTTTTCAGCAAATTGTGTTCGTTCCTGCTACAATATTTTTCCTGTACTCGCAGAAGAGCAGCATCACGGCGCTGTAAATCTATGCCGCATTTTGAAGCCGTGGCTAATGCAACACCATAATCACCGCTGTGGGCAATTGAAATATCCATTTTGACTGCGCTGTTTTCTGATGAATGGATGCAGGCAGCAGGGCGACCGTTCGCGGTGTTGGTAATTTCAATTTCCGGCAGCGTCAGAGGGATTGGGTTGGGACGGGTGCGTTTTGAAAACTCCCGAATGGCTATTTTTGCACATATTCTTCCGGTAAGGTACTCTGATCGTCTCTTCGGTAATCTGAACCCACAGAAAATGCTGGCTTCATTTGGGTGAAGCACCCTGTTCAGGCATGGCCCCGACAGGGGGCGCCCCCTATTATCATTAGCAGAGAGGAGTTCCAGAAGGACGGCCTGCATTGACTGTTCTCCACATAGTGCGATTGCAGCTTTTCTGAATGGGTCGGGAAAAAGATTTACACGCTCTTTAGCTATTTGCAGAATTTTATCGATCATGAGAAAAAGCTTGCAATTTCAACAGTTCCTGATAGTTATTTTCGTATAAGCCTGAGGCGAAAAAACAGATCGAAAGACAATTTTGACAGAGGTGTATTATGGAATTTTTTACCGGTATGACAGCTTATGACCTGGTCATTATTGGTCTGTTTGTTCTTCTTGTCGGACGTGGCATCTGGCTGGGACTGCTCAAGCAGGTAACCGGGTTTATTGCCCTGTATCTTGGCTATTTTGCCGCCAGCCAATATCATGACAGAATATTTCCTGTTTTGCGAGATATATCGGAAAACCCTAAAGTGGTTTTTCTTACCAGTTATGTGATTCTTTTCGTTATCACCTATGTGGTTGTGATGCTTTTGGGAAAGGCCTTGGGGTATGTCCTCCAGATGACAATAACCGGATGGTTTGATCGTACACTCGGGGCGGTTGTTGGTTTTGCAAAGGCTATTATACTTGCGGTGCTACTGCATATGATACTGGGAACAATTCTCGCGCCGGAAAACCAAATGCTCAGAACCTGTACGACCTGTGATGCACTGAATGGGGCTGCTGAGTTTACAAGAGATATGATACGCAATGAAGATGTGCGGGAATCTCTTCTGCAACAGCAACCCGCCATCGCCATCGATGCGGTAAAGGAGTACTTCGTCCCGAATGAAGAAGAGACGGAACAAGCTCCTCAGGAATAACCGGTATCCTTCCGATAGTTGTTCTGTCGAGCTCTTTTCTGCGCGACCCGGTCGTTTCTCAGAACTGAACAGCCTTGTCTGCAGGAGTACCCATCATTAGAATATAGCCATAATAAACCACGTCGAATGAAAGAATAACACCAGCCCCGGATTACTCAAGGTGAAGCGCGGTAAAGCAAAAAAAGCAGAGTCATACATTCAGCGCGCGTATCGAGCCATTCCCGATCATGCCGGCCTCCGTTCTTCGTTTGTGAAAATAAAGGATACAGATCTGCATATACTTGCTGATTGCGAGGTGTCGGAAGCGGCTCTGGAACTGGCCTTGCAGTATCGCTTGCAGATCGAACAATATGTACAGCAGAATCCTGATTTTGGCCGTGCTCTTTTACCATTGCCTTCGGATGTGTTGGCACCGCCGATTGTGAAAGAAATGCTTGCTGCTGCAGGTAATGCAGGTGTGGGGCCCATGGCTGCAGTTGCAGGAGTTATTGCGGAGTATGTGGGTAAAGGCCTTCTGTCCAAAGGATGCCGGGAAGTAATGGTGGAAAATGGGGGGGATATTTACATAAACAGGAGCCAGGGTTGTATCGTCGCTATTTTTGCTGGGGAATCGCCGCTTAGCATGAAGGTTGGTCTGAAATTGTCCGGAGATGCCATGCCAATCGCGGTCTGCACTTCTTCTGGGACCGTCGGTCACTCTTTAAGTTTTGGTCTGGCTGATTCTGTTACGGTCATTGCCAGGTCAACAGCTCTTGCCGATGCGGCTGCAACCGGTTTGGGGAATGAGGTTGGCATTGGCGCCGGTGGAGATGGCGGGATTAAGAGAGCTCTTGCAAAGAGCAGGGAAATCAAGGGCGTTTTGGGGGTTGTTGTCATCTGTGGTGATAAGATCGGTGCATTTGGGGATGGTGTCGAATTGGTCAGCGTTGACTGAGGGGGGAACGATGAACGAGGTGATAGAGGAACAAACAGGCACGGATAAACGTCAGGTTGATCGTTGGTATCTCGTTTTTTACCTGCGGGTTTTTGACGGGATGAGCCGGAAAATTCTCGGGCATCTCATCGATATTTCGGAAAAAGGAATTATGCTGATCTGCGATAATCCTGTGGAGGTAAATGAGGATTACCAGCTCCGAATGCGTCTTCCAAACCAGATGAAAGACCGGGACGAGATTATTTTTTCTGCTACCAGCAGATGGTGTAAGAGCGATACCAATCCCGATTTCTACCTGGTTGGTTTTCAGATATATGATCTTGAGCCGATGACCAGGGAACTCATCGTTAACCTGATTAAGGATTTCAGCTACAATGGAAAGAGATGAAAGTACCCTGCTGATTGTATCCGGCCCAACAATAAAAAAGGAAAATACAATTGGAAACAATTTCACTCCCCTGTTTCAAAGCTTATGATATCAGGGGAAAAGTACCTGAGGAGCTGAACCCTGAGCTGGCAGTAAAAATTGGACGTAGCTTTGCTGCCGTATACAACCTGAAAAAGGTCGTTGTCGGACGTGATATCCGACTCTCCAGTGAAGATCTGGTTCAGGCTCTGGCTTTGGGCCTTCGGGATATGGGAGTTGATGTTCTGGATCTTGGCCTTTGCGGTACCGAGGAAATCTATCACGCCGCTTTCAGCATGGAATCAGAGGGGGTGGATGGAGGAGTCATCGTCACCGCCAGCCATAATCCTGCCGATTATAACGGCATGAAACTTGTTATCAAAGGGGCCCGCCCAGTAACGGGAGATTTCGGGTTAAAGGAGATGCGCCGGCTGATTGTCAGGGACAGCCGGCCTGACCCCGCAATCGCATCAGGAAAGCTCGAACGTGTCAGTAACAAGGAAAACTACATCCGGCATCTGCTGGGATATATTGACACCGGAAAGCTGAAACCTCTGAAGATTGTTGCAAACAGTGGTAACGGGTGTGCCGGTGCGGTAATTGATCTGCTGGAAGCCCATCTGCCTTATCAGTTTATACGAGTACACCATGAGCCGGATGGCACGTTCCCCCATGGTGTGCCCAATCCGTTGCTCCCTGAAAAAAGGGCCGAAACAGCGAGGGCAGTTTGTGAACATGGGGCAGATTTCGGCATTGCCTGGGACGGCGATTTTGATCGCTGCTTCTTCTGGGACGAGCAGGGGGGGTTCATTGAAGGCTATTATATCGTCGGATTGCTTGCTGAGCAGATGTTGAAAAAAGAACCGGGAGGGAAGATCCTCTATGATCCCCGGCTCACCTGGAGTACTGAAGAACAGGTGCGACGGGTGGGGGGCGTACCGGTCATGACCAAAACCGGTCATGCATTTATCAAAGAGCGGATGCGACTGGAAAATGCCATATATGGCGGTGAAATGTCTGCGCACCATTATTTCAGGGATTTCGGTTACTGTGATTCGGGGATGATTCCCTGGCTGTTGGTCGGGTCACTGCTCTCCTCAGGAGGAGGAACACTCTCGGAGATGGTGGCAGGCAGAATCGCTGCTTTTCCGGTATCCGGCGAAATTAATAATCGGGTTGCTGATCCTGATGCGATTATAGCCAAGATAAAAGAGAGATATGGGGATGGCGAAAAAGATTACACCGATGGCCTTTCTGTTGCCTTCCCGGATTTTCGATTCAATATTCGCAAATCGAACACCGAGCCTCTTCTTCGCTTGAATGTCGAAAGCAGGGGGGATGCAGAACTTTTGCAGGCGAAAACAGAGGAACTGCTCAATCTCATTCGCCAGGTTGATAATCGAAATATAATACAATAGGGGTAAGATATGGGGAAGATACAGCCGGTTATTTTGGCAGGAGGTACGGGATCAAGACTTTGGCCCTTGTCCAGAGAACTGTATCCAAAACAGTTACTGCAGCTGACCAATGATGTCTCTTTGCTGCAGACGACGTTGCTCCGGGTAAATGGTTTGTCTGAGACTTTGCCTCCCGTTATTGTCGTGGGTGAGGAGCATCGTTTTATCACCCAGAATCAAATAGAAGCACTCAATTGTTTTAATACGTATTCAATATTACTGGAACCCGTCGGCAGAAATACCGCACCGGCAATCTGCGGAGCAGCGGAATTTTGCAGGCAGCAGGGGGATGATGTCGTTCTGCTGGTTTTGCCCGCTGATCACGTGGTGATGAATACTGAAAATTTCATTGAAGCTGTTCGGCAGGCTGCAGAACTTGCCGACGGCGGAGCCATAGTTACCTTTGGTATCCAGCCAACGGGACCCGAGACCGGATACGGATATATCGAGCAGGGTGAGGGGGCCAGCGTCGCTTCTTTTACGGAAAAACCTGATCTCGCTGTTGCTATGGAGTATCTCGCCAAGGGCAATTATTTTTGGAACAGCGGTATGTTCGCTTTTACCATAAAGACATTTATGGAGGAAATGGAAAAATACTCTCCCGATATGCTTGGCTATATGGTTGAGTCGGTTGAAAACGGAACCACGGATGGTCGATTTTTTCGACTCGACGAAAGTGCGATGGAAGAGTGTCCCAGTGATTCCATAGATTATGCATTAATGGAAAAAACAGCCAATGCCGCAGTGGTCTCAGCTGATCTGGGCTGGAGTGATATTGGCTCATGGAAAGCGCTGTGGGACGTTTTGGAAAAAGATGAGGACGGTAATGTTACCAAAGGAGATGTCCTCCTTGAGGATACCAGAAATTGTCTGGTGAAGTCCGAAAATATGCTGGTTGCAACCGTTGGCATGGAAGACACGCTGGTGGTTGAGACTGCCGATGCCATACTCGTCGCCCCTCTTTCCAGGTCTCAGGATGTGAAAAAGGTGGTCACCCGTTTGAAAAAGGAGCAGCGAAAAGAGTTCAGCCTGCATTCAACGGTATATCGACCATGGGGAAGTTACACTGTTTTGGAGGAACAGCCACGTTTTCAGATTAAGCGAATAACAGTGACTCCGGGAGCGAAGCTGTCCCTGCAGATGCACCACCACCGCCACGAGCACTGGGTTGTAGTTTCCGGAACTGCCCGGATAACCAATGGTGATGAAGAGATCCTGCTCCATGAAAACCAGTCAACATATATTCCGGCCGGGACTGTACACCGACTCGAAAATCCCGGTGTTATCCCACTGGAACTGATTGAAGTGCAAAATGGAAGTTATCTGGGAGAAGATGACATTGTTCGGTTTGATGATGTCTATGGCCGACAGGGACGGAAATAGGCAGAAATGATCGAGTCGTAAAAAAAACAGTGAACTAGAGAAGTGTTTTTACGATGACACCAACAAATAAAGATGGGAACTCTATGCAGAGGCCCCATCTTGTTTCTCTTTCAATTCCTTCTGTCGTTTACGAAAGGCGTCGACATATTTGGTAAGGACACGCCTTCCCTCTTTGTTGATTTTCAGGAATGTGACACCGGAGATATAGCGACCGTCATGGGGGAGAGCGTGGGTTGTCCTTCCCTCCAGGTCGATCAGGTCATCTTCAATACCGACAGTAATGAGGAGGCGAGTGTCAGATTGCAAAGGGTTTGCCGTTTCGAGCTTTAACCCGTCGATACTGACATCAATGGTTCGGCCCATTGAATAGGTGCCGGGGTTACCTTCTTCGTCCAAGATAATATAATCGAGGAGATGCAGGGAGTCATATCTGATGAATTTTCTCTGTTCTCGTTGTGTCATAGTTCGTCCTGAAAAACGTATCTATCTGAGCCACCGTCCGGAAAGAGTCGGTGGATTTCCTTCATTTCGGCTTTCACCACTCCTCGCTCGGTGATAAGCCCGGTTAACAGTCTGGCCGGAGTCACATCAAAACCATAATTCGCTGCTGCCGTTTGGCTCGCAGTTAAGGTGACTGTTTGTATCTCACCATTTTCATCTATTCCTGAGATAGTGGTAATTTCTTTCCCTGATCTTTGTTCTATAGGGATTTGCATCCCGTTGTCAAGTTCCCAGTCAATGGTTGAAGAAGGCAGCGCAACATAAAATGGAACATTGTTGTCATGTGCAGCCAGTGCTTTCAGGTAGGTGCCTATTTTGTTCGCCACGTCCCCTGTGTGGGTCGTTCTGTCAGTGCCGACTATAACCAGATCAACCATCCCATGCTGCATCAGGTGTCCGCCGCAGTTGTCGCAAATAAGCGTATTGGCAATGTTTTCCTGCTGCAGTTCCCAGGCTGTAAGTCTTGCCCCCTGGTTCCAGGGCCTCGTTTCATCAACCCATACATGCAGTGGAATGCCCGCGTCCCGAGCTGCATACATCGGTGCGGTTGCACTGCCGTGATCAACAAAAGCAAGCCAGCCTGCATTGCAATGGGTGAGTATATTGACCGGGGCTCCCTGTTTCTTTCGACTGATTGCCTTGATGATCTCCAAACCGTGCTCCCCGATCTGCTTACAGAATCGGGCGTCCTCATCGGCAATTGCACATGCCGTGTTAAAGGCAGTTCTTCTTTTTTCCTCAATATCTGAAACATCAGCAATTGCGGCAAGAACCCTGTCAATTGCCCAAATCAGGTTACGAGCGGTTGGTCTGCTTTTGCCAAGAGTTTCTGCAAAGTCTTCCATGTATGCGGCACAATCCAGCTCCGGTGCCTGGAGTGTCGCCAGATACATACCGAAACCGGCGGTGGCCCCAATGAGTCCCGCACCCCGTACATGCATATCGCGGATGGCAATTACCGACTGCTCTGGGGTCGTAAGTGTTTCAATGACGAATTTATGGGGGAGCTGGCGCTGGTCGATTATACATATTTGGCGGTTGTTCTGTGGGTCCGGCCAAATTGTACGGTAATTATTTCCGTTAACTTTCATGTAGTGACGACAGTGTTGTTGATTGAACTGATAGCATGGTTCATAGAAGGTACCAAAAATAATAATATACCATATCCTCTCAAAAACAGAAAGAAAACCCGCTCGAAAACCGCTGTCTTGCCAACGCGCAATTGCGGAGGCATGATTTCCAGGTCCCGTTTTTGGCGCAACAATAAATCAGTCATTTCTGTCAAAAAACAGTTTTTTGCCAACATTAATGTAATGAAAACAAAAAAATATTACAAAAATGTTCATATATTGTTTTGCCCGCTTTGTTTGGTTGTTTTGTTTATTGTTAATTAAAACAATAATATAAACAAATAAAGTAATTAGTGGCATGTTCATTGAAATAATCTGTGGTCAGAAAAATAAACAGGAGGCGGTTTTTACACAGTTGTCATGATTGGCTGTCTTCTTAAAAATGTGCCGGGGGAGAGCGCTTTGCTTGCCAACCAAAAGCACAAAATTATCTTACATGGAGGAAAATAATGAATAAGGCAGATACTGCATTTATCCTGGCGGCAGCAGGACTGGTGTTGTTGATGACCCCGGGGCTGGCCCTCTTCTACGGTGGAATGGTACGAAGGAAAAATGTTCTCGGTACCATAATGCAGAGTCTTATCCTTATTTCCCTCATATCTATAGAATGGGTATATATTGGATATTCAATGTCTTTTGGTCCAGATGTGAGTGGGCTTGTTGGTGATCTGTCCTGGTTTGCGTTAAACGGTGTTACCAATGCACCAAGTCCCGACTATGCCACAACCATCCCGCAGACTGTGTTTATGGTTTATCAGTGTATGTTTGCAATCATTACTCCAGCCCTTATTACCGGTGCGTTTGCAGAACGGGTACGGTTTGTTCCGTTTCTGGTTTTCTCATTGCTTTGGGCTGTTTTGGTGTACAACCCGGTTTGTCACTGGATATGGGGCAAAGGTGGGTGGCTGGGCAATCTCGGAGTACTCGATTTTGCAGGAGGCCTTGTTGTTCATGCAACCTGCGGTGCGGCTGCACTGGCCGGAGTTCTTGTGCTTGGTGCCCGGAAAGGATATGGAAAGGCCAGCTTTATGCCCCACAATCTACCGATGACCATGATTGGAACAGGGTTGCTCTGGTTTGGCTGGTTTGGTTTTAATGGCGGTTCTGCGCTTGCCGCCGATGAAATCGCCGCGACCGCATTTGTAGCGACACATCTCGGCGGAATGGCCGGAATGTTGATGTGGGTGGTGATGGAATGGCTGACCCGGAAAAAAGCGACAACCCTTGGTGCTGCCTCGGGCGCTATCGCCGGTCTTGCCACCATTACCCCAACCGCTGGTTTTGTGGGTCCAAATTCAGCAATTATTATCGGTTGTCTTGCCGGCGTAGTCTGTTATCTGGCAGTGAATGCCAAGGCAAAAATTGGATTGGATGACTCTCTCGATGTTGTCGGTATTCATGGTGTGGGTGGGATCCTGGGTACAATCTGTCTTGGGTTCTTTGCCTCAACCGCCGTTAACCCCGGTGGGGTTGATGGTCTGTTTTTCGGGAATGCCTCTCAGGTTGGCAAACAGCTGCTCGGGGTTGTTGTGGTGGTTGTGTATACCTTCATTGTCAGCTGGATCCTCTTTAAGGTTATACACACCACTCTGGGGATGCGTCTGGCTGAAGATGCTGAAGTGGAAGGTATGGATTCTACGGAACATTCGGAAACTGCTTATAATAATTAACCAGGGCTTGCCGGTATGCAGTTCTGTATTTAATATGTTACCTTTACCGGATATAGAGCAGGTAATCAGATAAGTGGTCGGGATCGATCAGGGGAGTCATTCTTGCTTGGATCCAGGATAAAAAAGTAGGGGAGATTCCCGTACGCTTGTTTGGTTGATTTTGTGAATAAAAGGTATCTGGATATTCAACAGTCCAGGTGCTTTTAACAAGTTTTCACCCTGAAAAGGCCCGTTGCTCTTGCTCTTCGTTGTTCTTGAAACTTAATCGTCAGAATATCGTTTATGTGCCTGCGGTTAAGTTTGCCGGACGCGTTGATTAGGAAAAAGCGCCTCATTTCAGGATGGAAGCGAACAAGGGAAAAGGTTATGAAAAAGATAGAAGCGATTGTAAAACCATTTAAGCTGGACGATGTGAAGGATGCCTTGAATGGCATCGGGATTACCGGGATGACCATCTCCGAGGTGAAGGGATATGGCCGTCAGAAAGGGCATACGGAAATATATCGAGGGGCAGAGTATGTTGTTGATTTCATCCCCAAGGTCAAAATCGAGATTGTTGTGGCCGCTGATCAGGTTGAACAGGTTGTCGATACGATCAAAGCCGCTGCCAACACAGGCAAAATAGGGGATGGAAAGATTTTCGTTTTACCGGTGGAGCGTGTGGTCAGGGTTCGGACCGGTGAAGAAGATCGAGATGCGGTGTAATGGATGATGTCAGCATTTCGGGCTGAACGGAAAGCCCTTAGGGAGAGGTGGGAGAAAGGCGGTAACGGTGATGGTCTTCTTCTGGATCATTGCCGTATGGTCGATGAGTACATCATTAACAGCTGTGTTCGGTCGGATGTCGGGGCTTGTGAAGAACAGGTAGCCCTTGTTGCGCTGGGAGGATTTGGTCGAAGGGAATTGTTTCCCTTTTCGGATATTGACTTGATGATCCTCTATCACCCGAAGGTAAAGAAACAAATAGGTGCAGTTACCGATGCCGTGCTGTATCCCCTCTGGGATACGGGGTTGGAGGTTGGGCATGGGGTCCGCACTGTTGCCGAGTCGATGAGTCATGCGAAGGAAGATTACTTTTTTCTTGTCGCCCTCCTTGATGCCCGGTTGATCCATGGTTCACGTGAGCTGTTCGACGAACTCATTGCTTCGTACCGTCGACGATATGTTGATGGATGTCGGGAAGCCTTTGTCGAAAAGATGAAGATGCATCGGCAGAGTCGCCGCGAACGATTCGGCAGCCACAGTTATCTCCTGGAGCCCCATATCAAAGAGGGCCGAGGGGGGATGCGTGATATACAGGCTATGATGTGGACAGCCAGAGTTGTCTTTGGGCTCAACGACCTGGACGATATAGAGCGTGCAGGTCTGCTGCTTGAGGAAGAAAAAAAGGAGTTCCTGGCTGCCAGAAATACACTTGTTCGTTTGCGCTGTCACTTGCATTTTCTCAGTAGCCGCAAGAATGACCAGCTCTATTTCGAACAGCAGGGTGAGGTTGCCGATGCTTTCAAATACAGGACGAAGAATGGCGTTCGCGGTGTAGAACGATTTATGCGCGACATCTATAGTGCTCTGCAGACTATAAGTATCACCAGTGATCTGTTTTTCGATCATGTTGATGAAGTGCTGGGCATGGCCGGCAAGGGAAAGGTTGTCGCCGACAGGGTCGTCGAAAGCGGCATAGAGATCAGGACCGGCAGAGTGCACCTTACCGCCACTCAATCACAGATACTCGCCAAACCGCAGATGCTTATCCGGGTATTTCTTGCAATGGCTCGCACAGGTTTGCCGATGCACCACAGAACCAGAAAGGTCATCTCCGGATTTGTAGAGCTTATCTCGGATAAAGAGCGGACTTCTCCAAGGTTTGCAAAAACCTTCTTCACGCTGCTTTTTGAGGCAAAAGATATAGCACTGGTTCTTGAAACCATGCTGGAGACCGGACTGCTGACCGCCTGCGTACCGGAATTTTCCCGAATTGACAGTCTGGCGCAGCACGACTTGTACCATATTTACACCGTTGATCGGCATTCTCTTCAGGCGGTCGCTGAGCTTCATGGGCTTGTTGCCTCCTGGGATAGTGTGATGCAGAGTGTCAATGATGTAAAGGTGTTATATCTAGCTGCCCTGCTGCATGATATCGGTAAGGGGTCCGGTCGTGACCATTCTCATGAGGGTGCGGCATTGAGCAGGGAAATTGGGAAGCGGTTCAGCTTTTCCGAAGATGAGTGTGATTGTCTTGAGTTTCTTATCCTGTATCATCTTTTTATTCCCGAAAATGCCCTGCGTCGAGACTTAAACGATGCGATCTTTATACAGAGGTGTGCGGAAACAATCGGTGACCTGAACCGTCTCTCCATGTTGTATCTGCTCTCTGTTGCCGATTCAAAAGCGACAGGGCCTTCAGCCTGGAGTGACTGGAAGGCTGCGTTAATGGAAGAGCTGTATCTGAAAGTCTATCCTTATCTGGATAATAGCCGTCATGGGGTGCAGGATGTGACGGCTCATGAAGAGCAGGGAGTGGAGTGGCTGCGAGAGCAGATCCGTCTGCAGTTAAAAGACAGCCGGGATCTTAAAATCGATCCCGAGACACTCAGCACCGATTACATTCTCTCCTTCCCTCCCAAAGTTATCGCCGGGCATGTGCTGACCCAGCGGGATAACTTTCAGCGTATCCGCCAAAAATCGTTGATTATTGCCGGCAGGACCGGTGACAACTGGTCACTGTTGATTATGACCAGGGATCGTTCCGGCTTACTGGCCAAGATTTGCGGTGTGATGGCTCTCAATAATCTTTCCGTTGTCAAGGCGCAGATTTTTACCTGGGGAGACGGCACGGTTGTCGATGTTATCGATGTTCGCTCGACAGATGGCCTGGGTTTTGCAGAGAAAGACTGGAAGGCTCTCAATGATCAGCTTGATCTGGCTATAGAGCACAGAATGGGGCTCAGCCACCGTCTGTATAGCAAGTTGTCCTCGACTTATGGCCGGCGGACGCAGATGGTCGGGGATGTCGCCTCCAAAATGGTGGTCGATAATGAGAGCTCAGAGATATATTCGGTCATCGAGGTTTATGCACCTGATCTGCCGGCCCAGCTTTACCACATTACCCAGGCAATGGCTGATTTTGGCTTGAATATCCACAAGGCATACATCGCAACAGAGGTCGAGCAATTGATTGATGTTTTTTATGTACTTGATTCAAGAGGGGGGAAACTGGTTGACGAGGAGTTTGTAAAAGAGGTTACAGAGGGCGTTCTTCATTCCATAAGCCATTCGGCTAAGTAGCGTACCGGCTTTTTTGCGGGTGTTGAGGGGTGTTGTCTCCTGTAAAAAATGACAAACATGTAATGAAATTTCATTTGTTTGTTGCAAATATTGTCAGAAATGTTAATGAGGAATTGATTAATTCTGAAGTGACAGAACCGGCAATGGGAAAAATTATTATTGAATAGAAAGGAGATTTTTAAAATGACTAGAGAAGACATTATGCAAACCATCGAGGATGAAAATATTCAATTTTTCCGCCTCCAGTTTGTCGATATCTTTGGTTTTATGAAAAACGTCGCGATTCCAAAGAGTCAGATCGAAAAGGCTCTGGATGGGGATATGATGTTCGATGGGTCTTCCATTGATGGTTTTGTCCGTATTGACGAGTCAGACATGTATCTCAAGCCTGACTACGACACCTTCACCGTTCTCCCCTGGAGAAATAAAGACGGCATAGCCGCTGCCCGAATAATTTGTGATGTCTATAAATCGGATGGAACTCCTTTTTCCGGTTGTCCCCGTGTGAATCTCAAGCGTGTTCTGGCCGAAGCCAAGGAACTTGGTTACACCATGAATGTTGGAACCGAAGCGGAGTTCTTCCTGTTCGAAAAAGATGCGGATGGTTGCGCCACCACTATCACCAATGATGTCGCCGGCTATTTCTCTCTTGACCCTGAAGACACAGCGAATGACTGTCGTCGTGAGATCATTGAGACCCTCGAAAAAATGGGTTTTGAAATTGAGGCATCTCATCATGAAGTGGCAGAGGGACAGCATGAGATCAACTTTAAATATGCTGACGCTCTTGCTGCAGCCGACAATACCGTGACCTTCAAGTGGGTCGTGAAGTCAATTGCTGCAAAATATGGTTTACATGCGACCTTTATGCCAAAGCCGATCTTCGGTGTCAATGGTTCCGGTATGCATACCAACCAATCCCTGTTCAATCTGGACGGCACTAATGCTTTTTTTGATGAATCGGATCCGTTAAAGCTCTCAAAGGTGGCATACGCTTACATTGCCGGTGCACTGAAAAATGCCCGCACGTTTTCTTCAGTAACCAACCCGCTGGTAAACTCTTATAAGCGTCTGGTTCCTGGATATGAGGCACCTGTTTACTGTGCCTGGTCTGCATCGAACCGTTCGGCTCTTATTCGTATTCCGGCAGCTCGAGGCCTGTCGACCAGAACTGAGATCCGCTGCCCGGATCCGACCTGCAATCCTTACCTTGCTTTTGCCATGATGTTAAACTCCGGCCTCGACGGTGTGAAGAATAACCTCACGCCTCCCGCTGAAGTGAAGCGTGACATCTTTAAGATGACTGCTGCTGAAATGAACGAGTGCGGGATTGCTGTTATGCCCGCCAGCCTCAAGGAAGCCATCGAAGAGTTAAAGGCCAATCCGCTGAGCAAAGAAACCCTTGGAGCGCATATATTTGAGAAATATGTAGAGGCAAAGGAAAAAGAGTGGGATAGCTTCAGAACAGCTGTAACTGATTGGGAACTGGACGAATATCTGAGCATTTATTAATGACTTAGAAGGTATTCCATTTTTCGGGGTGAGTTGGCACCCAATTCATCCGATCTGTTCAGCCCGTGCTTCTCTCTTTGAGGGGCACGGGCTTTTTTTTTGTTTTAACCCGCATTTCTCATGAACATTGTGTCAATGAAGAGGAGTAAGCTGGGTTAGGTCCGGCCTACAGAGCTTGCCAATTACTTTTTTTCTAAGTAAAGAGGGGAGATGATAATGGTAATGATGAGGCGTTGATAACAGTGGCCGAAAGAATAAAATCGGATAAGAACAGCATGTCCCGTGTGCTGCCCAACCTTTTGCAGGAAAAAGGTTGGGAAAAGCAGCTTGATCTGCATTCCATTTTTCCCAAATGGAATGAGATAGTCGGGGAGGAGATGGGACAGTATGCCCAGCCTTTGAAGATTGAAAGAGGTGTACTCTGGCTGGAAGTTGCAAACTCTTCCTGGCTACAGCAGCTGCAGTATGAAAAATTGGAGTTGCTTGATATTTTGAACCGGTTTTTGCGACTGTCGGGCCTGAGGGATATTAAGATGGTTCTCCCCAAAGGGAAGAATGATACCGACGGCAATGCCGGTTCGTCTGATAAAGAACCGGTGTCAGCAATAAAGTTCGTCAAACCGAGTGATGAGAAAATTGCAGCATTTCAACAACAGGTTGAATGTATTACGGATGAGAAATGTCGGGAAGCACTTATGCAGTTTTGGTATCTTGCCCAGGCATGTAAAAGAGAAACAGAATAACGTTCCCAATCCTCTCTGGCTGGGGAGCAAGTCTACCTTATATTCGTTAGGTTAATAATGTTACACAACAACATATTAAGCGCTATAGGCAATACGCCACTTGTAAAGATTAATCGACTTTTTCAAAGTGCATCGGTTTCAATTTTTGGCAAGTTGGAATCATGCAATCCCGGTGGTTCGGTAAAGGAGCGCATCGCTCTTTCCATGATCGAATCGGGCGAAGCAAGCGGGGCATTGACACAGGATAAAATTGTTCTTGAGGCCACCAGTGGTAACACCGGTATTGGTCTGGCCATGGTCTGTGCTGCCAAGGGATATCGCTGTGTGCTGGTTATGCCGGAGTCGGCCAGTATTGAGAGGCGTAAAATCATGCAGGCCTATGGTGCTGAAATTTTGTTGACGCCTGCCAACAGAGCGACGGATGGGGCTATTGAAAAGTCATACGCCATGGTGAGGGAGTTCCCGGACCGCTATTTCCTCACCGACCAGTATAACAATGAAGCCAACTGGCGGGCGCATTTCGATAATACAGCCCCTGAAATATGGAAACAGACGGACGGTCAGGTCACCCATCTGGTGGCTACTCTTGGAACCTCCGGAACCATTATGGGGATGTGTGCCTGGTTCAATGAGTTTCAGCCTCATGTAAAAGTCATCGCTGTTGAACCGCATCTGGACCATAAAATCCAGGGCCTGAAAAACATGAAGGAGTCCTATAAACCGGGGATCTTCGACAAATCTGTCCCGGATGAGGTGGTTCTGGTCAATGATGAGGATGCCTTCAGTATGGCGCGAAAACTTGCCAGCCAGGAAGGAATGCTGGTGGGGATGAGCAGTGGTGGTGCCATGGCCGCCGCCATCGCATATGCCGAAAAACTGGACAGTGGGCTGGTGGTGGTCATCCTCCCCGATGGGGGCGAGCGTTACCTTAGTACCCCGCTCTTCACACCGCCAAAGAAAGCGGGTGGGAAGAAGAAGCTCCGCTTTTTCAACACCCTGACAAAACGAAAAGAAGAGTTCGTGCCCCAGCAGGAGGGCAATGTAACTTTTTATTCCTGTGGGCCGACCGCCTATGAAACCGCTAACCTCTCATTGTGTCGCAGGTTCGTCGTCTCTGACCTTATTACCCGTGCCCTGGAATCAAAAAAACTCAATGTCGATGCCTATATGAATTTTACCGACATCGACGATAATACTATTGAAGGTGCGGAAAAAGCCGGAAAACAGCTCAAGGATTATACAGATGAGTATATTGCCTCTTTTATGGAAGATATGGATACGCTGGGAGTAAAGCGGGCAAAAGGCTATCCCATGGCATCTGAGCATGTAGCCGATATGATAGAGATTGCCCATGAACTCATCCATAAAGGTTTCGCCTATGAGAAGCACGGCTCCATATACTTTAATATCTCGAAATTTAAAAAATACGGTCGTCTCTCGGGCATTGACCTGAGTAAAATCCAACTTGGTAGAACCGTTGATCTGGATAACTATGAAAAGGATAACCCCCGGGACTTCACCCTGCTCAAACGGTCAACGCTGGGAGAGTTGAAAAAGGGAATCTTCTTTGAGACTGATTGGGGTAATGTGCGCCCGAGCTGGCATGTGGAATGTTCGGCCATGGCAACACGGAACATCGGACCCACCATGGATATACATACATCAAGCAGAAACCTCATTTTCCCTCATCATGAGAATGAAATTGCCATTGCCGAATCTCTCACCGGGAAACCGCTCGCCAATTATTGGCTGCATTCCGAGCTGGTGCTGGTTGACGGTAAGAATATGTCTGCTGATGCCGGCAATAATGTAACCCTGAAAGAGCTCATTCGGCTCGGTTATACCGGGCGGGAAGTACGGTTTATGCTGCTTTCCGTGCACTACCGTATGCCGCTCAATTTTTCTTTTAAGCGACTGGATAACATCCGTACCGCCCTTCGAAGGCTGGATGAATTTACCTGCAAACTGAATTGTCTCCCCGCCGGCAGGCCCCATCCCGAGGTCACGGCTTTTGTTTCGGCCATGGAACACCAGTTTCAGGAAGCCATGGATGATGACCTGAATGTTTCAAAGGGGATGGGGGCAATCTACCAGTTCATAAAAAAGGTGAATCCGATCCTCCAGGTGAACCATCTCGACAACGACCAGAAGACCTATATCCTGGAAAGCCTTGGACGGCTGAATGAGGTGCTGAATGTCTTTCGGCTCCAGGGTTGTCCACTGGCCCCTGATGTCAATGCACTTATCCAGCGAAGAGAGCAGGCCAGACTGTTAAAAGACTATCAAGCCGCCGATGAGGCCAGAGAAGAGCTCGCCAGAAAGGGTATTGTGGTCATTGATACAGAAAACGGTCCAGTCTGGAAAAGAGCAAGAGATGCCGAGTAAGAAAGAGAATGGTGTTGCTTTTTGATGAACTTTGAGTATTATGTCGTCGCTGATTGCGCTCTGCGCACAGCGGTCAAATTAACAATATATAAGATAAGCGCCAGTAGCTCAGCTGGATAGAGCAACGGACTTCTAATCCGTAGGTCGCAGGTTCGAATCCTGCCTGGCGTACCAATAATTATAGGGACTTATGGCTTTTGGGCTGTGAGTCCTTTTTTGTTTCCTTGATTTTGTCCCTCACCTGTCCCTCGTTTTATTTTCTAATGCCATTCCTGTTGATCTCCGTGGTTATCATCTTTTACGGGTTTAATCATTGTTGTAGTTGGGGCAGGGAGAGTGTATCGGTCCACTACATCAGTCCTTATTCGTGAATTGTTGACCGTATGCTAAGAGCTGGGTTCCTGAAATCAGAGAGTAGAATAAGTCAATACCTAACATGCAGACATTGAATGACACCAGCGGCTCCATATATTGTGGTGTCGGTTTGGTCCTTTTGTTGAGTAATCAAACGTTGTGGGCTAATGTGATAGTTAGACACCGGGGTAGATTGATCCTCGAAAAGTCGTAAACCCTGACGGCCTGCCCGGTGCTTTAATTTCAGGGGATCTTTTAGGGGTGAAGGTATGGAAGAGCTGCCAAGAGAGTTTTGCCGACTTGATGAGTTGGCTGAGAAGCGTGGTTGGACTCAAGATCATCTGCAGCAAATGGCAGCGGCAGGAAAGTTGGTTTTGTCATGTTTTTTTAAAGGGAATTACAAGGGAGTTCTTTGTAGTTCTGGCGAAAATCCCGTGACCGACAGGGGACCTTCACGCCTCAGTTCATAAAAAAGGGGCAGAGTCGATTAACAGAATTTGACGACCAACTCCTGGCCCTCTATTCAAGGGGAATGACAACTCGGGATATTGCAGCAAACTTCAAAGAAATGTACGGAGCCGAAGTCTCCCGTACCCTTGTCTCGAAAGTGACTGAAGCTATCATCGATCAGGTTGTCACCTGGCAAAATCGCCCTCTTGATGAGATTTATCCCGTAGTTTATCTTGATTGCATTGTCATCAAGATTCACCAGGATAAACGGGTAGTCAAGAAATCGATCTACCTTGCTCTTGGAATAAACGCTGAAGGCCACAAGGAACTTTTAGGCATGTGGCTCTCAGAAACGGAAGGGGCCCAGTTTTGGTTGTCT
Organism: Desulforhopalus sp.; assembly: GCA_049645925.1. GTDB lineage: Bacteria > Desulfobacterota > Desulfobulbia > Desulfobulbales > Desulfocapsaceae > Desulforhopalus_A. The sequence goes on from JBARUU010000006.1 coordinate 58,176, forward strand.
GTTTTGACAGAACTCCAGAATCGAGGGGTGCAGGTTATTATTATCGCCGCTGTTGACGGTTTGACTGGTTTTGCCGAGGCGATCAATACAGTCTACCCCAAAGCCCCAGTGCAGCTCTGTATCGTCCATATGGTGCGAAATTCGCTGAGATATGTTTCTTTCAAAGATCGTAAATCGGTAGCTGCTGATCTAAAGAGGATTTACCAGTCGATCACTGCTGAGGAGGCTGCTGTAGAATTAAAGGCATTTGCAGAAAGATGGGATAGTCGTTATCCTTCAATAGCAAGATCGTGGACGAGCCGTTGGGAAAATGTCATTCTACTTTTTAGCTATCCTGATGATATAAGGAAGATTATCTACATTACAAATGTTATAGAATCTCTCAATAGTGTAATACGAAAGGCAATAAAAAAACCGACGCATCTTTCCAAATGATACATCGGCTTTTAAGGTTGTTTTTCATGCAATTCAAAAGGCTTCAGAGGGGTGGACAATGCCTCTGCGAAACTGGAAGCCTGCAATGGATCGGTTCCTCATTGAATATGAAGACCGCTTCCCCGGGATCTAAGAAAAGGCAGTTACACAGAATTATTTACAGAGTCTTTGGAAGCCTTTACTGGCAGGCGTGTTGCACTTATTACTTGAATCCAGCTGACAGCATTCCCACCAACGATGCAATATCCTGGTCCTTCGACGCCACGATCTGACTCCAATCCTTACCGGTCTGATCCTCTATCCCTTTTCGGTCAGGTTCGTGCAATCTGATTACGGCCGTGCCCTTCAACTTGTCATCATGCTTCTCGTATAGCTTGAAGATGGAAGGCATATATTTTATGTACAACGTTACATATTCTTTTAGTGGGTGAGTGAATATATATCTGATAAAATATTTTTTTTACATAATTCATTACAGTTACACTTTTTTGTTTTTTTGCTATCGCTATCTGTAGCAGCCATGAATTATATGAAGTAGTTCAGATAATTGTGGTTATGCCCTCACAAAATAATTGCGCATCATCCCCATATCCTCATGTTCCAGGTTGTGACAATGGTACAGAAACATTCCCGGATAATCAGCAAAATCAACCAATATTCTAATCCGCTCACCAGGCATCAGCAAAACCGTATCTTTCCAGCCTTCATCCACATAACCTTGATGGGCAACGCCGCTACGTTCAATAACGCGGAACTGCTTGCCATGCAGATGGATGGGATGGGGCATGT
>JBARUU010000007.1:0-3050 GCA_049645925.1 Desulforhopalus sp.
TGCCGGGCGACAACATCAGCGCCGCGGTGGAATTGATCACCCCGATCGCCATGGATGTTGGTCTGCGTTTTGCTATCCGCGAGGGTGGACGTACTGTTGGTGCCGGTGTCATCAGTGAAATTATAGCTTAAAGGTGTGTAATGATACCAACAGAAAAAATTCGTATTCGGCTGAAGGCGTATGATCATAAATTACTTGATCAATCCACGACCGAGATAGTTGAAACAGCACGAAGAACAGGATCAGCAGTGGCGGGACCAATTCCCCTGCCAACCACAGTGAACAAGTTTTGTGTTCTTCGGTCGCCTCATGTGGATAAAAAATCTCGAGAACATTTCGAAATGAGAACCCATCGTCGGTTGCTGGACATTCTTGAGCCCACACAGCAGACTATCGATCTGCTTATGAAGCTGGAATTATCTGCAGGCGTCGATGTCGAAATCAAATTGCCGTAACAGGCACGACGTAATAGTAAATTGAAGCATCGGGTAATATTATGCCAAAGTCAATGGGTATATTAGGAAAAAAAGTTGGAATGACTCGCGTCTACGATGAAGTGGGTATGGCTGTTCCAGTTACTGTAATAGAGGCTGGTCCGTGTAAGGTACTGCAGATCAAAACCGAAGCAATTGATGGATATAACGCTATTCAGGTTGGTTTTGGCAATAAAAAAGCCAGCAGAGTCAATAAAGCAATTGCCGGACATTTAAAAAAATCTCATTCAGATGGCTACTATTTCATTCGTGAGTTTAGAACTGAAACTGATACCGCGTATGAAGTTGGACAGGACGTGACCCTGGATGAAGTTATGAAAGTCGGTGACAAGGTAGATGTACAGGGAACCAGTAAGGGTAAAGGGTTCCAGGGTGTCATAAAACGTCATGGTTTCAGTGGTGGCGGCTCTGGACACGGTTCCATGTTTCACCGGGCTCCGGGCTCCATCGGGTGTAGTGCCTACCCGGGTCGGGTTGTAAAGGGAAAGAAAATGCCGGGACGTATGGGTAATGACACTGTGTTGCGAAAGAACGTTGTTGTGGTTGACGTTCGTTCTGAGGAGAACGTTGTACTCTTGAAGGGACCGCTTCCTGGAGCAAAAAACGGCCTGTTGAAGATTTTTAAGAAATAATAGTAATTTGATCTTACAGGTTCGAGGAGATTAATATGTCTACTGTAAATATAGTTAACACCAAGAATGAAAGTGTTGGCGAAATCGAGCTGAACGACGAAGTGTTCAACCGTGAGGTAAAAGAGTACATACTTCATGAGGTTGTTCGCATGCAGCGTGCAGCAAGGCGTGCTGGCAACGCTTGTACGAAAACAAGAGTTGAAGTGCGCGGTGGTGGAAGAAAGCCATGGAGACAAAAAGGAACAGGTCGGGCAAGGGCCGGTACCAACAGGTCACCGTTATGGCGTGGAGGTGGAGTCGCTTTTGGACCGAAACCAAGGGATTACAATTTCAAAGTAAACCGCAAAGTGAGACAGCAGGCAGTTGCTATGGCTCTCAGCGCCAGGTTCCAGGAAGGCAACTTGGTGGTGCTTGATGATTTTACCATGGACCAGATCAAGACCAAGGAATTCGTTAACATAATGCGGGTCCTCGATGTGGAAAATGGAATCATTGTGACGGATGCAGCAGCTGAGAATCTGACCAAGTCTTCCCGCAACGTTAACGGTTACAAGGTAATGTCCTCGGAAGGACTCAATGTTTATGACCTTTTGTTACATAAGAAGGTGATTTTGCTACAGCCGGTAATCGAAAGTCTTGAGAAGAGGTTAATGGCATGAAAAACATCTACAGTGTCTTAAAGGGACCCTGCCTTACGGAAAAAGCTGCCTTGATGCAGGAGGAAAACGGAAAGATTGTTTTCAAAGTTCATCCCAAGGCGAACAAGATAGAAGTGAAGAATGCGGTTGAACTTATGTTCAATGTGAAGGTCAAGGATGTAAAAACTGTTACCCTTCACGGAAAAAAGAAACGGGTTGGAAAGACGGTTGGCTTTACCAAGGATTGGAAAAAGGCCTATGTAACCTTGTCGGAAGGAACAATTAACTTTGCGGATGAACTGTAGAACTCATTTCTTCACTTCATACGATCATCTATCTTCTACATTGAAAGATTCTATCTAATCTAATAATGATGGAGCGATTGGGAAATCATGGCTATTAAAGTATACAAACCAACATCCCCTGGGAAGCGACAACACGTGTCGTCCAAGAATCCGGATCTGTCTGATAAAAGACCGGAAAAAAGCCTCGTTTGCAGCCTTGGAAAATCAGGTGGTAGAAATAATTACGGAAGAATCACCGCTCGACACATTGGTGGTGGGCACAAAAGAAAATATCGAATCATTGATTTCAAGCGGAACAAGATTGATATTGATGCAAAAGTTGTGGCAATCGAGTATGATCCGAACCGCTCGGCCAACATTGCACTGCTGAATTATACGGATGGTGAAAAAAGGTATATTCTCTCACCTGACGGTATCTCTGTTGGCGACACAATTGTGGCCGGAGACTCAGTCGATATTCAACCAGGTAATTGTTTACCGCTGGTTAATATCCCGCTTGGTACTGTTATTCATAATATTGAAATGAAAATAGGTAAGGGCGCTCAAATGGTGCGGAGTGCCGGTACCTCAGCCCAGTTGATGGCCAAAGAGGGCGGGTACGTTCTTGTGCGCCTGCCATCTGGAGAAGTAAGAAAGTTTAATAATTATTGTCGCGCCTGTATTGGTCAGGTTGGTAATCGCGAGCACGAAAGTCAGAAGCTCGGGAAGGCTGGTCGTACCAGATGGATGGGTAAGCGTCCTCATGTTCGTGGTGTGGCAATGAACCCTGTTGACCATCCTATGGGTGGCGGTGAAGGCAAAAGTTCCGGTGGCAGACATCCATGTAGTCCTTGGGGTGTTCCGTCTAAAGGTTACAAGACCAGGAAAAAGAAGGCTTCTGACAGAATGATTGTCAAGAAGAGATCTTAAGTTACGAGGAGTTAAGTATGTCACGCTCAATCAAAAAGGGTCCTTTCATCGATGATCATCTTCAAAAGAAAG
>JBARUU010000008.1:0-135705 GCA_049645925.1 Desulforhopalus sp.
TTTTACGGCGGTCATAGCAAAGAGGATCCACCCGTTCCCATTCCGAACACGGAAGTTAAGCTCTTTAGCGCCGATGGTACTGCACGGGCGACTGTGTGGGAGAGTAGGTCACCGCCGTTTCTTTATAACAAAAAGCCCCGGACAGCTTAGCTGTCCGGGGCTTTTTGCCGTCTGGAGGAATGTCGTCCCCCTCTTCCCCCGGCTCCCTGCAACATCTGTCATTCTCTTCCCTCCCCCAGATCCGTCATTTGGCATTGGCAAAGTAACATGAACGCTTTCTCCCCTTATCTACCTTGCAAAGAGCAGTCAACTTTTATATATAGTTCAAGATACTTGATCACATAATTTTTGCTGCCCTGTACATCTGTTACCTTAAATAATCAGAATCAACTTATCCGACCCTTCCTGTTGGAACCATTTCAACTCATGTGAGGTAGAATGACAACTCAGCCCCTTTCAATCATCATACTTGCTGCCGGTAAAGGCACCAGAATGAAATCGGATAAAGCCAAAGTATTGCACGAACTCTTTTATGCTCCGATGGTCCATCATGTCATCCAGGCAACTCTGCCACTCCTTCCTGCCCAAACTGTTGTTATTGTCGGTCACCAGAAAGAAGCTGTTAAAAATGCCTTGATATCCTTTGACGTGTCCTATGTAACCCAGGAGGAACAACTCGGTACAGGCCACGCCGTGCATGTCGCCGAGAAGAACATAATTGAAGATGCAAACACTGTAATGATCCTCTGCGGCGATACTCCTTTAGTTAAAGCTGATACCCTGCAAGAAATGTTCTCCTTTCACCGAAGACAAGGTTCGGCCGTTACTGTCATGACAACTATTCTTGACCAACCCACTAATTATGGCCGAATCATCTGCGATTCTCACTCCACAGTTCAGGCCATTGTAGAGCAAAAAGATGCAACCGAACTGCAACAACAAATAAAGGAAATTAATGCTGGAATCTATTGTGTTAGAAAAGATTTCCTTTTTTCAGCTTTGAAGAAAGTTGGAACCAATAACAGCCAGAGCGAGATATATCTGACAGATATTGTTAAAATCGCCGTTGAAAGTGGACTGGTTGTCGAAAAATTCATGGTGCATACACCTCTTGATGTCTTGGGCGTTAATTCTCGGGTCGAACTAGCCGATGCCCAAAAAGAGCTGCAATTGAGGAGAAACAGGATATTGATGAATCAGGGGATCACTATGAATAATCCAGAGACTATCAGCGTGTCTCCTGACTCCTTTATCGATAGAGATACGACACTCGAACAAAGTGTCAATATATCAGCTACGAGCCGAATTGGTCAGTCTTGCAGAATTGGACAGGGCGTGATTTTGAAAAACTGTCAAATAGGCGATAATGCTGTGATCGGACCATATAGCTGTTTGGTTGATTGTACAGTCGAACCTGAGAAGATTCTCGCCCCTTTCAGTGATGGTTGTTCGTGAGGTAGAAATGATTTTCCGGTTTCTTGCCTCTCTAGTTTCTATCCAAATGGTACTGAAAATACTCCCGCTCTTTTCATTTGGCTGAGCGTGCTCTCTTGATGGTGTGATATTTTTTTCATTGATTACACTATCAAAACTCAAGAAACCTATGTTGCACAATATTTAAGGGGATAAAAATGACAGATCTAAAGAAAATGTATTCCAATATTTTAGGGGACAGTTTTCCGATGGAAATGACCATTTCTTTCGGAAATCAGAAACTCGTCTATAACAAAAGAACCTGGAAGATTCGGCAGGAGGACGGTGTCGTTGATGAACGTGGCGTTCGCTACGGTGAGAATCCCGATCAGGAGGCAGCTCTTTATGAGCTTGTTAACGGCAATCTCACTCTTGGAGAATGTAGATTCATAGATCCAGGAAATGGACTGGTTTCTTCAATTAAGGTTGAGGATATGCTGCAGGTGGGCAAGCATCCAGGCAAAATTAATCTTACTGATATTGACAATGGACTGAATATTATTAAATACCTGATGGATAAACCCTCTTCGGTAATTCTCAAGCATAATAATCCTTGCGGTGCCGCATATGGAGATGATCTGGCAACATCCTTCAACCGAGCTTTACGTTCAGACCGCATTGCAGCTTTTGGTGGGGCTGTTGTTTTGAATCGAACCTGCGACATTGACACCGCTGAACTGCTCTCTTCCAACTACCTGGAAGTCGTATGTGCTCCAGATTTTGAAGAGGGCACTCTTGATATCTTGAAGAAACTCAAAAATCTCCGTATCATCAAAATTTCAGCTATTGACCGCCTTGCAGATTTTGAGAAATTTCGCTTTGTTGATTTTAAGAGCCTGGTAGATGGGGGCATCATAGTCCAACAATCAGCAGTCAATTCGATTCGCAGTATCGACAATCTGACTCCGGCAACTGCCATGTGGAAGGGACAGGAATTCAAATGTGAACGACAACCTACCCAAACAGAGATTGATGACATGATTTTCGGATGGGCTGTGGAACATGGCGTGACGTCCAATTCCGTGCTGTATGTGAAAGATGGTTGCACCGTTGGAATTGGTACGGGGGAGCAAGACAGAGTAGGAGTGGCCGAAATAGCAATTCACAAAGCGTACATAAAATACGCTGATATAATTTGCTATGATGCCCATGGTATTGGCTATGCGGACCTTGCTCTTGCAATCCGGAACGGAAAAAGGAATTCTGCCGAGAAAGAAGCTATAGATGCACAGGTGCAGAAAGATCGGGCCGACCTCCCAGGCTCGGTGATGATTTCAGATGCATTCTTTCCTTTCAGAGACGGAGCAGATGTCGGCATTGCCCAGGGCATCTCCGCGATCCTTCAAGCAGGAGGTTCGTTAAGGGACTTTGAAACAATACAGGCTTGCAATGAGGCAGATCCTCAAGTCGCTATGATGTTTACCGGTCAGAGATCATTTAAACACTGATTCTTTTGCACTCGCTGAGGATGCCACTGGAAGAGTTTTGCAAAACCAGAGAATTGCACGCAGGGTCGAAACTCCAACAAAAAAGGACAGGGAACCGGAAACTCCCTGTCCTTTTCTATGATATTAAGAAATTAGTTACCTGTTTCGTGAAAAGACTCTTTCAGATCTTAATACAGTACATCCATGACACTGACATACCGAACACGTGACTTGTAGGTCTCTCCACAAAACGAAATTGCATCAGCCGTCACCTGATGGGGATGGGCGATACCTATCCCCACCCCATACTTTTCAGCAATATTTACCAACTTTTCAAACTGCGCACAGATTTTTTCCTGCTCCAGTATATTGTCCAGAAAAACATGTCTTCTGGCACTTTTCACTTCAAGCTCCTGTGCAATACGAAGCCCAAGACTCCCGGAAGAGGTATAACTGTCAACAAAACAAAGGTTACGATCACTGATTTCCTTTAACAGGATAGTCATTGCAACCTCGTTCTCAGTATATAATGAACCCATGTGATTATTCACTCCGACAGCGTGAGGTACCTGCTCAAAACATTTTTCGAATTTTGTTTTTTGTGTCTCGGGGGAGTCTTCAAGAGCCAGTGCCCCAGGACCAGGATTCCATTCATCTCCTTTAGGCTGCAACGGGAGGTGTAAAAAGATGGTTTTCCCCGACAAGTAAGCCATCCATTCCAGTTTTTTAGTATGAGGGGCGAATGGGAGAAAAGAGTAGGTTAACTCAAAAGGACATTCCAAAAGATCCGTTCCAATCGACTCATGGTAACCCATATCATCTATGATAATTGCAACCTTTGGCAAATCAGGTTCTTGAACAATTTCCACTTTGGGCAATGGGACCACTTGGATGGGTGGATCCGGCTCTTCAAAGACAATTGCGGTTTTTAGATCCGGCAGTATTTCCTGGGCAAAGACCGTCCTAAAAAAAATGACATACCCTACTGTACAAACAGAGATCATCAAAAAAAAGAATAAGAAAAGAAATGAAAACAATCGAATTGTATTTCTGAAAATCGATCCGTTTTTCCTTGGTGCTTTTTTCCGAGTTATTTTTTTCTTGCGAGGAGTCATACAACAATAATTAAATAGTTATAATTACAGGGTAACCTTTGTAGCAACAACCATTTGGAGATGGTTATTATTTTTCTCGTGTCAGCACAAAGTGAGCCAGCCCTTCTAATATGTTTCGTTCAAAGATGATGGAATCATCTGAAAAGATACGCAAAGCCTCAAAGGCATTGTCAACTGCTTCCTCTGCTCTTTTCCTTGCTGTATTAAAACCACCATACCTTGCTATGGTTTCAGTAACTTCCTCAAAAGACAGAGCCCGGAGGGCTTTGTCTTTCAGAATTGTCATCAAGCGGGACCGATCTGTGTGATTCGCCCTATTGAGAGTGAAGATAAGGGGAAGGGTCATCTTCCCTTCTTCAAGGTCGTTTCCCACAGCCTTGCCGGTTTTTTCGGAATCCCCACAGTAATCGAGCAGATCATCTATAATTTGAAAAGCACAGCCTAATTGAACACCATATTCCCGTAATGCTTTGACACTTTGGGTATCACCACCACCATAAACAGCGCCAACTTCACAGGCCGCTGCAATCAGTAGACCTGTTTTGCCCATTATTGCATCATAGTAATCCAACTCAGACAGGTTATGCTTCTCGGCATTTCTGAGTTGCATGAACTCGCCATCCACCATGCCCGTTGTCGCCTTAGAGAAAATCTCCAATCCGGCTTGTCCTGAAAATGTTCCGACCATGGCCATGGCCTTTGCATGCAAAAAATCTCCGGCAAGAATTGCGGCGATTGTACCGTATTCACGATACACTGATTTTTTGCCTCGACGATTCTCGGATCTATCGATAATGTCATCATGAAAGAGAGTCGCTGCGTGCAGGTACTCAAAAGCAGTCCCGAGGCGGTATGCATCATCATCTTTTTTGCCACAGAGCCGGGATGCAAGAATCACGAGGAGCGGACGAATACGCTTACCTCCATTGAAAAGTCCATAGTTTAAAACCTCAATGAGTAAATCGTCGGCATCAGGCTTCAGACCAGCAAGATCGGTCCGCATACACACATCAATTTTTTCAGCCTCTGCTTTTACAGTGGCAAGAATCAATTCCGAAGACAGCGTACTTTGCATTTATTCCAGCACCTCAGTTGCTTTCGTCGTTGAACGATCCATCGTAAAATAGTTCAATATCACTTATGGTTCGCGTAACAGGTGAAGGCGGCAGACTCTTCATGAAAACGCGGCCGTACCCTTTCTTAAAGAGGCGCACATCCATAATAGCGATGACCCCTCTGTCGTTAACCGAGCGAATCAACCGCCCTACACCCTGGCGAAGAGTGAGAATTGCCCGGGGCACCTGAAAATCGAAGAATGGCTTCCCACCCTCATTGCTGATTTTTTCAATCCGTGCCTTGATCACCGGATCACTGGGAACTTCAAACGGTAATTTTTCAATAATCACGCAGCTCAGCGACTCCCCAACAACATCAACCCCCTCCCAGAAACTGGCAACCGCCAATAATACAGAATGCGTCTCTTCTCGGAAACTTTGCAGTAGAGAATTACGCGATGCCCTGCCCTGAACGAGTATGTTGTAGTCAAGAATACCCTCAAGGTATGCTGCTAATGAGTCCATCCCTTTAAAGCTTGTACAAAGGATAAGTGCCCGCCCTTCGCTTAATCGCAATATTTTCAGAACACGAGCCCCAACCTGTTGCAGGAATTCATGAGCGGTCGGCTCGGGAAAATCTGCTTCCGGGACATAAAGAAGCGTTCGGTTACGATAATCGAATGGCGAACTGAACTGCAGATATTCGGCACCATCATCAAGCCCAAGGCGTTCTTTGATATACGAAAATGATCCACCGGAAGAGAGGGTTGCCGAAGTTAAAACGCAGGAACCAACTGCGGAATAGAGATTTTGACGTAAATCGTCGGCCACTTCAATCGGTGTTGCAGAAAGAATAACCACCCGTTCCCTTCTCTCGTACCAATGGACAAATTTATGTTCATTGTTGTCGATAAAAAGAGCGATGTCACGTAAATTTTCATTAAGTTCTCGACCTCTTTTCTGAAATATTTTCCAACTTTCTCCAAAATCACCATAGTCGGCAAGCTTGCCAACGAGTCCCGATATACCGACAGAAAGAAGCTCCACCTCTTCTCTCCACACATTCTGCGTTCGTTCGTTAATCAGAGACTGCAGAAAATACCGACACGTTTTCACAGGGAACAGTTGAGCAAAAGCATCGAGACGCATTTTCATTCCACCTAGGGAAGGCAATAAAGCGTCGACTGTATCATCCGGTAAATCAAGCTTTGCCTGTCGTTCAATATCACTGAGAAGATCAATCAATTGATATTGGCTGAAGCTTTTTCCAAAAAATGCCGTGGCAACATTCTCCAAATGGTGGGCCTCGTCAAAGATAACCGACTCATAGCGAGGCAGTAATTCCCCAAAACCACCTTTCCTGAGCGCGAGATCGGAGAAAAAAAGATGATGATTAACAATGAGCAAGCGGGAAGAACCCGCTTTTTTTCTCAACTGATTTATAAAACAGGAGGCACCTTCCGGACAATCTCCTCCAAGGCAATGTTTGGACTGGGAGGAGATTCGTGACCATAGACCGGATTTTTTGCTGAGCCAATCCAGCTCGGCTCTGTCGCCTGTTGAGGTCTCTTTGACCCAGCTGTCTATCTTTTCAACCCATGGATCATCAATTAAGGAAAGTTGAGGATTTGAACAGTATTGATACCACCGATAGTGACAAAGATAGTTTTCTCTGCCTTTTATACAAAGAGCAGAAATCTTTTGGTCTAAAACTTTTTCAAGAAGAGGGATATCCTTATTAACGATCTGATCCTGCAAGTTAAGAGTCGCTGTGGATATAACAATTCTCATACCGGACAAAACGGCTGGAGTCAAATATGCCAGGGTCTTTCCTATTCCGGTCTCCGCTTCAACCACCAGAACCCGGGCCTTATCATCACTGTATTCCACCTCATCAGATGCACCAAGCAACACAGCGGCTACTGCTTCAGCCATGGCACTTTGCCCCTCTCTCGGTTCATAATTTGTCAGACAGGAAGAGAGCCTGCCTTCCTGTCCAAATATATCTGTCAACTGCATCATTTTATTATCTTGCCCATTCGAATAACAGCAATGATTTTTTAGTTTTTATTCCAAGAAGGTACTGATCAAAACACAAATTTATTTTTCTGTGTGAGAACGTGTAGGTCCCTGAGGGGGAATCGCCAAAAACCGCCACTTGTCCCAATTATCTTGAGACTTCGAAAGCAGGTCGCACTATACAATAGAAAACCGGGGTCGTAATACGATTTTACACAATTTCTCCTAACCTTCTTTGAAAAAACTCTTTAAATACGCGATTACTTTTGCAGATAGTGAGGCTTTTATGCTAAAACGAAGGGAGATTGACTCCTTTGGTAAACCCGACTATTAATTTTCAATTATCGAAATGGTTGAAATTCTTTTACCCCAACAATCTGTCACTTCGCTGACCGCCTCCGAACTCCTGTTACCGGATGAGGTAGTCGCGGTCGTTGATGATTCACCTGAAATTGTTCTTCTGCTCTCGCACTATCTCAGCAATCTTGGTTTTACAGTTGCCACCGCCGGCAGCGCCGGCGACTTCTACCAACTCATGGCCACCAATAACATTGCCCTTGTACTTCTCGATATTGAACTTCCAGATCAACACGGCAATGAAGTTTTACGAGATATTGTACCACGTCATCCGGATCTTGGAATCATCATGGTAACCGGAACTACCGATATCGAGGTGGCACTTGACTGCTTACGCCAGGGCGCGGATGATTATTTACTCAAACCAATAGCCGTCAACCAGTTTAATTACACTGTACAAAACACTTTAACAAAAAGGCGCCTGGCGATTAATAATCGCCTTTTTCAAAAGGAACTAGAAAAAAACAATTCCCGGATGCGCTTTCTTCACCATCTCACCCTGAAGATGAACACTGCCTATTTGAATACGGTTGAACTTCGCGGAATCCTCCAGGCTATCCTTGTCGGCATAACCTCGGATGACGGCTTACGGTTCAACAGGGCTTTTCTTGCTTTGTACAGCGAGGATGGAAGCTATCTTGAGGGTAAGCTAGCAATCGGCCCGGCGTCAAGGGAACAAGCGGAACAGGTTTGGACCTCAATAAGAGAAAAAGATTTACAGCTGGACGATATCCTCAGAACAATCCAGAATAAAAACATCACTGAGGACGTTGAAGTCAACCGAATCATACAGACCTTGCGGATATCAACCAAGGAAACGGACCACGTACTCCTGCATGCAAGCCGAATGAAAATATCGATAAATGTGCAGAACGGTCAAGCAAAAGGTTGCAGGGTCCCGGATGATCTTATCAACACCCTTGGAGAATCATCTTTCGTCGTGGTCCCTCTCTACTCCCCTGTTAAAGCTCTTGGGGTGATGATCGTCGATAATTTTGTTACCGGGGCGCCCATTTCCAACGAAGACATAAACGGCCTGGAAATTTTTGCAGGCCAGGCAAGCCTGGCAATTGAACACAGTCACCTGTACGCGGATATGGCAGAAAAAATATCAGCGCTCGAACTTGTTACCCAGGAACTTGAGAAAAGCCAGGATCTCCTTGTTGAGGCAGAACGCACCTCCACAATTGGACAGATGTCCGCACAACTCCTCCATGCCATCAGAAACCCATTGACATCGATAGGCGGAACCGCACGTCTTTTGGTCAAAAAGACCAATGACCCATATATATCAAATTTCCTGCATATAATTACGCAGGAATCATCAAAAATTGAAACTATACTCGAAGACCTGTTCTGTTTCGTAGATGATACTGAGCTGTCCCTTGGGATGCACCATATCTTCTCACTGATTCGGAAAAGCCTGATGATATTTTATACAGCGATGAAGAATACGAACATTGAGTATACCCTGTCTTTTGAGGGCTCAGGGCCAGCTCTTATGATCGATGAAGACAAAATCCGCCAGGTCTTCCTCCACCTCATTCGAAACAGCCTGGAGGCCATGCCTAACGGGGGAAAACTGCATATTGAGGCAAAAGACGATGAACAATTTATTTGTATTTCCTTCACCGACTCCGGTCCGGGAATACCAGTTGACACCCTGCCACATGTCAAAGATCCTTTCTTCACCACTAAAATCTATGGGAACGGCATAGGTTTGGCACTGGTGGAACAGATTGTCCAGGCACATGGCGGAATATTTTCCATTCACGATGCACCCGTCAAAGGGACACAGGCGACGGTATACCTCCCGAAATTATCACCTCCTGAAGGCAGATAACAAACATCCTAAAGAGGCCAGGCATGCCATCAATATAAAGGTCATCCGCAGGGCAAGAATAAAACTGTCACTCTCCGCTGAGGTATACTCAGCCAGCGTTCCCCCGTTGCTAAAAAAACTATACCACCATGAAAAAAGAGCCGCAGCCAGGGTAGCACCCGTTACCATACCAAAGTTTCTTGCGGTAGCGAGAATTCCTGAACTAATCCCAAGATAATTATCGTGGATCCGTGACAGAACAGAGGCGCTGTTAGGCGAGAGAAATACCGATTGGCCGGCCCCGAGCATCGCAAGTTTCATTGCAATTTCTGTTTGTGAGCTCTCAGGCGACAGCCAGGCCAGTCCCACAAGAGCAACACCACTCAGAAAGAGCCCCCCGGTGGTCAGGTATTTCGCCCCGATTTTATCATACAGCCACCCCGAACTTGGCGACAGGACGATAAGTGTTGCCGGAACAGCCATCATTAATTGCCCGACCTGTACTGTCGGAAGAGAAAAAATGTATTCCAGATAAAACGGAATAAGAGCCAGCACGGAAAATAAGGCCGCGAAAGAGATGGCAGCTGTCAACACAGCGATCCAATAGTACCTTTCTCTGAAAAGATCGATCGGCAAGATCGGATGCGCTGTTTTTTTTTCAACCCCAATGAAGAGGTAAACAAATGCAGCAAAAATTACCAGGAGAAGCCAGTTAGAAGGGTGGAAGAATCGGTCAAACCGATGAAAAATCGTCACCGCGAGAATAACCACGACAACCCAGCAGCAGCTCCCTTTCCAGTCAAACGGCTCTAACAGTTCTCTTGGTTCTTTGTCCGTCTGATCCAGCCGGGTCAGCAAAAAATATTTCCCAAGTAAAACAGTAATAATACTGACAGGCAAGGTAATCAGGAAAATGGCCCTCCAGGAAAAGATACTCAGGACCAGGCCGCTGACAAATGGACCGGTCAGGAGACCGGCGGCTGTAGCAATACCGACTAACCCAAGGCTGCGTCCGAGATGATCTACTGGAAAAACGGATTTAATGATTGCCGGTCCCGAAGACATCATCATAGATGCACCGAGAGCTTGAATAAAACGACTAAACAGGAGCCAACCATAACTCGATGACAAATAGCAGGCCAGAGCACCCAAAGTGAAGATTGTCATCCCGGCCAGATAGACCTTTCCCCGGCCCAACCGGTCTGCCAGCTTCCCCCAAAAAACAAGGGTAATGGTTATGGTGAGAAGGTAGAGGGTGACCACGAACTCTGCATATTCCAGACTAAGGTCAAAAGAGCGCATAATCGTCGGCAAGGCAACATTGACCATGCCGCTGTCCATCGTTGACAGAAAGACTCCGGCCATGACCAGTGACAGGACAAGCCAGCGGCTTGGATTAGGCTCGGATCTTTTCGTCAACGATCAGCTCCCCCTAAAAAACAAAAAAAGCCCGGTGGAGGTAACTCCACCGGGCTTCTACTAAGCGATACTAAACTGTCGTCGTTCTCAGATTAGAAACCGAGAGAAATACGAACACCAGCTTCCATCGGATCTTCATCACCACCACCGGTTGCATCACCAGCTAAGAGATATGCAAAGACAAACTCAGCCTTCAGGTTGTCATAAATTGCGT
This sequence comes from Desulforhopalus sp., assembly GCA_049645925.1. Classification (GTDB taxonomy): domain Bacteria; phylum Desulfobacterota; class Desulfobulbia; order Desulfobulbales; family Desulfocapsaceae; genus Desulforhopalus_A. Next base: position 10,902 of record JBARUU010000008.1, read on the forward strand.
AGGTGAGTTTTGCGTCAAATTCGATACCGAGCTCGTCTTCATTGGCAACTTCTTCAGCAAGCTGAGCATACCAAACATCGAAGTCAAACGTCAATTTGTCCATTGGCTTGACGGTAACACCAGCGTTAACAGCCCAGATGTTGGTGGGATCATCACCAGGAGAACCGGCAGATGCTCGATTATCAAAAGTACCAAGACCCATGATCTCAGACCAGTAGTAAGACTGACCAGGTGTTGAAAGGAAAGCATCTATATCATTATCAGCGGCATCGTCATCACCGGAAGCGTAGAAAGCCTGACCATGAACGATTCCGGCATCGGCACCTGCGGCTACCAGGAATCCGCTGATATCATCGCCCATCAGTTCACCACCATTATAAATAAAAGTACCCCATGCGGAAAATGCATCAAACTTCGCATCAGCATCAACACCAAGCCAGTAAATATCAGTATCTTCACTGGTTGTCGTCAGATAAGTAACATGTGGAGTGACCTTGACGGCATCGCCGGCGTTAAAAGATGGCATTACAGAAATAAGATGGGTATCTCCAGTTACGCCAGTAGTGGTCGTTGCAACTGTTGGTACTGGTGGGGTTCCTGCAGCAACAACAGTATTAGTTGTTGTTTCAGGATTTACATCTTCAGAGTCTACCATGGCGTACAAAACAGGCACAGTAACAGCACCAAATTTTCCTGTTACAACAGCACCGGAGAAATCATCATCGAAGAGGAAACCACGAGCGATTCTGGCACCCTGGATACCAAGCTTGATATTGGCCATTCCGAGAGTGAAATCAGCATAGGAGTTCTTTACACGGAAGGTATCACCATCAGCACCAATATCACCACCGTTGGTATCACCCCAATTGGAGTTGAATTCAAACTTGTTGACGAATTTGAAATCATCGTTGAATTTTGCGGTGTAGTAGAGACGGGTACGATTGTCCGTACGGCTGAAATCACTATTGTCCTGACCGGTAAAATCGCTTTGTACGAACATACGGGTACGCCAGTAACCACCAAACTGACTCTCAACTGCAGAAGCAGTGGTCGCTGCAACACCACCAGCAAGCATGAGGCCTACAGCTGAAGCAATTATCTTCTTCATTTTCTTCTCTCCTGAAAACTGTTTTAACCCTTCTGGGAAGGGTCATTTTCTTCTTTGCCGGTAACGGGCTGACTACCAGCCATATCTTCTTACAACAAGAAGCTGACCAACAAAGATGTAACGATAGTGAGCCAATAATATCCTTCCCACAGCGCTGTGTCAAGATTTTTTTACCGATGAGTATAATTTTTTATACTCTTTTGTAGCTCAGTTCAGTTCTTCCTTTTTTTCATGAGAGAATTCAAGGTCATATACAGCAATTTCCGTTTCCCCCCCGCCTGGTAAAAGTTCAGCCAGGGAGCCGCTCTTAGGGAGATGCCCTACAAACAATCTTCCTGCAGTCACCGGTGCATCGTCATTCTCTGCAGCTATCTGCTGCGGCTGCTCTGCTAAAACAGTGAAGCCGTATCCCGCTACGTAGCCGCGAAAATCACCTGTTCGCCACGATTCCGTCAATGCTGCGCCGTTCCAGGCCATACTGACAATCGCCCCACTGTCATAAAACCGTAATCTTCTGAAAAAACTCAGTCCGGCTTTTTTCCCTTCACTTAGAACAATCTCCTCCTTTCCGTCCCCATCTATATCAGAGGTAATGATCCTGCCCGGTACAAATATCAATTCTCGGTCAGAACTTTCATCGGGAGTGAAATTTCGCCGGTCATTTTCTGAAACAGCTCCACCCTGGCTTGGACCGAGATAGATTTTACTGCCTCCATAATTCTTCTGACTAACCCACATCAGTTCATTGCCCGGATTATACACCCTTAATTTTTCTTTCTGATCGACGGCAACTATCTCATGAAAGCCATCACCATCGAGATCAGCATACGCAAAATCAAAGAGATTTAAAGAGGTTGGCAAGGGAAGGCGGTCTCCCTTCTCCACCTTGTTTTTTTCATCCAGTGTCAGAAGGTAGATACCGGGACTTACCAGGGCAATTTTTTCTATTCCCCTCTTCTGACCGGCAAGCTGCCAGCCCTTTCCCGGAATGCGTAATGGCCGAATGTACCAGGGGATATGACGGGAGGCTACCTGGAAGCCGTCACTGGTATGGTACTTCAGAATCATTGATGAAACATACAGTCCATCGGTGCCACTGATATATATCTCCTCTTTTCCATCACCATCAAGATCGGCCAAATTCACAGCATGACTGACGATTGTTGACGGCAGTGTCGTTTCGGAAACCTGCTGAATAGTTTTAACCTTGCCGTTGACCAGTTTAAATAATTTGAGCTTGGACCCTGCCAGTATGAGGATATCTTTTTCCCCATCGCCGGTAACATCGCCAACCGCCATAACTCTCATATCAACCGGCAACGTCGTTCGCACCTGAGCGCCCCGGCCCTTGGTTATCACCCCACTGCCAGCGACACCAATAACAGATCCCGAATAAACATTTTTCTTATAAGCGGCCTCGGGATGTGCCGTAACAAAACCTGCAGTTCCCTCGACAACTTCGCTTTGTTGCTCTGCGCCGGGGATATTCTGAACATACCCGAAAGCTGTCTGGGCAATATCCCTTGAGAGTTGCTCCACGTCTGCAATAAGAGTATCCTGGGTTTTGGAAAGAACCGAAAAATGCAAGATTTCCTGTTCGGGAATAAGGGGGTACAAATCCACCTGCACTTCCAACCCGCCGGTAAGTGCGAAAAGGGCCCCTGTGACTAAATAATCCGCGTTCTCTCCGCCGATTGATAAAGCTTGCTGTGCCCTTGTGTCTTTCAAGGCATTCAGTTCATCTTCGCTAAACGTTTTTTCCAGCACGTCTACCCGGTCTTTTGCCGCAAGCCGGCTGGCAAGCATTGCCTGAATGCTGTCCCTCAGATATGCATAGTTCCCGGCGGAATTTCTATCAAATATCGAAAAAACTATTTTGTACTGTTTATCGGACTGAACCTGCTCTCCACCCTCTTCTCCGTACACTGAGCCAACACAATTCAGCGTAATACAAAATAGAGTGACTGCTATTACTGTGACTCGCATGACTTCTCCCAATTATTTATTGCCGCAACCATGATGGCGTCGCAAAAAATCGCTATCTGCTTTAACTTTTTACGACGCCATCAAATATTGACCGTACCTATCACGAAAAGCTATCTATATCGCAAATTGTCTGGACAATCAAGATAAGTAGTGACAAACAACCAGTTCAAATGTGAGAATAATTCTTCATTTTAATTTAAGTCTCACACCGTGCCCTAAATTTCACCCAAGCATTTGAATAATATATAAATTTCAATCAGATCTCATGACCGCAAGGTCTTCCACAAGCTAATTTTCTCTTGACTTTTCCCCCTGCCAATGTGAAAGTGTAAGTACAAGAATTTAAACTTTTCGAGGGTTGAGAACGAAAACTATCTCTTTTTCAGACGAACTATGAAGAAAAATATTGTTTCCCAAATATTTATTGCCCTCATATTCATCTGCCATGGTGGTTTACTCTATGGTGAAGATCTCAGCACCCATAGTGTTTACAAAGTCACTTCCTATAACCTGGGCGCTATTCAAGGTTTTCAGGACAAAGGTGTCTCATACCTCTCAAAAGATTCCAAACCTCTTTTTATTACCGGTTCAGCAGTGGACGTTCTCAATAGTGAATTCGAAAACATGGTTTCTGAAGGTGAGGTGGTTTCTCAGACGTCCAGTCTCAACAGCATTGCCCTCTCTGCTCAGATTGATGCCACTGAGAAGATTTCCATTCAAGGCGCAGTTGGTGTAACGAGCAATTTCTGGACACCCGATTTATTTGACAGCATGAGTGGATCAAGTTGGGAAGCCAACCTCGGAGTGATATATAAGTTACTGGACAATCTCTCCTATGAGCTGCATTTTGGCTATATGGACACCGGCGATGTCTTTACAGACCGGAGCAGTTACTCTGATGTCGAAAGCATTATAATGATAAACAACAAACTCTCGTTGAGTTTCTAACCAGCAGCGACTCACATCAACATTTTGACCTCCATATCCCCGTAGAAATCATTTTCTGCGGGGATTTTTTCGTGTGGCATAATAGATGTGGCACAACAGAGTTTCAATTCAGCCTCTGCTTGACAAGTTACTCGTGTTGGAATAAGAGAGTCATAGGATACCACCATCGACAAACAGTAGAAGCGCATTCAAGAAATTCTTTTTGTAAAACAAGGACATAATTTCTATTGTACTGACAATTGACAGTAATCTCGCAAAAACCTCCAATGGGAGATGGTTAGATAAAAAAAATCATATTCGAGGTGGGTGGTTTTTACGACACCATCGACATTGACATAGCAATATCGCTCTCATATCAATCCCGGCCATGCACACTCAAATCGACCGACCTGCGTACAACATCCTCATGTACTCACATGACACATATGGACTGGGCCACATCCGCAGAACAATGGCCATAGCCAACCATTTGCGGGATTCCAACACCAATGTGCTCATCCTGACCGGTTCACCCATCGCGGGCCGTTTTCAATTCCCCCAGCATGTGGATTTTGTACGAATCCCCGGGATGATAAAAAAGAGCAACGACGATTACCAGTCCTTTTCCATTCGCATTGACCAGGAGAAGGCCCTTTCTATCCGAACAAACATTATCCTGACGACGGCAAGAACCTTCCGGCCCAACCTGTTTATTGTAGATAAAGAGCCACTTGGTCTAAAGAAAGAGGTGCTTCCGACACTCGAATGGCTTAAAGCTGAGTGCCCATCAAGTAAGACAGTGCTGGGATTGCGCGATATCCTGGACGAGTCGGAAGTGATCCGGAAGGACTGGCAGGACAAAAATGTCTACACCTACCTGGAAAAATTGTATGATGAGATATGGGTATATGGCAATAAAGACATTTACAACCCGGTTGAGATGTATCGCATTCCAGAAACGACCAAAAGCAGAATTAAATTTACCGGGTATATTCCCCGCAAAACACTCTCTTCCGGCACCAAGGCCTGGGTCAGAAAAAGCAACAGAATAATGGCTGACGACAAGTTCATTCTTGTCACCACCGGCGGCGGTGGAGATGGAATGGAAGTTATCGATCACTATCTTGCCATGCACGAATATTTCCCGACCGCCCTCCCATTTAAAACAATAATCATAACCGGTCCGTTCATGCCGAAAAAAACTCGGGAGGCATTTAAGAAACGAGCTAAAAAATTTGGGATAAAAACACTTCCGTTTCATCCCAAGATAGAGGAGTTGATGTCGGCAGCAGATCTGGTTATTTCTATGGGAGGATACAACACTATCTGCGAGATCCTCACCCAACAGACGCCCGCCTTGATAATACCAAGGGAATCACCCCGAAAGGAACAATTGATCCGGGCCGAAAGACTTAAAAGCAAAGGACTGCTGGATTTCATTCCCTGGTATGAAGTAACTCCCCAACTCCTCCGTGAGAAAATGTTCGCCCTCCTGCACGACCATTGCCAATACAAGGAGACGATTAATTCCTTTGAACTCTCCGGACTGGACACAATGCTCGCCCGGTTGACGTATTTCAAGGAAAAGGCTGTCACCGACCAGAAACATGTAGAGTATTGCCAGGCTCGATAAACAGTGCCAAACTTCATTTTTTGAAACAATATCCAGTCAGGCCAATATGATACCACAGCAACCAACGTCTGCTTTAGGCTATATCCTCAAAGGTTATCCGCGAATTTCTGAGACATTTATATCCAATGAAATTCTGCTGCTGGAAAAAATGGGGTTCACAATGCGCTTATTCCCCATGCGCAAGCCCCGTGAAAACTTCAGTCATGCGTCGGTAAAAGAGATTCGGGCCCGGGTGGATTACCTGCCAACGGAACTGGTTCCCGATTTTTTCAACCTACTCAGGCCAAATATCTTTCTATCGGCAAAAAAACCAAAACAATTCAAAGAAACCCTCAGAACTGCAGCTGAAGGTACAGGCACAGGAAGTTGTCTTGCCACCCTTAAACATCTTCTGCAGGCAGGCTATCTTGCCAACAACCATCTCAAAAAAGAGAACAACATCGTCCAGCTTCACGGCCACTTTGCGCATTCCCCCACCTCGGTAACATTATTCGCCTCGCTTCTTTCCGGGATCCCATTCAGTTTCACCGCCCATGCAAAGGATATCTACACGTCTGAAAAAGAAAAACTTCGGAAAAAAATCAGCCGTGCAGAGTTTGTCGTCACCTGTACCAAGCATAATCAACAATATCTGCAGAAAATTGCCGGAAGCAGCACTCCCCCTATCTATTGTATCTATCACGGTATAGATCTCGATCTTTTCAGGCAGATCGATGTGCAAACCGAAGCACATAATCCATACAAGATCCTCACTGTCGCGAGGATGACACAAAAAAAAGGGCTGCCAACTATTTATAGAGCCCTTGCCCGATTACGCCAAAAAGGTATCCAGTTTCAACACACCCTCATTGGTGATGGTGACGACCGGGAAAAGATCCTTGGCTTGATATCCTCACTCGGCCTGGTGGATCACTGCCGATGGATTGGTACCCAGACCCACGACGAAGTGCTGCTCCACTTTAAAGCCAGTGACCTTTTTGTCCTTGGCTGTGAAATTGCTGAGAACGGTGACAGGGACGGCATTCCCAACGTGCTGGTTGAGAGCCTGGCGATGGGTGTCCCGGCCTTGTCAACAAGCGTTTCAGCCATCCCTGAAATCATTATTGATGAAAAGACCGGCCTGATCGTACCACCCTCCGATCCTGAATGCCTTGAGAAGGCCATGATTCGTATGCTCACCGACCAACAACTTCGTAAACGGGTGATTAGCGGTGGACAACAATATGTTAAAGAGAGTTTTGATAATGGTCACTGGACACTAAAACTTGCCGAAATCTTCAGGCTTCACAATGAACGCCTCCAGTGCATCTGAATACCATAGGTCCAGGCAATGGAATATACTTCCGATCATTCTGCACCAACCACTACTTTTGGTCTCTTGCGGCATGGACAGACAGAGTGGAATGTGCTCAAAAAAATTCAGGGTTCCGGGGATTCTCCTTTAACTGCTGCAGGAAGAAAACAGACCACTCAAATGGTCAAAACCCTCAAGCGGTACGCCTGGGACCGAATTATCGCCAGTGATCAGGGGCGGGTAAGAGCAACTGTTGCGATCCTGAACGGGGAGCTTCGTCTTCCTGTCACCTTCGATCCGAGGTTGCGCGAGCAGCGCTGGGGTGACTGGGAAGGGCTGACCATCCGTTATATTCAGGAAAACCACACCAACGAACTTGCCCGCCGGGTCGCAATGGGTTGGGATTTTGCCGCCCCGAATGGAGAGACCCGAATGGCCGTGAAGGATCGTGCACTGGCGACCCTTCTTGAGAGCGCAAAGAGATGGCCCGGTAAGAACATCCTGGTCGTATGTCATCAAGGAGTCGTGAAGTCAGTGCTTTACAGCATCACCGGGCGTGAGTTTCTTCCCGGTGAGGACCCCCTTGTGCAGCATAACCGACTGCACCTCATCACCTGCAGTGAGCAAATATTTTCACCGCTACAACTCAATATTGCCGGTACGCAGGCTCCATGAACGTCTCATATTATTGCCAGCATGTGCTTGGCATTGGTCATTTTCATCGCAGCATAGAAATATGCAGGGCGATTGCCCGTCACCATCCCACGACGCTCATTCTCGGCGGCCCACAGGTTGAGGTCGCTCTCCCTGAAATCGATGTGCTCAAGCTGCCCGGCTTGCAAATGGACAGTGAATTTCAAAATATGGTTCCCTGTAATCCTGCTTTGCCACTTGCAGAGGTCAAAACAAAACGAATACACCAACTTTTTTCACATTTCCAGACAAACAGTCCCGATATCTTCATTACCGAGCTCTATCCTTTTGGCCGTAAAGCCTTCAAGTTTGAACTTGATCCTTTACTTGAAGCTATTCGTGATGGTTCACTGCCGGATTGTTCCTGTTACTGCAGTGTGCGGGATATTCTGGTGGAAAAAAAAACCGGCAGGGAAAAGTTTGAAAACCGGGTCGTTCAGATACTCAACTCATTTTTTGACGGTATTCTCGTTCATGCTGACCCGGACATTATTACCTTAGATGAGACCTTCAGCCTGATGGACGATATTCGCATCCCGTTGCACTATACCGGATTTGTCACCAAGCACGAACCCACGAAGAATCTCGGACGAATCCGCGGCCGGTTGGGTCTCTCACCTGCTGACAAACTGATTGTCGCCAGCATAGGTGGCGGCAATGTCGGCAGCGAATTGCTTTTTGCCGTCATACAGGCCTTTAGAATTCTGAGTGATTCCCGCCCTGCTCATATCCAGCTTTTCTGCGGTCCCTATTGCGACAAGAGGGTCTTCAATGCTCTGCAAAATGATTATCAGACCAATATCAATATAGATCGCTTCACCGACCAATTTCCCGATTGGCTAAAAGCAGCTGATTTATCAATTTCAATGGCCGGCTACAATACCTGCATGAATCTTATAGAGTCGGGGGTTCCTGCTCTGGTCTATCCTTTTAAACAAAACAGGGAGCAGCGACTGCGTGCAGAACGACTTGGCCTAAAGGCTTCGATTACTGTTTTGGAGGAGAGTGACCTGAAACCGCACCTGCTCGCTGGAAAAATGGAGCAACAACTCGAAATGGGTCGATGCAGAGCAACGATCAATCTCGCAGGGGCAGAAGAAACGGCCAGGCAACTCGAGATCTGGCATAGGGAGCATCTGGAGCACAGGCATCATGATTAAACCGGCATCATCTCTTTATTTCGTTAACCACCTGGATCTAGGCGATAAGATTACCGCGCACATTGATACAGGCCGCCATCAATCAAAAAACAAGCCCCTGGTTTTCTTTAGAGCCGACGATATCGGCATCCCCTCCCGCAGTTTTCAAGAACTCATTCTCTGTTTCCGCAAACATGGCCTTCCACTCTGTCTGGCAACCGTTCCCGCCTGGCTTACCGAAAAGCGACTGGAGCAACTGCATCGGCTCACGGGAAGGGACAGTTCGCAATGGTGCTGGCACCAGCATGGCCGGGTTCACCGGAACTTCGAGAAAACCGGCAAAAAACAGGAGTTCGGCCCCGCACGGAGCAAAATTGATATTCATACCAGTCTTGCTAAAGGGAGGAAACGACTTGAAACGCTACTTAAAAAAGAGTTCTCCCCTTTTTTCACTCCCCCATGGAACAGATGCAGCAGCGAGACCCTCCAGGTACTTGCCGATCTTGGATTTCGAGGTGTTTCAAGAAGTAGAGGCGCTCGCCCGGAACCCCCACCTGCCCTGCCGGATTATCAGGTCAACGTCGATCTGCATACTCGAAAAGAGATCGATCCTCACCTGGCCCTGAATAATTTCTTCATGGAACTCGAGCAGGGCTTGTCTTCAGGTCTGTGTGGAATAATGATCCATCATCAAAGAATGAACAGGTCGGCACTGGAACTGCTTGACCTCCTGCTTGGTTTGGTAAAAGAAAACAAAGATATCCTGCCGGTGACCTTTAACGATCTGTAACAGATATCAGACGTCTCCTCAATCCCTGACTCCATCCAGCCAACTCCACTTTACCATAAGATAGCGTCTCTTCACTGCTCCACCTCTCTTTCTGGTATTGCATACAACCTATGATGATGGCAGCAGGCTCCGAAGAGATGACTGCAATCTGCATTATTCCTCCTGCAAGCTTAAATAATTAAGATTGCAGGAGGAATTAACAATAACAGAGTCACGATAGACAGTCAGGCAACCGACCGGATAAATTTAGCGGCACAACTGATTAAGACAGCACAACAGTTTAAAGTCTGACGATGCTGCAGACAGTCCCAGAATTATAATAAGCGCAGACTTCGACAATTCTTCATCTGAGGTCTGCGCTTATCTGCTTCGTTGTTGCAGTTTTTATGTTTTTAGGATTTTATCACACTGCAGAGGATCACTCTTATAATAAACGACGATTAATTCCACGGAGACACAGATGACTGACGCCTATCTATTGCTGGAAGAACATTTTCGAAAACTCGCCCGGCTGGACCATGCTGTCACATTTCTCCAATGGGATCACATGGTGATGATGCCTCCCGGAGGCAGTGAACCACGGGCGAGGGCTATCGCCGAGTTGACAACACTTCGTCACCAACTCCTCATTTCCCCCGAAACAGAAGACCTCCTGCAGCAGGCCGCCGGAAAGATAAACACACCAGGACAAGCACGAAGTTTGAAAGAAATGGAGAGAGAATACCATTGTGCTGTCTGCCTTTCGCCGGATCTGGTGAAAGCAAAGTCCCTGGCAGGATCGAAATGCGAACACGGTTGGCGCAGCCAGCGTAAAGACAATGACTGGCCCGGTTTTATGAAAAATTTCAAAGAGGTGGTACACCTTGCCCGCGAGGAGGCACAAGCCCGACGCGACTTCATTCCCGGCCGATTCCCAACAGCTTACGATGCAATGCTTGACCTGTATTGCACCGGTGACAGCAACAGTTTTATTTCAGATGTGTTTACTACCTTGAAAAACGTTCTTCCCCAGCTTGTGCAGGAGGTGGTTGAAAAACAGCAACAGACCGATATCCCTGATCTTACCGGTCATTACCCTATCGACATTCAGCGACAACTCAACCTCGAACTCATGAAGTGTCTCGATTTTGAATTTGAGCAGGGACGCCTGGATGTCAGCTCCCACCCTTTCAGCACCGGCTGTCGAGGGGATCAACGTATCACAACCAGATTTCGTGAAACCGATTTTTTCGATGCGCTCATGGCTACTGCCCATGAAACCGGACATGCCGGTTATGAGAGCGGTTTACCTATTGAATGGGACGAACTGCCTGCAGGTAGCGCGCGCAACATGTGCATCCATGAAAGTCAGAGCCTGCTCTTCGAGAAACAGATTTTTCTGTCCCGGCCCTTTATCTCTTTTTTCAGTACCTGCATACATCGATTTCTGCCCACAACCTCGAAATTTACAGGATCTCAGCTCTGGTCGGCGGCAACCAGGGTCCAGCCAAGCTACATCCGTGTTGAAGCAGATGAGGTTACCTATCCGCTGCATGTCATACTCCGCTATGAGGTTGAAAGGGACCTTATCAACGGTTCTCTGCCGGTTGCAGATATCCCTTCGGTCTGGGATGAAAAAATGCAGGAGTATTTAGGCCTCTCCACTGCAGGAAACGATAAGGACGGCTGTCTGCAGGATGTACACTGGACCGACGGTTCATTTGGCTATTTCCCGTCGTACACGATCGGTGCACTCAACAGTGCCCAGCTCTTTCATGCCATCCGTCGTTCTTTTCCTGACTGGCAGGAAAGACTGGCGGGCGGCAAAATCGGTTTCATTCGACACTGGTTAAGCGAGGCAATCTGGAATAATGGTTCGACGATGGAGTCCCAGGACATCATCCGACTGGCGACCGGTGAACCCACTGATCCGGATTTCTTCCTTCGCCACATCAGGGAACGGTACCTGAAAGAACGTTATTGATATTATACGACCATCCCGACTCGCTGTTTACGATTTTTTTCAGGATTGTTTTCAACGAACATACATTGACAACCTCCTGTTTAAAAACTAGATTTGCCTGTATGACATTGTAGATATGCCTGCCGAAATACTTCTCTGGGGGTGTTATCGCAATCACTGCCCCGCTCCTCGCAGAATACTGGAACCGATATTATGAGACGTCTTGTTGCAATGCCACTTTCGAAATCTTTCCAGATGGCGTATCAGTCAATCCGGGTTCGCTTCTTTCGATCACTGGTTACGACAACTAGTTTGATCCTGGCCGTAGCCTTTCTTACGTTTACCCAGGCGGGAAACGATATTACCGGTGGGCTGCTCGCCTCGCAGGAACCTGGGTTTATTCAAACTCTTAACAAAATTGGCTACGACCTCACTCCCGGGGAAATCGGAATTGCGAGTTCCCCAAAGCAGCGGTGGATTATCTTTCTCTCCCTGCTGGTCTGTGTTGTCGGTATAATTAATGCCCAGCTCATGTCAGTAACTGAGAGATTCCGGGAAATCGGCACCCTTAAATGCCTCGGAGCACTTGACCGGTTCATTGTCAGAATTTTTGTTATTGAAGCAACAATGCAAGGATTGGCTGGGGGCATTGTCGGGGCGGTACTTGGGGCAGTTGTTGCCTTCTCTGCATCGATTATCAGGTTTGGTTTATCGTCGGCATCTTTCATGCCATGGGGTGAAGTTGGGGCAACAATCTTTTATGCCATCTGTACCGGAACCGGTCTCAGCCTATTAGGGGTCTTGTATCCGGCAATTGTTGCTTCCAGAATGCAACCGGTGGAAGCAATGCGGGTCGAACAGTAGTACATTAAATTACAGAAGAGGCAATTATCTCTATGGCTGAAGAGAAAAAAATCGTCAGGGTGACCGGGGTAACCAAAGATTTCGATCTTGGCAAAATCGTCGTTAATGTCCTGAAGGGGATAGATCTTGAGATTGAAACCGGGAAATACATATCTATCATGGGACCCTCTGGCTCCGGGAAATCAACTCTTTTCAATATGATAGGAGGTCTTGACAAACCGACGAGCGGCAAAGTATTCATTGACGAGGTGGATATCGCCCAGCTCGACGCTTTCGAACTGGCCTGGCTGCGGTGCAGGAAGATCGGGTATATATTCCAGACCTTTAACCTTATCCCGGTAATGACGGCTCTTGAAAATATTACTATTCCCATGACTTTTGCCGGGGTGTCTAACGATGATGCTCTTCGCCGGGGCATGGAACTGCTCGACCAGGTTGGGTTGACAGGCAGACACACACATCGTCCCTCGGAACTTTCCGGCGGTCAGCAGCAGCGTGTTGCTGTGGCCCGGGCACTGGCGAACAGCCCTGCTATCATCCTGGCCGATGAGCCGACTGGCAATCTGGATCTGACGACCGGTGAAGATATCATCCGTCTTTTGAAGGACCTCAGTCTGGAACGGGGTGTAACAGTTATTTCTGCAACCCACGATTATAAAATGCTCAATGTGTCGGACCAGGTTGTCTGGATCCGGGACGGTCGAGTTGACAAGATTCAACAGCGGGACGAACTCGACATTCGAACAGGCGGATTGGAAAGCGCCGCCCATTAACGCGCAGTCACCTCTTCGTTTAGAAACTTAACCAAGAATTCCCCATGTTCCGGCAATGATAAGAGCTTCATTTTTTTTAAGCTTCATACTTTTTTTCGTCGTGCATTTCACCAGCCCTGCGCATGCTGAGAAAGCTGTTGCCGAAGACCCGTTGCGTACAACCATTGAGACGCTCAGTAATTTCGGCAGCAGAGTTACAGGGTCGCCGGGATATGAAAAGGCGGTCTCGTATGTGGAAAATAAACTGCAGACCCTCGGATTTGCGCCTCAGTCATACTTCTATGAATTACCGGTTCGTCGTTTTCTCGGTGCAGATCTTATCTTCGATGGCAATAAAATCCCCTTGATCCCTCTCGCCAATAACGCGATTACCCCGCAGGCAACAGATGGTTCGCTTATAGCACCGCTCTATTATGTCGGGAAAGGGCAATTAGAAGACCTCAATGGAAAAGACATACAAGGCAGTATCGTCCTTATTGACTTCGACTCCGGTAGAAACTGGCAACTCCTTGCGTCTCTTGGGGTAAAAGCGGCTATCTTTATTCAAGGCGACAACAGCCGGACACGCTTCTTCTTTTCTGAAAAACATGAACTTACCCCTTTGCAATTCCCCTGCTTTTGGATGAAAAAAGATGAGGCGATCAGGATTTTCGGATCGCTGCAAAACCTGAAGTCACCAATCATATCGAGAGTAGAGCTACAGTCCCGCTGTATCTGGGAGAATTATCTCGCGAAAAATATCTACTCACTGATCGAGGGTACAGACCCGCAATTATCAAAAGAGCTTTTGATTGTCGAAGCATTTTTTGATAGCGAAGAGTTTGTGTTCGGCAAATCTCCTGGAGCGGATGCGGCCTCCTCAATTGCCACCCTTTTGAAAATGGCCGAATCCCTGGCAAAGACTCCGCGACAGCGATCGATACTGCTGATAGCCACCAGTGGCCAGGCACAGACTCTTGCCGGAATGCGGGATATGATCTGGAGTACCAATGTCAGATCCAAGGACCTCCGCGACCAGAAACGTCGACTGCAAAAACTGGTGAACAGAGCGAAATCTAATCTGGAAATGTTGAACGGCCTCGATTTCCCTATAACCGAAGATAGCAACAGGGACGAGCTTCTGGGGGTTGCCATACAACCAAGCCTGGACCATGAGGTAGATCTGGTTTCCAGGCAACTCATGCAACTGAGGCTAAGAGAGCAGACCGACGAGACAAAACAGTTGATAAAGAACACTGCGACCCGGCGCATGCTCTATAGAAAACTTGGGTGGGCAGAAAACTTTCACCACCTTTCCGCTGAAGAAAGTGCCCTTCTGGAACAGACAATTCCCAAAACTGTCGTTCGAAATGAATACCTGCTCACGGATGCCCAGCGACAACTCCTGGCTTTACGATCCGCCACTGCTTTTCGTAACCTTGTCAGAGACTATGAAGTGGCGTCAATCATCAGTCTTCACCTTTCAAGTCATGGTAATGGTGTGGGCGGGTTCAACCGAGGATGGCTCTATAATCTCAAACCGACAATCAACAGAACCTCGGCCTACAGCCCCATTGCCGAAGTCCTGGAAAGTCTGGGTGAACCAGCCGCAGGAAGGGTCAGATACCAGGACAGCCTTCGGCCAAGCCATCTGCGATCTTGGGATTCCTGGTTTCTCGACAAACCCAATTTAGGCGGTGAGGTCAGTGCCCTTGCCGGATTTCTCGGTCTCAGCCTGGTAACCACAGGAGACGGGCGAGTATTGTGGGGAACACCGGCGGACACAGTCGATCAGGTAGATTGGGTCTATCTGCAGGACCAGGCCCAGTTGGTGGAACGCCTGGTTTTCGGCCTTGCCGGATCCGATAAACTGCGAAATGATATCTCTATAAGAGATGGGTTTGTCGCAGTGACTGCCCGCACCAATCTTCTGCTGCAGGGCGAGCTGTTTGCTAATTTCCCCGCCAGTGGCACGACAATTCTCGCCTATCAAGGCCTCAATAAGTATTATGCCATGGTGGATGCATCCGGTTATTTCCGGATTAAAGGGCTGGCTGACAAAAAGCATGTCCTCGACAAACTTATCATAGAAGGCTATCGATTTGACGAGAGTACCGGCAAGGTTATCTGGGCAATTGATAAAAAGGAGACTGGAAAAGCCAACTACCGCCTGAAGCTCCTGCGTAAATCAATGGAGACGGATCTGGTGATGTTCAACTGCCGGGAAACCACTCTTTTTGATCTGCTTGAACCCCGCAGTTTTGCCTATATGACGAAACTCCACCTCTTTGACGGAAGACGCGACGCCCCGCCTGAGCGCTACTGGTACAGCAGAATCGACACTCGGGATTCCATCATCTCTTCTATTTATACTGAACCCGGGACGCGTCTGAAACTTACCCTGTCGGACACGGTGCTCACCAACAAGATGATACTCACCAATGGGTCTGAGGAGAACAAACTCGGTTTGGGATACCTGGTTGACGAATACCCTTCCATCCCCAATACCACCTACCACGCGGCCAAAGATGCATGGACTCTGCTCGGTCCCAGGATTAACAATCTGGAAACCCACGGTATCTACGACACGAGGATTAATGACCTCAAAACAAGGGGATTGGATGCTCTTGCGAAAAGCACTGAAAGCTTTAAGTCCTTCAATTACTCAATGGCACGTGAAATGTCAGAGGAAGCCCTCGCCCTGGCGGCACGGGTCTACGTACAGATAGAGAAGACCCAGAAAGATGTTCTTTTCGGCGTCCTCTTTTATATCGCCCTGTTCGTCCCCTTTGCCTTCGTCATGGAACGATTTCTGTTTAATTTTGCAACGATCTACAAACGGATAATCGGTTTTTCCCTTATCCTTGTGCTTCTCATTACTGTTATCTACAATGTTCATCCGGCCTTTGATCTGGCCTACAGTCCGATGGTGGTCATCCTGGCCTTTTTTATCATTGGTCTATCTTTCATGGTGACCCTGATCATATTTTTCCGCTTCGAGGATGAAATGATCCTCCTCCAGCGGCGGGCAACCCATAAACGTCCGGAAGAGATTAGTCGCTGGAAGGCTTTTGTTGCGGCATTCTTTCTTGGCGTCTCCAATCTGAGACGCCGTCGGCTGCGTACTCTGCTGACGTGTACAACTCTTATTATTCTGACGTTTACCATCATGAGTTTTACGACAATAAAATCAAGTCGAAAGGAAGTCCGGCTGCCTTTCCAGACAGAGGCCCCCTATCAGGGGCTTCTGTTGAAACGAGTCAACTGGCAGAGCCTGCCACCCCAGGCGACCGATATTCTCGTTAACAGTATGTCATCAATCAGTCGACCTGCTCCGAGAATCTGGCTGACCGGCAAGGACCCCTCTCGTCCGGTCAGTGTTCCCATTCGGCGGGGATCAGCCGAAATTGAGATTCAGGGCCTTATTGGTCTCAGCCCGAATGAAGCATACGTCACCGGACTCGACACCCTCCTTACTTCCGGAAGATGGTTCACTGACGATGACAAGACAACCATCATCCTTGAAGAAAAGATGGCAGCCCGACTGGGCATCACAGCAGAGGGTAACCAGGCTGTGTCATTATGGGGGTATCCCTTTACCGTTATCGGGACATTCAAGGCTCATGATCTTGACAAAAAGCTTGATCTTGACGGAGAACCACTCACCCCTGTTATCTTCCCCGAAGAGGCGGGGACCGAGATGACTGAAGAAGAAATGGAAGCCATGGAATCAGGCGATGATGTCCGTTCCTTCCAGAGCCGGTACCAACACATTTCTGCCGGTCAAACAGCAATTATCCCGGCGAGAACCATGCTTGCAGCTGGAGGTCAGTTGAAAAATGTCGCTGTCAAACCCGCTGATCCCGGTGAGATACGTGATATTGCAAGCCGTTTGACCGATAGATACAGCCTGGCAATTTTCACCGGGGAGGAAGATGGGGTCTGGCTCTACAATATCAGTGATACCATGAATTACAGTGGTGTTCCCAATATCATCATCCCCCTGCTCATTTCGGTTCTCATCGTCCTGAATACGATGATCAGTTCGGTGTATGAGCGCAAAGGGGAAATTGCGGTGTATACATCGGTTGGGCTGGCGCCCTCTCACGTCGGCTTTCTCTTCGTGGCTGAAGCAATGGCGCTTGCCGTAATTTCAGTAGTGACCGGCTATCTGGTTGCCCAGATTTCAGCTGCATTCCTTGCAGCAACGCCCTTATGGGCCGGGATAACCGTAAATTACTCCTCCATGGCTGGAGTTGCAGCCATGGTGCTCGTTATTGCCGTCGTTCTTATCTCGGTACTGTATCCTGCCAGGGTCGCCGCCCGCATCGCAATTCCTGACGTCAACCGGACGTTCAAGCTTCCCAAACCCGTCGACAACAGGATCCAGGTCACCCTGCCGTTTCTGATGAAATACAGGGAGCACGAAAGCATTGGGGGATTTATCTATCAATACCTTGTCAGCCACCAGGATGTCTCTCATGGGATTTTCTCGACAGGCCCGGTACAAGTAGTCTTCAGCTGTTCAACCGTGGATGAGATACATAAAATGGTCGCCGAATCAGATAGTCCAAATAATTTAAGATGTCTGCACCTTCGTTCAAATGTCTGGCTTGCTCCTTTTGACTTCGGCATCATGCAGACCGTGGATATCCAGTTTTGCCCTGCTCTGGAAGGCGAGGAATTTCTTGAGATAAAAATCACCCTGCACAGACAGTCCGGCGAATCCGGAGTCTGGCAGCGCATCAACACCTCCTTTCTCCACGAAGTCAGAAAACAGCTGCTTGTCTGGCGTTCCTTCGACCATGAGGCCCATGAGCAATTAAAGGAATCTTTTCAGCAAGTTGTCGCTGACGTCGGCCTGGCACCGGAGGTTATCTGATATGCAGACCTCCTCCCAGGATAGAGCCATAGCTATACGTCTGCGGGCACCGCTGATTGGCCTTCTTTTCGCCATAGCCATATGTTCGCTCACTCCGTACAACAATATTTATCTCAGAGCTACCCCCCTTGGCGGCGGACATTTTCCCCTTGCACCTTTTTTTATTTTCCTCCTCCTCGCCATTTTCATCAGCCTGGTTGCCAGGATCTTTCGTTCTTCACTTCTGTTGACCGGGCCGGAGCTGCTCATCATCTGGATAGAGATGGTCATTGGATCCGGTATCGCCTATACCGGTTTTGCCCGCACCTTTCTGATCAACCTGACGACACCCGTCCATTTCTCGACACCGGGAAACCGATGGGAAGAAGTGCTCCACCCACTTATTCCACCTGCCCTGACTCCGACCAGTCCGGAAGCAATAGAACTTCTCTATAACGGCCTTCCGGACGGGCGGAATCTGGAATGGCTCGAAGTTGCCGTTTCCATTCCCTGGACTGCATGGCTGCAGCCATTGATGCTCTGGGGCACTTTCGTTTTGCTCTCTTATATGGTCATGCTTTTTCTTATTAATATTATCTCCAGACAGTGGATACATAATGAGAGAATGAATTTCCCCCTGCTCAAGGTTCCGGAGATGATCAGCAAGGCGATGAGCAATGGTCAAACAGGCAGTTTTTTTCTTAATCGGTTCCTCCTTGCAGGACTCACCATCCCAGTCTTTCTCCATCTGGTAAACGGACTAAACCTCTATTATCCCTCAATACCGGCGATTCCCACCCTCTTTCTCGCCGGACCATATTTTTCTGAAAGTGGTTTGCTCACCGGTTTTCATAAATTAAAAATTTATCTGTACCCGTCTTTTATCGGCTTTGCCTTTCTGACATCCCGCCAGATCTCATTTTCTTTTTGGTTCTTCTTTCTCGCCGGCTGCCTGTTGTACGGCGTCCTCAATCTGCTTGGTTACTCCATCCCGGTCTCAGAGCTGGGAGTCACCTTCGGTCCCACCCTGGCACGTCCTGAGGAAATGCAGATGATCGGAGCCTACGGCATATTTTTTCTTTTTCTCGTCTGGCTGGCCCGACTCCACCTGCTTGATGTATGTAAGCAATCGCTTTTTATCAGTAAATCCACACCAGGAAGATCGGAATGGTTCGATGTTCGAATTTCGTTCTGGGGGGCTGTTCTTGGTTTCTCACTCATCATCTGGTGGTACATCCGACTCGGCATGGCCCCAATAACTGCAGTACTGGTTGTGGGTGCTTTTTTCATGATCATGCTGGTTGCAACCCGCATAATCTGTCAGGGAGGACTTGCATATTTTACCCTCACCGCGGCCCCCACCGATGGTTTAATTGCTCTTTTCGGTGCAAAAGTCCTTGCAGGTGCCGGTGGTCTGCTTGCCGGCATGAGCCAGAAAGTACTTTTTGTCGATCTGCGGGAATCGCTGCTGCCATCTCTGCTTCACGGACGGCATATCCAGCAGAATAAAAAACCGGCTCTGCTGCTTTTTTCCGGTCTTGCAGTAACCATTGTAGCATCAATGACTGCATCTATTCTGGCCATGATGACCCTCTGCTACCGGTATGGTATCCGGGATCTGCAACTCGACTGGGCCACTCAGACCTCGTCCACGGTGTACGAAAACATCTATCGGCTTATCGCGACCGAGACCACCACAGGCAACTGGATATTTCTCTTTGCGCTGGCAGGGGCGTTGCTGATGTTAGTTCTCGTCACCTGTTATCACCGACTTTACTGGTGGCCCATCCATCCGATCGGCTACCTCACGGCGTACAGCTCTGCCATGCGCATTCTCTGGGTCAGTTTTTTTATCGGCTGGGCCTGCAATGCTTTGTGTATGAGATATGGCGGGATAGTACTTTTCAAGAAATTACAATTTTTTTTCATCGGTTTGATCATAGGTGATTTTCTCATGGGAGGCAGCTGGGCACTGATAGGGCTGTTCACCGATGTAAGCTATCAGGTTCTGCCTGATTAATGCCTTACAGATTATTTCTATTCAGAAAACGAGATAACCGCCCTTCAAACAGGGTACTCATTCCGACTTCGAAATAATCTACGAAAGACACGTATATCTCTTCTGGGATATTAAAGAATATGTTGGTTGAAATGAAGCGGAATTCTCCTGTAAGGGACTTGAAATATGTATGACGATAAAGAACTAAAGGAATATCGCGATCTCCTGCCACCTCCCAAACACTTTGAAGAAGGGTTTGATTGGAAAACCATCATCGGCGCTGTCTTTATCGGCTTTTTGATGATGCCGGGATCAATGTATCTTCAACTGGTGATCGGCCAGGGTATCGGTCCGGCTGCCCGCTGGGTAACCATCATATTGTTTGCCGAGATTGCCAAACGAGCCCATTCCGACTTGAAACAACAGGAAATATTCCTCCTCTACTATATGGCTGGTGCAGCACTGGCCTCTCCCTTTTCCGGTTTGCTCTGGAATCAATATCTGGTTCAGTCTGATGCTGCACGAATGCTCGGAGTGACGGAGTTTATCCCTACCTGGATTACCCCGGGACCGGATTCTCAATCAATGGTGGAGCGGAGTTTTTTTCATCGGGACTGGTTAATCCCCATTCTGCTGCTGGTCGGTTCACAAATCATTCAGCGTATCGACCATTTTGGTCTTGGATATGCACTGTTTCGAATTACCTCGGATGTTGAAAAACTGCCGTTCCCCATGGCACCTGTCGCCGCACTCGGCACAATGGCACTCGCAGAATCCGCCGAAGAAAAGAAAGAAAGCTGGAAATGGCGGGTTTTTTCCATAGGCGGTGTCATCGGCCTGGCTTTCGGGCTGGTGTATGTCGTGCTGCCGATTATCTCCGGCCTGATCTTTACCGAGCAGATCCGGCTTATCCCTATCCCATGGATCGAACTCACCGGATACACTGAAGATATTCTTCCTGCAGTGGCCACTGGCTTGCAGCTTGACCTTGGACTTCTCTTTGTCGGCATGGTCCTTCCTTTTTGGGCGGTGATCGGAGGTATGATCGGCCTGATTATCACTATCATCCTCAACCCAATGCTCTATTCCGCGGGTATCCTGACGAGATGGCACCCTGGGATGGCCACAGTCGACACCGTCTTCGCCAATAACTTTGATTTCTATATGAGCTTTGGAATCGGTCTGGGCCTTGCAATTGGGGTGATAGGAGTCTGGTCTGTTGTTCGGTCTTTCAGGGAAAAAGATGGGAACCGGGGAACGCTCCACGACCTGTTCAATCCGCCGGCGGGGCGTGGAGATTTCAATTTTTGGATTGCCATTGGTATCTATTTTTTTTCAACTCTCGCCTATGTCGGGCTGTGCGTCTGGCTTGTCCCGTCTTTCCCCTGGGTGTTTTTTCTTGCCTACGGTTTTATCTATACACCGATCATCTCCTACATCACCGCCCGGATGGAAGGTATAGCCGGCCAGTTTGTCAGCCTTCCCCTCGTTCGGGAAGCAAGCTTTATCGCCGGTTCCCGCTTCTTTGGTTATCAGGGTATTGAAATCTGGTATGCGCCTATTCCCATCCATAATTACGGAGAAGCCACCGTCCAGTTCCGACAGATTGAACTGACCGGAACATCTCTACGGGGCATCATTAAAGCTGAATTGCTGGTTTTTCCCATCGTGATGATTGCCAGCCTTATGTTCTCGCAATTTATCTGGCGGCTGGCCCCTATTCCATCCGCCAACTATCCTTTTGCCCAGGAACTCTGGCATTTGCAGGCCTTGAACACTCTGCTCATGCAGACCTCCACCCTGGAAGGTAACTCGATGTTTTATCAGGCGTTAAACGGCACAACCGTCTTTTCCGGTCTCGGATTTGGTCTTCTAATGTATATGGTTTTAAGCCTGTTTGGTTTACCGGTACTCCTTATTTACGGTGTGGTAAGAGGACTTGGTCAGTCCACTCCCCATGGCCTGATCCTTGAGGTCGCAGGGGCATTGCTCGGCAGATACTTCTTCCTCAAAAAATATGGAGCGATGTGGCGACAATATGCCCCGGTACTGCTCGCGGGTTTTTCCTGCGGCATGGGTCTTAGCGGCATGTTCGCCATGGGTTTTGCCCTGATAATGAAGTCGCTTGGCCATATGGCCTATTAAGGCACTACTCCTGATTTCCGTTACTCAGTTTAGTCCCCCTTGAAAGATGTAAGGAGTATACTGGTTGAAGATGCAGGGTACTGCGGGCGAGATGACTTGACAATTCTTCCAGTGAACACATATTTTTATGCCGGGCAAGGGTAAAAACAACAACTTAAGGTGGGGAATGAGAAAAGCCATGATAACCATGAGAAAAGCTAGACACTGGTTACTAATTTTTTGTTTTTTATTAGCCGTCGTTCCTTACCCGGCCGTTGCAGAAAAAGTTCCCCATGAAATTGCCGGAATTGCTCTTGGGTCAAGTGTCGATAATTATCCGGAGATCATAAGAAATAATTTTTTAAAGGAAGTGGTCGTTACCGACTGGCATGGTTTCAGAAAGGGTATCATTTCCTACGGTACATGCAAGCACATCGATCAAATCCTGAAAATAGACATGAAATACGAGGACAAGAGTAAAGATTTTTACCAAAAATTACTCAAAGAGTTTCGTCAACAATTTGGTGAGCCCGATGCATGGAGTGGTGATTCTTTTGGCGTAATGCTTGCCTGGAAATGGCATTTTGTTGATAAAGAGAAGAATCGTGTCAGCTTAACCTTGCAGTATAATGGAAAAAACTCCGACGAAACCATCGGTAATATTGTAAAACTCTCCTTCCCAGGAAAAATGGAGGAAGAGAGACTCTGTTTCATTGATATCTGCGAAGACAGAAAAGACAAAACAGATGCAAAACGCAGAGAGGAATTGAAAAAATCCGATTGGTCGCATTTTGTCCCCAGGTAACATTTGGAAAAAAATGCAGACAAAGACCGGCAAAGACCGCAGATTCATCGCCTGGAACGGTGTGAGCCTTCACATTCCTGCCGATTGGGATGCCCGTGTTTCAGGGCAGCGTCATCTTGTTTTTGAAAAAGATTTTGACCCCCAATTGCAAATCCGCTGGGAAAAATCTACTCGCCACAGCTCCCGCTACCTGCAGGAACGATTAACACAATTTGCCGGTGAGATGGGTACCATTATTCCTGGATCCGATTTTCCGAAAGCATTGCAGAAAATAAAGGACAGCTTTAATCTCATAACGTGCTACCAGGGAAAAAGTGGGCGGGTGGAAGGAGGAGCCTTTCTCTGTGACGATAACCTCACTCTTGTCCTCTTCCAACTGTTACTCTCCGATCCGGTGGCAGTAGATGATGCCGGCGCCTGTCTGTCAACCCTTTCATGCGCCGGCAGTTCAGAGACCCTCTGGTGTGTCCAGGATTTTTCACTCACTCTCCCTGATTCGTTTCTACTGCAGGACTACACCTTTGCAGCAGGACTGACACGAATATCCTTTTATGACGCTGGGCTTTCTCTGCAGACATGCAAGCTAGGCCCAGCCGACACCCGGCTTGGTCAACAATCCCTTGCAGAGCTACTGATCACCCTCACCGGCACTTCCGACTTAGTCACAGTCACCGGAGAAGACGGCAATGCCTGCGAAGGACACAGGAAACCGAGCATCCTCAAACAGGTCGTCTTTCGACTTCGTCGGGAAAAGCCCTTTATACGTGCAAAGATATGGCATGACGCGGAGAGTAACCGACTCCTTGCAATTGTTCTCTCTTCAAAACGCCCAATTTCTGTCACGACAATTCA
The DNA here is from genome assembly GCA_049645925.1 of Desulforhopalus sp. Classification (GTDB taxonomy): domain Bacteria; phylum Desulfobacterota; class Desulfobulbia; order Desulfobulbales; family Desulfocapsaceae; genus Desulforhopalus_A. The sequence goes on from JBARUU010000008.1 coordinate 34,671, forward strand.
TGACATCTGCAGCCAATATGAAATTGTTCAGAAAAAAAATACAGCCTGAAAAAGGTGCTGAAGGACCTACCAGGACAGAGGCACTGACTGCAGTTCCTCACAGATCACCATCAGTCACATGGGAACCCCTTGAAGACGGCGGTATTGTTATTGAATATCCATTAAATATAAAACCGTTTTTCATTCAACTGGCCAACCGTTTTAACACCAGGCAGGAGCCAAGACCGACCAAAAAGCTGCAGTTGGACACAATGGGTAGCATGGTCTGGCAAATGTTTGACGGTGAGAAAGAGATCAAGACAATTATTCGAGAGGTTTCAGCCCGAAGCGGATTATCTCTTCAGGAGGCTGAAATTTCAGTCACTACCTTCCTTCGCGAACTTGGCAAACGGGGACTTATTATCATTCGTTAATACCGATGGCGTCGTAACAAGTCTTCATCCGAAGTTGGAGTTTATGCCCTGTTTTGAAGGGTGCTTATCTGTCTCGCTATTGCATGTTGGTTACAGCATGTTCCCTATATATTTACTTTACCCCAATCGTTTGGCCAATAGCTGCAGATCAGCCCAAGTCGCCTGTTTCATCTCGGGATTCTGTAGCAGGTACGTGGGGTGATAGGTGGCAATAACCGGTACGGTTTTACCCTTTTCCACCTCATACGCATGAAACTGTCCTCGCAGTCTGGACAACGGCTGCGATTTTTCCAGCACCGCCCGGGCGGCGACCATCCCCATAGTGCATATGAGCTCTGGACGGAGAGCTATAATCTGCCGGCGTAAAAAAGAAACACAACTCTGGACATGAGTAGCCTGAGGCTGACAGGCGGCAGGAACCGCACATTTTATTACATTTGAAATAAAAACGTCATCTGCTGATACATTGATAGCCAAAAGCATCCTGCTCAGCATCTGGTCCTGCATAACTCCAAAAAGGTGCCCAGGTGGAAGCTCTCCCTTTTCGTCTGCACACAACCAATCACCAACAATCAACAGGCGAATACTCTCTAAGCCACTACCGGCTACCGGATAGATCCGCTGCTTATGAAGTTCGCAGGCATGGCAGGATGCAACTTCTGTCGCGATATCCTGTATTTTTACCGGTGGGTTTTTAATCGGCGGAGCTTTCTTCTGTGAAACAGGGTGTCCATGAGCTAGCGGTTTTTTCTGTTCAATTTTCAGATTGCCATCGACTTCTGGTAAAAAGCGCAGAAACGATTTGATAGCATCGATCCTGGGATAATGACCCAATCCTGTTGACGCGTGATAATTGAGTAAAGATCGCAAACTCGTCAAAAGATCTTTCTTTGCATTACTCACAACGCACCGATTCTGTTTTCCATTGTATGTCCAATTCACAAAACGTTTTTTTTAGGAGCAGCAAGCAGGGTCGAACCTACTCATAGGGAAAATAAAAAATCTCCCATTCATCTCCTCCCATTTCATCGGCGCTCCCACTGAACTCCCCGAAATAATTGAAGGCAATGAAAACAGCCCCTTCGGGCTTGACAAGAGACTCTTTCACCTGCAGCTGATCCCACACATAGCTAAAAGATCTGAACAGAGGGGTTATGTCAACTGTTTGAATAACCCTGCCATCACCATCGAGAAAACTCATTTTGAAAAAGAACCTGTTTATCACCCCGAATGAATCCGTCAGGCTTCGATCAAAAGTCAAAGTACCGTCCAGGTTAAACATATCACCGGATTCCGAAACAGAATACACCAGTCGCAGCTCATTGGTGTCCAAAACCGCCCCCTGCAGACCACCTTCCGTCAATTCAAATCGAGCCTCTTCCTGAGCTATTGTCCCGGGTTCCGGTTGAAGAAAATTAGCGCAACCAGACAAGAAAAGAAGAGTGGTTAACATCAATACAACCAGAACCTTTGTCCGTTTATAAGTAGTCATAGTATCAATAACCTTTTGGTATGAAAACCAAATATTTAGTGAAATATAATTTAAAACGAGGAGCCATCGTACATCTATTGTAACCATTTGTGAGCAGATGGAACAATATTTTCTCAGGATTTTCACGGAAAACCGGAGCCATTTTTATCAAAATTTGGTAGGTATTGTGTGTATGACTGAAATTATTTTACAACGAGTCATCGCCCCAAGTAAGAGGGACCCTTTTCAGTACTCCCATCAGGGGTGTATGTGCCTTACAGATTATTTCCCTACAAAAAAGTCTATAAGGTACCAGATAGTTTCCATCCGGAAACAAAGTCATTAATGTTTACGGCTTCAGGGCAAGTACAGCCTGAAAGCTAAATAATTACATTACGACGAGGTATCGCTCTTGACCAAAGAAGAATTCAGTTTATCCAGGAAAAAACTTGGGAAAACTCAAAAAAAACTGGCAGAACTCCTCGGAATGTCGCTGAAGACGATTCACAGTTACGAACAAGGCTGGAGGACGATTCCGACGCACATCGAAAGGCAACTCTACTTCCTGCTCATCAATCAGCGAGGTAGAAAAGACAGCCTGACTCCATGCTGGGAACAGAAAACCTGCAACCAGAAAGAGGAATGCCCCGCCTGGGAATTTCAGAGCGGCCATCTCTGCTGGTTTTTGTGCGGAACCTTGTGTGATTGCGCCCCGGAAGCCTCCCAGAAGGACAAGCTCAAAATTTGCAAATCATGTGACATCTTCACCGAATTGCTTAAATAGAGTTCCTGATAGTGATCAGTGCAGAATGATAACGTCCCTGCTTCCAGGTCCCAGTTAGCCAGGAGGCTCTGATGTTCAATTCCCACGCGAAACGGTTCGCCCCCACCCGAGCAGGATGAGAGGGCACAGGCAACAGGTACGCTGGAGAGAGAAAAATGCCGATATACGAATACAAATGTAATGATTGCGAACACATATTTGAGGTTCTCACAACGACAAGCAGCAACGCTGCAGAAAAAATTCAGTGCAGCAAGTGTGAAAGTGAGAAAGTGAGAAAGGTTATCTCCGCCGGAAGTTTCAGACTCAGTTCCGGAGCATCTCTGCCATCAACCCCCTCATCGGGGTGCGGCAATACATCAGGCTTTTCCTGAGCGTCCTGACCTCAGATTCCGTGTGAATCCGAACTCATTTCTCGTTTTTTTCAGGTTTTGCCTTTGAAAAATCAAATACTCTTTCGTTTTTCTTCAGGAGGCCAAAATCTTTTCTGGCTATCTCTTCAAGATACTCAGGATCATTATGCAAACGATCAATTTCATTTTGCAGCTCATCAATTTGCTGCTCGATCTGTGCCGTATCCTGCTGCAGTTTTTTCAACTCAGATCGTTTTTGGAGGAGAGTGAATATTCCCGAACCAGGGGCCAAAAAAATCCAGAGCAGGGCTACAAACATGAGGACGCAAACGATCTTTACCACCCGCCCTTCCTGAACAGGGGTAAGTTTCTTCTTGGGCCCTGGCTTCTTTTTTATTAACGACATAAGCACTCTTCTCTTTGACAATGGCAAAACAACACTCCACATGTCTGATCAGTGCATGCCTGGTCGGTCTCTGCACCCGTTACGACGGGCAAACCAAAGCCAACCAAGACTGCCCGGTCCACATAAAGACAACCGACTGGATTCCCGTCTGCCCTGAACAGCTTGGGGGATTACCCACCCCCCGGGAAGCTGCTGATATTATCGGCGGTGACGGCAGGGACGTCCTTGCCGGAAAAGCCAGGGTTGTTACCAAGAGCGGCGTTGATGTCACCGCCGCGTTTATCCGGGGAGCCAAACAGGTACTGTATATCACCCGGTTGCGAAGCATCAGTATAGCCTACCTCAAAGCGCGAAGCCCTTCGTGCGCGGTAAACGGAACAATTGGTGTTACTGCAGCACTGCTCCGGTCAAACGGTATCGAGGTGAAGGAGCTTTAGCCCGGACTCCCCTGGAACATTGTGTCGTTTTCTAACAACTTGTAATATCATGTTGTTTTCACCTGGGGTATTAAATACCTCGACGTTACACAATGTTCACCAGAGGCCAACCGATCTCACCGCGCCCGAAGTCTCCACTTATCCGGTCCATCGCTTCTCCCATGCACGGCAACCTCTGTGGTGAGAAAGACAGGTTAGTGCCATCTCCCCCTGATCTCTCGTCATTCAGTTCAACACCCCCTCGTGGGGTGCTCTTTTTAATTCTCCCCCGCTTACTGCCCTATCCTCAAGATCCTCAGTATGATTATACCAGATTCATACAACAGATAAAGCGGCCCACCCATAAGCGACATGTTAACGATGTCAGGCGTAGGGGTCAATAGCGCTGAGAGTATGGCGATGAGCAACAGGGCATACCGCCTGTTCTTCTCATAGAAACTTCTTTTGAATACACCTACTTTTGCAAGAAACACCATAAAGATGGGTAATTCGAAAATCAGCCCAAAGGCAAGAATGAAAATCGTTGTGAAATTCACAAACCGGCCAACAGATATTACCGGCTTGAGTTCTTCTGAGCCAAAACCAAGCAGAAATTTAATTCCAAAAGGCAACGTCACAAAATAACAAAAAACCGTTCCGACATAAAACAGCAGGCTGGTAAAAAAGATAAAGAAGAAAAGCTGACCACCGGAAACCCCGAACGGTTTGCCAAGAGCCCGCCACATTACCATCGTAAGCCACGGCATAAGTGCGTACAAGGCGGCAAAGAGTGCAAGCTTCACATGAGCGAGAAATGGTCCAGCCACCGAAAAAAAATACAATTTTTCGGCCAGGTGTGCCTGTACAAAATGCAACAGATGGGGGGAAAGAAAAAAGATCACCAGCGTACAGCAACAAAGTGCCAGGGCCAGGTTACGAATGGATTTTCGCAATTCAACAAGGAAGACTACTATTTTTGTGTGTGCCGCCATGGGGAAGTTTCAGGTATACCGGTGATTGCAGTATCTGTTGTTGTGTGGAAAGCATCGATCGATTTCTTATCTGCCCGACAACGTATCAGAAGCATGGCCAAATTGCAATTTGATAGAGGTTGATTTCACTAATCAGCCATGATAAACAGTACACTTTCTGCTTTTAAATCCCCAACACCCCTCCAAGGGGGGATAAGTGCCTTTCGCAGATTATTTTCCTTTTTTTATAAACGAAGATACTCTGTAAGGAACGAAATCAACCGGACACAACACTATGCTTGAACTACGATTTATACGTGAGAACCTTGACCTTGTAAAAGAAAAATGCATCCGTCGCGGCATGGAACCAACCCTGATTGATGAGTTCGCTGCCACGGACCGCAAAAGGCTGACTCTTCTTGCAGACGTTGAAGGTCTTAAAAACAAACGGAATACCGTCTCGGACCGGATAGCTGTTCTCAAACGAGGGTCCGACGAAGAGAAAAAGAAAGCCGAACCTTTAATCGTTGAGATGCGGGAAACCAGTGGACGAATCAAGGTGCTTGACAATGAACTGAGCAGTATCGAGCAATCCCTGCAGGAAATCGTCATGGCCATTCCCAACCTCTGCAATGACAGTGTTCCTGTGGGTCAGGATGACAGTGACAATGTTGAAATTAAAAAATGGGGAGAAAAACCGGTTTTTTCCTTCACCCCAAAGCCCCATTGGGAACTCGGTGAACAGCAGGATATCATTGATTTCGAGCGGGCGGCAAAGATCTCCGGATCGAGGTTTGCTCTCCTGAAGGGCTTTGGTTCAAAACTGGAACGTGCGCTCACTAATTTCATGCTCGACCTGCACACCCAGAAACATGGATATACCGAAGTACTACCGCCTTTTCTTGTCAATTCTCCATCAATGACAGCCACGGGTCAGCTGCCGAAATTCGAAGAAGATCTTTTTAAGATCCAGGACTGGGATCTTTATCTCATACCCACCGCCGAGGTGCCGGTAACCAACATTCACAGGGAAGAAACCCTGAGTGAAAAAGATTTACCAATAAAATATACTGCCTATACCCCCTGTTTTCGATCCGAAGCAGGAAGCCATGGTCGTGACACCCGCGGCCTGATCAGGCAGCATCAGTTCGACAAGGTCGAACTGGTAAAGTTTACTACCCCGGAAACATCGGAACAAGAGCTGGAAGACTTGCTCGCCGATGCCGAAGCAGTTCTTCAGTTACTCGGACTGCATTACCGTGTTGTCACTCTATGTACCGGTGATCTTGGTTTTTCAGCGACGAAAACCTATGACATCGAGGTCTGGCTGCCCGGCCAGAATACCTACAGAGAAATTTCTTCGTGCTCCAACTTTCTTGATTTCCAGGCTCGCCGAGGCGGCATCAGGTACCGTCCGGACGGCCAGAAAAAAAGCAAACTGGTGCACACCCTGAACGGCTCCGGCTTAGCCGTTGGCAGAACACTCCTGGCAGTTCTGGAAAACTATCAGAGAGAAGACGGTACCTTCACGCTGCCTGAAGTACTTAAACCCTACTTTGAGACTCGATTCTAACCGGCGCTGAAAAATACCATTATCAACCCTCTATATCTCATCGACCGTGAGAGTGATGGATGGAGGGATCGACGGTTTTATCCAGCCTAGAAGTTGCTTGAATTCCGGTAAAAATTGCCAGTAATGGTCTTTTTTCAGATACCTCGTCGCCCCACTGCTGTCCAGCGGTACAATATCGCCAGTCCAGAGATAACCATTGCCGGTAAAAAAATCCCTCAGGTCATCATTGAGCTTTCGGGAAGCATGCCGGCTTCCCGTATGATTCAAAAACCAGTTTCGGGGTGAATACGAGCGCCGATGGCTCAAAACATGGGCAATGATTTCGGCCAGCTGGTCATCCTGACCGACCCGACCTGTCTCCGAAGTAAATAGCGTCATATCCACTCCGGCTGTGGCTGAGGAGAGGACACAGGGAATGTCGGCCCTGAAATATTCATAAACGCAGCGACAACTGTTCTCATACAGCGATAAATGAACGCCGGTTTTGCAGCGGGCCAGATAGCGCGGCATGTCTTGCCGGCGTATATTGGAGTAGATGGTTACGCGATCGGTCAACCCCAGTTCATCGACCCTATTTTTGAAAACCTCGACATTGCGGTGGGCGCCGCGACCGACAAACATCGCTTTTTTGGAGCGCAGGCGTCGGTCATTTAAAAGTTCCAACATAAAAAAATGTCTCTTGCGCGGGATGTCATCAAAAGTGGCATTAAAGACGATATCAATATCTTTTGCCACTAAAGGGTCGGGACGGGTACTATCGGGCAAAAACTCACCATGAGCCAGGGCAATTGCATGGGTATTTGCTTGGCTGGAAACAAAACTGCGGTCTTCTTCCCCACCAAGGCCAAAGACACAAGGATCTTCCAGATCGGAAAAAAATCGCCACCAGGCATGTCGAAAAACAATCCCCATCGGCGGTTCCACATACAATATGTAATGCTCTGCAATTTTTTTTAATAACTGTTTGTCCAGAAAGAGATAGGGGAGAGAAAAAATCCGAAGCACTCCCTTTTCGTGCGGCAGGCGTGGTGATTTTAAAATTTGAATAAAATGTCTGAGCTTGAATGTGGACTGGGATTTATCCGTCAGCTTGGATTGGATCGTCTGCTGTTCCGCCATCAGAAAATTTTTGATTTCAGGGTCATCAGCCAGAATGTCAACAGCTTTTGACAGCCAGCTCCACTGATGAGGGACCGGCAGGAAGGCCAGAAAGAGAAGCGCCTGCTTTTGGACTGATTTGTCGGTACCTTGCCGGTACATCCGTTCAAGGACTGGCGCGATAAGACCGCACTCTTCATAAGGCCATTGAAGACCTCGAGTTCTCTCGAGGTGGGGTCGTCCCCAGACCAGCAGGTCATTGAGACTCGACTGTATCCTGCTGCGCATCTGGAGAAGCGTGTCACTCGAATTATACAGCAGTGCATCGTTTTTTAGGGTGTTAAAGAAGTGATCCAAAAGGGCAATCTGCTTATCGTGCTGATCTGATGAGGTCAAGGGTATCAACTCGTTCTGATATTATTAAACAATCACCTACAACTACAATTTATACAGTAATCAAGGGGAGATAAGACGTAAAAAGGTTGGAGGCCGCTTTTGATGTCTGATGCCTGCAAAGGACTTTTCCGTTCAACCTTTTGCCACCTGCAAAACCAGATACGGGGTGGTGCGACCAGTAATTGTTGATGGAAAGTCCTCGGTAAAACGGCAGCCCATCTTCTCGTAAAATCCTTTGGCGTTGGGGTCGGCCAGGATATTCAGGTTCTCTATCTTTCTGTGCTCACATCTGTTACGCAGATGCTGAAACATCTCTGTTCCAATACCTGAGCCTATGTACGGGGGTCTGATAAACATATGATCCAGCCAGTGTCCGCACGGCAATGATACGCCGTCAACCTTGATCTCCTCGTGAAGTGTAACAAGGGAATAATAGCCTACTATAGTTCTCGTGTCTTCATATACCCACACATCGTTGCTGCGAATATATTCAGCGCCGACGGTGAGCTCACTCTTCCAAATACGGTAATACTCCTCCGGATATTGCCAGTATCTTTTTGCCGCAAATGAAATGTCCGTCAAAATACCCGCATCTTCTTCTTTCGCCGACCTCATTTTTATCATCCTGGTTTGAACTCCTGCCTCACCCTGTGCCAATGAACCCATTTCTTATCGATACAATGAATTACGGCACTCTCCAAAGAATATGCCGGTCCACCTGAAGTTACAACTTGCATGCATCTTCTCTCTCAGTTACTGTGGGGGGAAGTATCCAGCTTTTCCCTAACAACAATTCCATTGAAAAACTATCGTTGGCTGGCCAATTCATTGTTTTCAATCATATTCCTGCGGGAGGGCTCTCGATGAAGATCAAGACTGTTTGCTCGTCATTCATTATGACCGGATTGCTTATAATAAACAACTCCTCTGCGATGGACAAGGTTCACTGGAGCTACTCAGGCAGCGATGGACCGGAGCACTGGGGTACGCTGAATCCCAATTTTTCAACCTGTTCCTCAGGAAAAAATCAATCACCTATTGATCTGACAGCAATGATCGAAAGTGATCTGGCGCCGATAACCGTCGATTACCGGGCCGGGGGAAATGAAATCTTGAATAATGGGCATACAATTCAAGTCAATTACAAGCCTGGAAGCACTATCAGGATCAGTGGGCAAACGTTTCAACTCAAGCAGTTTCATTTCCATTCTCCCAGCGAAAATACCATAGACGGACAATCCTTTCCCCTGGAAGCTCATTTTGTCCACGCTGATAACGATGGTAACCTCGCCGTTATTGCGGTCATGTTCAAAGAAGGGAACAGCAATGAGGAACTCGCAAAAATCTGGTCGTCCATGCCGGGTAGCGAGGATGAAAAACTGGTTCTTCCCGAGCTCGCAGATGCCAATCGCCTTCTTCCACCCGATAAGGAATATTATCGCTTCAATGGTTCCCTTACAACACCGCCCTGTTCAGAGGGAGTATGGTGGCTGGTCATGAAATCGAACAGCGCTGTGTCCAACAAGCAGATTGAGAAATTCACTCACACAATGCATCACCCGAACAATCGTCCGGTACAGCCTGTGAATGCCCGGACAGTTTTAAAATAACAGGCCCGGAGATTATTCTAACACTTTAATGCATCCGGCATTAATGTGTCAGCTGCCATGATTCAGGAGGGTTTAAGTCCCTATCCTAACCTTCGCTGGGCCTCTCGCCCAGTTGCGGGTGCCATTTCTCTCTCAGGAAAGGAAAGACATGGCCATTGATGGAGTGTTTCCATTTTTTATCAAATCTTCAAACATTGCTCTCTTCTCCTTGGGTCGAAAAAGATTGTGTGATAGGTTTAAAGAACAATCATGATGAGCGTACAGACGCAAACAACTTTTTCGTTTTCGTCATGGACGCAAGCATTCCTCCGAACAATTTGCCGGGTAACTCCGGGTAATTGTTTTTTTTGAGCGTCAGCCTTTTAAGGACCTGAGCATGTCAGAAACGAATTCTCTCTATCAAACACGCAACCGCTATCTCATTATAGGTCTTGTGGCGATCATTATTTTCGTGTCTCTGGCCTACTCATTTTATTCGAGCAGCCGCATGATCGGCAAATATTCACCGCTTGTTGACGCCACCATGGAAATCAAGCTCGAGGCGACGTCCGCTCATCTCTGGTTTGAAGAATTACTGGCCGGTGACAAAAATGAAAATTTTGATGACATAACAAAGCATTTGGATCATGCGAAATGGTATGCCAGGGCGATGCTTGAAGGAGGAAAAAATCCGGAGGGTACATATTTGCCCTTAAGCGATCTGGTACCCAGGGGTGAAGTAGCGGCAACAATTGACCTTATCAACCAGTTTGAAGCATTAACCCACCAAAGATATCAATCAGCCTCTTCGGCTGGCATAGGATCAGAAACAGATCAACAATACGACAGAGTCTTCAAAATCCTTATTCACCAGATAGATGGTGTTGAAACGCTTTTACAACAGAAAATCCGAGATGATTTCAGTAAATTGCAAATTGTTCAAATTTCCCTCATGCTCGTGATCATCCTCCTCAGTATGTTCGGATTCTTTATGCAGTACAGATATGATCAGGCACAGAAAAAGAACATTCATAGAGCGAAAGAGGCAAAAGACAGAGCGATAAGAAACGAAATGTGGTTGAAAACCACCATGAACAGCATGGGGGATGGGGTCATTATTACCGACCACATCGGCAATGTAACGTATCTTAACCCCGTTGCTTCGTCGCTTACCGGGTGGCGTTTGAAAGATGCAATAAATAAGAAAATGACGGAAGTCTTCAACATTGTCAATGAAGAGACCAAAAAACCTGTTGAGGATCCCGTCAATATGGTTATCCGTAAAAATGTTGTTGTCGGACTGGCAAACCATACGGAGCTCATCGCAAAGGATGGAACCGTCTGGCCGATATCAGATAGTGCCGCACCGATTTTTGATGAGGAGAACAATCTTGTAGGGATTGTCGTTGTATTCCACGAAGTAACCGCACAGAAAAAAGCCGAAGCGGAAAAAGCGACACTGGAAGGCCAACTCCGCCAGGCCTTCAAAATGGAGGCAATTGGTACATTGGCCGGAGGTATCGCCCATGACTTTAATAATATCCTGGCTATTATAATAGGTAATGCGGATATGGCACTAGACGGTATCCCTGACGAAAGTCTTGCCAAACATAATGTTCAACAGGTGCTTGTGGCCGGCAACAGGGCGAAAGATCTAGTGAAACAGATTCTTTCCTTCAGTCGGCGGGACAAGAACATTAAAGAGCTGTTGCCGATATGCGGTCTTGTTGAAGAAAGCATGAAGTCATTGCGGTCAACAATTCCTTCCTCGGTCGGACTGAAAATAAATATTCCCGAAAAATGCAGAATGAAGGAATCTGATTTCCTGATGATCCTGACCGATCCGATTCAATTTCACCAGCTCCTCCTCAATCTTTGCGTAAATGCAGTGCAGGCTATGGACGAAACAGGAGTCCTGGATGTGAGCGTGCATGAAGTTGTTTTTGGAGAAACACTCCCGGCAGATAGAGCCGGCCTGCAACCAGGCATCTATGCACACCTCTCTGTGTCTGACACGGGGACAGGGATGATTCCGGAAGTGATTGAGATGATTTTCGATCCTTTTTTCACCACCAAGGAAATCGACAAAGGAACAGGAATGGGTTTATCGGTTGTACATGGGATAGTTGAGAACCATGGGGGAAAGATCTTCGTTGACAGTGAATTAGGGAAAGGCTCAACCTTTCACATCTATCTTCCCGTTATTGAAGGAACGTCAGAAAAGAGAGCGGAAGAAAATGGACCACTTCCCAGCGGAAGTGAGCGAATTCTCTTTGTTGATGATGAAGTGATGCTGGCGGAAATGGGAAAAGATATTATCCAGGGTTTCGGGTATGATGTTACCGCAAAATCAGACAGCCTTCAGGCATTGGAACTTTTCAAAAAGAATCCCGGATACTACGATCTGGTCATAACCGACCAGACAATGCCCAACATGACCGGGGCAGAATTCGCCAAACAACTGTTACTCATGAAACCGGATTTACCGATCATTCTCTGCACAGGGTACAGCAGCAAGGTTGATAAGGTGAAAGCAAAACAGATAGGTGTCAGGGAGTTTGCCTCAAAACCACTAAAGAGAAAAGATATTGCCACTCTTATCCGGGCAGTACTGGATACTCCCCGAAAAGGTAAGTAGGACGGCTCAAAAGTGGACAGCCCCCTCTTTAAACCTCCAAATTATTTGGAATAGGCTGTTGAGGTAGTCGCCCCACCCTCTCCGGTCCAGTTGGTATGGAACCACTCTCCCCGTGGCCGGTCGGCACGCTCGTACATATGAGCACCGAAATAATCACGCTGGGCCTGCAACAGGTTTGCCGGCAGGTTTGCTGTGCGCAGCCCGTCAAAATAATTAAGTGCACTGCCATGTGACGGCAGAGGTATCCCGGCTGCAATTCCGGTATGCAGAACTCTTCTAAGACTGCTCTGGGCTTCTACTACCTTGGTCTTGAAATAGGGATCGAGCAACATGTTGGCAAGCCGCGTGTTATTTCTGTATGCTTCGGAGATCCGGTCGAGAAACACTGAGCGGATGATACATCCGCCCCGCCATATACGGGCAATTTCGGCGTAATCGAGGTCCCATCCAAGCTCGTCTGAAGCGACCTGCATCAATCCGAAGCCCTGGGTGTAAGAAATTATTTTTGCAGCGTAAAGCGCCTTGCCGAGATCATCGATCATGGCTTGTACATCCCCTTCAAATATATACTCCTGGCCACTAATCTCCCGCGAGGCTATCATCCGAAGTTCTTTGTTGCTTGAAAGACAGCGGGCAAACACCGATTCGCTTATAAGCGAAAGGGGGACTCCATAATCGAGAGCCGCATTCACCGTCCATTTGCCGGTCCCCTTCTGGCCCGCCACATCAAGAATAGAATCCAGCAGCGGTGCTCCGCTGCGGTCCAGATATGCGGTGATATCTGCAGTGATCTCTATGAGATAACTGCTCAACTCCCCTGTGTTCCATTCTGCAAAAACCGAGTGAATCTCAGCAGCTTTCAGCCCGAGAACTGTTTTCATAAAATGATAGGTTTCACAGATCAACTGCATATCACCGTACTCAATACCATTGTGGACCATCTTGACGAAATGTCCGGCTGCGCCTGATCCCAACCAGGTGCAGCATACCGATCCATCCTCAACCCGAGCTGCGGCGGCCATAAATATGGGCTCTACATACTCCCAGGCCGATTCTGAACCACCTGGCATGATAGAAGGTCCCTTCAAGGCCCCCTCTTCACCTCCGGAGACACCGGTTCCGATATAGCGAAACCCTTTTTCTTCGAGGTATATCAGCCTTCGCATTGTGTCATGGTAATTGGAATTACCGCCATCAATAATGATATCCCCGGGAGATAGAAACGGAAGCAACTGTTCAATGAAGTCATCCACAGGATTTCCTGCCTTAACCATCATCATTATTTTCCGGGGAGCTGTCAGTGTTTCGACAAAGTCCCTAATCTCTTCAAAACCTGCAATCTCCTTACCCTTGGCCCTGCCGGAAAGAAATTTCTCTGTTTTTTCAAATGTACGGTTATACACGGCAACAGAAAATCCTTTGGATGCGATATTCAGCACCAGATTTTCGCCCATAACCGCCAGACCGGCAATGCCAATATCATGCTTCATTGTTCCCTCTCATTTTTTCAGTGTTATTTGTGTAATCCCGCCAACTATTGTATCAACAATAGCTTCCGGACTGCCTGCAATACTCACGATCAGGCCGCTCATCGGCTCTTCCAGCGTTTTAAGTTGACTGTCCAGCAGACTTTTTTTCATATAGTGGTGACTCCGAACCTCAATACGCTCCTGAAGCACTTGCTGAGTTCCTTTGAGATACACTGAAACAATCGTCTGATGATCTATACCTAGCAGGCGTCGAGCACAATGACCATCACGTATCCATTTACAAATTCACCAGCCATAAGGCTATTCCGGGATTCAAGACCACCAAAGCAAGAGCCATTAGCTGCATGATGATAAAGGGCCAGACCGAAGCGAAAATATCCCTGAACGTTATATCCGGAGGCGCGACACTCTTAAGATAAAACGCGGCAGGCCCGAACGGAGGACTGAAAAACTCAATCCTCGCCGCAATAGAGCCAGACCGACCACTGCTGCCTCCCTGCACTTGCGGCTTCGGTAACCGAAGAGATGCCACCATAATTGTCCCCAGCACAAAGATAATTATGGTTCCGGGTGCCGCAATGTCCATCATTATTTTCTTCACCCCGCCCGATGGAACCAGTTCATCTCCAGTCGTTGACGGTGGCAGATCATGCTGCGGATGGCAGCGAGAAAAACAGCGACAAAAAATGTCTGAACCGCCACACCACCTTTTATCCTGCCACCAAAAACTTGCATGGCATTGTAGAGGTTTTTGGCAGTATTCGTTCTGGCGAGCAGTGAAGCCATCAAGACAAACATCGGTACTGCGATGAGTCTATAGTCATTGACTAAGCTGTAGATCCTGCTGGTCAGGGGAGGCAACACATTGGGACCAAACCGGTCAGGAACGTCAGAGGTTTACCAAGGATGGGCAGGACAATCATCATGCTGAACAAAAGAAAAGTCCCCATTCGACAACCAGCGCAGATAACACAAACATCCAGTCCCTTCCTCCGTTGTTTTTCCCGTTTTTAGGATTCGAGCGCACATCCCGGAGGAGCTTGATCTTCACCCAGAGCAGCTGGGTTGCCTGGATCGCCATAAGAACTGCCACAACAAACAGAATGGTTTTTACAACAGCGGGTGCAGGTGAGTTAAAAGCCCACCCGGAGCATTGAAACCGGCACATCCCTGCGCAGGGTAAAACAGTGCTTTTTGCGTCAAGATATAGCCGACCCACGTCTAGATATCCTTATTGATAGTGACTGCCTGCAGAGACATAGAATGGAAGCCGGGAAAGACAGGGTACTTGCCAGTCTTGTGCATGCCTTGCTTGTGGTTGACCGAAAACAGCGTATAGGCAGCGGCATCGACAACACTTTTTTTCAAAGGGGGTAACACTTCTGAACCTCCCAAGATGCCTACCGATACATCAAACTTATGTCTGAAAATTCTGGCAGGGAGCAGCATGATATGACTCAGCCCAAAAAGCATTCTCCAACGCTTTTTAGGCAAAAGGCACCATTTGGGGTTTACAGCAATCAGACAGAGCACTGTCTCGTTCCCTGTCTTATGTTTTTTGGTTGTGCCTGGTACGATCAGAGATTCTCAGCCGCCCTTACAAACCTCTTCATTGCCGGCTTATCAGGTTGCTTCTCCCGACAAAACTCGAGCACAGCCTCTGTATCTGTAAACGCCCTGCAGACATCCTGTGATACATGGAGTCCCCTTCAGCCCCATACCAGAGCACTGATGAACTGTCTCCACGAGTAAGTGTTACGCTTGACAGATACAGGACGGACTCTCCATGACCATATCGCTGAATGGAATCCGGCCCGGAAATGCATACCCCATTTTTATACGATTGGGACAAGGTGGTTACCAGCGTCTTCCAGTGGATATCCACCGAAAATTCCACGGCAAGATGGAGATAAACCGTTTTTTCAAAGTGCCGAGCGATAATCCGGTCTGTGGCAGTTGATCCTTGCGCGCTGGGCCCAAAGGGAATCTCTTTCATGGTGGCAGCAAAAGCCAGGCCTTCATTCGGAAAAAAAGGCACCAGTCTGAGGCGCTCAGAAGGTTGTGTAACCAGAGACACAACGATCAAGACAATCCCTGAATCTGCCATGGCAGCAATCACACCATGTCCCATAAAAAGAGGGTGGATGCTTTCAAGATATGGCTGGGCCATTGGCGCAGTCTTTTTAACTTCTGCCAGGACCAGCACGACCTGCAGATAAATTCCTGTGCAGAGGGATGCCACTGCTCGTTGCACGTTTCCAGAACATGCCACCCATCAAAACAAAAAAGGTGGATGTACTGGCGATAAAAGTGGCAATATGGGTGGCATCGATGATGCTGTCGATATAGAAGGATTCAAGGGTTGCAAGCGCAACGATAATCAAACCGATATTCGATTGACAACCTGCATTTCTTTCATAGTTGCTTCCGCAGATGTCGCTGGTAATCATCGCGGGCAATGCAGGATGCACCTGAGGTGGCAAAGGTGTCGGCGCACGAAATGGCAGCGGTCGCAAGGGCCACACCACAGAGAGCCACTGCCATATCAGACAAACCGTGTCCCGTAATAAAATTCAACAGTGCCGGTTCGGTCTTGGGCATCCCCATTGGAAATCCCATAGCAGCTATTTCCGGGTAGAGGCTATTCACCCGACTGCAATAACCACGCAGCCGCCAAAGACCAAGGCCACCAGAAATGAACCATAAAACATACCGTTTCTGGCCGACCGCTCATCCCTTGCTGCCCACACCCGCTGCCAGGGCATAATATATTCCACCTCAAATGCCCCCGTCTTGTTTCCAGACGTTCGGAAAGCCATTCACTGGTTTTTTTTCGCCGGACAGTGGTACAATAATGATTGATTTTTATAACGTATGAATACCCCGAATTCAATCGGCATAATTTTGAGCGACACTCTCCTTTTCATGCGATCAGTAAAAAAGAGAAAATAACGGATATCATCTACCAATCCTCCATCAACCTGCCTTTTTCAACGATGGTGTCGACTGTTTTAATGTTGTTTTTAGTTAACTCCACTTGGTTGGCCACCATATCATAGAGAGCATCATCCCTGCCAAGCAGGTCTCGTGTTTTCACCCGGAGTTTTTCGCTTAGATGGCAAATACCTTTCATTTCTTCGAGGATCACTTTTCTACTTAGATGTTTTTCGAGCTCAGTTTCAATAATCGGTACAAGCCGTTTGATTGATATCTCGACGAGAATATCCCTTGGAATGTTGTATTGTTGAGCTACCTCGTTTATCGCATGCAATGTACTCCTGCTGATGACGAATGTCTTTTGACGCCTGCCAGGTGTTTTTTTCACGCTGGCATCATCCACGTCCTGAGCCAGCTGTTCAAGCATTGAAGAATCTTCTATAAGTTGATCAAGCAGAGACTTTTGCTTAATCCCCAATTGCCCGGCAATGACACCAAGGAGATTAATTACGTCCAGCGGAAGCTTAAAAGTTGCTCGAACAGACTGTTTTCTTTTGAGATAATCTAATGATATTTCGTCATTATTCACGGCAACTCCTGTCATTGAATTTCCAATCTAATTGTTTTTACTCAGAACGTACGTTTTTTTCATTACTGTGTCAACTTTTTTTAATTAAGTAATGTATGCATCATTGACACTTTTCTCATAGAACACATAATATATATATAAATTATATTGTATTTATTACAGTGAGTCATTATGCGAGGTGTATAATTCAATTATATAGTCGGTATCATGAGATTATTCTGCCTGGCGACCAGAAAGCAAGCCAGAGAAAAACACAGATAAAAGGAGGAACGGCAATGTGGTCAACAAGAAATGATATCGAACGGATGTATGGTGCCATGGATCTGCTTCGCTCCAGAATGAACAGCGTGTTTGCGAGTTCAGACAGACTACATGGTCATGATTACGGATGGAAGATTGTTAATGGGGGCCCTCGTATCAACCTTCATGACACAGGAAATAAAATTCAGATAACTGCAGAAGTTCCGGGCATGACCAATAACGACCTAAATATAAAAATTCAGGGCAATTATATGGAGTTGAACGGTAAACGCATACCTGATGCCCCCGAAGGATACAAGGCCCATCGTGTCGAACGGGAAACCATAGAATTCACCCGAACTTTGACTTTGCCTGCCGATGTTGATGCAGACAAAATTGAGGCCGTTTTAAAGGATGGTCTGCTTACTCTGGTGCTGCCCAAGGCTGAAGCAGCTAAACCAAAGCAAATCAGTATCCGTTAATGATTACTCTACACTCAACATATTGATTACAGGGGAGGAAGTCATGAACGAAACTAAGGATATTGCGATCACAAAAGAGAGCTTGCACGGACATAGCCAAAAACTCCAAACGGTCTCACCGTTGGTCGACATCTATGAAAACAACGATGAAATAGTGCTGTATGCTGATATGCCGGGGGTTAAAAAGGATCACGTGATGGTCCACGTCGACAACGGGAAACTGGAAATATCCGGGACTCGAAACCTGCAAACAAAAGGCGTGGGAAGCTGGAAAGAGTTTACTGCCGTCGAATACAAACGCGTCTTCTCCGTTCCTCAAACAATTGATGCTGCTAACGTCACAGCAGAACTAAAAGAAGGAGTCCTCAGGCTGCATCTACCTAAATCACAGGGTGCCAGGCCAAGAGTAATAAAAATAAGTGCGTCATAAGTAACGTTTCCAACAACTCTGCATGAGCAACTCTTATTCATCTCAGCAGAGGCAGGAACCGGGTGCGCTTAATCAGAAAAAGAGGGAAAGTGCAAGAGCCGATTTCCCGCTTTTACATGTACCGGAAAGAGTTCAACTTGACACATTGTTTGAACATGATAACAACCACAAATGAAAATTATGTCCGTAGTCAATCGACTTTTATTCTCAGTTCTATTTCCTTGATATCATTACTGCACTTGAGCGTTTTAACAAAGCCATGGACCGTTCCGGCTAAGGCGTCCTGTATAAAATCTTTCAAAGGGATTTTATTGCCATTAACGAGCAGGGCGGCAGTTTCTCTGCTCCCTTTTCGAGTCAGAAATCTTTTTTCAATAAAGAGCGCGATTTCAGCAGCCTCGTCGAGACGAAAGATATAATTTCCTGCGACTCCTTCAACATCGGTTGCGACAGCAATAACCCCGTGTACTTCGTCACGAAGTTTCTGGTCACGGTTTCTGAACACCTCGATTTTAGCGATTTTTTTAGCGGTTTTAAACCCTTCCCCTATGACTATATCAACATCAGGAAAATACCGATGGGCGAGAGTCCTCAGAGAGAGCCCGCTGTTTTTGGTCTGGAGCACCATCTGATCCGGTGCCACCAGCATTACGCTGTCGGCTCCCGCCTGTTTGTGCATGAATGTATCTGTTCCGGGTGTATCGAATTGTATGCCGGAATCATTGCTCGACTTAATGACAGCAACTCTATACCCCAGTCCTTTCAGCTCAGACACCACCTGTTTTACCAGCGTGGTTTTGCCGCTGTCATGCCAGCCAATAAATGTCACAATAGACGACATACTGCCCCCGGTTTCTGGTTGATATACACTGTAGTGGAACAACTCACCCGAATTTCACCTGATTTTTTTTAACACTATCTGCAATGAACTGTAACGAGCTGTCAGCTCTTACACAGCGAAAAAATAGACGTACAAACAGAGCTTTGCCAGCTTTGCAGCCCAACAGCTACCCTTCGGGCAAACAGATTTTACCGCAACCGAAGTAGAAGTTTATGCCCCGTGTTGAAGGGTACTTAGCTGCTTTTTGCTCTACAACTCTCAGCTACGGCAAACGTTGTTCGTGAGAAATCCCGGTTAAAGTTTTGTTCCTGTCGAGCTTTACCGCGAAAGTATCAGTTCAGTTTTGCATCGATGAACATACTGAGTTATGACCAATTTGAAAAGTGCCTTTTACCCCAGCCATCAATCCATTTTCTCAAGAGTTTTTACCACAAGCTCCAACGGTGGCCGGACATTGATATCCCCAACCTCAACTGCTCTGATTATACCTGCAGTATCGATGAAGACCAGCGCCCTTTCCGTCGTTCCATCGGACCGCAGCACGCCATAGGTGTCGGCCACTTTGCCATGGGGCCAGAAATCAGACAGAACATCAAACCAGAGACTGCCCATCTGCCGTACCCAGGCGTGGAGAGTTGGAATGTTATCAACGGTTATGCCAAGAAGCACCGCGTTATTCGTCTCGAAAATGTTTCTACTGATATTATAGCCGGGCCACTGATCTGAGCAGACAGGTGTAAAGGCAGCGGGAACAAATGATATAACGACCTTTTTTTGCCCTCGATATTGACTGAGGGTGATATATTCACCGTTTATCGATTTCAACGTAAAATCAGGGGCGAGTTGCCCTACCGAGACCTTAAGGCTGCTGTCAACAGGTTTCAATATTCCCGGGTTATAAATAGATTCCTGCAAACTAACACTCTTTGAGGAACTGTTTTCCGTGGTGATGGTGAGCAGAAAAACCACAGTTAATAAAATATTTATAATTTTCATACCATCCCCCATTAATTGCCCAAAAACCATCAGGGACCAATGCATTAGTGGCAACGCTCATATTGATTACAATCCACTTTTTTCAATTAATTCATTTAAAAAATCGTCCGAACTGTAAAAGCCACCGGAATTGCGCAGGACAATCGTTGCTTTTCCATCCGCAGTTATCCGACTGCCAATAAAGGTGGGTGTACCATCACCCGTTAGAGCCTTGTACATCGACATATCTTTATCGGGAAAAAGAGGAAAGGGAACATTGTAAATCTCCTTGAAATGTTCCACCTCAAACTGAGAGTTCGATGCTCCCAGGCCAATTATCTTGACCACTGGACCATTTTTCGAGACCTCCTCCATCTTCTCATAGAGTTCATTCACTATTGGCGCTTCCTTCTGGCAATATGGACAATACATGCTGAAAAGTTCGATTACCAATATGTCCGCTTGTATATCTGCCAAGGTGAATGTCTCTCCTGACTTGCCGGTCAGCCCAAGATACTTTTTATAAAAATCATTATCAGGGACAGTTAATTCAAGATTCGGCAAAGTTTCCCCTGTTACCGCTGATTCCGCATTGGTAAGCGAGACAGGCAGCACCAGACATACCATGACAACAAATCGGATGAATGCTTTTTTCATTTGAGTCTCCCGGTTTTTAAATTTTTTCGGCCCAATCTTCCCTGAAACTATTATGGAAAGGCTTCATGATTGCCTTATTGGTAGAATTATAAGATTTTTTCCCGTTGATGCCTGCATTTTATTCCACAGAAATTTGATATTTCAATCTGTTCGCTCAACGCACTTCTGGAAATAAAAAAAAGAGCGAGGATCACCAGGACCGCCCGCTCTTTTTCTCATCTGCTATGAATATCGGAGATGTTTCCCAAAATCAGAAACACAATAAGACTTTCCCGATCAATTCACGTATTAGTACTTATAGCGACTATGGAGAATATCCACTTCCTCTTTTGGTTTATACCCTGTTTTCATGCTTTCCAGTGATCCGGCAATGGCAAAAACAGACATATACACATGGGTCAGATAGAATGCAAGTATCCCCATTCCGAGGACATTATGGATGATGGTGTACAGTCGAACCGTATCCACATCCGCTCCCATTCCCCAGATGATATACCCCGTATAGGCCATAACTCCACCACCGAAAGTGGCAAACCAGAAGTACATTTTTTGCCCGGCATTAAATTTACCCGCGGGGACAGGTTTCTTCTTTTTACTCAGATAACCACCGAGAATAAACATCCAGGCGATGTCATGCAGTTGGGGAAGCATATCCTTCAACCACACCACAAACATTATTACTCCCGGTATAACAAAAACCATCGCTGACACCAGGTGAGTATATCTGGCCAAACGAATCAAAGTTCCCCCACCAAGATAGCTACCGAAAACAATCATCAGCCCGGTAAGAACCAGCAGCGAAAAGCTGACAGCAGCTATAAAATGAACAACCCTGGTAAGAAGTGAGAAAAACAGTATCTGCTCACCGTCATGGTCAAAATGTTTTGCGCCGATAATCAGATAGTGCAGTAAAAATACTGCGGGAACTGCTGTTACAATCAGCAGGAAAGCTTTCCAGAACCACTGTCCCTGCAGCGTTGTAAACAACTGACCATACTCCTGCCAGTTGCCTGAAATTGTGCCAATAAGTGTATGATAATAATCGGCCGACGACCCCGCCGAAAGACCCGCGAGAGCTTGGCCTTCCTGGGCGGAAACGAAAGCGGCGAATCCTGCCACAAGAAAAACTGTGAGCAGCAACACAGATGCATAAACTCTCTGCATAATTTGCTCCTGATAAAGGATGAAAAGATCCAGCCCCTTTGCAGCAGAGGCTGGATTCTTTAACGAAGGACGTGTTATTGTCCGTTACTTCTTACTGTATGCCTTGCTCCAGCCCCAGGCGTTCACACCAGACCCGCGCTGAAAGACCCTCTCACGATATACATCCGCCACCACATCAGCGTCTCCTGCGAGGAGAGCCTTGGTCGCACACATTCCAGCGCAAAGCGGTACTTTGCCTTCCGCAATCCTGTTTTGACCGTAGAGGTGTTTTTCTTCGGTACTGAAATTTTCTTCTGGGCCGCCGGCGCAGAAGGTACATTTATCCATCGCTCCCCTTGCCCCGAAGACATTGCCTTTGGGGAACTGCGGAGCACCGAACGGACAGGCCATAAAACAGTAGCCGCACCCGATACAGGTCTTTTTATTGACCAGGACGATGCCATCGTCACGCTGATAAATTGCATCAACCGGACATACCGCAATACACGGGGCGTCAGAACAATGCATGCACGAGACTGAAATTGATTTCTCACCAGGTTTGCCCTGATCGAGGGTAATCACCCGACGACGGTTTACACCAACGGGGATATGATTTCCTTCCTTACAGGCGACGACACAACCGCTACAGTCGATGCAACGGTCAACATCGCATAAAAATTTTACTCTTGCCATTTCATATCCTCCTCATCAGGCCTTGGTTACTTTACACAGACCATCTTTCGTTGCCTGAATCTGTGTGATAATGTCATATCCATAATTGGTGACAACGTTTCCGATCTCACCGACAACATACGGGGCGGTACCCTCAGGATACTTGTCAGCATAGGATTTGCCCTGCAATATGCCTGCGAAGTGGTACGGCAGGAAGATGGTTTTTTCATCCACCCTCTCAGTATGAAAGGCCTTAACCGTAATTTTGCCACCCTCCGGTGACTCAACCGTCATCATTGCACCGTCACGGATACCAAGATTATTGGCAAGACGGGGATTGATCTCAGCATACATCTCCGGCTGGAGTTCGGCCAGGTACTGGTTGCTGCGGGTCTCTGCACCGGCACCCATATGCTCTACCATACGACCGGTGGTGATCACATAAGGGAACTCTTTGACCAGCTCCGGATTTTGCTCAGTCTCAAAACGGGTATCAACACGGAAATGATCAGGCTTGTCCTTAAAGGTAGGATATTTGGCGACCAGATCAGGCCGCGGTGAATGCAGCGGTTCCCGATGGACGGGTACCTGATCTGGGAAATTCCACACAACGCAGCGGGCCCGAGCATTGCCGAACGGCGCCATGCCGCGGGCTATTGCGTCTTTGATGGTTTTCTGGGAGAGATCGGTCTTCCAGTTGGTTCCGGGAACAGTATCCTTGAATTCAGGATAGCCGCCTTGAACCTCACTGCCCGGATTACAGACTCCTTTAGCGGCCAGCTGATATTCGACCCGACCACTTGCATCGTAGGTCTTTTCATTACCAAATCGGTTTCTAAACGGCAAACCGCCTTTGTCAACCGACTTCGAGACATCGTAGAGAATCGGAGTTCCGGGGTGTTCTTCGGTCCAGCATGGCCACGGCATGCCATAATACTCACCGTCGCATGGTCCGCCTTTGGCCTGCAGATCATCAATATCAAAGGTGTGCCAGTTCTCCATATGCTTTTTAATTCGCTCGGGGGTCTGACCATTGTAGCCGATGGTGAGCGATCCACTGCCCAGCTCTCGGGTGATATCTTCCGGTATCTGTTTTAAGTTCTTGTAGAAGAGCTCTGCAAACCCAAGTTTATTAACCAGCAGTTCCATGATCTGGTAGTCATCTTTGCTGTTGTGCACCGGATCTACGACCTTATAGCGCCATTGGATCTGGCGGGAAGTCGAGGTCACGCTTCCGGAGGTCTCGTACTGACTGGCACTCGGCAGCAGATAGACGTTATCGGTTTCACAGGCGACGGAAGCCATGGTCGGGAAAGGATCAACAACGACCAGCAGGTCAAGCTTATCGTAGGCTTCCTTTACCTTGTGATACTGGGAATTGGAGTTTGACCCACAGCCCCATTGGATCAAGGCTTTTAGTGGGGTATACTGATGTATTTTCTCCGATTGCAGGACACCTTCATACCATCTGGAAAGGGTGAATCCCTTTTTGTTCATCCAATCTTTTTCCTTGAATCTGCCGACTATCCATTCATAGTCAACATCCCATACACGACACCAGTGTTTCCATGAACCGTCGGCCAGGCCATAATAGGCCGGCAGACTGTCGGCAAGAACACACATATCGGTTGCACCCTGAACGTTGTCATGGCCACGGAAAATGTTGGTACCGCCACCTGATTTGCCCATGTTGCCCAGCACCAGCTGGAGGATACAGAAACTCCGGGTAATCGAGCTGCCGATGGAATGCTGGGTTCCCCCCATACACCAGGTCAGACTGGTGGGACGGTTATTGGCGAGAAGCTCGGCGATACGGACGGTTTCACTGGCGGGAATACCGGTGATGTTTTCCACCTCTTCGGGGGTGTATGCCTTGGCTACCTCGACCATCTCTTCATAGCCGGCGACACGGGTTCTGATAAATTCCTTGTCTTCCCAGCCATTGGTGATAATCGCGTTTACCAGGCCCATCATGAAGGCGGCATCGGTACCCGGACGAATCCGCACAAAGTCGGTTCCCTTGGCGGCAAGCTTTGTCCGCCGTGGATCGACAACAATGATTGGTGCATTGTTTTTTTCTTTGGCATGCAAAATATGCTGCATGGAAATAGGATGTGCCTCTGGTGCGTTTGAACCGATAAAGATCAAGCTCTTGGCATGTCTCATATCGTTCAGGCTGTTGGTCATTGCTCCGTAACCCCATGTATTGGCGACACCTGCCACCGTTGAGGAGTGTCAGATACGGGCCTGATGATCGACGTTGTTTGATCCCCAGAAAGCGGCAAATTTCCGTTGCAGGTAGGCCATCTCGGTGGAGACCTTGGCACTGCCCAGAAACTGCAGGGCGTCCGGTCCGTCGTTTTCGCGAAGAGAAAGCAGCTTGTCACCAATCTCGGTTATTGCCTGATCCCAGGTCAGATTGGTCCATTTCCCGTTTACTTTTTTCATCGGGTTCTTCAGACGCTTCGGACTGGTAACCATATCGATGGCACCGGCACCTTTACAGCAATGTGCACCGTATGAAACCGGATGATCGGCAGCGATGTCCTGGCGAACCCAGACACCGTTATGTACTTCGGCCTCGATTCCACACCCAACAGCACAGTAAGTACAGATAGTTCTGACTTTCTCGGAACCAACATAGGCCTCGGTCTTACCGGTCGCAGCGTTGGCCTTGGAGGTCATTCTGGTGGTCATTGCCACCCCGGTCAGGGCTGCAGTTGCCGCCGACAATTTAAGAAAGGATCGCCGTGCGACCTTTGGATTGAGAGTTACTCTGCGATCAGCGGATACTGCACTGCTCCCAGAGGAAGTCTTGATTTTGCTTCTAGCCATTGCTATTTCTCCTTATTTGATGGCGTCGAAAAAACTCTCCATCTTCAAATCATGAGTTTTTTCGAGATCACTAAAACCTTTTCGTGGCACCCCGGAGGAAGCCAACTCCAAACCTTACGGGTGGCTTATTATCGCAAGGTTTTATAGTATTTCTTAAAACTCTCGCTCTCGTGATACAGCGTTTCATCCGAGTGCTTGATAGTGGCCCCAGACTGGGCTTTCGCCGGTTTGACAATGGCTGCAGTCCCAATCACAGCTGCCGTACCGGCCAGTATGTGCTTGAGAAATGAACGCCTTTTGTCTTCTTCCTTTTTCATCATAAACCCTCCTTTTCCTCACATTATTCTTCAAGGACGCTCCGTTAACTCTGCAGAGTTGGAGCGCGAACTAAAAACTGCATAAAAACAAATTTTCAACGACTACCCCCGACAACGAGGCCTTTAAAAACCGCATTTGTTGGGTACAATTCTCATCCCCAAGGCACTATAGCGGGTTGACACCCGCAACCCAAGGGCTATGATCCCCTCCCACAACAGAGGGGATAAGTTCCTTCACGAAATGATTTTCTTACCCAAAAACAAGAAAAATCATTTCTAGGTCACTAAACTCTTTTCCAGATCGAGATAGCCGCTAAGAACCAGGCAACATAAATAATAGAAATCCGCATGCTTATTCTCTTTCAGAGTCGCTGTGAATTTCTCCGTAAATGGCTCAAGGAAGTTTTCGAGCATCATTCTCTGGAGTTGTCTGATCTTCTCCCCACCACTTATCTTTTCCACTTCGAGAAGGGAAGCAAAGGTATCAAGCATGACAACCAGTGAATCTTCAGGATCCGTAACCGTTTCATCTTTCTGTATCCCCGCCTCAATCATTAAGCCCCGGATATCGACCAGGGCCTGATCAAAGCTTCGACCATTTAAATAGTAGGAGGCGGTCGTCTCGACCATGCCGGTATCAAAAGGATTGACAAAAACCTCGTAATATTCCTCCTGCAATTCCTTTAATGTTCTGTCACTCAGGGCTCGGGATATCTCTTTCACACCAATGTCAAAACGGGGACTCACCTGTTCCTTGGCAAGAGCCGAAAAAGTCCCCCTCCAGCGACTCATTGTTTCCGCATCAGGTTCCTCAACGAAAAAAGATTTGATGAGATCGAGAAAGCGAAAACGTACCCGAAAGAGATCCTGTTCGTTCAATTCATCCATAGTTATTCCGTTTCAAAAAGTTTGACGACCCGGCAGGTATCGCAATATTCAAAGTGGCTGGTATCGACCGACTCCTTTTTGGACAGAATGGCCATAACCCTATCAAAGCTCTTTCTGGTCCCAAAAACCTTGCCACAACTTTTACAGGCCATTGGATCGGCTTTGGCCAGTTCGATTGTCGTAAAGAAATCGGTTGCGAGGGTAAATTCGGGAGAGATAGTCAGTGCGTTTTCCGGACATATTTGGACACAGAGCCCACATCCAACGCACATGACGCCTCTGTGATTCAAAGCAAGTTGCTGTTGATTGGCACTCAGAGCTTCGATGCGACAATCGTTGAGACAGGCCATACACTGGGTACACCGTTCCGTGTTACAGCTCACTGTGGCAAATGGAATATACCCTGCAGGTCGCATGCTTACCTCGCGACCGCTGTTTTTCACCAGGTCTTCCAGGGCTCTTGCGAGTGATTGTCTGCGATTGACGAATCCCTCACTTTTCTCAACGGCACCAAAACTTCCGGCTGGTGATTCAGACATCATGGAATCAAAGTCTTGCAGACGGCAGCTCACCACAACGCCTTCTCTATCGTAGAGCCTGGTAAGCATTTCATTTGCCAGAAGGATCTGTTTCTGAGATGCGGGGAAGCTGCGCTCCTGACCTTCTTCCGCCAAAAGTGCAATCCGTCCGGCTCCACGGCTCACAAGGAACATGAAATGAAAAAGGGTGAGGCTCTGTACCTTGTCATATTGCAGGAACAGGACATTGTCGCGACGTGTGCCGTGCTGTTGCCACCAAAGAGTGTGGAGGCTGGTTTCACTGCCGATAACGACTGTTCCATTGACGGGAATATTCACATCACGGAAATAATCGACAAAGGAAGAATCATTACACCTTTCGTTCTGCAATGCACCGGTTGGACAGGCAGCGACACAGGCCCCGCATTCTTCACACTTTACAGAGTCGACCGTCACTCCTCTACCGTCCTGAGCTATCGCGCCATAGGAGCAACTGGAGAGACACAGGTCACAGCCGCGACCGAGTTTTCCGCTGAACTGACAGAGAGCGTTATCACAGGTAACAACTTCATCAATCTGACAGGGAAAAAGGGAGGCGAAATAATCTGGCAGGTTTTCTTCATAAAAAACTTTTCCAGTTCCTGGCGGCAGCTCAACTCTTGCATTGCCAAGTATGATAATTGCCGGAATATCAAGAATCTTATCCAGTGCACTATGAACATCAATTGCTTTTGCTTCGCAGACTTTCTCGCACTCCTTGCAGAAGGTGCATATATCATAATTAACAAACAAATTCTCGGAAATACATTGTACGGGACAGGCCGGACCACAAGCACCACAGTAGGTGCAGAGTTCAAAATTAATGGGGGACCGAACCTGGTATTCCAGATGACAAGTGTGTCCCTGATTGTCCAGGCTCAATTCTGTTACTGTCGGTAGTTCCGGGTGATACCCTTTGAGCAGCAGGGGCTCAATAGCTAAAACACCACCGTACGTATCGATAAATGTATTTAATTGCCTACCATTGTCACCTATGACGCACACCCGGTTGTCCGCTTCAATGGTATAACTGCGATAATTTACCTGGTTGATCCGCCTGAGTTCAGCCCGGGCAATTGCTGTTAACTCTTCACCATTGAATGTTGCAAGATCATAGTTAAGCTGAAGCGTTGAGGACAGGGGGAATCCACTTTCCGGGGTGATTGAGGAAAAACCCCCGGCAAGAAGAACTGCGTCTCCCTGATCAGGGGAGAAGCCACTGCCGGGGTGGAGGTTGACCTCAGTTATTTCAAGCTCGGATGTGTTCGAGCCATCTTGAACGAGCAGACACGTAGGAAAGAGTTTTTGCATATAATTCCAAACCTTTTTTCACATTGCGCAGGATTCTCCCCCGCCGTCAACATTTTTTAGGGTACAGAAAATTACAGCACAGAAAGTGTTGTAATCTATAAACCAGTAACAAAAAAACGCTCTCCAACCAAACATTGCAGAGGGCCTTCTGTAAGGCATGGTTAGTATAAGAAAGTTTAGCGATGAAAAGAATCAGCCCAGCCCCTTTTGTTTTGTAGGGCCAGAGCGCCTGGCCGTGTAGGGAATTAACCTACATCGCCTGAGTCGACTGAATTGAAGAATTCCTGCTCGGTCCACAAGACTGCACGGCGAATAAGCTCCGCCGCTGTTTTAATGCCGAGTTTTTGTTTAACACGGTCCCGATAGGTACCGATTGTTTTGATGCCGAGTTTCATCTGATCGGCTATTTCACGGGTGGAAAGTCCTGCTCCCAGTAGTCTGAAGACTTCAAGTTCCCGGTCGGTAAGCAGGTCGACGGTGCGACCGGCCGGTGCATCTGCTTTAAGCTGCAGCCTGTCAAGCAGCCGTTCCATAATCCTCGAACTGACATGGATCTTCCCGGTACGGATATTGCGCAGGGCGGAGATGACATTTTCACTGGCCTCTTTTTTCATGACATAGCCACGGGCACCAGCGCGAATTGCCCGTTCTGCCCACACCTGCTCATCATGCATGGAGAGGACCAGGATAGGTAGCGGGTTTTTCTGGGTAGAGAGCTCTTTGACCAGATCAAGGCCGTTATCAC
The DNA here is from genome assembly GCA_049645925.1 of Desulforhopalus sp. Classification (GTDB taxonomy): domain Bacteria; phylum Desulfobacterota; class Desulfobulbia; order Desulfobulbales; family Desulfocapsaceae; genus Desulforhopalus_A. Next base: position 63,885 of record JBARUU010000008.1, read on the forward strand.
CGGCGAGAGTAATATCAATTATTGCCAGATCCGGTCCATGATCCTGAATGACCTTCCTGGCACTGCCAATATCTTCTGCAAGACCGCAGACAATAAAGTCCTCCTCCTGATTGAGCAGCTCTGCCATACCCATCCTGAAAATGGGATGATCATCGACAATTATCACCCTCGATTTCATTCCAGCCCCTCACCTGTCACTGAGATTACTGTACCCCCTTCCCTGCCTGAATTGATGGTCAGCGCAGCACCTATAGCTTTTGCACGGTATTTCATAGTATGAAAGCCCATCCCGGTTGCCGCAGGAGTTCCATCAAATCCGATTCCGTCGTCAACGATCTTTAATAAAAACCCCCCGTCTTCAAGTCGCATATATACACCAATTTTCGTCGGTCTCCCGTGACGTGCGGCATTGAAAACCGCCTCCCTGATTATATAATACAAATGCGTAGCGGTGTTCTTACCGAGGGTTTTTTCTCCACCTTCCCAGGAGAGATCAAAATGAACCTTAAACATCTTTTCCGCTTCAACAACCAATTCCTCAATTGCTGCTTCCAACCCGTACTCAACCACATGCACGGGATAGAGTCCCTGGGAAAGCCGCCGGGTCTTCTCAATGGCGTCTCTGATCAGGTCCCGGATTGTTCCAAGTTGTTTCTCCCGCTCCGGTGCCTCATCCTGAAGCTGTTGCTGGAGCACCTTACTGAGCAGCTCCACACCGGTCAGATGAGAGCCGAGGTCATCATGTAGATCCCGACCTATTCTCGATCTCTCTTCTTCACTGACGGCAATAATCTGTCGCTCCAATCGGGCAAGCTCCTCCTCGGCACATTTATTGAGAACATGCAGCCACATACCCTCGAGCAGCATGGTCATCTGCCGGATATCAGAATTATCATACTCTTCTACATTATTGCTGACCCCTGCAACAACCACAATCTTGCCGTCATTATAAATAGGAACATCCAGGTGTCGCCGTATCTCCTTGCAGTATGGATAGACATCCCGTTCGTCTCCGGGATGAAAGGAATTTGCAATTACTGCTGTTTTCTTCATGACTGCCCTGCCGGGCAGCCCCCCATATTCTATAGCCCGGTGAAGGGTCAGCTCACCTTCACGATCTTCAGCATCCTGTTCATTGAATACGATATAGGAACAGATAGTAATATGGGTCTGGGCACTATTAACCAGTGCCAGGTATCCCTCTTCACTTCTGGTTATCTGGACAATGCGCTGGAGGATAAAATCATATTTTTCCTGCAGGGAATACTTTTCCATCATCCCCAGCCTCAAAAGGGTATCAAGTCGCAGTTCATCCCGATGCAGCAGGAGTTCGTTCTTTATCCGATCCTCCACCATCCGGTTCGCTAAAAGACTCAGATCCTCAAACTCTCTGAAAGCGAGATATTCATTGTTGATTTTCACATTTGAGTCGGCTGCTGCCCTGAAGAAATTTGTAAACAGACTGATACCCTGTTTGATTTTAAGCGAATAGAAGAAGGTGCTCAGAAGCAGAAAAACCACCGCAATGGCAAAAAGAACAATAAAGGTGAAAACATTCTTGAAGGATATCGCCCGATATGTCTCGGTCTCGGCCGCAATGGTCTGTTCCATTGCATCCATGAACATTGATGTCCCCAGCACCCATCCCCAGTCAGGGTATATCTGGACAAAACCGAGTTTCTGGTGCACGCCCCCGGTCAGAAACCTCTGCACCGCATAATGAACGTATCCCTGCTGTTCTCCATTTGTCGCAATTTCCAGAAAAGCCTCTCCATATCCCTTGCCGTCGGCATCTAACAGGTCCTTCACCGAACGACCGATAAGCCGTTCATTTTGATTGCTGAGAATAGTCCCATCGGAACGAAAACAGAACACCTCGCCATCCTTGCCGAATTGAATATTTCGAATTCTTGTCAATACTTCTTGCTGAAGGGACTCTTCAAGGTCATCATTGTAGATCCCTGCACCGATAAACCAATCCAGTGGTGGAAAATATTTAACGAAGGCTATTTTGGGGAAACTTCTCCCCGAGAATTTGGGTTTAATGAGATTATAACGATACAATCCCGCTTCTTTCTCTTCTATAATTGAGACAATATCGCCGATCACATCCTGCCCGTTGACCTCTTGGAATTCTGCAGCTGATTTGCCTTCAAAAAACGGCTCATCGGCAAAAAGATCGATTATCCCGTCTTCCACCCTGCCGGTAAAATAGTAGCCGCGACCATTGTTCCAACGCATGGGACGCAGCAGTTCAATAATCATCGAACGCATTTCACCAATGCTCTTTTCGTCCTTGTAGAGTCGAAAATTATGTGAGGCGATAGTATACGCTGCCTGAACACGTTCGCGAATGTCCTGCTCAGCTCTTAATGCATTTTGCCTTCGTCGATAGTTTATCAGTTCGACAACCTTGGCCAGTTCTTCCTTAACCCTCACTTCATATTGATGCCTGTAGGTATACCGGATATTTTCGATGCTTTCCTGATAGGCCTGAAACTCGTTAATGGCCCAGAAAATACCGATAAATGTGGCGAGTGAAGTAATCACCACCAGTGACGCAAAGAACGGCGCCGAAGAGAGGGAAATTTTGTTAAATATTCGCATCGAAGGTCTGGCCACAGATTTCACCTATTCCGACGGTTCATTTGGTATCTTCCAACTCTTCTACAGTCGGATATATCTGAGTCAGATAGATACTATCCAATCCCTGATGGTCCTCGGGGCCAAAGCGCAGCACAAGTCCGCCTAAATCAAACCACCCGACCTCTTCCATGGTTGCAATGAATTTCTCCCGGGTGAGTTCTCCTTTCACAGCTATGGCAATTTTGCCAAAAAGCTTGCCAACGATATAGCCTTCCAGAGAAGTGAAACTTATTGGCGCATCATGTTGATATTTTGCCATGGCCCTTTTAAACTCAACAATTAACGGGATGTCCGTATCGTAAGGAGAAGGAACAACCTGGGACACCACCACCCCTTGCCCGTAGCCACCGAGCACCTCTCTGAGGCTCTCGGTGCCCACAAAGGAGATATTGCCGAAGACCACATCGGGGGAAATCTTGTTCTTGCTCAGTTTTATAAATTCAGCGCAGGCAGAATAGGCACCAACCAGCACGACCGCTTCCGGTTTTTCCTTATAAATATCGCGGAGAGCGCCCATTACCGCAACTGTGTTTCTTTCATAGCTTCCTTTAGAGACAAGTTTCATTCCCCTTTTGGCCAAGGCAATTTCAATGCCTCGCAAACCTGCAAAACCATAACTGTCATTTTGATAAAAACAGGCGATTCTGCTCAGATTTCTATTGTCGATCAGGTACGAGGCCAACTTTTCCATTTCTTGAAAGTAACTGGCCCGAATATTTATGACATACGTATTAAAAGGATTACGCAGGAATTCAGCGCCGGTAAATGGACCAAAAAAGGGGATTTTCGTCTCACTGACAATCGGCTCAACGGCCTTGGATGTCGGAGTGCCGACTGCACCGATAAGGGCAAACACCTGATCATCGTAGATCAAACCTTTGGTGTTTCTTACCGCCTTATCCGGTTCATAACCGTCATCCCGACTGAGGAGCAGCACCTCCCGCCCATGCACGCCACCTTCATCGTTGAGTAGGGAAAAGGCGGCAAGCAAACCGGCCCGCATCTCAAGGCCGAGGTTTTGTGCAGGTCCGCTGAGCGCACATGACTGACCAAGAACTATCGGACTGGATAATGTCTGCTGTGCAGACTGTCCGGTTGAACTGAAAAAGAACAGCATACAGAAAAAAATACAGGCAGATCTGGGGGGCATACATCTTCTCCGAATCAAACGCTTACGCCGGCAATACAATAACAAGGGTCCTGAACATCAGACCAAAAGCCAAAGGATAGGGAATAAACTCCCGAATTGCAAGGATGTTGGCACCGGACCGGTGTAAAATGGCAGAGGTTGACAAAGACAGGTTCCGGCTCTACCTCTCTTAATAATATCTGGCCGCCACGAAAACCAACTTATTTCCTTGAGCTCATTCTTATACGATAACCGGTTATTGTCGAGCTTCTAGGGCACCGTCCGAAAAAATGATGCTTGAAATTCAGTGAAACTCCCTTTAGGGTATCGGCCACGTATTGATTCAAGACCCAAAGACAACCAAAAGAAAGAGATATGAACACGTCGCACCCCTCAAGCACCCGGCTCACCATGAGCCACTTGACCACCGTAGTCACATCGGAGGGTTTTACCGAACAGCTTGAACAGCTGGCCATCGAAACCCCATATTCCATTGCGTTGAATGATGAGACCATTGGTTCCTCAATGGTCCTGCCTATCGGCCTTGAAGAGTTCGGTGCCGGCTTTCTTTTCGGCCAGGGCTACATTAAAAAACCTGGGGAAATCAAAGAAATTTATATCTGCCCGGAAGGCCGTATTGCGGTATACGCCGACGTGGAACATGTAGAACCAAAAGAAGTTATAATCACCTCCGGTTGTGGGGGAACGGGCAAGATTTCCAGAGAAATGCTGGAAGGAGCGTTTGAGCCGCTGCAGGAATGCACAATCACCTTTCCGGAAATCAGTGCCTTTATCCGTGGAAGCCTGCAAAGCTCCCCATTAGGTCCTCAAACCCACTGTATTCATGGTTGCGGACTGTGGGAGGATGGCGAACTGAAGCTCTTTTATGAGGATGTCGGACGACACAATGCGGTGGATAAGGTACTGGGTGCCATCCTGCTCGGCAAGGCAACGCCCAAAAGCGCAATCTACACCACCGGTCGCCTCACATCGGATATGGTACTGAAATGTGCCCGGATTGGTATCCCAATAATCATGTCCAGAACGGCACCCTCATCTTTGGGACTGGCCATAGCCAGAAGAGCGGGAGCCACCCTTGCCGCCTATGCCAGACCGGATCGACTGAACGTGTTTAACGCTCCCCACCGAATTGTGATTTGAATCTGGCCGGGGCAAGTTCTAACACGCTATTTTTTCGAGCGACCCTCCATACCCAGTTCAATCAGACGTTCAAGAAACTGTGGAAATGGCAGGCCATGTGCAGCCGCTGCCTGAGGCATGAGGCTGGTTGCGGTCATGCCGGGAATGGTGTTGGTCTCAAGCAAAACCAAAGAACCGTCCTCTGCCATCATCATGTCCGTGCGTGAATACCCTCTCAGCCGGAGTGCCTTATGGGCGGCCACAGCATACCGCTGCGCCAGCCTGGTGACATCCTCACTGATTCGCGCAGGACATATTTCTTCCGTTGCACCGGGTTTGTATTTGGCGTCGTAATCGAAAAAAGCAAAATCTTTCCCGGGTACAATTTCGATGACCGGCAGCGGCTCCACTTCCTTGTTACCCAGCACCCCCACCGTCAGCTCCCTGCCCTTAATATACTTTTCCACCATCACATGGGAATCGTGACGCAGTGCCCGTTCAATTCCTGCAAGCATCTCCTCTTCTGACTTTGCCAGAGAGAGACCAAGGCTTGAACCTTCATGCACCGGTTTAATGACGACAGGCAGACCGAATCGGTTCACCAGTTCTTTGCCGTTTATCGCATCACTATCGGTTACGATCATTGAGTCCGCAACCGGCAGGTCATTCAATTTATACAACTCTTTTGCCAATTGTTTATCCATGGCAATGGCGCTGCCAAGCACTCCTGACCCCTGATACGGTACTTCGAGAAGATCAAGAAACCCCTGCATAGTGCCATCTTCCCCATATAATCCATGGAGCAGAATAAAGGCAAAGTCGATCTCCGGAGCGTCGGCTGCAAGCTTTGCCAGATCTGTCGCCGGATCATACCTTCTCACCATAAATTTAGAAGGGTCCAGGGCTTTTTCTGCGCCTGCAGCGCCATTCAGTGAAACTTCACGTTCCCCCGATACTCCACCAGCTATTAAAGCAATATGTAGTTTTTCTTTCTGCATAGTCCTCATCCCTTTGATTATCGAATCGATCTCAACGAGTATCATGCAACCGACACCCTTCCTTCAAAAGAAGAAACTGCTTTAAACGCAGATATTCAAATAGCAGACTCAATAGTTAAACTACTCTTCTCTTCGATCAAGATCACGCAAAAATTTAAGAGAGCTTAAAATCATTAAAACTTACAAGAGTGGATGTTTCTGGAGATTCGCCCACAAAAACCGATACTTTACAGGTAGTTGGCTCCGAAAATTGGTAAAATAACACCAACACTTCCAGGAATGATAAGCAGTTTTACAATAACGACCTCCAGTCATTGGGCTACAGATCGGCATGGGACAACTGGGGGCTTTTTATCTGAAAACGATTGAACAGATGGAGCGGACGCCGGCAAATGAGTCCGTTCATTACTGGACGCTTGGTCATCTGTCAGACCGGTATGAGCTGTGTCATTTTTTCGGTGACCGCGCACCCTACCTTTACTTTTACTATAAGGTCAGAGGTGCAGAACCGATCGCCAATTTTGCCAATGCTTACTCCATTGATTGGCACCACTGCGATAAGGTCCTGTTTGCCGAAGGTTACAGGGATCATATTAAGGACCTCGAAAAATCGCCATGGCTATAAACGTGGGATATGTTCAGCAACAACGCCTAGTGGCATTGCTCGTTGTTTCCGGTATCTATAAAACCTGGACAAGAATCAAGAGAGTATTTGAGGGTGTAGAGATAAAAGGAAAATCCAGTGATTGGCAAAAGAAGATCGGCCAAAACAGTCTCGAAAAATCCATTGACAAACGCTCCCAGTGTTTAGTATATAAACGAGATTGTTGTCATGAAACCATACCAATTTACTAAAAAGACAGGTAATATCTTGATCTTTTTATAAAAAAATGACTAATTCGCTAAACGGAGCCACAAATGATAGAAGTTGAAGTCCGAGGAGATCTTGAGTACGCAATTCGCCAGCTGAAAAAAAAGCTGCAGATAGACGGTATTAAAAGAGAGTTGAAACGTCGTGAGTACTACGAGAAGCCGAGTGTTAAAAAGCGCCGGAAGCAGGCTGAAGCCCGCAGAAAACTCCGCAAGTTCAACCGAATGAAAAAATCATTCTAGCAGGCTGCCTTTCTAAAAGCCTGATATCGATCAGGCTTTTACATTTGCTTTGTAATGCAACAATGCATAGCAGCAAAGCAGCCAATGCCTGACAGCTGAGGCATCATTAAAACTATACAACTGCCCACACGGTTTGCAGCAGTTCACGAACTGTATCTTCATTACCTTATCTCCGAACGTAGGTTCGCTGAGAACAGCGTCGAAGCATATGCTGCTGACATAACATTTTTCCTCGCCTACCTTACTTCTCTCAAAAAAAGAACACTGAATACAGTAGACCTGACAACGATTTATGGTTTTCTGGAACAGTGTCAAGAACTACACCAGGCAGGTAATCGAACCAATGCCCGGCGTATTTCCGCATTAAAATCTTTTTTTACCTTCCTGCTCCGGGAAAACCTGGTCAAACACAACCCCTTCACCACCGTTGACCTCCCCCGCAGCGGCAAGAGTCTGCCCAAAGCACTTTCCGAAAAAGAGGTTCAGAGCCTTCTGCTGCCACCCAACACCACAACCCCCATTGCCACAAGGGACAACACCATGCTCTTTCTTCTGTACTCCACGGGATTGCGGGTAACTGAGCTGGTCCAGCTCCCACTGGCTGCATGCAACCTGGCTGCCGGATTTGTCCGGGTTCTTGGCAAGGGCAATAAAGAACGGCTCATTCCCTTTGGCAACCAGGCAAAAGATAAGGTCGAGCACTATTTAAAGACAGCACGACCAGGCATCCTCAAGGGCAAGCGAAGCAATTATCTCTTTATTACCGGCCGCGGCAGCTGCATGACACGGCTCCGATTCTGGCAGATCGTGAGAAAAACAGCCCTGGCCTCCGGGATCGACAAGGATATCTCTCCCCACATGCTCCGGCACTCTTTCGCCACCCATCTTCTCAGTCACGGTGCCGACCTGCGGGCCGTACAGATGATGCTTGGCCACGCGGATATCGCCACTACCCAGATATACACCCATATCGATCAGGACCGTTTGAAAAGTATTCATAAAAAGTTCCATCCCCGGGGGTAGTAAGAAAAAATCTTTCCTCTGCATGTGGCGAAAATTCCGCAAATGCCCTACAATACATTATTATTACAACATTTTTTCACCCAAGACTAATCATCGTACAAAAACTAATAATTTAAGATGGGTATGTAAAAAAAATCGCCACAATGCGCCTCATTACCACACACATCAACGCCGACTTTGACGGACTTGCCTCAATGGTCGCCGCCCGGAAAATTTATCCTGATGCCGTCATGGCCTTTCCCGGGTCGCAGGAGAGAAATGTACGTGATTTTATTTCCCAGAGTCTGTCTTACACCTACGATTTTCTCAAGATAAAAGATATCGACCTTAAAGCGGTGGAAACACTCATTCTGGTTGACACCCGATCTTCAGAGAGAATCGGTCCTTTTTCGGAGTGCCTGAATAATCCTGACATTAAAATACACCTGTACGACCACCACATTCAGAACAGCGGCGATCTCCATGGCGAGTTGGAAATAGCTGAGGATTTTGGCTCCACGACAACTCTGCTGGTGAATATTCTCCGGCAGCAAAAGATTGATATCAGTCCCAAAGAAGCAACACTCTTTGCTCTTGGAATCTATGAGGACACCGGGTCCCTCACCCATCTGACCACCACCCCCGAAGATCTCATAGCCGCAGCATGGCTTGTGGAAAAAGGTGCCAAACTCGATCAGGTCGCTCAGTTCATCACCCACGAACTGACGTCCGAGCAGATCTCCATCCTGCATGAGTTGATGAAAAATGCCAAACAGTACACGATCCAGGATATCCCAATTGTTGTGGTCACCCACTCTCTCGATATGTATGTTGATGAATTTGCCCTTATCGTCAGGCGGTTCATGGCGATGGAGAATCTCAATGTTCTTTTTGCACTGATCTCCATGGGCGGTCGAATCTATCTGATTGCCCGCAGTCGGATTGCCGATGTCAATGTCGGCATCATCGCCCGCGATCTCGGCGGCGGCGGCCACGCTTCTGCTGCCTCCGCAACATTGAAGGAAATGACCTTGATACAGGCGCAGGAAAAATTAATCCACACCCTGCACCGACATATCCACCCTCAGGCCATAGCCAGCGAGATGATGTCCAAACCGGCGATTACCATCACCCCTGACTCCACAATCTCGGAGGCCAACGCCCTGCTTACCAGATACAATATAACCGCAGCTCCCGTTCGCACCGATATGAGAAATTCCAGTGACGACGGCCATGCCATCCTCGGCATCATCACCCGACAGATAGTCGAGAAAGCCATGCACCATACCCTTGGTGACCGGCCAGTCAGCGATTACATGACCAGCGACGTGAAGACCCTTCCCCTCAACGCGACACTGGCTGATATCCAGGAACTGATCATTGAAAACAGGCAGCGACTTATTCCGATTGTGCAGAACAGAGCGCTTATCGGGATTATCACTCGAACGGATCTGCTCAACAGGTTGGTAAACGACCCGGCGCATCTGCCGAAAAACCTTCTGCATGAAGCAGATCACCCCTCCCTTGAGAGAAAGAGAAACCTTAACGCCCTCATTGTCGATTGTTTGAGCAGGGAAATGATCCAGCTGCTCCAGACCATCGGCGCAGTCTCCGACAAGCTCGGTCACAACGCTTTTGCCGTCGGTGGTTTTGTGCGCGATCTGCTCATGAAAAAACAGAATCTGGATCTCGATATCGTCATCGAAGGGGATGGCATTAGTTTCGCCAAATCGCTCGCCGCCCACCTTGACGGCAGATACAGAACCCACGAGCGATTCAAGACGGCTGTTGTCCTCATGCCAGATGGATTCAAAATCGACATCGCAACGGCGCGGCTCGAGTACTATGAATATCCTGCGGCAATGCCAACGGTTGAACTGTCATCTATAAAGCTCGACCTGTTCCGCCGGGATTTTACCATCAATGCCATGGCTATCCAGCTCAATCCGGAACATTTCGGTACCCTGATTGATTTCTTCAACAGCCAGAACGATCTGAAGCAAAAATCTATCAAGGTAATCCATAATCTGAGTTTTGTTGAGGACCCCAGCAGAATTTTTCGGGCGGTACGATTTGAGCAACGGATGGGATTCCAGATATCTCCCCACACCAAACGGCTGATAACCAATGCCGTCAACATGAAACTGTTCGGCAAAGGCCAGGATCCCCGCTTCTTATCGGAACTTAAAATCATCTTCTCCGAAGAGAATCCTCTCCCAGCCATTCAACGGTTAGCTGAGTTTGATCTCTTCCAGTTTCTCTGGCCGGATCTTCGCCCACACTATGAGATTGACAGAAGGTTCATGCATATTCTGACCCAGGCACAGCTGGCGATTTCCTGGTTTCGCCTGCTCTATCTTGACGAGCCCTGCCGCAACTGGGTGGTCTATCTGTTAGCTATCATGTCCAGGTCCGGACAGGAAGAGCTGACAGCCTTCTGTAGACGATTTGAAGAAACAGCAAAGGTATCCGAGTATCTCCTGGACCAGAAAGATCGAGCGGACAAAGCGATCAATCAATTATCTCGGGAAAACAACCACAAAAACAGTAAAATAGCTGCCTGTTTTGAAGAAATAACAATCGAGGGATTGCTCTACATAATGGCCATTGCCAGAAAAAACCATGTCAAAAAAGCCGTATCGCTTTACATGACCTCACTGCGACATGTCGATGCCGGTCTCTCGGGTAAAGATTTGATGGAAATGGGGTATAAACCCGGACCACGGTACAAGAAGATTCTTATGTATCTCAAAAACATTCGGCTGGACAATCTGGCTCTTGCGCCGGAGGAAGCTGCCGCACTCGTGAAAAAGAAGTTTCCGCGAGGCTAGCCACTTGCCCAAGTTAAGACAATGCTTAGTTTGTGCCAGCTGTCAAAAAAGCGCAACGACCAGAACCCCTAATTTTATTGACACAACATAATGAACGACTTTATTACCCAGCTGATTATTCTTGCCCCACCTCTGCTTTTTGCCCTCACCTTTCATGAGTTTGCCCACGGTTTTGTTGCCTATCGCCTCGGCGATCCGACCGCCAAAGATGCGGGAAGATTAACGCTGAACCCCTTGAGCCATCTTGATCCCCTGGGAACCATCGCTTTTTTCTTTATTAAAATCGGCTGGGCCAAACCGGTGCCCGTTAATCCGAGCTACTTTCGAAATCCCAAAAAAGATATGTTGTGGGTGGCCCTGGCCGGTCCCGCGACGAACCTCGCCCTTGCGGTAGCCAGCGCAATAGTGACAAAAGGCATATGGATGCTCGCCTCTCTCCTGCCCTACTCGGCGGCGGCTGAAGCCATTCTTGTACCGCTGAACTCGATGCTGATAGCCAGTGTCTGGATCAATCTGGTATTGTGTATTTTCAACTTTCTCCCCATCCCCCCCCTTGATGGCAGCCGCATCCTCATGGGACTGCTTCCCGACAATTTGGCCTTGTCTTACATGCGGATCGAACGATTCGGTTTTCTGATTATTATTGTTCTTGCCTTCAGCGGCTTGTTGTCAAAGGTCATCGTGCCGATTATCAGCTTCGCCAACTCCCTGCTATTATCATAACAGCGGATACTCGGTTACCTGCGAATGAGCGACACCAATGACTCATGAAAGGTGGCACCGCCACCCATGTCAGTGAGCTTTTGGGAGGTCAGATCATTGATCCCGCCGGATTTTTGTCTACTTTCGCCAGCTCCATCCCTCTCAACAGGCCAGAAGATTCCTTCAGCAACCAGCACCCCCTTTCTGGTGTCAGTTGTCACCCTGGCAACCCGAACGGTTCTCCCCCTGCCGTTTTGCAGAATCACCTCATCGCCATCCCCTACATTACAAGTTGCAGCATCCTCCGGGTGAACAAACACTGTCCCGGTCTTTCCGGGATAAAATTCTCCGAAGGTGCTGTTTAAAAGATCCGGGTGTGGCGGCGTTATCAGCTGAAAGGGATATCTTGACAGCAGGTCCGGATCAGCAAATTCACCTGCACCAGTGAGGCAGGGCAGGGTCGGATCAATGTACGAGCCAGGAGAAGCGAACCGGAACATCCCTCTTCCTCCCGTCAATACCCGTCCATCACTGCAGCTGTTTACCGAATGCACAAGCCTACCGGACAGTACCTCCTGAAGGTCGCAATTCTCAGGTAAACCCTGCATCCCTTCCAGGTAGTCGACAATCCTTTCCTCACAACTCTGGCGAAATGGCGGCTCATCAAACCCCATTTCCAACGCCAGGCTCTGGAACAGTTTGAAATTACTCCATGCCTCCCCTGCCGGCTCAATCGCAGGCTGTGCCACTCCGAGATAGAAATGTCCGTAGCCCGTGTAAATATCCAGATTTTCCAGAAAAGTGGTGGCCGGGAGCAGCAGATCAGCATATCGGGCTGTCGGTGTCATGACCTGTTCATGGACAACGGTAAAGAGATCCTCCCTGGTCAACCCTTTTCTGACCATAGTACCATCAGGATTCACACTTAATGGGTTCGAATTATAAACGATCAATGCTCTCACAGGCGGCTCAATCGAATTGAGGGCATGGCCAAGCTGGATCATATTGATTGTTCGTGTTGCTTTTCCTGCAAGAGATGGATATGTCAGCTTGCCCCTGTCCCCTTTGAAAGCTCCCGAGGAAAGCAGGACACCCCTGCCCAGTCCCCCGGCAAAGAGCCCGAGACATGCACTGAGCGAGGCAATTGCCCGTACGGCCATTCCGCCTCTGCTGTTACGCGAAAGACCAATGCCGATTCTGACAAAAGTCCTGGGGGACCTGGCAAGCAAGGTACCAAGTGCCACCATTTCTTGTTTTGAAACACCACTCTCCTGAACGACGTCATCCCACTTCGTAGATTTCAGAGAGACGGCCTGTTGTTCGAAACCTTCAGTTTGCTTGTCAAGAAAGTCATGATCGACAAGGTCCCTTTCAACAAGCGACTTCATGACCCCTAGAGCCAGCGCGCTATCTCCCCCCGGTTTGACCTGCAGGTAGCTGTCGGCTGACTGTACAGTCTGATTCCTGTACGGATCAATAACGAGCAATTTGGCACCTTTTTTCCTGGCAGCGGCGACATATTGCCAAAAGTGGACATTGGTCACTTTAATATTAATTCCCCAGGCAACAATCAACTCTGCATCCGCTGCATTTTCCGGTGGACAACCTGAAATATTTTCACATTGTTTGGTCCAGCCGGCACCCGAAGCTGCGGAACAGATTGTCTGATCCAGTTGTGATGTTTCCAACCGGTGAAAGAGCGGATAGCCGGCAAATCTGTTCACTGCCCCCATATTTCCAGCATAGGAATAAGGAAGTATTGACTCCCCGCCATATTGCCGATGTATCTCCTTCAGTCTGGTCGCAAAAATTTCCAGCGCCTCATCCCAGCCGATTCTGCGAAACTCCCCCGCCCCTTTTTTACCCGTCCTGAGCTGTGGATATAATATTCTCTCCGGGGAGTAGACCCGCTCCGGATACCGACGCATCTTCCGGCAGATAAAACCATTGGTGTAAGGATGCTCCTTATCTCCCTGCAGGCTGGTCACCCGGCCATTATCGACGGTAGCAATCATCCCGCAGCTGTCGGGACAGTCCAGCGGACAGATGGTCTTTTTCTGTAGTGTAGTATCCATAATTCCCCTCTGCAGAGAAAGCTTGGCAGGTGTAATTCGAACTACTCATCTGAAAAATTCGGTTCGAGATTGATACGAGAGGTTTTCTTGAAACAATGGCGTCGCAGAAAGTCCGATCTCACTCCTTTTGGGATTGAGGCATTTGGATCTTCGAACTGACGTTTTATGGTTTCACCTTGATACGGCATGGTTGTAAAAAAGGCCGCCAGTCAGGATGCACTATGTTGAGATCCTGTCAATTCAGCTGCCGGACCGGCTCGGACCACATCGAAGGTTTTTTCCTACTCCAATGTAGCCTGGCCACTATATAAGTATCGTTTAATCTTATGGGTAGCCGTTTTGACAAAAGGTTCTCTACGTTCAAAAACCTTGGCGAGTCTTGAGGATTTGGGTAGCTTTTCATTTAACTCTGTTCGCATCGAATGTAACAGGTTCTCTATATAGGCCCGCCTGTCGGCACGAGAACTGCCGGCAGTCTGCTCATCTATAAATTCATAATCCGGATAAACCCATGCCTCAATCTGGCCGTTATTCTCAAGAAGCAGGCTTTCAACAACCCAGTGATAGGTGTTCATTTTATGCTCTATCGCTTCAGGATATACATTTTCACCGTTTGCAAGAACAATCACGTTTTTTGACCGGCCACAAACATGCAGATTGCCTTCTTTATCCAGAAACCCAAGGTCTCCGGTGGCAAGCCACCCGTCCTTGCTCAAGACAGCTTCCGTGCCCTCTTCATCATTGAAATACCCGCGCATGACATTGGCACCACAGGCGATTATCTCACCTATGCCGGTTGCCGGATCCGGATCGGCGATATTCACTTCCACACCGGGGATCGGCTTTCCCGTCGATCCGATGGCAATTGTTTTGTCTCCAGCAGGACCGCCGGCAATCAATGGTGCGGACTCAGTCAGCCCATAACCGACAAGGTAGGGAAATCGGGCTTCATGGAGAAATTTCTCAACATCAGGGTTGAGAGCGGCTCCGCCAACGCCCATCAACTGCAGGTTGCCGCCAAAAAAAGACAGCAATTTCTTGCCGATCTTCCGGTAAATAAATCTTCTGCCTACTCCGAATTTACACACACCTTTTAAGAGGCTGCTTTTTTCAATCTGCGGTAAAACTCTTTTTTTGTATATCTTTTCAAGCACAAGAGGAACGGCAAAAATTGCGAAAGGTTTTTCGTAATCGCAGAGCTTCTGCAGGATTACCGGAGTCGGAGTTTTACCGGCATACGCAATGCGGCACCCACACAACAGAGGCAGGATAAAACCACAGGTAAATTCATAGGTATGCGACATGGGGAGAATCGACAGCCAGACGGATCCCGGTTCTATTTTTTTCAGCCCGGAAGCTGCGTAGGCGTTCGCCGTCAGGTTTTTATGTGTCAGCATGACCGCTTTGGAAAACCCGGATGTTCCGGACGTATACAAAATAGAAGCGAGATCATCTTCACCTACCGGTGGAAAAGCAACACTCTCCGGGTCTTCTCTAAACGAGCCCAGAGCTTCTTCCAGGTAACTGGAAAAGGTCACAACGTTTACGATACTTATTTCTGCAAGGTAATTATCGAGGGTGATGACCGGCCCTTTGAGTTCCTTACGCAATTCGTAAATTTTATCTATCTGCTTCTGCGTGATGAACAGTGCTTTAACCTGCATTGCATTTAAAATATGGTGCACATCACTTTCCGGCAGGTCGGGAAGGATTGGAATAGCGACAGCGCCGAGACGAACAATAGCCAGATAGGCTATACCCCAGTTGTGTGAGTTTTCACTGAGAATAGCAACATGATCGCCTTTGGCGATTCCCTCGCGCTGTAAGCGTGCAGCAAGGGCGAGAATTCTTTCATGGAAATCACCATAGGAAAGAGGTTCTTCCATCGCCATTCCTATGGCAGGGTTGTCTTTGTATTTCGAGCAACTGGCATCGATCACATAATTGAGAGTCATGCCGACTTCCACAAGTGAATTCATAATTACCTCTTCTCTATCGATCCGGCACCTTTCTCTTCCGGTAATGTACAGTTATCCTCTCGCCATGCATTCTGTTCCCGTCCTGAAACTATTCATAACCCATCTGGTTGTAAACAATACGACTTTTACTTTCAGTTGCCAAGTATCCCGGCCAATTGTTTAAAAAGCTGTAGTTGAGGGGATTTCCATCAAAGGTCAGGCTGAAAAAATAATCAGCAGATGAAGAGTTGTCCTCCAGCAGTATCGTTATGAAGAAAGGCCATCATCTCAACTTCAAATATCTGCCGAACGCTCCGAATTCTGATCCTGTAAAAGCTTTTCCACTGCCCCGGTGATGTTTTTGACGGTAAATGGTTTGGCGATTGTAACCACTCCGTCAAGATACGCAGCAATGGCGAGGTACCGTTCCTTCGAAATAGTCCCACCTCCCGAGATCGCGATAACCGGGAGATCCGGTGCTTCTTCACGCAGATCAAGGATGGTCTGCAAACCGTCTTTAACCGGCATAACCATATCGGTTATGACCAGATCGCAGGGGTGCTGCTGAAAAAGCTCCACCCCTTTCTGACCATTCGTTGCTGTCAGGACTTCATATCCCCTGGTTTCTATGATCCTGCGCAGTAAGTCAAGGGAGGTCGGTTCATCGTCAATAATAAGGATCCGTTTCTTGTCGTTCATTTCAATATGTTGATTCTGACCCCGATGAACAGGAAACAAATCGGGATTCTTTACAATACTCCGTAAGGAGTACTTTGTTTGCCCTCCTTAGAGGGGGAATACGTACCTTCACGAAATTCTTTTACAGCAACAAAAAGAAATTATGAAGTACTAATATTTTGATTCTGTTCGAGAATATCATGTTCAACTTTATACGCTACTTTCATGATTTTCAAAACATATTTATTATTGGTGTATTGATCGGACCTTTATCACAGTGAGGGTCAGTGCGCCAAAATCTTCCTCAACCATACCTGTCAGGAGATATCCTCTCCCACTCTGCAACATATGGGCGTGGGTCCGATAGACTTCTGGAAAGAAAGTTGTCTCGAGTTGCCCTGTCTCATCTTCGAAGGTGAGAAATTCCATCGCTTCTCCGGTCCGTGTCGAAACCAGCTTTCCGGTCAACAACCAGGCCAACAACTGTACCCGTTGACCGATGTGTCGTGGCAGAGCGTGTATTCTCTTCAACCCCTTGCCCTGGTGATGAAAAAATTGCAAAGGATGATAGTTGCAGAGAAAACCAAGCACCTGGTATTCCCGCCTCAACCGGTTCTTCATGTCCGGCGGCGGCAGTGGAGGTGGTGGCGGCAGCTTTGCCTCAAAGAGCGACAGGCGCCGTCTGTCATGCAATAATCGCTGAAAGCTGGTCCATTGCCACAGCAGAACGGTTCGGTTATGCCCGGGGTTCAACCCGTCCAGAGCACCGGCATGAATGAGTGCACGGGCTTCATTATCAGCGGGTTCCGTCCGCCTGAAAAAATCCCCGACATCCCGAAACTGCTCTTTTTCCCGTTCCGCAATAAGCCGGTCTAAAAAACCAGTGGACACTCCATGTACACTCTGCAGCCCGACCAGTATCTGATTGTTTTTACCTGACCAACGAACTTTGCTTTTCTGAATATCCGGATGCAGAATTTTCAGCCCCAACCTCTTCGCTTCGGAGACATAGGCAAAGGTTGCATAGTATCCTCCCTGGTTGGCAATCACGGCAGCCATGAACTCTGCAGGATAATGTCGTTTCAGATATGCTGCCTGGAAAGACACTCTGGCATAGGAAGCGGAGTGTGGCTTACAAAACGAATAGCCGTCAAAGCTCATCATCATCCGCCACATTCTTTCCACTTCGGGAGGGGCGACATTGCGACGACAACAACCTGCAAAAAACATGTTTTTGTAATGTTTCAATCTGAGTATCTTATCTTTTTTCGAGAGCACCTTGCGCAAACCATCGGCCTCACCATGACTGAAACCGGCCAGAGCGACTGCCACTTTGGAGACATCTTCCTGATAGACCATAAGCCCGAAGGTTTCGTCGAGGACATCGCCGATCTCCGGGCAAAGCGGTTGCCAGGTGCCGCCATGGAGACGCCGAACATATTCCCGGACAAATTCATTGGCCGCCGGACGAATAATGGATGATTGGATCACCAGTTGCTCAAAATCACCGGTTCCGGCTTTTTTTTCAAGCAACCGCATGGCCGGGCTCTCAATATAAAAACAGCCCATGGTCGCTCCTTCGGCAACAGACATCCTGGTTGCCGCATCGTCCTCCGGTTGCCAGCTTCCTTCGTCAAGGTGTCCACCACCCTCATGCACCGCGGCAATGCTGTCGCGGATGACCCCAAGGCTTCTGTTACCCAAGAGATCAATTTTTACAAGCCCAGCCTCCTCGGCCCCGTCTTTTTCCCACTGAATGATCGGCACCCCTTTAGCGGCCAGCTCTACCGGCACATACCTGCAGATTGGTTTCGGAGTGATCACCACTCCTCCCGGATGAACGGAAAGATAACGTGGCAGACCAATCAGTTTTCCGGCAAGCTCCAAGACCTCCGGCCAGGGTGGCGACAGATCCTGATTTCGCAGTGACGGCAGGGATACCAGGGACTGTTCGAGATTTTCGGCACCGCTGCTGTGCATCCAGGGGACGCGTTTGGTCAGCCGGGATATCTCCCCTCCCGGCAGGCCAAACGATTTTGCCGTCTCCCGAATAGCCATCCGAGGTTGAAAAAACACATGATTGCAAACCATTGCCGCATGGCCGTCATAATCATGCAATACATCGGCAATCACCTCATCACGTTCGTCCCATGAAAAATCGATATCGATATCGGGCGGATCGGTCCGGTCCGGATTGAGAAAACGCTCGAAATAGAGGTTATATCTGATCGGACAGACATTGGTAATCTCCAGACAGTAGGCGACCAGTGAAGCCGCTCCCGAACCGCGACCGCAGATCCTGCGTTTTTTCCTTTTGCCATCCGCGCCTTTTCTATGGACGATGTCCCGCACCACCAGAAAATAGGTAGAAAACCCCATATTTTCAATCACTTTCAATTCATGCTCGAGCCGTTCTATCACCGGCTCTCCCAGATCGTCTCCATATCTATACCGTGCCCCCAGATAGGCTTTCTCCCGTAGAACCACGGCAGGGCGGAGCCCATTCCCTCCACGCCAGGGCGGCATGACAAGACCAGAGTCCGGGCCGGTAAACGTGCACATTTCGGCGAGCCGCTCAGTTGCCGGCACCACCTCCGGCCAGATAGCAAATTTTTCGCAATACGCATCTTTACCCTCCAACCAGTTGATGGTATCCGTGGTCTTTTGCTGCATGACCCGGCTGATGGTACTGCTTTCCCGGACCGCCTGCAGAAGACAGTAGAGCTGCCTGTCGCTCTCCTGCCCCATATCACTGTCGACAGTGGCAACGGCGTCAATGCCATGCTCCCGTGCAAAGGTACGAATTAAGCGGCCGGCAGCGCTGGGTTCAGCACCGAGATCCGCTACCACCTGCACCCCATGGGCTGTATAATTCCGGAGCAGGTCAAGATCACGAGAGAGAACAATCAGGCCAGCTGACAGCGAATTCACGCTGTCAGCCAGACTGAATTTTTTGTCCATGTGCCGCCTGGTCAGCAGGGTACATAGACTGGCGTATCCCTTTTTATTTTGGATCAGGCAGGTAATGATTTTTTTCGATTCCGGCTCGGTAATTTCCGCTCCGACAACTGGTTGCAACCCTTCCCGGCTGCAACCCTTCAGGAAATCCCAGATGCCGTAGAGGTTGTCCCGGTCGGTCATGGCCAGGCCGGAATAGCCCAGTTTTCTGGCACGACGACAGAGGGCGGCAGGAGAGGCAGTCCCCTGCAGGAGGGAATAGTACGACCTGACACGAAGAGGAAACATAGTGAATCGCCCTGGAAAAAGTGAGAACCGCCGCCCGGATTACTGGACGGGCAACCCGTCGGAATCGCCAGCACCATTGTCAACCGGAAACTGCCGACCGACGCCGATCACCCCATGACCAAACCGCTTACGCAGAATATCCATGGCTCCAAGCACTTTTTTCTGATGTATCTGTCTTGGCTCCTGCTCGGAAAAAAGCGACAGTTGAGGTGATTCAGGCTGCAACCGGTCACAGACCAGTCGGCAGCTGCGAATCCTTGTCCGTCTGGTCCAGGCCCGCTGCAGAGCGGTCAGCGCCAGTTTATATAGAAGAAAATCACCGGAGGTTCCGGTTCGGCAGGTGGCCTGGCGCACCACATGACCGCCGTCGGAATATCTCAACCAGATTCCTACCCGGCGGGCAACCTGCCGCCGTGCGCGCAAACGGCGCCCCCCCCGGCTGACCAGCATGGCAACCACCCCCTCTATCTGTCGCTGATCATTGGTATCGTCAGCAAAATAGTGCTCGTAGTCAATATTTTCAGCGCCTATGGCCGGCCAGACCATACTGTCATCGACACCGTGGCTGGCAGCATGGAGGTACTCACAGCGGCTGCCAAAAGGCACCATAAGCTGGCGACGGTTCAATTGAGCCAGTGCGCCAATGGTGGTCAGCCGAAATTCCTGCAATTTCTGCAGCTCTTTCTCAGAAAGTCCAGGGAGGAGGTGGATGGGTAAAGGAGCGAGAAAGGGTGCCTCATCACCGGCAGTGACGATATATTCGCCCACCGGTTTGACCACCCTTGAAGCGACTTTCGACACCAGTTTACTGGTGCCGAGGGTCCAGATCGGGTTGATCCCAAGACTGGTACGCACATGGCGCCGTACCCGCCAGCCGACATCCGGAGCCGGTCCGTACAGCCGGTGGGTCCCGGTAACATCGACAAAAAAATGGCCATCTGCCTGACCGCATTCAATAAGCGGGGAATAATCCTGCAATTCTTTCAAAAAGGCCTGCATTGCCTTCTGATAGAGGGTTATACGGGGGGCAAGAAGTTTCGCCCTCCGACAGACTTTGGTGGCCTGCCTGAGCAGCATTCCCTTGCGCACCCCTTCTCCGTACGCCTCCTCGCTCATGTCGTAGACCACCGCCCTGGCTGCCTGCAGCGGGGCAATAATGAGTGGTCGCCCCCGCAGACCGCTGTCAGTGATCCGTTCGACGGCGACGGCAAAATCGGCCACATTAAAATGGAGCACCGCCCGCTCCCGCAACCCGAAGCCCTGAGACATTAACGCCCCCCTCGCCCGGGACCGGCAAGTATCGCGGCCAGCGCGCTGGCGTTTCTCGGAGCCTGGGCCCGGACGTGGTTATTAAAAAGCAGTACGCCCCGGTCGGCCCGGGCGGTCATTGGCTGAAGCAAGCTGTTACACCAGGAACGGAGCTCTTCCTCGGAATAATCGTAGTTGAACTTTTTCTGCATATTGCCCGATCGCCACCCATCATTGTTCCGGCCATGGAAACGTACATAAAAAAGCTCCGGATTGGTGACCACGTCGAGAGACGGGAAAAGCCCCGGCAGCGACGGTTCATCGACAGTGACAAGGGTTACCTGCCGCCGTGCCAACTCGGTAAAGACAGAATCCGTTGCCCAGGAGCCGTGACGAAATTCCACCGCGACCGGCAAATCATGCAGCCCGTCAAGCAGAGCAGCCAGATAGTTGCGATTGGCAATGGAACGATCAAAGTCGGGAGGCAACTGGATCAATATGGCGACGAGTCGTTCTTTTAAGGGTGCAACCCCCTGCCGGTAAAGTTTGAGCTGCTCCTGCCAGTTGTCGTCCCGTTCGTGGGTCATGGTTCGGGTCAGCTTGGCGGCAAACAGCAGATGGGCGGGTGCTTTTTCCACCATGCGGGCCAGGGCGTCGGCCCGGGCCATCTGATACCAGGTATAGTTGAGCTCAACCACGGAAAAGCACCGGCCATAGAGTCCGAGCATCTCCGTACTCCTGGTCCCTTCCGGATAGAACCCGCTATCCACCCATTCTGTGTACGAGTACCCGCAGGTGCCGACATACACGGGGCAGAATCGGGCGGTTCCTGCCTGCTCCAAAGTACCAGCGATTTCGACCCTTCCCGGGCAACACCCGTTATTCCCGCTCACCGTCAAACTCCGAATGTTTACCTCGAATCACCCCGACCACCTTTCCCTGCACCAGCAGTTCACTGAATGGATAGCACATAACCTGGTAGTCGTCATTGGCGGGCCTGAGTTCAATATGGTCGGAATAGAGGAAAAAACGCTTGACCGTCGCCTCCTCTCCTTTGACAAGCACGGCGACAATTTCGCCATTTTCAGCATACTGCCTTGGTTCGCAGACCACCAGATCCCCATCAAAGATTCCGGCATCCTTCATCGACTGCCCTTTGATGCGCAGACAAAAAAGGTTGTCCCCGGGAAAAACCGAACTGTCCACCACAACCGTCCCTTCCCACTCCTGCTGGGCATACATGGGAAGCCCCGCTGTTACCTGACCGACAATGGGCAGTTCCCGACCGGTTTGATAACTCCTGTTCTCCCGGGACGCTGGGTAGAGGCGGATAGTCCGGCCATAATACCCTTCCCGCCGGAGAACGTTCTTTTTTTCCAGTTGATTCATCAGCTGGGCGACTGCGGTATGACTGACCCCCAAATCAACGGCGGTCTGCCGCAAAGTCGGTATACGTCCGTCCTCATCCATCCGTTCCGTCATATAATCCAGTAATTGTTGTTGTTTGTCCGTAAGCTCCATATTGCCTCCAAATGTATATGTACATTTGGAGCAATTGTACATATACATTACATTTTGTCAATATACATTCATAGCCAAGAAAGCATTTTCTTGTTTTTCAGGCGAATTTTCGATCTCTTTCACGAGTGGAAAGAGGTGGTTACACGAGACAGGGCGACATCAACTCCCTATCAGACAATCTTTGACACGCTCCCATTGTCCCTTCCCGACCCATCGCAGCTTTTCCGAAAACAACAGATCGCTCTGGTAATGTTTACCGCGACGCTCCCTTTCCAGAAATTTCTTATACTGGCCAGGTCCCCCATTATACATGGCATACACCACCCGGGAGAGAAGATCGGTGTCGGCATCTTTTGTCCAGACCGAATGCTTCAGAGCATATTTTCGTAGATACAGCTCGGCAATCTCGCAACCGGCAAGGGCGTTGTAACGGATATCCCAGCGCAGACGACTGCGGTCATACACACCTCGCCAGACCCGTTCATTGACCTGCATCAGCCCGACCGAAGTCTGGTTATAAGAGAGCAGGTAGGTGAGTTTTTTGTTTTTCACGGCAAACTGACGAAAACAGCTCTCCTGCCAGGCCATTGCCGGAATCATTTTTATGAACATCCTATGGAAATGTTTGGGAATTCCGCCTCTGGACATAACTGTACCAGAACTTTCGACAAGGACATCCCTGACTCTTTCCACATACTCAGCCACATCAGTTCGAGGCGCCTTCCAGCGAAGAATCTCGGCAAAAGCAGGTTGCTTTTCAGCATATGCCGACCTGAGAAAGAAATCGAACAAACGGGAGAGGGGTTCACCCGCTCCCTCCTCAGGTATTTCTATTTCTTCGAAATTGTTGGGAGGACCTCCATTTTCATCTGCAGGAGGCAACTGAAACAATTTTCTGAGCTGATTATCAAGTTGAGGGGTATAAGGTAAGGTCGAGCTCTTTCCTGTCAGCATCGCAGCCAGGCGCAATAACCCCTGCTGACTTATCTCTATCCCGAGCGTTGGACCCATCCGATCAAAAACAGTCAGAGCATCGGCTGCGGTAAAAAACGCCAGATAACCAATACTGTTTTCCGATGGCTGTACATACAGCTGTCGTCGAAAAACAGGTGCCAATTGGTGCCAGGCCCGGATAAACTGCAATCTGACAAAATCTTTTTCAATATCCTGCTGTTCAAGTGCTGCAATAAAGACATAGCGGGTATCGAGCAATACTTCTATGAGAACCTGGCGGTCTTCCGGGTTAAGCGGTTCGGCGGCCATTGTGACGAGTAACTGAACCAGAAAAGCATCCCATGTTTCCCAGAGCTCGACTAACTCCTGCCGTTCATCGGCCGTTAACGAAATGTCGGGCTGACCACCTCCCGGCTTGAAGACCTCTTCTACCTCGGCAAGCAGTTCGACCTTGATCCCCTCTATACCGACATCAATCCGTCCCCCATGCAAACTGTCAAGCATTGTCTGGGTTGCCTGCCGGGTCTCTTCATAGAAAAGCGGCGCCAGAAAGGAGCGTAATTCATTGACCGGCGGCGCGAGATCCAGTTGCATCCGATCCAGATGGTCATATACCCTGGGTTTGGCAAATTCCCACAGGAATCCGGCTATGGTCGCAGGTTGTCGGGAAAGGGTAAGAAGCTTTGAATCGACAGTTCGAAAAGAGAGGGAAAAAGTCCGGCTATCGAGGATCGGCTCCTGCAACAACTCCAGATACCCCTGCCACTCGACGGGGAGTAAACATTCGTCGCCCAGTTGCTTACCGACTCGAATATCCAGCCGCACTTCAAGGCGGAGCAGTTTCTCCACTGAAGAGAATTGTGGCTCCGCAATTCTGACATGGATGCAGTCACCGGGGGAGCCGACTATTACCATACTCTGGTCATCATCGACGAAACTGTTTTGCAACAAAAGAGAGGTGAGAAGTGTATAGTCAAGGGTAAGCGGCAGGACCACCTTTTCTGCGTGTCCGGAAGGAACTGAAATAACCAGCCAGAATATCATCATGGCAATTGATGTGAGAATATTCTTCAAGATTGTCACATCTCTCCTTTATAAAAAATCGGCAATTCTCCGGAATAGCTTCAGAACGAAGTGTCCGCCCGCCGACCAAAACCCATGGCAGACGTGATGTTTGCAAGCACTCATATCAGGGATCCGGGTTCAGCCACAGTCAGTTGTCTATTCGATTATATGCACTGCAGGAGCGATTTAGCCGTTGTGCTTTATAAAAGTCTGATTCTCTAACTCATTGAATGCAAGTTCCAATTCAATCTCCGTATTCATAACAATCGGGCCCCTCCAGGCAATCGGCTCTTTGATTGGATTGCCGGAGCAGAGCAGAAAGCGAAACGGCACATTGCCGCTTTGCAGGGCAATTTCATCGCCGTCAGCAAACAAGACAAGTTTGCCGTCAGTAACCTGTGTACCATGAACACTGCCTTCACCACCAATGCAGTACATAAAAACGGTATATCCTTTTTTGGTTGGATAGCTGAAATCGGTCTGTGGCGGTACGGTACAGTCAAGGTACTCCGGATCGATAATGATATCGCCTGCAGGGCCTTTTACTCCATCAATTTCTCCGGCAATGATCTTGATGACAGTGCCGTCTTCTCTCTGTACCAGGGGGATATCGGATGAGGTTATGCCCCGGTAACGGGGGGGCATCATTTTATGGGCAGCGGGCAGATTCGCCCATAATTGAAAACCCTGCAGTTCACCATTCTCATCGCCTTGAGGCATCTCCTGATGGATAATGCCACTGCCGGCAGTCATCCACTGCACCTCACCAGACGAGATAATCCCTTTATTGCCAAGACTGTCGCCATGCTCTACATCACCCTGCAACACATAGGTTATTGTCTCAATCCCCCTGTGCGGGTGCCATGGAAAGCCCTTGATAAAGTCCTCCCGATTTGGAGATCTGAAATCGTCGAGAAGTAAAAATGGATCAAAAAGCTCCGGGTTGGTAAAGCCAAAAACCCTGTGAAGATGCACACCGGCACCCTCAATTACGTTCTGGCCTTGAACTATCTGACGTATCTGACGAATCATTTCCTCCTCCTTTTTGTACAATTTCCAGGGAGATTATTGGGTTTAGTCCATGCTTCCTACGTGAAAAAGCTTAAACAACATAAAAAGGCCCTGTCGAAATTTTCAACAGGGCCGCCATGATAAGGAAGCTGCAGGTAAGGTTCCCCATGTCCGAGAATCACTCGTCAGCCAACAGAACAGCTCGAACCAATCGTCCAAAGCCTCCGGGGATAGTCCCGGAAGACCAGAAAGCCCGTCCCTGTTTGTAATCAACAAACCAGTAGCCCCCCGGCTTTCGTTGTGCCGCCACAAAAATAAAAGGCTGCTCTTTGGAAAAGCAGGGATTCAGGAAAATATCCTTGAAATTTTTTTCAGGCTCCATCAGGGACATAGCCTCCTGCAGAGTAGGCAACCGCCAGTCGGAGTATCCGGCAAATGTACTCTTATTCAAATTTTCGATATTCCTGTTCATTGTGCGTGATGAATTGATATCAAGACCATCCCGCTGCCACATCAGCGACGTCCGCTGATCAATGACCACTTCGGGGTTGCCTGAGGTGACCAGTGAGTTTTCAAATCTTCCGGAAGGGTTACACTCGGCATCAAAGAAATTCCACTCTCTGATCACATCCGCAATCTGATCGTCATTAATGATGCCCGGCTCCGACGGCAGAAGTATAACCTCCCCGGTAAAGGGATGTTGTTGAGCTGTCGGCAGCGGAGTCCCCATATCCTCTTTCAGGATGATTTCGACTCTTGGCACCACCAGCTGCGAGTCCCCCCCATCAAGCACATTATCAATCAACCACTGTTTTATCTGTTCGTTAATGGTGTAACTTTTCTCAAAGATCGAAGACGTTCCCTGACTTGTGACACACTGTTTGATAATATCCTGCGGCGCTTTTATTTCCGCCATGATTTTCGCGTGTTTGACAGCCCGTTCCATCAGGCAAAGTTTCGGCTCATCGCCCCAATTATCCACGAAAAAATAATAAACACACTCTTCATTATTCCGTACTCTTTCCCTGCCACCCCAGGACTCAAAAGTCCCGAATGAGATATCAGGATTCATCTCCCAATCAATAGGACTGATGATTCGGTCACCGACTTTTATCTTGTGAAACATGCCCATAATTATCTCCATGTGTACGAGTGTGCACTCGTTTCATTTCTCTCCTGCCATATATCATTTCCTTATTCCTGCGGCTGGAGTACTATTATACATCGTAATCGGCAAGCTGATGTCCGAACTCATTGATTATTACCAGACAATAGTAAGCATTATCACCATGTCCACCACTAAAAGAGCGAACATTCGTAAAAGGGGGTACCCCCTGCCAGGGGGAGTCACCAGGCTTGAAGAGGGTATAAATTTTGCTATCTTCTCCCGCCATGCCACCCGCGTAACCCTTGTCATCGATCACTGGCCCAAGGGAGCAACCCTCCCTGCCCGTCTTGAATTCGAGCTTGATCCCAATGAGAATCGAACCGGTGATATGTGGCATATCCTGCTGGCAACCCATCAACAGAATTTCAGCTATGGCTACCGGATTGACGGACCTTCAACCCAGGAAATTCAAGGGGTGAGATATGATTATGAGAAAATCCTCATTGATCCCTACAGCCGTGCTTTACTGCCAAGAGCATGGGGAGAACCGGCTCTATACGGCCAGAAACCCTGCTGCAGGATAGTGACGCAGGATTTTGACTGGCAAAATGACCGTCCGCTGAAAACACCTCTCTCGAAAACAATAATTTACGAGCTCCACATAAGGGGTTTCACCAGAGACACCAGCTCCGGGGTTGCTTCACCGGGAACCTACCTGGGTATTATTGAGAAGATCCCTTACCTCAAAAGCCTCGGCATTACTGCCGTCGAATTGATGCCGGTCACAGAATTCGATGAAAATGATATCATTTTCCACAATTCCGACACTGGTAAGCGGTTAACAAACTTCTGGGGCTACAACCCGGTTTCCTTTTTTGCCGTCAATTCAGGATACGCCGAGGACCCGACGAGGGTTATCAATGAATTCAAGACAATGGTGCTTGCCCTGCATCAGGCGGGAATTGAAGTCTTTCTTGACATGGTCTACAACCACACGGGAGAAGGGGGATACGATGGCAATACCTGTAGTTTCAGAGGGATAGACAACCCGATTTACTACCTCCTTGATGCGGAAAACAACTACCTCAATTTCTCCGGCTGCGGTAACACTATAAACTGCAATCACCCGGTGGTCCGTCACCTCATCCGTGACTCCCTTCGCTACTGGGTAACCGAAATGCACATAGATGGTTTTCGCTTCGATCTCGCCTCCATCCTCGGCCGAGACCAGCAGGGACACGTTCTCCCCAACCCACCGATGATTGAGGCAATCGGAGAGGACCCTGTGCTTCGTGACACAAAGATGATAGCTGAAGCCTGGGATGCAGCCGGCCTGTATCAGGTCGGTTCTTTTTCAAACGATCCACGCTGGGCGGAATGGAACGGTCGTTTCCGGGATGATGTGCGCTCGTTCATGGTCGGGAACGACAATACAATTACGAACCTGGCCACCCGCATTGCCGGCAGCTCGGATCTGTATCAGTCCAGTGGCCGGGGGCCGCTCTGCTCGATTAATTTTCTGACCAGCCACGATGGTTTCACCCTGCGGGATCTCGTCAGTTTTAACCAAAAATATAACCGGGCAAATGGAGAACAGAACCGGGACGGAGAAAACCATAATATCAGCTGGAACAGTGGCCAGGAAGGTCTCACAGTTCCGGTAGCAATAGAGCAACTGCGATTACGCCGGATGAAGACTTTCACGGTCCTGCTGTTCCTCTCCCAGGGTGTGCCGATGATCTGCGCCGGAGACGAATTCGGGCGCACCCAAAATGGCAATAATAACGCATGGTGTCAGGATAACCAAACCAGCTGGCTGGACTGGTCGCTTCTGGAAAAGAACAAGGACTTCCATCTGTTTTTTAAAAAGTGTATTGAATTAAGGCAACAGCATGTTGTCTTTCGGAGAGAAAATTTTTTCCAGCCCATCGATGAACCTCTGCAAAAAAACTTGTCGCCGGAAATAGACTGGCAGTATCTCATTCCCGGTGAAGAGAACTGGAAACCCGACTGCCATGGTCTTGCTTTTCTTCTTCGCTCGAAAACCGGTGAGGAGGCATCGAGTGATTTCTTTGTCATGCTCAATGGAGACAGGAACAAAACCTTGTATTTCAGTTCGCCGGAACCACAGGAAGCATCAAGGGCCTGGTATAGAATCATCGACACGGCCGCAGACTCTCCGGGGGATTTCCTAACCCTTGTCGATGCAGCCCCCCACTCGACGAATAACTGTATCAGTGTCCCTCCTTTCGGCTGTGTTGTTTTGCAATCCGATTTTTAACCCGGATTTCTCACCAGCCGAGGTTGCCGTGCATGGGAGCAATCCGGGTTATTAACATAAAAAACCTCTACTTGATTGTATCTTCCCTCTTAAATGGTGCTTACCGGTAGTTCGTTTTCGGGATTTCTCAGTTCTTACAGAACATTACTCTGACGACTGATTGAGAAAAAAATTTGGCAGCATTATCCTCATATGCTAATCTTATTAGGAGTTCGGAATTACACAATTGAAACTGTTTTTTTACGATTTTTAATATTTTTTAAATCTAAAGAACTGAATACAATGACACAACTACTTTTCCTTGGGGATTCACTCGTTGCTGACCATGACTGGCAAAAGCGCATGCCATCCTTCAAAATCGCTAATTTCGGTGTCCCCGGAGTGCTGGCCACCGACCTGCTTGCATCACTGCCGGACATCAAACAAAAGGCAGAGTATGCCGATGTGATCATGGTAGGGGTAGGAACCAACGATCTGCTGTCCGGCGATCAGGATTTCATCAGTACTTTGAAAAAAATATTCGTCCAACTCAGTCACGAATATCCAACTGCGGAGATTGTTGTTAACAGCATTTTCCCAATGAAACTCCCGGAGTTGCCGGATTACACGATCCCCAACCTCAACTCCCATATTGAGGCATTTTCCATGCAGACAGGTTGCTGTTTTCTTGACACACACAGCCGATTTAGCGACTCAGATCAACCTATTTTCCAGGAAGACGGAGTACATATTACGGAAGAAGCCTATGAGATATGGGCAAGGGTTCTGCTGGAGCATATTGCCTTTCTCATCGAGAATGACTAATCTTATCACTCCTCGTTTTTCAACTCTATAAATTCCTCAAGGGAGTAACAACTGATGTATCGCAAACTTCTATACCTCATATTGGCCATGCTGTTTTCTTTCAGCTCCACCTCGCTGACTCAACAGGCTGTGGCAATGCCAAAGGCTTCTGCACCTGCAAATGCGCCAACAGGTTCCGGCACCATCGTGGAAACGATGAATGCATCCGGTTACACCTATATGCTCATTGAAAATGGAGACATAAACACATGGGTGGCCATACCCGCTACTACTGTTGAAAAAGGTGCTAAAATCAGCTATTACGAGGGAATGGTAATGAACAACTTTACCAGTAAAACCCTTAACCGCACTTTCGACAGCGTCATTTTCAGTTCCGGACTGGCTGACCAGAAGGCTGCCGCAGCCGATGTACCGGCTGCAAACGACTCCTTCTCCGCCGCGGTCAAAGCTGAAAAAGGGGGCGTCAACCCCGATCCGTCAATGAGTACTTCTCCCGGCAGCGCAGGAGCGGTAGCTCCGCTTGCAGAAGTTTCCATTGAAAAAGCATCAGGTGCAAACGGCTATACCGTGGAGGAAATCTTCGCCAAGAGCAAGGAACTGAATGGTAAAAAAGTACAGATCCATGGCAAAGTAGTGAAGTTCAGTCCGATGATCATGGGGAAAAACTGGATTCATCTTCAGGATGGCACCGGCAACCCCATGCAGAACAGTCATGACCTGGTTGTGACCACCAGCGAGACTGTGGAACTCGACAAAATCATCACCATCGAAGGCACCCTGGCTGCTGAGAAAGATTTTGGTGCAGGCTATAAATACGCCGCGATCGTTGAAGACGCCACCATTATAAAGTAGGAGCAAGCTCCTGTACACGGGATGCTGCAGGAGACTCTTTAAGAGGGTCTTTTCGGTATTCCCGTATAAAGTTCAGGCTCCTTTACAAAACTCTTTTCCTGAAAAAGCAACAAGAAAAGAATTTCTGAGTCACTAAAAGGCGGAAAATGCACTTTTTACTGGTTGGTCCAGGCGCACTCGGCTGTCTGCTCAGTTCTGTTGTGTCAAAAGGAATGGGGAGCGAAGACCGACTGACGATACTCGATTATAATTCTGACCGGGCCACCTACCTGAACAAAGAGGGTATTGGCTATCACCTCGAAGAACAACTGGTACCGGTTCCGGTCAAAGCGGTGTCAGACCCGCTGTTGCTTGATCCTGTCGATGTCGTTGTTCTCTGCGTCAAATCCTACGATGTTATCGGCAGCCTGGAATTCTGCAAACCTATTTTGTCGAAAGAGACACTGCTTGTTTTCATGCAGAATGGTATCAGCCATTTAGATTTACACCAGCATCTGCACGAGGCCTCCGCTGCCTTTGGTACCACAACTGAAGGAGCGACACTGCTTGGCCGAGGCCAGGTCCGGCACGCCGGTAGTGGAGTTACCTTCCTGGGGAGCCTTGAACCTCTGGATAAGCGTGGTGCGACTGTTTTACAAAGAACCCATGATGTTTTTTCTGCCGGAGGACTAGAGGTGCATCTTACCAGCAATATCCTCGCAAGACTTTGGGCAAAACTCTTCGTCAACGCGGGTATCAATGCTCTGACGGCATCCCTTGGCTGCAGAAATGGCGAACTACTCACTCTCCCCGGGATTGACAAGCGTATGGAGACTGCCGTAAGGGAGGCGATGCAGGTAGCCATGAAAAAAGGTATCGCAATTAGCGATGAACCATGCCAGACCACCCGGCTTGTCTGCCAAAAGACGGAAAAAAACATCTCTTCGATGCTCCAGGATGTAAGAAATAAACGCCGAACGGAAATCGATGCCATCAATGGAGCCGTTATTACCCAGGCCAGGCTTCTTGGCATCGACACACCGGAAAACAGCCTCCTCTATAATCAAATAAAAGAGATCGAAGCCGGCTATGGTCGACAGTAATTGCCCTCTTCCAGATAGCGTTCCGATATCGGTACGAGAGATAGGGTTTGATTTCGACGGGGTCATTGCAGATACCGCCGAGGCATTTATCCGTCTGGCCTGCACTGAATATAACTACTGCTCCTATACCTCTGAAGATATAACCAGTTTCGAATTGGAGAATTGTCTTGATATGCCCCGTGAGCTGGTGGAGAAAATCTTTACCGACATACTCAAAGATTCACTCTCTACGCAATTACTGCCGATAGCAGGTGCTGTGGAATGCCTTGAACATTTCACACAGAGGTCCGTGGTCACTATCATTACCGCCCGCTCCCTTGAGGCCCCGGTCATCGACTGGTTAGATCGTTTTTTTACGAAACCAGCTAAAAAGAACATCAGGGTCGTGGCCACAGGTGATCACAATGATAAACTTCGGTACATCCACCAGCACAGCCTGAAATATTTCATTGATGACCGGGCCGAAACCTGTGATAAGCTGGCGGACGAGAACATCACCCCTTTTGTCTTCACCCAACCCTGGAACAGGAATCGCCATTCCCACCGGACTGTGGCCAACTGGGAAGAGATTCGGGCACTTGTCTCACCAGCCGTATCGATAGCCTCGGCCATAGTTGTTTAGCCATGAAATGCCCTCACTGCAAGGCTGAAATCGATAGCCACAGGAACCCCACGCCTACTGTCGATATCATTATCGAAATAGGGGAGCAGATAGTGCTTATCGAGCGAAAGAACCCGCCATACGGGTGGGCACTGCCCGGAGGTTTTGTCGATTATGGCGAATCTTATGAAACTGCTGCACTACGGGAAGCTAAAGAAGAAACCACTCTTATCGTCAAGGGGTTACGCCAGTTTCGCACCTACTCCGACCCCCAACGGGACCCCCGCGGCCACACCGCCTCTACTGTTTTTATCGGCCAGGCGGACGGCTTGCCACAAGCGGGGGATGACGCAGCAAAGGCTGAGCTTTTCGATAGAGACAAGCTGCCGCCCCTGGCATTCGATCATGCCCAAATCCTGGCAGACTATTTCAAAAGTAAGGAATAAAATCGGAATATGATCAAGGCGAGGACTTTTTTGCCCTGATCATAGAGCCTACAGTACAACCCCAAGTAGCCAATAGCTGAAAAGACCCACACCTATGGATCCGTAGATCATCACTCAGGGTGTACAATTACTACCGAATTTTTTGGCAATAATGCCAAAGGTGGCAAGCCCTGCCAGTCCGGCTCCCACAATAATCAAAAATTCTTTCATCGGGTTATTATCCCCTCATTTTCTTGCCCGGCCTCTTGCGCAGACGGATTGATTCCGGCGTTACTTCAACGAGTTCATCATCGTTAATATAGGCTATACACTCTTCCAGCGACATGGTCGTGGGTGGAGTGAGAATAACCGCGTCATCGGTACCGGATGCCCGCATATTGGTCAGTTTTTTGCCTTTCGCCGGATTAACAACCAAATCGGATGATCGGCTACACTCACCTATAATCTGGCCTGGATACAACGGTGCGCCGGGATGAATGAACAGTTTGCCGCGTTCCTGAAGATTAAATAATGCAAATGCGACAGCTGTGCAAGGTTCCTTGACCAAAAGCACGCCACTCACCCGGTTAATGATATCTCCGGCGTGTGGGCCATATTCGGAAAAGACATACGACATCATCCCCATACCCTTTGTGTCGGTCATAAATTGTGATCGATAGCCGAGCAACCCGCGTGTTGGGATATTGAACACCATTCGAACCATCCCGTTGGCACTGTTCATTTCCTCGAGCTGGCCTTTCTGTTTACCGAGTTTTTCGATAACCGCTCCCTGGTACAGCTCATCAACATCTACAGTGAGTTTTTCGTAGGGTTCTAATATTTTTCCATCTTCCTCTCTGAGGATAACCTGGGGCCGGGTCACCTGTAATTCGTACCCTTCCCTCCTCATTTTTTCTATCAGAATTGAAAGGTGTAATTCCCCGCGTCCAGAAACTTTAAAACCTACCGCATCTTCCAGTGGCTCGTATTGCAGGGCCACATCGGCAAGGATTTCACGCTGCAGCCGGTCATTAATATGCCGTGAGGTGACGTACTTCCCTTCTTTTCCGGCGAAAGGTGAATCGTTGGGGATGAAATTCATCGAGATAGTCGGTGGATCGATGGTAACAAGCGGCAAGGGGCGCGGGTCCTCCGGATCGGTAAAAGTAACGCCGACCGTCACATCCTCCATGCCGGCAACTGCGACAATTTCTCCGACTCCAGCTGATTCCACTGCAATCTTTTCATCGCATTCAAATCTGAAAATTTTTGTGATTCGGACGGGCTTGATAGAGCCATCGCGCCGGGCGACCACGATCGGCTGATTAAGATGCATTGTGCCATTGACAACTTTGCCGATTCCAAGCCGTCCCAGATACGGGGAATAATCGATAGTACCCACCTGCATCTGCAGCGGCTCGTCACTGGAGCCGATGGGTGCCGGGGTATGATCGACAATCATCTGGGATATATGGACCATGCTGCCGCCGTTTTCTACAGGATCTTCCGGGTCGAGCAGGGAGTAACCGTTCTTTGCCGATGCGTAGACCACCGGAAAATCAAGTATATCATCCGGTGCATTGAGCTTTACAAACAGATCGAAGACCTGGTCAACTACCCAGTCGCAACGGGCGGCCGGTTTGTCAATTTTGTTGATCACGACAATGACCGGCAGATTGTTTTCAAGAGCCTTCTTCAACACAAAATAGGTCTGAGGCATAGGACCTTCCTGAGCGTCAACAAGCAATAACGCACCATCTGCCATTCTCAGAACGCGTTCTACCTGACCACCAAAATCGGCATGCCCCGGGGTGTCTATGATATTGATCCAATGATCTTTGTAGTTGTAGGAACCGTTTTTGGCGGTGATAGTGATACCACGCTCTCGCTCCAGATCCATGGAATCCATCAAGCGCTCGGATACTTCCTGATTTTCACGAAACATCCCGGATTGCTTAAAGAGCTGGTCGACCAGCGTTGTCTTGCCATGATCAACATGGGCGATAATTGCCACGTTACGAATTTGACTCTGTTCCATCTTGTGCCCGTAAGGCCTCCGAGTACTGCGGCTTTATCCCCCAACTCCAAAGGTGAGGTGTAACTGCCTGGTTATATAAATAAAAAAAAGCACTTGCCCCAATAAGCAGTGCCTTCAATACACATGTTTCAATTTCAAAACTTCACAGAATACCCTATATCCATCTTAAACGCAAGAGCGACTACAAAGCTGAACTGTAACCATCTTTTTCGCATAAGCCATTAAAGTTGCGATAAAACAAGAGCGCGAGCTTTTGCCGAACGGAGCAGGGCTGGAACTTTTTCATCAATATAATCGAAGACCCGGGCCTGTTTATTTTTCGCAGGACGCATTATCCGGCCGATGACCTGGAGCAACCGCCCCTCAAAGCTGATCGGAGTCGTCAGAAAAAGAGTGGAAAGACCGGAACAGTCGAATCCTTCACTGATGAGCTGGAGGGTTGCAACAAGCACCTCGACCTCGCCCGCCTGAACCGCCTCGACAATTTCATGCCTGTTTTCAGGAGCAAGCTGTCCGTAAAGCAATTCCACCCTGATGCCTTTCAGTTTCAGTTTTTCCTCAAAAAACCGGCAGTGGCTCACCCGATCGGAGACCACAAGCACAGTTCCACCGCCCGGTTCCCGGACAACTTTCAGAATATCTCCCAGAATCTGCAGGTTGCGCCCCTCATGTTTCACCAGGGCCTTGATCAGGGCCTGGTAATCTCCACGATAGCCATAAGTAAAGGAGGTGACCGACCGGATGACCTTCGGGGCAAGAATTGCCCCGGTCGCCTTAAGTTCATCCTGATCTACCCGGTGCAGTCGGTCACCCATGTAATAATAAATCAACTTGGTCATCTCATTATCACTGCGATAGGCCGTTGCCGAGAGTCCCAGCAGATAATGGCAGTCAAACCTGGAGACCACGTCGGTAAAAAGACTCGCCGGAACCCGGTGACATTCATCGACAATGAGCTGGCCGAAATGAGGAACAATTTTATCAATATGCTTTCTGGCACTATTGACGATCCCAATAGTGAGAGAGGCCAGTTCAAACTTGCCGTCCCCCACAATTCCCGGCGCAACACCAAGAAACTGGTGGGCTCGTTCCTGCCATTGGTACAAAAGCTCTTTAGTGTGCACGACAACGAAGGTCGGCTGCCGACGTTCTGCGATAAGTGCAAGTGCCATGACTGTTTTACCGCTGCCGGTACCGGCTTCAATGACCCCAAAAGATTTTCTTTTGGCAACAGCGACAGCCTCCTGCTGATAAGGCCTGAGAACACCATTGAAACGGAAGTCGACTGCCGTGAGGAGTCGCCTCAGGTCGATTATTTCCGGATTCCCGCCGCAAAATTCACGACACAGCAGGACAGCCTGGTTGGAAAATCCCCGGGGAAATCGTAACCCTCCGGGCACAGGATCATAATATTTCAGTTGGGGTTTGAGTTTTTTCCCTATCCATCGACCATATTTCCTGGCAGCGATGTATTGCGGATTATCTATGGTCAATCGGCTCTTCAATTCTTTTTCAAGCAGGAGGTCAATTCCGGTGATAAGACAATCTGAGGTTACGGTAAGTGTCGGTTCCATGGTAAATACTGAGGGAGATGATTTCTACGTTCAACAACGGGAAACATTCTGATAATGCTTAGCCCGGATTTCTCATGAGTATTGTGTCAATGAGCAGGAGTCAGCTGATATCTTGATACTATTGTCAAGTTTCTTGCAATCCCGAAATGTACACAATATTCACCAAAGGTCAGCCGATCTCACCATGCCTGGAAGGCGTCCGGGGGGTGTTACAATATCAATATTTAGGGCGATATCCCTGGTCTCTTTTCCGGCCTTTTTATGGCTTGCACTTTATTGCTGCAGCCGTTAATACTAGCCCGGAATTCTGACGAACAGCGTTTGCCGTATCTGAGAGTTGTAAAGCAAGAAGCAGATAAGCACCCTTCCAAACAGGGCATAAACTCCGACTTCGGATGCGATTAAATCCGTTCGCCCGAAGGATGACCTTTTTGGCTGCAAAATCGAAAACACTCTGCACAAAAGTCAGATTATTGATATGCATTATGCCTAGCGCAGTCTATAGTCCACAAACTCAACAAGGTTCCCTTCTTATGCGAAACTTTTCCGCCCTTTGTCTCTTCATACTGCTGACTTCAGCAACTGTTTGTACCCAGGCTGCGGCTGACGACTTCATCACTCTGAATCTGCCGGAGGCCGTTATCGCCAAAGCAACCGAGGCCATCCTTCCCATTCGTATTGATGCGCACTCAAAGTCCATTGAGGGTGATATCACAATCATCAACATCAGCGAAGTCGAGCTGACCGAAAACCACCTCACCTGTCGCCTCCATTTAGCGGGAAGAGACCTGGCCTTTCTTACTGAGATTGCAGGGCATGAAATACGTCTGAAGGCGGGATCGGTCGAAATAGATTTCAAGACCGACGCGGCCATTCGCTTTGATGCAAAACAACAGACTCTCTTTATCAAACCGGTGGTTCAGGATGTCGCTAACGGCAGCGCCGGCTCCAGTGCCGACATAGGTCAGGCGCTGGTAGCCCTGCTAAACGGCAGGGAGTTTCCGATAACTATGCAGAAACTGGATCCGCTTATTGCCAGAGCCGGTTCTAAAACGATCATTATCAATTCGACAATCACCGACATCAAGGCGAGAGCGAAATATATTCAACTTAGTCTGTTGCCGAATATCGCCACGCAATAACCGGATGAAAAAAAGAAAATATTTGATCGATTTCTTATTTTTCCCGACACCACTCACACAACGCACAAACATTGGTTCGGTTACATGCGTTACCACACCAGGTCATCCGGCACCTCAAAGCCGGCATATGGATCCTCCGGATCAGTGCCTTCTTTCGAGGAAGCGACGTTGATGTTTATAAAGACTCTGTCGCTGACCGCTTGAATTTTCTCGATAATTGACCTTGGAAGGACATCAAATTGATCTGAAAGACCGACAATACCAAGGCGACCATCGCTCAGTTTATCGGCAATCTCTTTTGCGACAAAAATACGCTGAATTTTCTTGTTTACGGTGAAGCGATACGCCATGCCGCGGTCATCTTTTTCCAGTCGATGTTGTTCTACAAGTTGCCTGATCCTGGCGTCTTCTGCTCTCTTTTTAAGCTTTTCTTCTCGCTGCAGATTCAATTTCCGGGCTCGAGCTTTCTTTTTTTCCTCAGCCTTTTGCGCAAGCAGTACATTCTCATCGACGACAACATTCTTTTTGCCACCCTTTGTTTCCTGTTTTTTGTGCTGATGTTTTTCTTTTTTGACCTTACTGGCTTTCTTTTTGTCTACCAGTCCCAATTGCAGCAACTGCTCTTGAAATGTTTTCTTCATGCAAGTCTCTACTCAAAATTTTAAGAACAACGAAGAATTATAGCCAAATGGCCTTGTTATCCTGCGTATTGTAGCTGACTTTTGCATACTATGCAAAGAGACAACCGGCTCTTTTAGCCTGACGCCTTTCCACCCTTTCCCACAGGTCGATACAGCAGGTATAAGCCAGCAGCAAAGCCAGCAAACCAGTAGCAGGAGTTGAGAACAGCAGATACAGCACCGCCGCCGGCTGTCCACCAGCCGATTAATCCAAAACCGACTGCCATAAAAAGCTGGGAAAGATAACTTTTAATAAAAAGGTATTGATAGAGCGTCCCCCTTAGTGCCAGGTCAAAAAACCGTTTATTGAACGCCAGCCGAAAAAGAGAAGTGCTGAAAGCAACCGCCAGCAGCAGACAGAGCTGCAGAGTCAGATCCGCAACCTCAGACAGCGTTCCTCGCAGTCCCCAGGAAACCATATACAGGATAACCGCGATTACGTAAACCTTCTGTCCTGCTATACGATCAATCCTGTTTTTTATGAGGTAAAAAATCAGGCCCAGGATGATGGCCAGGGCGATGACCAGAACCCCGAGCCGAACAAAACTCTCGCCCACTACCAGAAAGAGTGTAATGAGCCAGAAATAGCTCTCCAGATACAGAAAGATGCCGTCAATGGCAAAGACCAGCCGTGAATTATTCCTGTCGGAAAAGCCAATAACATTTCTGAGGCTGAGAGGACTCTGGTTCTGCATGGCAATCGGAAACTGCAGCTCTCTGCCATAACGCCAGAAGACTGCCATGCCGGCTATCCCGACCACCAGTGAGAGCAGACAGACTGTCCCGACGCCAATATTTTCCAGGAGCAAACTGCCGACGAAGACCCCTGCTTTAAGAACAATGAGCACATAAATCTGGAAATTACCAAATCTCCTGCCGCTGTCTTTTGAAGTCCCACCGGCCAGAAATAATACCCGCTGGATTGTCCAAAAGAGACAGGAATAACTCCCGTTGGCAAGAGCTACCAATGGAAGGGACACGCCAGAGAGCAACAATATAAGCAGACAAGCCTCTAGAAAAAAAGAGATGAGGACCGGAATCAGGCAGGAACCTTTGCGGGCATGGTCCAGCAGCCAAAGGGTGAGGTTGAAACCCACCCCTGTAAGAGCAATAAACCAGGAAATTTCGGCAAGACTCGCTCCATTTTTAAAGAGGTAGACCGGCAGGAAAAAAGGGAAGAGCCCCAGCAAAAAGCTGTGAAAACCGAGAAAGAGATAAAAATTTCTGGAGAGCCCGCGCATGTAGTGCCTTACTCCTGATTTCCTGTCACTCAGTTTAGTACCCCCTTGAGGAGGGTGAAAAACAGGACAACTGGATGTTTTTTTACATAAGAAGTTTAGGGGTACCTTCAAAGTATCTACACCCTTCAAAGGGGTACTAAAGCGTCCTGGCTGTCTTGCTCTTCACCGGGCTTAGAAGATATCCTGTTCACCGACTTCAAGACGTGCGAGTTTTGCATAGTACGCCGAAAGATCCTCCGCATTACCAAAGCGGGGAAAATCGTGCATTTTCAAATAAGGCCTTGAGTTCACCTCCAGAAATATTGCGTTCTGGGCGCGATAACTCTTGTCAACACCTCGTTCAAAGATGGCATCTATCCCGAGAATATTGGCCTGAAAAAGCGAAAGTACCTTGAGAAAGAGTTCCCGATTCTCCGGCGGCAGACTTGTTTTGTCAATGATCTCGACAACCCCGCCCGGAGCCAGGGCGATCCGGTTAAAAAGATGTATCCGCGAGGCTGAGGCAGGAACGGATTCAAGAGTGAGCTGTTGTTTTTTCAGGAAACCGATGATTTTCCCATCCTTTGGAATAGGATGGATGACGGGGCCAAGCTGCATTTCCCTGCGGACTGTATTTTCCCTGTCAATCAGCTGACTGATGGTTGACTGCCCGTCTCCTTCGACAAACGGCGGATACCGTCTGATGACCGACATGATTTTCCCATCCGCCACCAGCACACGGTAATTTTTGCCTTCCAGATACTGCTCAACCACGGAAACAGGCCACCATGCCTTGGCAAAAAAAATCGCCCGGTATAACTCCGGGTAGTTAGTAATGGGAAAATGGCTGCCCCGGGAGAATCCGCTGACATTTGGTTTAACCACCAGCGGGAACCCGTGTTCTTTTGCAAAACGAACTGCCCGCAACGGATTGAAGAATGTCGTGCCCCTGGCATGAGGAATATTATTCGCGGCAAAGACCGTCCGGGCCTGCAATTTTGACCGACAACTCTTTCTTACCTCCAGGGAATTGTAACTGCTGCATCCCCCCAGAAAACGGTTATCAATCCACCTGTACAGTATCCGTTTGAGTGCTCTCATTGTCTCACTCTATAATGCGCGACAAGCTGGTAAAAAAAAATCGGATACCTCCTCTTAGGTCGGAAACCATTCCCGGCAAGTCGGGCAGCGGCCTTCATACTTTTTCGTATAAACATGTGTTTTCTGGTCCATTCGACGCCACTATCGAGCAGGACCAAAGGCATCGGCAAGAATATATTTATCTCTATAATATGAAAGTTTCCGGCCAGCAGCTCTTCAATGGAGTCAGCCCGAACTCCCACCCTGGCAATCCGAAAAAAACCGATCGTCTTGATCATCGCCCAGAGACTCTGTAACTCATCCCTGTTGAGTTGCTCCGTTCTGTCCTGATAGTGCGAATCCCTGTTGTTGATTCCGTTTATCGGCAGGGTAGCACCGCTACAATTAACTGTTTCTGTCACCGACAACAGGGAGGTATCTTCGGGATATTCACTGTCCCTGATATAAAATATCTCAAATTCCCGCCTTTCTTTTGCCGCCTCCTGCAGGAGATAGGTGACGGACCCTGCCATGCGGCGAGTCCGACGATTGGTGTTCAGCTCGGCAAGATCCTCCGCCAGTGACACCCCGTTTGAATTCTGGCCCCATTCAGGCTTCACAAATACCGGAAATTCAGGAACAATCTCACCGTCGTCAACTATCTGTCGAAGTCGCCATCGGGCAGGAATATACTGATCAATTTCAAGCTTGGAAAAGATTCTTTTTTCCCCGTTAAAATACTCGCTGTTTAACTGGAAAAAATTCCAGGGCCGGGTGCGGTAGCGGACACTGTAGGCTATAAGCCAGAATACAAGTAAAGAACGAAGTATCATGGGAAAAGCGGCGTTGTCCGAAGGGGAAAAGATTTGGTGAAGCAGTCTCTTTTCTGACGATAATTTGAATAAAAAGCTTCTCTCTTTTGACTATAAGCGACAAAAGAACCCAAAGGAGCAGGTCCCGAAACTTCACAAAAAATCTTCATTCAGGATTTCCGCTTTTCAAGCAACACCTTTCCGGTCCCTGTCACGTTATTGAAAAAGGTATCGATATCCGACTGTTCAGCGACTGGATTGGATATCAGGAGTCGAAGCACCAGGCGACCGTTAATATAAGCAGCACCGACCAGGCTTATACCTTCCCGATAGAGCTGGTTACGAAGCTCAAGATTAAAATTGTTGCTCTCAGCATCTGGAACCTTATAGCGAAAACAGACATTGAACGAAGTCCGCGGCACCACCATTTCCAACTCGGCACTCTCGTTTACCCGTCTTTCAGCATATTCACAGAGTTCGAGATATTTTTCTACCCTTCTCGCCAGCCCTTCACGTCCGAAAAACTTCCAGTCCAGAAACCATTTCAGGCTGTCTACCCGTCTCCCGCACTGCAGAGAGACAGCACCCAGATCTTCGACTTCATTAGTGTTTTCATCCCGAAACAGATAGCTGCCGTCACCAGCTGCGAGAACAGTCCCCAGCGTATGGGTTCGCTTGTTGATCAAAAGGATATTACACATCAACGACGCCCCAAGCATCTTATGAAAATCACAGGTAAAGGAAT
Source organism: Desulforhopalus sp. (assembly GCA_049645925.1). GTDB lineage: Bacteria > Desulfobacterota > Desulfobulbia > Desulfobulbales > Desulfocapsaceae > Desulforhopalus_A. Next base: position 105,646 of record JBARUU010000008.1, read on the forward strand.
CCGCTCCCTGAAGGCCCGGAAGGAATTTTTTGCAAAGCGTCTCGCTCAGTACAGCGGCACCGCCCCACGCACCGTCCACATGAAGCCAGAATCCATGTGTATTCTTCAATTCCACCAGGGGTTCCAGCGGATCATACGCACCACGGACCGTGGTTCCGGCAGTAGCCGACACCAAAAAGGGTACCCCACCATGAGCCTGCACCCGAACAAGAGCCCTTTCCAGCTCATGGGGTTTCATCGATCCAAACGAGTCAAGCGGCACCTTTATCAGCTGATCGGTCCCCAAACCAAGAATATTGGCAGCCTTATCCATTGAATAATGGGAGTCGGCACCGACGAAGGCAAAAAGTTTCTGCTGGCCGAACAGCCCGGACTGTTTTATCGAACTGTTGGCAAGATTACGCGCAGCCATCATGGCAACCATATTGGCATTGCTTGATCCGGTGGTCATCTGCCCTTCCCCGTTGGTAAAACCTACCAGCTTAAGCATCTGCCGGATCATATATTTTTCAATCAGCGTCGAAACAGGGGCCGACTCAAAGGTACAGGCCGAAGTATTGGAAATGGCGGTAACAATTTCTCCGACTATGGAAGGAAGATTAGCCCCGACCCACATTCGATTGACAAATGCAGGATGATTGGTCTTCACAGAATAGGCCAGATATTTATCGACCCAATGAAAGACCTCCTGCCAGTCCCCGTTTTTTGCCGGCCGATCCAGATCCAGAATTTCCGTCAGTTCTGCAGGGCTGTGGTAATCAAGAAATTTGCCTTCCCTCTGGGAAAAATGATACTGTTCAATAACTTTTAGAAGGTGTGAAAACAGAGATTTCTCATTCATGCCTGTCGACTCTGATGCACTTCGATTTTCATCCACAAATGTGTTCATACGACACCAATTGTTGGGAGAAGCCCAATGCTTTATCTGCGACAATATCGCATTTCAGTTTTGCCCCAATTAATTCGGAATTGGATTATTTATCAAGAGAATAATCCGTTATGAATTTCTCATAGCAAGTGCTGCATTAGCAGCGAAGATAAGCAACGCACCGCACCAGCCGCTGACGGTCAGCTGTGGGTCTGCCACCAGCAGGGGTCCGAGAAGGGCGGCCAGCAAAATCCTGCTGGAGGAAATTACAGAACCATTCACCGCAGTAACATACAAAAAACCGTAGGTAAGCAGATACTGCCCCAGAACCCCGGCCACTGAACAGCAGAGAAGGAAAAACAGATCGGTGGAGTTCGGCCGGAAAATCGCGTCATGAAAGAAAAGCAGCATCAAGATCGTTCCCAGACCAAACATAAAAAACAGGATGGTCTGTGAGTCGTGGTATCGTCTGCTGATATTAAGATAGACAATCGCTGCCGCGGCGGTGATACCGGAACTGAGCCCCCAAAGATTTTCCCATCTCACCTTGATATCGCCAGGTGACAAGACCATCCAGACCCCGGCAAAAGCCACTCCAAGTATGACAAGAGAAAGAACATCACGCTGGTTTCTCAGCAAAAACCAGGAAAACAGGGCAACAAAGAGCGGATAGGTCATATTGAGGATATTAGCCTCCGCCACCGATCCTACCTCCACCGCCTTGTAAAAGCAAAAAACGGCAACGGTATTGGCCACAGTGCGACCGATGAGATAATGGTATCTTTTAGGCTGCAGTCGCTGCCGTTGGACAATCATGGTGGTAGAAACAACGATAAAACCCAATAAAAACCGGGAAAAGACAAAGTACGAAGCGGCAATATCCGTATGGGGCTCTGCCCAGCGGATAATGAGGGTGGCCAGGTAAAAGAAAAATGCAGATCCGAAAACCGCAAGCCAGCCGACGATTTGTCGGGATGCAGCGGAAGCAGCGTCAGGAAGCGAAATATTCATAATGCGGACGAAAAAGCAACAAACGAAGAGGTTTTACTGCTTGTTATTCGAGGACATTCCAAAAACTATTCCCCCTCGATTCCCTGTCATGACAGGCGCACTATTCTACCTCGCATCTTTATTTCGGACATCTTTTTTTTATCTGCCACCATTTTTTCCCGTTCAACCAAGTGCAAAACATCTTCCCAGAGACGAGGAGCAGACAGACCCGCCTGTGTCACATTGTAATAACAAAATAAATGAGCAACAGCCAGAAGACCAAGCAGTTGAACTTTTCGACGCATTATCAATCCATAAGCAGCCAATACCGCTTACATAAATTTTATTTTCGGGTATACTATGCTGGTTGTTCCTGACGCACAAAGACAGGTTTTTTTTCTTCAGAATCCACAACAAAAAATGAGGCTACCATGGCAAATTTTCTCTTTGTATTGCGATCAAATGATAACGAAAAAGCAACCCGCTGCTTTCAATTTGCAAAAATCGCCCATTCCAAAAGCCACACCGTCAATATCTTCCTAATCGACAGCGGCGTTGACTGGGCCATAAAGGGACGGGATGGATCCACCAAGACAATTACCGGGGACTGTGTCAGCGACTACCTGCCCTATCTTATTGAGAACGAAATTCCTACCGGCGTCTGCACCCCCTGTGCCAAAAACAGAAATCTTGACGAAGCAAATTTCAACAGCAATATGGTGCTTGATGGCGGCCCGCACCTGATCGATATGGCGGCCGAAGCAAAAGTTTTCAATTTTTGAGTTTGAAAGTAAAAACCGGGATTGGGGAATGTACCATCCTGGTTTTACATCTCTTTTTCAGGGTAGGGTTGTTTTTATAGCAATCACGAAGGGCTATACCGCTTCCTGGGCAGCGCTACACCATGGGTGTCGTGAGGTCTCTGAGTTAATATTGGAAGAACTTCAGGAAAGCGGTTTTTAAAACCAGAGAAACAAGTCTTTCAGCAGCACTTGTTACGTATCCTCAGGAAAAGGCTCAACGTATGAGATGTGCTTATCAACGAAATTTTGCCAAAGGACATCTTTATCTGCTGAAATCCTAATAGAGTAATAGTAAATAAAAAAATGTTTTGATATGAAGAAGGAAGATGGAAACCCTGCTCCCTCGCTGGTTAAGAGGAGATGAGAGAGCAGGGGGATATTCTATATGATCTATATTCGCATGGTATTTTGCAGATTATCATCGAGTTTTGCAAGAAACTCCTCTGTGGTAAGAAAGGCCTGATCGTCACCCACCAGCAGTGCGAGGTCCTTGGTCATATAACCGGACTCCACAGTTTCTACGCAGATCTTTTCCAGGGTCTCGGCAAACCGCACTACCTCAGGTGTATCGTCAAATTTTCCACGATAGGCTAGTCCTCTTGTCCAGGCAAAAATCGAAGCTATCGGGTTGGTTGAGGTTTTGTTGCCCTTCTGATGTTCACGGTAGTGGCGAGTGACTGTACCGTGCGCCGCTTCAGCTTCAACGGTTTGGCCGTCTTCCGTCATAAGCACCGAGGTCATAAGACCTAGGGAACCAAACCCTTGCGCAACTATATCCGACTGTACATCGCCATCATAATTTTTACAGGCCCAGACAAAGCCGCCCTCCCATTTGAGAGCAGCCGCCACCATATCGTCAATCAACCGATGCTCATAAGTAATACCTGCTGCAGCAAATTTTGGGGCAAACTCATTTTCAAATACCTCCTGAAAAACATCCTTAAAACGGCCGTCATATTTTTTAAGGATTGTGTTCTTCGTGGACAAATAGACCGGCCAGCCAAGATTCAGCCCATAATTCATGCAGGACCTTGCAAAGCCTCGGATAGAGGCGTCAAGATTGTACATTCCCATAGCGCAGCCGCTATCCGGAAAGTCAAACACCTCATATTCAATAGGGGCACCGCCGTTTTGGGGGACAAATTTCATGGTCAGTTTGCCAGCACCTGGGACAAGAAAATCTGTCGCCCGGTACTGGTCGCCATAGGCATGTCTACCGATAACAATTGGTTTTTTCCAACCAGGCACCAGCCTGGGAATATTTTTACAGATAATCGGTTGACGAAAAACGGTACCACCAATGATGTTCCTGATAGTACCATTGGGGGACTTCCACATCTCTTTGAGATCAAACTCTTCTACCCGTGCCTCATCCGGAGTGATGGTTGCGCATTTAACGCCGACCCCGAATTTCTTTATGGCATTTGCCGCTTCCACCGTGATGTGATCATTTGTCTCATCTCGCTTCTGAACACTCAAATCGTAATACTTGAGATCGACCTCAAGGTACGGAAGAATGAGTTTTTTCTTGATGAAATCCCAAATGATCCTGGTCATTTCATCACCATCTATTTCAACGATTGGGTTCTTTACCTGTATCTTGGTCATTACTATTTTCCTCGCCTTGGCATTTAACAAATAGAAACTGAGTAGAGTTAGTATATCATGTGAATATTTTATACTGATATTGTGATCCCAGTGCCAGACCGATGTCCAAGGCCCTGCGATTCATTGCCAGAAAATCTTTGGGAATCCTTTTTTCCAACACCTTGAAAATGGCCTCGGGGTCAACAAGCTCAGTTATGCCTATAAGCGTTCCAAGGGTGCAGATATTGTAGACGACGGGCTTGCCAATTTTCTCCATAACCAGCTCGTACATAGGCAGTTCAAGCTTTTTGGCATCAGTCTTTTTTATTGTCTGCACAAAGCGGGGATCACTCAGCAAGAGTCCGCCTGGCCTAATTAGATTAGAGAAGCCGTTTTAAGCATCCTGGGTCATCATGCCGTAGATCCGGTTATTCATGACGATTGCGGTGATGTCGATGTTCCTTCTTGCTGCGTGTATGAAGTGGTTGCCACCAATGGCCAGCGCGTCGCCATCGCCCATGGGGACGACCGGCAGAATAAAAATCAACAGAATGATCCGGAAAAGATGGTGGGTGGCAACGAAGGCCGAATCATAGCCGAGGGAAAGTGCCATTGCTACCATAGCTTCCACCCCGCCCGGGGCGTAGGAGACCCAAAGCTGGCCAAAAGGCAGACCAAGGATGTTTGCAGCAAGCGCTGCAAACAGGGCGGCTATCATACTGGAAACAATTACCACCGCCAAGGCACCGCCGAACAGTCGTTTAATGTCAGCAAGGGGTATAGCGGTAAACCTGGCCCCAATTACCGAACCAGTAATGACAAATCCAGTCCATAAGAAAGTGGTTTGAGGCCGACAGTAAGATAAGAAGGACAGCAATACGGGTCAGGGTCATTCCCAGAATTTTCATTCTGGTTCCATCCGGGAGGATGATTATGTACGCACAGCAGAGACAAGCAAAGACCGAGAAAATTCGCGGCCAGGTCTCAGGACCCAGTGGATCATACTGAAAGGGTGCTTCAATTACGGTAAAGGCGATAAAACCATAGCCGAAAATAATGGCCAGGGCTATACAGCCAAAAATTCTATCCGCCATTTTTCCCTCCGATGCCCCGGCCAAAAATTCAGACCGGGGCATTTATATTGACAAGAACTTATTTGATCCCCCCCTTCCTTTGCGATTCCACACATCTTCTCAACACGTTTTTTAACATCTGCATCGAACTCTGCGCCTGCCATATTGAGCTTAATAAGACCTTTTTCCTTTTGGATTTTGGCAAATTCCTCGGTTGCATAGGCTGCATAGAAGGCCTCTACCCAGGCGTTATAAGCGAGACGGAAACATTCATCGGCATTCGAGGCAAAAAATTACTTCGAATGCGATAACCGGAAAAAAAACAATGGCCGGACTCGCTCAACAGTAAGAAATATATCCGAACCGGATAACAATTGGAAACAGCAACTCAGTGAGCATGCTGCCCTCTCTTATTGAGAGCGAAATTGCTACCGGGGTTTGTACCCCCTGTGCCAAAAACAGAAACCTTGATGAAGCACATTTCAACAGCAATATGGTGCTTGATGGCGGAGCGCACCTGATCGATATGGTGGCCGAAGCAAAAGTTACCAACTTTCATACACTTACTGTAAAAACGCAGGATTAGGCAGAGGACGATCCCGCTTTTGCGGCTGAGAGACTGGTTTTAGAAGCAATCTATATAAGCAAATCACCTCATCATGACCGTTTAACAAGGAGCAGGGATATGATTTGGTCTCAGTTAAAACAACAACGATGTTCCCCGAAAGTTGATGGGATTCAGAAAATTAATTCCTCTCTGGTGGAACTGTTTCCACACCTGAACCGGTCAAAAAATACCTTCTCCCATTTTTCTGCTCATTGAACCAATAACCTAACAAAAATTAAACTTTGATTTATTCAAAACGGATACATAACATATCACTATGTCGGCAATGTATAGCCCATTAGGAGGTTTACCATGGAATGGGTGCTGCAATGTCAAAGAAATCTGATTTTAAGTTATCTGTAGCAAGCTTGCCCAACTACCCTCTCGTCCCGGATCAGAGTTCACACCAGATTCTGCTGTTTTTATGCCATCCAGGCACAGTTCTCACGCAAAAATAATTTGCACCTAAAAGATAGGAGAAACCTAATGCCATTAGTCAATGTAAAGGTAATCGAAGGTGTATTTTCAAAGGCCCAGAAAGAAGAAATGGTCCAAAAGCTTACTGACACTATGGTTTCCATCGAAGGTGAAAACATGCGCCAGGTCACCTGGGTTATAATCGAAGAAGTAAAAAGTGGTAATTGGGGAATCGGTGGAAAAGCCCTCACTACTGAGACAGTTAAGTCCCTTGCCGCAGGGAAGAGCTGAATCGACGCGTCAGCCATAACAGGAACAACAGAGAATATTTTTGAAAGACCGATAGAGGGCTGGCGGTGGAAGTTTTTTAGCTTCCAGTTTGAAACAAAAAAACCGGGATTGCGCAAAGATCAATCCCGGTTTCCCTCCCTCTTGCTCAATAGCGGGGGTATTCTTTTAAAAATTGAGAGGAACAGCGGATTGTTTAACTGATCAAATCCTCTGTTTTTCACCTTGTATCTGTTCAACCAGGAACCTATTTACCGCTTCCTGCAGAGTACGCACCGCCAGATGGGCGCAATGTTCTTCAGCCTTCGGGAAGGTGCCGATTTCATGGACGACATCAGCCCCGGTCAAGTCGAGCACCTCTTCAAAACTCTTTCCTGTTGCCAGCTGGGCAGTAAAGGAACCGGCAATGGAGCTGGAGCTGCACCCGTCAGTAACATAGCTGACTCGCTTAATCCTGTCATCTTTTACCCTAATGTACATCTCCATGGTGTCACCGCAGTCCCCCTTCAGGCGTGCATAACTGTCAAAATTGTCCATTACGCCATGATATCTGGGGTTTCGCCAGCGATCAAAACCTTTTTCACCAAGAGTATTTTTAGCCTCTATAAATATCTCTTTTTGAATTTTGTTTATCAGTGCATCAAATTCCTGATCATCCATCATAACGCTTCCTTCGAGAAATCCTACCAATGCCCTTCCACATTGGCGCTTTCACTGTACTGTACCTTGCCACTGAGAAACGTGTCGACCGCCTGCTGAACAGTCCCCTTAACATCACTGACAACCTTCATCCCTACGGCCTGAAGGGTTCTGAACGCATTTGGCCCACAGTAGCCAGTCAGCAGAACCTGAGCCCGTTTCTCGGCAATCATGGTGGCGGCCTGAATCCCCGCGCCTTTAAAGGCATTGACATTGACGCTATTGTCAAGGGTCTCATATTCCATTGTCTCCGTGTTGACGATCAGAATATAGGGTGCCCTGCCAAACCTGGGATCAACCTCGTCGGAGAGGTGTCTTCCCTTTGCAGTAACAGCAACTATCATGACATCTCCTTTTCATGTTAGAAATAAAAATTGTTAAATTTGCGAAAGGCACTGCCACCCGTCAAACGAGTACGGAACAGAGTCCGCACTTGAGGGTGTGAGTCTGCCGGGGGCCTGCCAAAAACATCCAACATAGAATATCGGATTTTTTACGACTCCATCTATCCCTGATTACCACCGCCGCATACCTGATCATCACCGATCACAGGCAGCGAGCCCGCAATCATATCCTCGACCACCGGACGAATATTTCTTCGTTCGCCGTCATAGTACACATCAATTCCCACCTGCTTAAAACCCATAAGCGGACGCATGCCTATGCCGCCGACGATGAGTCTGTGCACCCTGTTATCGGCCAGCAATTGAACAGGAACCATGCATCCTCCCTGCACATGTTCTTTATTGGCCAGAATGGAAACCTCCTTAATCTTGCCATCCTCTATATCTACCAGGGTAAAGACATCACAATGCCCGAAATGTCCGGCACGTTGACCGTCAAGTCCCCCCTGTCCTTCAGAGGGTACTGCAATACGTACGAATGCCATGTTGCACTCTCCTTTCTGCTTTTTTTGTGTTATTGAATTGTTGCTGAAAAATCTTTTATCCCCATCGCATTCATTGCTGGAAATGCCATTATTTTTTTCCAGACCTCTCTGACTGAAACCGCTGCCAGTGAATCCGGTGCATGTTCCAGAACATTTTTTCCTGCAATCATTGCTTCAGTGAAAACCGGATCAAACGGGACACGCCCCAGGAGTGCCATATTCCGCTCAGTTCCATAGGCTTCAATTTTTTCGGTCATTGCCATATTAAGATCATATTTATTGACACAGACAAGCCCCGGCACCTTGAAATGTACAGCGAGTTCGGCAACCCGCTGCATATCATGCAGTCCCGATACCGTCGGTTCGACAATGATGACAAGTGCTGTGGCCCCGCCGATCGAGGCAATGACCGGGCAACCGATACCGGGAGGGCCATCGGTCAGGATGAGATCAACCCCTTGTTCCGCCGCCAGTTTTTTTGTTTCCTGGCGCACCAGACTGACCAGCTTGCCGGAATTCTCTTCAGCTATACCTAATCGGGCATGCACCATCGGACCGAATCGGGTATCGGAGATAAACCATTCGCCGCATTTCTGGATGGGAAAATCGATGGCCTGTTCAGGACAGAGATCGACGCACACTCCACACCCTTCACAATTTATCGAATCAACCACGTACTCTTCCGAGATAGCATCAAAACGGCAGAGTTCCCTGCACCTGCCACATTGCATACAGTCATCTTTTCTAATCCGGGCCAGAGAACCACCCATGAAATCAGTTGTACTTTGTCTCGTCGGCGCCATTAAAAGATGAAGATCGGCAGCATCCACATCGGCGTCACAGAGAACGCTGTTGTTTGCAAGAGTTGCAAAGGCTGCAGTAATACTGGTCTTTCCTGTTCCACCTTTACCGCTGACGATGACCAGCTCTTTGATCATTGATATTTTCCTCCAGCATCCACCAAACTTTCAATTCGGCGGTGAAGTGCGCGAAATGCCTCCCCCCACTCGGGCATAATCTCGACAATCGGTTTGCCGCAGGAATAGGCTTCGGCAATCCTGCGATCAAATGGGATCTCCATGAGAATGGGCAGACCTTCCCGTTCGGCATATTCACTCACCCCCTCATCCCCCATATCCGACCGGTTGATTATAAGCCCGCTGGGTATGCCGAGAACTTTCACGGCTTCCACCGCAAGCTTGAGATCATGCAGGCCAAAGGGCGTTGGTTCGGTAACCATTAGGACGAAATCACTTCCCTTCATCGCTGCAATTACCGGACACGATGTCCCGGGCGGGGCATCAACAATGACGGTCTTTGCTCCGGCTTGATTTGACCGGACCTTTTTAATAAGGGGTGGCGACATTGCCTCGCCTACCCGAAGACACCCCTGACTGAAGCCGATTGCACCGCAGTGCCCTGATTCCATCACCCCCAGCAGACGTTTTCCTTCTGTGATTGCATTTTCCGGGCATACTTCGACACATCCACCGCAACTGTGACAAAGCTCCGGGAAAACCAGTACCTTGTTGGCTACCACTGTCAGGGCCCGAAATCTGCAGATTTCTGCACATTTCTTACAGGCAGTACACAAATCATCGTCAACAATGGGAATAAAAGAGTACACATCTTCCGTCTCGGTTATCTCCGGATAAAGAAAAAGATGAGCATTAGGTTCCTCCACGTCGCAGTCGAGTACCCTGGTTCCTTGTCCAAGAGAGAGTGCAAGGTTGGTCGCAACCGTGGTTTTTCCTGTACCGCCCTTCCCGCTTGCAATACTAATGATCATTGATGTTAATCTCCCGCAATTCACATACCCATCAGGGCGTCTATTGATTCAAGAAGCAGTAACATTTTCACTGCTTCCTCAGCTCCCGGATCAACGGGAAGCTGCATGAAGATGCCAAGTCCTTCCGTCGCCTCATGAAAACCTTTTTGCCCGAGACCGCTGACCATGGCACAGTTTATCAGGGGGTATTCTTTGATCAATTCATGCACAAAAGGCAGGGCGGCCCCATCTGCAAACACTTCATCGGTGACAACAACATCAACTTTTAAGTTTTCAAGGTATGCCCTCGCCTCTCTCCCCGATGCAACCCTGATAAGCTTTATCTCTTCTCTAAGGGATAATTCGGCGGCAAAGTCTGCTAATGCCTCAGGATCTTTACCAGCCAATAATATATTCAACATGCGTTCTCCACATAGTAACCATTCAGGTTTTGCCGCATTTTTTTCAGATGAACCCTTATTCCACTTCGGCCTCAGTAACTTTATCCGGCAGCTATTTTCGACCTTTTAGGGCAGCTATTTTCTCCTCGATCAGACTGAGCGTTTTTTGGGCAGCCTGGTACTGTTCTTTGAGCGTGCTCAATTGCTCTAAACTCTCGCCTTTGCCGTCTTTTGGCAGTTCATCATTTCCCGATAACCTGCGGCCTTGGCCGAGGCCCTGCCCTTGGCCCAAGCCGCGACGCATCCCCAGTCCTCTTCCACGACCACTCCCATCACCTCCAAAGGGTTGATCTTCAGTTCTTCGACAGAGGCCTCTTTGCCGTCCCGTCATCGCTCCTGCCCCATCAGGGCCTTTCTGATTAAATCCCGGCATAACCTGCCCTCCTTGATGCGTTATCGCTTTATGCGTGCCCCTGTACAAAAACACTTCATACATTGCGGCCCGCTTTCATCGACTTACTTTCCATGTATCAGAGTTAATCGATGCCTCTCGCGTCTGCCGTCCCGTGACCGGCAACATCTTCCATGGCCACAACCCGGCATGGCAAATTCTTTCAGCTCCCCGCCGTGAACATAGCATTCCAGAATTTTCTCTGTTTCTCCGGTAACAAACGGTATTACTTCAATACCCTGAGATTCGAGCAACCGTACCGGTCCCTCACAAAGCGCTCCACATATCAAGACCCGAACCTCCAGTTCTTCAAGCAGTCTAAGAAACCGGTGAAACATGGTCGCCTGAATGAGTTGTATTTTTCTGGCAACCACTTGATCGTCCCGGATTTCTGCAACCAATAAGGTCTGAGCCGAGTCGAAAACTGGTGAAATTCGATTACCCCATACGGTAATGGCGACATTCATAACCGGTGCTCCTTTTCAATTGTCATAATAAGAAAAGCAAGCGACGGACCAGTCTGAATAAAAAATATAAATTATATTAAATTCGGAATGTTAAAGAAAAAAGGCAACAACGAGAGGAGAGAAAAGACACTGTTCAGTCGCGTTAGTGCGACTGAATGCGACTGCACGGGGTCGCAATGGCGCGACCAAGTGTTTTTAGGATAGACTTTGCCGAGCCGAACGGCCGTCGATTTCCGGCAGGGTAAGTTGATATTTTTTAAGCTTACGAAAGAGGGTGCTCTTGTGGATGCCAAGTTCTTTTGCCGCTGCGAGCCGGTTATAATTGTTCTTTTTCAACGCCTCGATAATAGTTTCTTTCTCGCTGGCTCCAATTCTCCCCTTCATGGATACCCCTGTCACTGATTGCCGGCTCCCCTGCTGAGCCAGATATGCGGGCAGGTGCAACACTTCGAGTTCACCTTCATGACAGAGAACAAAACCATGCTCGATTATATTTTCCAGTTCCCGGATATTACCGGGATAATCGTGGGCGAGCAATAAACCCATCGCCTCCTTGCTGACGCAGGAAACCGCTCGCCCCTTGATGTGATTCATTTTTTTGATGAAGCGCTCGACGAGCAGGGGGATGTCTTCCATTCGCTCACGAAGCGACGGCAACTGGAACCGGATGATATTGACCCGATAAAACAGGTCCCGGCGAAACCGGCCTTCTTCAACCATTTTTCCCAGGTCACGATTGGTCGCGGCAATAATCCTGGTATCGGTCGCAACCTTTTTCACGCTGCCCAGTGGCTGGAATTCTTTTTCCTCAAGGACCCGAAGCAACCTGACCTGAAAGGCGGAACTGGTATCCCCTATTTCATCGAGCAGAAGAGTACCGCTCCCTGCAGCCTGGAATAAGCCCGGCTTATCCTTTTCAGCGTTGGTGAAAGCGCCGGCCTTATAGCCAAAGAGCTCAGATTCCAGCAGGGTATCCGGGAGGGCACCGCAGTTAATGGCGACGAACGGTTCATCCTTTCGTAACGACAGGTTATGCAGGGCAGAGGCCATCAGCTCCTTCCCTGTACCGGTTTCCCCTTCGATGAGTACAGTACTGTCACTTTCAGCTACCTGCTGGAGGATATTAAAGATTTTCTTCATGTTTTTACTGCGGCTGACCATATCACCAATTTCAAAATTACCGATAAGCTCACGGCGTAACTCCTCCACCAGGCTATGGTCACGAAAAGTTTCAACACCACCCAGAATCTCACCTTTCTCGTTTTTCAGGGGCGAGGTCGAGACACCAATCGGAATACGCTGCTGACGGTTATTGATGATATAGGTGGAGCTGGAAACAAAAGATTTTCCCTCCTTCATTGTACGCTTCAACGCACAGTCCCCCTCACACATGTTGGAGCGGAACACTTCCCAGCAATAGCGGCCAATGGCTTCATTGCGGCTGGTACCGGTAATTTCTTCGGCAGCCCGGTTGAAGCTCATTATCCGCCAGTTGTGGTCAACGGTGAACACCCCGTCGGAAATCGACTCGAGTATGATTTCGTTGGCAGCCTCTGATACTTTCATCATCCTTCACTTTTTTTGATGGCTTCTACAACATAGGGATAGATGTTTTCCGTTATTATTTTATAGCCCTGCGCATTTGGGTGAATGCCGTCGCCAAGGTTTAACGTATTTTTCATTGCCACTGATTCTAAAAAAAACGGCATATACACAGCATTAAACTCCTCGGCCAGCTTTGGATAGATACTGTTAAATTGTGCAACATACATCGGTCCCAGATTCCAGACCATTTTCATTCCGGCCAGCAGAACCACCACATCTCTTTTTTTTAGAAGCTGCAGGATCTCCCGGAGATTTTTCTCAACCAGCTGAGGGTCAACTCCCCGGAGTCCATCATTAGCCCCGGTCACCAGCAGGACGATATCCGGCTTCAGGGTCAGAATCCATTCCATGCGGGAAAGCGCCCCGCTACTGGTTTCACCGCTCACCCCTGCATTCACAACCCTGTAATTGTATCCCGCAGCCTGAAGTTTCTTTTCCAGCACCGCTGGGTAACTCAGACTCTCATTGACACCGTAGCCCGCAGTAAGGCTATCTCCAACCGCAACGATTGTTCGCATCGTCTCGCTCTGCTCCTGCGCAACTGCGGTCTCCTCCTGCTCCTGACTGCAGCCACTCGCCGACAAACTTATTATGAACATAATCACACTAAGTATCTTTACCATATTTCTCTCTATCATGTCTCTATACCTGTTCTCTCAGAAATCGTACCGGTTTCTGGCGCAGAATCGACACCGAACTCAAAAGCCCCAGCGTGACCACCAGACAGACCGTCATTCCCAACATGACCAGACATGGCAGCCAGCTTGGATTATAATCGATCTCAAACAAATAGTGACAGAGTCCCCAACTGCCGGCCTGTGCGACAAAAACGGCACATCCACCACTGACGAGCGCCAGCAGGAGATTTTCAAGGAAAAAGACCCGCAGGACAAAACGTGTATCGGCACCAAGAACCTTATAATAAACGGCTTCCTTTATTCTGGCCATCCGTGTTGCCAGGATGGAACTGACCAGGATCAATGCGCCCGCCAGAATCGAAAATGAAGCGAAAAAGTTAATTATCTGCGTAAGCCTTTGCATAATTTTTTCAAGTTCTGCCGCTGTCTCGGTAACATTGATGGTGCTGATATTCGGAAACCTGTTGACTATCGTATTTTCCAGCTGCGAAATTTTTCCCTTTTCTACTTTGAGGGCGCCAAAAAAAGTCTGTGGAGCAGCCCGCAGATTTTCTTCCGGGAAGACAAAATAGAAGAACGGGTACAGCATGGATTTGGTGCGGCCTCGAATTGAGCTGATCTGGGCGGTCATAGGTACGCCCTGAACATTGAACTGCAGCACATCACCGATTTTCATATCTCCCATTTCCGCCACCGAATCAAGGACTGAAACAGGTATGGAACCTTTTTGTGGGGCATCATTACCAAAGAGCGAGTCTCCCTCGGTGAATATCTCATCTTCGAGAAGTCCTGTTCGGTAGGTGAGGTTAAATTCTCGGGCAAGGCTGTCACCTCGTTTTTTCAGTTCCTCCTGCCTGCTGATCTTTTTACCGTTAATCGAGTTAAGACGGGCGCGGATGATGGGAAAAAGCTCCACTTGGGTCCCAACAAGTTCAAGAAAATCCTGCTGCTGGTTTTTCTGGATATCCAGACAGAAAAGATTTGGCGCATCGGCCGGATAGGATGCGATGTAGGTTCCGTGAAGATTTCGCTCCACCAGGTAAATAGTCAGCAGCACAGAAAGAGCAGAAGCGAGCGTTACAACTATCGTCCGGGTGGCATTGCCCGGCCTGAGCAGGCTTCTTGCAGCCTGCCGCAGTGGCAGGGAAGTAAACCTGAGACGGGAGAGAAGCAGTAAAAGTATACCGATCAGCACGGAAATGACCACAATGAGAGCAAGGACCCCTCCGATAAAGTACAGGCCGATACGAATATCCTCCAGCTGCCGGACGACAAGCCCGGCGAGCAGGATGATGCCGCAGATGATCAGCGCATACGACCTTCGGCTATGTACACCGTTGTCGATTTCCTTTCTGAAAACAGCTGCCGGTTTGACGTTTTGTATCCTTCTGAGCGGTAGATAAGTGAAGAAAATGACGACCACCGCCCCCAGCCCCATTCCTTCGATGACGTCAAAGAGTTCACCACCGATGACTATATTGTCCGGCAGCAGCCCGGCAAAGAGGTTGGCAAAAGTCTTCTCAAGCAACAGCCCTGAAAAAATTCCAAGAACGCAACCGATACCACTGAGAATAAAAACTATCACCAGATAATGGCGCAGCAGGAATGAACCGGTTGCGCCAAGCGACCGGAGGATGGCAAAGCTCTTTTCCTTGCGTCTGAGCAGGGCAGCAAGAGAACTCTGCATCCCGATACCCGCAAGCAGGAGAGTAAAAAGAGAAATGAGTGATAAAAAAAACAGCAGGTTGTCAAAAAAACGTTTCACCTGGGAACTTGCGGTTGCATAGGTTGCCACGCGCTCCTGTCCGGCAATGACTCTCTCCTGTAATCTGGCCGCGATTGTGTCAACCAGGGTTTCATCGGCAATTTTGAGAAGAGTCTCATAATGCACCCGGCTGCCCCTTTGAACAAGATTCATCTGTTCAAGATCGGCGGCGGATACCAGGATTCTCGGTCCAAAATTAAAAAAATCAACAGGTTTTACCGATTCCACCAAGACCACATCAACGATTTCAAGAGAACTCTCACCAAGAAGCAGCCTGTCGCCGACGGCAAGACCCAGTCGTTCCAGAAGTGCCGGTGCGACAATTGCCTTGCCCGGCTGCATAACTGTCGAGAAATTCCGTCCGGAACGTAACTCCAGTCTTCCGTACAGGGGATACCCTTTTTCCACTGCCATAATATTGCTGTACAACGAATCCCGCCCATCGGCTCTCCTGGCAACCGAGTAAAACTCCCAGGTGCCGACGGCCTCTGTTCCTTTTTCCTGAGCCAGTGTTGTGAGTTCCTGTTGAAGAGCCGCCGAGAATTCATAATGCGAATGGACAATAACATCCCCACCGTGAAGGCCACGTGCATCACTGACTATGGACTCCTGAACATCACGTCGGAAACTGTTTATGGCAACGATGCTGACAAGCGACAAGGCAACACAGAGAACAAAGACGAGAGCCTGGTTTTTACTGTGCAGCACCTCCCGAATAAGAAATCGAATATTCATCAGCGCACTGCGCTCCCCTCACCTATCCTGCCATCATGAAGACGAACTATCCGATCTGCACGACTCGCGAGGGACCGGCTGTGGGTGGCCATAACCAGGGTCATCTGTCGGTCTGTATGCAGATCAAGCAGCAATTTGATAATGCCTTCACTGTTCTCGGAATCAAGGTTTCCTGTCGGCTCATCGGCGAAGACGATTTGCGGGTCGTTGATAAGAGCCCTGCATATTGCAACCCGCTGCTGCTCTCCTCCGGAAAGCTGCTGAGGAAAGTTACTGCCCCTGTGGCCAAGGCCTACCTGGTCAAGAAGGGCTGTCGCTTTATTTCGTGCATCGGGGTCTTTCTTCAGTTCGGCGGGAAACATGACATTTTCTAAACCATTGAGGGAGGGGATCAAATGAAAGGCCTGAAAGACAAACCCCGTCAGATCATTGCGAACCGGAGCCAGTTGGTCCTCAGTCAGATCGGTAATATCACTTCCTGCCATAACAATCCTGCCGCTACTCGGCCTGTCAAGCCCGGACAGCACACTGAGCAAGGTTGTTTTGCCGCTGCCGCTGCTGCCCGCTATAACAATAAACTCCCCTCTATTAACAGTGAGGGAGATATCGTTGAGCACAGTGACCTTCCGACTGCCAAGAAGGTAATTTTTAGAAAGATTTTCAGCTGTGAGAATAGTATCCGGCATAATTTTCCTGGAGGTATAGAGCGTTACGTATCTGATTTTGCTGCTTCCTGCTTATGATAACCATTCCGAAAGAAAATTCGAGCCACCATCATGCTTTCCCCAACACTGCCCTTTATTTTTCCGATGATAAACCTGCTGCCGTTTTTCAGTGAATCTCAAAAGAATATTGTTTATGATCCTGGGTTTGCATATGAGTATTTTAATAGAGTTCATGTTCTCCTCTTGGGGACACCTAGAACTGTTCCATTTACAATCTTTCAACTCTTTTTCTTACATCTGAGGAGCACAACCATGAAGAGTGTCATTACTTTATTGCAGGTATTGATCGCGAGCTGCTTTCTGTTCTGCCAGCCGGGCAGTGGATTATTCGCAGCAGAAACAGAATTCCCGTTTGGCCTGCTGCTGGTAGGTCCGGCAAATGACCACGGCTGGAGTCAGGCCCATTTTGAAGCCGGTCAGATTATAGAAAAAAAGCTGCCGGGTACCAGGATGCTCTATATCGACAAGGTTAACCCCGCAGACCGCCCTGGAATCACCATTCCCGTGCTGGTCGACGATCTGGTGTCTAAAGGTGCCAAACTGATCATCGCTAACTCCGACGATATGAAGGACGGCATTAATGAAGCATCGGTAATGCATCCTGATGTGAAATTCATCCACATCTCCGGTGACGACGCATTGACCGGTAAGGCGGATTCAAACCTCAGCAATCTTATGGGCCGTATGGAATACGGCAAGATGATGGCCGGTTTCGTAGCAGCCATGACCTCTAAAACGGGCAAAATTGCCTATCTCGGGCCGCTGATCAACGCCGAGACACGCAGACTGACCGCAGCGGCCTACCTTGGCGCACGCTATGCCTGGACGGAAGTCATGAAAAAGCCGGCTGCAGACTTGAAGTTCAAGGTAAGCTGGATTGGTTTCTGGTTCAATATCCCTGGCGTTACCTCTGATCCGACTCTGGTAACCAACAGTTTTTTCGACTCCGGTTATGATGTGGTTATTTCCGGCATCGACACCACCGAGGCCTTAGTTGTCGCCGGCCAGAAGCGGAAGGACGGCAAAGAGGTATGGGCCCTCCCTTACGATTATCTGGGCGCCTGCTCCTCAGCACCGGAAGCATGTCTCGGGGTCCCGTATTTCAACTGGATACCCGGCTATACCAAACTCATAGGTGACGCTCTGGCCGGTAACTGGAAACAGCATTTTCTCTGGTTAGGACCAGACTGGCAGGCTATAAACAATGTTGAGACAACCTCCATTGGTTTCATGGAAGGTGACGCCCTCGGGGAGAAGGAGAAGAAAGCTCTGGCAGAGTTCCAGGAGGCCATGGCCGGAGGACTGAATCTTTTTACCGGACCCTTGAACTTCCAGGACGGAACCCCTTTCCTCGGAGCCGGCGTCACCGCCACCGACGATCAGGTATGGAACCTCCCACAGATGCTGGAAGGAATGGACGGCGCCTCAAAATAAAGCAGTCATCACTCTGGTGCCTGGGTCGCCACCCTGGCACCTTTTTTTATGTTTATGATAGAGCTTTTCGACATCTACAAATCCTTCGGCTCCGTTCAGGCCCTGCAAGGAGTAAACCTCACTGCCGCAGCCGGAACAATCCATGGCATAGTCGGGGAAAACGGGGCGGGGAAATCCACCCTGATGAAAATTCTTACCGGTTTTATATCGAGAACCGGAGGCGACATTCGTTTCGATGGCCGGACTGTACCGCTTGACAGCCCAAAGGATGCGAGCCGTCTCGGGATCGGCATGCTCTACCAGGAACCGCTTGACTTCCCCCGGCTTTCAGTCCTCGATAATTTCATGGCCGGAGCTGTTAATTTTGATCCGGGAACACAGCGTAAGCAGCTCGCTCAGTTCTGTAAAACATTCGGTTTTTCCCTGAACCCAGATAACATGGTCGAGGAACTCACCGTCGGTGAGCGTCAGCAGCTGGAATTAATGCGACTCATCCGGGATGGGGCCAATATTCTTATCCTCGATGAACCCACAACCGGTATATCCGAAAATCAGCAGGAACTGTTATTTTCAGCCCTGCAAACCCTGAAAAACGAGGGCTCGACTATTCTTCTCGTCTCCCACAAGCTTGAAGAGATTGAACTGCTCTGCGATACGGTTACCGTGCTTCGTCACGGCCGGGCTGTTGCCACAGAACAGCACCCGTTTAACCGTGACAGTTTATTGCAGGCCATGTTCGACATGGTACCCGGACATCAGTCACCGCCAACGACCAAAAGAGACGGGTTACCGATGATAGAATTTAACGATGTACATTCCACTGTTGGTCGCTCCGGCTTGAAAAATGTCTCGATTTCCATCAGGGCTGGTGAGGTGGTAGGTATGGCCGGAATCGACGGGAGCGGCCAATCGGTTTTTCTGAAAACAGCCTTCGGCTTGTTGCAGCCTGAATCGGGAAAGGTATCTCGTTTTGGACTGCCGTTGAAGGTCTCGTATGGCAGAAAGAGCCGGAAAACAGTTTTCCTGCCTGCCGACCGACTCACCGAGGGGCTTTTCCCGGGAATGACTATCCGGGATCATCACCTTTTGTCAGATTACAGAAACAATTTTATCACCAACCGGAGTGGACTCAACCGGACACGACAGGCGATCGACACATACAATATCAAAGGAAATCCTGAAACACTCGCTGAAGGACTGTCCGGTGGCAATCAGCAGCGACTGCTGCTCTCACTTATCCCGGAGGACGTACAACTTATCCTCATGGAAAACCCGACCAGAGGCCTGGACGTGCAGTCAGCAGCCTGGACATGGCACCATCTCCACAGGTGTCTGCAGCCCGGCGGGGCTATTGTCTTCGCTTCGCCGGATCTTGAGGAGATAATGGAACAGGCAACCCGCATTCTGGTATTTTATAATGGCAATATTGTTCTCGACACTCCAACCCACGCAACCAATTATCGTCAGCTTTCGAGGGCAATCACCGGCCAGGCTGACTAAACAGCTTCCGGCAAAAGCCATTATAGTTACTATGCAGAACTGTCAGCTATGAATACCACAGGGTTCAGAAACACACTGTTCAACCGGGCAAAAAGGATTCTCTTGATCATTACCCTCGCCCTCGGGACAGTCAGCCTGTTGTTAGTGCTTCTTGGAATATCGCCTTCATCTATTGGAATTGCTCTTGCCGAGGGATCAGTTTTGTCATGGTTAAAATTCAGCCATGTCCTCACTATCTGGATTCCACTTCTACTCTGCTCCTCGGGGCTGCTGTTCACCTTTCGGTCCGGGCTCTGGAATATCGGTGTCGAGGGACAGGTTGTTTTCGGAGCTATCGCGGCCACCTTCGTTCTGAGATTGAACAACCTCGGCCTCCCACCTTCAATTATGCTGGTACTTGCTTTGTTGCTGGGCTTCGTCGGTGGTGGCTTTTGGGGATCTTTTGCCGGGCTACTCAAAAATCGGGGCGGCGTAAACGAAATTTTTGGCGGCCTGGGGCTGAATTTTGTTGCTCAGGGATTCATTCTCTGGCTCATTCTCGGACCCTGGAAGCGAGCAGGCATTGCCTCAATGAGTGGAACAGACCTGTTTGCCAGAGAGCTGTGGATGTACACACCACCTGGTTGGCGGGTCTCTCCGGTAGCATTGGCCCTGGCAATCGTTGTCTTTTTATTGACAGCCTTTTTCCTCGCCGGCACCCGTAGCGGTCTGCAGATTAAAGCCACCGGTAAGAATCCACTGGCAGCCAGACTCTTTGGTATCCACCCTGAACGAACCGGCTTTATGGCTATGGCAATTGGTGGCGGTCTTGCCGGACTTGCCGGAGCAGTACAGGTCAGCTGCGTCTACCATAGACTCCTGCCCTCAATTTCCAGTGGTTACGGTTACCTGGCACTCCTGGTCGTTATGCTTGCTCACTACCAAATTCGCCCGGTTCCCCTTATTTGCCTGTTTTTTGCCTGTCTTGCTGCCGGCTCTATCCAGCTCCCGATAGTATTGCAGATAGACTCATCTCTTTCAGGAGTGATACAGGGAGCCTGCGTGGTGAGTGCCCTCTTTGTTCATGGTTTACAGAAACGCAAACAGGGAGTCCGCTGATGGACATAACACTTTCATCCTTTCTCGCAGCTATTGCCGTCATGGCCGCCCCCCTGGTTCTCGCCGCTCTTGGTGAAACCCTGACAGAAAAGGCCGGAGTCATAAACCTTTCACTGGACGGTTCTATCCTGCTGAGTGCCATGACCGGTTTTGTCGTTGCCTGCGAGTCGAATTCACTGCTTCTTGGTTTTCTTGCTGCAGCATTGACTGGTTGCGCGGTTGCTGCTATTTTAGCAGTGATCGGAGTGTGGCTCGGCCAGTCACAAGTTGCGGTCGGCTTTGCTCTCACCTTTCTTTGTCGTGACCTCGCCTATTTCCTTGGCAGCCCCTATGCCAGACAGCAGGGACCACAACTCGAGACGCTCCCTCTCCCGCTGTTTTCCGAAATACCATTTTTGGGCAAGATATTATTTTCGCATTCGATCATTGTCTATTTGAGTTTTCTGGCAATTCCATGCTGTACGTATTTCCTATACCATACCCGACATGGATTAATCTTACGGACGGTGGGAGAGAACCCCGAAGGATGCTGGGCAAGAGGTATTAATCCCAATGCGGTTCGGATCCTGTACACCATGGCGGGAGGTCTCTTTATAGGTCTTGCTGGTGCGGCCTTTTCACTGGCGGTAAAACCCGGTTGGGGACATCCTCAGGGCTGCGAGGGTATTGGTTGGATTGCACTGGCACTGGTCATCTTCGGCAGCTGGAATCCTATACGGGTAGTGATGGGTGCCTATCTTTTCGGTTTTTTACAGCTCCTGGGGATCTATTTCCAGGACACCTTTGTCGGCGTCCCGTCCCAACTGTTCCAGGTAGCACCATTCCCCCTCATGATCTTTACCCTGATCCTCATCCATCTCAGCCATAAGACGGGAAACCGCAGATTCTCCAAGTGGAAGCGTATCTTCAGCGGGAAACCGCCAAAGTGGCTTGGCCAGCCATACAAAAGAGCGTAAGATCATTTAAGCCGGAATTAAATTCCGGTTTAAAAAACATAATCAATTGGTGGTCAAGAGAGAAATGAATGGATTACACAGCAAAGAGATCACCTCAACAACAAGTGATATAGTAAGTCTATTCCAAATTTTAACAGTTATACTGAGAATAATAATTACTTAGTAATCTCAGCAAAGAATTAAACTCCACTGGTTATTTGGTATATACGAAACTTGCCTCTCTCTCTGGGTAGAAATTATTTTCCTGCCCAGAAACTTTTGCCGGGATAACTTATCTATAGTTCGAACAGATGTCTATCGGTGAATGCTGGAGAGAAGTGGAGATGAGACGGGAACAAGGAGTAGGTCTTTTCTGGCAAAAAGACCTACATGCAACCAATTATAATCTTCCGGCTTACTGATCGATAAGAAATGTATCGATAGTTTCTCCGGAGTCAATCCGCGCTTTAAAGACGTTAGGCATACGTCCCTGTCCGGTCCAGGTAATGTGCTCTCCTGCTTCATTCCAGATCTCATATTTCGGCTGGCGCGGAGCTCTTTTTCCCTGTTTCTCAGAGGATGCGTCTTGCAATTCATCAGGATCAATACCATCTGCGGCAAGCAATTCCCGGTATTTACGAATTTTCTCCAACCTTTCTGCGTTTTCTATTTTTGCAGCCTCTTCCTCAGCGATACGATCATCAATAATTTTCTGAAGTTTATTTTTAACTTCTTCCAATTGTTCAACACCTAATTCTTTTATAGCGCTTTTAAAGCGACGGGCGTGGGTAATAATTCTTAAAAAGTCATTCATCTGCAATCCTTTCAATTTGAAGTCACTGTTATTTTCAAATAAAGCTATATAATATAATAGTTGGATTACTAATGATGTCCAGTAATTTCTTTTTACGAGCAAAAAAAATCATTTTATATTTTTAATGATGTCAACTGCATTGTATTTCGATTTTATCCGACAGCATTCTCAATGTGTATTTTTCCATATTAATACATTATTTCAGGCAGGTTTCATTAATAATTCCTCATTGAAAGGTGGCCTGCATAACGTTCCTCCGGAGTTTGTTTGTTCGTAAAAATTTGATAACCAGCTTCTACCTGATATCTATTTCCTCCCACCAGCAGCCATTGGATTGTCCGTGAGATTACATAGAAACTTTCCACACATTCCAATACCGGAAGTTAATTCCCGTACCTTTCTTCAATAATCAGTGCAGCCCTTATCAGCCAGGTAACAACGGTAATCCCCAACGCCAAAATTCCAAGTGTAACAGAGAGTTCAACCCAGGTGGGGAGATAATCGACAACTTCGCCAAGCGGTGATGGAATGAGTCCCGGCACGATCAACCCGATCCCTTTTTCCATCCAGATCGCCACAAACAGAAAGAAACAGGCGGGTAATAGTACCTTAGGATTGTTTCTGCCGGGATTAAACGCCAGTACTAAAGTTGCCAGTACATTGACACATACCGATGTCCAGATCCAAGGTACCAGTGAATTGTGTCCGTCCATCCCGAAAAAGAGATAGATCGCCGAACTCGAATGATGAGTCGGGAAATAGAACTCTTTGAAAATTTCAGAAAAAAGCATAATCAGATTGATGATCGCCGAAACGACGATGATCAACCGTAATTTATTAAAAACACTCCGATCAATCTTGTAGGTCGTAAAACTATGGATAACAGCAAGAATTAGAGCTATCAGCGATGGTCCGGCAGCGAAGGCCGAAGCCAGGAAACGTGGCCCCATCAGCGGGTTGTTCCAGAACGGTCTGGCAGGCAGCCCCTGGTAGAGAAAAGCGGTTACCATGTGAATGGAAAAGGCCCAGAAGATTGAAAGAAAGACAAAGGGTCGATACTTCCTCTCATCGGCCTTACGCCCCATATAGTGACTGTACAGTATATAGGCGGGGACAAGGCCGTTTAACAGGAGATAGCCATTCAACACCAGTACATCCCACGCCAGGATCGATGACGGAAAATTAAAAATACCGATCCCCGGAATCAGGTGCCAGGCCTGAAGCGGTCCACCAAGATCGACCAGAATAAAGGTCAGACACATGACCAGGGCTCCGACAGCAACCCCTTCGCCTATAATGACCACCCTGTGGAAATTGGGATCATGAAAGACATAAGCCGGCAGGATCAGCATGACCGCGGCTGCTGCCACCCCAACCAGAAAGGTGAAATTGGAGATATAAAACCCCCAGCTGACAATATCGTTCATCCCGGTAACCGAGAGGCCATATCTCGCCTGATGGGAATAGGCATACACACCAAAACCCATAGCCATCAGCAGAAGCAGCCTGAAAAGCTGAAAACCAAGTCCGCCTTGAAGATTCCAGCGAAAAACATCAATCACGAAGGTCCTGACATTTTTTTTCGGGAGTGCACTCATATTGCTCCTTTCACCATCAATCAATGAAGTACCAGAACTTAGGTTCAGTACCGAGTTCTTCCTTCATCCTGAAGACTTTTTTATGCTTGAGAACATAGCGAATTTCGCTGTCCGGATCGAGCAGGTTGCCGAAAACCCGGGATCCGGTCGGGCAGGCCTCAACACAGGCGGGCAGCTTTCCTTTCCTGGTCCGCTGGATGCAGAAGGTACATTTTTCCATCTTTCCCATGGGCCGTTTTCGATTACCCAGATAATGCTGCTTCCGGGTAATCTCATCTTTTGGCACCACTGAGTCCCCCCAGTTGAATCGTCGTCCATAATACGGACAGGCAGCCTGGCAGTACCGGCAGCCGATGCACCAGTCGTAATCCACGACCACGATACCGTCAGGCTCCATCCAGGTCGCTCTCGTCGGGCACGCCTTGGTGCAGGGAGCATTTTCACAATGAAAACACTGGGTCCCCATATAAAACTTATTGTCTACCGGTACCTCATGGTAATACTGTCCGTCGCCACTGCTCGGATCAAGCTGACCGGGCTCCATTTCAAAGATGCGGATATACTGGGTGTTGGTCTTTCGGTCCAGGTTGTTTTCCTTTATACAGGCAGAAACACATTCCATAAACCCCTCACAACGGGTGATATTGAAGGCATACCCATAGAGCACTTGTGAAAGGGGCGGTTCACTGCCGATCTGCAACTCCAGATCATCTTTGAGAGCTGCCAGCCGTTCCAGGCGGGCAACGGTCTGCTCCTTTTCTTCCTGGCTCATCAGCCGATAATTTTTCTTGAAGAACTCCTGCCAGCGCAGTTTTAATTCGCCACTCGCGGCTGCTTCGGCGCCAGGTACGCAACCGGTCACCAGTGCGGCACTCGCCGCAGCAGCTCCTATTGACATGCCTTTTAAGAAGGTTCTACGATTGCTCGTTTCACCCAGGCCGTCTTCAAGGATGCTCTTTTCTTGGTCTGTTTTGTAATGAGTCATACGATACCCTCTCATTTCAACGGTACGGAATAGGTAGCCGGAAATCGTTTGGCAAATTTCGGCACATGGGGGTTATGACAGGTTGTACAGTTATACACAACCCGATCTCCAGCCCAATAGTCTACCCGCTTGCCGTGTGCCCCGCCGAGCCAGTCGCGTTTCTGGCGAAAATGGCATTGTCCGCATAGCTGATAGCTGTGATCAAAATCAATCTTTCTGCCTTTTTTATCCTCCAGGGAATCAAGATCTTCCGGATGATGACAGTCGATGCAGCTGAGAGCGTTGCCTCCCTGGCCATGATTCACCACCACATTGCCATGGGTCAGCTCAAAGGCGTTTTTTCTTTTTACCTCTTTTGCAGTATGACAGCTGCTGCACTTGTATCGTTCGATCTCCTGTTTCCTGGCCAGTACCCTAAAGGAGCCGCCCTGATACTCTTCCCCGGCAAGTACCGTCGGTTGCACAATTGGTTGTACCTGCCTGACAGATCGGCTGTCAAACGGTTTGGAAACATCTTTTACCCTGTCGAGAAACGATGTTTCGCTGGCCTTTCCAGGCTGCACATCCATCAGGACTATCAGAAGGAGACCAACCAGGAGGGCCCAGCCACTGAGACTTTTTCTGACGGAAAGATGTAGAAAACGAGAATTCTTCATAAGTGTCTGCCCTGTTCCCCTGTTGTTATTCTCTCCGGAATTCGACCATTGGTGCTGTCTGTAACGCGGGCACATGGCACTGCCGGCAATTGCCTCTCGCAGCATGGGCCACCCGTATTTCAACGACTGCCCCCGGACCGGTATGACAGGCGATACAATTTTCCCGCAGCTGCAGACTATGGGGTATCGGTGGCGGAGAACTGCTTAAAAACGACCTGCCGAGCCGAGGCGGATCAATAGATTTCCAGTCGGTTCCGACAAAAAGCTCTTCCGTCGTCACCTGGGCGTGACACTGGTAACAGAGCACGTTCTCCGGATGTGGAGTAACCGGCGCGAATTTGCCGAATTCCTGACTGTAGCCGCCTTTGGCATGGCAGGACAGGCAGTCCGTCTCATCGCCGCTGAAACTCAAATTCACCTGGTGAGGAATATGGGGCGGGGAACCTGGATATTGACGTAAACTATAATAGCTCGCCAGATTGCGGTCGCCGGAATCAGCTGACATATACATCTCCGGCGTCGCATCATAGGCACGGTAGATTTTTTGGCCCTGGTGATCAAAATCACCCAGCCCGACATCGGCGGCAAAGCCCCGTCCTCCAGCCAATAACATTGTGAGCAGGCAGAAAGCGGCAACAGCTGTCACCGCCAACCGGCCCCTCTTTTCTGATCGTCTCATTATGCTTTCTCCAGTCTCACGGCACATTTTTTGTAGTCCGGCTGCTTGGAAATCGGGCAGAAGGCATCCAGGGTAACCTCATTGATCAGGTAACTTTCATCGAAAAACGGCACGAACACCATTCCCTTCGGTGGCACCCCCCGGCCATTAATCTGAACCGACATTATGATCTCGCCCCGGCGGGAGATGATTTTCAATTTTTCACCGTTGACGACGCCGAGGTCCGCCGCGTCCTCCGGATGCAATTCGACATAAGACGACGGTACCGCATTGTGCAGCACCGGAATACGCCGGGTCATTGTGCCGGTATGCCAGTGTTCGATGACCCGACCGGTGTTGAGCCAGAAGGGATATTCGCTATCCGGGGATTCTGCCGCCGGTTCATAGGGACGGGCCCATATCCAGGCACGATTGTCTTTCTTGCCGTAGAAATCAAAGTCCTTGCCATTGGTGCAGGCAGGATCGTATTCAGGGTTAAAGCGCCAGCGGGTCTCCTTGCCGTTAACAAATGGCCACTGTACACCGGAACGCTCATTCAATACAGAATAGGAGGCCATTTCATGCTTTGGCCCGGCATGGAAGCGCCGGTACTCCTCCCATATTTTTTCAATATACTCATCTTGACTCCATGGAAACTGTTTTTCAAATCCAAGCCTTCTGGCTACCTCGATGATCTGCCACGTATCAGACATGGCATCACCCGGAGGATCAACAATCTGCGCAAAATGCTGGGTCCGTCGCTCGGAGTTACCAAACATCCCTTCCTGCTCAATCCACAGAGCGGCCGGCAGGATGACATCGGCAATATCGGTCGTCGGGGTAGGATAAACATCCGAGACCACCACGAAACGGTCATCTTTTTGGGCCCCATCCCGATAGCGCTTGAGATTCGGCATGGTGACCATCGGATTGGTCACCTGGATCCAGATGAATTTAATGTCGCCACGATCCAGGGCGCGGAACATCTCCACCGTGTGATATGTCGGTTTCGGGTCAATATTTTCAACGGGCACATCCCATATCTCGGCGGCCATCTGTCGGTCATGTTCATTCATGACCACTCCGTGCGGCAGGGCGTGAGTGAGGGTGCCGACCTCGCGAACCGTACCGCAGGCACTTGGCTGTCCGGTCAGAGAGAACGGGCTATTCCCCGGAGTCGAGATCTTGCCGACCAGCAGATGGATATTGTAGACCAGGTTGTTAATCCAGGTGCCCCGGGTATGCTGATTCATCCCCATGCACCAGAAGGAGGTGACTTTCACCGAAGGATCGCCATAGAGGGCCGCCATGTATTTGATATCGACTGCCGAAACGCCTGAGATCCTCTCCACTTTTTCCGGGGTATAATCTGCCAGAAAGGTTTTATACTCCTCAAAGGTTATCGATTCGGCCTGATCGGTGAAAGCGAAATGGTCTTCAGTACCGTAGCCGATATTGGTTTTTCCCTTATGAAAGGAAACATGCTCATCGACAAATTTCCGGTTAACCCAGCCATTGGCAATGATCTCATAGCAGATGGCATTGGCGACGGCCAGATCGGTCTGGGGTTTGAACAGGATCGACCTGTCTGCTGCCTGGCTGGTTCTGGTCGTGCGGGTGGCAAAATCGATAAGCTGCACATTGGTACGACGTTTGCGGTTGGCCAGCATCCTGGAAAAAAGCACCGGATGCATTTCCGCCATATTATTCCCCCAGGTAATAAAGACATTGGCGTAATCCATGTCCTCGTAACATCCCATCGGCTCATCAATACCGAATGAAGTCATGAAACCGGTTACAGCACTCGCCATACAGAGTCTGGCGTTGGCTTCCACATTATTGGTTCCAAGACACCCCTTAAACAACTTGGACGCAACATATCCATCCGGAATGGTCCATTGACCGGAACCGTAAATGGCTACCGAATCTTTGCCATGTCTGTTTTTGGTTTCTTGCAGTTTTTCTGCCACCAGATCAAGGGCCTCCTGAATGGGCACATCGACCATCTTGCCGTTTCTGCGGACTTTAGCACTGGTCAGTCGATCCGAGCCATAGAGTGCCTGCACCGAATGATACCCCTTCATGCAGCAGAGCCCTTTATTGACACTGCAGTTAGGATCGCCCTTGACCGCAACGGCACGACCGTCAGCTACCCCCACCAGCACTCCACAGCCGGTACCGCAGAAACGGCAGGGTGCCTTCTGCCAAGAAACCAGTCCGGAGTTACCGGTAATCTTCGGCCAGTCACCAAAACTGATTCCAGGGAAGAGAGCACCGGCGGTTGCAACAGCACTGGTCGCCGCTGCACGTTGAATAAATTGTCGTCTGTCGAGATTCATGGTCACCTCATTCTTTCCCTTAATTTTCATCATAGCCAAAGGCCAGGTTCAAAGACTGCAGCGACTGCAGGTTTTTCAGACTCTCCTGGAGCAGTTCTTCGGTTGTTTCGTCTGGTGTATCCGTTATCAGAACAATAACTTCACGATTATCAGCCGGGATTATCCGACAATGAGCAAGTGCGGCAAGATCGGCACAGAGTTTTTCCTTGGCACCGTTTTGTGGAATAGCGAGATAGCTGAAAATCGGCATGACGGCTCCGTGGTGAGAGGTTCAGGTATGCGGAAGGCAATTTTTATCTTACTCCAATGTCGCACATTTTCATCAATTTTTCCTTGACCTAAGTCAAGAAAAATTTATTTAACGTGGACCGTAATAGCTTTTCAAGAGCAGTATCTCAGGAGGTGCTTGCCGGGACAGTTAGTAGCACCCTCGGTCCTGCTATTCAGGCCACCTGATATGAAAAACGATTCACTGTCGACCAGACAGCCACACCCTAATCAAAAAGCCATTGAGTAACTTGACTGCCTAAAAAATATCAGATTTCTTCACCTCTTCTTCATGTTCATCCGTTACCTTCGAATTCAACCAACATGTTTTTTTAGATGCACACTGCACCCCTTACCCTCAAGGCTCGCATTGAATGGAACAATTTTCTTTTCAGGATACAGGTACCATTTCCGGTGAACAGGAAGGAGACACATCAACTTTCACCCCTCGACGCAACTTACAGAACCACAAGAAAACTGACTGTTTTCACCTCCACCCGATACCCGCCGTACCTGTCCTTGCGACTCAACGGTTTATACGATTTGCCACATCCGGCTTAAGCGGGGTCATTGTACACATGACTGTTCTCTATGTATTGCGGCAGTGCTTGCTGCTGGAGCTCGCATACAGTGCAGGGATCTCCATAGAACTAGCGATTATTAATAATTTTTTCTGGAACGAATTCTGGACGTTTCGAGACATTGTCCAAAAAAGAAGAAAGACAAGAGAGGTTTTTGCTCGGTTTCTAAGGTTCAATATCGTCTGTTTTTCAGGATTACTTTTAAATATTCTACTCACAGCAAGTCTTCACCGCCTGTTCGGTGTGAACGTATATTTTGCAAGCCTAGCCGCCATCATCATTGTGATGGTCTGGAACTTCCGGTTGAACCTGAAATTCAGCTGGCAAATTAAGGCCACAGACAACAATTGCTGCAAATAGCGCCACTCTGCCAGCGAGCATTTTATCCCACCTCATTTCATATCAGGAGAGACAACCGG
>JBARUU010000009.1:0-185273 GCA_049645925.1 Desulforhopalus sp.
TCTGTCTCTTTGCCAAACCCGGGTATTCCCAACCACCACAAGAAACATTAAAAATAGCAATTATTCCTCATCGTTCAAATCTTGGGAACGAACAGGCATACAGTACATTGTTCAGTGAACTTACCAAAGAGACGGGGATCAAATTCGATTGGCTCGGCAGCAAGACATATGACGATGTCATTCACAAAATAAGAACGGGAGACGCTGATTTTGGTTTGGTTGGTCCGTTTGCCTATGTGACGGCTCAAGACAGTTTTGGTGTAAAAATTTTATGCCGAACTTTAAGCAAAGGGGGCGAGGAATTTTATAGGAGCATGATCATCAGCAGAAAAGATTCAGGTATACAGCATCTGCAGGATCTTAAAGGAAAAAGCTTTTCGTTCACTGACCCCAAATCAACCTCCGGGTATCTTTTCCCCATGGCCCGGTTAAAGGCCGCGGGGATTGCAGAAGAGGATTTTGCAGACGTCAGGTATCTGAAGCGACATGCAAATTCATTGCTTGCCGTCTATAAGGGGCACGTTGATGCCGGAGCGACTTCCTCCACCGCCAAAAACAAAGTAGACATCAATATGGATGAGATTCGCATCGTCTGGCAATCAGAACCGATCTATCGCGGTCTCTGGGTTGCGAGAAAGGACCTTCCCGAAGAACAATTCAATAAAATTCAGGAGGCGATGTTGAAAATCAGTGCATCAGAAAACAGCAGGGCCATATTCGATGGGCTTACCACCAAAGGTTTTATAATGGGAAGAGACAGTGATTACGACAATGTTCGTGAAGTGATAAAATGGATGGGAGAAAAATAATTTCTGTCAATTGTCTGTGATCCAATACTTTACTCAATTGTAATCGAGGATACACTGGTGTCTGGATTGAGCATTCGAAAAAAAATCATTTTTTCATTTCTGGTTTTGACCTTGATGATGGGTGGCGTATTCGCTGTGACTTCCTATCTTCGTATTATCAAAACCATGCACAATGAAATAGAAAAGCGTGGTATTGAGGTATCAAAAACCTTCAGTCAGATGGTAACCCCGTATATTTTCGAGTCGGATTATGTCACAATTATTGATAACACTGACGAATTGATAAAAAACAGTGATATCCATGAGGTTGCCATCTTCGATATACACGGAAAACCCTGGCTTACCACCCGGCAGGGGCAATCCATTGTCTCAACCAGCAACCCATTCTATCAAAATATTATCAAGAACAAAACCATTGGTTATCGGCGGGTCACGGAAGATGGACAGAAGGTTATACAACTTGTCACCCCCATTGCTGCCCTGGGAGAGGTTGTTTATCTTCTGAAAATTGATTTTTCCTTAAAAAGCATTGAGCAAGAGGCCTTTGCACGTATTCGTGAAGCAATGGTCATCAGTTGTATAATGATTGCTGTTGCCACAATTATTGGCAGATTTCTCGCCGGATTATTAATCGAACCACTCAATAATCTTGTTCAGGGCACCAATGAAATTGCCAAAGGCAATTTGTCGCATAGAATTACAATAGAATCTGAAGACGAAATAGGGGTGTTGTCGAAATCATTCAATTTAATGGCAGGTAATTTGGAAAAGGAATTATCCGCCAGAAAACAGGTGGAGAGAGATTTAAAGAAGCATCAAAGCCAGTTGAGGAAAACAGTTCTAGAGCGTACTGCACAACTTACCCAGACAAATGACAGAATTTTAGAGGAAATTGAAGAGCACAAGAAGACCGTTGTTGCCCTTCGAGAAAGCGAGGAGCGGTACAAACGATTTTCGGAAGTCACCATCGATGGAATTGTTTTCCATGATCAAAACGGAATTGTTGACATAAACGCTACGTTCACCGAACTTTTTGGCTATTCCGCAGAGGAATTGAAAGGAAGTGACCTGATAGAATCTATACGCCTCCCGGAAAAGATCGATAGCCGTGGCAATTACTTTGTTGAAACTGTCGGTACGCGAAAAGATGGGACAACCTTACACATTGAAATACTCAGCCGTCTACTGGAAGACAACAGCAAGCATCTTTCTGTAACATCCATCAGAAATATTACTGATCGGAAATTACTGGAAACCAGACTCCGCCAGGCCCAGAAAATGGAATCAATCGGATTGATTGCCGGCGGGGTTGCCCATGATCTCAATAACATTCTCACCGGGATTGTCAGCTATCCTGAGTACCTCCTTCTGGATCTTCCGGCGGAAAGCGATTTAAGGAAGCCTCTCGAGATGATAAGGGAATCGGGTATGAAAGCCGCAGAGGTGGTTGCTGACCTGCTGACTATTGCCAGGGGAGCCGCCTGTGCAAAGGAGTTAAAAAATCTGAACGACATAATCAACGATTACCTTTGTTCTCCTGAGTGTCTAAGAATACAACAACAGTATCCCGAGATAAAGATTGATGCGGACCTTCACCCTGAATTGCGGAATATGTATTGTTCCGCAATTCACGCGACTAAAAGCATAATGAATTTACTTTTGAATGCGATAGAAGCCATTGGGACGGAGGGAAGTATCCTCATTTCGACCAGCAACGAGTACATCGATACATCGATTGGTGAAACGCAAGATATCAAGGAAGGCGAATATGTTGTCTTCAGTATCTCTGACTCTGGGGCCGGCATTTCCGATGAGGATGTACCCCATATCTTTGAGCCATTCTTCAGCAGCAAGACAATGGGTCCGACCAGCGGGTCAGGTTTGGGACTCACGGTAGTCTGGAACACGGCACTAGACCATGACGGCACTGTACTTGTCGAAAAAAATGAGTCGGGCACAACGTTCCGAATGTATTTTCCATCGACTCGTGAACAATTAGCAGCTCATCACGAGGTTATCGAACTGGAGAGTCTCCATGGGAAGGGCGAACATCTTCTTGTCGTTGATGACGATGCACGCCAACAGATTATTTGTAGTCAGCTGCTAAAATCATTAGGTTATAGCGTCGATACTGTCGCCTCAGGTGAAGAAGCCCTCGAATATCTTGAAACCAATACTGCAGATTTGTTGATACTTGATATGATTTTAGGAAAGGGGTTGAATGGTCGACAAACATATAGTGGTATTAAAAAAAGGATTCCCGATCAGAAAGCAATAATTGTAAGTGGGTTTTCCGCTGATACGGAGGTAAAGGAAACCCAGAATCTCGGAGCCAGTGGATTCGTTAAGAAACCATATACAATACATGAGATAGGGATAGCTGTTAAAGAGACTCTGGGGACGTGAGGTCGGCAAGTACCTCATAGACTCTCCCTTGAAAAAGTAAGAAAAAAGTTTTTTCAGGTAGAGAAGAATATTTGCACTCCCCAATAGCGACCCTGGCCCGGCGAATGGTTCCGTTGTCTATGTGCCTGATACCGTCCGGACCGGCTTGCCCGCCTTAAAACTCCTGATGTTTTCCACCGTTTGATCGACAATACGCTGTCGTGCCTGCTTGCTGGCCCAGGCGATATGAGGCGTAATGATGAGATTAGGCAGTTTCGCATCAAGCAGAGGATGTGAGTCCTTCGGGGGTTCGACACTCAAGACATCGATTGCGGCCCCGGCAATTGTTTTTTTGTGCAGGGCGTCCAACAGCGCAAGTTCGTTGACAATTCCACCACGGGCACAGTTTATTAAAAATGCTGTCGGTTTCATCAGGGCAAATGCTGTGGCGTTTATAAGGTCTTTTGTCTGGTCAGTGAGTGGACAATGGAGAGTCAGAATGTCGACTTCAGCAAGCATCTCGTCAAGGGGGGGACGATCATCCGGAGGATTGCCGGGTCTGCGGGCAATAACCACTCTCATTCCAAAAGCCTTTGCTATTTCGGCGATCCCGCGACCGAGGGTGCCGTAACCGACTATGCCCAGAGTCCTGCCTTTCATTTCAACTATTGGGAAGTCGAGAAAACAGAACTGACTGGCTTGCTGCCAGCGTCCGGATTGAACGGCACTATGGTAGGAGAGAAGATTGGTGTGCATGGCGAGCAATAATGAAAAGACATGCTGCACCACCGAATCGGTGCCATATGCCTGACAATTGCAAACGGTTACGCCCAGCTCGGAAGCCGCCTGTATATCAACGACATCGGTCCCTGTGGCAACGACGCATATCAGCCGGACTGAAGGCGTTGCCTCCAGGTGTTGACGTGATATTTTAACCTTGTTGACTATCAGAAGATCAGCTCCGGCAATCCTTGCAGCTATCTCATCTTGAGCTGTGGTACGGAACAGCTGCAATGAACTGCATTCCTTTTCAAGATCGGCGAGAGCAAGGGTGTGGAGGCCTTCGGCGTCCAGAAAGACTGCTTTCATACTCTTTCCTTAGACAAAATGTTCCGTATTTATCTTCCCTTCAGGGAGCCAGATATGAAGAACTCCTCTGTTTTCCCCGCATGGAAGTGCATTGTTCACCTCTCTTGAAATTATAGCACTTTTCTACTATTATCAATGGAATAAACAACATGGGCGTGTCAGCTGAAAGGCGGATGGTAGAGCTGTCATCAGTTGTTCATTCATTAAATGCATGCTTGGTAGATGAGATATATTATTTGAAATCAATATGTTGACCTCTTGTCGTTGCGCAGTGTTATTGGTTCTTTCGGTCTTGTTCCTTGGTTTGGGCGGGTGCATGAATAAAGGCACCGTCACGTATATACCTCCGGAAGATCGCAATAGACCAAATCCGGAGCAGCTTGATTATGAGGAAAGAATAGAGACCCTGACGAACCACTTCTTAACATGGCAGGGCACCCGGTACAGATATGGCGGACTTTCCCGTAAAGGTGTGGATTGCTCCGGCTTTACCTTGCTCACCTACAAAGAGTTGTTTGGGAAGAGCTTGCCAAGGACAGTCAGGGAGCAGGTACAAAAAGGGGTGCCGGTGCCAAGGTCATCATTGCAGCCTGGAGATCTTGTCTTTTTCAGAACAGGAGTTATCCAGAAACATGTCGGTATTTATCTAGAAAACAACCGCTTCATGCATGCCTCGCGATCCCGGGGGGTAATGATCTCGCGGATAGATGATACATACTGGCGGAAGCGTTTCTGGCAGGCTAAACGTATATAACTCGCTCTTGCTCTTGCAACAGCTGCTTTTTACTATCTTCCTCTCTCCATTAAAGTGATTTTGAATGATGAAGAGGACTGATTCCCGGTTTTCGAAAAAAGATTCCTTCGCTCATTCAGGTATATTCTGCAACATTCTTCCAGTTGTCGAATCCCAGATCTGTATAGTTTTAATTCAGAAGAACTGTTCCCAGGTCGAAGGAAAATAGACTTTTTGCTGGTAAAATGATACAAGATGGGTGATGGGAAGGCTTTCTCTTTTTGCCGTTGTATCCGTTCCCGGAATTGACGCCCTTAACTGAGAGTAAATATGGAAAGATTATTTGTTATTGCTGTTGCTGCTTTGATTGGAACATCTTTTTATTACTGGTTTTCCTGGATGATCCATAAGAGATCAATGCAAGAGTATATCCTGTCTCATCAGTGGTTGTTACACCCCAATGCCATCTGCTATTGGCGCGCTGGAATGGCATTGTTTGCCTATGTTCTATATTTTTTTTCCGGATATCAATCTGTTGCGATAATTATTTTTACATTCGCTGCAATACTCGATGGAGTGGATGGTATTGTGGCCAGGAAATGCAATATGGTTACGGAATGGGGAGAATGGTTGGATCCGTTGTGCGATAAGCTGACCTATCTCCCCCCCCTTATTGGTTTTGCCTATGTTGGAATTGTTTCGATACAGCTGGTATGGATTCTGGTAGCGGTTGAACTCTTTGGACAATTTTTCGCCAGGAAAATTCTTTCTTTTCTGAGCTACTCAGTGGCAGCAAATAACTTTGGAAAAATCAAGGCGATTATCTGCTTTGCCCTGGTTATCTTTTGCGCCCTGCTGCATGGAAATCCCGGGGTAATCAATATGAGCGACGAAGTTCTTGTAGCCTGTATTATACTCTCGTCGGCTTCGGTTATCTTCAAGTTCATTCCCAACAGATATTATGCCGACATCCTTTCAACACTTAATTTTTTCTGTGGTGTGACAAGCCTTATTCTGACATATAATCAGCGATTTGCCTGGGCGATTATTGTCATAATAGTCGGACAACTTTTTGATTTGTTTGATGGCAGGATGGCGGAAAAACATGGTGGCACAATTTATGGGCCATATTTGGATGACATCGCAGATTTTGTCAGTTTCGGACTCTCTCCGGCCTATATCATAGCCCAGTCAGGCGGCACCTATGCGTGGTTCTTTGGGTTGATCTTTTTTTGCGGGGTGGCATATCGACTTATTCGTTTTGTTGCGGTTGATAAAAAACGAACAGATCTGCCGGAGGGGATTTTTAATGGGCTTCCCAGTCCGGCAGGAGCTCTCATTGTCCTTGGGGCGGCACTGGTGTTTCCTCCGAATGTGCTCTGGGGGGTTGCGACACTGTCAGTCGGCTTAATGGTAAGCCATATACGGTTTGCCCATTTTGGGCGTGTTATCCTGAAGCAAATTCCAAAGCCGCTGTTTTTTCTGGTAAGCGCAACGGTTATCATCACTATCGCTTTCATTCTGAAAACAAAAAGCGTCCAGGTTTTTGGTTACCTGATACTGTGTTCGGTTTTTATCTATCTGATTGCAGGCAGAAAATGGCTGAAGCCGAACCTGCTGTCTCAGTAACAACGGGGCTGAAAGCAGGCCAGTTCAGCTAAACCGCAGGTATCTTGTTTCGCGGGGAACCTCTCTACCACAAGGGATAAAACATCTCCCCCCAGATAAGCGCTCGACCCCGAAGGGTGCTGCGGAGAATACTCCCGCAAAAGATATTGTTCAAAAGTCCAGGTTCATTCCTGCACT
This sequence comes from Desulforhopalus sp., assembly GCA_049645925.1. Taxonomy (GTDB): domain Bacteria; phylum Desulfobacterota; class Desulfobulbia; order Desulfobulbales; family Desulfocapsaceae; genus Desulforhopalus_A. The sequence continues at coordinate 6,823 of JBARUU010000009.1, forward strand.
GGCACGGTTCCGTCACAGCCTTGGTAGAACATTCTATTTCTGCTTGTTTTCCTCTTTTTCCTCTCTAGCTTCCAGCATCGTATTTCCCATTACAATGATGTGCATGAAAGGTGTGTGGTCAGTAACCATTCATTTTTCCCCAATAAATTATGTCTCTTTGCGCGAGTAATGCTTGACTAATTGTTTTGTTTAATATAGTTTTGTTCAAAAGTATATTGCTCAATATAGTTTTGCTTTATATATTTTGTAGCGTGATGTGGCGTTCAACGCATTGCGGATGAATTCATTATTTTAAATGAACTAACGTTTGAGGTGCACCAGGATGGTGACCGGAAAAATAATATGAAAAAAATAGTAATAAAAAATCTGTTCAAGGTATTTGGTTCTGATCCCCAGATGGGGTTGGAGCTGCTGAGGCAGGGGAAAAACAAGGATGAAATATACGAAAAGACCGGCCTTACCGTTGGTGTCCAGGGGGCCAGTTTTGAAGTGAACCAGGGGGAGATCTTTGTCGTTATGGGACTTTCCGGTTCCGGTAAATCGACACTTGTCCGTATGTTGAACAGACTTATCGAACCGACAGCCGGTGAAGTTTTGGTTGATGGTGAAGATGTCCTTAAAATGACCAAGTCTGAGCTGGTAAAGTTTCGGAGAAGTAAAACCAGTATGGTTTTTCAATCTTTTGCCCTCATGCCGCACCAGACTGTGTTGCAGAACGCGGCATTTGGCCTTGAGCTGGACGGTATGGATGCGAAAAAGCGGGAAGAGCGGGCCGTCGATGCTCTAAAACAGGTAGGCCTTGAAGGTTGGGAAAACGCATATCCAAATGAATTGAGTGGTGGAATGCAGCAGCGGGTCGGTCTGGCAAGAGGCCTGGCGGTTGATCCTGACATCCTGCTCATGGATGAGGCATTTTCGGCACTTGATCCTCTTATCAGAACAGAGATGCAGGACGAGCTTTTGAAGCTTCAGGACAGACACGAACGAACAATCATCTTCATCTCCCATGATCTTGACGAAGCATTACGCATCGGCGACAGAATAGCAATAATGGAAGGCGGGCATGTCGTTCAGGTCGGTACGCCGGAAGAGATCCTGCAAAACCCGGCTGATGATTATGTGCGCGCCTTTTTCCGGGGCGTCGATCCGACCGGAGTAATATCAGCCGGAGACATTGTTCGCGATACTATGCCCACCGTCATCTGGCATACCTCAGAAGGCGGCCCACGGGCCACCCTTGAGATGCTCAGTAACAAAGATCGGGAATTTGCCTATGTTCTCGACTCTGAACATCGTTTTTTCGGTGTTGTGTCGACGGATTCTCTCCGTGATGCCATCGATAAGACAAATACTAAGAGCAAAATTGAACATGCGTTCATCGCTGATGCAAAATCGGTGTTGGAAACCGATAGCCTCCAAGACATCCTTCCGAAGGTCGCGTCACACATTTGGCCGATCCCGGTCGTTGATGAAAACAATGTGTACAAGGGGGTTGTTTCCAAAAACCGGTTTCTCCGAACTTTATATCGAGCCGAAAACGGTACTCATTTTGAGCAGTAGGCTGCAGAGTACATATTGATGGTGTTTTAAAAGCTTTCCATCCGGTTTCGGAGGTTATCCCTGTTTTAGAAGGGGGCTTATCTGTTTCGTCGTTAGGACATTCTCTGGTAGGTAGAAATAACAGTGAAATCTGCATGCCTCTAACATAAAATTTTACTTAACCATAAACGCTTTAGGGTTTTTACGGGTTTATAAATATTAACAGGAATTTGACTAATGTTCAGTTTTGAAGAAAAAATTATCCCCTTGGACGAGTGGATCACTGTCGTCATCGATTGGCTTGTTGAAGGATACCGCTGGTTTTTTCAAGCGCTCAAATGGCCGGTAGAATTCACCCTGTCGGGTGTGGAAAACGGTCTTCTCGCCGTTCCTCCGCTCCTTATTGTTCTGGTTTTTGGAATAATTGCCTGGCGGGTCTCAGGGATCAGGCTCGCCGGTTTTACGGTTGGCTCTATGGTTTTTATTGGCCTGTTAGGTTTTTGGGCGGAAACCATGGTAACGCTTGCCATGGTTTTTTCTTCAGTGGTGTTCTGCACAGTTGTTGGGATACCTCTTGGTATATGGGCCGGACGCAGTGACCGGTTTGACAGTATCTTGCGACCGGTACTGGATGCGATGCAGACAACCCCTGCCTTTGTCTATCTGGTACCGATCGTTATGCTCTTTTCCATCGGCAATGTTGCTGGGGTTTTGGCAACCATTGTCTTTGCCCTGCCACCTCTCATCAGATTGACCAGTCTTGGAATCAGGCAGGTACATCCTGAATTGGTCGAGGCGGCACTTGCTTTTGGGGCCACTGGGCGTCAGGTTTTGCTGAAGGTTCAGATTCCGCTCGCTTTACCAACAATCATGGCTGGTCTTAATCAAACCATCATGATGGCTCTCTCCATGGTTGTTATAGCCGCACTTATCGGGGCCGGCGGTCTTGGCGCTCCGGTTGTTCTCGGTCTGAATTCACTCGATATCGGATTGGCTACAGTCGGTGGCCTGTCCATCGTATTACTGGCAATTATTTTAGACAGAATTACCCAGTCAATGGGTACAACGAAAAAGAATTAAAGGAGATAGACAGATGATTAAAAAAATATTTATAGGTGCGGCACTTGCCGCAATAACCCTGGCAAGTGGCAATCTGACTGCACATGCAGACGCGGAACAACCTGGAAAGGGTGTTACCTTGCAACCGGCTCGAGCAACATGGAATTCCGGTTTTTTCCAGGAGGCCCTGGTCCGAAGAGGTCTTGGTGAGCTCGGCTTTAAGGTGAAAATGCCAAAAGATCTGGCTAACCCTATTTTTTATAAAGCAGTTACGCTCGGTGACGTCGATTATTGGACCAACGGTTGGTTCCCGATGCATATCGCTCAACTTCCAAAAAACTTTGATGAAAAAGCCGAAACAGTTGGCTATGTCGTCAAGGCCGGCGGTTTGCAGGGGTATTTGGTCGATAAAAAAAGTGCCGATGAGTTTGGTATTACCTCAATGGATGACTTCAAGCGGGAAGAAGTGAAAAAAGCTTTTGACAAGAACAAGGACGGCAAGGCTGACTTAACTGCATGTCCTGCAGGGTGGGGTTGTGAAGGTGTTATTGCCCACCATATGGATGCCTATGGCCTCACTGATCATATCAACCCCGTGAAAGCGGCTTATGAGGCTGGAATGGCATCCTCCCTGGCCGAGTTTAAGAACGGCGAACCAATTTTCTTCTATACCTGGTCGCCGAACTGGACCATCTTCAAGCTGAAGCCGGGCCAGGATGTTGTCTGGATCAATGTTCCGGAAATTAAGCCGACAGAATCGCAGAATATTGCCGTGGACCGTATGACTGGCACTGGTATTGATGGTGCTGTCACTGATCCGATAAAACTCGGTTTTGTTGTTTCGGACATCCAGGTTGTCGCTAATAAAAAATTTCTGGAAGCGAATCCTGCCGCACGAAATTTCTTTGAAAATTTCACCTTGCCGCTGATGGATATCAATGAGCAGAACACCCGCATGAACGAGGGGGAGAAAAGTCAGAAAGATATCGAGCGTCACGTTGATGAATGGATAGCCAAGAACCAGGAAAAATGGGATACATGGCTCAAAGAGGCACGCGCTGCTGCGAAATAATTACGCAGGCAACGTATAAATGATTGCCAACCGGGAGAAGTTTTGCTTCTCCCGGTTCTACTTTTTCTGCATGGTCTCATTATTATAAAAATTATGGAACAGATCCGACAAAAAGAGTAGTAAGCTGAAGATCAGATAGATTCTTCAGGAGGGGTGCGATGGACGACAGAGATCGTCAGATTCACGGAATCACACAGGGACTACGGATTGTTTTCAAAGGAGTGCAGGCGCATTCCAAATATGTGGAAAAATCCTGTGGTCTGAGCAGTGCCAAATTATGGATGTTGCATGAAATTGCTCAAACTCCAGGTGTTAAGGTATCAAAACTGGCGGCAGTTCTTTCTATTCATCTCTCGACCTGCAGTAACATGCTGGGCAAACTCGAAGAAAAAAACCTTGTGTATCGTGATCGCAGTAAAACAGACCAGCGGACTGTTCATCTGTATGTCACCGAAGAAGGACGTCAATTTCTCTCTAACGCCCCGAAACCTGCCCAGGGTAAACTGAGTAACGCCTTGGAGCACCTTTCTCTTGCGCAACTCACAGAACTTGAAAACGGACTGAACGCTCTCGTTCAAGCTCTGCATGTCAGCGACAATAACGCTGCTCTCATTCCTATCCCCGGAGAATAATTCCCCATCCATCTCGGGTTCAGCTCTTTTGTACCTGACACGCCTGAATGTACGAGAAATGCGGTCTAACTGGTTGGGTCCTCCTGTAAAATACCAAAAAATCGGCCCGTAATCTGTTTGACATCTTCTACAATGAGGTACAGACAGGGGACCAATGCCAAAGTGACGACAGTTGCAAAGACAATGCCGAAGCCAAGTGACAGCGCCATGGGGATCATAAACCTGGCCTGTCTGGACGTTTCAAAGATCATCGGGGCAAGGCCGCCAAAGGTGGTTAGCGTGGTGAGAAGGACCGGCCGAAATCGACGAATTCCGGCATCTTTTATTGCCTGTTGGGGGACGGCGCCTTTCGATTGCTGTTTATTGGCGTAATCGACCAGCACCAGAGAGTCATTAACAACCACTCCGGAAAGGGCGACCATTCCCATCATACTCATCAGGCTCAGGTGATAATCCATAATCATATGGCCGAACACTGCGCCGATCATGCCGAAAGGAATGGCGATCATCACCACAATGGGCTGCATATAGCTGCGAAATGGAATAGCGAGAAGGAAATAGATACAGCCCAGGGCAAAAAGAAATCCCGACAAAAGGCCTGACAGACTCTCCTTCCGGTCAGCCTGCCGTCCCTCGTAACCATACCCCAGACCCGGGAAAGTGGCAGCAAGTTCCGGAAGTATATTCTTGTTGAGTGCGTCAATAATGATTGGCGAGTCGCCAATTGGGGCGACGTTCGCCGATACTGTAACCGTTCGGCGCCCATTGCGCCGATTGATGCTGGTATAGGCCCGACCTTTCGTAACTGAGGCGATTTCCTGAAGTGGGACAAAGGTTCCGACAGGAGTGGTGATGAGGAGGGATTCTATGTCGAACTCACTTATGCGCTGCTCTTCTGGGAGCCGGACCCTGACGGTCACTTCATTATTACCGCGTTGCTGTCTGAGGGCAATGGCACCCTGGTAGGCATTGCGCAACTGTCTGCCCACCTCTATGGTGGTTAACCCAAGGCTCTCACCCCATTCGTTCAATTTGAAGTTGAATTGTATCTTGCCTGGTGTATACCCATCGTCGATATCCTTGACGGAAGAAAAATCTTCAAGGCTGGCTGCAAGGGTATTGCTGGCCTGGTCGAGAATGTTTATATTCCGGTGGCTCAGTTCAACGGAGATGGATGCTCCGCTCCCCGGGCCACCTCGATCGGATTCAAAGCGCAGGGATTGCAGGCCGATGACTGGTCCGGTTGCCTCACGCCAGAGTTTGGTAACTGCCCCGGTACTCAATGGACGGATTGTCGGGGGAGTCAGGTAGCCGTTTATTTCAACAACGTTCCCATTGATCAGCGCGTCCACCGATTCCAGCAATTGATCCTTGCCGTTGTTGTCGGCTACTTTTTCCAGTCCGTCGATCAGCTGGTCACGGACCCGTATCATTTCTGCGTCCGGGCTGCCGTAGGGAAGCGTTGCTGTGGCGACAGCTCGATCGGAATCTACCCGCGGGGAGAGAATCATGCGGATCCTGCCACTCTTCACATAACTGGCGGTAACGATCAGGAGAGCAATGAGCACGGTTACCGTCAGATATCGAAACCGAAGCGTTTTTTCGAGTAACGGCCCATAAATATTATGAATAAAATAGAGGACCTTACGTCCGAAAGCCTGCTGCAGGCCACCAAGGGTTCTGGTGAACCTGTTGCTGCCGTTTTTTCGGCTGTGTGCTAAGTGCGCAGGCAGGATGATCAGCGATTCGAGCCATGAAATAAGAAATACCACGATCACTACCACGGGAATTACCCGCCATATCTTGCCCATCACTCCCGGTACAAGAGCGAGCGGGAAAAAAGCGACGATATTGGTCAGGATGCTGAAGGCGATGGGGGTCGCCACATCTTTTGCCCCCTCGATGGCCGCGTCGATACGATTCAGGCCGCGTTGTCGGTATTCATAGATATTTTCGCCGGCAATAATAGCATCATCAACAACTATACCAAGGGCGACGATAAAGGCGAACATCGAGATCATGTTGATGGAGACATCGAAGAACGGCAGAAAGAGCAGGCCACCCAGAAAAGAAATAGGAATACCCATGGTTACCCAGAACGCAAGCTTCAGTTCCAGAAAGATTCCCAGAAGGATAAGAACCAGGCTCAGGCCGATGAAGGCATTTTTTAAAAGAAGTTCAAGACGCTGTTTATAAATATCAGATCGATCGCTTGATATCGCCCAGCTGATTGCCGGTGGTAAATCGACTTCTATCTCCTGCATGGCTTCGCGGGCTGCCTCAGACACACCAATAGGCGTCTGGTCCCCGATCCTGTAGACCAACAGTTGCATGGACGGTTTTCTGTTAAACGTGGCAATCCGGGTGGCATCTTCAAAACTTTCACGTACTTCAGCTATATCTTCCAAATGGATTACTGTGCCGGTTCCTGTCGTAATTATTGGGATCCTGGCAAATTCCCTCGCCCAGTTCCGGCGGTTGTTAACCCTGAGCAGGACTTCACCGGCGGACGTTTCCAGCTTTCCTCCGGGGATTTCAATGGAAGCGTTGTCAATAATCCTGGCTATTCCGGCGAGAGTCAGGTTGTATGTCCGAAGTTTTTCTAAGGGAACAGCGACCTCGATTTCGTAGTCCCGGCCACCCCGGATGTCGACCTGATCGATACCGTCCGTAAGCAGAAGCCTGTCTCGAACCTGCTCCACTACTTCACGCAGTGAGCGATCCGACACGTCACCGAAAAGATTGAGACGAAGTACCTGGCGTCTTATCGCTTCAAGGGATATGATAGGATCTTCGGCATCTGTGGGGAAGGTGGTAATCCTGTCGACTTCCTGCTGGATATCCTGGAACACTTTTTGAGAATCCGCATCATCCCGGAGTTCAGCTTGTATGTTGCCGCTTCCCTCGTTCGCTGTCGCTTTGATTTCCTTGATGCCGTCTGTGCCGCGAATGGCTTCTTCAACCGCCAGGATAATGCCTTGCTCCACCTCCTCGGGGCTGGCACCTGGATAGGGTACGTTGATGGACACTCTGTTGAGTTCAAACTCTGGAAACACTTCCCGTTTGATTGTTGAGCTCATGTACCAACCTCCCACAAGCAGGACGATCATCAGGAGGTTCGGTGTAACACGGTTGTACACCATCCAGGAGATGATGCCGCGCTGTCTGGTTTTGGGGGATTCGCTCACTGATCAACCTCTGCCGTTTTAGATTGCACACTGGCGTTAGCTGCCTGGGATTGCTCAGATTGATCCCTCTCTTCCTGCAGGAGTTTTACAGGGGTGCCCGCGACCGGTGCAGAGAGACCGGAGACGATCAGTTTTTCACCATTTAGAAGGCCTGAGCCGATAAGAACAATATCCTTGGTTCGCGCAATGATCTCCACGTTTCGTATCTCCAGGGTGTTATCGTCTTTCAGCAACCAGATGTTGTTGCCTTCTCGAAGATGGTTGCGATTAATAGGGACAACAGATGTCAGTTCTTTTCCCTCAATATCCGCCCGAACAAAGGAACCGAGCAGGAGCTTGGGCTTTTGGTTATTTTCGGGCAGCAGATTGAGGGGATCGTCAACTGCCACATAGACGGTGGCCATTCGACCCTGTTCTTCGACATCGGCTGCCAACCTGATAACCCGGCCGGTACGAATAACATTGCCATTCGCGCTTTCCTGCAGGATGATTCGGACCTTTGAACCCTTTGTATTGTCTTTTGGAAAGGTGATCCACCTGAGCTGATCCGTCGGGATAGCCAGCTTTAACCAGAATTCATCGGTTCCAACCAACCTGGCCAGGACCGTTGACTGAGAGACCCGGGTGCCGAAATTCACCGATCGTGACAGCACGACTCCGTTAAAGGGGGCCACGATTTTGGTGCGTTTGAGATTTAACTCTGCCTGGGCAAGCCGCGCTTCAATCCCTTCCACGATCGCTTTTTTCATTTCGAGTTGCGGGAATCGCAGCATAAGTTTTTTTTCTGCGGCACTCACCTCCTGACCAAGTAGCTCAAACTCTCTTCTGGCAATGCGCTGATTGCCCATCTCCAGTTGAAGATCATTTTTGGCCTGGGCCAGCTCGGTTTGCAGCTGTACGACGGCTAATTGGTAGTCGACGGGGTCGATGGTGACAAGCGTCTCGTTTTTTGTAAAGAATCCGCCCGGAACCATGTTGTCGCTTAAGCCGATGATCTCACCCCCGACTCCAGGAGTCAGGTTGATCTCTTTAGCTGCGAGTACTGTGCCCATGCCGTTGACACCAATTCGATGGGAACCGTAATTGAGCTCTGTGATCTGAACGAGCGGCGGACTGGGCTGTCGTTTGCGTGGTTTGGCTTCCGGACCGGTTTTGAGGTAATAGGTTGCCAGTGCCACGCCGCATCCCAGGACGATGATACTGAACAGCAGTTGCAGGAGAACGGTGCCGAACGGTTTTTTATGTGGTTTTTTTGAAGGAACAGAGGTTTCAGCCGATTTCATTGTATACTGCCTTTTGCTGTGCTGGTGAATGGTTCATGGATATCTTGACTGTTTTCTGCGACGGGGTCAATTGCCGGGAGAGGGATGCGTCCGCTCAGTGCGCGATAGAGCGATATGCGAAATGCAATCAACTGGCGTCTGCTGGTGAGGATATTGCGTTGAAGCCCCTGCTGAGAGAGAAGAGCGAGCAGGACCCGTTGGTATTCCTCTGCCCCCTGTCGGTAACGATTTGCGACATGCCCGATGGTTTCTGTGGCATATTGCAACTGGGTCTCCAGGCTGTTCAGGATGACAAGTTGTTCCTTTTCCCTCACCAGATTATCTTCCACTTCGCCGATTGCCTCAAGAATAGTCTGTCCATGACTGTAATACAGTTGTCTGGCAATCGATTCAGTTCTGGCAACTTCTGCTCTGCGTTGTCCGCCATCAAAAAGGGGTCCGAAAAGATTGGCACCCAGGGTGGAAAACCAGTTGTTGAAAAGATCACCTGATCGATTGCCCAATGTGGATAAATCTGCTGAGATGCTGAGTCTTGGCAGCCGGTCGGCGACCGCTGCAGCCACCCTGTTATCAGCAGCTTCCAGGCTGAGAAAGCTGTTCACAATATCGGGTCTTCTGGTGAGGAGATCAAGTGGGATGCCGGTTTCAGGAAGAGGCGGCAGAACGGGCAATTGGCGCAGTTGCGGCAGTTCTGCCGCTCCCGGAGGAACACCAAGGAGGATGGCCAGCTGATGGCCAAGTACTCGTATGTCTGCCCGAAGTCCGGCCAAATCACCGTTATTGCTTTCCACCAGCTGACGCTGTTGCAGAACATCGGCAATACCGACTTTTCCTGATCGGAATTGTGCAGAGATCAGCTCCAGGACCTTTGAATTGGTTTCTTGCTGTTGGTTGAGCAGTTCCAATTGCAGGTCGGCTTCCACCAGCAGATACCAGGTGGTTGCGACCTCAGCGGCAAGGGATATAGCCGCCGTCTGATAATCGGCTTCAGTGGCAGTTGCATCAAGGACTGCCGCGTCTCTCTGGTTCCGGAGTCTGCCCCAGAGGTCAACCTCGTAGGAGGCTGCCAGTTCAAGAGAAAAACTCCCGCTTGTCGTATTGGCGTTGTGATTTCTCGTTGAAGAGGCTGCCCCCAGCCCATCCACAGCAGGTACGAGTAGCGCTCCTGCCTGTCTGGCGACAGCCTGGGCCTCTTCAATCCTTTCCCGGGCTATGCGAAGGGAAAAGTTATCGGTTATGGCCTGGTCGACAAGAAGGGTGAGGGAGGAATCCTGGAAATCAAGCCACCACTCGGTCTGGAATGGGACCTCTCCCGGCATGGAAAAATGTGCCGGGAGGTCTATCGGTGCGACCGACCTTTTGGTGATGGCGATACAGCCGCTGAGGAGGCTGAGCAGGAGAACGATGCCTCCAGGCAATTTCCACAGCGAAAGTCCAGAATATCTCTTGCTGCATATTTTTTCTGACATAGTTAATACATTCGTTTTATGCTGAATTTCATTGACGCATACCGAAAGAACATTATGTCGAAATTAACTTCTTAGCAACAGGGAAGTGCATCACCTGCCAGGAAAAGAAAAAAAATCGGCCTCTTGCCTTGCTACTCCTGTAAGACCTGTTTGGCTGAAAATGAAAACAGTGAGAGCAGGATGGCAACAAGAACATAAACAGCCAGCCACATAAAGATCGCCTGGCCGGAGGTATCTCCATCGATTAAAATACCGAATAGGACCGGAGATGCTGAGGTGCTGATTACTGCCAGCGATGAGATCAGGGCCCGGATTGCGCCCAGGTGTGTTGTGCCATAGACTTCAGCCCAGAGGGCGCTGATGATCGGGCTGCCGGACCCTATTGAACTCCCAAGAAATATCATGAGGGTGTATGCCGTCCAATCGCCTGATGTGACTGCGGGAATCAGTAGTCCAAGCAGCATCGGCAACGGATAGAATTTGAAGAGCTGGACACCACTGAAACGATCGACCAGTGCTCCGGTATACATGGCTGAAAGCCAGTGAGAACTCCCATAAAAGACGAAACAACTTGCAAACAGCAGGGGTGTCCAGCCCATTTGCGGAAGAAAGAAACCCTGATGTATGAAAATACCTGTAATAATAAATGGCGCAGCCAGGATTGCGGGAAGTGCGAACCAAAATCTGTAATCTTTTAGAAGGGTCCTGCGCGATCCCTGCTTTTCCTGAATCCATCCGGTTTTTTTATTTGGTGCACCGGTTTCTTCATTGTATTGCAGTTGGCAGCCTCGCTTGAGTAACCAGAGGGCAGAGGGTAAATAGACCAAGGGAACAGAGAAACCGATTATAAGCCAACTCTTCTGCCAACCAAAAGTGGCAATCAAAAATACTGCAAGGGATGGCAACACAATTTCACCAAGAGGAACTCCAGTACTTGCAATACTGACGGCCTTGCCACGGTGAAGAGAAAATTCCCTGGTCATGGTTGTTATGGCAGTATGCGGCAAGAGTCCCTGCCCGAAAAATCTGAGCATAAACAGGCTGATGACAAGTCCTGCCAGGCTGCTGATCTGCCACAGCATCAAAGTGGCTGTGAGGAGGCCCAAAGCGGCAAAAGCAACAAACCAGCGAAGCGAGACCCTGTCAATCGCGGCTCCGACCCACATCAGAAGAAGGCCGCTGGCCAGTGTTGCCATCGAATAGGCACTGCCATAACCGGTGGCAGAAAGATGTAAAGACTGCTGAAAACTTGCACCATACCAGCTGATAAAAAATGATTGGCCGAAATTTCCCCAGAAAACAGTAGCAATTCCGAAGAATAGCAGCGGCCAGCAACGCCTGAAAAAAGATATGTACTCCTGGATCATTAGCTCAATACGGCCCTTTCAGTGCCGGTCGTCGGTCAATAGGATAGAGTTTTGATCCATCTCTTTGCACCGTTAATTATTTGAATGAGTAAGGGACGTTGTTCGCATCTTGGTACATTCTGCCCGGTTTGTATCCTGTAACGTTCTTTGCCCTGACTCTTTGGCATTCTCAAACTGTAATTCCTGAAGATATACGACCAAAGGGAGACGTCGAAATGTCTTCTCTCAGGATGGAAACTCCCTGGAAGCGGCCGGGAAACAGAGTTCATTTCTTCCTGTACAGCAGAGGAGTCATGTCATATTGTCTCTTTTATCTTAATACCTCTCAGAGAGGAGAAGTATCTTGAGATGGATTCGGTTTTTGTAAAAACAAAAGAGATAAACACCTTGGGCAGGGTTTAAACCCTGACTTCGAAAAACCCAGGAAGGCGCCCATATAAACCTCTAGGCCATGCAACGAAAACAGAGACAGGAAATTATTGTCATTCCCTTACTTATAGTCATTATGACAGGGTGTAGTGCGCAATTTTCAAACCGGTATAATCAATTCAATGAAATTGCACCTGTCCTTTTTTCAGACACCTCTCCGAATGGCATTTGGCAGGGCAAAGAAGTCTCTATCTCCTATAGGATAGAATCCTATAAACCGGTCTTTTCTCTTTCAGGCACGCTTTACATTGATTCATCGGTTCTGATGTCCTATCCGGTTATACGTTCATTCTTTGTTAAAATTCATTTTCTTGACGGCGAAGGAAAACTGCTGGAGGCCAGTCCTGTTCGTATCAACTTCAGTCATCAATCTTTTGCTGAAGAAGACTATTCATTGAGCTTCAGTGAAGAGATTTCCGCTCAAGCCGAGGCTTTTACCTTCAGTTATAGCGGCAGGTTTTCTGACTACGGCGAAAGGTATCCGGACACCACGTATATTAGATATTCACCTGCGCATTGACAAAACAATAGCCACTGGCGCGGGTAATCCGGTTTAAGCCCTGTTCAGGATAACCTCCCCGCTGAAAAACCCTGAACCTCTGAAATCCGCCCTCTCCACCAAATTCCTTCATTGCCGGAGATGAGCTTGCTCTGTGCATCGAAAAAATGGGCGTTTTTAAGATGCACGTAGGAAGGGGTCTCGCTCTGTTCTGAGGGTGATACACATGTACACTGTTCACCAATTTCTTTGAATGTTTCTTTTATTTCTTCGGATTTTTTATCGGACTCAAAGGGACTGGCGAAAAATGCACTGAGATCGTCAAAATAGTGTTTTACTCCGACAAGGGTTCCGGATATCAACATTCCCCCTACCGTAAGGGTGACGTCCAGTTCAAACCGGTTTTTATTGGCGAGATTCACCAGAAACTGGAGGAACCAGTCTTTTGCCGGTGCACTGTCGTTTGCATATATATTGATTTCTTTATTTACCATGTCTGCCTCCTCGTTATAGCTATAGACACAAAGACCTGAGGGGAGCTATCGAACGCCTGGATGTAGTATGAATGTCTCGTGTGGGATGAAGACTGTATTAAAACAAAGTGGTAGATTTCATTTTGACCTTAAGGCAAGATTCAATGTATGAATGTTTGTCCGGAATAGCAAGGAAGCGGAGCTGCCTTCCATCAATAGCCGGATCCTAATCTCCCGGCTTAACTTCAACCCTCCACAAGTGAATACCTGCAGTAAAATGGCAGGGAATTATTTGAAATATACCTCTCGAATGCTTAAGCATAAAGGTGTCAGTCTCTCATTTCTTATACATTTTCTACGGCGGCGGAGTCTTATCTTATGCACATTGAAGTTGACAGCCATACCCATACGGTAGCCAGCGGTCATGCCTACAGTACACTTGCTGAAAATGTTGAGGCTGCTGCTGCCAGAGGAATAAAACTCCTTGCTGTAACCGACCACGGCCCTGCAATGCCAGGTGGTCCACATCTCTGGTTTTTTAAGAATATGCGAGTTATACCGCGTATAATGCACGGAGTTGGTATCCTGCGTGGGGTTGAAGCCAATATCATGAATTTTAACGGAGAATTAGACATTGATATTGATCTGCAGCAGCAATTGGATATCGTTCTTGGCAGTCTTCATGAACCGATAGTCTCGCCGGCGACGATTACGTCGCATACAGCTGGAGTGGTTAAAGCTATGGCCTCTGGCCAAATTGATGTTTTTGCCCATGGAGGAAATCCTGCTTTTCCTGTTGATACCGATGAGGTGGCAAAGGCCGCTGCCTTTTACCAGGTGCTGGTGGAGATCAATAACTCATCATTTACGACCTCACGGCCAGGCAGCGAAAAAAACTGTACTGCTCTGGCTGAGGCAGTTGCCTGTCACGGTGGCTTTCTCACCTTTGGCAGCGATGCCCACATCGCCGGCAAGGTTGGTGTCTTTGATGCGTGCCTCACATTTGTCGAGACCGTCGGCTTCCCGAAGGAGCGGATTCTCAATTACAGTGGACGCAGTTTTCTGAATTTTCTTAAAAGAAAACATAAGGAGACAGATCTATCCGGGCTGGAGCCTCTGTTTGCAGAATAAATCGGACAATGGAGCCAGCTTTGGCAGCATACAGGAACAAACCACAAATCGAAAAACGCGGTATTTGAGGGGGGAACCGCAAGCCGTGTAAATCGAAAACAAAAAAGGTGAGGTGACATATGTCTTCTATTGAATGGGAAACTGCCCTGGGCTATGCGGAAGATTCAGCAATTTCATCCAGAAAGCCAATTTTGTTTTATTATTTCGATCCGGACTGCATCGGGTGCCAACAGATGGATGCAGTCACATATTCATCGGAAGAGGTGGTGAAATTTGTCAGAGAATATCTGATACCTTTACGAATTGAGCAGGATAAAAAAGCATCCTACGACAGATATAATGTCATCTGGACTCCAACACTGCTTATTCTCGATTACCAGGGACATGAGGTCCAGCGGAGTATCGGGTTTCTTGAACCGGAAGATTTTATTGCACATATGCAGCTGGGAATCGCAAAGGTTCGTTTTGCTGTCGGGGAGTACGATACAGCCGGTGTGCATTTCAAGAGGCTGTTCGATCGATATCCAGACAACAGTACAGTGCCCGAAGCGATGTATTTCAGTGGTGTAAACCGCTATAAACAGAACAATGACCCGACAGAACTGAAAACGGTCTATGAAAAAATGCTCAGTGAGTATCCTGACAACAGCTGGACGAAAAAGGCGTCACCGTATCGACTGCTCTAATTGGGTGCCTTGCTCCTGAAAACAACAAAAAAACGCCCCCAGCTGACACACCAGTTGGGGGCTCCTCTAAAAGGCCTTGCTCATCTCGTGCTATACTGAAATGGCTCCCGTCTTTGTTTGTGAATGGTAACGGTTTGCGGCCTCATCTCCCTTTTCAGGGAGGTTATAACCAGCAGTATGATTCAAATGAGTATCATCTGTTGGCTTACTAAATAAAATAAGACATGTAAGGCTGTTGTCAACAGTAGTACTCAAATGAGCACCATGACATCTGACCCGGCAATCACTTTATTTTTTTCAGATCCTCCAGGGTTTTCTCCGGTTCGGGCCGTTTAGTATAATCCGGGTTGATATCGGCTGCGGTGATCATACCCGCCCGGTTGACCACGAACCTCGCCGGCATTGGCAGGGACCAGGAAGGTTCTCCGTTAACCCGCGGCAGATCAATCTGGAGTGTTTGGTAGATCTCCTGGAGATAGTCCGGCAGAATAAAGCGCAGACCCAGTCTTTCCGCGTATTGGTTTTCTTTATCACGGACAATATCAAAATCCAGTCCGTGTTTTTCCCGCATCTGTTTTAAAAACTCAGGCCGCTGGGGGCAGAGTGCCACCAGGTGAGCACCTGATTTTCGGATGTCGGACACGATGGACTGCAGAGCTTCCAGCTCCGCGTTACAGTAAGGTCACCAGACTCCTCGATAAAATGTCAGGACCAGATTACCTTGTTCCAGCAGTTCCTTGGATGACACCATTGCACCGTTCCAGTTCGGTAACCGAAAAGGGGGGATGACATCCCCTACCTGGGGAACACGGTCCATGATCCCTGAGTCACGGAGCTCAGCAGTTGCTTTTTGCATCAAGACCCTGGTTTCCTTTGGAATTCTCTCTTTTGATCCTTCACTTATTTTCTGTAGATTATCAGCAAGCGACATGGTTATAACCTCTTTGTAGTGTTTAGTGCCTTACTCCTGATTTCCTGTCACTCCGTTTAGTGCCACCTTCGGAGATGTAAAAGAAACAAGAAATATGGGAAGTCTTTTAACGTAAGGAGCTTAAAATTACCTCCGAGGCACTTGTCCTGGCTCATCCTGTTCACCAGGGGGAGGTAACAACATTGTAAACGGCAGTCAGCCGCAGACGGTAAGGTGGTGGTATTGCCATCAATGAAGGATAAGGTGATTATTGAATTCTAATTCGCCTCGACTGGCTGTCAACAGGAGGACAGCGGTTGCGAGGTGATCAATGCAGGACGCTCTGAAAAGTGAAGCCTGTAGATGACTGTTATTCTTCAAGCATATCACTGAACGGACCAATGCCCCGGGCATGGACGTCGTCGATTAAAAATTGCGGGTTATGTAAAAATTTATGTTCCACCGATTTTTCTATTTCCATGTTCTCATTATAGGTGGAAATCAGGTTTTCGTGGCTCCAGCGGGTAAGATAATAGATTACCAGTTCCGGAAGCCTGGTGAAGATGCTTTCTTCAGGCATGGGGTCGATGAATGACGATTTCAGCAACCGTTCCGAAGAGAGGGTCTGTGGTTTGTAGAAACTGTCCAGAAACATCAGTTCGGGTGGCAGGGTTGCCTTCAAGCCCACTCTTCTCAGTATTCGCAACAGGGTTGTCAACCCATTTTTGCCCAAATGAGCCATCCAGTAGGGAACATAAATTTCTTTAGGTTGGTTTAGGTGGAGATACGATTTGATAGTGAGGATGAGCGTGGCCAGATCAACCGGATTTTTATCGACAAAATGGTATGTCTTTCTGCTGAATTCCGGTCGGTTTTCAAGCATATGGTGGATGAAATAGGGGAGCTTTCGGGAGTTGCTGTATGAATGCAGGGTGTTTTTTTTGGTGAAGAGAACCGGCATCGATTCATCGGCAATAGAAAAAAACAGCCGGTGAAAGCCTTGGATTTTATGGTCATGGGCCCCATAAACAATCGCCAGCCGAACGCATGAGTAGTCAAGACCTTCCTGTTCCGCCATGAGCCGCAGGGTTGTCTCGGCCATGAGTTTGGATTTGGCATAGTTGCTCAAGCCTGGGGTGATGGGGAGCGTGTCGTCTTCCGAGAGGTTTTCACCGGATGGCAGGGTTGCCGCAGAACTGATATGAATGTAGGGTATTTTCAGACCATTTGCCGCTCTGGCCAGATTAATCGGTCCCCGGTAGTTTACCTCGAAAGCCAGCTGACCGTCGGAGCCGAGATTGGCCATGGCGGCGTTAATGACGAAGTCGGGTTTGACCTCGGTCAGGTAGCGGCGGATATCGCTTTCCTCGCGGATCGAAAGTTTTTTGCTGCTTGGCGCACGTATGTCAATTGCTTCGGGATGCTCTCTCTTATAATAATTGACAATCGTACCGCCGATAAGACCGGAGCCGCCGATCAGAACACCTAATTTTCTTGCACCCATTTACGCTCCCTCCGTGCAGTGTTATTCTTTCTTTTCTATCTCTCGGATGGTGACGTTTGACCCCAGGGGGGGGTGGATACATCGCGATTTGTAGATTGACTCCATCTGCGTAAAGGCTCTGTCGATGGCATCGTCTTCATTGATTCGCTTGTCTTCTTCAGTGGCTGCGTTCTTTTTTGGTTTATCCATGATTGCATCTCACAACGTTGGTAATTTAAAAAGGTCACACTCGTGTCATGTTGAGGAACAAATGACACCACGAGTTAAAATATGTTTGTGGATCAAAGGCTTCGTGTCTATAAAAATGAGAGTACGAATTTGTAAATCAGTTATCAACCCTTATTTTCGTCTGGAGATAAAAGTTCATTATGTAAAGTGACTGTGTGAGGGTTTGGTATGTATCTACAGCAATCTGAAAGGGAGAGTGATGATGGAATTCAGGTACATCGGTAAAACAGGGTTGCGGGTGAGTCCGATCTGTCTTGGGACAATGACTTTTGGGTCCAATATCGATAAAAAAGAGGCCTTTCTGGTGATGGACATGGCTTACGATAGAGGGATAAATTTTTTTGATACCGCCGAAATCTATCCGGTTCCTCCGGAAATGGAGACAGTTGGGATCACTGAAGAAATTGTCGGAGAATGGCTCAGGACCAAAGATCGTGATTCGGTGATTCTTGCGACCAAGGTGGTGGGAGCTGCATCCGGATGGTTTGTGCCGCCGGTGCGCTTCGGTCTCACCTCAATTGACGCCCATCACATCAACAAAGCTGTTGAAGGAAGTTTAAAGCGATTGAAGACAGATTATATCGATCTTTATCAAATGCACTGGCCTGATGCCATTGTTCCAAAAGAGGAGAGCATGGAGGCTTTTGACGGGTTGGTACGATCAGGCAAGGTCCGTTACCTGGGAACCTCCAATGACACAGCCTATGGGACGACGAAAGCAAATATGGTTTGTGAACGTCATGGCTATAAACGGTTTGAATCGATCCAGAACAATTTTTCCCTTCTGAACCGGAGGTTCTTGGATGAAATGGTGCAGATGTGCAGAGAAGAGAGCATTTCTCTGCTGCCGTATTCTCCCATGGCTGGCGGAGTGCTCAGCGGTAAATACAATAAGGACCCCCATGCATCCGGTCGGTTTACAAGATATAGCAACTCACCTGAAGCGAGGGTTCGAAAGATGGCGGAGCGTTTTCTTAACCAAAAGACTCTTGCGTCCACCGCCAGATATGTGGAGATCGCAGCAGATCTAGCCATTGCCCCGGCCACTCTGGCAATAGCCTGGAGCAAACAGTTTGATTTTGTAGCTTCGACAATCATCGGGGCCAACAGCTGTTCACAGCTGGAGGAATCCCTGGCAGCGTTGGAGCTGCAATTATCGGATGAAACCCTTGCCCGATGTGACGAAATACATAGGCAGATTTTATATCCCATGGGATAGCTGCTCGGCTGTGATTTTGGATTTTGGGAAGGAAAAGCAATGGTGAGCCTGTGCTATTTGGTTCCTTACTCCTGACATCCTGTCACTCTTTTCAGTCCCCCCCCTTGTGGGGTGTTAAGTTTATATCCGGAAAAGGCGCATTGTCCGGATGGGAGCTATTTAGTTTGCAGCAGTTCGTTATATATTTCTGTCAGTTCTATGAAGAGGTCGTGGTCTCCACCCCGGTCCGGGTGGAGGTGCATGGCTTTTTTCCGATACAGCCGACTGAGCTGATCCCGGTTCATCTTTTGCAGTTCTTCGTGTGAGGTTGCAAAGATTTCAGTGATTTTCTCAGGAGAGCTGCTTGATTTTCTTTCCGGCCAGCGAAATGTTCGATGGTCGGCTCTGAATTTTTTGATAAAATCATCAAAAAATGATCTGTGTGCCGGGGTATGGTCAAAAAACATAATAAGATAGCGCATCAGATGGTAGTGTAAGGAATCCCCTGCTTCTTCCAGCTGGAATCGGCGGTCCCTGTTGAGTCGACAGAGTTCTTCTACAAAATGGTCCGCCACTTCTTCATGGGCGAGCGACTCCGGCAGCCAGGGGGCAAAGGATTGGGAAAAAAATTTCTGGAGGTTGAATATAGCGTAGACATACTGGAAGTAGGAGCCTGGTTGAAGAACCTTCTCCTCGGCCGCGAAATAGTATTCGCGTTCATCACGACTCTGGTTTAGAAGCGGGCGACAACATTTCTCATGCAATCGGGAAAGACGGCTCTGGTCAACCGCCCCATAGCGCAGATAGTAGAGTCGACGGCGATCAATAATATGTATTTGGCGGGCAATTTCCTTTCGTTCAATAGTGGTTAAGGGGCCAGGTCGATATCCGCTGCGGCCCTGAAACATGGCGTGCCGCCGTTGTACTTCCGTCGGTAGAAAATCCCACAACAGCTCTTCGAGTATAAGATCACTATTTCCGGCAGTATGGGCTGAAACGGCTTCGGTCAGGTCGTCGTCAAACAGAACCACATGGTCTGCAAAAGGTTCGATAAATTTGGTCGGATTGTTGCCAAGTTTATAGACAATCCGATAGGCAAAAGACCCTTCATCTGTTTGGTACGACTGACGAATCTGGTAGGAAATTCCGGATTTCTCTGGGAGTTGTGCTAAATACATTTCGTTCAGTGTTGCTTGAAACCGGCTATTTGTTGTGCGGAATTAACATCTTAAGAATCATTCTCTTGTTTTATTACCTGTAATGATTTAAGTAGGATGCATATCCCCTTGCCGGGGCAATCACGTATAGTCCCGGTCTTTGCACATTTTGCCGACTGATAATTTATTGCTCGCATTTACATCGAACTTGACGTAACTATCCCGCGATAGATACACTGTTACTAACATATTCATTCTTACAGGTTTTTCCCGTCAACCATGAAATTTCTCCCATCCCAGCTCCTCTATTTCTTTCAGAATAAGACGACCAGAAAAAACCTGGTTCTGCTGGCGAAATTTGTCGCTTTTATTCTCGCCACTATTGGTTTATACAGCACTTTTTTCCATCTTATTATGCTCTATGAGGGGAGAGAATTCAGCTGGGTGACCGGGCTGTATTGGACCCTCACGGTCATGTCCACCCTCGGCTTCGGTGATATCACCTTTTCCACCGATCTGGGGTTGATGTTTACCATCATGGTGCTTGGCTCCGGTATCATCCTGCTCCTGATCATGCTGCCGTTTACCTTTATTCAGTTTTTCTATTCCCCGTGGCTTGAGGCGCAATCAAAGAGTCGCACCCCGCGAAGTTTACCTGAAGGAACTTCGAATCATATTATTATCACAAATTTTGACCCGATCACGGAAAAGCTTGTGACCAAGCTGAACAGGCGGGATTTTCAATATGTTCTGGTGGTGGATGAGTTACAGCGGGCGTCGGAGCTCTACGATGCCGGGTATAAAGTGGTGGTCGGTGAGCCGGATGACCCGGAGACGTACCACCGCCTCCGGGTGAAAGATGCAGCTCTGGTCGTTGCAACAAGTGATGACCTGATCAATACCTCTGTCGCCTTTACAGTGAGAGAAATAACGCGACAAGTCCCTATCGTGACAAGTGCAAATCATGAAAATTCCCTCGACATCCTTCAATTTCCGGGGAATACCCATGTCTTCCAATTCGCCAAAATGCTCGGTCATGCCCTGGGAAATCGAACCTTCGGGCTGGGGAGGTCGGTTAATATTGTCAGTAGTTTCGACAGGTTACATATAGCTGAGATCTCGGCCATGCAGACTTCGCTGAGTGGAAAGAGTCTCGTGGATATTGGGATGCGGGGGAAAACCGGGGTGACGGTGGTCGGACTCTGGGAAAAGGGGCGATTTGAGGTTCCTCAGCCCCAGACGGTAATCGGCTCAACGACGCTGTTGCTGTTGGCAGGAACCAGAAAGCAGCTTGACCACTTTGAATCTCAGTACGCAATCCCGGGCAACGCCCACTCTCCTGATGCGCCGGTGCTCATTCTCGGGGGAGGGCGTGTTGGGCTTGCTGCAGCGGAAACACTGGAAAAGCATGGGATTATATTCAGGATCGTTGAAAAAAGGCCAACCCTGACATCAGGGAAGGGGGAGCGGTTTATTGAGGGAGATGCTGCGGATATAAGGGTTTTGGAAAAAGCCGGGGTGATGGATGCCAGGACCGTTATCATCACCACCCACAACGATGCAATGAACATCTATCTCACCTTCTACTGTCGTCAATTACGGCCGGAAATTCAAATTATCAGTCGCGCCACAAATGAGCGGAGTGTCTCAAAGCTGCATATGGCCGGAGCTGACCTGGTTATGTCCTATGCTTCGATGGGAGCAAACAGCATTGTGAATATCCTAAAAAATGACGAAATTTCAATGTTTACCGAGGGGTTGAATATTTTTAGCCGGCCAATGCCCTCCTCCCTGGTGGGTAAAAACCTTGTCGAAAGTAATATCAGGCAAAAAACCGGGTGTTCTGTTATTGCCCTGAAGGCATCGGGTCGGTTGATAGTTGGGCCTGATCCTTTAATTCCAATGAGGGGAGCTGATGAACTCATTCTTATCGGAACGACCGAGGCGGAGCAGGCTTTTCTAGACCTCTTCCCCCCCCGGTAAGCGAGACCCGTTTCAGTCTCATGGGATGGTATTCAATCTGTGCTTCCTTCTAAAGCGATGGGAGAGGAAAGGGATATGTTGGATCGCTGGACCATCCGTATCTTCAGGAATCCCCTGAACCGGCTCGCAGCAAGACTCAAACAAACCGGCTGCCGTCCGGATCATATATCCTTTGGCGCATTTGGTATCGGCATGGCAGTCCTGCCCGCTCTCTATCTCCACCACTATTGGCTGGCCCTGATCTGTATTGTCGTCAACAGGATCGGCGATGGACTTGACGGAGCACTGGCACGGATGACCCAAACCAGTGATGCCGGGAGCTTTCTTGATATCGTTCTGGATTTTATCTTCTACTCCGCTGTGGTGTTTGGTTTTGCCGTGGCAAACCCGGAAGTCAATGGGCTTGCGGCAGCAACCCTGCTTTTTAGTTTTGTCGGCACCGGCAGCAGTTTTCTTGCTTTTGCTATTTTGGCGGAAAGGCGGGGGATTGAAAACATCGTCTATCCGCAGAAGGGGATCTACTACTTGAGCGGCCTTGCTGAAGGGACTGAGACGCTCATCTTTTTCGTGCTGTTCTGCATCTTTCCCGACCATTTTCCCATCCTGGCTTACGTTCTTGCCGTTATTTGTCTCATTACCGTGTTGACGCGGGTTATCGGTGGGTATTATGCCCTGCGATAAATCGAGAGCCCAACCGAACGAAGGTATTGTCTTTGAAGCGTCCTGTTTTTCTTTAAATCTCTGTACCTCATTTTGACAAGCGATTGCGTTTTTTGAAGTGACCTGATGGCGTTTCTAAAAAACAATGCATAAAATGATACAGAAGTAAAATATAATTGATATGTATCTACGAATATCGTAAAATTATATGGTTGATAATATTGTATTCGTAATATAGTATAGGTTGTATTGATTTGTTGGGTGATGCTGGAGTAAGGCGGTGTTGTGCGCATAACGGAAAGGTGGTGTCCTGCATGGAAATCGATGAAATAAATCTGGCGATAATCAATCACCTGAGGGATGGGCGGATGCCGTTTAAGAAGATTGCCGATCTGCTGGCACTTTCTGAGGGGACGGTGCGGGCCAGGGTCAAAAAACTCAAGGAAGAGGGGATCCTCGATATTACAGCCCTTGTGGATCCCGAGTCTCTGCCGGATCAGAATATTGTGATGGTCGGGGTGCGGCTGAAAGATATGGATCTGGTCAAAAAGGGCGAGGAGTTCAGTAAGCTTCGCGGAGTCATCTCAGTGTGCGTGGTGACCGGGCGTTTTGATCTTATCCTCACGGTACTGCTTACCAAGGATTTCCCAATGGTGAGATTTTATACGGAAGAGGTATCAAAGCTGGAGAGTGTCAGGGCAGTGGAAACCTTCGTCGTCTATAAGAGTTTTAACCTGAAGGTGCCTCTCACTTTGCCGTAATAGGGAACGAGACAATGGTGTTGGGACAACAGATCTGAGGGGGACGGAAATGGCTACAGCAAAGAAAACCGTGCTGCACGGCTGGCATGTCGATAATGGTGCCAATATGGCCCTGTTCGGCAACTACGATATGCCGCTTTGGTACAAGACAGGAGTGAAAGCCGAGCATTTGGCGGTCATCGAGGGTGCTGGTATCTTTGATACCAGCCATATGGCCGCGGTGTCGGTCAAAGGAGATGGCGCAAGATCCCTACTGCAGCACTGTCTGAGCAAGGATCTTGATCGCTGCCTCGGCAAGAATAAAACAGCACTGGTGGATGGAAGATGCGTGTACGGCGTGTTTCTGAATACTGACGGTACTGTCATTGATGATGCTATCGTCTATCAGCTGCAGCCGGAATCGTTCATGGTGGTGGTGAACGCGGGGATGGGTGGAGATATCGCAGCGCACCTTACAACAAATGCGGGGGGGCGTGCGGTGAAAGTGGAGGATCTGACTGATCGTGTCGGAAAGATGGATATCCAGGGTCCGCAATCAGCTTGGGTCTTGAACAAGATCCTCAAAGATCCGGCAGCTGTTTTTGACCGGATGTTCTATTTTTCGTTTAAAGGCGGTTTCGGCGACCTTGTGACCGCTTCTCCGGTAGAGATGGCAGACGGGACACAGGTGCTGATTTCAAGGACCGGCTATACCGGGGAACTCGGTTTTGAACTCTTTGTTGCCATTGATAAGCTGGTCTCCCTCTGGTCAATGGTGCTTGAAGCCGGCGGTGACTTCGGTGTTATAGCCTGTGGGCTGGCCGCCCGTGACTCTCTACGGGCAGGAGCCGTTTTGCCCCTTTCTCATCAGGATATCGGTCCCTGGCCTTTTATGAACAACCCCTGGCCATTTGCCTTGCCCTGGAATGATGATAATACCGCCTTCAGTAAAGATTTTATCGGTGGAGCTGCATTGTTGCCGAACTGCTGGAATAAATATACCCTCCCTTTTGCCGGTTTTGATGCCCGAAAGATTCCAGTCGGACAAGAGAGTTTTGTTACCTCAAAAACCGGGGAACGGCTCGGCACAATTCTCACCTGCACCACGGATATGGCAATTGGCAGGCTGGCGGGAGAAATTGTCAGTGTGGCAGGCAATAAGGACTTTCAGGCGAAAGGGCTTTGCTGCGGTTTTGTGTTGCTGGATAAAAAATGCAGTCCCGGCGAACAGGTACTACTGACCGACGGGAAGAGAAAGATAAAGGTTGAAATACGAGCGGATGTCCGTCCGAACAGGACTGCCAGAAGCCCGATCGGCAAGATGCTGGCTAAAGAGGGAAAAATTTAAAGGGGAGGTAAATGCCGTGAAAGAATTGAGTGAGGTTATTTTTAAAGAAGGACTGCGCTATACGGATGATCATGAATGGGTGACAGAAAGCGGGAACACCCTCAAGGTGGGTGTGAGTGATTATGCCCAGGATCAGATGGGTGATATTGTCTTTGTCGAGTTGCCTGAGGTCGGTTCAACTTTTGAAAAAGGTGATGAGTTCGGCACGCTTGAGTCGGTGAAGGCGGTTTCAGAACTGTATCTGCCGCTCAGTGGCGAGATTGTCGCGGTTAACGAAGATCTTGGCGATGCCCCGGAATTGATCAATCAGGATCCCTACGCCAACTGGATTGTCGAGATCAAACCTTCCGACACAAGTGAAATCGAAAAACTTCTCACACTTGATGCATACCGGGAGTTACTAAAAGGATAAAGCCATGCGTTATTTACCTCATACCGATGAAGAAATTCGTTCGATGCTGGATGTGGTCGGCAGAAAAAGTCTGGATGAGCTTTTTTGTTCAGTTCCCGATGGCTGCCGCTATGAAGGAAAAATGGAATTGCCTGAACCGCTGAACGAGTGGTCGCTGACAGATCATTTCAGCGACCTTGCCGAGACGATGCAGGTAAATCATAGATACAAGGTTCTGATTGGTGCCGGGAGTTACCATCACAATATTCCGGTGACGATCAGCAGTCTCATGGGCAGGTCGGAGTTCCTTACCGCCTATACCCCATACCAGCCGGAAATGGCCCAGGGAACTCTGCAGGGAATCTATGAATATCAGACCCTTACAGCAAGGCTCCTTGGAATGGATGTGGCTAACGCCTCCATTTATGACGGTGCCTCAGCCCTTGCGGAAGCGCTGTTAATGGGACTCCGGATCGGGAAGAAGAAGTCAAAGGTCGCTGTTTCCAGGGCAATTCACCCCCATTACCGGGAGGTGGCAAAAACCTACCTTGCACCCAGTGGCTATGAACTGATTGAGCTGCCGGTTGACAAAATCGGCCGTACCGACCTCACGGGGCTTGCCGACATTGAGGGACTTGCGGCGGTGGCTGTCCAGTCGCCAAATTTCTTTGGGGTCATCGAGGACCTCACGGCTCTTGGAAAGGTTATCCATGATAATCAGGCTCTCTTTATCACCTGTTTTACAGAGCCACTGGCCTATGGTCTGGTTAAAAATCCTGGAGAATGCGGGGCTGATATCGCTTGCGGCGAGGGGCAGAGTTTTGGATTGTCGAGATCTTTTGGCGGAGCCGCACTTGGGATGTTTGCCTGTAGAGACCAGTATACCAGAAATATGCCCGGCAGGCTGGTCGGCGAGACCACCGATCTGGAAGGCAAACGCGGTTTTGTCTTGACACTCTCTACCAGGGAACAGCATATCAGACGGGAGAAAGCAACGTCGAACATCTGTTCCAATCAGGGAGTCTGCACCCTGATGGCGGCCATGTTCATGGCATCTCTCGGTGGTTCGGGGCTGCGGGAGCTGGCAAAACTCAATTTCGACAAGACCGAGTATTTCAAGACCCAGCTCAAAAATAGTGGAGCACAAATAGTCTTTGATTCTCCGACCTTTAACGAGTTTGTTGTTGAGTTTGGCAGTGATTTTCAACCTGTTTATGATAGGCTTTTGGAGAAGAAAATTGTCGCCGGGCTGGAGCTTGGCAGGTATTATCCTGAATTTGCAGGGAAATACCTGTTTTGCGTAACGGAAACGGTGAGCAGGGACGTCATTGATGCAGTGGTAGGTGAGGTGAAGCCATGAAAAAGACACCAGGTATAAGTGGATTGATTTTTGAGGAACCGTTACTCTGGGAAAAAGGAAAAGAGGGCAGGCGGGGCATGAGTCTGCCGGAAAGCGATGTGCCTGCAGCAGAATTTCCTGCGGAGCTGGCAGGGGCAGGCCCGAACTTTCCTGATCTGAGCGAGGTCGATGTTGTGCGTCACTATACCCGTTTATCACAATGGAATTACGGGGTGGACAGCGGCATGTATCCCCTTGGGTCATGTACCATGAAATACAACCCCAAGATCAATGAAAAGATGGCGGCGACCCCTGAGCTTGCAGCTGCCCATCCCATGCTGGCCGACGAGTATGTGCAGGCTAATCTGCAGATCATGTATGAGTTGCAGCACTATCTTGCCACCATTACCGGACTTCCGGGTGTCTCACTGCAGCCGGCGGCGGGAGCCCATGGTGAGCTGACCGGGATGCTGGTGTTTGCGGCCTACCATCGGAGCCGCGATTCCAAAAGAACAAAGATCCTTATTCCCGATACCGCCCACGGCACCAATCCGGCCAGCGCCGCCCTGTGCGGTTATAAGCCGGTGCCGATCAAGTCCGGGGCAAACGGCATCCTCCGGGTGGAGTCCATCGCCGAGGCGATGGACGAAGAAACCGCCGGAATCATGATTACCAACCCCAACACCCTCGGACTCTTTGAGACCAACATCCGGGAAATTGCCGACATTGTTCACGCAAAAGGCGGCCTTGTTTATGGTGACGGAGCGAATATGAATGCCATCATGGGGGTGATAAACGCCGCCAGGTGCGGTATCGATGTGATGCATCTGAATCTGCATAAGACCTTCTCGACGCCCCATGGCGGTGGTGGACCGGGGGCGGGTCCGATCTGTGTGACCAGCGAACTCGAAAAGTATCTGCCGGTGCCTCGGGCAATAAAGGATGGGGATACCTATCGCCTCGATTTTGACTGTCCCGACTCTGTCGGCAGGGTGCATGGCTTTCATGGGAATTTTTCGGTTCTGATCAGGGCCTACAGTTATATCCGGACCATGGGCGCTGAAAATCTCAAAAAAGCCAGCCAGCTGGCGGTGCTCAATGCAGCATATATTAAGGAGAGTTTGAAAGGCACATTTAAACTGGCCTACAACAGGCCGTGCATGCACGAATGCGTTTTTTCCGATGCCCTGCAGCAGGAAGACAAAATTACCACCCTTGATATCGCCAAACGACTTATCGATCATGGCTATCATCCGCCGACCATCTATTTTCCGCTGGTGGTGCACGGAGCTATTATGATCGAGCCCACCGAGACCGAGTGCAAGGATGATATCGACCAGTTTATCGCGACGATGAAACTCGTGGCGCAGGAGGGGAAAGAAAATCCGGACCTGCTCCGCCAGGCACCGGTCATGGCCAAGATGCGGCGACTGGATGAAACCCAGGCAGCACGAAAGCCCTGTCTCTGCGGGTAGTTGTGGAGAGTGGAAGAACGACCGCGCGCATAGTCGATCTTGGAGTAACCGACTATGCGGCGGCGTATGCACTGCAGCTTGAACTGGTTGAAAAACGGCGAAAAGGTACTGTTGTTGATGACCTTTTTTTGATTACCGAACACCCCGGCACCTTTACTCTTGGCAGGCGGGGCGGGCGTGAGAACCTGATGGTATCAGAGCAGTTTCTCCGGGATAAAAAAATCCCCCTGGTGCATATTGAACGTGGAGGCGATATAACCTATCACGGGCGGGGACAGCTGGTGATGTATCCCATCATCCATCTTCGTCAGACCGGGCTCACGGTCTCTCTTTACGTGCATCTTCTGGAAGAAATCATGATTCGCCTGGCAGCAGCCGTCGGAGTGTCGGCCGTAAGAGATCCACGAAACCACGGAGTCTGGGTGGGAGACAGAAAGCTTGGCAGCATTGGAATTGCCATCCGGCACGGGGTTGCCTTCCATGGGCTGGCCCTAAATATCAATATCTCTCTCGAACCGTTTTCCTGGGTCAATCCCTGCGGTCTTGCCGGCGTGCAGATGACAAATCTTTGCTGTGAAAGCGGGAGAGATGTCGCGTTCGGAGAAGTGAAAAAGCACCTGCTTGAACAGCTCACACAACTGTTTTCCCGGGAATTTGTTCCATTAGAAAAGGATAAGCTTGATGTCAGCATCTATAAACAAAACAGCGACGGGCAAACCGAAATGGCTCAGGCGTAGTTTACCGACGGGTCCGGAATACGAAAAAATACGACAGCTGCTGAAAAGTCACGAGCTCACCACTGTCTGCCGCGAAGCCAAATGTCCCAATCAGTTTGAATGTTATGGAAAAGGGACGGCAACCTTTATGATTCTTGGGGAGCGGTGTACACGTAACTGCCGTTTCTGTGCTGTGGAACACCGGCCCGAGAGCCTGCCGGACCCTGAGGAGGCCAGGCGAGTCGCTGAAGCTGTCGTGATTCTGGGGCTTCGTTATGCTGTCGTGACCTCGGTAACCCGCGATGATCTGGCTGACGGCGGGGCATCTTTTTTTGCTGAAACAATTCAGACAATTCGCAAGGCCAGCCCCAAAACGCTGGTGGAAGTTCTTATCCCCGATCTTCAGGGTGACTGGCAGGCGCTGGAGACTATTCTCCAGGCTGGTCCCGATGTCCTCAATCATAATATAGAAACAGTGGCGGGCCTCTATCCGGTGGTACGACCTCAGGCTGCATACCGACGGTCCCTGGAATTACTTCGGCAGGCAAAGTTGATTCACCCACAGATTCCCACGAAGTCAGGAATTATGCTTGGGTTTGGTGAATCTCATCGAGAGCTTAAAGAGACCTGGCGGGATCTGTTGGCATCCGGATGCGATATTCTCACCATGGGGCAATATCTGCAGCCAAGCGCTGCTCATCTGCCGGTACAACGTTTTCTGCCGCCGGAGGAGTTTGCAGAGCTGGAACAGGACGCCCGTGCTCTGGGGTTTTCCGGGGTAGCTTCCGGGCCCTTTGTCCGGAGCAGTTATCAGGCGGAAAAACTCTATCGAAAGGCGATGAGACGGCTCCGGGAAGCGGAATAACGGACTGTCAGGACTTTTGCTGGGTAATGGCGGCTCGGATTTCTTCGTCCTGTAGAATCTGATTGACGATTTCGGTAAGTTGCTCATTCAGCATGTTCTCCAGGTCCTCGACAGGCGGGCGGGTGGCTGAATCACGGTTGGTTTCCCGGTCATAGGTTTTTTTCAGGGAAAATTCTCTGTTTTTGACAGTCAGGGTGAGACGGCTTTTCGCTCTGGTACTGTAGAGTAATTTCGGTCGGGTTACTGTCGCATCAAGTTCGTAGAGATCGAGCTGGATGTGGACCGGGGAACCATTCGCAAACACCAGGCCCTGTTGCTGAAGCCCTTCAGCCAGTTGTTCGGTAACGACAATATGCGGTGCAGTCTGGTTTGGTATCTGTATTTCGGGCTTGCCTTGTAACCTGTAGACAACAACACTGCTGTCCTGCCTTGCATCGTGTCCTGTGAGAGCGGCAGTGCTGTCATCGCTGTAGACTCCAAAAGCCAGACTGTCAATCCGCAGCTTGAGGTGAGTTGCTATCGGGTATTGAGGTCCGCATCCTGCAAGAAGAAAGACAAAGGCGAGAATGGCTGTTTTTTTCACTGTATGCTCCTGTAAGGTTGAGGGCGTAAGAAGAACTGTTGCTGTTTTTTGACTTTTTGCATCATAAGCAAATCAATTATTCTACCAGGTGAGAAATTTCTTCACCACTATCCAACTCAAAAAACTGAATCATACTCTTCAATTCAGTTCTGGGTCAGGTAGACCCCGCCGATTATAAAGACTCCGGCACAGATCTGCCAGCCGGTAAATGATTCTCCGAGAAGCAGCCAGCCAAGAATCACTGAAAAGATCGGGATAAGATTGATATAAGAAGCCGCTTTGTTTGCCGGCAGATTCTTTACTCCATAGTTATACAACCCGTAGGCACCTAAAGTAATAACCGCACCAAGATATATGATGGCGAGTCCGGGCCCCATATGCCACTGCCCGGGGAGGGTGGTTGATGGCAGAAAAAGAAGCGGGAGATAGAAAAGACAACCGAGAAATGCCTGCATGGCTGTGAGAAAAAAGGGTGAATATCTCTCAGTCAGGGATTTGAGAGCAATGGTATATCCGGTGGCACAGACCATGGCGAGAAATTCCAAAAAGTTACCGAGAAGTGGGTTGGGGGCATCTGTGCTTGGGCTGCTTTCAAGGGTGAGCCAGCAGACACCGGCAACGGCGATGATTGATCCCAGCCATGATTTTCTCTTAATTTCCTCCCCCAGCAGGATGGCTGCGGAGATCATGACGAGGATAGGCAGCATGGCAGTGATCATGCCTGCCTGGGAGGCTGTCGTGTATTGCACGGCCTTTGCCTCAAAGATAAAATAGAGACACGGTTCGCAAAAGGCCATAAAAAGGATCAGCTTATAGTCACCACGGCGATAATGCAGGGCTTCGGTGACTCTTCGACCGACAACCAGAAAACAGATGGAGGCCACAAGCATGCGACCGAAAATCACCACCATGGGATCATAGGCACGAAAAGCAAATTTCAGGGCAATAAAGGAGCTCGACCAGAGAATGGCCGCAAGAAGCAGGGCACAAGACGGAAGACTCAAGTTCCTGCCACCGGGCATAGAGACCATATAAATGTAAGTTAGAAGTGGGGTGTCAGGTTAATAAAGCGTGACGAATCGGACCTCCGGAAAAGAGAGAAGGGAGGTCCGACCCAAAATGGCCCGTACGTGTTGCCCCCCATTTCTCATCAGTCCAGGCGGCATTTCCTGTGGGCACCATTGGTGAACATTGCGTAAATTTTAGCATCACCGGCAGTTTGCTGAATGTGCTGCACTGGTATAAACTTAGTCGAATTGACGCAATGTTGATGAGAAATGCGGGTTAGTTCTGCAGCTCCCATTGACCAGCACTGTTTCGACAGGCGGTGGTATATGTTCTTTCGGTTCTGCCGTCAATGGTAGCGAGGATTTCCGCCCTGCGGCAAGGTGTATGCGGCTGCTGAGGGGGATTGTAGGCCGGTTGCGGGACCACCTGGTAATAGTTGCCGTTGTCCGGGTTCCTCCATGAGGTGTTCTGACCGGATGGCCCGTATTCATAGGCGTGGTTCAGTTCCTTCCTGTCATATTTTTCCATCTCATTGCCGACGATATAGCCAAGCATGGTACCAACCGCAGCACCTATGAGGGTCGCTTCGGTGTTTCGTCCAATAGCCTGACCAATGAGCGCACCACTTGCTCCGCCGATGCCGGCACCTTTTTGTCCCCCTGTAGGGTTGGCACAGGAACTGAGGCTAAGGAGGAGGAGTGGGAGTAACAATAAAATAAAATTCTTCATCTTCAGTTCTCCATCTTGGTTATTTTTTTATTTCGTGTCAGTCCGGACACCACTGTCAACGATACTCATCTTGTTGATCCTTTGCAATTTCAATAAAAGAGTGGCTGTCAGGATCTGTCGGGTGACGTTTTCAGTAGGTTTTTTTCTGTTGAAGGTCCAGTTTTTCTTGAGCTGAGGTTGGTTTTGACAGTTCCAGAGAAGAGAAGAAGGTGGGAAGCTCGGCTCGCCACTTTTCCTCGGCTGTCAGCTGCTTGTTGTGTTGCAGTACCTCGGTGAATGCATCTGTATAGAGCCCGTCGATTCCTGCTTTTTTATAGTAAAAATTCAGCAGCGACGGGAAGTCGGTTGCAAAAGCGGGGAGTTGTCCTTCCTTTTCATCTAATGAAAAGACCAGTACCTTCAACCCATACCTATGGGCATCTTCTACATACTTACTCAGCAGCAGGGTGCCATTTTGGTCGGCGAGAGCTGTTCTTGGCAGCCCGATGGCTGAGGCATAGGTGGCGACCATACGCAATCCGATGTTTGTGAACATCCAGTCATAATTATAGATTTTTTCATTGATTGCCTGCTGTTTGGCCGGAAGATCGACTTGTGGATCGATGAGTTGTATCAGGGACAGCTGCATTTTCTTTTCGGGCATAAGCTGACTGTGGATGCGCTGCAGTTCATCGGAATCTAAACACTGAATAAATACCTTGTCTTCCTTTGAGGTGTATCCAAAGAGCGCGAGAATATCAAGGGTGGCATTGCCAATATCTTTGCCACTGTCTTTGTGAAACGCGGGATCATTGATTTCAAGGGTTATGCCAATCTTTCTGTTGAATATGGTCTCAAGTTTTCTGATCAGGCTGAGTTCTTCTTTCAGCGATGGAATACCAAGGGAAAGCGACAAAGGATTCGATTCAAATTCATTTCTCAGGCGTAGCTGGCGTATTTCATTGAGCGTAAAATCAATGACATAGTAGTTGCCGTCCGTTCGGATGCGTTCGGGGAAAACATCAGCCACATTTGAGAGCCTGTTCAAGGTCAGATCCCGATACACCAGTAATTCGTCGTCGGCTGTCATAGCCACATGGAGCTCCAGGTAATCGACATTCCTGGCGGCTGCGAGGGTGACCGCCGGCAAGGTGTGCTCAAGCAGGCCATGCCCTGAACCGTTTTCGGCAATGACAATCTTGGTCACAGCGTTTACCTGGTTGCATAAAAGGATAGAAAGACAAAAAAGAAAGAGAGGGAGCTGTCGAATACACATACTTGAACCTGTTTTTTGAGATTGAGATATGGCACACGTGATGCCGTCGTAAACATTCTCCATCCGAAGTCTTCGCTTATCTACTTAGCCATCGAAGTCGTTAGGTTTTTGCGAGCCCATCAGTAATTAAACTACAATAAAAAAAATCATTCAAGTGAGGAGCTTCTGTGGGAGTGTCTAATTACCTTCCGATCAAGAAATCAGCTCTTGAAAGGTAACAATCGATTGATAGTGTAATGAGAATTGAGTCGGCAGCCTGGAGCTCGGTTTGGCGATGTGGATAAGGTGCTGTATGCCGTACTCTTCTGCGGCATGAAGAACTTTTTCGGTGTCGTCGGCAAAAAGCGTCCGCTCTTTATCATAGGGCAGAAGCCGCTGCAGATTGTGCCAGAACTCAGGTTGTTCTTTCGCGGCGCCGACCTCCTGGGAGCATATCATTTGTTCAAACCAGTTTTCGAGGCTCACCTGCCTCATCTTCACTGCCAGTGCTTTGGGGTGGGCGTTGGTGACAAGATACAATTTCTTGCCGATTCGCTGCATATATTCAAAAAAATCGATAATATGAGGATGGATATTCACCAGGTGGCTGATCTCTTTCTTTAATGCCGGTATGTCAAGGTGAAGCCGATCAGACCAGTAGTCGAGATCCGTCCATTGCAGCGTATTTTCGACACTCCGATATGTTTCGAGCAACAGTTTTCTGGCGTCGGCAAGATCAACCTGATTCTTAGCACTATAGACCTCGGGGACATACTGCTCCCAAAAATAGTCATCGTAGTATTTATCGAGAAGTGTGCCGTCCATATCGAGAAAAACAGAGTCGATTCTGTCCCAGGAAAACCGGGGCCTGATCTGTTTCGGTGCTTCAGGCTGTTTCGTGAACAAGTTTGGCAAATTCATCAAGAGTCGCTTCGATAGTGTCGAATATTTGTTCAACTGAGGACAGGCGGCCGCTAACAACCAGTCGACAATCCGGCGTTAGTTTCGGGGCTTTTATCTTTTTCCTGCCACTATGCTGTTGTATGTAATGCATCAGCATTTCCGGCGAAAGCGGTGTGTCATCAAGAAAGGAAAAAACTAAACTGTCCCGGCCCTGCTCGAGTTTATTGATGCGGAGAGCCGAAAGTCCCTTCTTGAGAGTGATGACCCGAAGCAGGGTGGTGGTCTCCACCGGTAGTGGACCGTAACGATCAACGAGTTCCTCCTGGAGGTCTGCCAACATTTCCGGGGGGGAAGTGGCAAGGGCCGCCATTCTCCGATAGGTGATGTACCGCTGGCTGATGTCCGGAATATAGTTTTCCGGAATATAGGCGGAGAGCAGCAGATTGACCTCCGGATCTATGTCATCGACAATCGTGTCATGTTCGTTTTTCGCAGCCTGCGCCTTCAGGTCGGCCACTGTCTTCTGTAACAGATCAAGGTAAAGATCGTAGCCGATAGCCGCGATGTTGCCACTTTGTGAAACCCCTAAAAGGTTACCGCCGCCCCGTATCTGTAAATCACTCATCGCCAGTTTAAAACCGCCGCCCAGTTCGTTGCAGTCCATGAGAGCCCGGAGTCTTTCCCGGGAGTCCTTGCTGAGGCTGTCAAGAGACGGGACCAGCAGGTAGGCAAAAGATTGGGTGCTGGAACGTCCAACCCGGCCACGCAATTGATAGATTTCCGCCAACCCAAGCATGTCCGCCCTGTTGATGATAATGGTGTTGGCAGAAGGGATGTCAAGACCTGATTCGATGATAGTTGTGCTGACCAGAACATTTATCTTTTTATTGACGAAGGAGACCATGATCTCTTCGAGTTCCTTGCCGGCCATCTGGCCATGGGCTACAGCTATTCTTGCATCGGGGACCAGCTTTTGTACCAGGGCGGCCATCTGGTGAATTGATTTAACGCGGTTATGCACGAAGAAAACCTGACCACCGCGCCGCAGTTCTTTATTGACGGCCTCTTTGATGACCAGATCATCGTAGCGGGCAACAAAGGTCTTAACCGGCTGACGATGCTCCGGCGGCGTGGAAATGACCGACAAATCGCGAATAGACAACAGCGACATTTGCAGGGTCCGTGGAATGGGGGTGGCGGTAAGGGTAAGAATGTCTACTTCAGCCCGCATTTTCTTCAGTTTTTCCTTGTGGGAGACACCGAATCGATGTTCTTCATCAACGATCAGCAAACCAAGATTTTTAAAGACGACATCTTTTGAGAGCAGGCGGTGTGTCCCGATGACGATATCCACCCCACCGCTTTTGAGATCTTTTAAAATTGCCCGCTGCTCGGGCCCGGTGCGAAAACGGTTCAGGCAGCCAATATTCACCGGAAATCCCTGAAGTCGTTCGGCAAAGGTTTTGGCGTGTTGCTCGGCAAGAACGGTGGTTGGCACTAAAATAGCAACCTGATAGCCGTCTTCGACAACTTTGAAAGCTGCCCGAACGGCCACCTCGGTCTTGCCGTATCCGACGTCGCCGCATACAAGTCGGTCCATTGGGTTTTCGCTTGTAAGATCCTGGATGACATCGTTTATTGATTTTTCCTGTCCGGGAGTTTCATCAAAAGCAAAGGATTCCTCCAGTTCATGAAACAACTGGCCTGGAGGAGAAAATTGTCTTCCTTGCCGGATCTCCCTTTTTGCGTAAATATCAAGGAGCTCCTGAGCAACCCTCCACACTTCTTCCTTTACCTTGGCTTTAGTGGTTTTCCAGTTTTGGGTCCCGAGTTTGTCGATCTTCGGCTGACGGTCTGAAAGCCCCTGATATTTGCTGATCAGGTTGAGCCGATCAACCGGCAGGTAGAGCTTGTCTCCCTCTCGGTATTCGATGAGCATGAAGTCGTTTATGACCGACTGAAACTCAATAGTGCTGAGCCCCCGGTACACTCCCAGTCCATGATCACGGTGGACAACGATATCACCGTCATGCAACTCGGTGAAACGGAGCGGTTCACTCTTTTGTTTCTTTTTTGACTTCCCGCCCAGCCGCATTTCGCCAAAGAGTTCACTCTCGGAAAGGACGTGCAGCGTGCTGTCGGAGAGCGAAAAACCATGGGATAACGGGTGGTCGCAGAGGTAGAGAGTATGGTTGTCGAGCCGTTGCAGGAGTTCATCCAGCCGCAGTGGAGACGGTAGAATTTCGATCTGGTGGTTGTGTTTTCCAAGGAGTTCTGCCAGATTTTTGGTGTGACGGGTGGATCGACAGCAGACGACGACGAGATCGCCTGCTTTCTGCCACTGAAATATCTGCTCTGACAGTGGTGCGAGGAGGCCGATTTTGGTCCTCTTCAGGGATATATCCTGTTTCAGCAGCTGATGGTTGCTGGAGGAAAGGGCGAGAACCTGATCTTCCGGCCGGGGGAAATCGGTCACCAGCAGCTGGTTGAATCTGTCAAGTTGCCTTTCTATTTCTTCTTTTCCGAGAAAGAGCATCTCCGGTGGCAGGGCAGGAGTGGATTTTTCCTGAGCGGTGCTGTAGTTCGTCAATATCCGCTCAAGGCTGAGATCCATACTCTGCCGGATACTCTCCGGGTCGATGAGCAGAACCACCGAATCTTCAGGCAGGAAATCCAGAACCGATGAACTGGGATGATCATTGTGATGAAAAAAAAGCGGCAGAAAAAATTCCATTCCGGCAAAACGTCTTCCGCTACTCATTCGTTCCATGAGCCAGGCGGTTTCCTCACTGCTCCAATGAAATTTTTCTCCGTGCTGCTCAAAGAGGTTTGTTAATGTCCTGCGGATAGCAGGCGAGCTGTAATCAATCAACAGATCTGTGACCGGTAGAATTGTCGCTTCGCTGATTTCTCCCGTTGAACGCTGGGAAAACGGATCAAAAGATCGCAGGGATTCGATGTTGTCGCCGAAAAAATCGAGTCGAACAGGACCCTCGTGGAGGGGGCCGGAATCAATTATGAAAGGCGGCGGAAAGATATCGAGGATACCACCTCTGAGAGAAAAGTCGCCGACCGACTGCACCAGAGCGACTTTGTCATAGCCGAGATAGGACAGTTTTTTCAGGAGATCGTCTTGATCACAATCCTCACCTGCCATGAGGTATTCGGCGACACTTGTGAGCAGATTCGCCGGCATGATCCGGCGGAGCAGTGCCTCAATCGAGGTAACCATGATGCCTTCCTCGCCTTCCTTGAGGCGATAGAGTGTCGACAGGCGGGCTGCGGTGGTTCTCTGGTCTGGAGACAGCGGCGTGTAAGGAGGTATTTCGTGTCCGGGATACTGGAGCACCTGCTTGTCGGTAAAGAGGTGCAGATCCTGCTCGAATATCGAAAGGAGATGTTCATCCGGAAGAACGCAGCAACAGGTGTGCTTTTCTGCGACAGCAGCGGCAAGCCATGCCGTGCTTGCCCCCCGCAGGCCTGAGACTATGGTCCTTCGTGAGTTGGTACAAAGAGATGTGAGTTTGTTGTATATCATAAACAAAAGTGCCGGTTATCTGGGTATAACCGGCAGAGAAAGTAGTTACAGGGCAGTGAAGGCTATCCCGAATTTCTCATGAGTATTTTATCGAGACTGGCCGGAAGTCCCTGATCCCATGACCATGCAATATTTTATAGTTACATGAAATCTCGAAAAAATGCTGTCCAGAGGCGCCCGCCTGAACTGATGAGAAATACGGGCTAAAAGGTGCCGCCGACGCTGAAATCCCAGACAGAACTATCTTCATCCTCCTGGGGATCAAGATTATATCCCCAAACCACGCGGAGGGGGCCCATCGGGGAGAGCCACCGTATACCAAGGCCGGTGGCCTTTTTGACATCGGTGAAATCGCCCCAGTCCTCGTCATCGTCCAGCACCTGGCCGCTGTCAAAGAATACCACACCCATAAGGCCCTGGGTTTCCAGCAGAGGGAAAATAACCTCCGCATTGGTGTACCACATCTTGTCGCCACCTATGCGCTCATCCGTATCCGGATCAAGCGGACTTACCTTGCCGAATTCGAAACCACGAATAGAATTGAGTCCACCAAGGTAAAAACGTTCATATACCGGGAGCTTGTCGTCTTCGTTTTCAAAAACCTGGCCGGCGGCTCCTTTCACATGAAAGACAGTTTTAAAGGGCATAGGGAAGAACCAGCTGGTGGAGCCCTCAAGTTTAGTAAATTGAGCATCACCTCCCAGCGGGCCACCGGCGTATTCGACACTGAAGACATTCCTGGAACCTTCTGAGGCGCCGTAGGCTCTGTTCCGGGTGTCCCGGACGAGGGAAACCTTAAGTGCGCTGGTTATGTGCAGATCGACAGACTCCCGGATGACTCTAGAGGCCGTTGGTAAAACGTCGGTCAGGTCGGTGTCGGTAAAGCTGTAGTTACCGAATACCCGCCATTTGCCGAAGATCGGATAACCGATACGGATACCGCCACCTTTGGAATCCTTGGTGTAGTCATCATATTCGCGCTCAGTACTGAACAGATCAACTCCCCAGGAAAGAGCGGAATCATTGAGATGAGGATTAGTGTATCCCAGGTTGTATCTGGAGCTTGAACCGCTGATATTAGCGCTGAAAGAGAGGGTGTCGCCCCGACCAAGAAAATTGTTTTCAGAAATCTGACCCATGATGATAACACTGTCCACCGAACTGTATCCTGCACCGATACTGAAATTTCCTGTACTCTTTTCCTTGACTTCGACAATGATATTCATTCTGTCAGGGTTAAGCGAGGGTTCAGGGATGATGTTCACCTCTTCAAAGAACGAAAGGCGCTGCAGGGCCTGGGTGCTCTCCCGTATGGCCTTGGAGTCAAATACACCTCCCTCGGCAACGCGCAGTTCACGACGGATGACGTTGTCTCGGGTACGGCTGTTACCTCTGATGGTGATCCGGTCGATATAGACCAGGTTGCCTTTGCTGATATCGAAAGTGACATCCATGCGGTCTCCGGAGGGGCCCTTTGTTACAATCGGTTTGATGTTGGCAAAGGCAAATCCGGCTTCGGCATAGTAGTCAGTCAGCTTGAGTATATCGTCTCGGATGGCTTGTCGGCTGAGATATTCTTTATCTCGAATAGTTAACAGTTTGACCAACGCATCTTTACCATCGAGAAGATCACCGGTGAAATCGACTGTCCCAACGCGAAAGCGAGTACCCTCTTCAACAATGAATGTAACGTAGAGCCACTCCTTCTCCTGCCTGATTTCCGGATCAGCTATTTTTGCCTCAAGAAAACCTTGATCATTATAATATGTGACAATCCGACCTGCGTCCTGTTGTATCAAATTCATATCCAGCAGTCCGCCTTCCGTCAGCCATGAGAGGAACCATTTTTCCCCAGTTTCGATCTGATCAAGGAGCTCATCGTCATCAAAGGTGGTGTTCCCCTCAACGCTTATCTCCTTGATATACATTTTTATCCCTTCATCAATGACGAACTGTACAACGGCGCCTTGATCATCGGGGTATGATATTGTGGAGGAAACCTTACTGTTATAGAAACCTTTTGTTTTGTACAGTTGCCGGATTGCTTCTTCGGCGACAGTTATCTTGGCTGGGTTGAGGATAAATTGTTCTTTAATATTTGCTGCCGCTTTGACATCCTCTTCTTTTAATTCATCTATCCCTTCAAAGATAACAGCTTTTATGACCGGCTTTTCAGTTATCCGGAAGATAACTTTTTTCCCTTTTGGCGTATCGTTGACGTCGATTTGAACATCGTTGAAATACCCCATTGCATAAATTTCTTTCAAGTCTTTTCGAAGAACCGCCTGGTCATAGGTATCTCCGGTTTTGGTTGAAATTTTCCTTAGGATCGCCCCTGAGTCAATACGTTTGTTTCCTTCCGGGGCGATGGAGGCAATTCGAAAATCTCTCTCAATATACCGCTCAATTTCAACAACAATTGTACTGAAGGCTTCCTGGAGACCGTCAAGGGAATCGGTTGTCTGATAATAATAGGTCGGGCTATTAGGGGAAAGAAGATCTAACAACTTCACATCAACACTGATCTGGTTACCAATGAGCGTGAGATTGCCAGTAGCGAGGTTCTCCGACTCAGTCTTTATGGCTATTTCCTGCAGCACTTTAACCGGAGGTGGCCAGATCCCCTGATAATTTGCCAATTTTTCAGCCTCGGCCCGGGGAAGAAAGAAAATATCTGATTGATTGAGAGCTTTTTGAAGATCGCTGTCTACTCTTTCCTGAAGATTTTTGACATCACCGGGGCTGTTGATATTGAGTGGCAGGAAACTTGTCGCACCGCTGTCAGCCAGAACAGAAAAGGGTAAGAAAACTTGCAATAGCAACACGGTGAGGCAGGAAAACAATGTTAGCCTTGCCGGAGTTTGAATGCTATTCTTGCTGATTAAAGTCATAAAAATCTTCCTGTTGATTAAATCTCAGGCAGCTGGAGGCACCACGCTCTGCTTCTTCCTTTGATTTTGTAAAAATAATAAAAATCCGTATGTAACCTCGATAGGCGCTACTCATTTTCTTGATTCCCAAGAGCCTGCCGTGTACCTGACGGGGCCAATTTCTGTCCCAAATATACGGTGGGTACCTTCCTTTTAGAGATGTTATTCAGATACAAGGCCTGAAAATTATTTCTAAGTCACTAATTACAGCTAAAATACATGGCACAAAACGAACACATTATGCCATGTTTCGTCGCAATTGCAAAGGATCCAAACCAGCATAGGAGAAAATTGTCGGAATTAACAGCTATAGTTCCACCTGCAAGACATTCTCCTTGTTTGCTAAAAAGAGATTTCATAAAGATTCTTCTCGGTTTTGGTTGATATTGGACAGAATTCAGCAGGCGTATTGCCCTTTTTTGCTGGTCTTCTGGAGATGCTTTAGCGAAACTGCTATAATCATAGACGGTATTGGGATTGGCTAAACCGGCAGAAAAGACGTTGCCGTATCCCTGGAGAAGGAAATATGCTGTTTTCCGAGTTAGCGAAAAGCTGCTTCGATATCCTCTTGCCTCCTGGATGTATGATTTGCGGGGCAAGGTTGCCTCTCGGCGTCTACCATCTATCGGGGAGACCTCGGAGTTTTTGTGATCGCTGTGGCCCTGAAATTCGATATCTGACACCACCTCTTTGCAGAATCTGTGGAGGAGAGAACCAGGGGCCAAAGGACGGCGGATTCCTGTGCGGGGATTGTCTGCGGGAGCCTCCACCGTACTCAATCGCCAGATCAGTGGTGCGATACGAAGAGCAGGTTCAGCGGATGGTTCATCAACTGAAATATAGTGGTGAAACTGCTGTAGTTCCCGGATTCATGGAGCTGATTGAAAACTATGATATGACAGAATTTGCCGATATTGACTGTGTCGTTCCTGTTCCACTGCATCTTCACCGGCTTCGCCGAAGGGGATTGAATCAGGCTGTTGTTCTTGCCAGGCTGTTCTTTTTCGACAAATTGAAGCTTATCAAGCTGGATTGGCTGATCAGGAAAAGAAATACCGTACCCCAGACAGAACTTGGACGGGTGGCTCGCAGAAGGAATATGCGGGGTGCTTTTCAGGTACGAAAGGCACATGCTTTTCGAGGTGCGAGAGTTTGTCTGGTTGATGATGTTTTTACGACGGGCACAACCGTAAAGGAGTGCAGTAAGGTGATACTCAAAAATGGTGCGATTGAGGTGAAAGTGTTGACCCTCGCAAGGGTCGGCGTCCCACGCCGTAGCAGGCGTTTGTAATCACAAAAAAAACATAAAATATTTTGAAACTATTATCTCAGCTGAAACCCGCGATATACCTAAGTTACAATAGTGTAACAGCAAAAAAGTTGAGCTAT
The DNA here is from genome assembly GCA_049645925.1 of Desulforhopalus sp. Taxonomy (GTDB): domain Bacteria; phylum Desulfobacterota; class Desulfobulbia; order Desulfobulbales; family Desulfocapsaceae; genus Desulforhopalus_A. The sequence goes on from JBARUU010000009.1 coordinate 48,478, forward strand.
TTTGAGATATGTTTCGTAAAATTGATTAATATTGAGTTTGTGGTTTTGGTGAAACTGTTGATAACTTTGTGGATAAGAGTCTAAGGGTGCTAAATGTCGTTAGAAAAGTGGTATTGGGTGGAACGCTCAAAAAACCAAGGGCTCATAGTGCTCAAATTTAAAATAATCCATAAAATTAATGTGTTAGTGGTTATGTCGGTTGTCCGTCTGCCGGTATGTAAAAATATCTGAAAATCGTCTTTGACGGGAAAAATGAATTCGAGTTTATTCCGCTGCATAAACTTCACATCGGGTGTTTCCGCCGGTTGACTCTGCTATATAGCTTGTCAAAGCTGAAGATTACTCACTTTCATGTATGTATACAAGTGTACCGAGACAGCACGTGCTTCTCCCGTCAGAGAAGTGTGTTTGGGTTCTGTCTATTTTATATTAGTACCTTGCGGTTTATTTTCGTATGTCACTTGTAAGAAAATAATCGAACACAAGGTACCTACACCCCTCTCGCCCGGATATTTCACCAGCCGAGGTTGCCGTGCAAAGGGTGTGCTGAACGGAGTCCCGGCTTTTTAGAGTTTGTCGGGATTAATGACTGAGGAATGATTTTCTTGTTAATTGTAAAAAATCATTTCGTAAAAAGACTTATCCCGATTTTTCTGCGGGGTGAGGAATTGAGGGTGAAAGGTTCTATTATGGTTTGGGCGAAGATTAAAGAGAGTCTTAAAGAGACTCTTGCGGAAAATATTTTTCAACTCTGGATCGAGCCGCTGAAGTTTGAGCAGTTTCAGGGGGATCGGTTATACCTTTCAAGCCCGGACAGATATTTCAGTGCATATGTTAAACAGAACTTTTCATCGGTGATTCAAGACAAATTGCAGGAGAACGGTCTGCCGTCGGCACATCTCGTTTTTTGTGATAAAAAACGGGAGCCTGCTCCCTCTTTGTCAAGTAAAAAGGTTGCATCGGGAACCCAGATGCGACTTCCCCATGTTCCTGAAAATAATTCAAAGTTCCGGGCACTTCATCCACGCTACACCTTTGATGAATTCATGGTGGGTGAGAGCAACATCCTTGCCGAATCGGCTTGCAGATCAATGGTGGCAGAGGATGGGCTGGTTGGGCCGTGTCTCTATATAAATAGTGGTACCGGGCTTGGGAAAAGTCATCTGACTCATGCCGTGGCGCATGAGGTCTTCAGTGAATCCCCGATGACCCGGTTATATTACCTGACAGCTAAACAGTTCGCCGCGGAGATGGTTCGTGGAATTCAGACGAAGACCATGGAGGATTTCAAACGCAAATATCAGGAGAACTGTGATATTCTGCTGGTAGAGGATGTGCATTCCCTAACCGGCAAGAAAAAAACTCAAGAGGAGTTGAATGATATTCTTGATACCTTGATTAAATCAGGCAAGAGAGTGATCCTGACCTCCAACTCTACTCCACGGGACCTTGTAGGAATTGACAACGAGTTCAAATCCAGAATGACCTCCGGGCTGGTGACCAGCATCAAAGCTCCTGATGTGATGACCCGCTATCGGATCGTTGAAAAAAAGGCCCTGCAGCAACAGCTTCTTCTTGATGATGAATTAGTGGGCTATCTGGCCAATCATATTCGCGGTGATGTCAGAAAGATTGAATCGGCTCTTATTGCAGTTCGCGCCAAGGCAAGAATTGCAGGCGGTCACGTCGATTTGGATCTCGTGCGGGAGGTGGTGGCCTCCGTAGTTGGTGTGAATCAGATTCTTACCGCGGGAATGATATGTGAACTGGTGAGTGGGCAGTTTAATGTCAGTGTCAAAGAACTGCAGTCGAAATCTAGAAAAAAAATGATCACGACCCCCCGACAGATCGCCATGTATCTCTCCCGTAAGTATACAGAGGAGTCTCTGGTCGACATAGGCAAGACCTTTAACCGCGATCATTCAACGGTGCTGCATGCGATAAAGGTGGTGTCAAACAAACTGATCCGGGATACTTCGGTGAACGCGCAGCTGGAGATATTAAGCAATAAGGTGAAACAGCTTTGATGGCTGGATAAAAAAGAGCCTGGCCGTTACCATGACCAGGCTCATTTTCATTACAACGAAAAAATGATAGAACATTGCTCAATCGCAGCAGATAACGTGTTGTTACCACGTTATCAAAAATAGATCCCTTTGACGTCCGCATCATGTTGCGTGGCAGCTGATGAGGAAAGAACAGTTTCAGCGGCGCGACAGCCGCATTTCATCATATCGTTCAGCCCTATTCCCTCCCAGCCGAAACCAATAATATCCACCCCTGGATGGGTGGCAAGGAAGTTCCTCCGCCATGCCAGCAGCTTCGGATAGTTTCTTTCCAGTTGCGGGATACCGCCGTTGGAGCGTAACACGGCAGTGTATGCAGGGACTTTGGGGACATTGAGAATTTCCCGGACGTCTTGCAGGGCCAAGTGGGTGAGTGTCTTGTCATCGAGCTCAAGCCTTTCTGGATGTCTCCTGCCTCCGACAAGTGTTTCAAAAACGATATGACCTTCCGGGGCACGGCCGGGAAACATGTTTGAGGAAAAGAGGGACCCCAGAGTAAACCGCTGTTCCTGTTCTGGAGTTAAGTAGCCGAAACCGGGAGGAATCTTGACACTGTCATCAAAGCCGAAGACAACAGAGGCGATCCATGTCTCGGGTATGGATTTTTCCGGAAGGGTCGGGTCGATCCGGTCAAGGAGTTGTAAAGCTATATTGACCGGTAATGCAAAGATCACATTTTCAGCATGGAATGAACCTTTGGAGGTTATGACCTGCCATCCGCTGCCGTCCGCCTGGACGGCGGTAACTGTGGTGTTCAGCTGAAGATCTTGGCCGACGGTAAGGTGCTCGGACAGTCTTTCCGGTAAGCGCTGCATCCCCGCCGGAAAACTGGTCATTGCCGGCATGCTGAATGTGGTCTTCGGTTCTCCCCTTCCCTGCTTTTTTTTCTGTCTGAATTTGGCTAAAAGCCCCCGGAGCACTGAGCCATGCTCTTTTTCCAGAGCGCGCACCCCCGGCATGACACTGTCGATAGTCAGTCTGTTAAAGTCCCCGGCATAGGTCCCGGTGTAGACGGCGTCAAGAAAGGGCAGCAGGGCTGAACCAAAACGATGGTTGACCCATTTGGCCACTGTCGGCTCCCCCTCAAGTACTGGTTGCCACAACTCGGCCAGGACCCTCATTTTTGCATGCCAGGGAATGAGGGGAGCTCTCAGGATTTTACCGGGGGTCTGGGGGATAAGGTTCAATTTGCCATTCAGGTAGACATATCTGACGAAATCAATCAGCGGTGCCTTGACGCATTCGCTGTCGAGTCCGGTTTCTGCAAGGATCTGTTTACTCTCCAGGCAGTTGTCTAAAAATCCATGAGGGCCTATCTCGGTGATGTATCCTTTGTCTATATTGGTGCGTATCACGCCACCGGTGCGGCCGCCTTTTTCAAGAAGACAAAAACGATGGCCGGGATTTTGGAGTCGTAGTTTATGGGCGACGGTAAGTCCGGAAAGACCTCCACCCAGAATGATAGTTTGAAAGTTTTTGTTCATTGAAGAGTCGTTATTAGTTGAGATTGCTGTATATGAATCTTTACCCAGCCGCCCAGTCGGAGCATGCCGTGATTGTAAACAGGAGTTGTGCCAATCATATCTTTTCCTTTTGCTTCGTGAATATGGCCGGTGATGCAGAGATCCGGCTGAAACTGCTCAATGGCGGTGCGGATAGCTTTTGAACCTACATGTTTGCCGCTGTGTAATGTGTCGACCAGGGTATCAATGGGGGGCACATGGGAGACAAGGATCAACGGTATTTTTCTTTTATGCAGCGGTTCTGCAAGTGAGATATACTCCAGACCCTGCCGGAAAACTCTCTCCGCGAGAGCAAAAAGCTCTTTCTCGGAAAATTCCGAGGGGGTATGGAAGGGAGTGTGATTAGAGCCTCCAATACCGATCAAACAGACCTTTCCCTGTACCAGGCGAGCCTGCCCGTGCAGGTTGATGCCCAGTTTTTCCAGATAATCGTTGACATCGCGACCGTCGAGATTGCCGAATTGGGCCAGCACGTTCGGATTAACGCGGAGTACACTATCAAGGACATTCTTTGCATCTATTGCACTTCCGTAATTCGTCAGGTCTCCGTTCAGAAGCACCAAGTCGGCATCTTTGATACCCGGAATTCGTTTCACCTCGGTAGTGGCCATATGTATGTCGCCAAAGGCTATTATTTTCATAGGCTTTTTTTCAGCGCAGAGTGGCGGAGTACAACTGTTTCGAAACTCTTGACAGTTAATCAACTATGCTTAACATTTCCGCCGACTTTCTATAACATATCAATGGAAAGGGAAAACGATTTTTCTTTCTCTAACGTACTACATTAATTGAGGTAAAACATGACAGGTGAAAAAGCAACCTATGAATTCAAGGCGGAAACAAAGAAACTCCTCGATATAGTCATTAATTCGCTCTATACCGAACGCGATGTCTTCGTCCGGGAATTGATCTCCAACGCGGCTGATGCCCTTGAGAAGTTCAGGCATGCCAGTATTACGCAGACAGAGGTCTTCGACGGTCATATGCCGCTTGAAATTACTATTGAGCTGGATGAGGAAAAGAACAGTCTGACCATTACAGACACCGGGATAGGCATGAATAAAAGCGAGCTGGAACACAATCTGGGAACGATTGCTCATTCCGGTTCAAATACCTACCTTGCCGAACTCGTCGAGGCAGCCAAAAAAGATGTCAGCCTCATTGGCCAGTTTGGAGTTGGGTTCTATTCGGCGTTTATGGCAGGGAAGACGGTCAGGGTACAGACCAGGTCCTGGGACAAGAGTGAGGGACATGAGTGGGTATCGGATGGGGCCGGGTCTTTTACCATAACTGAAATGAAGGGACTCCGCCGGGGGACAAAAATAATAGTCGAGCTGAAAGACGAAGCCAAGGACTATGCCCAGAAATGGAAAATTGATTCGATCATCAAGCAGTATTCGGCCTTTGTCAGCTTTCCCATCAAGCTCGATGGCGAAACCATCAACACTGTCCAGGCCCTCTGGACCAAGAATAAAAATGATGTGGCAGACGAAGAATATAACGAGTTCTATAAGTTTGTCGGCAATGCGGCAACTGATCCCATGTATCGGCTGCATTTTTCGGCAGATGCACCCCTGGCAATCAATGCGCTGCTTTTTGTTCCTGAGGAAAATTTCGAGGTTTTTGGCTTTGGTAAGGTCGATCCAGGTGTCAATCTCTACTGCCAGCGTATCCTCATTGATCAGCATTCCAAGAATATTCTGCCTGAGTGGTTGCGGTTTTTGAAAGGAGTGGTCGACAGTGACGATCTCCCGTTGAATATTTCCAGACAGGCACTACAGGACAATGCCCTGGTGGCAAAACTGCGTCGGGTTATCACCAAGCGCTTTCTGAAGTATCTGGATGAGCAGGCAAAAAATGATCCGGAAAAATATCAGAAGTTCTGGTCAACCTTTGGTCTCTATTTGAAAGAGGGGCTCACCTCTGACTATGAATATCAGAAAGAAATTGGAAAACTGCTCCGCTTTGAATCATCCAAATCAGCGGATGGAACTCCTGTATCTCTCGCTGATTATGTCCTCAGAATGAATCCGGATCAGGAGGATATTTACTATATCAACGGCCCCAACAGGGCAGCTATTGAGGCTGGGCCATATGTGGAAATGTTTACCAAAAAGGATATAGAAATTATCTATACCCTGGAACCAATTGATGATTTTGTCCTGAGTCATCTCGGTGAGTTTGATGGCAAAAAACTGGTATCCGCCGACCGTGCTGATCTCTCCTTAACGAAAGGTGACGAGGAGGCAAAGGAAGACAGTGGTGCGGAAGAGACTGCAAAGCTTGATAAAGATGCCCTGGCCGAACTAACCAGGTGGATGCAGGAAGTACTGGCACAGGGGGTCTCGGAGGTGGTCGTGTCCAAGCGGCTTGTTGATGCACCGGCGATGATTGTCAATCCTGACGGCCATATGACATCGACGATGGAGCGTATCCTCTCCGCCAGCAGAAAAGAGCAGGGGATTCCCGGAATGGAAAATTCGAAGAAGAAACTGGAAATTAATCCCAAAAACCCACTTATTGTGAAATTGGCAGAACTCCATAAAAAAGATGACACTTTTGCCGAAGTTGTGGCGAAACAAATTCATGATAATGCCATGATCCAGGCGGGTCTAGTTGTCGATCCTCTTGAAATGGTTGAGAGAAATTACAAAATTTTAAACCGTGTCGTAGAAAGTTAAGCCCCGCTGAGCATTATTTGAGTTCCCTGCACAAACAACAGCGGCAGGGAGCTCAAATGCCTCACAAACAAACCTGCCCTGAGTTAGTCGTTGAAAAATATATACCCACAGGCTATAGAGTTGTTGGTTAACAACAACAATCTGCTCTTTGGAGAAGTGAATGGTTTTGAGAACGATTTTTTTTCAGTTGGTATTTTTAACTGTTGCTCTGGTCTCTGTTTCCGGTTGTTATAATACGCCGGTCCGTCATCTTGCCTCGGATGTTGCTTTGCTGAAAGTTGGACAGTCAACGGAGGATGATGTCTTGATTTTTCTCGGCGACCCTGATGAAAGGCATGAACTGAGTGCGGGGGTGGAAAAGTGGTTGTACAAGGACAAGCGGATGTCACTAATGGAAAAGGCCCCTCTTGTCGGGAAACACCTCGGTTCGCCGGAGTACCGACAGGTTGTGTTGACGCTTACCAATAAAATTGTATCCAAGGTAGTCTATTCCTCCACTGACGAAGACGAAATGGATTGGGCAGACGACTATCCCTGGCAAGAGCTGAAAGAGTGATGAATCAGTATGGAACCGGACGGGAGCGGATGGTTCAGGAACAGCTTCGGCGCCGGGACATCACGGACGAGCGGCTTCTGGCAGTGATGTTGGAAGTGCCCCGGCACTGTTTCGTCGATGATGCCATGCGTGGGCGGGCATATGGCGACCATCCTCTGCCGATAGGTGCAGGGCAGACTATTTCGCAACCTTATATCGTCGCCTACATGACCCAGGCCCTCCAGCTGAAAGGCACAGAAAAAGTGCTGGAGATAGGCACCGGTTCAGGGTATCAGGCGGCTGTCCTTTCTCGTTTGTGCAGCCAGGTTTACACGGTGGAGCGGATCAACTCCCTGCTGGCCGGAGCACGAAAGACCTTTGACAAGCTGCGCTATTACAACATCAGGGCAAAACTTGATGACGGCACTGTTGGCTGGCCTGAAAATGGACCCTATGATGCTATCATTGTCACCGCCGGCGGTCCGATTATTCCGGAGCCGTTAATTGAGCAACTTGCAGACCCGGGTCGATTGATTATTCCGGTGGGCAATCAACATGTGCAGGACCTGCAATTACTTGAAAAAAAGGAAGGGCAGATAGAGATAACGAATCTTGCAAGTGTCCGATTCGTAGACCTGGTGGGAGAACATGGTTGGAGTAAGTGAAACGATGGCCTCTCCGGGACCGATGCGCAGACTTTACGATCAATGCATGACATGGATCAGTGGACGATACGGCGAATGGATACTGTTTCTCATTGCCTTTGTTGAGTCCTCTTTTTTTCCTATTCCTCCCGATGTCTTTCTTATTGCCATGTGTGTGGCAGTCCCCACCAGATCCTTCCGATACGCTGTTATCTGTTCGGTGGGCTCTGTTTTGGGGGGTGGGCTGGGGTATGGCCTGGGCTTCTGGTTCATGGATGGGATTGGGATGTCTATTGTCGACTGGTATGGTTTGTCAGGAAAGTACGAGCTGGTGCAGCAATATTTCAAGGAGTATGATGTCTGGATAGTCGGTACAGCCGGTTTTACTCCCATCCCCTATAAACTTTTTACAATCACCGCAGGTTTTGTTCAATCCAACTTTCTCTCCTTTATGGTCGTGTCTTTTGTGGCAAGGTCGGCTCGGTTTTTCCTGGTTGCCGGTCTCATCTGGAAATTTGGTCCACAGATTAAATTCTTTATCGATCGTTACTTCAATATCCTCTCCATCGCCTTTGTCGCTCTGCTGGCAGGCGGGTTTTTCCTCCTGAAGGTTATCCTCTGAACCACGCCCGTCAATCAGGCGCTGAACCTGCTTTGACGGAGGAGGACGATTTTCAGTTTGTTAGGCGCTGGTATGGAAAACCCATTCAGTTTCCGTAGAATCCTTCTTGTTGAAACGATAACCATTGAGGGTAAATGCTTGTAACATTTCCGCCCTATCCACCCGGTTCGTGAGAGCAAAGTCGATCATCTGTCCCCGAGCCCTTTTCGAGTAAACTGGAATCGTTCGGTATCTGCCTTTATGCATCTGCTTAAAGGTGACGGTAATCATCACTCCCTGAAGTTTCTTTCTGTCTATCACCTTGGAGTATTCAGTTGAGGCAAGGTTTATCAGTACCGGGTCCCCGGAGCGTGTGAGTTCATGGTTTACTCGCTCGGTTACCTGCTCTTGCCAGAACTGATAGAGATTCGCAGCCCCGTCGATAGCAAGCGGAGTGGCCATTTCCAGCCGATACGGTTGCATCAGGTCAAGTGGTCTGAGGATGCCGAAAAGACCGGACAGGATGAAGAGGTGGTTCTGGGCATGGTGGAGCTGTTCTTTTGTGTAGTGTTCCGTCCTGATGGCACTGTAAGCATCTCCCTGAAAGACAAAGAGAGCCTGTCTGGAATTGGCTGTGGAAAAAGGGCGGGAAAAATCATGGATACTTCGGTAAGTGGCTTCGGTAAGCCGCTCACTGGTTTTCATAAGTTGTGACAATACCTCCCTGTCCATTTGCTTTAAACGGTCAATGAGGTTTTGCGCCTTCTCCTGCAGAGCAGGCTGTGAGTGTTCTTCATAAAGCAGTTCGTGGAATTTTTGGGTCTTGGAAGGGGAGGTGATCAGTTGCATGTTTTTTCCTGGGGGATCTTGAAAGATTGAAAAATGATTGCCATTCGTGCAATTTATACTATTTGTATGACATTGACAATATGGCCGGAATTCATCTTTATCATCTTAGCAAGAGAGGGGAAAATGGCTGTCGAGACCAGCGCTGCGCAGGAAATAGAAAATTTTCTAAAGGAGTGGGAAGGAGAGGTGCAACCAATGCGTGAATTGTTCCACCTCTTTTACCGGGAGTTGTCGTCACTGGAGGGGGTCAGGCTCTCTTTTCTCGGACGACCGGGTGTCAGTTACTCCATGCGGCCCAAACATGACAATCAAACGACACGGGATCTTTTTGCAATCGTCGATGTGATCGATGATGATCCACAGGACAGGTGGCTGTCTGTCTGCTTTTACGAGGATATGATAACCGACCCAAAAGAACGCGGAGAACGTATTCCAGGGGGGCTTTCCGGAAAAGACGGATACTGTTTTGACCTTTTTGAGCATGAGGAAGAACTCACTCATTATCTGCTTGACCGTATAAAAGAGGCCGGAAAGGCTGCGGCTGCTCATTAAAGAACAATGAGCCGGCCCGGTCTGTATTCCGCCATGACCGGGCCACAGCGCTAAATTGCCCCGCTGGATCCATTCAGCTCTTCCCTGCTTCTGATAATTGATTTTTCTGCTTGATATCCATCCTGCCTATCCCTCTTCGGAGTCAGCTCTTCCCTGCCGGATTTTTTTATAGCTGTTGTTCTTCAGTATAAAAAATATGACAATTGACCTTGTGACACTTGTTATCCCGGCTTTTTGACTGAACTGATAAAGACCTTCACTTATCCTTTTCCCTGTTAAAAAACGAGTCGGGGGTAAACCGGGTTACTCATAAACTGTCATTCGCCCGGAATCCAAAACAGAAAAAACCGGAGACAAAAGTGAGTACGGCTATACGTTACGGCTTTTTTTTTTATGTGCGTTATGGTACTACGTAGTAGAATGCGACAATGTAAGATACTGCAATGTAGTGTAGCTGGAGGTGTTGAGTGAGATTGGCTGTTACGTTTTTGGTATGATTTTCCTTGGGAGATCTCCCGTCGAAACGTTCGTCTGTTCATCTGAACCCAAAGAGCATTGCCACCTGGATAGAACTGAAATAATAACCCATGTTTTGATAAACGCAGTGCTCAGCAGTATACCCTGCGTGAACCTAACGAGTGAGAGAAAAAAATGAATGAAGCGTTGATTCTCGAGAAGCTGGATAAGCTCTCGGATGAAGTCAGATCTTTGAGGTCGGATGTCCTTCAGGAGCTGAAACAGGATCTTGAACCAATTCTACAACAGGCTCGGAGTGAAAATACCGGAGATTCCACCAAGGTTGATGATGGTAATTCCAATGAGAAAGTGCTCCAGGTTACTCAAAACCTGTTGATCAGCCTTGAACAATTAAACGAGGTCCTCGCCGGGGTAAAAGCCGGTGTTGAACTGAAAGACGAGAATGGAGTTCTGATGACTCAGAGCTATCCAGAATCTATTCAGTTTTTTAATGATCTTGAAGGGGATTTTCATATAGACGAGTTGGTCATCCTTTTGAGAAAAACCCTTACCAATCTCGATACAGTTGGAGAAGGACTGGATATGCTGAAAGCCGGGGTGGAACTGAGAGATGATATGGTTCCCATCCTGAAACTGATGTATCCGCGTCTTCTCCGCTTCCTCAATTCCCTGCACGAAGGGGAATTTCAGGCGGAAAAACTTGGTGATCTGCTGCACACAGTGCTCATCAATATCCATACCCTGAGTGACCTGCTCAACATGGTTCAACCCATGACGGAGCTTGTCAAGGAAGTCGGCGTGTTGATGAAGGAAACAGATGTTATTAACGGGATGAATATCTGGCTGGACGGCTTACAGCAGGGGAATGGTCTGGTTAAGCTGGCCGGTACAGTTTTCACTGCTGTGAAGCGAATTGATTACAGTGAAAGCCAGATAGAGGAGATCTGTCAGGTTATCAACACTATTGACTTTACCAAAGTAAAACCGGTCGGGCCACTTGGGATGATCAAGCAGGTGAACGATCCAAAGGTCCAGGAGGCGTTTGGCTTCCTGTTCATGTTATTGCAGGCTGTCGGTAGTTGTCTGCAGGCGTATCAGAATGGAAATGGACAACAAAAAGAAGCGCTTGGATAATTTTTTGGCGTATTAATGGCGGAAGCGCTGCCCTGAAGGGAGCACCGGAAGCCCAAGAACGAAAAAAGGAGAACACAGGTATTATGAAAAAGTTAGTCATACTGGGTGCCGGAAGTGGCGGTACCATGATGGCGAATAAAATGAGGAAGGACCTCGATGATGACTGGTCAATTACCTTGATCGACAGGGATAATGTCCATTATTATCAGCCGGGGTACCTCTTTGTACCGTTTGACATCAATAAACCAAATGAAATCCGGAGAAGCAGAAGAGAATTTATAAAACCCGGGATTGATTTCGTCATTTCCGAACTGACGAATGTCGACTGGGACAAGCAGGAAGTCACTACCGCTACAGAAGGGATTTTCAAGTATGATATTCTCATTATGTCAACCGGTTGCGATATCCGGCCCGAAGAGATAGAAGGGTTGCAGGAAGGATGGGGCAATGACATCTATGGTTATTACCGTTTTGACGACTGCCAGGACCTGGGGAAAGCGTTAAAGAAATTCACCGGTGGAAAACTGGTAGTCAACATTGCGGAAATGCCTATTAAGTGTCCTGTTGCTCCTCTTGAGTTCGCTTTTCTTGCCGATTGGTATTTTCACAAACGTGGAATACGTGACAAGGTGGAAATCGAATTCGTCACTCCGCTCTCAGGTGCTTTTACCAAGCCGGTGGCAACCAAGGTGCTGACCGAAGCATTGAGGGATAAAGACATTAAGATTACTACCGATTTTGCACTCGGTTCCGTTGATCATACCAAAAAGGTGATTGCCGCGTACGACGGGTCGGAAGTTGATTACGATATGCTTGTTTCGATCCCACCAAACTTTGGTTCGCAGGTAATGATTGACTCCGACATAGCCGACCCAATGGGCTATATCCCGGTTGATAAGCATACCCTGCAGCCCGATGGACATGACAACGTCTGGGTACTTGGCGATGGTACGGATGTTCCCACGTCGAAAGCCGGGGCTGTGGCACATTTCCAGGGAGACGTGCTGCATGAGAATATCATGGCCTATATTACCGGGGGTGAACAGCATGCCCGGTCGGATGGGCATGCGGTCTGATTCATTGAATCAGGCTTCGGGAAAGCCTATATAATTGACTTTAACTACGATACTGAGCCTCTGACCGGAAAATATCCGTTCCCTGCTGTTGGACCAATGAGTCTCTTAAAAGATACTGAGATGAACCATATGGCTAAGCTGATGTTTAAGTGGGCCTATTTCAATCTCCTGTTGAAAGGCGTCTGGCTTGGACCTCCTGATCTCATGATGGAGGGAAAAATCAGGGTCAGATAAGATGCTGTAAACAGTTCATCTGTAGCAAAAAAGCCGGAGTTGCCATGCAATTCCGGCTTTTTTATGCCCTCAAGATAGTCCTCCACCTTTTCCTTCTTAAGAAAAACAACTCTTGCTCCAGTTTTTCCCTGCTGTCACCTGACATTTGTGAATTCAGCTGATACAATCTTTTCACGCAGGCTCCATGTGTGATCATTTGATATTTGGTAAAATTACAGATTGGTAGAACATAAAGAGGGTTTAAAGAATATTAAGATGAGATTTGCAGATATTTCTATCAGAATCAAACTGATCGCAACATCGATCATTATCGGTATAGTGCCACTTATTGTCGCAGGCTTGTATGGTCAGTGGCTGGTGACCAATTCGTTGATTGACCAGTCATTCGATAAACTTGTGACAATCCAGTCCTTGCGGAAAAAACAGGTGGAAACATCATTTAAAAAATTTTTTAATGATCTGGAAACGCTTTCGGCCAGTGAGCGGCTGGGCAGTCTGGTCACTGAACTGGAAGCTTTCAGGCAGCAAGCAGAAATACCATCTTCCTCTCCATTTACAGTTCAAAATCCAGAGTATCTGAAAATTATAGAGAAATACCGGTCCTCCTACGCTGATTATATTCAGACCTATGGATATCACGACATGAAAGTGATCTCCTCCCTTTCGGGGCATGTGATGTTTACGGTCGGGGGTGGACGGGATCTTGGTGCCAACCTGGTGTATGGCCGCTATAAAGACAGCGGTCTTGCAGCAGTATGGCAGGAGGTGTTGAACACCGGCAAGGTTGCTGTTGTTGATTTTGCTTCTTATGAACCAAGTGATGGGCTGGTATCTCTTTTTATCGGCACACCTATTTACAATGATACCGGCACGTTGAAAAGTGTTGTGGTTTTGCAGCTTGATCCATCTTTTATCAATGCAATAATGGATGCCCGTGAAGGTATGGGGGGGACTGGTGAGTCCTATCTGATACGCTGGTTCGGGACAACCGAGCAGTTCGAATTCAGATCCAATGTGACGACCATGGGGGATTCCAACTATATCGTCGGATATAAATTGAAGCAAACCCCCCAGTACTGGAAGGATGCGGTGAGTGCCAGCTTTGACACGGGGCAAGATATCTATACCGACAGCGCAGGCAATGAGGTTCTGGTAGCCTATGATCGGTTGGATATCTCGGGTTTTGAATGGTACCAGATTTCAAAAATTGACAGGTCGGAGGTGACCGAACCGATACGTAAACTCATCTCCAATGCATTGCCTGTGATTCTCTGCCTTTGTCTCTTTATTATTGGTTGTGCATGGATCTTCTCCAGGAGAATTGTCCGCCCTGTTATAGCCGATGTAGAATTCGCCAAAGCGATCTCCGCTGGGAATCTCGATGCATCTCTTGAGCTGCAGCAAAAGGATGAGCTGGGCGTCCTGGCCTCAACCTTGAATCAGATGGCGGTAAATCTGAGAGAACTCGACTGGTTGAAACGTGGCAAGGAAGGTCTGGACGACCAGCTCCGTGGTGAAGTGGATCTGGAAACCCTTGGGTCGAGATGCATATCTTATATGGTCGGCCATATGGGTGGTCAGCTTGGAGCGTTTTACCTCTTTCAGGACAATGTCCTTGAACTGGTGGCAAGCCATGCCTTCACCGATCGTGGCGGTAATTTTAACCGGATACAGCTTGGTGAAGGGTTGGTCGGCCAGGCCACCCTTGAACGCAGGATGATAGTATTTTCAAACGTAAAAGATGACACCCCGGAATATAATTTCGGGGTTGCCCAGAAAGCGCCGAAACACTTTATGGTTGCCCCTTTGCTCTTTGAAGGGAAGATACTTGGTGCTTTTCTGATTGGCTCGTTTCTGGAATTCAGCCCCCTTGACCGAAAATTTGTTAAAAAGAATCTTGAAAGTATTGCCATTTTCATAAACATGGCGAGATCGCGTCGGACGATTGAGAAACTGTATGAGCAGGCACGGGGGCAACAGGAAGAGTTGTTAGCCGCGAACAAAGGTCTCGAAGAGCAGACCAGGGCTCTCAAGGACTCAGAGGCTGAACTGCAGGCTCAGCAGGAAGAGCTGCGGGTAATCAATGAGGAACTCGAAGAGCGCACAAAAGCCTTACAAAAATCCCAGAGTGAATCGCAGGCCCAGCAGGAAGAACTGCGGGTGACCAATGAAAATTTACAGGAGCGCACCGAAACACTGGAAAGACAGAAAGCCTCCCTGCGGCAAAAAACTTCTGATCTCATTAAAGCCCAGAAAGAGATTGAAAATAAAGCAAAGGAGCTGGAACGCGGCAGTAAATATAAATCGGAATTTCTGGCAAATATGTCTCATGAGCTTCGGACTCCTTTGAATTCCATCCTCATTCTTTCTCAGCTTCTGGGAGCAAATACGCACAATAATCTGGACGATAAACAGATCGAATCTGCCAAAGCCATTCATTCTTCAGGTTCTGAATTACTGACTCTCATCAACGAAATACTTGATCTCTCAAAGGTTGAGGCCGGCAAAATAGATCTATATTTTGAAAAAGTTGAGCTGCAGCATCTGGTTGCTGACGTGAAACGACTCTTCAGGGAAATTGCCGAGGAAAAGGGTCTCAACTTTGATATTACCATTGAAGATACCCTTCCGGAAACCATTTACACCGATGCGCAGAGGGTTCAGCAGATCCTGAGAAATTTACTGACCAACGCTTTCAAGTTCACCCACAGGGGAACGGTCAGTCTCACCGTGTCCCGTCCCCGGGCGTCTTTAATGGTCGACCAAAGCCAGGCGGAGAGTATGGTCGCCTTTGCGGTTCAAGATGAAGGTATTGGTATCCCTGGACGACAGCAACAAGAGATCTTCAACGCTTTTCAGCAGGCAGATGGCAGTACCAGCAGAACCTATGGCGGAACCGGGCTTGGGTTGTCTATATCCAAGGAGTTAACCCGATTGCTTGGTGGCACAATACATCTGGAAAGCCGCGAAGGGGAAGGGAGTGTCTTTACCTTTGTTCTGCCGCAGAAGATAGACGAAAGAGGGATTTCGGAGCAGGAAGAGAGTGAAAATACGGCTCTTGACCTGGAGGGAGATATTGGCCGGAGGATTTGCGCAGACACGGCAGGGGTGGTGGTTGCCAGCAGACAATCTCAAGAAGACCGATGTCGGCGTGAGCCTGTGGATAAGATTGAGCGAAGCAGGGAAGACATTAGAAAATTACTGGTTGTAGAAGATGACCGGGTGCAAGCAGAATCCATTGAACAGCTTGTGGCAAACATTGAGATGTCGACCACCATCGTGAGAACGGGAAGCGAGGCACTTACCGAACTTGCAACCGGAGACTATGACTGCATGATCCTTGATCTCGGTCTTGCAGACATGACTGGCTTTGAATTGCTTGACCAGATAAACAACAGCCCGGTCAATCGAACGGTCCCTGTCGTTGTTTATACCGGTCGTGACCTTACCCGTGAGCAAGAGGGAAAACTGCGTAAATATACGGATAGCATCATCATTAAGGGTGTGAAGTCTCCTGAGCGACTGCTGGAAGAGTTGTCTCTTTTCCTCCATCGTATGAGGAGCAGTCAACCACCGCAGCAGTTGGAAAAGGACCCGGGAGAGTATCGCAAAGACGGCGTTTTCAGTGGCAAGACTATTCTGGTTGTAGATGATGACATGCGTAATGTGTTTGCATTGACAAACCTGCTGGAAGACAAGGGCGTGCAGGTCATTGTTGCCAGAGATGGTGTGGAATCGCTCGATAAGATAGCTCTCCATGAAGAGATTGATCTGGTTTTGATGGATATCATGATGCCGAAAATGGATGGGTATCAGGCCATATCCAGGATTCGGGAGCAACCTGAGCACAAAGAATTGCCCATAATCGCTTTGACCGCAAAGGCCATGAAGGGCGATCGGACAAAGTGTATTGAGGCCGGAGCCAGTGATTACCTGGCAAAACCTGTAGATACTGAAAAAATGATCTCTATTCTTAAGGTCTGGTTGTACTGATGGCCACTTTTCCAGAGCAACTCGATAATGAACGTATAGAAATGAAACTCCTGCTGGAGGGCCTGTATCTAAAATACGGTTATGACTTTCGAGATTATGCCGGAGCACACCTCAAGAGGAGACTGGAGTATCGCCGTCACGCGAGCGGGTCAGCAAGCTACCTTGATATGCTCAAAAGGTTACTGCGGGAAGAAGAGTTGTTCTGCAAGGTATTGCTTGATCTCTCCGTCAATGTCACGGAGATGTTTCGCGACCCGATGCTGTATAAAAAAATCAGAGAACTGGTAATCCCCCATCTGAAAACATACCCTTTTGTAAGATCCTGGCATGCCGGCTGTTCCGCAGGCCAGGAAGTGTATTCGATGTGTATCCTGCTGCATGAAGAGGGAATAAACCGAAATAAAATTCAGGTCTATGCAACCGATTTTAGTGATCGTATTCTTGAACGCGCTCAAAGAGGAGTGTATCCGATTAATACCATCCGGGAATATACGGCGAATTATCAAAAAGCCGGCGGCTTGTCCTCGTTTTCTGATTACTATACTGCCGATGTTGACACCGTTATCATCAACGCACCGTTGAGAGAAAGAGTACTGTTTTCTGCCCATAACCTCGCAACTGATGGGGTCTTTGCCGAGATGAACATCATATTTTGTAGAAATGTATTGATTTACTTCAATAAAGAGTTGCAAAACAGGGTCGTTAAAATGTTTTATGACAGTCTCCGTCCGGGTGGTTTTCTCTGTCTTGGGTCAAAAGAAAGTCTCAGGTTTACCGAATATGCTGACGAATTCGATGTGGTTGACGAAAGGGACAAAATATATCGGAAAAAAATCACCAAAAAAAAGGGCCTTGATATGAGCCCAGGTAAGTGAACGTGCAGTATCAAGCGATAGTGCTTGGTGTGTCGGCAGGCGGTTTTCACGCGTTATCAACTGTTCTTCCATGCCTTGATCCTGCTCTACCGCTTCCGGTCTTTGTTGTACAGCACATGAGACCCGACTCCGACACCTTCCTGGCAGATCATTTGCAAAGCATCTGTTCGATAGAAGTAAAGTTTGCCGAGGATAAGGAGCCGGTACGGCCGGGTGTTGCATATTTGGCTCCTCCCGATTACCATCTGCTTATTGAAGCAGATAATTCTCTTGCCTTATCGCTTGAAGATCGGGTTAATTATTCGCGACCTTCGATTGACGTCTTATTTGAAAGCGCAGCGGAGATTTATCTCAACGGACTCATTGGGGTGGTCATGACCGGTGCGAGCTCAGATGGATCCAAGGGACTCCTGAAAATACAGCAATCAGGCGGTTTAACGGTCGTGCAGGCACCAGAGACAGCAGATGTGAACATCATGCCGGTGTCGGCAATTGAGACAACAGAAGTGGAATATATCGTACCGCTGAATAGGCTCGGTATATTTCTCAACATGATGGCAATGGGGCGATAAATGCGGAAAACACCGATTCTGATAGTCGATGATCGGCCAGAGAATTTATTGACCCTCGAGTCGCTGCTGCAGAATCCCGAACTGGAGCTGGTTCGGGCTGAATCGGGCAATGAAGCGCTTGCCAAAATTCTTGATTACGAGTTTGCACTCATCTTGATGGACGTCCGAATGCCCGGAATGGATGGCTATGAAACTGCAGAATTAATGCGTGGCAGTGCCAGGTCGAAATCGATTCCTATTATTTTTGTCACCGCCGCCCGAATGGATCGGGAGCATATGTTCAAAGGGTACGACTCGGGGGCAGTGGATTACCTTTTCAAGCCTCTTGAGCCTGAAATCTTGAAAAGTAAGGTTGGTGTCTTCCTTGAATTACACAGGCAGCGTCAGCAACTTGAGGAGAAAACCCGGGAGCTTGATGCTAAAATTCTGGAACTGGAAGTGTTGCATAAAGAGCTTGAGGAGAAAAATGAAACACTTGAGCTGCTCAGCTCGCTGGATGGTTTGACCGGACTGTTTAACCGAAGATATTTTGATGACAACCTCATCAAGGAGTGGAAGCAGGCGATCCGAAGTCAAACCGTGCTCTCCCTGCTCATTGTCGACATTGACTATTTCAAGGATTACAACGACTACTACGGTCACCTGGAGGGTGATAACTGTTTGCGAAAGATCGCACAGGCCCTCTATGAGGCATTGCTCCGGCCGACCGACATTGTTGCCAGATACGGTGGTGAAGAGTTTACTGCAATTCTCCCAGACACCGGAATTGATGGCGCGAAAATGGTTGCCAGGCGCATGATGGACAGTGTGGCTCGACTGGGTATACCTCATCCGGCATCGCCGGTCACCAACATGGTGACGATCAGTATCGGCGCCTCTACTATTGTGCCCACCGTCAACCTGTCGGTCACCTCCTTGCTGGATCAAGCAGACAAGGCTCTCTATGAAATAAAAGAAAGGGGACGGAATTCGTTTCGGCACAAAGCTGTCGGGCATTAACGCAACAGACAGGCTTGCTCCCCCCCCCTTTTTTTTTGGGAATGTTCGGTATAAAACAGATAAAGCCAGGCGGTTAAGAAGTCCGGGCTGTCAATTCTTGAAACTGTGAATTGGCGCCGGCATCCTCCCTCCCCAGGCAATGAAGCGGCTTGATTTTCCCATGTTTCTGATGGGCATGATTGGACTCGCACCGAAAAGACCGCCGAAACTGACATAGTCGCCAACCTCTTTGTCGGGAACTGGTATGAGACGGGCCGCCGTAGTTTTTGCATTGATTAAGCCCAGCGCCATTTCGTCGGCGATGATGGCAGAGATAGTATCGGCATCAACCGATCCTGGAATCGCCACCATGTCGAGTCCTACCGAGCAGACACAGGTCATCGCTTCAAGTTTTTCAAGGCAGAGGGAGCCGTCACCTACCGCTTCCGCCAGCATGGCATCCTCCATAACCGGGATAAAGGCGCCGCTGAGCCCGCCGACTGTTTTACTGGCGAAGATTCCACCTTTCTTCACGGCGTCATTTAACATGGCGAGAATAGCCGTAGAACCAGGGGCACCGATGGCATCGACACCGAGAATCTTGAATATTTCGCCAACACTGTCGCCAATGGTAGGGGTTGGAGCCAGGGACAGATCGACCACGCCGAATTCAATTCCAAGTGACTTGGAGACGGCACGGCCGATGAGTTCTCCACAGCGGGTAACCCGGAAGGTTGTCTGTTTTATCTCCTCCGCCAGTTCGTCCAGTTGCAGACTGCCCGGTTCCGGATGTTTCTGGATCAGTCTTTCCAGCGCACGGGCGATGACTCCAGGCCCACTGACCCCGACATTCAGGACGGCATCCGCCTCTTCAAGGCCGTGAATGGCACCTGCCATAAAAGGGTTGTCGCCGGGCTGGTTGCAGAACACCACAAATTTTGCGGCCCCGAAGCCACCCTGATCGGCGGTCTTTTCAGCCAGCTCCTTGATGGTTCTCCCCATCATCGCCAGGGCGTCCATGTTGATTCCTTTCTGAGTAGTACCAATGTTAATACTTGAACAGATTTTTTCTGTCTGGGCCAGAGCTTCCGGAATTGATGCGATAAACTCCAGGTCTGTGTTGGTCATCCCTTTTTCAACCTGAGCGGAGAATCCTCCGAGGATATCAACCCCAACAGCGGTTGCAGCCAGATCAAGGGTTTTGGCAATCTGGACAAAATCTTCCCGAAAAAAGCCGGCACCAACAAAGGCTATTGGTGTTACCGCAATGCGCTTATTAACTACCGGGATACCGTATTTCTTGCTCATGGCATCGCAGGTAGCAACAAAATGTCCTGCATATTCGATTATCTTACTTTTGATTCTTTTGCAGGTCTCTTCAACATCCCCTCCTCGGCAGTCAAGAAGGCTGATGCCCATCGTCACCGTGCGGACATCGAGGTTTTCCTTCTGGATCATTTCAACTGTGGCAAGGATCTGGTCTGAACGTAACATGGTAATGGTCTCTCCTGGTCCGTATCAATCAAAAGATACGGGATTTTAATGATTGGTTTTTCAGTGCAGGGTTACTTCGTTTGTTACCTGAAAAATGTCATTGTGTTGCATCATGATAGTCAAACCACTTTGCTCTGAGTATTCTTCAAGTTCCTGCTGGAGCGTGTCGAGAGGAGTATTGCAGTGTTCCAGATCAAGCTGAAGAGCCATGGTGTACTGGTTGTTCCGCAGGGTTGTTGCCAGGTCGAAGATGTTGATATTATGATTAAAACAAAAAAGACTGATGCCGTGCACGATACCGGTCTTGTTTGGTCCCTGTACGGTAAGAATATA
The DNA here is from genome assembly GCA_049645925.1 of Desulforhopalus sp. GTDB lineage: Bacteria > Desulfobacterota > Desulfobulbia > Desulfobulbales > Desulfocapsaceae > Desulforhopalus_A. The sequence continues at coordinate 69,095 of JBARUU010000009.1, forward strand.
GGTCTCTTCCGGTGGCCCCGAATCCTCTTTCTCGTCGTCGATGCTGAGTTCCTTGATTGAGACCTCAAATTTGCATTTAGTCTTAATATGGGAGATAGCAGCAAGGAGATCTTCCTTGGTTACTTCCGGGGCAAATGAAGCACTGAGAATCATGGTCAGATAACCGCAGAGAACAGTCTGGTTTAAATCGGCGACATCCCCTCCGAGTTGGTAAATGGCACCGGTAATGTCTGCAATTATTCCCGGTCTGTCTTTTGACATTACCGAAATGATCATCTGTTTCCTCATTCTCTTTACTCCTGGTTACAGCTGGATTAGTTTTTATGGGAGCAGGCGGTGACGGATACTCCTTGTGAACAGCGAAATCTGATATTATTGCACTGATAAGGAAAATCGGCAAGCATGAAAATTAATGGTGCTGTAAAAAATCTCCGTAAGCTTCGTTGTTGCGATTTTTCTATCGTTTCGAGGTAGACTGGTACGGCGAAATGACAGAAAAATCCTGCGCCTCACATATGAAGCCTGGCTTAGCCATCCAAACTTTGATGTTTTACAAGTTATTGTCAAATTGGGCCTCTGGAGGCAACAGAAGAACTGTTTTGCCGTGTCTTCGGTAAATTTATGAGTGTTTTTGGCTCACTCCTTGTATACTTTAATGTTTTTATAATTTTGCAGCTGTGCAGAAAACCATGTAAGGGTGTGCACTGGCGCAGGGATTTAAACTTCGTCCTGTGTAGGGAAAGATAATGTTGAAAAACGTATATATAGAAGAATTGAAAGAAGGTGATCGTTTTGAAGATCTCTTTCTCATTAAAAACGTAAAGCTGGGAGAGACAAGGGCAGGCAAACCCTATCTGGTCCTGACTGTCATGGATAAAACCGGGGAGTTGTCCGGGCCGGTCTGGGATAACGTCTCTCAGCTTCAGGAAACATGTGTGGCTGGCGAAGTGGTCCGGATAGCTGGTACGGTACAGTCGTATCGGGACACATTACAGCTTCGTATCGATGGGATCAGTCGGGTTCCGGAGATTGAAACCAATCCCGGGGATTTTTATCCGGCCTCGCCGAAAAACATAAGGGAGATGGCTGATGATGTGCAGGATCTTGTCCTGACTATTGGCAATCCTTTTCTAAAAAAACTCCTCAATCATTTTTTTAAAAAGAGTGACCGGTGGGCAAGTTTCCAGGAAGCTCCCGCGGCAAAAGGGATACACCATGCCTATATCGGCGGTCTGCTCGAACACTCCCTGTCGGTCGCCAAGGCTGCCGATTTTCTGGCGAAGCACTATGAGGGGGTCGACCGTTCGCTGCTGATAGCCGGTGCTTTGCTTCATGACATAGGTAAACTTGAAGAATTGCGAGTTGCCGGCGGACTTGTCGAATACACAGCTCGGGGAAGGTTGAAAGGGCATCTTGTCATCGGGAGTGAAATGGTCGCTCAAGCAGCAGAAAAAATTCCTGATTTTCCTGAAGAATTGCTGGAACAACTCCAGCACCTCATCCTCAGTCATCATGGTCGTCAGGAATTTGGTTCACCTACAGTACCGATGACTGTCGAGGCGTTCATGCTCAGTTTCCTTGATGATCTTGATGCTAAAATGAATATCACCGAGCAGTTACGAAGAAAAATGGACAAGAAAGAAATGAGCTGGACGGACTATCAGCGCAGCCTTGAACGGTATCTCTATCTCGGGGGCTTTGATAAAAACGAGATTGAGACTGCATCTGCACAGCCAAATAACTTTCGACAACCTTCGCTTTTCTAATGGATGGGATCTTTTCAAGATGACAGTTCTGGCCGACACCTCTTTTTCCTGTTTTACGCAGCTTCTGGGCCAGGAAAAAGCAAAGCTTTTGATAAGTCGTTCTCTTGCGGCTGATCGTATTCCCCATGCGTATCTCTTCAAAGGCCCCGACGGGGTAGGAAAAAGGTTGTTTGCCAGGGGGGTGGCTGCAGCGGTAAACTGTCGAGATACCAGGCAGTCCATGGCGTGCGGAGTCTGCTCATCCTGTAAAAAGTTTCGTTCAATGAATCACCCCGATTTTCAGGTCGTCAGTCCGGAAAAAGGGGTGATAAAAATTGATCAGATTCGTCGGTTGACAAGAGACCTCAGCTACCCTCCTTACGAATCGGCTATGCGGGTAGTGGTGTTAGAAGATGTGCAGACCATGCGTCGTGAAGCCGCCAACTGTCTGCTGAAAACCTTGGAAGAACCACCCGAAAACAATCTGCTTATCCTGACGGCAGAAGCATCCCAGGAGATTCTTGGGACTTTGACATCAAGGTGTCAGGTCATCCCGTTCTTAAACCTGAGTATTGATGACACGATGGCGATTCTTGTGCAGCAGGGGGTTGATCGTGACACCGCTCGACTCCTGGCAAGACTCTCGGAGGGGAGTCCAGGAAGGGCACTTGTTTATCATAAAGTGGAGATGATTGATTCATGGCGCGAACTGGTGGCGTTTTTATCAAATCCGGCGATGGATCCTAATCGCGATGTAGGAGAGCTGTTGCAGCGTGCTGAGACTATGGCGGCTTTGAAAGAAGAGTTGCCGGCGTTTTTAGGACTTTTGAAGATCTGGTTGAGGGATCTGTTAATGGGGGAGCTCGGAGAGAGTGCCATAATGCCGAAGAGCGGCGCTCGTTTGAAAAACTGGAATTCGGCTGAGCTGTTTGCTAAGTTGCAGGCGATTGACCGGGCGGAGATGGAACTTGCCCGAAACTGTAGCAGAAACCTCGTGTGTGAAGTTTTGTTGTTTAAATTGCAGTGATTCCGTGTCGTAACGGATTGTAGCTATAGGATACTATTATATGTCATTGAGTGAGAAAAATAATTCCGACGGCGATGCTTCCCCGCCGGAACCATCTTTTTATCGGTTACAGTTTCGTAAAAATGGTCAGCATTTTACCGGTGTCGGTTTTTTACCGGGGCTTATCGTAGGAACCGTTGTGATGGTCCGTACGGATCACGGTCTTGAACCTGCGAGAATTGCAGGAAATTCACCGATGTGTGGGTGCAGTGGACCGGACAGTAAAGCGAGTTATGAGATAGAGAGGGTTGCTCAGGGAGTTGAGCTTGAAAAGTACGTTCATCTTGCTGAAAGTGAAGAAGTTGCTTTCCAGGTCTGTAATTCTTTGATAGAAAAGCATACGTTAGGAATGCATCTTGTCAGGGTGGAACGGTTTTCTAATGGCGGTAAGATGATTTTTTATTTTACCGCCGATAGCCGGGTTGATTTCAGAGCATTGGTGAAAGATCTTGTCCAGGAGTTTCGAACCAGGGTTGAGATGCGCCAGGTTGGGGTTCGGCACGAAACTAAAATGATTGGCGGCATCGGCACCTGCGGGCGTGAACTGTGCTGCTCCTCTTTTATTAAAAATTTTGACTCTGTCTCCATCAAGATGGCCAAGGAACAGGATCTACCGCTTAATCCCACAAAGATATCGGGGGTGTGCAATCGTTTACTCTGCTGCTTGACATATGAGTATGAGACCTACAGGAAACAGCGGAAGAACATGCCGAAGGCTGGGAAGCGTATCAAGGTGGATGGCGAACAGTATCTTGTAAAACGGCAGATGCCGCTTCAGGATGCTGTTGTTGCCGAAAACAGTGCAGGAGAGGATATTATGCTGAAAAAAGAACAGTGGCGATCATCTCAGCCAGTGAAAAGAGAGAATTCCGAGCATAAAAGAGACAAGAAGAAAGGCAGCTGATAATCACTGCGGTTCAACAGCGTATCACAAAGAAGATCCTCTCCGGGTTTTCTTATATATGAAAACTTGATACACTCTTAAGACATAACGACCTGGATTGCTCAACAATATCATGCAACACAGTCGAAAAAGAGTCTATCACTCATCAATTTTGAACTATGACAACCTATATTACAACGCCTATATATTATGTGAATGCCCAGCCTCATCTTGGCCATGCCTATACAACAATAGTTGCAGACACGTACAGCCGTTTCAGGCGGTTGTGTGGCGATAAGGTACGTTTCCAGACCGGTACTGATGAGCATGGTGATAAAATTGTCAAAGCAGCGGAAAACGAGAATATCGAGCCAAGGGAATATGTCGATAAGATTAGTGCTCTGTTTAAAGATACCTGGCCGCTTTTGCAGGTTGAACCTGATAATTTCATCAGAACAACCGATGTTGACCATGTGAGGGTTGTTCAGGAAATTCTTCAAAAGGTCTATGACAGTGGTGATATCTATTTTGATGAGTATACAGGGTTATATTGCCAGGGATGTGAGCGGTATCTTACTGAAAAAGAACTGGTTGACGGCAACTGTCCGGATCATCAGAAACCACCGGAAGAGATCGCCGAACAGAACTATTTTTTTCGCATGTCTCGCTATCAGCAGCAGCTCATTGATCATATTCATGCCAATCCTGACTTCATTACGCCGGAACGGTATCGCAACGAAGTGTTGTCGTTCCTCAGTGAACCGCTGGAGGATCTTTGTATTTCCCGTCCGAAATCCCGACTTACATGGGGAATTGAGCTCCCCTTTGATAATACATTCGTGACCTATGTGTGGTTCGATGCATTAATCAACTATCTTACCGGGATAGGATATCCTGATGGTGCTGAGTTTACCGATTACTGGTCGGTGGCTGAACATTTGATAGCAAAAGATATTCTAAAACCCCATGCCATTTACTGGCCGACCATGTTGCTGGCGATGGGGGTACCGTTGTACAAAAAACTGCACGTCCACGGGTATTGGAACGTCGATGAAACCAAGATGTCCAAGAGCATAGGCAATGTAGTACGTCCAAAAGAGCTGGTGGCTGATTATGGTGTTGATACCATCCGTTATTTTACCTTAAGAGAAATGTCTTTTGGGCTTGATTCGTCGTTCAGCTCCGAGTCGATAGTTGCCAGGCAGAATGCCGATCTTGCCAATGATCTTGGCAACCTGTTCAGCCGTGCTACAGCCATGGTTCGTAAATACCGACAGGGGAAGGTACCGAAACCCGCAGAGTTTTCTGTGGCGGACAAGGAACTTCAGGCGGCGGCACAGTCAATGATTGAGGTGTATCGACAACAGATGGCGGATTTCCTCTTTCATCGAGGTCTGCAGACAGTCTGGGATTTTGTCGGGGTGGCCAATAGATATATTGTCAATAATGAGCCGTGGGCGCTGGCCAAGGTTCCGGATAAGGCGGCAAGGCTGGACACTGTACTCTATAACGCCCTTGAATGTTTGCGGTTGCTGACCTTGGTTTTACAGCCGGTGATGCCGGGTGCGGCCGGCAGGATGGCAGCGGGACTTGGTCTTTTGGCAGACGATGAGCGGGTCTGCTCTCTTCATAAGGGGGGCACGTGGAATTCACTCACTCCCGGCAGCGAACTGCACAGCATAGACAACCTGTTTCCGCGTTTAGACGATGGCAAAAAAGAGGCAAAGGGTGGCGAAAAGGAAAAAAAGACCAACGCGAAAAGCGATTCGCCTCCACAGCCTGGGGGGGAGATGCTCGATTTTGATCATTTTCGGAAACTTGATTTACGGGTGGCGGAGATTGTCGCTGCCGAACCTGTGAAGAAATCGAACAAATTATATAAACTTACGGTCAAAGCCCCTGAAGAAAGGATCATTGTTGCTGGGATAGCCGAACACTATACCATAGCTGAAATTATTGGCCGGCAGGTAATTATAGTTGCCAACCTCAAACCGGCCAAAATAATGGGTGTGTATTCCCAGGGCATGGTGCTGGCGGCCAAAACGATAGAAAATGGAGAGGAAAAGTTGGTCCTCTCCTCGGTAAATGATATGGTGGTACCGGGCAGTAAAGTTGCCTGAGAGAAAAGGAGAGACGTATGTTCGTTGTGAATAATTTTATGATGGCGATTGCCCAGTTGATCGACTTTCTGTTGACCGCATATATGTGGATCATTATTGGTCGAGCAGTTATTTCCTGGGTGAATGCAGACCCGTATAACCCCATCGTGCGGTTTTTATACGAGGCAACCGAACCGGTATTAGGTCGTATCCGTCGATTTTTGCCGATAAGTTTTGGAGGAATAGATTTTTCGCCAATGATACTCATAATTGGTATAATGTTTCTGCAGAGTTTTGTTGTCCAGACTCTCAAGCAAATTGCCATGGGAATGGGGTAGCTTTAACCGGGTTCTTTTCAGAACCCTTTCGGGAGTCTATCGCATACTGCCAGGAGTGGGGGTGCCTTCCGTTTTTTGCCATTATCATATTACACAAGGGAGCCAGAAATGCTGACACCGCAGTCAATTAAAGATCAGGAATTTCAAACTAAATTCAGAGGATATGAGCCAATCGAGGTGAAAGCCTACCTGGAACTGCTTGCCGAAGATTTCTTTGAGTTAACCGAGCAAAATCGCTTGCAGGCTGAAGAAATTGAGTCTCTTCTTGCCGAGCAGGAGGCTCTGCAGAGAGGAAAGGAAGCTCTTGTCGCTGAAGTTAAGATAAGTCAGGAAAACGTCGAGGGAATTCAAACAGAGATTCAGGATCGCTATAAGCATAAAGATGAGGAAATAACCGACCTGACAGCAAGGATAGAGGCCATGTCAGCGTCAGTTGCCGCGACGGAAGAAGAAAACTCAGCATATCGTGAAAAGATAGCAGAACTGGAAGCACAACTTGCCGGTGGTGAGGGTGCAAGTTTGCAGGGGCAGGCGGAGATAGAAAAGCTACGTGCCAAAATCGAGCTGCTGGAAGAGCAGAACAATGAACTGAAGCAGGAAGGAGTTGACTTTAAAACCACCATTCTTGCCGCCCAGAAATTTGCCGACAATCTGCGTCAGAACAGCCAGGAAGATGCAAAAAAAATCATGGACGAGGCACGGGCCGAAATTGAACAGTTCCGCACCGAAGCGGAGGCCGAACTTGCCCGTTTACCAAAAGAGATAGACGAATTAAACCAGAGAAAGGTCAAGGTGCGTAAGGAGCTGGAGACAATTTTGTATACCTACCTTGAAGCCTTAGAAGTCTCTCCGGAATCAGACTCTGAGCATAAAGAAGATGACCTCGCCGACTTGTTTCAGAGTATTCAGATTCCTGATGGGGAAAGTGTTGACCCGGATGATATCGATAAAATCAGCATGGATCTTTCTTGACGAGACTCTGATCTGAACAACTGTGATGCGGACGTGATATATGTCTTACCTCTCCACATTATCGGATGGAATGGTAGTGATACGGCTTCATGTACAGCCGAATGCCTCCAAAAGTCGAATTATCGGTCTTCATGACGGCTGTCTGAAACTCGCGGTAGCCGCTCCTCCGATTGAGGGAAAGGCGAATAAAGAGGTTGTAAAATTTCTGGCAACCATCCTTGGTGTTCCCGGTCGGGATGTGACCGTGAAGTCGGGTGTCCAGTCCAGAAAGAAAACAGTTGTTGTGAAAAATTTGGATGGTATTGAAATACGCTCTGTACTTGAAAAGATCTTAGCGGTTGAAAAGAGTGACAGGAAATCAGGGGTACGGGACTAAAGAGTTTCTATCCTGATATGGCCAGTTTGCCCTAACTCTTCGTTGTTTTCTAAATTTAATCCTCGGAATATCGAACATATTCCTGTGGGTGAATTTATCGGACGCCTTGATTTAGAACACTATGTCTTCTTTCAGGATGGAAACTAAATAGCAGTTCATAATCGATTCAACACTAATCGGCTTTAGTCGGGGGAGGCAGCTTTTTATGAAACGCTATGTGATCGCCAACTGGAAATGTCATAAAACGAGTGAGGACGGACGGCGGTGGTTCGATAACTTTGCCGCAGTGTATCAACCACACCAGGCAGTCCAGGTAATTGTATCACCCTCTATCGTCAATCTGGAAAGTATTGCCAACTATCTGGAAGGATTGAAGCTCGATAATGTGTCCCTTGCCGCCCAGGATGTATCGCCTTTTCCGAAAGGGAGCTATACCGGCGCTGTTGCAGCGGACATGATAAAGAGCATGGCCGGATACGTGATTATCGGTCATTCGGAACGTCGCCGTTATTTTCATGAGACCAGCCAGGATGTCGTGAATAAAGTGAGCGAGGCAGCTGACAGCGGAATTGTGCCTATTGTCTGTGTCGATAGCTCTAATGCGCTCTCCCAGCTCACCGCCCTGGCTGATATTGAGTGTGACCAGCTGCTGGTAGCCTATACTCCTGTTGATGCATTGAATTTCAACATTGCGGAATCACCGGAAAAGGTAGCAGAAGCGGTAGCGGACATTCGGCACAAATTCCCTCCGTTTCAGGTGGTCTATGGCGGCGCTCTCATCCCCGGTAACGTGAAGAAGTATCTGCAGCTCTCCTCGCTTTCAGGCGTATTCATAGGGGCCTCAAGCCTGGAGCCGGGACCGTTTGCCGATATCTGCAGTCAAGCGGCTGTCGACGTGTAAACGACGTGAGGCTGGAGATTTCTGTGACCCAGTTTTTCCGGGCAACTCTACGACAGTCACCCCCTTGGCTTTCTCGGGAGCAGGTAAGATATGATGAAGCCGGCCGTATTAATTCCGGCAAGGATGAGACCAATGATGCCGAGTGTCCCGACAAAACCCGGTTCTCTTGACATTCGATCTGCCAGGATGAGAATTGACGAACCGACAATAAGAGCCGCAATAATCATGGCGATTCCCATGATCCGACTTGAAGTATCGATACCTTCCGAAAGGTGCTCGATGCGTTTTAGCTCAAGATTGAGGGTGAAACGACTGTGCCGGGCGTGATCGAGGAATCGCTGAAGATCCTGGGGGAGGTCTTCAAGGAGTTCCAGCGAGCTGGTTAACGTCCTGTAGATACGATCTTTTATTGCCCGCATGCTCTGTCTGTTGTGGACGATCTCTTGAATTTGTGGCTCGACATGGGAAAGAACATCGAAGGTCGGATCGAAGTGTTCGGCGACCCCCTCAATAGTTGTCAGCGCCTTGGTGAGCAGCATCAGGTCGCCTGGACACTGGATATGGTAGCGCTGCAGCATACCGAAGAAGTCCGAGAGTAAGCCGGTGATATTCAAGTGCCGAAGATCGGTGTTTTGAAAATGGCTGGTGAGGTGCTGTAGTTCAAGGCGAAAATCACGGTTGTCGGTGACAGCTGGATTGACGTCGGTGAGTTCGATAACCACCCTGCAGAGTCGATCGATATCACCTTTTACTACCCCGGCGACAAGGTTGATGAGCTGGTCGGTCGTCTTCTTATCCAGTTGACCGGTCATTCCGCAATCGATAAAACAGAGTCTGCCGCCGGGCAGGAGAAAAATATTGCCGGGGTGGGGGTCCGCATGAAAAAAACCAAACCGGAGACATTGCTTAAAAACTGCATCGGTTCCATTGGCAACAATGGCTCTTCGCTCACTTTCGCTTAAGTCGCCTGGTCTGACTGTTGAGAGAAGCCTGCCCTGTATTTCCTGCATCGTAAGCACATTTCGGGTGGTGGCCGACCAGTAAACCTTTGGGAAACTGATGTTGGCATCGTCCTCAAAATAGCGCCGAAGCCTTTCCGTGGATTGCCCTTCGATCACAAGGTTGATTTCTTTCAGAAGTTCTCTGGAAAATTCTTTGACTACAGCTGTCGGACTGTAACCAAGGTCAGAGAAGTACTGTTCCAGAAGCTGGGCCAGGCTTTCCACTAACCCCATATCCTCTTCTACCAGCTGCCTGGCCCCGGGACGAAGGACCTTGATGACCACCGGGGTTCCGTCCTTCATAGTCGCGCGGTGAACCTGGGCAATGGAGGCGGCAGCAAGCGGAACTTCTTCAATTGCAGAGAAAAGCTGGTCGAGTCTTCCCGGAAACTCGAGGATGAGCACATTGTAGATTTCAGAAAAGGGGACCTGTTGACAGCGATCCTGTAATTTTTGCAATTCGTTTGCCCATTCCGGTGGAATAAGATCAGGGCGGGTCGAGAGGATCTGACCGAGTTTGATAAAGGTCGGGCCAAGTTCTTCCAGCACCCTCCGAACCCTGACCGGCCGGGGGAGGTTTTCGGAATGGTCGCCGGTCGGTGTATCTATTTCTTCTTTTGCCTTACCGAGCAGACGATGCAGACCGGTATCAAGTACCAGTTGACGAAAGCCGAATGTCGAAAGTACTTTGACAATTTCGGCAAATCTTCTGGTGTTTCTAATAGTACGTTTAATTGATGTAATCTTCATGATGAAGAGAAGATACTCAGGATGGTCTGATCATCTTCACGGTGGTGCTGGAGAAGCTCAAACCAATGGCCAATATTTTCCGGTTTCCAGCAAAGCGTGTCTTCGCTCCACAAGGTCGAGGTTTCCGGGAGAAAATCAATAAATATTTTCTCCACATCTTCACTTTTCATACCCTCAGAGTGACAATACATAAGTGAGAGAAGGTCGGCTACCTGGACGATAAGAGGATATTTTTTAAAGCTTGGTGCATCCTGGGGAGAGTGGTGGAAACCGATAGCCATACAGAGCTGAGCAGGGAGTAACCATCTCTCTGCGAGTTGGAGTCCGACCTTATCGTGGCTGATTGAAAATTTACCACGTTCCTCGTTGCATTTATCCAGGTTGCAGGGATTGCTCAGTTCCTGCAGTATCGGATAATCATGAGGGAAAGCCATGAGCATGACAAGTTTGCCGATGTCATGAATCAGCCCGGCGATAAAAAATTCGCTGGGTGGGAGGTGAAGATGCTCCCCAATGATTTTTGCAGCGAGCCCGCAGGTGAAGGCATGTTCCCAGAAGAGACTGACAGTATTTTTATTTTCTTTACTGAGCCGTGGAAAGGAAGAGAAGATAGCCTTGCCGATGACAATATTTCTGATCTCAGCATGACCGAGCACAACCACTGCTCTTTCAATAGTGCTTACCCCCCGTGGAATTCCGAAGAATGCTGAGTTGGCAACCTTGAGAATCGTGCTGCACATTGTTTGATCAGGAAGTATCACTTCCATCAGGTCGTTGGCACTACTGTCCGGGTCGGCGGTAACAGCCATTACTTTTGCCACAGTGGCGGGCAATGCAGGTAGGGAGTTTATATGGTTGTTTATTGCCGTGAGGTATGGATGAGTCATAGTTTTACTGTAGGAAATGTGTTGAGAAGATCCTGCCGAGTGCGGTCAAAATAATCGGGATCCATATCGAAAATGTTGTTTTTCTTGATTACAGCCAGGATCTGGATAACGAGATACGGATCAAATTGTTTTCCTGCCTCTTTTTTCAGTTCTTCTATAATCTCTGGTGGAGTGAGTTTTCTCCGGTACGGGCGATCAGAACTCATTGCTGCAAGAGAGTCTACTATATTAAAAATACGGGCACCAAGTGAAATCTCGTTGCCCTTGAGACCTAATGGGTACCCTTTCCCGTCATATCGCTCATTATGGCCAAGTAGAACATTACGTTCTTCGGCGAAATAGTCAAACATATCTGTCAGTTCATGCAACTTAAAGGGCAGTTCCTCTATAATTTTCCGCTCTTCGCTTGTCAATTTTCCAGGTTTTGACAAAAGATCGTTGTGGAGGAGAAAGCGAAAGCTGTTATAGAGGGTAATGGAGTTTTGAAAGGTTCTGGTGTGCTGCTCTGGCAGACCGAGTTGCTCACCGAGCAGAGCCACATAATGAGTCACCTTGGCAATATGTTCTTGATGTTCCGATCCGGCTATATTCTTAGCAAGCAGCTGTAAAGAAGCGATGGCCGAAGTTCTTGTTTTGTCAAGGATTCTGTTTAAGTTCTCTTTGAGAAAAGAGAGTGATCTCTGCGGCGAGAGGTCTTGGGAATCGTCATGGGATAGATAGACCTGGAGCCTGTTTCTTCCTTCTGCCTTGGCCAGAAAGAGTGCAGTTTCAGCCATGTATATAAATTCGTCGTGATTGTCCGGTTTATGATCCTTCAGGGACGCGATCCCGATCGAAATTGTTATCGATATTGTATTTTTCCCGTCAGTAAATGGTTTTCCAGAACATGCTTTCTGGATTTTTGTTGCCATTGCAGATGCCTGCTGAAGATCCGTATCAGGGAGCACAACGACAAAATCTTCACCGGAGAACCTGTAACAGGTTGCTGTGGAATCAGTTGTTTCCGTCAGGCGAGCAGCCATTTCATTGAGAATGAAATCACCAAAATCCAGTCCCGAGTTCTTGTTAATGGAATTGAAGTAATCAATATTCAAAAGGAGCAGCGAGAGATCGCCGTCGTCTGCTTGGGTGATTCGGAGGATCTGCATCAGGCGATTGGTAAGATGTCGTCTGTTGAATAACCCCGTCAGACCGTCTCGGGTGGAAAGGAGGTTGAGTTGCTGGCTCAGGGTTGTCCTGTGAGAGTGATATTCCGCACTGATCTTCTGCACCCGTTGAAGAAAGGATATTCTGTGGGAGAAAATCTGGGAAGAAACAGGTAAGTACAGGTAATCTATCAGCCTGTCTGAACCATCCTGCAGAATAGATTCCGGGGTGGAGTCATCCGTGCCGAGATAGAGTATCGGGATGTATTCGGGCAGATCACTGTTCTCCAAAAGGGAAGTGATCTGTTCCGGGCCACCCCCGGTGATAACAAGTAATGATTTTTGAACATTGTCGAAATTTGGAACGCTACCAGGGAAAAAGCAGTGAACGGACGGCCATTTCTCATGGATGAGTTTTTCGACAGTCCCGTCTCTGCCAAGATCGCTGGGAGTAATGTATGTATTGTCAGTCATAAAGACACAGTTGAATTGTAATAAAAGTTGAGTCAGACGGGCACCTTCAGGCGATGCCATGAACATTCTATCGGTATCAGAAAGTATATATGCCCAGGGAGAGGAATTGCAATGCTAATAACACTATATTCCTATTTGACAGCATTATGTCTGATCAACTTTATACATTGTAGCGAGAAGTCTTAAAGCTGGGGAAAGGAGAAACAACAATTCTGTGCAACGTCTCCTCGGATGGTTCTCTTTTGGTACGCCCTTGCAGGGCATAAATACCTTGGGTGGATGTGTACGTTTCGTATGACCCAAAAAAATCAAGTCGTTTTCTGTCATCATTTTAAATGATCGATTTTTAATTAAAGAATCAATCCGTTAAAAGGGGAGTCTTTCGATGTTGAGATCTTTAAAAAGCGGAAAAGCCTGCTTTATTAATTTGTCTAAGGTTGGTTTGGCCTTTTCCAAGGAAGGCAAGGGGAGGAGCGGTTGCATGCTGGTGGAAACAGCGGGAGGCGGCGTGATGCGCATCTCCTGTTCCAGACCGCGAACGGAAAGGGGAGTTCTGTCTGCATAGAGAGGATTGGAGTGCGAGACATCCTGACTGTCAATTTCCCGGAGGAAATTCAGGATGCCTGAAAGATCGTTTTTTCTATAAAAGCTTTTGATTTCTTTACAGATATCCTCATGCTCCTCTTCCAGTTCAATGAACGTCTCATGATACTTGGAGATGTGAACGGCGAGCGAATTATATATTGTGTAGATAAGATTCTGGTATCGTCTTTTGCGGGTTAAACCTTTCCCTCTCAGGTCAGCAAAAAGCAACCGCCACTGCGAAGAATTTTTTGTGTTGACACGGCACGTTACGACTTTTTCTGGCAATTTTGAGAAATGGAGAAAAGAAAGGAACATGTCTTCTTCTCTCAACAGGCATTGCATTCGCTGCATTTCCAGTTCTATCCCGACCAGATACTGCTGACCGGCACCCTGCAGCCGCACCAGGTACTCGCTGCATTCGGTCTCTATCCTTTTGCGGAAACCGAAGTATCGGTTGGCAATATCCTGTTTTATCTCAAAGGTAAGTGCTTTGGTAAAGTCTTCCATAACGGGTGAACTCGCAAGTTGGAGAAACTGCCTGATGCAGGCAAGGGCAAACCGATGGCATCTCATTACTAGAGGTAGTATAGTATGGAAACCGGGAAGAATCACCTCTCTTTTTATAAGTAGCTCACCGTGGGGTATTGTAAAAATTCCCAGATTGTTGTGAGGTGTACCTTAAAGAATCAAATATACAGCTTTCCCCCAACGGGGGATTATCAGGTGCTTCCTTTTATCGGGGGGGTAGGGTGAAATATGGTTTCTGGCGAGTCGCGGGATGAAATCACAGCGCGAATAAAAGAAGAGGCGGACATTGTTCAGATTATTGGTGAATGTGTCGAGTTGAAAAGGAGTGGGACGAGGTTTCTTGGCCTGTGTCCTTTTCATGGTGAAAAAACGCCCTCTTTTTCTGTCCACAGCGGGCAGCAGTTCTTTCATTGCTTTGGCTGTGGGGAATCGGGAGATGTCTTCACCTTTATCATGAAGTACAACAGTCTCGATTTTCCCGAAGCAGTAAAGACACTGGCAAACAGATACAACATTCAGTTGCCGGAACGCCCTCGCTCAAAAGAAGAGGAATTGCGGGCAAAAAAGAGAGAGTTGCTTTTTGCAGTCAATGAGAAAGCGGCAACTCTGTACAGCCGGTATTTGAGAGGATCTGCAAATGCAAAAGTCGCAATCGAATATCTGCAGAAACGAGGGGTGAAGGAGGACATTCTGGCGAAGTTTCGCATCGGCTATGCCCCGGCTGTTGAAATTGAAGGGTGGAATTACCTGGGAGGAAAGTTTTCTGGAGCTGAATCAAAAGCAGCAATTGAGGCCGGACTGCTTGTAGAAAAAGAGAAAGGTGGGACTTATGATCGTTTCAGGGATCGGATTGTCTTTCCCATTTCTGATATTAGCGGAAGGGTTTGTGGTTTTGGTGGCAGGATTGTCGGTGACGGGCAGCCGAAGTATCTCAATTCACCGGAGAGTCCGGTCTTCAACAAGAGTAAACTGTTGCTGGGGCTGTATCAGCAAAAAGAAGATATTCGCCTGAAAAATGAGGCTGTTCTGGTTGAAGGTAATTTCGATCTCATCTCACTTGTCGCCGGAGGCTGTACCAATGTCGTAGCCCCTCTGGGTACGGCTTTGACCCGGGAGCAACTAAGATTACTAAAGAGATTTGCTGAGGGTGTGACACTTCTTTTTGACGGTGACGCTGCCGGGGTAAAGGCGGCAGTGAGAGGGGTTCCTTTCTTCCTTGCCGAGCAGGTTGTCGGTCGGGTGGCACTCCTTCCAGATGGGCATGATCCGGATACTTTCATCCGGGAGAGAGGTCTGGCGGAATTACATCAACTCCTTCAGCAGGCTGAGTCGTTGCCTGAATTTGTTCTTAACCGTTTGATTGATGAATATGGCATGACGCTCGACGGAAAAAGGAGGATTGTCGAGGAATTACAGCCACTGGTGAAAGCGGCTGTTTCTCCTCTGCAGCGCTCGGTCTTTGTCTCCCATTTCGCTGAGAAACTTGGCATGTCCATGGAACAACTCGACGGACACCTTGATTCCCCTCCAGAGTATCGTCCCGCCAGGACTGCTGTTGCCAAAAAAGACCGGAGCGGAAAAGTCGAGCCACTTTCAATATCGCAAAGGCAATTGGTGGAGTTTATGATCCTCCAGCCTCAATTCTTTTCCGGACTGGAAGAGGCCGGTATTCGGGAGTGTCTCGAAGGGGGGATCGGGGAGGTACTGTTTCTGCAGCTCAAGGGGTTATTGGTAAACAATCCAGAGGCCGAGCCTGAAGAGCTGCTGACAGGACTTTCCGAAGGGGCTGAACGGAGCCTGGTGGCCGATCTGCTGCTACGGGCGACCAATAACTCTCAGGGGAACAACGGGGATAATGCTCAGGAGGAGTATGCAGATTTGCTCGACTACCTTAACAGGTACCGTCTCAAGAAAAGTGCCAAGGAACTGATGGACCGTATGGAACGCGCTCAGCATGATGGAGATTCAGGCTTGTTGCAGGAACTTATGATGCAGAAAATCGAAATAACCAGAAAACTTCACGGTGGGCAAGTGTGATTTTGCCTAACACTTAAGAAGCGTTATGCCGCTGAGTTTTTAACCGGTGCCGGCTGAATTTTCTTGACTTTTGCTCCTGTTTCGTTTGATTGGAAGTGAAGAGATGGATTGTTAGTATTTGTAATATCGGAATAATTGGCAGGTACGACGGGATACTGATGTTTAATATGCATCGGATTTGCCATGCTTTGGTGCAACAGTTTTGCATCATATTGGCCGGGAGTGAAGATGAAATGGTTAAAAAGATTGATGAGACAATGATGAATTTTGATACGGATAAAGACGAACCATCTTACGGCCCTGATGCTGAATTTAATGAGGATTCCTCTGACGATGTCGTCTCTCCTGTAGATTTCTCCGATGCAATCTATGACAGACGATCAGGCCGTGGGGAGCGTCGTAGTAGTCCCTTTGGCGACCGAAGAAAACAAGACAGACGACGAGCCTCCCGGCATACCGATGATTCGGGAAAGGCTTCAAAGTCCAAGTCTTCCATCGACCCGATGAATATATATCTTCGTGAGATGGGAACGCTCACTCTTCTTAGTCATGAGGAAGAGTTAAAGCTGGCAAAATTGATGGAGGTCGGTAAGCGAAGAGTGCAGGATGCCGTTATGGCGACTCCTCTGGCTATTCCGGCTCTTCTTGAAATAGTGAAAGGACTTGATAACAATGCTGATAAAATCAGCCAGATTGTATCCGGTATAACAGAGAACACACCGGCTGTTCTGAAAAAGGCAAGCAAGGAATTCCTTCACCTCGTTGACAAGGCGGTTGAGCTGGATAAAGAGCGGGAAAAACTGATGTCTCAGTATCTGGGGATGGATGTAAGAACTCAGGAAGCCAATAATAAACGTGCGGAGATTTATCGGTTTGGTGAGACGATCGTCGCACTTTTTGCCGAGAAAAACATCTGCACTGATTGTATCAAGGCAATAGCTGTTGGCTTGGAGGACCTCTCCAAGCGGTTTAGAAAAGTTTTTGTTGAGGTGATGGGGGCACATGTTGTCTCGGTAGATGGATTGCCAAACGAGGTGACGCCGGAGATCATTGAGCAGCAGGTCAACCGGCAGATGCTGGAGGAGTCCGGTGTTGACGAGCGGCAATTACGGCACATTCTTCTTGAGGTTGACACCGGGTGGGAACAGTATAAGCAGGGAAAAGAGGGGTTGGTACGAGCGAATCTTCGACTCGTCATCTCCGTCTCCAAAAAGTTCGTCAACCGTGGCCTACAGTTCTCCGACCTTATTCAGGAAGGAAATATCGGGCTTATGAAAGCTGTTGAAAAATTCGATTATCATCGTGGCTATAAGTTCAGTACCTATGCTACCTGGTGGATAAGGCAGGCTATCACCAGGGGAATAGCCGACCAGGGAAGGACAATCCGTCTACCCGTTCACATGATTGAAACGATCAATCGTCTGTTGCGGGTATCAAAAGATTTCATGCTTGAAGAACATCGTGAGCCAACCCCCGAGGAGATGGCTGAGCAGTTGGGGACAGATGTGATTAAGGTGAAGTCAGCGCTGAAAATTGCCAAAGATGCCATTTCGCTCGATACGCCGGTGGGTGATGACGGAGAGACTTTTCTTGGTGATTTTATCGAGGACAGAGACAAGCTCGGGCCGGATGAAGTGTCAATGGTGGCAAGTCTCAGGGAGTGCCTTAACCAGGTGATGTCATCGCTTTCCCCCCGCGAAGCCAAGGTTTTGAAGATGCGTTATGGTATAGATGTCGACTGTGATCATACTCTTGAAGAGGTTGGGAAATGTTTTGCGGTTACCAGAGAGCGTATCCGGCAGATTGAAGCTCAGGCTATAATGAAACTGAAACATCCTTCACGTGTCGAGGAATTAAAGGTTTTCATGACTGATTGACGAGCAGGTTTCCCGATTTTGCCGTTTTTTCAATGAATATTTATGCGTCTGTAATGAAATCAATGCCGGTATCAACCCGCATCGGAAACATAGTTCTTGCTAGCTGGAGGAGTTGATGGCTTCAACCCTCGACTGGGTAAATCTCAGCCTCATTCCGGGTCTGGGACTTGGCGGTTACTGGCGCCTCGTTAAACATTTTCATGATCCCGCCGAGGTTCTTCGTGCCTCAAGAAAACAACTGCTGCAGGTCGAGGGCATTCAGGACAGGCAGATATCCGGTTTTTCTTCTACAGAAACTTCTCGTCGTGGTGAAATTGAACTGGAGCGGCTGGCTGCTCTTGGAGGGATGGCCGTCTCTTTTGAGGACGATGGGTATCCGCCCCTGCTTCATCAACTTGTTGATCCTCCCCCCGTACTTTACATACTTGGTCAGAGTAAACTCCTGTGCAACCCTGGAGTAGCCGTGGTTGGTTCCCGTGCCGCCACGACCTATGGCAGACGGATAGCCTACACCCTGGGGCGAGATCTTGCGTCATCATCTGTGACGGTTATTTCGGGGCTGGCTCTTGGAATAGACGCCGAGTCACATGCAGGCGCGTTGGCCGCAAATGGCAATACTGTTGCAGTGCTTGGTTGCGGCCTTGATGTTATCTATCCGCGCCAGAACCGATCACTTTTTCAACATATCGCCGAGAGCGGAGCCCTCGTGAGTGAGTATCCCCTTGGAACCAGGCCTGATGGTTTCCGGTTTCCTGCAAGGAATCGCATTATAGCCGGTCTCAGTCGGGGAGTTATTGTCGTTGAAGCGGCAAAGCGATCGGGGTCACTTATTACTGCCCAGATGGCTCTTGATTGCGGGCGCGATGTTTTTGCAGTTCCCGGACAGGTGGATTCCTGTAAAAGTGAAGGGACGCACTGGCTTTTGCAGCAGGGGGCAAAGCTGGTGCAGAGAGTTGAGGATATTACTGTCGAACTGGATCTCCCTTGCTGGTCGAATATGGCCCGTACTGAAAAAACGTCACCACAAGACGAAAATAATTTTGAAATTGAGCCGGATGCGTTAGCATTACTCGGGCATATTGAACCTTATCCGCAACTTCGTGAAATGCTTTTAGAGCGATCGGGGCTTTCGCCGGCACGGATGAGTGAGTTACTCTTGCTGCTTGAACTGGACGGCTTGATTGAAATGTTGCCTGGAGATACATTGAGAAAAGTTTCAGGGTAGTGGTTGCCGGCTCCTCCCCCTTCACATAAAACATTCTGCAAAACCTGATGATGAAAAGGAGAATAATGAATACGCACATTCAGATAGCGCCATCTATCCTGTCTGCTGATTTCAGTAGACTGGGGGAGGAGATCCAGGCAGTGGACAAAGCTGGCTGCGATATCATTCATATTGATGTCATGGATGGCCATTTTGTGCCGAATATAACCATCGGTCCTCTGGTTGTTCATGCTGCCAGGGCTGTTACCGAAAAGGATCTGGATGTCCATCTGATGGTAGCGGATGCGGACAGGTATGTCGATGCTTTTGCATCTGCGGGTGCGGATTGGATAACCGTGCATGTTGAGGCCTGCGATCATCTTCACCGAACCGTATCGAGGATAAAGGAACTCGGGAAAAAGGCCGGGGTGGTTCTCAATCCCGGGACATCACTTTCGACCCTCGATTATATCCTGGAGGATGTTGATCTTGTCATGCTGATGTCGGTAAACCCGGGTTTTGGTGGTCAGTCGTTCATTCCGTCTACACTTACCAAAATTCGGCAACTCAGACAACGAATCGATACCATGGGGCTGGGTGTGGCTATTGAGGTTGACGGAGGAATCAGCGAGACTACGATCAGTGATGTTGCCGAAGCCGGTGCGAGCATCTTTGTCGCCGGTTCAGCGGTATACGGCAGTAAAAACTATGGGGAGACCATAACCTCTCTGAAAAACCTCGCCGAAGCCGGCGCAGCAAGATATCGATCACAATCTCAAGAGGAGACCAATGGTGATTGATTTTAAATCTCTTGCCGAGGCGGGATCTTATCAAAAACTGGTGGAGTCTGCCCAGAAACCCTATGACCTTACCGGTAAGCAGGCGCTGCAGACCAAGAATCGACTGGAGCGGTATGTATGCAGGAGTGAGCTGCTGGATCTGCATTATGGGACCGAGAGATTGGATGATAAGGTCCTGGATCTACTTCAGGAGCTAGCGGATGAGCTGGGGCTGGTTGACCAGTTTCAGATGATGCGGCGGGGAGAAGTGCTGAACAGAATTGAAGGGTTCGACAGCGAAAATCGTCAGGTATTACATACCGCCTCCAGGGATCTTTTTCGCCCCACAGCTGCTGAACCAAAGGCAGCCGCTGAAGCCAGAGAAGAGTTAGAGAGGCTCAGGATCTTTCTCGATAAAGTCGATTCGGGGGAAATTTGTAATTATAATGGTGAGCGTTTTGATTCTCTCATTCATGTAGGGATCGGTGGTTCAGACCTTGGCCCGCGGGCGATGTTTGAAGCGCTTCGGGCCTATTGCCTCCATGGAAGAAAAGTCCATTTCGTTGCCAATGTAGATCCCGACGACAGTGCAAGAGCCTTGTCAGAGGCAAATCTTAAGAACACCCTGGTCTGTATTGTCTCCAAAAGTGGAACTACCCTGGAAACTTTGACAAACGAAAAACTTGTTCGAAGAGCTCTTCAACAGGCAGGGCTTAATCCAGCAAAGCACTGTATCGCTGTAACCGGCGCGAAGAGTCCGATGGATGACCCGACTCGCTATCTGCAGTCGTTTTATATGCATGACTACATCGGTGGCCGATACAGTTCGACTTCGATGGTCGGTGCCTTAACGTTGGGGTTTTCCCTGGGGATGGAGCCACTCATGGAGTTTCTCAAAGGCGCTTCGGATATGGACAACCATGCTGAGCAGAGAGAGCTCCGAAAAAATATTCCTCTTCTGTTGGCATTGATCGGGGTATGGAACCATAACTTTTTAGGATTTCAAACCCTTGCAGTCTTACCCTACAGTCAGGCTCTCCATAGATTTCCCGCTCACCTGCAGCAGTGTGATATGGAAAGTAACGGCAAATCCGTTGATCGACAAGGAAAACCGGTGGCCTGCCGGACCGGCCCAATTGTCTGGGGTGAGCCCGGAACCAATGGTCAGCACGCTTTTTATCAACTTTTACATCAGGGTACCGAGATTGTGCCGGCTGAGTTTATAGGTTTTAAAAGATCACAATATGATCAGGATATGGTCGTGCAGGAGACTACATCACAACAGAAACTACTGGCCAACCTGCTGGCCCAGATGGTCGCAATGGCAGCAGGGCAGTCCTCGGGAAATCCTAACAGAAACTTTCCTGGTAACCGTCCTTCCTGCCTTCTGTCCGCCGACAAACTTACCCCAGGGGTCATGGGAGCGCTCCTCGCCACATACGAGGCAAAAATAGTTTTTCAGGGATTTGCCTGGAATATTAATTCTTTTGATCAGGAAGGTGTCCAGTTGGGTAAGGTGCTTGCCAACAAGTTTCTTCGGGCCATGAGCAAGGCAACCAAAGACGGTGAAAGTCTGGAGGAGACCTTCCTCAATCAGTTGTAAGATAAGGTGTAGAGGAGGGGTTCCTGTACTGAATGGCTGTTCAGTTGCTGACGGGAAATCTATTGGATTTTTGTTGACAAAATCGCACAGCAAAGATATTCTCACACCCTGAATGAAAATTCATAATCACAATCTGTCATTGCACTTTACGTGCTCAATCTGCCAGGATAGTGGTTTGGTACATCCAATCTAAATAATAAACCGAAAGTCGGTTTTAGATTTTCTGTTTAGAGTAAGAGTTTGGTTAAGGTTGAAGTATAAACAGTAATTCAAAGGAGGAAATCATGGCAAAGCATGAGACGCCCTTGTTGGACCAATTGGAGAGTGGCCCGTGGCCAAGCTTCGTGACCGACATAAAGCGCCAGGCCGAAAAAAAGCCTGAGTGTTGGGATATTCTTGGTATCCTGGAGCTGTCCTATAAAGACAGGATCACTCATTGGAAGCACGGCGGAATCGTAGGTGTTTTTGGTTATGGCGGTGGTATCGTTGGTCGCTATGCCGACGTGCCGAAGCAGTTCCCAGGTGTAGAACATTTTCACACCGTTCGTGTCGCCCAGCCGTCATCTAAGTACTATTCCACTGCAAATCTTCGTCAGCTCATGGACCTGTGGGAAAAGCATGGATCCGGCATGACCAACTTCCATGGTTCGACGGGTGATATCATCCTCCTCGGTACCCGTACCGAGAATCTCGAACCGTTTTTCTGGGATCTGACCCACGACATGGGCCAGGATCTTGGTGGTTCCGGCTCCAACCTGCGTACTCCTGCCAACTGTCTTGGTGAGTCCCGTTGCGAGTGGTCCTGCTACGACACTGAGGAAGTGTGCTATCACCTGACCATGCATTATCAGGATGAGATTCATCGTCCGGCGTTCCCGTATAAATTCAAGTTCAAGTTTTCCGGTTGTCCAAACGACTGCGTTGCTGCTATCGCCCGCTCCGACATATCCGTTATCGGTACCTGGAGAGATGAAATTCGCATCGACCAGGCTGCCGTAAAAGAATATGTTGCCGGTAACTACCCACCGAATGGTGGTTCCCATGCCGGAAAAGACTGGGGTGCGTTTGACATTCAGAAGGAAGTCATCGACATCTGTCCTACAGATTGTATGTGGATGGAAGGTGATGAGCTGAAAATCGACGATGCCGAATGTACCCGTTGTATGCATTGCATCAACGTTATGCCTCGCGCACTGCGCCCAGGTCTTGACAAAGGTGCTTCCATCTGTGTTGGTGCCAAGGCGCCAATTCTTGATGGCGCCCAGTTCTCTACCCTTATTGTTCCATTCATGAAAGTATCCAAAGATAATGATTTCGAGGAACTCATCGAGTTCATCGAAGGAGTTTGGGACTGGTGGATGGAAGTGGGCAAGAACCGTGAGCGAGTTGGTGAAACCATGCAACGTGTTGGTCTGCCGACCTTCCTGTCGGTTATGGGTGTTGATCCTATTCCACAGCATGTTAAAGAGCCTCGGTCTAATCCTTACGTTTTCTGGAAAGAGGAAGAGGTTGAGGGTGGTTTTGAGCGTGATGTTAAAGAATTCCGCGCCAAACACGCAGCTTAATGCTGTTTTAATTTGAGCTAACAATTCATATTAAATATAAGGAGATTTACCATGGGTTATGATCCAAGTAAACCAATGGAAGGACGTATTTCAGATCTTGGTCCCCCACATTACGAACAGTTTTTTCCGCCGGTAATCAAGGCAAACAAAGGAAAATGGCTCTGGCATGAAATTACCCAGCCAGGAGTCCTGATGCATAAATCAGAGACCGGTGATGAGGTCTACACTGTCCGTGTCGGCTGTGCCCGTCTGGTTTCTGTAGAATATATTCGCGAAGTCTGTGAAATCGCTGACAAGCATTGTGACGGGTTCCTCCGTTTCACCACCCGTAATAATATCGAGTTCATGGTTGACTCAAAAGATAAGGTTCAGCCACTTCTCGACACACTTGCAAGTTACGGTAACAGCTATCCAGTAGGTGGAACCGGAGCCGGTGTGACCAACATCGTTCACACCCAGGGTTGGGTCCACTGTCATACTCCTGCTACCGATGCATCAGGTGTTGTTAAGGCGGTAATGGATGAACTGTTCGATTACTTCACATCCATGACCCTGCCTGCACAGGTTCGTATCGCTCTGGCATGCTGTCTGAATATGTGTGGTGCCGTTCATGCATCCGATATTGCTATTCTCGGTATTCACCGTAAGCCGCCGATGATCGATAACGAGCGCATCAGTGGTGTCTGCGAATTGCCTCTGGCGATAGCTTCCTGTCCACTGGGTGCTGTGAAGCCTGCAAAAGCAATTGTTGATGGCAAAGAGATCAAGTCTGTAAAGGTCACCGTTGAACGTTGTATGTTCTGTGGTAACTGTTACACCATGTGTCCGGCTATGCCTCTTGCGGATCCTGAGGGTGACGGTATTGCGATTCTTGTTGGTGGAAAGGTCTCCAACAGAGTCAGCGCACCAAAATTCTCCAAGCTGGTTATTCCATTTCTGCCGAATACTACTCCACGCTGGCCTGAGACCGTTCAGGCGGTTAAGCAGATCCTTGAGGCCTATGCTGCCGACGCCAAGAAATATGAGCGTGTTGGTGAGTGGGCGGAAAGAATCGGTTGGGAGAAGTTTTTTGAGAAATGTGATATCCCATTTACCGAAAAGAGCATCGACGACTATCGCCTTGCTTACGATACCTGGCGTACAACGACACAATTCAAGTACACTAGCCATATCAAATAGTAGGACAACAGTGGTGTTTGATGATCAGACGGCGAGTGCCGTCTGATCATTTGATGCTTTCTTCTTCAAACACTATACCAGGAGTATAATTATGGCACTGGACAAAGAAGCACTTAAGGACGCCATTGAGGAGAAAGCTACTAAGTCTCCCAAGCCGCAGCTTTACATTAAGGATTTTTATAAATGTGATCCTGACTCAAAGCCGCGAGTCATTAAAAATGTAGCAAACGAGATGGTACGTGAAGGTCGACTTATGTTCTGGTCTTCCGGATCAACCACTATGTATGGTATTCCATCACGCATTCAAGATGAGGAAGTTCCTGAATAGGAGTTATCATCTTACATATTGATTGTTTAAAAGGCATAGAGAGAAAATTCTCTGTGCCTTTTGTTCTTTCCAGGTGTCATGTATCCAACTCATTATTACCAGTCAACCGATTCTACTAACATCAAAGCGAAAGAAATTGCCGAGAGTGGGGCAATTTCCGGTTCTGCGATTGTTGCGGAGTTTCAAACGAACGGACGGGGGCGGTTAGGGAAACAGTGGCATTCTGTTAAAGGAAAAGGCCTGTTTTGTTCCATTGTCGTTCGTCCGGATATTATATCAGAAGATTACCCCAAAATAACCCTCGTTGCCGGCCTGTCAGTGGCCCTGGTTTTAGACCGCATAACCGGGAAAAAATCACAGTTAAAATGGCCTAATGATATATTTTTCCGAGGAAAAAAAATAGGTGGGATTTTGACGGAATCGTCTGCTTTGAACAGTACGTTCCCATCAAGATACGCGGTGGTAGGCATAGGGATAAATGTCAATCATCTGTTGAGAGATTTTCCACCTGTCCTCGGGGAAACTGTGACTTCAGTTCTGATTGAAACCGGTAAAGAAATGGTAGTGGATGAACTTTTTCAAGCTGTTCGAATAGAAATACTTCAAAAGCTGCGAATATTCTGCGAGAGTGGTTTTCAGCCTCTGTTATCCCAATGGAAGAAAAAGGATTATCTTTTGGGAAAAGAGATGGAATGTGTGAACACCACCGGCAAAATGATACGTGGAATTGCTCTGGGACCGGATGATGAAGGGCAACTGCACGTAAGGGACTCAGAGGGCCGGATACATGATGTTCTGTCAGGAGATGTGCGACTGGCAACTTCCTGAAAAAAACCACTACACTGTTTTATAAAGTGTAGTGGTTTTTTAAGGATCGCATACCCCGCAAGGGGCAAACTAATACCTGTAGTAGTCAGGTTTGTACGGACCGTTGACTGAAACACCGATATAGTCAGCCTGCTCTTTCGTCAGTTCAGTAAGATGAGCTCCGATCTTTTTGAGGTGCAGGCGAGCTACCATTTCATCAAGGGATTTAGGCAGGAAATAGACCTTGTTCTCATATTTTTCTGCATTTTTCCAAAGCTCTATCTGTGCAAGAACCTGATTTGTAAAAGAATTGCTCATGACAAAACTGGGATGACCGGTGGCACAGCCAAGGTTAACCAGGCGACCTTCTGCGAGGACAATAATCTTCTTTCCGTCAGGGAAAATAACATGGTCAACCTGTGGTTTGATATTGTCCCACTCAAGGTCTCTGATACCGGCAATGTCGATTTCTGAATCAAAATGACCAATGTTGCAGACTATTGCCTCGTTTGGCATTGCTTCCATATGCTGACGGCTGATGACTTCAAGATTGCCGGTGCAGGTAACAAAAATATTGCCGATGGCGGCTATTTCGTCCATGGTCACCACCCGATATCCTTCCATCGCAGCCTGAAGAGCACAGATGGGGTCAATCTCCGTTATGTATACAGTGGCCCCCATACCCTTCAGGGCTTGTGCACAGCCTTTACCCACATCACCAAACCCTACGACTACTGCATTTTTTCCGGCGATCATGACATCGGTTGCCCGTTTTATCCCATCAATGAGCGATTCCCGGCATCCATAAAGATTGTCAAACTTAGACTTGGTAACCGAATCGTTCACGTTGATGGCCGGACAGGCAAGACTGCCTTCTGCTGCCATTTCGTTTAATCTATGTACACCTGTCGTCGTTTCCTCACTGATGCCGCGAATAGTAGCGAGTTCTTTGGAATATTTCTGGTGGAGCACCAGGGTTAGATCTCCCCCGTCGTCAAGAATCATGTTCGGGGTCCAGTTATCCGGGCCAAAAATTGTCTGGTCTATACACCACCAGAATTCCTCTTCGGTTTCACCTTTCCAGGCGAATGTCGGAATACCGGCAGCAGCCATAGCAGCGGCGGCATGATCCTGCGTAGAGAAAATATTACAGCTGGACCACCGGATTTCAGCGCCGAGATCGACGAGGGTTTCCATGAGTACGGCCGTTTGGATGGTCATATGCAGGCAGCCGGCTATTCGAGCACCTTTTAAGGGGGCTGCGCTGCGATATTCCTCACGAAGGGCCATGAGACCAGGCATCTCAGTTTCGGCAATAGCTATTTCCTTCCGGCCCCAACTGGCAAGGTTCATATCTGCAACTTTGTAATCTTTAAGCGTATCGGTCATATCTCTATTCCATTTATCAGTATTATTTGTGCTTTACAGTGTTTTTGCAGACAAAGATCAGCGTAGATTTGCAGCGTCACGAAGGATATCTGCTTTATCCGTTTTTTCCCAGGTGAAAGAGTCAAGTTCGCGCCCAAAATGGCCATAAGCTGCTGTTTGCAGATAGATAGGTCGCAACAGGTCTAGCTGTTGTACAATAGCCTTTGGCCTGAGATCAAAGTGTTCATAAATAAGTCTTTTTATTTCAGCATCAGATATTTTACCTGTGCCAAAACTGTTGACATTGATTGAAACAGGCTGAGAGATGCCGATGGCATAGGCGACCTGCACCTCCACCTCATCAGCAATACCAGCTGCAACGATATTTTTGGCTACATACCGACCGTAGTAGGAGCTGGACCGGTCAACTTTTGAGGGGTCCTTGCCAGAAAATGCACCGCCTCCGTGGGATCCTTTGCCGCCATATGTGTCAACTATGATTTTTCGGCCGGTAACACCGCAGTCTCCAACGGGACCGCCGATTACGAAACGGCCGGTCGGGTTAATGAAAAATTTTGTGTTGGCGTCGATCATTTCGGCAGGCAGTATGGGGTTGATGATCTCTTCCATAACCCCTTCTTTGAGGTCGTTGTAAGAGACGTCCTCATTATGCTGGGTGGAGAGTACAACCGCTTCAATTCTTTTCGGCACGTTATCGACGTACTGGATAGTCACCTGACTTTTGGCATCGGGTCTGAGCCATGGCAAAATATTGGCTTTACGCACTTCCGCCTGTCTCTTGGTGAGTAGATGGGCATATGTGATTGGCATCGGCATAAGCACATCGGTTTCACGACAGGCGTAGCCAAACATGAGTCCCTGGTCACCAGCTCCCTGGTCGAGGTCCAGGCCGCTGCCTTCATTGACACCTTGGGCAATATCAGGAGATTGCTTGTCAATAGAAGTGATAACTGCACATGATTGCCAATCAAAGCCCATGTTTGATGAATTATAGCCAATTTCCTTAATTGTCTGACGGACAACTTCCGGCATATCCACCCAGGCGGTGGTTGTAATTTCTCCAGCAATGATAGCCATGCCGGTAGTTACAAGGGTTTCGCAGGCAACTCGCGCCTGAGGATCTTGTATGAGGATTGAATCGAGAATAGCATCGGAAATTTGATCGGCCACTTTATCGGGATGACCTTCGGAAACAGACTCGGATGTAAATAAGTAATCTGACATAGAGACTCCAAAAAATATATATTGAACACAACATATGTAATAAAATTACACCGCACAAAAGTAAGTATTATACACGATGTTACAAGAAAATACGGTAAAAGAGGAGCTGAAAAGAAAAATATTTTTTAACTAAATGGAATTTCAACAAAATGCTCACCAAAGATGCCGGCAGGAGGTAAGCGAGGACTTCGAATACCTTTGGAGTGCAGTCCGTGCGGTGCCGTCTTCCGCAGTGTTTTATCTATAAACATAGCATACTATGGATTATTGATGAAAACTTCAAATCCGACACCGCCTGAACTGATGAAAAATTCGGATAAGGTGAGGAAGGTTGGTTCTTGCCTGGTTGGGAAATAATGATTACCCTGCACGATCTGTGATGTCCGACCATCATACTCGGGCAGAGGTACTTGGAATACGCCGGCGCTATATTTTCGGCAAATTATTTTGAATAAACAAAGGGATGTAGGCGGATGACTATTGAAGCAGCAAAGGAAGTCCTCAGAATTGAAGAAGAAGGACTGGCGGCAGTGCGAGAGCGAATTGGTGATGAGTTTGTCCGGGCGGTTGAGACTGTATTGTCAAGCACCGGCCGTCTGGTGATAACCGGAATAGGTAAGTCCGGCATAGTTGGGCAGAAAATTTCTGCAACATTGAACAGTACCGGTACCCCTTCTTTTTTTCTTCATCCCGTTGAAGCGATGCATGGTGACCTTGGAATGGTTATGGCCGGAGATGTAATCATGGCCATTTCCTACTCAGGAGAGACCGCAGAACTGAACGGATTGCTCATCAGTTTAAAAGAACGCGGCAATAAAATCATTGCCATGACCGGCGGGAAAACATCATCACTGGCAGTCGCAGCAGATATCGTGCTGGACATCAGAGTTCCGAAAGAGGCATGTCCTTTGGGGCTGGCGCCAACCGCGAGTACTACGGCTACCTTGGCCATGGGGGATGCTCTTTCGGTCGTATTGCTCAACCGAAAAAAATTTCAGGCTGAGGACTTTAGACTCAACCATCCTGGAGGCAGTCTTGGGCAACGGTTAAAGGTAAAGGTAACCGAGGTAATGCTCACTGGCACAAACATCCCGATGATCTCTCCTGGAGACTCGGCAGCGGATGCGATCAGGGTGCTTAACGAGAAGAACAATGGCGCGGTACTGGTTGTCGGGGAGGAGAACAGGGTGCTGGGTATCGTTACTGATGGCGACGTGCGAAGGGCTGTTGTCGGGTTACAGGGATTTGCCACCCTGACAGCCGCGCAGTTGATGACAGAAGATCCGATCTGTATCGATGGTGAGCGACTTGCGGCGGATGCTCTGAGTATCATGCAAAAACATGAAATTACCGCCCTGCCTATAGTTGATACCTCCAATAAACTCCTTGGTTTGCTTCATCTGCATAATTTATTGGGGAAGGGTGAATTTCGTTTTCTGGTGTAGAATATTCTAAAGAACCGACTTTGACTAATTTTCAGAAAAAAGGCTCCACTGACCTGTCTTTTTGTCATATGCGTAAAACATGACCAGGGTCAGGGGGCGACCACCGTCGTTTTCTGTACATTGCATCCTGAATATCAGATTTGATGCTGTTTCTTTAGTTTTGGTGATTACCGGGTTGGAAAGTTCGTCTGCGGCCGCAGTTGGATAGTTTCCAATAAAAAGTGACTGATAATTATTTTTTAAGTAATCAATCTTCTGCATGAGAGCTATTTCTTTGGTCAGTGATTGTATGGCCGTATTGATTTCTGCGGTAATATTGATGAATTCTGGTTCTGCACCAAAAGAGCTGTCGGCTATCCCGGTCAGAATGTGCTGATACATTTGCTTTGCTTTTACCAGGTCATCATCCTCGAGGAGGGATTGAACGATCTGGCGATCGCGAATGATTGATGCCTGAAGAATAATCCTGGCCAGTTTTCGGATATTGATATTGGAATCCGTTTTCTTGGCGAAACTACTATTGCCAATCAATAAAGCACTGGCAGTGTTGTATGCTTCAATCGCTTCATCCCAGGCACCTGAGGCAAATGCCTTGTTACCTGTGTTTATCGTGGTGTAGATTTCTGCACGCTTTATATTATTCCGAATAGCATCAATTGATTCGGGCGGCAGGGCGTTTTTTTGGCTACTGGCAA
Organism: Desulforhopalus sp.; assembly: GCA_049645925.1. GTDB lineage: Bacteria > Desulfobacterota > Desulfobulbia > Desulfobulbales > Desulfocapsaceae > Desulforhopalus_A. Next base: position 98,977 of record JBARUU010000009.1, read on the forward strand.
GGGCAAGGTTATATGTCTCTATCGCACTGAGCCAGTCAGAACCGGTAAATGACAAGTCACCTTGCTGTTTAAGGTTTTCGAATTGGCTCTTCTGTAGAGCCACCTGAAGTTTTTCGGAATAGCGGCCACGATCCGATTCCGCGAGGTTTACCAGGATTTTCTGGGCCTGCAACAATTTTTCTATCGCACTTTCCCATTGACTGTTTTTCATCAATTCTTGTGCAGGGTCATAGGACATTCTGAACTCGGTAATGAGTTGTTTGTTCCTGAGTTCCTCTACAACTGTGGGGGCGAGGTAGGTGTTAATGTCAGCTTGTGTGAGAAGAGTATTGAAGAGCTGAAGGGCTGCCGGCCAATCCTCTTTTATAAAAAGTGATTCGGCTTCGTTAAGCTTTTGTTGTATCGCAAGATGTGTTTTGGCCTCATCTTTTGGGATATATCTGCCATCTAGAAATATATTGCCGGCCAACCCCTGAGTAAGTTTCTCTGATTGCAAAATTTCTACAATAAATTTTTCAAGTTGTTGTGCGAAATCCTGATGAATGAATTTTACCTCGCCAACCAGTTGTAAGGCCTTGTCGCATGAGCGTTTCGCTGCATCGAATTGATTGTTCGCATGGAATGTTGAACATTGGGCATAGGCCTCTTCGGCATCGCTGAGCTTCGCAGTAATTGTATGCCAGAGATATCCTGCCACACCCGTTCCAATAGCCAGGAGACCGAGAAACAGAAACATGATAAATTTGTTCCTGTTCCGGTTTGTCGGGAAAAAACCATCCTTTTGGTTTTGCAATTTACCGGCTTTCACTTTCCCTGCAGAATGTGAGACCTCCTTATGGCCTGATTGAGACGGTTTTTTGTCTTGCTCTGAAGGTTCCTTGGATTTGCCAGGTTCTTGGAAATCCAGTGGATTGTCCGGGTTGATATCGTTTAATAGTGCCAGCGTCTGATCAGCTCTTCGAATATCGGAATCAATGTTTGGAAAATCTGACACAAGTGCGGCGACCTGCTGGTATTTCTCAAGAGCTATTTGAGCTTCACCCCTATTCTCGAATTTCTTGGCCTGACTGTGAACCGTTTCTACCTTCTCAATTTCATCCCTTGCTATCTGACAGCACTGGGAGAGTTGGGCTGAGGGTTGAGGAGTGTCCGCAAATTTTGCGAGTAGGGTATAGAATCTTTTCTGACTCCGTAACAGGTTGAGAAGCTCCAGATCAATTTTAACCGGCGAGTCTACTTCGGGAAAAGAAGTGTCCAGCGAAATATCATCATCAGTCCCATCTTTTTCCAGTGCGAGAAAGTCGAACTCAGTTGTTAAGTCAGTATCGTCCAGGGTGTCGATTTCAAAAACTTGACCGGGAGCGGAGGATGTTGACTCTTTCTCGGAGCTCCACTGGATGTCTGTCAGCGGAAATTTATCGGAATTTTCCTGATACCACCCTGCAGCGTCCTCATTAAAGGCATTGGCCGCTGAGTAGATTTCACCATTGATCATTTTTCCGATATGGATGATAAGATCAGGCAGAGATTGATTCTGCTCCCAAAAATCACCAAGGCATATCGCCGCTGGATCGAAGTCTGGGTGAAAAATGTCACTTTTCGGCTTGCAACTCGGCGGAAAATGTGGAAAACCGAATGGAATAGCAAGTTCCACCGTATGATCTGTTGACTCGACGACCTCACCTTTACCCTTTTTGCACATTCCGGTAAGGGAATAGGTGATTTCATAATGATCAGGGGGATCACCTTTGGTCGGGCGGACGGAAATGAGCGGATGAGAACGGAAAAAGTTCTCTACTTGAGTATGGACTTCATCTAACTGGTAGGGAGTGTCGGACATGAAAGTGTGATATAGGAGTTAGTAAATTGCTGACCATTTCAATCAGTATAGCAACTTATTTATACAACAACAAAAAAAAGTTAGTCTGGAGCGAGATTTACACTCAGAAAGAGTGTTTTTCGGAGAGAGGGTGGTAAATAAAATGTGTTCTCCACGTTTATGAGTGTAGATGAAAAAATTTAACGCAGTTTTTACAATCGTGAATGAAAAAAATTGTCCCCTCTATACAGTGGATGAGCGATTGCAACTTTCGGACAAAACCCTTTCCTGCCCAGGCGGTAAGGAGATGTGTCTTATTCTCGTTCGTGATCTGACCGAGTTGTTGTTTAAATTTCTGCAAAATCAAGATCTTGGCCTTGATAAATATGAGGGCACAGTGTTCAATTGCAGCGGATGTACCGGGTTGATTAAGTTTTCTTTGGTTCTCCCTGAGGAGGAGACCGATGACCCTGCAACCGGAGGTGCTGTTGCTCAGATCGATATGGCCTTCAGGGAAAAATATGGAAGTATTGTCAACAGTCCATTGCTACAGGCCCTTCCAGTAAATCAGGTAGATACAGTGCTGGGTAATTTTCAGGAAATCCTGCTCGAAAAGGATGCCGTTCTCATTCGTAAAGGGACAAAAAACCTAAACCTGTATATTGTCTTCGAGGGTGCACTTGTTGTCGAAAGTGGTGGGGTTCAGCTGGCTACTCTTCTGGCAGGTGAAATCTGCGGTGAAATGAGTTACCTGGGGGCGGATGTAGCTGTCTCTACAGTGATGGCAGCCAGAAAATCTAAGGTGTTGGCAATAGCCGGGGACGTTTTTGGCAGTCTGATGGGAGACAACAGGGCGGTGCAGTCCTATATGGCCCAGCTGCTGGCCGGAAGACTGAGGAAAACCAACGCTGCACGCGCCCGTGATTTTGAATCATGCATGAGTGGGCGAATCGATGAGATTGTTCCCGCAGAACTTTTCCAGATTTTCCACATGCACCAGAAAACCGGGGTGTTGTCCCTTGAGTTGCCGGGTGGGAGAGCAAAGGTCTCTTTTCGTGAAGGGTGTATCATCAATGCAGTGTATGCCAACCTGGCCAATGAAGAGGCCATATTCAAAGTCCTTTCGGAAAAGAAAGGGTTCTACCGTTTCACCTCAGGTCTCTCGCCGGGCGAAATGAAAGCTGCAGAGATTGGTGATTTCATGATGCTGCTTATGGAGGGTGTTAAACGTGTTGATGAGGAGCTGGAGCGTGAACAGTAGGCTGTTGAATTTTATCAGCTTCTTTTTCGGTTAACTGGTCAGTTAGTGTCTCTAGCAGTTGCCACCTGAAAAGGGCGGTAACTTGAGAATTTCGAGAAAATTGCTGACGTAATATGTTGCGTCGAGACTGGGGTTTTTGAATGCAATCAGTGGAACTCCGCAGCTTTTGGCATGCTGCTCATCAACAATTGAATCGCCAATGAAGACAGCTTGCTCCGGCTTGCAGCGATAATAGGAGAGGATTTCTAAAAGCCCGTCCGGGGCAGGTTTTGGTCGCCTGGCAGTCTCTGCTGTCACCACTTTTCCGAAATATCCTTCCAGGTTGTAGCTTTTGAGCAACGGAATCATGGTATTTGTTCGGTTCGTCGAGATTGCCAGGTGGTACTTGTTTTTGGTTATCTCAAGAAATTCCAACAGATCCGCTTCCATCTGCATGTATTGTAAAAAGGGTGCGTATCCACACAACTGTTTATATGCAATCACTTCCTCTATTGACGGCGATAAATAGTGGCGAAAGATATGTCGGATCGAATCAGTCACGTTACTCATGTGGACATATTCTTCTTCACTTTCGTTCATAGGTGGAAGTCCGAAGTGAGTCAGCAAGTGGTTGTAATACATGCAATTTGTGTTTTTGGAATCAAACATGACTCCGTCGCAATCGAAGACAATGAGTTTCAGCATGGATTGGGTTCAGCTGTTGATGGTATAGGAAATGAATATGTCAGAACGGAGAAAAGAGGTGCTTGCGCAACCAGTCAATGCCAAAGAGCAATAACTTCTCATCGTTTTGCAGGGCATTCTTTTCAGGTGGCGTAAGAGTGATTGACTCTATTTTGTCGTTCTGGACCATTTCCCTGAATGTATCGATATTATAAAGTGTCAGAATAAAAAACTCAATCTGGGTGGCTGACGGGATAAAGCCTTTCTGTATTGCATTGTGCTGGAGAACTGTAGCCACGGCATCATTGAAGCTGTTGTACGTCAGCAGTTCCTGTTCCACACTATACTCTATGGCGTTTTGTGGCACCGGTTCCTTGAATCCCAGGCAGTGATTTTCTTGTATAAGGACGAAATGCTCTTCGATACGTCCATCTTCACAGCGGATGGCTGCACGACCAAGAGGGTACGCGCGGCAGGCAGCCGGGCGATGCTCGTACACGGTGCAACCTCCTTCGGCGACAAAGACACAACTGGCCCTGCCGTCATCAACCATTGTCAGGTAAAATCTGGGGAATGGTTCTCCGGGATCCTGCTCTACGATGATATAGTCGTCGAGTAGTTGCCTGGAGGTAAGGCCGGTTGCTTTTCTCAATCGCAGAACATCATAGGGCGTGAGGGCGAGTTCCAGCATACGGCAACATTCAGTGAAGCATTTGACTCCCTGATGGCAGGAAAATGTGAAACTCTCCGTCTGCGTGAGCCTTGAAACATGGTTGGGTAAATCAATAGGCTGTGCCATTTATTGTCTTAAATAACCTTTTTGCCCCATAGCGTCAGCACGGGACTTGCAATGAAAATGGATGAATAGGTACCAACCATAACACCAGCCAAGAGGGCGAAAGCAAAATCGTGAATAACTGTACCACCCAAAAGAAAAAGAGCCAGGAGCACGATGCCGGTTGTGAGCGAGGTCACGATGGTTCGACTGAGAACCTGATTGATACTGTCGTTTATAGCTTGAGCGAGAGTGCCTTTTTCTGATTTATGCAAGTTTTCCCGTATTCGATCAAAAACAACCACCGAGTCATTGAGTGAATAGCCGGCAAGGGTGAGAAGAGCCGTGACAATAAGCAGGGTGATTTCAATGTCCATAAGCCAGCATATTCCCAGCACGACCATAACATCGTGAAAGGTGGCGGTCGCTGCCGCAAGGCCAAAGCGGATGTCGAATCGAAACGCTAAGTACACAATGACTCCGGCAAGGGATATAAGGATCGCCTGAATGGCTTTGTTGCGGAGAACTGAACTGACCGAGGAACCGATTTCCGACTGACTCTCCATGATGAACTGTTTCTCCGGCAACTCGGTGGCCAGGATGCTGCCAACCGATTCATGGAGGTTGGCAACGACAGCTTCCGACTTTTTAATTTTGATGATCAGCCGGTGTTCGTTCTCAACTTCCTGCAGGTTGATATCCTTCATATCGTTTCTGCTGAATGCATCCCTTACTTCGGCCATGGTGAAATCCTCGGTGGCCTTGTATTGCAGGAGTGAGCCGCCGGAAAAATCCACCCCGAGATTGGCGTTGCCCCGGGCTATCTGGATCAGAGCAACAAAACCAATAACTACCATGATCGCGGAAATGGTGTAGGTGATGTTTTTAATTTTAAGATAGTCAAGATTCGGTTTTTTAGTAAAAAGCATGAAATTGAGCCGCTTCATCGGTCTGATCGAGTTGATAGTGTCAAACATCAGCCGTGAAAAAAAGAGGGCGGCAAACAGGTTGAAAATAATACCTAAAGAGAGGGTGACGGCAAATCCTTTGATTGGTCCGGTACCAAACATAAACAGAGCAAGGGCGGTGATAAGAGTGGTTACCTGGGAGTCGACAATGGTAAGAAATGCCTTGCCGAATCCTCCCTCAATACTCGATTTGACCGATTTTCCAAGAGCATACTCTTCACGCATTCTCTCAAAGATAAGAACATTGGCGTCAACCGCCATCCCGATAGACAGAATGATACCGGCAATACCAGGCAGCGTCAGGGTTGCGTTGAGTATCGCCAGCCCTGAGAACAACAAGAGGATATTGAGGATCAGGGCGCTGTTGGCTATAACGCCGGAGAGCCGATAATAGACTATCATAAAGCCGAGAACCACTATTGCGCCGAAAACACCGGAAGAGAGTCCTTTGTTGATGGAATCCTGTCCAAGAGTTGCACCGACCGTCAGGTTGGAGATTATATCAACCGGAGCGGGCAGGGCGCCAACCCTGAGTACGATGGCGAGATCGGCTGCCTCCTCGTGGGAAAAACTACCGCTGATCTGGGCAGAGCCTCCAAGGATACGTTCACGGATAACAGGCGCTGAACGAACGACATTATCGAGAACGATGGCCATCCGCCTGCCTACATTTTTTTCCGTAATGTGCGCAAAAACCTTACCCCCGCGGCCGGTCATGTCGAGGCTTACATACGGCTCGTTGAAATTTCCACCGATCCGCACCTGGGCATCTTTAATCATGTCGCCGGTCATGAGGATTTTATTTTCCAAAAGAAGGGGAATTAAGGTCTCTTGTTTGGTCTGTTTGTCGACCTCTTTTTCAAAGAAAACTGACGTGTTGTCCGGCAGTCTGCTCTGGAGGGCACGGTTGAGTTTGCTCATGCTCTCGCCATCCTGCCACTGTTTCGAAGCACGCGCCTGGGCGATGAGTTCGCTGAGATTTATGCCAGTCGCATCGGCGACAATTTTGAATTCAAGTTGAGCGGTATCGCCAAGGAGTTTCAAGGCCCGTTTGGGGTCCTTAATACCGGGAAGCTGTATAACTATTTCGTCTTCACCCTGGCGGATAATGACCGGTTCGGCCACACCGAACTGATCAATCCTGTTGCGGAGTATCTCAAGAGACTGATCCACCGCGTGGGTTTTGATGAAATCCTTCTTCTCATCTTTTAAGGTCAGGAAAATTCGGGGAAAGCTCCCATCTTTTGTTTCGATTCTCGTGTCTATATCCGGGAAATCTTCGCTGACTAGACTTTGCACTTTGTCAACAGCACTTGCGTTAGGCAGTGTGAAGATAACGGTATCAGGAGACGAGGATGAACTCCTGACCGCACTTATAGACTCTTCTGACAGGGTATCTTTGAGATCGTTGGCAGCAAATTCCAGCGAATTCTCTTCGGCTTTTTGCAGGTTGACTTTCAGAACCAGATGCATTCCACCCTGAAGGTCAAGACCGAGACGCAGCCCTTCAGGGGCCATGTAGGTTTTCCACCAGTCCGGAGTCCCTTTGTAAAAGGAGGGCACAACGGTAATAAAAGAAAGGAGGATGACCGACACAAGAAAGACGAGTTTTAATTTAAGTGCAGTATTCATGAATATCCTTGAGTTTTCTATATAGGGAAGCTTGTTCGTGCGCTGTATCAAACATTGATGTCAAACTTTGCGATTATACCTCAATGCATGAATCTTGCAAGGTTCAGTGCGTGATAATTCGAAAAACCTGAGAGAAATGGTGTATCAGTTTTAGCCCGGATATCTCACCTGGTGCGGTGAGATCGGCTGGCCTTCTGTTAAACATTATATCTAGCGAACAGTCGCCTCATCAAGGCGGTTTATGGCTTCGGCCATGCAGGCTGCTCCGAAACCGTTGTCGATATTGACAACAGCCATTCCCGGGGCGCAACTGTTGAGCATACCGAGGAGGGCGGCAATACCACCAAAACTTGCACCATAGCCGACGGAGGTGGGGACTGCTATGACAGGACAGCTTACCAGGCCGCTGATGACACTGGGAAGAGCGCCTTCCATTCCGGCGACAACAATGATTACAGATGCACTATAGAGATATTCCTGCCGGCTCATGAGACGGTGCAGTCCAGCGACCCCTGCATCATACAGTTTTTCTGTCGGGTGCCCGAAGCATTCCAGCGTGAGTCTGGCTTCCTCGGCTACCGGGATATCTGATGTTCCGGCGCAGGTGACGAGCGTTTGCCCCCTGTATCGATTTGTGGCTGTTGGAGCTGGATTACCGACGAGCATCCGGGCTTCGACGTGATATCTCAGTTGTGGAACCTTCTCTAGCACTGTCTCAGCTTTTTCAGCTGTTACCCTGGTGGCAATGACCGGTCCGCCCTGTTTGAGCATTGCCTCGGCTATAACTGCAATCTGCTCGGATGTTTTGGACGCACCATATATCACTTCGGGAATGCCGGTGCGTATATGCCGCTGGTGGTCGACACAACCATCATTGACAGACTCAGCAGGGAAACTCCGGAGTTGATGAAGAGCCTGCTCAATAGAGCAGGTGCCGTTTTTAACGTCAGTCAGCATGGTGGCCAGGGTCTTTGGGTTCATGATAATCGTATGGAATATAGAGCGGGAGGGTTGTTTATATTGTAATCCTGCAAAAGAGTGTGGTTCTTTTATATTGTCTCTTCTGGGGGGTGAAAAAGAGCAAATCGTTTCTAAAAACACTATAACGAGGGTAGCATGTTCTTTTAGGGAGGTAAAGGAGGACGGTTAAGGAAGAAGAAAAAGATTCTTTAGATCCCAAAATCGAGGAACACATTTCTTTCTTTTTATAATACAGTCTCTCAGGTATGGTTACTTTTATCAAGATACGCACTAACACCGCCGGAAAGAATGGGATTTTTGTAATTCACCCTGAGGGGTACAAAAGAATATACTTTCCGCGTTACTCATTATCTCGGAACAAAGAGGGAAATAATGTACGCCCAGATTTATATATTGAGATTTCCAAAAGATACCAGTGATCAGCCTTTTATCTACCGACTTGTAAAAGAATATGATATTGAATTCAATATTCTGAAAGCGGATATTCTGCTGCAGCGCGAAGGACTTATGATCATTGAACTTAAAGGAAGCAGTGAAACAAATGTGAAAGCCGGTCTCGACTATTTACGCAAGCTGGGCGTGAAGATCGAGCGGATGGCAGCAAGAATTCGCAGGGATGAAGAGAACTGTTTTCAGTGTGGAGCCTGCACGGGTGTGTGTCCTTCTGGAGCTCTCTTTGTAGATCGACCGGAAATGGCAATAGTTTTTGATGCCGGAAAATGTACGGGGTGTAGCCTGTGTGTGCCGATCTGTCCAGTACGGGCAATGGAAGTATCACTAGATGATAACTGGATATTTTCAGAAAAATGTATGGTCTAGCATATACATCCCTGCAGTCCGGCAGAGTGCTGTTATTTGTGCCGGACTGCAGGGATGTAATGCTGCTTTCCTTTACGGGAAGATATTGAAGAAACAGAAATTATTCCAGCTTATCGGGGTTATCGCTGGACGGGGTCAGCAACGCTGTCCTGTTCATCGGTCTCGCCAAAAAGTGTCCAATCCGGCAGGCTGAGCTTAGGAAACCAGGCAGTAAGGCGTGATTTTGGGGGATCGCCTGCCTCAATACGGGCCAAGAGTGCCTCCGCTTTTTTTGCTATTTCCGCTTCCGGATACATTGCCAGTAAGTATTTCAACCGAATTGCGGCCTGATCATATTTTGCTGTTCGCACATAGTATTCGACAACAAAATATTCATGATCTGCCAAAAACTCTGTTGCGGCGGCTACCCGTGATTTTGCTTCATCTGTATAGGGGGAATTGGGGTACGCTTTGAGTAATTGGTTGAACAATTCAATAGACTTGACAGCTCCGACAGTATCTCTGTCAATCCGGTCAATCTGCTTGTAGTTGCACATTGCCTTCTGGAACATTACATATGGAATGCTTTCGTTGGTGGGGTGACGGTTTTCAAATTCCTCATACAGCAGCAGCGCTTCCTGATACCGTTCAAGATGATAGTTGCAATCCGCTGCTTTCAGTTCAGCAAGAATCGCTTCAGGGCTGAATGGGTAGCGGTTCAATATGTCTTCAAAGAACTCGATGGCGGTAAAATATTTACCGACGTTATAGTCGTCCATGCCTTTCAACAGGAGTGTCTTTGCCGGCAAAGTAGATTCCACTGGGATTATCTCATTGCCATCCTCGTCGAGTTTGGTGAAATTAAATGTCTTTTGTAGATCACCGCAACCACTGAAGGTTAAGAGGAAGAAAAGGGCAATCAGAAGTGACAAAGGATCAGAGGTGGGTCGTAATTTTGGCGGCTTCATTATCAATTTAAATAGTTGTATTTTTTTATTTTCTGCAAGAATCTTTCCGCTGCCAGAACCGCCACTGCTCCTTCACCAACAGCATTGACGACCTGTCGTACCTCTTTACTGCAGATATCCCCAGCAGCCATTATTCCTGGTATAACTGTTTGTGATTCCCGATCGATGGGGATAAAACCCCATTTGTCGGCCTCCAGCAATTTGGTTGGTAGCCCTTCGTTGTTCGGCGTGACCCCAATAAGGATAAAAACACCTTGGACATCGAGGGTTGACATCGTCCCATCCGTGGCCAAAAGGCGCAGATGTTCCACTTCTTTTTCCCCTTCGATGGAGATAACAGTGGAGTTCCAGATGAAATCGATTTTTTCATTGGCAAAGGCGATCTCCTGAATGATCTTGGTTGCCCGGAGTTCTTCACGACGATGGATGACTGTAACCTTGCTGGCAAATTTTGTCAGGTATTCGGCTTCCTGAATGGCTGTGTTACCTCCGCCAATAACGGCTACATGCATATTTCGATAAAATGGGGCGTCACATGTCCCGCAATAGGATACACCTTTACCTCGAAGTTCTACCTCTCCTGGCACGTTGAGGGTGTTGGCGCTGGCACCGTTACAAAGAATCAAAGTATCGCAAGTAACTTGCCCCCCGTCTTCAAGATGAAGGATTTTCCGCCTTCCATCGTTGGGGTCGATACTTGTCACAGTGGCCAACTCAATGTTCAGATCGAATCTCTTGGCATGCTGGGTCATTTTCTCCATGAGATCAAAACCTGTAAGGCCTTCGGGGAATCCTGGATAGTTGTCGACCCAATCTGTAAGCAGGACCTGACCACCCGGTGCACCCTTTTCGATGAGTACATGGTCAAGTCTTGCCCGTGCTGCGTAGAGTCCGGCGGACAATCCTGCTGGACCGCCGCCTAAAATAACAAGTTCGTAGTGATCTTTCATTGTTGCCGGTATATCCTAAAAAGAATAAAAAAAGCTGTCTTTCTTGAAGGGTGTAGAGGACCTAACAAGCGAGACAGCCTATAACGTTGTTTATTTGGCTTTGTCAATGAGAGCTACGAGCTGTGCCTTACCAACCGACCCGGTAATCTGGTCAACGACCTGACCACCCTTAAACAGGATAAGTGTTGGTATCGCGCGAATGCCGAACTTGCCGGGAGTCGCAGGATTGTCATCAACGTTCATTTTAGCAATGGTAACCTTGCCTTCATATTCAACAGCGAGGTCTTCAATGACCGGTCCTATTGCTTTACAAGGTCCGCACCAGGGAGCCCAGAAGTCAACCAGAGTCGGAAGCTCTGACTGAATAACTGTATCAAACCCCGCATCACTTAGTTGCTGGACTTTATCACTTGCCATTATTTTCTCCTTTACTAATGAGATTTATTTAAATCTGAATGCATAGATGCGACGCATCCCTGTATCAGGGACACACCATCTGCTACTTTACCTTTTGCTCCAATGGCTGACAAGTAGAAAAACTTCTAAGCTTGCTGCAAAAAGGCGGATTACATGAGACTTTTTACTTTGCGCACAAAATAGTAAAAATCAAGGGGTGGAAAAATGGCAGAAAAACATGGACCGTGCTATATTGTTGTGCCACAAATAACAGAGTTGTAAGGATAGATGATATCTGTGTTTATGTTTACCACAGAGAGAATAATCGTATGAAGAAATCGTAGAAAAATAAAAACGGATGGCTAAGCAAAACTTCTTTCACGAGGTGTAATGATAGGTAAACCGAAACAACGGAGCGGGCAAGCGCAGACTTCGGTTGAAGAGATTTTATAACGCAATGAAGTATTCTAAATAACAATATATGGAGCTACACATGAAATATACAGTCTCAGCAGAACTTTTTGAGCGGGCGAAACAATATATTCCCGGTGGTGTTAACAGTCCGGTCAGGGCCTGCCGCTCGGTTGGGTGTGATCCTGTTTTCATCACTAAAGCAGCAGGTGCAACGCTCACCGATGCTGATGACAACGAGTATGTTGACTTTGTCTGTTCCTGGGGGCCTATGATTGTCGGCCACGCCCATCCGGATATAATAGGAGCTGTACAAAAAGCTGCAGGCTCCGGCACCAGTTTCGGGGCTCCAACACCCTCGGAAATAGACCTGGCCGCTATGGTGGTCGAAGCGCTGCCCTCTGTGGAAAAAGTCAGGTTCGTCAACTCAGGCACTGAAGCAACCATGAGCGCTGTCCGGCTTGCCAGAGGCTATACCGGTAAAAAGGTGGTGGTGAAATTTGATGGTTGTTACCATGGTCATGCCGATTCTTTTTTGGTGAAAGCCGGCTCTGGTATCATAACACTTGGTATCCCGGGCAGTCCTGGTGTACCTGATGAAATAGTCAAAAACACCATTTCGATCCCATATAATGATCTGGACGCTCTTGAGCGGACGTTGCGGGATGAAAGTCTTGAGATTGCCTGTGTTATTGTAGAGCCCGTGGTGGGAAACATGGGTTGTGTTCTGCCCAGTCCGGGATTTCTTGAAAAAATGAGAGAACTGACCACCGAGCTGGGGATAGTGCTTATCTTCGACGAGGTTATTACCGGTTTTAGATTGAGTTATGGCGGCGCGCAACAGTATTTTCAGATCTCTCCTGATCTGACCTGCCTTGGAAAGATCATCGGTGGTGGTTTACCGGTTGGTGCCTACGGTGGGAAAGCGGAAATTATGAATTGTGTCGCCCCGGATGGTCCCGTCTATCAAGCAGGTACCCTTTCGGGCAATCCATTGGCCATGGCTGCGGGAATCGCAACGCTTAAACTGCTGCAAAAAACTGGTTTTTATGATGAGCTGGAAGAAAAAGCGGCAGGGTATGCGGGAAGGCTAGAAAGTATTGCTGCTTCTGTGGGCATTCCGGTTCAGCTCAACCGGGTCGGCAGTATGATGACCGGTTTTTTTACCTCAGAACCTGTGACTGATTTTGAGTCAGCCATGAAGGCCGATACCGATAGATATGCTCAGCATTACCGTCAGATGCTGGCTGGTGGAATATACATTGCACCCTCACAGTTTGAAGCGGCTTTTATATCGACAGCCCAAACTGAAAAGGACCTTGATAAGGCAATAAAAAGCACTGAATGGTCATTCAAAAAATTGCTCGAAAAGTGAAATTTTATTGACTTTGGCATGGAGTCGTGATACCAAACTCGTTTATATTGTAATGTCTTGTCGTGTCAGAAGAAGTGGGTGAACAAAATGTCGGATGTAAAAAAGGAATTTGTTCAACTGCTGGCTAATTACGGCCACATCGGATTCACTTTCGTTGCAGCGATTGTAATTGGTATGGGCGGCGGCATTTATCTCGACCAGAAGGTCTTTGATGGGCGGACTACTCCGTGGTTTACTTTTATCGGGTTGGCTTTTGGAATTGCCGCTGGTTATAAAACCTTGTTTGAGGTTATCTGGCGGAACAGGAAGGCCGAGGATAAAAAGGATAACGAGGACAAGGACCCCGAAAAGTAGTGTTCTGAAATTTTTGCTTGTTTTCTCCGCAAGTGATTACATCCGGGGGGAATGTTGATAATAATCCCGACGTATTTCTCTCCTGTCGGGAGTAGAGGGCTGTGTGGCAGAGAATCTGTTGTCCCTGCAGAGAATGCAGGTAATAAGCTGGACTTTGCTGGCTGCACTGACTTTGGGGTCGGCGGTATTCGTTTCTCTGTCCTTTGCCTGGTCGGTGTTTGCCGGGGGAGTTATCTCGATTTGCAGCTTCTGGGTATCAAATAAGGACGTGATGAGGATGATTGACAGTGTCTCCTCTTTATCTGCCCCAGAGGACAGAAAAGCGCAGGCTCAGCAGGGACAAAAGGGGTATCTGCTGAAATTCTGGATACGCATTGTACTTATAGGTATTGTCTTACTCTTGCTGATTAAGAGCAAAATGGTCAATATCTTTGGATTGATTATAGGGTTGTCAACGGTAGTGATTGCGATCACGTTCATCTCTTTGAATGTGGCCAGGCACTATTTCTTCAGAGGGAGGAGGTAAAAGGAGTTATGGAACATCCGATACTATTCATTTCAATTATCCTGGAAAAACTGGGGCTCCCCGTCCCGCACGGTCCTGTGGGGCATACATTTCTGGAGCAGCTTTGCGCTCCATATATGACCTACACCTGGCTGGTCATGGCTTTTTTGTTTCTGGTAGCGAGACTGACTCTTGGAAATCTGGAGATGATTCCTGGAAAAGGGCAGAATTTCTGGGAGCTGGTTATTGGCGGTATGGATGATTTTTTTGCCGATAACATGGGCCGAGAAATGGCCGATAAATTCTTTCCAATGATCGCAACTTTTGCTTTGTATATTGCTGTTGCCAATCTGATCGGACTGATCCCCGGGTTTATGTCTCCGACCTCAAGCCTTAACACTACTCTGGCGTTGACTCTTATCGTCTGGTTTAGCCATCACCTCATCGGTTTTCGTGAGCACGGTCTGAGTTATTACAAACATTTCATGGGGCCGGTGTGGTGGCTTGTACCCCTTCTGTTGCCTATCGAGATTATCAGTAATCTTGCACGTCTCCTTTCTCTTTCTATTCGTCTCTTCGGAAATATAATGGCCAAGGAAACCCTGCTGGCTATTCTGTTTATGCTTGCCGGCGCATTTTTCGCTCCGCTGCCGATTATGATTCTTGGTGTTCTTGTTTCTGTTGTCCAGGCTATGGTATTTGTACTGTTGACCGTTGTCTATTTTTCTCAAGCCCAGGAGCATGCACATTAAGAGATGGTGTCCTGACCGGCTTGTCAGATCGGAAATTCGTCTCTGTCTGTATATTGGAATGTATGTAGTACAAAAATAAAGAAGAAGGCCAAACAACTAAACTTTTTAAGGAGAAAAAAATGGAAGGAAATCTTCAATTAGCTTTGATTTGCGTAGGTGCTGCACTTTCAATCGGTCTCGCTGGCCTGGGTGCCGGTATCGGTATCGGTTCTGTTGGTAATGGTGCATGTCAGGGACTCGCAAGAAATCCTGAAGTACAGCCGAAGCTGATGGTTTTCATGATTCTTGGTATGGCACTTGCTGAGTCAGTTGCTATTTATGGACTCGTTATTTCTCTCATTCTTCTTTATGCAAATCCTCTCTTGGGATAAGAATTTTGAGAACATAACGACCGATTGATGGTCGACGAAAACGGGCTGCAGAGATATCTGCAGCCCGTTTTCTTTTTAGAGATGACGGGAAATGTCAGGAGGATCAATATGGCAACCGATTCTGATGAACATATTATTATTCATCCCCGTAGGCAGAAAAAAGAGAAAGCCCTCCCTGAAAACGGGCTGCTGCTGGTTAACCCATCAGAAGCCACCGAATGCCTTCGTCGATTAAAAGAAAACGGGGGGGAGACGCGCTTTCTCTTTAATTCTGGTTTGGTTGTCGCGGGTGATCCGCTTTATTTTGCAGCCGGACCTGCAATAGGATCACCAATGGCAGCACTTACCCTGGAGAAACTGATTGCTCTGGGGGCAAAAAGAGTTATTCTTTTCGGTTGGTGCGGTGCAATTTCTAAATCTTTAGAGGTGGGCAGTGTTCTCGTACCCACCAAAGCGCTCTCCGGGGAGGGGACCAGCAGGTATTATTCTTCAGATGGTGCTGTCGGGCCCGATTTAAGTCTCAGTAAGCAGGTGGTAAAAACCCTTGAGACCAATGGTTTGACCGTTCAGGATGGTTCTGTGTGGTCAACCGATGCCGTATACCGTGAAGATAGGCGAATGTTGAATACACTCTACCGGGATAAAGGGGTTGGTGCCGTTGATATGGAATTTTCGGCTCTTTGTGCTGTTGCACAGTATAGACATATTGAGTTTGCCGCGGTACTGACTGTTTCTGATGAACTCTGGGGTGATTCCTGGCAGCCCGGTTTTTCAAAACGATTTTTTATCGAACAAAAGCAGACTGCTATGAAGGCACTGCTTGATCAACTTGGGGACTTTGGGAAAAAATAATGGCTCGTTTTCATCTTATCAGTCTTGGCTGTGCAAAAAATTTAGTCGATTCCGAGGTAATGCTTGGTTCCATGGCCATCGGGGGCTGGGAGCTGGTGGATAACCCCGATGATGCTGATCTTCTTATCCTCAATACCTGCGGCTTTATCCAACCGGCTGTAGAAGAGGCCATAACGGAAATATTTGAACTTGTGAGTCTCAAAGAACAGAGGCCTGATAAAAAGATTGTGGTTGTCGGATGTCTTGTGCAGCGATACAAAAAGAATTTACCGGAAGAGCTTCCCGAAGTTGACCTTTTCCTCGGTACTGAGGCGGCAGCTGAGATTGCTGAATATATTGCGCGGATGGAAACCGGCGACCTGCCAGACCGTGTTGTGTTGCCTGGCAGGACCCTTATGACCAGCGATACTCCCCGTGTTCTTTCTACGCCGGTATTCCGATCATGGTTGAAGATAACCGAAGGATGCGATAACCGATGCTCGTACTGTATGATTCCCTCTATCCGTGGTCATTTGCGCAGCCGGACCACGGAGGATCTTATTCATGAAGCACAGAAGGTACAGGAATATGGAGTAAAGGAGCTCTCACTTATCGCCCAGGATAGTACTGCCTACGGCAATGATCTTGGCAAGGGACAGGATATTGTCCACCTGATGCATCAGCTGCTCCGCCGGACGAATATTCCTTGGCTGCGACTGCTCTATCTCTATCCAACAGGAATAAGTGATGAATTGCTGCACTTGATGGCGGATCATCCCCGGATCGTACCGTACCTGGATATTCCGTTGCAGCATGTCAGCGATAAGATACTTTCCTCAATGAACAGGCGGTATGACGCAGCACAGCTGTATGCGAAAATTGATCGGATACGTGCAAAAATTCCTGATATTGCAATCAGAACCACCTTTTTAGTGGGCTTTCCTGGGGAAACGGACAACGATTTTCTGGAACTTGAAACATTTTTAGAAAAGATGCACATCGATCATGTCGGGGTTTTTCCTTATGCTAATGAAGAGGGATGCCCATCAGAATTGTTTGTTAATCAGGTGCCGGATGAGGAGAAACTGAGACGACGAGACTATCTCCTGGAAGTGCAGTCAAAAATATCTGCAGGAATCCAGAAAAAATACATTGGAAGAGTTGAACAGGTACTGGTTGAAGGATTGAGTGAAGAGACAGATCTTTTACTGGAGGGGAGAACGAGGTATCAGGCACCGGAGGTGGATGGCTGCGTTTATATCAATGATGGTGTTGCAAGTCCTGGGGATATAGTTCAGGTACATATCACAGATACCCAGATTTATGACCTTGTAGGTGGGATTGTCGAAGGGTAAAAGTGCATAAAGATTCTGAAAGAACATGAAACGCAGGTCACCGCCGGTGAACGCGCACAACACCCGGATGGGTCATTCAGGTAACCAGGTGTTGCTAATTGATTAGGCGGCTATGGACAATCTATTTGCTATTGTTCACTTTTTCTCTCAGTTCCTTGCCAACCTTGAAGAAAGGAAGCCTTTTCGGTTTCACCTGTATTTTCTTACCGGTTTTAGGATTCCTGCCTTCGTATGAATCGTAATTTTTAATAACAAAGCTGCCAAAACCTCGGATTTCGATACTTTCTCCTTTGGCCAGCGCCTCGGTCATCGTCTCAATAACGGTATTGGTTATTGCAGCTGCTTCACGATGAGGTACATTGATATCCTGTGCCAATGCCTCAATGAGTTCTGATTTATTCATACGTTGCTCCTGTTTCAAAAAATCAAATTAAGGTCCTTTATACACCTGCATTTGCATAATAATATTTATGAATGATAAATGAGGCTCAAGTCTTTTGCAGGAAGCTGGAAAGCAAAAAACAGAAAGAAGTCAAGATGTTATGCGTGAAGAATTGTGCTTCGGATTAAGACTGCCCCCCTAACTATTTAGATTTAATCAGCTATTTGGTGATTTGTAAAGAAAATTCTATAAAAAGATCTTATTTAATTCTACATGGTTAAGTTGTCTGTAATCCCCGAGGGCCAACCTGCCTAAAGAGAGTTTGCCGTAAGCTGTTCGCTTAAGATGGAGGACAGGGTTGCCTATCAATCCGAACATTTTTTTAACCTGCCTTTTTCGCCCTTCGTGAATAGTAATTTGCATGAGACTGTTTCTGCCAACTTTTGAAAGAAGCGAGACCTGGGCTGGTGATGTCATTTTCCCTTCCAGAAGGATGCCACGTTGAAGGAGCGTAATCTTCTCCTTTTTAGGCAAGCCTTTTACCAGCGCCTCATAGGTTTTGTCGACTCCATGACTGGGGTGCTGAATTCTCTGAGCGAACGCACCATCATTTGTAAGAATGAGGGCGCCTTCAGTGTCGAGGTCCAGTCTGCCGACAGGAAACAGGCGCGCCTTCATCTCTTTGATAAGTGAAGTGACAATTGGTCTGCCCTGGGGGTCTGAGAGGGTCGTGACATAGCCTTTGGGTTTATTGAGCAGGTAATAGACTGGCTTTTCTTGCTCTTCAACCGGCTTCCCGTCAAAAGTAATTCTGTTTTTTCCGGGAATGATTTGGATGCCCATCTCTCTTGCTGTCTTACCGTCTATGGCAACCCGCCCCGCGCTGATAAACTCTTCTGCTTTTCTCCTGGAGGCAATCCCGCACTGGGCAATATATTTCTGTAACCGTATAGAATCGCTCATCGCCACTCAGCGGGAATTATTTTGGAAAATTTACTGTCAACCAGCTCTTTTGTCTTTTTATCAACTTCCAGAATATCGGTGTACCATGGTTTCATGCGACAATCGATAGCAACAGGAGGATGAAGACCGACATGAAACCGACTGACTGAAGCCGTTCTGGCGTGGATGTCTGCAGCGGGCTCGAAGCGTGTGAAGACCGTCCATAGAAATTCCTGTATAGAAACAGTTGCTTCATAACAGTTGTCCACCAGGATGATAACCGGCCAATCTTTTAGCTCTGCACTCTCCGTGAGCTGTTTTGCCAGGTTCGGGTTGTCGCTGTAGGGGCAACCCTCTAACACGAGGGTGCCGGGGAGAAACACCTCTGGTTTGATGCAGCCGCTTGGCAGCGAACCGGAAAAAGACCGGGGCAGCTCCCTCTTTTTCTCTTTACCAAGCCCCATGAGCATGGCTTTGGAGCCCTTATTGACGGAGGGCCCTGTATAGTCGAGTGTATCCTGTGAAACATTGGCAAAAACGAACAGGTCCTGCTGCCATTGCACCCTTTCAAGGACATGAACCCATAACGCCCCAAAGTCGGTTATATCAACGTCTCCATCCGTGACAATGAGAAATTTAGTGAGGGAAAGCTGACCTTCTCCAAGAACTCGCAGCCCACAACCAAAGGCTTCTCGAGGGTATCGATCTGCAACTTTGGCGGCGGCCAGACAGTGAAAGCCGGTTTCCCCAAAGGTTTTTAACTCTCTCACTCCTTTCATAACGAGAGGAAAGAGAGGAGAGAGCAGATCCTGAAGGAAATCACCGATAAAAAAGTCTTCCTGTCTCGGTCGACCAACGACTGTGGCCGGATAGATTGCATTAGTACGGTGATAAAGATGGCTTACCTGAAAAACGGGATAGTCGTGTTTCAGCGAATCATAACCGTAGTGATCGCCAAAGGGACCTTCCGGCCGACGCACATGAGGCGGGACTTCTCCTTTGACGGCAAACTCTGCATTGGCTACCAGGCGATGTCCTCCAAATGGGTCATCGGTCATCTTGAGCTTGTCTCCGATGAGAAGGGAGGTAAGCATGAGCTCCGGCAGGTCCTCGGGCAGGGGTGCAATGGCAGAAAGCATGAGGGCCGGGGGGCCGCCGATGAAAAGAGTCAGCGGCAGGGGTTTGTGCTGTTTTTCCGCCTCGAAATAATGGTATCCCCCACCTTTGTGAATCTGCCAGTGTATGCCGGTGGTAGTGTCGTCATGCCTCTGGATACGGTACATGCCGAGATTGTGACCCTTGCCGTCAGGATGCTCGGTATATACGAGGGGTAACGTGACGAAGGGGCCTCCGTCGCTATGCCAGGATGTGAGCATGGGCAGAGAGCCGAGTTTCGCAGGCTTCTGACAGTTTTCTAGAATCGGCCCGTTTTTGACAGTTTTTAGTCCTATTTTAAGCCCATCGAACACGAGGTTGCGGTTGTCCCAAATCTTTCCGAACGAGAGCGGCATGATCGATTCGGCCAGCCGAACAATGTCGCGGACAAATTGTTGTGGTTTGTTACCAAAGGCCAGCTCAAGCCTTTTGCTTGTGCCAAAAAGGTTGGTGGTAACTGGAAATTCTGAGCCCTTAACGCTGGTGAACAGCAATGCAGGGCCACCGGCCGCTATAATGCGCCGGTGGATTTCGGCTATTTCCAGATAGGGATCGACCTCCTCTTCGATGATGATCAGCTGATGCTCTTTTTTTAAGACTTCGAGGTAACCGCGGAGGTCGGTTAGTTTCTTTAAGCTCACAGCCTACTCCTTGTGCTGATGGTGATGGTTCTGGTCGCCAAGGAATACGCGGTGGTATTCGCTTTCGCTGAGGTGTTTTCTTAACAGGATCATAAACTGATCAACGAACTGGATAATTTCTTCACTGGAAAGTCGTTCAGCAAAGAGTCTGGAAAAATCCTCCTGTCCACCAAGTTTTAGTAGTGTGACGAGTGACTGACGATCGATTTCTTCGGTAAGTCCGAAGCAGATTTTTGATGGATCCGGTTTCATCATAGGTAGTTGAGTGTAATTAGGATAGAGGTTCTTTTGGGTCGGAAATAATTTTCCA
Organism: Desulforhopalus sp.; assembly: GCA_049645925.1. Taxonomy (GTDB): domain Bacteria; phylum Desulfobacterota; class Desulfobulbia; order Desulfobulbales; family Desulfocapsaceae; genus Desulforhopalus_A. The sequence goes on from JBARUU010000009.1 coordinate 119,572, forward strand.
GGTTAGTGAACGGTTTCTCGGGCCGTCAAATTCACAGAAAAAAATTTTCTGCCAGGTCCCGAGCTGGAGCCTGGTATTGACGATATTAATGGTTAATGAACTGCCGGTGAGTAAGGCCATCAGATGAGCCGGTGCATTGCCCTCTGCATGTCGATAGTTGAGGTTGCTGGGAACTATATGGTCAAGACCCTTGATGATATCCCGGCAAACATCAGGGTCCGCGCCTTCGTTTATAGTGAGACCAGCAGTAGTATGCGGATTAAAGAGGAAAAGCACTCCGGAAGCAATTGAATGATCTCTGACTATTTTGTCAAGCTCTCCTGTGATGTTGATAAGTGCCATCTTCCCTGTCGTGGTGACTTTCAATGTGCCGCTGGCCATATACTCTCCTGTGTAAAATTATCAGAAAGGGGCAGTGTCTCCTGCTCCGTCAGCGAAGATGTAAAATTATCTATCACACTCTGTAAACATGATATGCCTCTGTCCTGACAAGCTTACTGATACCCAACGTCTTGACTATATGCTCTTTTTGCCCGAGGGTCAATCTATCCAGATAATCTCTGATGGCTACACGAGTAAATGAAGACATATCTCTTTCTCCACCAGCCTGGTTTGTGCTGGATCGTATACAATATCGGCGACCTTGTTTTCTTTTAGGGAAACTGACGCAGACTTGACATCGGTTCTTTTGCGAATACTATACTAAATTGCATGTAAAGCTCGTAACAGCCAAAAGGCGAAAGACCATAAATATAGAGGAGTTGAGGGGAAAGTGACACTGCATCATCCGCAGACAAAACATATCTGGATGCTCAGTAGAGAGTATGGAAATCTGGCGGGTGCCGGCGGGGTCAAGGATGTGGCCTGTCAGCTGGCAGAGGCTCTTGCTCGCTGGACTGGTCGTTCCCTCCATGTGGTGCTCCCTTTATATGGCTTCATGAACGCGGACGCTCTCGGATTCGAACAGGTACAGGACCCGCTTTGCCCGGGTCGGATGCTGCGTGTGCATATTGACATGCATCTGCCTGACAGCTCAGTTACTGAAGAAGTAAGTTTTTTGTATCAAAAGATTAACAGGGTGCATATCTATCTTATCGACGCAGAACGATTCCGTGAGAAAACTGATGTGTACACCTATACTGAAAATGATGAAAAAAGATTGTCGTGGCAGAAAAAATCGATGGGCCACCATGATTATTTTGCCATGAATATCCTCCATCAGAAAGCAGCGCTTGAACTGATGGTCATCTTCAATGTGAAACCAGATGTGATCCACTGTCATGACGGACACACTGCTGTCCTTCCTGCACTGATACGTGAAAATCCCGGATACCGCAGTTATTTCCGGGGCACGGGTTGTCTTGTCACCATTCATAATGCGGGTTATGGCTACCATCAGGAAGTCGGCGATATTGCTTATGCCAGGTCTGTAACCGGTCTGCCGGATCAGGTAATTGACAGCAATCAGCTGGATCTTAAGTTTGATCCGTTTCTGGTAGCCAGCCGCTATGCAATTCTTAACACGGTCAGCGAAAACTATGCAAGGGAACTCCAGGAAACGGACAGTGATCAGTTGACAGGATGGCTCGGTCATGCATTAAAAAATCGTGACATTACCCTGGAGGGGGTGACCAACGGTATAGATCCTGGTCTCTTCTCGCCCTCGGTCATCGGCGATGGTGATACTGAAACGTTTTTTGATCCTGGTAACGCGGAAGATAACCTGTCGGGTAAAATAAGGTGTAAAGCCGCCCTCCTCGCACAGATTGCGAATGGTGTCGACAGCGAAGGTGTGCAGCAATATGGAACGCTCGCGAACAGTGTTGAAAGTCCCCTCTTTACCTTTATCGGGCGACTCAGCGAGCAGAAAGGGATCGATATTCTGATAGAGGTGTTAAGTGTTCTGCTCGAGAAAGAATTGCACCTGCAAATGCTGGTTCTCGGCAGCGGAGGCGATACTTTTGAATCGCGGTTGATTGCCCTTGCCGAAAAAGAACGGTTGTATGGGAGGATCTGCTATTTGAAAGGATTCAGTCCGGAACTGGCAAATAGAATATTCGCAGCCGGTGATTTTCTAATTATTCCCTCTCGGTACGAACCGTGCGGGCTGACTGATTTCATTGCCCAGCTTTTTGGAAATATTCCTGTTGTTCGCCATGTGGGTGGTCTGGTGAAGGTGCAAGATGGTGCTACGGGAATTGCTTATCGAGGTGATTCTCCGGAGGATCTGCTTCATGCCCTTAGGCGAGCATTGCTTTTATATGTCGACCTTCGCGCAAAGCGCAGAATTCAACAACAAGCGGTTGAGGAGATAGGACGAAAATATACCTGGACAAAAGTGATGCGGAAATATCTGGAGTTGTATCGTGACGCAAGGGATAAGCAGATCTGTCAGTGAATTGCGGCCCAATGCGCATTAAAAAGTTTCCATAATGGCCAATACTGCAAAGGAACCGGCCCGAGATAAAGATTTATCCGCAGATGCGGAGCGCTATTAACGTTAACAGGAGAAGACGATGACAGTAAAGATAGGTATCAACGGTTTTGGCCGTATCGGAAGAAATATCTTTAGAGCAATAAGTAAAGATCCGGCTTTTTCAGATGTCGAGGTTGTGTCAATCAACGATTTAACTGACAACGCGACCCTGGGCCACCTCTTGAAATATGACTCGGTTATGGGGATCTATGAAAAGGATGTAGAGAGTAACGAGAAAGGCATTATCGTCGACGGCAAAGAAATAGCTGTATCCAGCCATAGGAATCCGGCGGATATTCCCTGGGGCGAAATGGGGGTTGAATATGTTGCGGAATGTACCGGAATTTTCCGTGATAGTGATTCTGCGCAGGGACACCTTGACGGTGGAGCCGCAAAGGTGATTATTTCTGCACCTGCGAAAGGTGGGGTGAAGACCTTTGTCATGGGAGTGAATGAAGATGAGTATGATGCGACAACTCATCATATCGTTTCTAATGCATCCTGCACAACCAATTGTCTGGCTCCTTTTGCCAAGGTCATACTTGATAAATTTGGCATAAAACGCGGTTTGATGACCACTGTCCATGCCTATACCGGAGATCAGCGGCTGCTTGATTTTCCACATTCTGATCCGCGCCGGGCAAGAGCGGCCGCGCTATCAATGATTCCCACCAAAACAGGTGCAGCAGCTGCCGTTTCTCTTGTTATCCCTGAGTTGAAAGGGAAATTTGACGGTCTTGCCGTTCGGGTGCCGACGCCTACAGTTTCTCTTGTTGATGCGGTCATGGAGGTCGAAAGGGAAACCACCGTTGATGAAGTGAATCAGGCCCTGAAAGCTGCGGCAAACAGATATCTTGGTTACACCGAGTTGCCTCTTGTCTCTATAGATTTCCAGGGGGATCCCCACTCTTCGATCATTGATGCGCAATCAACCAAGGTGATAGGGACGACGGTTAAGGTGATGAGCTGGTATGATAACGAATGGGGGTATTCCAACAGAATGCTTGATCTTATTTTGCATATGGATACCAATAAAGCAATTTAGCTTATGTACACGAGGATGCAGACTGCGCCTTTGGAGGTCTCTTCAAAGGCGTTTTTTTATCTCTTGCCATGGGAAGAAGGTATTCATTATACTTGATGACGTCGTAATGACTCTCTTATACATTACTGCTGCAAAGTGTTCTGTTATTACGGGGTGCTAGGTCGGGTGTTGGGGATGCGAAATTTGCCGGTTCTGCAAATGATACTTGTTGCCTTCCCATCTTTGATCCCCACTTTTAACGAGGTTATCGTATTGCAACCTCGGTTTGTTCAAAAAAATGCAATCATGCCAATATCAAGAAAGGCAAGAGACGGTTATGGAAAACAGAAAGAGTGCTGCAGCGATTGAATCGGACGCACTAAAAGCAAATTTACTTGAAACCGCCGGAAATGTTGTTATTGACCCGGATCTCTATGTTCTGCTTGAGGTTGTCGATCAATTCAAAGGGTTGCATTCGACACTTGAAAAATTACTCTATGAAGTTTGTCATCCCTTCCGAAACTGGAAATTAATTCTACCGCAACTGCGCAGTTTCGTTCTGAAAAATTTTAATCATTATAGGATTCACCCAAAAGGGCCCGAGGCTTTCCTGCTCTTTTCTCGACTTTTTATTGAGGCTCTTCAGGATACCCAACGCGACCCTGTGCTCCTTTCCCAGGTTGTTGGCGCTAAAATAGTCTGGCTTGATAAGCTGGTCCATAAATTTACTGGTGAAGACCTGCAACGGTTCGGGCCGGAACTCAACGTTGTATTTGAACGCCTTGCGGCGTTTGATGAGAGTAATCGGCCGATTGTGATCCAGATAGTCCACGGGCAGCACCCGATCAATAAAATTGCCGTACAGTTACTGGATATAGCAGGTGAAAATAATGAAATCTATGATTTCCTTCCTCTGACAAACCTTCTGCAGATTACTCTCAACCGTTGTTATGGATACTGGTTGCAGGAGGATGATCCGCTCACCTGGTTTCTTGATCGATGTGCCATTCCTGTGGCCGATTTCCACTCTTCTCAATTGTTTGAGGCTATCTCCCATCAGACAATGAAAGAACATATGGAGGTGTTGCAGCAATTAACGCTTGAAAAAGACCCGTTGTCCAGACTTCGGGGCCTGCTCGAACTGCCCGACCATATCGATATCGTCAGGTATTACAGACAGATGCCAAACAAACTTGTCGAGGCTGAAGAGGTTTTCAGGCAATTGGAGCAGAAGGGAAGGGCTTTTCTCCATTATTTTAATGAGAACAGGAAATTACTTTTTCTTTTCAAGATCATGGATACCAAAGGGTTGTATCTCATCCATGAAGAAACATTGCGTGAGATAAACCGCAGTCTGGTCCAATTGATCAGAGAGCAGACTTTTGAAGAGATTGAGGAATTTTTGTTGACCACCTTTGAGCTGCTCAAAGCAAACGTCCGCAAGTATCCGCATACTTCTCTCCAGTGTATTCAGGTTCTTGGGGCGGAAGTCTTTGATCGTGGCAACAGTCGGATGGTGGAGGCGTTTCTCTGGGGGGTAGTGCGTTTTGGTTTTCAGCATGCAAGTGTCATTGGCGTTGATGAAAACTGGCAGCCGCTCACCAACCCAGCCCATCTGGCAAATATCAGAGTATGGCTACATCTGATAATGCGTGAACCCAAATGGTGCTCGACACTTTTTTCTGCCCTCATCATTAACCTGAAATTGTCCGGTACCTGCATCAAGGATACGGACCTGTTCCAGCGGGACATTACCCAGCTTTTGAACCATCCGATTGAACCCATTTACAACCTGTCCAAACAGTTTGCCAAACTGATGCCGGTTTTCTTTAACGAAATTGGTTCAGAGGGCGAACTGCGCGATGTCTCAACCGAGCTGGATGAAATCCACAAACGAAAAGATGTCCTGATCCACTTTTTAAGAAAGCAAGGGCATGTGGAAAGTTCCAACCTCATTGTTGATTTCATCCAGGCAATAATTCTTTTCTGGAAAACCCGGGATAAGACCCTTCTGAGCCCATATATCCCTGAAGAGGTATATATCCAGGTGAAGACGAAGGGAGAATTTATTGACGAACAGTATATCCTGAGTGAGCGATTCTGGACGGAAATGTGTATTGATAGGGTGGATGGTATCCTTTTACAGGACAGTGGAAAGATAACGGCATTTCTGCATCGTCAGAAAGATCTTCAGCCCCATGAGATAAGACGTTTTGAACTGTTGATCCGGATGTATAAACTGCTCCATAAAAAATATAATCTGGGATTTCTGCAGTTACATTCTGAGATAAACAGGGCCGTAAATGATGGGTTTCCCGAGATGGAGCAGCTTCTTTCCGGGCTGGACCATTCAGATACTGAACAATGTCTTGATGCTCTGCTGACTGCATTAGAAGGTCTGCAGGAGATCATTCTGTCTAAAGAAACCTTCGAAGCCCAGGAGGATATTTATTACAAACGGCATATAGCCGTCGATATTCCCTCCGTTTATGGACGATACAGGGAACGTAAATTTGATGCACTCAGCCTCACTTTTCGCCTCGAGAATCTGGCAAACCTCTATCTGGAGAAGTTGCCGGAAACGGTCAATCTTTCTATTATCACCCAGGCCACTTTTTATGATATCGTTCGCTGTATCAAGCTCTTTCTTCGGGCCCTGGTTGTTGATGGGATTACTTCCCGCAGGCTCTTCACCTATCTTGCTCTTCTTGAAAATTCGCTGAAGGTCAGGCGCTTTTCGTATACGCAGTATCTCGACATTTTTCGAGGGATGTCTGAGGGGGTAAAAGATATTATTTACGCATTCTACACCAACATTCATCAGAACAATCTGTCGATTATCATTCCTCAGATCGGTTGTGAGAATATTCTTGATAAATTCAGTAATTTCTATGATGAACTGGAAATAGGCGCGACCGTACAAAGGCTGTCTGAGGTCTTTTTACGGGAACTGATATCGTCCACCTTTGGATTGCAGCATCTTGATAATTTTATTCTCCGAATTCTCCAGACCCTCGAAAACCAGAAAGATCTCCTCGATCAGGAAAAACTTGATCTGTTAATGACCTATAATCCGGAAAGAGCATTGTCCCTTCTGCATAAACCTAATCCTTTTACCAATAATCTTATCCACCTTGGCAACAAGGGATATAATCTCGCAACGCTGACCAGGGATGGTAAACGAGTGCCCCCTGCCTTTGTCATAACCACCGAAATTTTTCGCTGCCGGGATATAGTCTTCGGCTATACCAAGACCCGTGAAGAATTCATGTTGGGAATCCGGCGGGCACTGACAGAGATCGAGCTGTTGACAGGCAAAACCTTTGGGTCTCCCGAATCGCCTCTGCTCCTGTCGGTACGAAGTGGTGGCGCTATTTCTATGCCAGGGATGATGGCCACAGTCCATAACGTTGGCTTTAACGAGGAGATGATAGCCGAATTTATAGCAAATAATGGCAATGCCTATCTGGCATGGGATAACTATCGACGATTTTTGCAGTCATGGGCGATGATATCCGGCATCGGCAGAGAAGAATTCCAGACGCTGATGAATAACGCCAAGGCCAAATACAATGTGAATCTTAAAAGGCATTTTTCGTCGGAACAGATGAAGGAACTCGCCCTCTCGTATCAGCGATTGATTCGACAAAAGGGGCACGGTATCCCCGATGACCCCTGGCTGCAGCTTGTGAATGCCGTCCAGCTTGTACTTGATTCATGGGAAACCGAGAAGGCAGTTGAGTATCGAAAAATTATGGATGTGTCTGACTCCTGGGGAACTGCCGTGATCGTCCAGGCTATGGTGTTTGGCAATAAAAGCGGCCAATCCGGAGCCGGGGTCGTTTTTACTGCGCATCCCTATCGCAAGGTTCAGCGTGTGGCGCTTTGGGGGGACTATGCGTATGGTGATCAGGGCGAGGATATCGTCTCCGGTCTGGTCTCCAGTTGTGCAGTTTCTGTCGAACAGGCTAAACTCGATGGTCGATCTGTAGATGAGACAATGGAGGTTCGGTTTCCTGCAATCTATAAAAAGTTACTGGAGATTTCCCGGGAGCTTGTCTACGAAAAACGGTGGAATCCACAGGAAATTGAATTTACATTTGAAGGACCCGATCCTGAGGAACTGTATCTCCTGCAGACACGGGATATGATTACTATAAAGAAAAAGGAACACCTGAATGTCTTTGTCGAAAGCGCGTCGCTGGCAACTTCCCACCTTGGTAAAGGCGTCGGCGTGTCAGGGTCAGCGCTTTCCGGCCGGGCTGTTTTTACAGAGGAAAATATCCGCAAACTTAGAGCCCAGGACCCTAGTACGCCGCTTATTCTCATACGGCAAGACACAGTGCCGGAGGATATCAAAGTGATAAGTCAGGCCGATGGGTTGCTTACCTCCCGGGGCGGACAAACCTCCCACGCTTCAGTCGTCGCAGTCCGGCTTGAGAAAACCTGTGTAGTTGGATGCGGTAGCCTTAAGGTCTACGAGGCCGACCAGTATTGTGAAATAGCCGAGATCCGAATAGGTTTTGGAGATCCGGTCTCAATAGATGGCCGAAACGGGCAGGTCCTCAATGGTATGCACCCCATTGTTGAGGAGTACCATATTCTGCCTATTTAATACCCCATATTGGGTGTAAGTAACCAGGAAGACGGAAAGTCTCTTGACATAAAAAGCTTGGGAATGGTTCTCAGGCTTTTATACTCCTCATTGGCACGGTAAAGAGCACCTTTCAAAATGGTAGTGCAAAAAAAACCTTTTTGTCAGGGGAAAGGTAAGGCAAGGAAAATTTTTATGTGCGTTTCTGCGTTGGGACAGTACAATGCACAGATGTTGTCATAATGTGAGATCAATGGCTGGTGCGGGTGCCGAGAAATTCCAAAGGCAACCATCCTTGAACAGGCCCGAAAGGCCAAAGTGGAAGCGGGGGATTACATGGCGAATAAGAAATTTAGAAAAGGGCCAAAATTGTTTTCTCTGGCCAGGAAACGAGCGCTTATACTCAATGTTCCTCAAGAGAAAGGAGTGAAGCTTGCAGAACTCATTTGCAGGATTCAGGAAAAAGAAGGAAATACGCCATGCTTTCGGCGAAGAGAAAACTGCAGTGAAGCCTCCTGCTGTTGGCAGGCTTCCTGTAATGTCGTCATGGAACAAAAGTAAAATGGGTACAGTTGCCTATTGACGGTTTTCTGGAATTCCAAGTTTCTTTAAGACCAACCCAAGCGGGCAGAACTTGGAAAAGCCGAACTGAAAGAGATTCAGGCCGACAAAAGCGGTAAAAATGAGCCAGTATCTGCTATGGAAAACCGGGCTTGCTTCAATGCCTAATGAGAGGCTGAGAAGAATAAATGCCCCGGCTATAACATGTATCCAGTCTGAAATAATCATTGAACTGTCTCCTGTATGATTTCAGGAAGCGATGGATTGCGTCTCATTCTTGTGTTAAAAATTTGGACAGAAAAGGACACGCATCTTTTGGATCAATTCCAGGATTCGTTTGTCGGTAATTTTATTGAAAATAAAATTCGCATCTTTTCGATAATCAATGATTCCCTGACTTCGAAGAATATTTAAGTGTTGGGAAACGTTGGCGTTTGTTGTTTTTACCTGGTCTCTGATCTCCCCGACAGAAAGTTCTTTATCCTGAAGTAAACAGAGAATTTTTAGGCGTATCGGATGTGACATCGATTTGAGCAACTTCGACATTGCATCAATTTGTTCATCTTGCATGAGTTCTCCCCAGAGAAGCATTTCATATTTTAGTTTAATAGATGCGTGGGTTTTGTAAAGCTATTTTCCCCTTTGGTACATTTTTTGTTAGCCTCTCTCCCAAAACGGTCTTTAGTCCCTGAAATTTCGTTGTTTTCAAAATTTCATCTTCGGAGGTAAGCCTCGACTCCGATACTGTTATATGTCTGCGGTTGAAATTGTCGAACGTCTTGATATTGAATAAACTGTCTCTTTTCTGGACACGCACCGGCATTATCAGTAAAAACCTTTTCAGAATGGCACAACAATACAGCCCAACCGCGTAGTCGCGCAATATAAATTTTTTCCAGCAGGAGAGAGTTGTCAGGTGGTTCCCGGCAGTATAGCGGCCTGGGGATGGAGGGTGAAAAAGACTCTGTGTATCAGTTGCTTTGATGCATAAGATAAATATTGCTTGCTTTGACCGGCGATGGTGGGTAGGTTTTATGCTTTATATATCGTGCAGGGAACAGGTACGGGGCATGTGGTTATCTGACCGGTATCCAGGACTTAGGGGAAGTGTTGGAAAAGCCTTCCTGATCCGGTTATGCATGATTGTCATTTTATCCATGTCGATTCCGAGGAGATGGTGTGATGAGCCGAGATGATCTGAAAGCGGCAGCACTGACAGGGGGAGCCCAATCCAACTATGATGATGGCGATGTGGTACACCACCGATCCTTTCAAGTCGGAAGCAAAGCAGCCGGGGTGGAGGGGCGCGCCGGCTCTTTGCAGAAACTACAGGCATTCTGGGCTCAGCGCGCGGAGGAATTGGTCGAATGGTTCAGGAAATGGGATACTGTTCTGGAAGGTGATTTCAATTCCCCTGAAATACGATGGTTTTCCGGCGGAAAACTGAACGCATCCTTTAATTGCCTGGATCGTCACCTGACAGATGGAAGGCGTAATAAAGCAGCCCTTGTCTGGCAGGGGGAGAGGGACGGTGAGGTGAAAGTTTACACCTATCAGATGCTCTTTTCCGAGGTCTGCAGGTTTGCCAACGTCCTTAAAAAAAAGGGTGTTCATAAAGGTGACTGTGTCACCATCTATCTGCCTATGGTTCCGGAGCTGGTCATTGCCACCCTTGCCTGTTCAAGAATTGGGGCGATTCATTGTGTTGTCTTCTCCGGTTTTTCCTCCGTCAGCCTGCAAAGCAGAATGCAGGATTGTCAGTCAAAAATTCTCGTTACTGCCGACGCGATAATTCGAGCCGGCAGGACGATTCCCTTGAAACCAAATGCCGATGAGGCTCTGGAAGAGTGTCAGCAGGTTGCGAGCTGCATTGTTGTTCGCCGTACCGACAGAGACACTACCATGAAACCGGACAGAGACTGCTGGTGGCATGAGGAACTCTATGCTCCGGATATCATGAGTTCTTGTGATGCTGAGGAGATGGATTCAGGGGATCCACTGTTTGTCCTATATACCTCCGGCTCGACCGGTAAACCAAAGGGTGTAATACATACCACCGGTGGTTATCTACTGTATGCCATGCATACTACTCAGTTGGTTTTCGATCTAAAAGATGATGATATTTTCTGGTGTACCGCCGACCTCGGCTGGATTACCGGTCATTCCTATACCATCTACGGCCCTCTTGGGCTTGGTGGAACGAGCCTTATATATGAGGGGATTCCTCTTTATCCGGAAGCTGATAGATTTTGGCAGATCGTCGAGAAATTCCGGGTCAACATATTTTATACGGCTCCTACCGTTATTCGGGCACTTATGCGATTTGGAGTGGAACCGGTACTAAAGCACGACATGTCCTCTTTACGTCTACTGGGATCAGTCGGCGAACCGATAAGTCCTGAAGCATGGCGGTGGTATCATGAACATATAGGCGGAAAACGACTTCCTGTAGTGGATACCTGGTGGCAGACTGAAACAGGAGGAATCATGATTGCTCCCCTGCCGCGCACAACACCCTTGAAACCAGGTTCCGCCACGCTGCCCCTGCCGGGAATCGATGCGATTGTTCTCGATCAAACCGGTCGGGAGGTTGGCTGTCGCGAAGGGGGACGCCTGGTTATTCAAACGCCCTGGCCCGGAATGCTTAAGGGACTTCATGGAGAGCATGATTCACTCAGGAAGAATTATCTTGACGTTTTTCCTGGAGGGTATGATACCGGGGACGGTGCTCGCTGTGACGAGGATGGCTATTTCTGGATTATGGGCAGATTGGATGATGTCATTAATGTCAGTGGACATCGACTTGGCACAGCGGAAATAGAATCAGCGCTTTTAACACACAGAAGTGTAGCGGAGGCTGCCGTTGTTGGGCGACCGCATTCGCTGAAAGGGCAAGCGATATATGCGTATGTGACGGTAAATAGAAATGTGGAAAAGACGCCGGAACTGCTGGAGGAGTTGCGTCGGCATGTTCGTGAGGGTATCGGGGCCATAGCTTCACCGGATACCATACAATATGTCTCGGGATTACCAAAGACGAGAAGCGGAAAGATCATGAGGCGGGTTCTCAAAAAGATCGCTGCGGATGATTTTGACGACTTTGGTGATATGTCTTCCCTTGCAGATCCTTCAGTAATTCCTGACCTCATTGAAGGGAAACGAAGTTCTCTTTAAAACAGAACTCTCAGTTGTTAAGATAGTTGAAAATCTGTAAACTCTTCGTGCAGAAAAGTTTTATGATGAGACCTAGGAAAACGGTGGCTTTTCTCTGAGTTGCCGGCGGACCTTTTTTGATAATCTCCATGGTGTGCTTGTGCTGGCAATAGACAATCACACCATTTTTTTTTACAGATGCAAGGATAAGCTTGAATCTCACAGGAGAAAGGAGTTTATTAGAAAAGGTTTGTAACCTGATAGTTTTCCAACAAAGGGGGAACAATGAGAAACCGGCTGCTGGCTCCGAAAAATGTCTGTCTGCAGATCATAGATGTGCAGCAGAGTCTCATGTCAAAAATTACGGGTGCCGACAGGGTCACTGCAACTGTCGATTTCATGATTCAGTGCGCCAAAATCCTTGAAATACCGATAGTCGCCAATACGCAGTACAAAAAAGGGTTAGGGCCTTATGTGCCGGCTGTGGAATCTCTGGTCGGTGATGTCACCCAAATTGATAAATCAGAGTTCAATGCGATTGCGAACAAAGAGACCGAAGCGTTTATTAATGGCCTGCCAAAAGAAAGGGATACGTTAATACTTGTGGGGGTAGAAACACATATCTGCATATACCAGACAGCTGTAGGGCTCCTGATGAAGGGGTTAGATGTCTGGGTGGTCACCGATGGCGTATCCTCAAGAAAGTTGCAGGATCACCAGACCGGACTTCAAAGACTGCAACATCTGGGAGTCTCTTTGGGGTCGTCTGAAATGTTGATTTATGAATTGCTTGGGAAGGCAGGAAGCCCTGAATTTAAAAAAATTCTCCCATTGATCGTTGCTCGAAACGAATAATTGTAATAGCGTCGCAGATAAGCATAGATTGAGACAACGCTCCATCTGCTCCATTGCTGGTAATTTTCAACCGTTGCGACGTCCATCTGGTACAGTGTGGCGATTGAAAATTGACGCGCCCTGCAGAGGAAACTTTTTAGCTTTGACATTCTCAAAGTTGAGATTTTTGCAAGTATGGACATTATTGCAAATCAAATAAACCAGTCACATCCCTTTGATGTGAAGAATGATATATCCACTAAAATACGTACTTCCGGAAAGATATGAAAGGAAATGAAATTCGAAGCAGGTTTTTAAATTATTATAAAAATCAGGGACATACAGTAGTTGACAGCTCTTCACTCGTTCCAAAAGACGACCCGACTCTTCTCTTTACCAACGCAGGAATGGTGCAGTTTAAGACTGTCTTCATGGGGGAGGAAAGAAAAGAGTATGTCAGGGCGGTTACCAGTCAGCGTTGTGTAAGAGCCGGCGGCAAACACAATGATCTCGAAAATGTAGGGTATACCGCCAGGCACCATACCTTCTTTGAAATGCTTGGAAATTTTTCCTTTGGTGACTATTTCAAGGAGGATGCAATCCGTTTTGCCTGGAATTTTCTTACTGTTGATCTCGGTTTGTCGCCGGAAAATCTCTGGGTTTCGATCTTTGAAGATGACGACGAAGCACAGCAGCTTTGGGAAAAGATTGAAGAATTGCCCAAAGGGCGAATTGTCAGAATGGGCGAAAAGGATAATTTTTGGGCCATGGGTGACACCGGGCCTTGTGGGCCGTGTTCAGAGATTCATATAGATCAGGGTGCTGCAGCTGGGTGTGGGCGGCCCGACTGTGCTCTGGGGTGTGACTGTGATCGGTTTCTTGAGCTTTGGAACCTCGTTTTCATGCAGTTTAATCGATCCGAGGACGGGACTATGACCCGTTTGCCCAAACCGAGTATTGATACCGGTATGGGACTCGAGCGGGTTGCCGCAGTTCTGCAGGGTAAATTCAACAATTACGACTCCGATCTTTTTACTCCGATAATCACAACGCTCGAGAAGCTGTCCGGGAAGACGTACGGTGCTGACACTCAGGATGATACCGCAATGCGAGTCATAGCTGATCATGCCAGGGCCACGACTTTTCTTGTTGCAGACGGCGTGCTGCCGTCCAACGAGGGACGGGGCTATGTGCTCCGGAGGATCATGCGCAGAGCTGTACGGTATGGCAAGTATCTTGGCCTGGACAAACCCTTTATGGAAGAGGTCACCACGGCGGTGGTGGGGGAAATGGTAGATGCTTATCCGCATCTCTCTGATGCGAGTTCCCTGCTCATAAAGGTCGTGAATAATGAAGAGGAACGATTTAGGGAAACGCTCGAAAACGGTCTTTTTCTTCTTGATGAAGAAATCTCCCGACTTATTGGTGAAAAATCCCAGGTCATTCCTGGACGATTTATCTTTAAACTCTATGATACTTTTGGTTTTCCCTTTGACATTGTAAGAGATGTTGCGTTGGAGAGAAATCTAGGATTTGACGAAGCGGGCTTTCTGGATGAGATGGAGAGACAGCGCCAAAAGTCAAGACATGCACGCAAAGGCGAAGGGCTGAAGCCCCTTGGCGAAGGAGTAAAAAGTCTCGCTGCAGAGGGTAAAAAAGCCAAGTTTATTGGATATGGCGACTTGTCGGTTACGACCAGGGTTGAAGGGTTGCTAAATAGTGCTGGGGAAAGAGTAGAGCGACTTAACCCGGGCGAGAGAGGGCGACTCTATGTGGGCAGGACTCCGTTTTATGCAGAGGCGGGTGGGCAGATTGGTGATTGTGGTGAGATCGTCTGGGCCGGAGGGAGGGCGAAAGTAACTGCTACCTCGGTTGAGGGAGAGAAAATCATCCTCCATACGATTGAAGTTGAAGAAGGAGCGCTGGCGGAAGGCGCTGAAGTGACTTTAGCTGTTGAGAGTGATCGGCGACGGGCGACTGCAGCTCATCATTCGGCCACACATCTGCTCCAGGCTGCGCTCAGGAAGGTTCTTGGAGATCATGTCAAGCAGGCAGGGTCTTTAGTCGGACCGGACCGACTGCGGTTTGACTTCACTCATTTTTCGCAACTGTCACCGGAAGAAATTGAAGCTGTTGAGTATCTGGTAAACCGGAAGATATGGGCAAACACCCCTGTCATGACACAGCTCCTGGCCAAGGAAGAGGCTATTAAAGGAGGCGCAACCGCACTTTTCGGCGAGAAATACGAAGAGAACGTCCGTGTCGTCTCCATAGACGATTTCAGCAGTGAATTATGCGGTGGCACACATGTCAAGGCGACTGGAGAGATCGGAGTGTTTAAGATTCACTCTGAAGGCGGGATAGCCTCAGGGGTAAGAAGGATTGAAGCCCTGGCGGGACAGGCTGCCTTTGCAGAGATTCAATCAATCTCCCGGCGTGAGCGCCAGACCATTGCCATGCTGAGTGCTGGTGGACCCGAGGAAATCACCGGAAAGGTCGAAAATCTCCTTAAGACTTTGAAGTCGATGGAAAAACAGATTGCTGATTTATCCAGGCAACTGGCGAGTTCAGACCTTGATTCTGTTTTTAACAGTGGTGTGATCATTGAAGGCGTGAAGGTTATTGGCGCAGAGATACCCCTCGATAGTCCGCAGACACTCCGGGAAGTTGGAGATAAAGTGCGAGAGAGCCTTGGGACCGGAGTTGCTGTGCTGGGAGGTGCTATCAACGGCAAA
This sequence comes from Desulforhopalus sp., assembly GCA_049645925.1. GTDB lineage: Bacteria > Desulfobacterota > Desulfobulbia > Desulfobulbales > Desulfocapsaceae > Desulforhopalus_A. Next base: position 134,949 of record JBARUU010000009.1, read on the forward strand.
GCGGCTCTTCTGGCAATCGTGAGCGGCGATTTAACTTCAAGGATTAAAGCGGGGGATCTTGTCAACAGTGTGGCGAAAATTGTAGGCGGTAAAGGTGGTGGGCGACCTGATATGGCGCAGGCTGGCGGCCCAATGGTTGATAAGTTGAGTGAAGCGATTACCTCAGTACCTAAAGCTGTTGAAAAATTATTAATCACGTAGCAATCATCATCGGCCTTACGCAAAAATGCAGGCTGTGTGTGTTTTGTCAGTCTTTGATTTTATGTAGGTTTGTCAATCCACTCGGCAGAGGATGGAGTACATAAAATAGTTGACAGCGCAGCATATTTACAGTAAGAATTTTTTGCTGTTGTGAATGGTCGTTCATTTTATTCCTGGCAGTTTCAGTGACTGGAAAATGTTTGTTTGACACTTGAAATATAGAATTGTACAGGAGCGATATCCTCAGGCATGCAGCAGATTCCAAGGAGGGTATTGAGACGAATCCCGCTTTTTTGGCGGAGCAAGACCACTGTTTTTGTAGATATACCTTGTTGCGGTCATCATTCATTATGCAAATGAATGTTATTTTTTTTCGTTATCTTAGTTAAGCAGGAGCTACTAACATGATTACGACGGATATCACTTTGTTTATTCAGATTGTTAACATGATTGTACTCATGTTTCTCCTCAATGGGGTCCTCTACAAGCCTGTTCGGAAGATTCTAAAGGAGAGATCTGGAAAACTACTGGGGATGCAAGAGGAAATCTCGAAGTTTGAGAAAAATGCCAAACTCCGGCAGGAAGAGGTTGATGCAAAAATGGCTCAAGCCTCCGTTAAGGCGAAAACCGCTTTAGATTCAGCACGGGCAGAAGCACAAAAAGCCGGTGATGAAAAATTGGCGGCTATCAAGGCTGAAGCTGAAGCGGCAAAAGACTCGAAGCTAGCCGAGCTTGCATCTCAAATCGGAAATGCCAGGACCACTTTACAATCCGATTTAAACGGATTCGCAACCGACATGGCCAGTAAAATTCTGGGGAGGAGTCTCTGATAATGAATGGAGCGAAACAAATTACAAGGTTTATAAGCCTGCTGACATTGACACTTTGGCTCTCCTTATTCCTTGGGACGGTATTCGCGTCTGAGCCTGCTGCGCATGCTCCTGCCGCTGATCATGCGGTGGCCGCCGATAGTGGACACGTTGCAGACGCAGATGGTGTTGACGCACATGCGGAAGGAGCCCATGCTTCCAACAGTCTGTCGGCAGCAAAGGTCAAAGATCTTGGCTGGAGGATCGTCAATTTTATTGCCTTGATGATCATCCTCGTTAAATTTGGTGCCAAGCCAATCGGCTCAGGTCTCTCCGCACGTCGCAAGAAAATCAAAAACGAGATTGAAACTCTTGAGCAAAATCGTGCTGAGGCAGAGAGCTCATATAACGAGTTTCAGGCCAAGTTGGCGACTGTGGAGTCCGAGATTGACAAGGTTGTTGAACGGGCAATCGCTCAAGCGGAAGTTGAGAAGGCCAAGATACTTGAAAAGGCCGAGCAGGGAGCGGCTGATTTGATGCGGTCTGCAGAAATGGCCGTCCAGAATCAAGTGACTGAAGCCCGTCGCACCCTCAAGGATGAGGTCGCTGAGCAGGCTGCAGTAATTGCCCAGGAGTTGATTGTGAAGAATCTCACTGCGGATGACCAGGTGAAGATTATAGAAACTTATTTAGATAAAGTGGGGGCCGTACAGTGAAACAGACAATCCTCGCAAAAAGATACGCCAAGGCAATTTTCACCGTAGGCCAGGAGCAGGAAAAATACGAAGAGTACAACACGGTTCTTCAGGGCTTAGCGAATCTGTATGCTACGCATCCGGAGGTCACCGATGCTCTGACGAATCCCCTCTATCCAATGGATGTAAAAGAAAATGTGATGAAAGGAATAGTCAGTTCCATGAAAGTTGACAAGATCATGGGCAACTTCCTTAATCTTTTAGTTCAGAAAAAACGCGCAGAAATTTTGCCGGAAATAGCCCTCGCCTATCAGACCATGGTGGATGAAGCAAAAAATCTCAGTCATGGCAATGTTATTTCGGCAATTGAATTGAGCGGTGAATTAAAAGAGAACGTGCAAAAAGTTCTAGAAAAGTTAACAGGCAAGAAAGTTGAACTCACAACCAGTGTTGATCCGACCATTTTGGGCGGCATCATTGCCCAAGTTGGTGACCTGGTTTTGGACGGAAGTATAAAAACCCAGCTTGCAGGTTTAAAAGATTCCATTAAGGGGAGAGAATAGATGCAGATTAAAGCCGCAGAAATTAGTCAGATTATCAAGGACCAGATTGGGGCCTACGAGACCAGTGTAGATCTGAACGAGACTGGTACCGTCATTTCGGTAGGTGATGGTATTGCCCGTGTCTATGGTGTGCAGAACTGTATGGCCATGGAACTTTTAGAGTTTCCTGGCGGGATCATGGGGCTCGCCCTGAACCTTGAGGCAGACAACGTTGGTTGTGCCGTTCTTGGTAACGTGTCCAAAATCAAAGAAGGCGATATCGTTAAGCGAACCGGTAAAATCGCGGAAGTTCCGGTAGGACCGGCCATGGCTGGCCGTGTTGTTGACGGAATCGGCGCACCGATTGACGGACTCGGACCTATCAATTCGGATCTTTCTTCCAAAATCGAAGTTCTCGCCCCCGGTGTTATCGCCAGGAAGGGTGTGCATGAACCTTGCTATACAGGAGCAAAGGCTGTTGACGCCATGACTCCTGTTGGCAGAGGACAGCGTGAACTGGTTATTGGCGATCGTCAGATCGGCAAGACTGCCCTCTGTGTTGACGCAATTATAGCTCAGAAAAATACTGATGTTCATTGTATTTATGTAGCGGTTGGACAAAAGAAATCGACTGTTGCTCTGGTTGTTGAAGCCCTCAGAAAGCATGGGGCCATGGAGTACACAACCGTTGTTTCTGCGTGTGCGTCGGATCCTGCACCAATGCAGTACATCGCACCATTCGCTGGATGTTCAATGGGCGAGTATTACCGGGACAATGGGCAACACGCTCTCATTATTTATGATGATCTCTCCAAACAGGCTGTTGCTTATCGTGAACTGTCACTGCTGCTCAGACGTCCGCCGGGTCGTGAGGCATATCCCGGTGACATCTTTTTCAATCACTCACGTCTCTTAGAGCGTGCTTCCAAGGTAAATGATGAGCTCGGTGCAGGGTCGCTGACCGCACTGCCGATTATTGAGACCCAGGCAGGTGACGTCTCCGCTTTCATCCCGACCAACGTTATTTCTATTACCGATGGCCAGGTTTACCTCGAACCAAACCTCTTTTTCTCTGGTGTTCGGCCTGCGATCAATGTTGGACTCTCTGTTAGCCGTGTTGGTGGGTCCGCTCAGGTGAAAGCGATGAAGCAGGTAGCAGGTACTCTTCGACTTGATCTTGCTCAGTATCGTGAACTTGCCGCCTTTGCCGCTTTCGGTTCAGACCTTGATGCCGCAACCCAGGCGAAACTGACCCGCGGTGAAAGACTTGTTGAGATTCTGAAGCAGCCGCAATACCAGCCACTGCCAATGGAAAAACAGGTCACCATCATTTATGCAGGTTCCAACGGTTATCTTGACAAATTGCCTATCGACACCTTGGCTGATTACGAGGCAGAGCTGTATAACTATATTGAGTCCAATGAGCCAAGTATCTTTGCCGACCTCGTTGAAGAAAAGCAGTTCACGGATGCAATAAAAGAAAAACTCAACAAGGTTCTGACCAGCTTTGGTGATACTTTCAAGGCGACAAAAGGTCTTAACTAATCCCCGCCGAAGAGAGTGGAATTCTTATCAGTACTCTTTACGGGGTGTAAGTTCCTTCACGAAATGATTTCCTCTAGAATAGATGGAAATCATTTCTAAGTCACTAATCACAAATAGGTCAAAATATGGCGAGTCTAAAGGAAGTAAAAACAAAGATTTCGGGCGTTAAAAAGACGGCCCAAATCACTAAAGCCATGAACATGGTGGCCGCAGCAAAACTGCGCGGTGCCCAGGAAAAGATGGAGGCATTTCGACCTTATACTGCTAAGTTTAATGACGCGATGTCCAATCTGTCCGGTGGCGCAAACACTAATGCCTTTCCTTTAATGGAAAACCGAGTTGTGCAAGCGGTGGAATTGGTTGTTGTCACTTCTGATCGTGGTCTGTGCGGCTCCTTCAATGCCAATATTATCAAACTGGCTTTTAAGAAGATGGCAGAATATGAAGCAGAGGGCAAGAAGGTCAGTTTCGTCTGTGTCGGCAAAAAGGGGTACCAACTCCTGAGAAAAACTGAGAAGGTCAGGACAAAATACAGTGAAATCATGGGCAATTTCCAGATGTTTCATGCCAGAGAAATTGCTACCGATATTGCCGAACAGTTCCTGAGCGGGACGACTGACAAGGTTGAGATATTGTACGGAGAATTTCAGTCTGTTGCGCGTCAGGTTCCAGCGGCAGCACCTTTTCTGCCTGTACAACCTGTCGAGGCTGAGGATGGTGCTGAGAGTAAAATCTCCGGAGACTACATCTACGAGCCTTCCAGTGAGGAGATCATGGATGTCCTGCAACCTCTGTATCTCAATGTTCTCATGTATCATGCAATGCTCGAGGTTGGTGCCTGCGAGCATGCTGCTCGTATGACAGCAATGGATAACGCTACCAATGCCTGTAAGGATATCGTGGCGAACCTGACCGTCGTCTATAATAAAGCACGGCAGGCTGCGGTAACAAATGAGCTTATGGACATCGTAGGCGGTGCAGAAGCCCTGAAATAATACTTTATCAATTTGATAATCAATGACTTTTGAGGAGGGGTAAGGCCCAATGAGTGAACAAAGAATAGGAAAAATCACACAGGTCATCGGACCTGTAGTAGACGTCGAGTTTGAGCCTGGCAATCTGCCTGCCATTATGAGCGCCTGTCTGGTTACCAATCCCGGCATTAACGAAGACGAAGACAATCTCGTTGTCGAGGTCGCTCAGCATCTCGGTGACAATGCCTGCCGCTGTATCGCCATGGATCAGACCGATGGTCTTGTTCGCGGTATGCAGGTGAAGGATACCGGATTACCAATTACGATCCCCGTTGGTGAAGCGTCCCTTGGGCGTATCATGAACGTTGTTGGGCGACCGGTTGACGGACTCGGTCCGATCACCTCGGATAAAAGCCTTCCAATTCACCGTGAAGCTCCCGCATTTACAGAGCAGGATACTGAAGTCCGGGTTCTCGAAACCGGTATTAAAGTTATCGATCTTCTGGTTCCTTTTCCCCTTGGTGGTAAAATGGGACTGTTTGGCGGTGCCGGCTGTGGTAAAACCGTAATTATGATGGAAATGGTTAATAATATCGCTATGCATCATGGTGGTATTTCCGTATTCTGCGGGGTTGGTGAGCGAACCCGTGAAGGTAATGACCTGTACCATGAGATGAAGGATTCAGGTGTTTTGCCAAAAGCTGCGCTTGTTTACGGACAGATGACTGAGCCTCCAGGAGCCCGTGCGCGTGTTGCACTCACCGGTCTTACTGCGGCTGAGTATTTCCGTGATGAAGAGGGACAGGACGTACTGCTTTTTGTCGATAACATCTTTCGTTTTACTCAGGCGGGTTCTGAGGTTTCCGCGCTTCTTGGCCGTATTCCTTCAGCGGTTGGTTATCAGCCAACTCTCGCAACCGATCTTGGTGCGCTGCAGGAACGTATCACCTCCACTACCAAAGGTTCTATTACTGCAGTTCAGTGCGTTTATGTCCCTGCTGATGACTTGACTGATCCTGCCCCGGCAACCACCTTCGCCCACCTTGACGGTACTGTTGTTCTTTCCCGTCAGATTTCAGAGCTGGGAATCTATCCGGCAGTTGATCCACTTGACTCTACTTCAAGGATCCTTGATCCAAACGTCATCGGTGAAGAGCATTACCAGGTGGCTCGTGGTGTTCAGGTTTCTCTTCAGAAATACAAAGACCTCCAGGATATCATCGCCATTCTTGGTATGGATGAACTTTCCGAAGAAGATCAACAGCTCGTTTCACGTGCCCGTAAGATTCAGAGATACCTGTCTCAGCCGTTTACCGTTGCTGAGGTTTTTACCGGTATGCCGGGTAAGTTTGTTAAAGTTGCTGATACCGTACAGGGCTTTAAGGAAATTCTCGAAGGTAAGCACGACGAGCTTAATGAGAACTCCTTCTATATGGTTGGCTCAATTGACGAAGCCGTAGCCAAAGACGCTCAGTCGAAGGCATAAAGCTAACCCGATTTATGGGTTCAGTTCCTCAACGAAAGATGTTTTCCTGAGAAAACAGGAAAACATCTTTCCGAGGCACTAAATATTCTGCTCAAGAGGACAATTCGATGGGACAACAGATAAGACTTGAGGTCGTCACTCCGACTGGTGCCAAGGTTAACGAGGATGTTGATATCGTTAACGCTCCAGGGTATGGAGGCGACTTTGGTGTACTCGCAAACCATGCGCCTTTTCTGTCGACAATCAAAATTGGTACTCTTACATATGAGAACGGCAATAAAAGAGAGTCCCTCATGGTAAGTGGTGGATTCTGTGAGGTCTCTAATAATAAGATCACCTTTCTCGTTGAGAGTGCCGAAGTTGGCAGTGAAATTGATGTTGAAAGAGCAATGAGAGCAAAAGAAAGAGCAGAAAAGCGGCTCGCTCAGGCTGCTCAACAGACGGATAATTTTAATCGTAGAAGAGCTGAAATCGCTCTGCAGCGCGCTCTTGCCCGTTTGAAAGTGGCAAAGCGCTAGACCTGCTGCATCGCATCCACATAAAAGGGCCGCTCTTTCTTATGAGAGAGCGGCCCTTTTTTGTTATGAAAGCAATATGTGTGTAATTGAAACCCGGAAAAGCTAATAGAGGGGGGCTTTCTCTCCCACCATTTCTCTTGGCATGTTGGATCTGATCTGTAACGAACGGTCTCTAGTGCATATGGATAATCTATCTTATGACCAGCGTTTTTGGGACTTTGCAGCCTACCGGAAGTTGCCACTTTCTTTGAAAAATCCGAGGATACAACCTTCTCATCCCCATAAGAAAAACAAATAGCAAGATCTGTATGAAAGTTCCTAGAAGAGTTGGGCTGTCGTATCGCTGACGTATGCACGAATGCCATCGGCAATTTCCCGGGTCAGCATAGCCACAAAACTTGGATCCTTCAAATTCTTGGCATCTTTTTCATTACTGATAAAGGCAATTTCAATCAGTATCGCGGGCATCTCTGCTCCGATTAGCACATAGAAAGGCGCCTGTTTGACGCCAAGATTTCTAATGTCCGCATAACCGTTTTTATTCGCTTTGGTAAAAATAGAATTATGCACCTGTTGTGCCAGTCGCGACGATTCATTGATTTTCGAGTTTTTCATTATATCGGAAAGAATATCCTGAAGATCACTCATCTGGTGGGTAGAAGTAGCATTCTCTCTGGCTGCGACCCTCATGGCTTCGGCATTTGTCGTCAGGTTGAGATAATAGGTCTCAAGTCCGCGCACTTCTGCCGATGGGTGAGCGTTGATGTGAAGAGATATGAAGAGGTCGGCGTTTTGGGTGTTGGCTATGGCTGTGCGTTCTTCAAGTGGGATAAATACATCACTGTCCCTTGTGAGCACTACTTCACAATGCAGCTCTTTTTCCAAGACAGGTACAAGTTCTTTTGCAATGTTGAGAACTAAATCTTTTTCCTTCATACCAAAAGCCATGGCCCCAGGGTCTTTGCCGCCATGGCCCGGATCAATGATTATTTTTTTGACTCCAAGTCCTAATTGCTGTGCCAGCGAGAGTGGTTGTATCTCTGATAGAACATCAGATTTTTGAGTCTTCTCAGAAGGGTGGGGTGAAACAGCGATTTTTTTTGTTTCTCTCAGGATAACGATCTCTTGTTCGGTTCCAATTGCTGCCACTTCGGGAAGCGGGTCAGGACTATTCGCGCTTTCAACAGGTGGTGGCGCGCCAGTTAGCTGCTCTTTGCCACGTACATCTATGACCACCCTGAATGGGTCGGGGAGGTTGAAAATCTCATAATTATCGATGGATTCGATGTCAAGAACAACTCGCACGGTATCCGGGCTGAACTGTCCCGTACGAATACTTCTCAGGAGTCCGTCTTCAATTGGAACAGGAGACCGGTACTGCGGCTCAATATAGCTGTTTTTGAAATCTATATACAGTCTTCTCGGGGTGTTTTCTGTTGCCTTGAGCAAAACCTCTTTATAATTGACTGGGCTGGAGGCCTTGATAACAACACGAGTATAATTGTCAGAAGACCAATATTTAACAGGGAGGACATAGCTCAAATTAGTTTCCCCGGTTGAGGAAATCATTATTGATGGAAGTGGAATATCGTGCTCTTTTGAAAGCAGTTTCAGAAGTTCTTCAGCCATGGGACGCATATCGGCTTTAGGGAATTTTGTGACAATTTCTATAAGAAAATCAGCAGCTTTTCGAGGATTGTTGTTTTTGTCGAGGTATATTTGGGCAAGTGAAAAATAGCCGTCATCGGCGAGGCGATGTTGAGGGAAGAGCCTCGCAATATCTTGAAAATAAGATATTGATTCTTCAAGATCGGCAGTATAGTGAAAACGATCATACATGTCTCCATACACACGCCCAAGCATGAAGAGACAGGAGGGGGCCAGATCAGATTTGGGACTGGCAAGATATATCCTGCGAAAATTTCTGGTTCCCTTCAGCCAGTTTTCTCTTGAGCCTGAAATATTTCCATTTGTCTGGAGTTGGTTATAATAAAATTTGGCTTCATCGTATCGTTTGTTGATGGCAGCTGATTTTTCAACAGCAGCGCCAGCGGCAAAGAGCTCAAGTGGAAAAAGAAATACCAGCAGAATAACTACAATGTAAATAGGAATGGATCTGTTGATCATGGTGAAAAAAACCTTGTCCCTCATCTGATAAAGCACTGGAAGACCTGATTCCGAAAAACCCCCAAATGAGTGGAACCAAAAGCAGTATACCAAAAGGACCATCTCAGGCAAAGAAAATAGTACCTTAGAGCCACATACACCAGGGCCATAGCACAATTAAGGGTATCTACCCTATTTTGGAGAAAGGCCCCCCCATGCCGAAAAGAACATGACCTACTGCAGGGCCCCTTCAGGGGTCTATTGCAAGGGAGTCTGACCTCTATCATTTTATCATGATCAGTTTTTGAGCATTTCCTTTAGGGTGTAGAGGGAAGTTAAGGCTTCCAGGGGAGAACATTGATCCAGGTTGATCTCCTGCAAATAATCTCTGACCGGATCGGCAGGAGCCGGGAAAAGTGTCAGTTGATCAGGATGTTTTTTTATTTTTGATGTTTTCTTTCTATTCGATACCGGATCGGCGGTTTGGCCGAATTTTCCCCTTTCGATTTCTCTAAGAATATCTTCAGCCCTTTGAACGACAATATCTGGAACGCCTGCCAGGCCAGCGACCTGAATACCGTAGCTTCTACTGGTTCCTCCTTTGACAAGTTTATGGAGGAAGATGATATTCCCCTGCCATTCACGAACAGCGATCGAATAATTTTGCACCCGCTTATGTGTTTTAGCGAGCTCCGTCAGTTCGTGATAGTGCGTTGCAAAAAGAGTCTTCACCCCCTCACCATTTTTTTCGACCAGATCTTCAGCCACTGCCCAGGCTATGGACAAGCCGTCGTAGGTTGAGGTGCCTCTGCCGATTTCGTCGAGAATCACCAGACTTTTGGGTGTCGCATTGTTGAGGATATTTGCGGTTTCGCTCATTTCCACCATGAATGTGGATTGACCACGACGCAAATCGTCCATGGCGCCGACCCTGGTGAAAATTCGATCAACAATGCCTATCATTGCCTGCTGGACCGGAACATAGCAACCCATCTGGGCCATGAGGACGATAAGCGCGGTCTGTCTCAAAACGGTCGATTTACCGGCCATGTTAGGGCCAGTGATTATCAGCACTTCACTCGACGTCTGATCGAGATGTATATCGTTTGGGACAAATTTTCCAGAAGCAAGGCTCCTTTCAATAACCGGATGGCGTCCTTCAACTATCTTGATCTCATCACCACCATTTATCTCAGGTCGACGATAGTTAAATTTATGGGCCATTTCAGCATTGGCAGAAAGAAAATCTATCTGGGCAAGAAGCTGTGCAGTTTTCAGTAGTCGACTGCTGTTTTGGGTCAACTGTGTGCGAATCGCGAGAAAAAGCTGATATTCCAGTTCCACTCTTCTGTCCTGAGCGCCCAGGACTTTATTTTCAAACTCTTTCAGCTCCGGAGTAATGAACCGTTCTGCATTCACAAGAGTCTGTTTTCTGATATAATGCTCAGGTACTTTATCCGCATGAAGTTTGCTCACTTCGATGAAATATCCGAACACCTTGTTAAACCCGATTTTCAGTTTGGCAATACCGGTAGCTGTTCGTTCTTTGGATTCGAGGTCAAGTATCAGTTTCTTGCCATCCTGAAGAAGGTGAACCAGTTCATCAAGTTCCTGATTGTAGCCCGATTTGATCAAGTGGCCATCGCGAAGTGTGACGGGAGCTTCGTGATGGATCGATTTTTCGAGTAGATCATGGAGATCATTGAGTGTATCGAATTGTTTCTCAATGTCTATTAATTTTGATGTGTTACACTTTCTCAGCAGGGCAAGGATGGTCGGGAGTGAGGCAAAAGAATTTTTCATGGCGAGCATGTCCCGGCCATTACCTGAGCCCAGTATCATTCGACTGTTGAGCCTTTCTAGGTCGTAGACCTGTTCAAGCTGGCTCCGCAATTCCTTGCGCACCGTACTGTTGTTAAAAAAGAAGGTTACAGCGTCCAGCCGGTCAATAATTCGGTCTTTATTTTGCAAAGGGAATAGAAGGTTGTGTTTGAGCAACCTGGCACCCATGGGAGTACAGGTAAGATCGAGCACAGAGAGGAGAGAGCCTTGTCGCTGACCTCCGATTATCGTTTGCGTGAGTTCAAGGTTTCGTCGTGATGAATCATCAATATGCAGGATCGCACTGGTGTCCAGGGGGGACAGTTTCTCGATATGATCAATGTCTGTTTTTTGAGTCTCCCGGATATAATCCAGCAGACTACCCGCAGCGATAATTCCAAGAGAAAATCTGCCGCAACCAAAACCGTCCAGGGTAACAACCTTGAAATGCTCATGGAGAAGTTCTTCAGCCATCTCGACCTGATAGCTTGAGCTGTCACGTTCGGTGACGCAGACGCCTGGAATCAGGGTGCAAATCTGTTTGATAAGGGCTTCAAGGGCATTACGTTCTTTCACATGTATTAGCAGTTCAGACGGCATGAGGCGGGTCAGCTGGTCAAGGATGACTTCGCCGCTGTCATTATTATCGCTGTATTCTCCGACCAGAAATTCACCGGTACTGACATCAAGAAAACTGACGCCATATACACTTTGCCCGGTACTTTCTTTAACGACAAGTGAACAGATATAATTATTGCTTTTGTCATCCAGGAGCATGTCATCAGTAATCACTCCAGGTGAAACTATGCGGACAACCTCTCGTTTGACAATTCCTTTTGCTGCCGACGGGTCTTCCGTCTGTTCGCATATAGCTACACGACGTCCGGCCTTAATCAGTTTTGCGAGGTAGGTTTGGACAGCATGGTAGGGTATTCCGCACATAGGGACCTGCACACTGTCGCTTTTTTTATTTCTTGAGGTGAGGGTGATCCCCAGAATTTTTGAAGCCACAACGGCATCTTCAAAAAACATTTCGTAAAAATCTCCCATGCGGTAGAAGAGTATCGTGTCTTCATGCTGTCCTTTTATTTCAAGGTACTGTTGCAGCATCGGGGTGAGTTGAGTAGTCGTTGTCATACGGTTTTGTTATGTAGGTCTTGGAAATCTGGAAGAAGTTTATCAAAAGTAGCATCTAGGTGTTCGGGGATTGTTCTGATATCTGCAACTACGCTGATAAAGTTATGATCACCATCCCAGCGTGGAACAATATGAAAATGCAGGTGATCAGCAATTCCTGCTCCGGCAACGGATCCGATATTGCATCCGATGTTGAAACCGTCTGGTTTGAGGCGATTTTTTACAATACCTGTCGCTTCTTTTATCATCTCCATGAGAGAGCAATTCTCGGCAGTCGTCACTTCAGTGAGACAGCTTACATGTCGAGCAGGTGCCACCAGCAGGTGACCATTAGTATAAGGAAATCGGTTAAGCAGCACAACTACATGATGGTCTCGATAAAGGAGCAGCGCCTTCCTGTTGGCTCTACAATTACCGGCAGGCTCAAAAAGACAGCCCGCTGGCTTTGGCGCATTTCCCAGAACATGTTCAATACGCCATGGAGTCCACAAAGTTTTCATGGCAGGTTCGGCACAGTATGAATTAAGGCTTTCAGACCTTTATTGTCAATATGAAGGATAGCATACGTTCCCGCTGCACCGTGTCGTCCTGTGCCGCTAAAGCTTCCTGGATTGATGAGCAGCGTGCTCCCAAATGTTCGGCAAACAGCTTCATGTGTGTGACCAAAAATAATACAGTCGGCTTCAGGGAATCGCTCGAAAACCTTTTCCTCAATACTATGACGCGGTCCGGCGTTATGTCCATGAGTTATAGCGATGGAATACCCCTCAAGAATAATCTGCTTAGTCTCCGGGATCGACTGCTTGGTCGGTCTGTTGCACATATTACCAGAAACAGCGTGAATATCTTTACCCTTGAAAACGGACAATATGGCAATGTCAGTGAGATCCCCTGCGTGAATAATTGCGTCACAACCATCAAATACAGTTACACACTTTCGCACAAATGATTCGTCGACTTTCTCGAGGTGGGTATCAGAAAGAATTCCAACAGTCAACATTATTACATCTCCTTATTACTTTTCCGCTCATTATACCCGGAGCTTCGATGTCCGCATTGAAAAAAACTATATGCCTTGCCGGTGTTCAATAGATAAAAAAACCAACGGATAAATTAATTTCATATTTTCCAAGAAGATCCAATTTTTAACAGTTGCACAATAAAACCAAAGACAGGTATATTATCAGCTTCATAAGCCCACTGATTTGTTCATCAGAGTTGTCCTTTGGAACTGAGTGCTCAAGTTACCTGGAATACATTGTGTTAATACCGGTTAAGGGATAGCTCACTGGCATGCTATCCCTCTCACATTTAGAATATATGGAGAAGTATGATGCTAAGCGCTTCTGATTTAAGAAAAGGTTTGAAAGTACAGATAGATGGAAACCCTTATATCGTAACCGATTTTGAGTTCTCAAAACCGGGGAAGGGGCAGGCACTTTATCGGACAAAAATGAGGAATATGATCTCCGGCAATCAGCTTGTCAAAACGTATCGTTCGAACGATAAGTTTGAGAAAGCTGAACTCGACGAAAAAAAGATGCAATTTCTCTATAGCCAGGGTGACGAATTCCACTTTATGGATACAGAAAATTATGATCAGCTTTTTATAACAAAAGAGCAGTTAGGTGAAAATGTTAATTTTCTCATCGATAATATGGAGGTGGAGGTCCTGTTTTATGACAATCAGCCTATTGACGTTACTCTCCCGATCTTTGTCAACCTGGAAGTCACACAGGCTGATCCCTGGGCCAAAGGTGATACTTCCGGCAACGATACCAAACCGGTTACTGTGCAGACCGGCTATGAACTTCAGGTTCCTCCTTTTGTAGAAGAAGGTGACAAAATACAGATTGATACAAGAACCGGGGAGTATGTTACCCGGGTAAAAGAGTAACCTCATATGCTTGGCGCAAAGGGGTTGCACTTTCGTGCAACCTTTTTTCGTTTGCTCAGATCTTTTTTTTATCAGCATGGTTTTTTGGAAGTTGATACCCCACTCCGCCAACCGATCTATATCCCGGAAAGCAATATAACACCAATCACCTCAGACAATGAATATCTGCAGACGTCACCTGAACTCTGCATGAAAAGACTGCTGGCCGCCGGTAGCCACAAGATATTTCAAATCTGCCACTGTTTTCGAAAAGAAGAAAAAGGCCGGCTTCACCTGGAAGAATTTCAGATGCTTGAATGGTACCGGACGGGTGCTGATTATCATCAGCTTATGGAGGATTGCGAAGCGCTGTTGCGCTATCTTCTTGATAACCTGCAGGATGATCAGAAGCCTGGCAGCATTGTGGATGGGCCTTTTTTTTCAGGTGTCAATTTCGATGGCAGCTGGGAAAGGTTAACCGTTGATGAGGCATTTACCAGATATAGCCCAATTGCCTTGAAACGGGCTTTGGACGAGGGGATCTTTGATGAAGTCCTTGTCGAATACATTGAACCCCACCTGGGGAATGCTGCACCAGCCTTTCTCTATGACTATCCATTGGAACTTGGGTCGCTGGCGAGAAAAAGAGCAGACAACCCCAAAGTCGCTGAACGGTTTGAGTTGTATATTAATGGCATAGAAATTGCAAACGGTTTTTCAGAGCTCACCGATGCGGAAGAGCAACGGAGTAGATTTGTTCGTGAGATCGAAATCATTAAAGCAATTACCGGTCGTGATGTGGTCCTGCCTGAGCGGTTTCTGCAAGATCTTGAAAAGTTGGATGCTGCAGCGGGAATTGCCATGGGGCTTGATCGACTTATTATGATTGCCATGAATTGTCAACGAATTGAAGAGGTGATCACATTTTCACCTGCGGATTTTTCATAAGAACTTTCAGAGTTGTGGTCTTATGCATAATATTTTTTTGCAGCATGGGAATGGGCATAATTATCTGAATTGCCGTCATTATGCTGAAAAAACTATCCGTTCTTCTCCTGAAGATGTTACAGTTGTTCATACTTTGCTGAATTAAATCCTTTTAATTAAGAGAGTACCCCTACATGGACAGAAAACAACGTCAGCTTGTTAATAAATATCTCGATTTATTCTTTCGACGAAAATTCATTATTATCACCACCTTGCTCTTGAGTTTGCCGATTGGTCTTGGAATATATCTTCGTACCCCCAAGGTATATCAGTCTACGAGCCTTCTCAGTTACCAACAGCAGAAGATAAGCCCAAACAAACTGTCCCCTGATATGCAGTTGAAGATTCGTGACATTGTCAATACTCTTACCCAAATAGTTATCAGCAGGACTAATTTGGAACAGATTATCACGGAATTAAATCTCTATCCCGAGCTGCGCAGAAATCAGCCGATAGAGAATGTAATTGAAATGCTGAGAGATAAAATTGAGGTAACACCATCGAATAAGGGGCAGGTTTTTACAATTTCCTATTCCGGGGATGAGCCTGAAAAAGTTGTCAGGGTGACGAATGCGATTGCTGCAAAGTTTATCGAGGAAAACCTTAAATATCGGCAGGAAAGAGCAACTGATACTTCCGCTTACACCAATGAAGAATTGCAAATGGCGAAACAGGTTATGGATCGCAAGGAAAATGTCATGCGAGACTATAAGCTGAAAAATTATAATGAAATGCCTGAACACAGGGAGGCTAATATGTCCAGGCTGACTTCCCTGCAGGCGCAATATCAAGGGAAACAGGAGAGTATTCAGGATCTGGAACGAACCCTTGTCCTCATTCAGGATCAGTTGAGTAACAGAAGATTGTTGGTGCAGCGTTTTGCCGGTTCTGAAGACGACGGTGATGGTATGGACAGCTTTCAGCGGCTGGCAAATTTGCGTTCAACATTAAGTTCCTTGTTGTTGAAGTATACTGAAAAACACCCTGAAATCATCAGGGTACGTAAACTTATAGCAAAATTGGAGCAAGAGACAGGCAACGCGCAAAGTGCTCCGCGATCACCTTCAAGCGGGAAATCAGACGAAATGTACGACAAGGTCCTGATGCAACTGGAGGTACAGCGGAAAAATGTTAAATTGAGCATAGCAAGCCTTGAAAATGAGAAGAAACTGCTGAAGGATAGAATTGAGCAGTATGAAAAATGGGTCGCAGCGGCACCGATAAGAGAAGCGGAATGGTCTTCCCTCACTCGGGAATATGATCAGCTGAAAAAACATTATGACTACCTCGTTGCCCAGAATCTTCGGGCAGAATCAATGTTGAATCTTGAGGTGCGGCAGAGGGGGAGTCAGTTTAAAATAGAGGATCCCGCCAGGTATTCCGGAAAGCCGATCAAGCCGAATTTTATAAGAATTATGGGGATGAGTGTCATGGCAGGGCTTGGTCTGGGACTGGCAATAGTCCTTGTCTTGGATTTTTTTGATCCTTCTTTCCGGGACCCGGAGACCCTCGAACCGGTTCTTGGTGTGCCGTTGCTTATCACTATTCCGTATATCGAAACAGCGGCTGAACATAAAAAAGAGAACTGGCGACAGATACTCTCAGTGAGTCTGGTTCTCCTGGTTGGTGGACTTATCCTCACTTTGTTCGCCCTTGTTTGGAGCAGAGGGGATATTGTCCTGTAGTATAAAGTACTGGTTTGCGAAATAACTTGAAGAATATTTCGTTTTTCCGGAAATATAAAAAAATGATTCGCCGTTCGAAGCTTTGTGGTTACGACATTTCAGGATTGTGTCGGTCGGAATAGTTTTGGCAATATTTATAGTCCATACATGCGCAGGAAGCGCCGGGAATAGCCGGTTGGTTCCTTTTATCGATACATAAATGCGATTATTCAATCTAGGTTAAAGAGAGAAAATGGGAAAGACCTCCAAAGTGTTGGGAAAATCAGGCTATAGCTTTGACGTGCAGGGGCAGTCTGATGTAGCCACGATAGCGGACAAATCGGTGAGATCCGTTGCGGATCTGGAAAAAAAGCCCTTTGTAACCAAAAAGGTTCCAGTCGAAACTTTTCAACGCTCTTCTGAACCTACAGCTGGATGGGATGAAAGGCTGATCAAGGCAACCAGTTCTTCCTGTAAGGCAGCCGAGTCTTTTCGTGTCTTACGGTCAAAGATATTGCTCCCCCAAGATGGAAAGCCGGCCCCTAAAACCATTATGGTAACCTCAGCTTTGCCGAGGGAAGGGAAAAGTTTTGTCTCGGCAAATCTTGGAATTGCACTTGCACAGGGAGTGGACCAACATTCACTTATCGTTGACTGCGACCTCCGTGCGCCCTCTCTGGCTCAGCTTTTTGGGGTTTCTGTTGAACGTGGATTGGTCGACTACTTACAGGGGCATGGCGAAATTTCTGCATTTCTGCGAAAGACTTCTATGGAAAAATTGTCAATTCTGGCCAGCGGACTGCCCCCTGTCAACCCTGCAGAGCTTCTTGGTTCAAGCCGAATGCATAAGCTCGTGGAGGAGCTGGCAAACCGTTATCCTGACAGGTATGTGATTTTTGACACCCCGCCCCTTGAAGTTGCTTCTGAGTCAAAGGTACTTTCTCAGGCGGTAGATGGGGTAGTTCTGGTGGTCAGACAAGGGGTATCCAACAAGGCTTTGATTGACAAGTTTATATCAGATATCGGCAAGGAACGGATCATTGGAGTGATCTTCAATGGGCATAAAAGCAACTTTATCTCGACCAGATTGGTTGATAAAAGCCACTATTATTACGGCAACTATTATAACAATCAAATTGAATAGAGAGAGTGTGCCACCTTGTCTTGCAGGTTGGTCACCTTTTCTTTTTTGGGCTGATTTTTTTAGCTCCTGCAGTGTTTCGATGGGTCGCTTTTTCAAGAGCCCGCCGCTGTTGAAGCCTGTCCGAATGTTTACGAGGGATGGCGAGCGGCTGTTTTGTTCCCGGCTTCAATCCTGTCACAAACATGGCGGTGGAGAGAGTGCCGGGCGTGGGTGTGAAGTCCTGAGGTTTACGTATTTTCAGTCCAAGCTTTTGCATATCATGTGCAAGCTTTTCAGCATGCTTCGATGTTGAACCTGGATGTGCTGTGATCACATACGGGGTGAACTCAATATTTTTCTTCCCGATCTCCTTTCCTAGAGCACGGCATTTCTCAACGAATTTTTTAAGAAGGCTATGCGGTTCCTTGTGCATGAGACAGAGCAACTCGCTGTCGGTATGTTCAGGAGCTATCTTCAAGGACCCGGGTGTGTGCTTTTGAAGAATTCTTTTAAGCAGCCGGGGGGTACGCAGGAGGAGTTCCATCCTCAGCCCGGAAGAGATGAACAGTTTCTTGATACCATCAACAGCGGAAACATTGTCAAGCAGGTGTAGGAAAAGATCTTCGTCTATCTGCAGGTTTGAGCAGGGTTTCGGGTAGAGACAATCACGTTTTTTGCATGATCCAATAGCACACTGTGTACCGTAAAGGTTGGCAGTGGGGCCGCCAAGGTCACTGATGGTACCTGCGAAATCAGCCATTTTCGAAATCCGCCTGCATTCCTGAGTTATGGAATCTACACTGCGGGAGATAATTGCTGGGCCCTGATGCCTGGTGATCGCACAGAAAGAGCAGTTGCCGGAGCAACCTCTGACTATGGTTACGGAATCCTTGATCATCCGGAAAGCCGGAATCTGCTGTTTTGCAGGATGTGGATGTCTTGAATAGGGCAGACTGTACAGTGCATCAAGTTCCTCGGCAGTGAGAGACTTCTGTGCCGGATACTGTACAACCCAGTGAGTCTGTTGGCGCTGGAGGATAATTCTGGAAGAATATGCTCGAGAATGGGTGTCAATTTCGGTTTCGGTGTCAAGAAAAAGATGCGGCTGAGCCTGAATAGTATTCCAGGAGGGTAGAACAAGGAATTTCGGTGAGCTTTTTGACTCAAAATCAGGAAATTGCTCCTGCAGCTCTTGGTCGGTGAGCCTTTGGCAGGTCCCCGGAATGTTGGACAGAGGCCTGGCCTCAGCACACCGCTTTGCTATCTCAATGACAGCTTTTTCACCCATCCCGTAAACGAGAAGATCTGCTTTTGCATCAGTCAGAAAGGAAGATCTAAGCTTCTCCTGTTTAAAGTCATAATGGACAAATCGCCTGAGAGAAGACTCGATGCCGCCAAGGACAATAGGGGTGTTCGAAAACGCTGACCGGGCGAGACTGGTATAAATCAGACTGGCTCGATCGGGACGTCTTCGTTCCGTTTTGCTCCGTACACCTCCCCTCCATGGATTACCATCCGGGGAGTAGGCATCGGTCTCGCGTACCTTGCCGTTACCGCTGTAATTCGCCACAATAGAATCAAGATTTCCGGCGGTGATGCCGCAAAAAAATCTGGGGGCCGGAAAGGCTTTAAAATCAGCAGCAGTGTCGAATCGAGGTTGCGAGAGGATAGCTACCTGCAATCCATGGCTTTCCAGCAACCTGCCGATGAGAGCTACACCAAATGAAGGGTGGTCGATGTAGGCATCACCGGTAACGAGGAGAATGTCGAGGTGAGACCAGCCCCTGCGCCTGCACTCTTCCCAGGATATTGGTAAGGGGGAAGAAGTACGGCTTGTGGATTTATCCATGAAAATTCGTTTGATTACTCCTTACATCAATTTGCTGTTGATTAAGAGATGGCAAAAAATCGATGCGGCATAGCCAAGAGCAATTACCGGGGTCCATTTTAAATGGGCATTGAATGTATAGACGCCCCGCGCAGCTCCCATAAGTGCCACCCCTGCCGCAGAACCGATTGACAGCATACTGCCACCGACCCCGGCAGTTAAAGTGACCAGCAGCCATTGTCCATGGGACATATCTGGTTGCATGGTGAGTACGGCAAACATCACCGGGATATTATCGACAATCGCCGACAGAACTCCTACTATAACATTGGCTGTAGTCGGTCCTAAGTCAAGGTAGAGGAACTTTGAGACAAAGGCCAGATATCCGAACTGCGACAGACCGCCAACACAGAGGATTACGCCATAGAAGAAGAGCAGGGTATCCCATTCCGCCCGGGCAACCTTTCGAAAAAGGTCGAAGGGATCGGGTTTCGCATGATACGTTTGATGTGCCAGTGGATTATCATCAACATCATAATTCCGGTGTTCTCTCTTTTTCAGGTAAAAGGAGAAGAAACCAAGATAACCGAGACCGAGCATCATGCCTGTTGCCGGCGGAAGGTGAAGAAAATTATGAAATGAAACAGCAGTGGTGATGGTTAAAAGAAAGAGTGCCATGATCCGTCTGGCACCAAGCTTCATAACGTACTGGTCCTTGCTTGGCTGGGGGGTTTTTTTGCTGATAGCAAAATTCATAACAACGGCAGGGACTATCCAGTTTACCAGAGAGGGAAAAAAGATATGGAAGAATTCGGTAAATTGGACAATACCCTTTTGCCAGACCATAAGGGTTGTGATGTCGCCAAATGGTGAAAATGCCCCGCCGGCATTAGCGGCAACAACGATGTTAATGCAGGCCAATGCAATAAATTTTTTATCACTGCCACCCACCGCCATAGCGACGGCCCCCATCAGTAACGCTGTGGTCAGATTGTCGGCCACCGGGGAAATAATAAAGGCCAGAACACCGGTAACCCAAAAGACGGTGCGAAGTGAAAAACCACGCGTCACGAGCCAGGATCGTAAGGCCTGAAATACGTTCCGTTCGTCCATGGCGTTGATATAGGTCATGGCAACGAGCAGAAAGAGAAATAATTCAGCATATTCGAGGAGGTTGTGTCGAATGGCTTCTTCTGCGGCGTGACTATTGCCAAGGCTGCTGAAGGTGATAGCGACAAGAACCCAGATAACACCGGCGGCAAAAAGAACGGGTTTTGATTTTCTCAAATGGAGCTGCTCTTCAAGGATTACCAGAGAATAGGCGGATATAAAAATAAAGACCGAGAGTATACCGAAAAAAGATCCGGTCAGTCCTGCGGTCTCTATAGCTGCAGATGCGCCACCGCTGGCGAAAGCAAGAGTGCCAGAGACAAGGGTGATACAGAGCATTAAGAGCAGTTTCTTCATGGGTGATTTCCTGGTTAGAATTGGCAGTGATGACAGACAAACACCGGCGATTATAACAGTCCTGCCGGACCACCGCAAGCAGAGTCCCGTGGTCTCTAAAAATACCGATAGGCAGGTGATAAGGGGGAAATGGCCTCCGGTCCTAATCCTTGTTTACCTGGACAGGACCGGAGGGATGAGGATTACTCTGTGATAAGTACAATGATCAGCTGGTGGATGGTATATATTTCGTCAGGGGGCAGTTGTCGCAGCCCGCTTCCGGCAGATCAGTTCCTTTGTGGATTCTGTCGATCAGGGCTGCAACGGCTGTCTTGCTGTCGGCAAACATATGTTCCTTGCCGATCTCCTCAATCAATCCTGTTCGTTCCATCACTTTCAAAACCTGACCTTTTACACCACACATTGCAAAACCGAGTTTTGCGCTCCGTACCCTTTTGCAAAGCATCTCCAGTGCTTCTTCGCCGGACGCATCCATATCGTTTATCCCTCTGGCGTCCAAGAGAATGTAGCGTAGATCGGGCTGCTCTGTCCTGAATTTAGCAACCTGTTCGTCCAGGTAGCTGGCGTTGGCAAAAAAGAGAGCACCGTCAAATCGAACAACCGAGATATGGCGGCAACCTTTCAGGCGAAAATGTTCGGCGCTCATGAGGACATTTTCCTCGTTCATTGACAGGCTGGCTACTACCGGCCGCATGGATTTATAGAGGAAGACGGCCATTGAGAGCGCAACTCCAACCATGATACCTTTGTCGAGATGAGGGGCAAAATAGAGTGTTACCACAAAACTGAGGATGGAGATCGCTCCGTCGTACCACTGTGCTTTCCAGGAGTGGATAAATCCCTTGATGTTCACCAGCCCGATAACTGCCATCATAATGACTGCGGCGAGAACGGCCTGGGGGAGATGATAGAGTAGCGGAGTAAAAAACAGCAGGGTGATGACAACCATTACCGATGTTACCACCGATGAGATACCGGATACAGCGCCCGCCTGGAGGTTTACGGCAGATCGGGAAAAAGAACCGGAAACCGAGTAACTGGAGCCGATTGAGCCGAGAATATTGCCAAGCCCCTGACCGATAAGCTCCTGGTTTGGATCGAGTTTCTGACCGGTCTTCGCTGCCATGGCCTTGGCAATTGCAATAGCCTCCATGAACCCGAGCAGTGAGATGATGACAGCGGTGGGGAGAAGTTTGAGAAAGGATTTAGCGTCGAGCTCTGGAATGGTAAATTGGGGTAAGCCCTCAGGAATCTTTCCAACGACTGCCCCCCCGCCCATAACAGGGATGCTGGTGAGGTCTATCGGAGCATTTCCGACCTTCAGTCGCCATGTCTTGCCGTCTGTTGTTATGTCATCTGGAACCGCATTTTTGGGATAAAGAGTGAGAGAGTCATTTTCCTTTACTCCCTCAAACTTCATGGCCCGCAGTTCTGTTCTGAGAAGATGACTGTGATGCTTGGCATCGCTGATTCTCAGAGTAAGCAGCTCTACCTCGCTCTGCAACTGAATCAACTCTGCACTTTTGCCGTGTCCTTTTGAAGCTTTTTTTAATTCATCATCCACCAGTAACCCAATGTCGGCTCGTTGGTTTCCTATACTTTCAATCTCTGTGACTGAATGGTTAAACTTCTTGATTGTATCACTAATAGCAGGAACCTGGATGGCGGAAACGTCGACCTTGGCATCATTGTTAAAGCCGGTGAAATAGGAAATAAGGGTAGTAATAGCTACCGCAACGAGTACATTCGGGATGCGTGGGTTTATTTTTTTGAGCACCACCATAATAATGACGGCGCACACTCCATAAAGAAGGGTTGGCAGATGGGTGTAGTCCATTGCCGCCTGAGCAACCCGAACCATTGTCTCGTAATGATGTCCGGCCTTATCGACGTATACACCGAAAAATTTGGAAAACTGAGAAGAGGCAATGATAATGGCAGCGGCGTTGGTAAAACCGTTGACAACGGGATGCGAGAGAAAGTTAACAACAAGTCCAAGGCGCAGAACGCCAAGGGAAAACTGAAAAATACCGACCGTCAGCGCCAAAGCAATCGAATAGGCGATGAATTGGGCCGACCCGGCTGTCGCCAAAGGTTCAAGGGAGGCGGCGGACATAAGAGAGACCACAGCCACGGGACCGGTCGCCAGCTGACGGCTTGAACCGAAAAGTGCCGCCACCATGGGTGGCAGAAAAGCTGCGTACAAACCATAATAAGCCGGTAATCCTGCAAGCTGGGCATACGCCATGGACTGGGGAATAAGAACAAGAGCTACCGTGAGCCCGGCAAGAAAATCAATTTTGAACTTGCCGGAGTCATAGTCTTTAAACCAGGCAAGAAATGGAAAAATCTTTAAAATCATCGTTTCACCTATTTTCGTCTTCGCTTATTTGACAGGAATATCTGCACCGGGGCAGAAACATTCTTATGCTTTATTTCTTGACTTAAAGGGAAACCAGGCAGGGCATCCCTTTTAAAAAAGAGGATGAGCCCCGTTATTCCGGAAAATTATTGTTCAATAAAACATCGCTCTGACGGTGTCTCCTGTGAACGTAGGTTGTGTTGTCGTCCGGAGGAGGATATAAGAGTGTAGGTAATTTCATAAGTTCTTCCATTTTCAGCTCCTTTAAAAAATTAAACTAAAAAAAACAATATACTAAAAAAGGGTTTATGCCTTTTTATTTACAATAAATAGCTGATAGGCAGTAGAGGAATTGCCTGTCTTTCCAGAACAGCTAATCAAAGCGCTCTTGCGAGGAAAGTCAAGAAAAATTGGAAAAAATCAAAGAGAGATATGCACAAAACAGCGGTGAAATTGCATTTTCTAAAAAAGTATGGTTATCAGGAAAAGCAAGAGATTGATATCCTGGTGTTGATATTAGATGCTGAACATCGTTCGAGGAGAAAGAGGCTTACGAATGAAATCTGAAAATGAGAGTTACTGTATACTGCTCGCCGATGATCATGTGCTGATCCGCCATGGAATAAAGAACATCATCAAAAAGAACGATAATTTCCGGGTAGTTGGTGAAGTGAGCAATGGCAAGGAACTAATGGCTTTTCTTGAGAACTCGAAAGTGGATATGATAATTCTGGACATTTCCATGCCTGGAATAGGGGGGATGGAGGCGACCGGACTTGTCAAAAATAAGTATCCCTGGATTAAGATACTCATGCTGACCATGCATAAAAATAAACAGTATTTCTATAATGCGATGGCCGCAGGTGCAGATGGGTATCTCATGAAAGATGATTCGGATCAGGAGCTCTTGATCGCCATAGAGAAAGTGTTGTCAGGTAAAAGTTACATCTCGCCCTATATGGTTGATGACTTTACTGATGATGTGATCAATATGTATCGTACAGAAAAAAAGAGTCCTTTCCAGGAACTGACCAAACGGGAAAAAGAAATACTGCAGCTGGTTGTCCAGGGATATACGAGCAAAAAAATGGCTGAGCGCTTAAACCTTAGCCAACGGACTATCGATCATCACCGTTCGAATCTGCTTCGAAAATTCAATAAGAAAAATAGCGTCGATCTCGTTAATTATGCTATTCGTAATGGTTTTGTGACGGCCGATTAGTATCTGAAAGATTATTTTCACTGTTTTTTTCAGCACGTCCCAATTCACCAAAGGCGAGTCGGTCTTTCTGTTTGCTATAACAACTTGATATTACTGTTAATGTTAAGGTGCTTCTCTTTGTCCTGGGTATAATTACCTAGAAAAAAACCGGTATATCCGACAATTGTTTTTTCTGCTGTAGCGGCTACAAATACAGTCGTCTTCGTTGTTATTTGTTAATCAGTGGAAAAGAGGTCGGAGAGAAATGAATAAAAGTGAACTTATTTCGACAATTGCAGAAGTTGGTGGCATGACAAAGGTACGGGCTGAGAAGGCACTCAACAGGGTACTCTCTAACTTGGCTGATGCCATGGAAAAGGGAGAACGGGTCACCCTGTCGGGTTTTGGCTCATTTAGAGTTGTAGAGAGAGCAGCACAGAAGGGGAGAAATCCACAAACCGGACAGACAATAATTATTCCTGCCCACAATGTTGTTAAATTCAAGCCCGGCAAAAATCTGTGCAGTAGAGTCAGCTGATTTTAATAGATCGAGCGTCGGTGTGGTTGAGTCTGATTATCCAGACAAGAAGGCCACACCCAACCATAATGCCACTGAGTAACTGCCCCATAGTAAACAGGCCAAAGAGATATCCTACCTGCTGGTCCGGTTCCCGAAAGTTTTCCACGATAATTCTAAAAAAACCATAGCCGATAAGGAACATGGCAATGATACTGCCGTGCGGCCAATAGCGGTTATCTCGCCACGGCCTGTTGCGTACCGACCAGAGGATAGCAAAAAGCAGAAAACCTTCGAGAAATGACTCATACAGCTGTGATGGATGTCGAGGAAGGGAGCCTCCACCAGGAAAAACCATTCCCCATGGCAGATCAGTTGCACGGCCGTACAGTTCGCCATTGATGAAATTTCCGATCCTTCCCAGGCCGAGTCCAATGGGGAGGGTAGCCGCGTAAATATCAGCAGCTTTCCAAAAATCTATTTTGTTTTTCCAGCAAAAGAGCCATCCCCCGATCAACAGCGCCAAACAGGCACCGTGAAACGACATGCCGCCGCTCCAGGTAGCAGGAATTTCCAGGGGGTGAGCAATATAATAGGAGAAATTATAAAAAAAGACATACCCTAACCTTCCGCCGATCACTACGCACAAAATGAGCACAAGGTTGAGGTTTTCAAAGTGGTCGGCAAGCTGCTGGTATTTATGATCCCGTATCTGCATGCGAACGAGTACATAGCTCGCTATGAATCCGAGGACATACATAAGTCCGTACCAGCGCACATGCAGGGGACCAAGGCTAAAGATTATTGGGTCGATTGCAGGAAAAGAGAGAGGTGTCATGGGCTGATATATCTGACTACTGCTGTTTTTGTATTTTTTTCAGATGCACCTGCAGCACGGAAATAGCTGCCGGTGTTATTCCTGAAATCCGTGACGCCTGACCAAGTGATACCGGTTGGATCTTCGTCAGTTTTTCTACGACCTCGTTGGAGAGACCTGAAAGCGAACGATAATCAATGTTTTTTGGAAGCAGCACCGATTCCATTTTTTTAAACCGGGCTACCTGTTCCGTCTGACGATCAATATATCCTTTGAACTTCACCTGTAGTTCTATCTCATCTTTTACCGGGCTGGTCTGAAGACCATGGATAACTGCACGATCCCCGTCGGACATCGGCAGTGAAGAGAAGGAACCGATGGACAATTCCGGGCGGCGCAGCAGCTCGGCGAGGGTACATTTCTGCTTGAGATGAGTGCTGTTCAGGGAGGTGAGCACCCCATTCATATCCGGGTTGGGTTTGATTGAGATATTTTCGAGGGATTCAATGCCGACTTTTATCGCCTTCTGCTTATGCAGAAAGGCCTGATGGGCTTCTTCCTGAACCAGTCCGAGCTCATATCCAATTCCGGCCAGCCGGCTGTCCGCGTTGTCTTCTCGCAGCAGGAGTCTGTATTCAGCTCTTGAGGTGAAAAGTCTGTAGGGTTCTTTGGTGCCGCAGGTGACGAGGTCATCAATAAGCACACCTATATAGGCCTGGGACCGATCCAGAATTAATGGTTCAAGGTTTCGACTGTAACGGACTGCATTAATGCCGGCAACAAGGCCCTGGGCTGCAGCTTCTTCATAACCGGAGGTCCCGTTGATTTGCCCTGCCAGAAACAGACCTCGTATCTTTTTGGTCTCAAGTGAAGGGTGGAGACCGAGGGGATCGATATAATCATATTCAATGGCGTACCCGGGCCTGATGATCTGTGCCTTTTCGAGTCCCTTTATTGAATTGATCATGGCGACTTGAGTTACCAGGGGCAGACTGGTCGGCACTCCATTCGGATAGACCTCAACGGTGTCCAGGCCCTCCGGTTCCAGAAAGATCTGATGCCGGTCTTTTTCAGGAAACCGCATGACTTTGTCCTCAATGGACGGGCAATATCTGGCCCCTATGCCCTGGATGATTCCGGCATACATAGGGGATTGGCCTATACCCTGGCGAATTATTTCATGGGTGCGCTCGTTGGTGTAAGTGATATAGCATGGCAATTGCGGGAGGGTATAACCACCCTTCGCCGAGTAAGAAAAATGGGCTGGAGGGGAATCACTGTGCTGAATTTCCAGCTCTGAATAGTTAATGGTGTTCGAGGCCAGGCGAGGAACTGTGCCGGTCTTCATTCGGCCGACTTCAAATCCATGATCTTTGAACCATGCCGCAAGCTTTTTAGATGGGGCATCGCCGAGTCGCCCAGCCGGGAAGTTTTTCATTCCGATATGGACAAGGCCGTTTAAGAAGGTACCTGTAGCAACAACCACTGCCTTGGTCCGAATCTGTTCATCAAGAGAGGTGATTACCCCTGAGATTTGATCATTTTCTGTGAGGAAGCCGGCAACAACTGTCTGTTTTACCGTCAAGTTAGGTTGGTTTTCAATAATCGATTTCATGCGCAGCCGGTAAAGGAGGCGATCGGCCTGGGCTCGGGATGAGCGAACTGCCGGTCCTTTACTGGTGTTCAGTCGACGGAACTGGATGGAAGTGGCATCGATATTTCTGGCCATTTCACCACCCAGCGCATCGATCTCGCGGACGAGATGACCCTTGGCTAGCCCGCCGATAGCAGGATTACACGACATTGCACCAGTAGTGTCGGCGTTTATCACCGTGAGAAGGGTTTTGCAGCCCATTCTGGCCGCGGCGAGTGCGGCCTCGCAACCGGCGTGCCCGGCTCCGATCACGATTATATCATATTCGTCTTTCGTCATAGCTATTTTATCTGTCAAAATTTTCTTTGGTGTCCTTCTTCCACCAGATAAGCGCCCATTGGGGAAGTGAGTCCCGGCGTACAGTCAGCCGGTTATGTTCTGTATGAATTATCTTGCCGGTAATATATTTCTCCAAGGCAAGATTCTCCTCATGGGTGATATCATGAAACATCCAGCTGTAAGATTTAATTGCTTCGGCCATTGAGCCGTATTCAATATCTCTTTCCAGTTTGAGAATAGTGACGTTAGCGTAAATACCCAGAGTATAGAGGGTATTCAGGGTGTATATGTAATCCGGTCCTGGGGAGAAGGATCGTCCCAGTGCTTTGAAAGCGCCTTCTTCGAATGGCGTTGAGCCTATTCTGTCGGTAAGAAAAACATATCTGGTGCCATACCTGTCGAGTTTGCAGAGAGCCGACTTGAGGTCTTTCACACCCATTGACCGGGAAGCAATCGCAACATCGTGCGGTCGCACCCCTTTTTCCTGCCAGTCATCTTCCCAGGCACATTGCACAGTATGGATATTGCAAATTTTTTCTTCTTTGGCAATCTCTTCCAGTGTATCGAGCATTCCCCGGGAAAAATCTATGGCCGTAACCGACTGAACTTTTGATGCCAGAGGTATAGCCAGAGTGCCGGGGCCAGACCCTATGTCAAGGACAGTAAGGGACTTTTCAAGGGGTAAATGAGAGAGGAAAAGATCAACATATGCCGTGCTTTTGTTACGATTGGAAAAAGACCGGGCTTTTTGATCCCAATCTGCCGGACTTTTTTCAAGCCACCCTTTTTTAGACAGGGCATTTGTTCGAAGGGTCGCCCAGTCGATGTCAGCGTATAGTTGCAGTTTGGCGTTCGTCATGCATTTGCCTTGAGAAAAGTGGACCCCATTGAGGGATTGATACGATTACCCATCCAGGCGTAATAAAAAAAACACCTTTCAATTGGGTTGTGAAACGGGTCCCGATTGATTTGCCCTGTATCGGTAATTAAGAATATCAGGGCGTACCCTGCTGCAAAACATGCCGTTTCGGGACAGCCTGGCGAAAGACCAGTCAGGCATAGGATTTTTGCATGGGTGAGAATAGCACAGCCGATGGTCTTCTGCAATATATGGGTGGTCACAGGGAACAAAAATGTTTGACACCGGCTACCAAATGTGGTTAATATTTCTGTTTTGTAATTTGTAACCTCGCAGATGGTTCCTTTGCTGTTGGCGAGATAAAATTGATTAGAGGAACAGCCGGGAATTACACGATAAAGAAGAAAAGACCCGACTCTATGGAGCTTAAAAGATCCCATGGCTCGATCATGGAATTTACAGATGAAGGAAGTAAAGAATGAGCAAGCGAACTTTTCAACCAAGTAATATAAAGCGTAAACGTACCCACGGTTTTCGTGAGAGAATGAGCACTCGTGCCGGCAGAGCAGTAATAAAAGCGCGTAGAGCAAAAGGCCGCAGAAGGCTTTCGGCATAACTTTGGCCGAGCACCGACTTTTAAAAAGCTCCCTGTTGCGTAAAGGGTGGGAGTTTGAGAAAGTTTACAGCACGGGCAAACGTCTGCATGGCGAAGGTTTTACCCTGATATGCCGACCGAATTCGGCCGGTGCAAGCAGGCTTGGAATTAGCGTTCATCGAAAGATTCGTGGTGCGGTGAAAAGAAATCGTATAAAACGCATTATACGCGAATCGTTTCGGCTTTGGCAAAAACACTATCCGGCGGGTGCAGATATTGTTTTTGCCGTTCGTCCCGATTTTTCTTGCGCGCATCCCGTAGATATCTGTGCGGCTGTAACTCCGCTTACTTTAAAACCACTTTCGAGTAGTTTTAATCGTTGTTCGGGCGTATGAGATGAAGATAAGCAAAATCCCTCAGGGTGTTTTTATCGGATTAGTGAGAGGCTACCAGTATTTCATCTCACCTCTTCTGCCACCAACCTGCCGTTTTATCCCTACATGTTCTGCTTATACCATTCAAGCAATTGAAAAACATGGGGTAACCCGGGGTTCCTATATGGGAATACGCCGGATCCTTCGCTGTCACCCCTTTTCCCGAGGCGGATATGACCCAGTACTGTAAACGGGCCATCCTTCGGTCATCTTTGAAAACCGACACAAACTCCCGGTTTTGACATAATTTAACGGACAGTTCATGGACACATACAGAGCTTTTTTGGCCATTATAATCTCATTTGTTATTCTTCTTGGTTATCAATATTTCTTTGTTGGCTTAGAACAACCGGTGGCTGTTAATGCCCCAACCGAGCAGTCGGTGCCGGAAACCGTTCAGCCGGCAGCAGAGGCTCCTGCCGTATCAACAGTAGACCAAGGGGTGGCGGAGGTCGCACCGCTACCGGCAAAACCCTATGACCGGACACCAAACGATATAACCATCGACACTGATCTGTATACTGCCACCCTGTCTGAAGACGGGGGAACAATCACAAGTTTTGTTCTCAAAAAACATAAAGAAAGCCATGACAAGGATTCGCCTGGAATGCAGCTGGTAAAAACCAGCGCAGGGCAGGGATTTCCGCTGCAGTTCTCCTGGGGCAGCGCTGTCGGAACGCGGGTACTGTATAAAAGTGATGTTCAAGACGTCCAACTCTCAGCGGATAAGACAACAGCAGAACTGAGGATGACAGCGGCTGCCGAAAATGGACTCCAGATAGAGCGGGTATACACCTTTAATAACAATAACTATTTGATTGATCTGTCTGTAAAAGTCAAAAATCTGTCGGATACCCTGCTGCAGGGCATTCCCCAACTGGGGCTGGTCAATAGCCGTTTTGAAGGGGTTGCAAGTCCGGCGGATAGATTCCTTTTCGGAGGACCGGTGGCTTTTTTGAACGGAAGCTTACAGGAAGTTAACGCCGATGAATTTGAGGACGGGCCAAAGACCCTGCAGGGGGCTATCGATTGGGCTGGGTATGAAGGGAACTATTTCCTATGTGCTTTGATCCCCAAAGATGGCACGGGTACGTCCTTTACCATGCAGGGGTCCGATCTGTTAACCCGGACTGAACTTGCCGGAACGCTCGACACCCTGCAGCCGGGTACGGAAAAAAGTTACGACTACCATGTCTACTATGGACCTAAAAAATTAAAGATGCTGAAGAGCATCGGGTACAATCTTGATCAATCTGTAAACTTTGGCTGGTTTGATGTCATTGCCAAGCCGACACTCTGGCTGTTGAACATGTTCTATTCCTTTGTTCACAATTACGGTGTGGCCATTATCCTGGTGACCGTTTTATTTAAAGCAGTTTTCTGGCCGATTTCCCAGAAGGGCATGAAGTCGATGAAAAACATGCAGAAACTGCAGCCGAAGATGGTGAAAATAAAAGAGAAATATAAAAGTGATCCAACCAGGATGAACCAGGAGGTGATGAGTCTTTATAAGACTTACAAGGTGAACCCTCTTGGCGGCTGTCTGCCGATGGTGCTGCAGATCCCGGTATTTTTCGCTCTCTATAAAGTGCTTTTGCAGAGTATCGAGCTGCGACATGCGCCGTTTATGCTATGGATCACTGACCTGTCCGCTCCTGACAGGTTGTGGCTTGGGTTTGACCTCCCCTATCTGGGCGGCTTGCCGGTACTGACACTGCTCATGGGTGCGTCGATGTTTTTACAACAGAAGCTTTCACCGACCACAGCTGACCCGACCCAGGCCAAAATCATGATGTTTTTACCGGTAGTTTTTACATTCATGTTTCTCAATTTCGCTTCGGGCCTTGTGTTGTATTGGTTTGTTAACAATCTGCTTTCTATTCTTCAGCAGGTGCTCATTAATCGAGATACAAAGAAACCGGCAACAACCTGAAGCACTGCAACGGATTATGGCGGGGACCCAAAACACTGCCGGGGCGGTTGAGATATATTTGGATAAGGTAATTCAATGTCTGCAGACAAAAAAGATTTTTACGGAAAAGAAGTAGCTGAAGCAATCAAAAATGCATGTGATACTCTTGGGACTTCCCAGGAAAAACTGGAAATTGAGGTCGTTGAAACCGGGACCACCGGCATCTTTGGACTGATACGCAAGAAAGCCCATATCCGTGTCCTGGTAAAGCCTGACATCGAAGAGGTCGCCTCAGATGTGTTTGAAGTAGACAGCTTTCTTAACCCTGAACCGGCAGCAGTTGTAACAAAATCTGCTCCGTTGGCGTCCAAGTCGACTTCAGACTCCAGGAACAAGTCCGTTGAAAGTGTTCCAAAAGCTGTCGATGGCGGCGATGAAGAAGATCCGTCGCCGGGGAAGGAACCGGCTGATGATATGAGTCCTGAAAGTCTGGATGTCGTGAGGAACGAGCTCTTGCAGCTCGTTGAGTTAATGGGGTTTCCATCGACACTTGAAGTTGAAACAGTCGGCCTGTCGGTCACATGTACGCTTCGTGGGGACTTTGAAGAAAATTTGACTGGGGTGGAAGGAAAAGTTCTCGATAGCTTGCAATACCTTCTCCGTAAAATAGTCAGCAGAAAAGTACCTGAACGTCTGAGAATTTCAATAAATGTTGGTAATTTTCGTGAAAAACGGCTGGAGGAACTTAAGGTAAAAGCCGTTGAATTGGCCGCTCAGGTCAAAGAGGATGGCAAAACCCAGGTCCTGCCGGCACTCAACCCATCCGAGAGAAGGGTTATTCATATGATTCTTCAGGAAGACAAGGATATTCGCAGCCGGTCTGTCGGTGATGGGTTGTTTAAAAAAATCCTTATTTATAAACCTGGCAAAGGAAATCGATCCGGTGGTCGAAAGCGATCCCAGTCAAAAGCCAGGCACAATAAATCGGATTCCAAAAAAGGAAATAATTCCTGATATTTTTTCGTTTTTTGGATGTTGTTTCGACAGTCCCCGGACTCCCAAAGTCGTTGCGAACCAGGAGCAGGTGCCCCTCTTCCTGCGGTGTCCTGCCTCATCTTTTCGACCCCTTTTAAGTATTGGGAGGTGTTCCTGTGAATCCCTCGAATCAGGAAGAGACCATAGCCGCTATATCCACTCCCCCCGGTGCTGGTGGCATCGGTATCATTCGCATGAGCGGAGAGAAAGCTCTTTCTGTCCTCAAGACGATTTTTCAACCAAAGAATTCGTCTTGCCCCTATAACAGCCACCAGCTCTATTATGGGCATATCTGCCTGCCTGATCAGGGAAAAATTCTCGATGAAGTCCTGGCCGTATACATGGCGGCTCCTCATACGTATACACGAGAGGATGTCGTCGAGGTGCACTGCCATGGGAGTTTTCTTGTGTTGCAGAACGTTCTGGAGCTGATTCTGGAGAATGGAGCTGTTCTCGCCTCGCCCGGTGAATTTACAAAGAGGGCGTTTCTCAATGGGCGAATTGATCTGACCCAGGCAGAAGCAGTGATTGATATTCTTTCTGCAAAAACCAGAAAAGGTATTGATCTGGCGCAGGAACAGCTCACCGGCACCCTCTATAGAAGAATTGATCTGATTCGACAAAGTCTTGTCAGAATGCGAGCATTCATAGAAGTAGCCATTGATTTTCCAGATGAGGATGTAGAGATAATCGATCATGGTGGTTTGATTGTTCAGTTGGAGCAAGAAGTTCTTGTTCCAATGAATAAACTTCTTCAAAATGCAGACCGTGGAAGACTATACAGAGAGGGAATCTCTCTGGTTATCGCCGGCCTGCCAAATGTTGGAAAGTCCAGTCTGCTGAATACAATTCTCCAGGAGGAGAGGGCGCTGGTTACATCGATTCCCGGAACGACGCGAGATTCTATTGAAGAGATTGTTGATATCCATGGGGTACCTGTTCGAATTATCGATACTGCAGGCATCCGGGAGGATGCCGGTGAGGTAGAGGAACTTGGAATCCAAAGGGCCAGAAGCCTTATCAACAGGGCCGATTTAATTCTTTTTTTGATTGACGGATCTCGGGATTTAGTGGCTGGAGACCGCATGTTGTTTGATCAGGTGAACCATAAGCCGCTGCTGCCGGTAATAAACAAGATTGATCTTTGCGACGGTCCAATCCCAGATCTGTCAGCTCTGCAGGGTATCGGCGAGTGCATCAAAATTTCCGCCAGGGAGCAGCAAGGCATCGAGCGACTCAAGCAGGCTGTCTTTGATGCCGTCACTACTGGAAAAGAGCAATGGGAAGAAGAAAGCTGTGCCCCAAATCTGCGCCATAAACAGGCACTTTTGGGGGCTGTCGAAGCGTGTGAGCGGACGATGTCTTCCCTGCAAGGTGGTTTTACCAACGATCTTATAGCGGTCGACCTGCAGGACTGCCTTGACTATCTTTCGGAGATAGTCGGAGAGACCACGACTGATGATATACTTGATGTGATCTTTGAGCAGTTCTGTCTCGGGAAATAGAGAAGCCGGTTCAATTGTACAATCTTTTCTCAGCTTGCATTGGAGCAAGTTGACCGTGTTCTTTATTGAGACAACACGCCTGCCATTTCATGTGTCCACCGTTCCAAATAAACTTCTGCCTCACTACGTTCGCCAAATTGGGTATCACCTGCTAATGCTTTTTCAAGGTGACCGATGGCATCCTGCTTCTGGCCATTTGCGTGCAGAGCCAAAGCCAGGTGGTATTGGATAACCGGATCATCCGGGCGAGTATCCAAAGCCTGTTTGAACTGAGTGATGGCGAGAGAATATGATTTACGTTTATAATGAACCCAGCCAAGTGTGTCAGCGATATTCGGTTGATCAGGAAGTGCTTGTTTAGCCTGCATTGCCAACCGGAGAGCCTCGCCAAGATCGGACCCTTCCTCTGAGGCAAGCAGCCATGCAAGATTGTTGGATGCCGCTGGAAGGCCAGGTTGGAGCTCTAGAACCCGGCTGTATTTTTCTTTCGCCTTATCCAGTTTCCCCTGAATCTCATAGGCAGCCGCCAGTCCCATAATTCCTGCTATGGAATCGGGTTGTGCTTCCAGTAACTCCTCGTACTGCGCTATTGTTTCGTCCACCTGGCCCAAACGGTTCAGAATACGAGCACTTAGAACATATCCCTGGGGATTCTCAGGGGTGATTTTCTGTGCTTTCTGATAGGCTTGAAGGGCCTGTTCATACTGGTTGTTTTTCTCCAGGAGGTCACCAAGTAATAAATAATGTCCTGATGTTTCTTCCAAGGTTATCTGTTTTTTCACAAGATCGATAGCTTGAGGAATATCATCTCCCGCAGTGAGCGTAGTGAGAAAGGCCAGTGCCCTTGTGTTGTCGGGAGCCAGGGCCAACAGCTCAGTGAAGGTCTGCCGGGCTTTTACCGTATCATCCCGGCCAAGATAGGCAGCGCCAAGAGAGTCAAGGATTTCAATGTCTCCAGCGACTGCTTCCTGATTCAGCTTTTCAACTAATTCTATTGCCTTGTCGTATTCCCTGGCCTGAACAAGCGATTTCGCCAGAATCTTGATTGCGATTGAATTTCGTCTATTAATGCGTAAGGCAAGAGTCGCCTCTTTGACTGCATCAGAACTGTTGCCACTGGACAGATAAATCTGTCCAGCGAGAGCATGGTAGCGGTCATTGGTGGAATTATTCTGTAAAGCGAGCTCAATGGCTTTCTGCGCTAACTCCATCTTGCCCATTTTCAGCTGGCTGAGAGCAGAGTAGTAGAATGGCTCACCCCATTTAGGGTAATCGGCCATAATGGGAGTAAGGAGCTCAATCGCTTCGCTGTTTTTTTCCTCCCTGATGAAAAAGCGGGCTTTGATCAGGTTTGCCCCACCGTTGTTTGGATTGGTTGCCAGCACAGCGTCCGTGAGTGAACGTGCCTGTTCGAATTTTTGAAGATCAAAGCTCAACTCGGCCAGGGCGAGCTGCAATTGAACATTGTCTGGAAAATCAGCCAACGAAGATTTAAGCGCTTCTTCAGCTTTAAGAAAACGTTGCTGTTTTTTATAAAAATCTGCGAGCATCAGTCTGGATGGAACCGATTGTTTCTGGATTTTGACAATTCTCAACATTGCACTCTCCGCCTTGTCAAAGTCTCCTTTTTTTTGATAGAGATCAGCGAGTAAGATGTGCAGTTGAGGATTGTCAGGAAACTTAGGCATCATACTATCCAGAAGCGCCTGATATGCTGTATCATCCTCTCGCTGCTCGTACAACATCAGCAGGGCCCGGTAATGTGCAAAATTTTCAGGGTTGAGTGAAATTGCTTTTTTAAAGATCTTCTCGCTTTCATCCCATTTATGCTGGGCAATAAAGATGCGTCCTTTGATATTATAGAATCTGTCATTTTCAGGATCCTGAGCAAGAGCCCTGTCGATAGCTTCTTCTGCTTCCAGGAAATTTCCATCAACCAATTCAAGGTTGGCAAGAAGCGCCAGGCCATCCTGGTACGCGGGATTTATGTCTAAGACTTGTTCCACATATGTGCGGCTTTCTTCTTTCTTACGGGAGATGAGATAAAATTCCGCGACTTTTACTCCGGCATCAAGATTGTTGGGATCAAGGGAAACGGCACGCTGCAGTTCATCGAAGGCCCCTTTGGGATTGCCGGTATTAAGATAAAGCAGCCCAAGCTGATAACGGGCATCGGCAAACTTGGCATCGATCTGAAGAGCATTTTTCAGCTCGAGGATTGCTGCTTTCTGGTCGTCTATTTTTATATATTCAAGAGCTCTTTTATAATGTTTTTCCTTTTTCTGGTTGGAGTCTGAGCAGGAGGGTAGATTGAAAAGTAATAAACATGTAAAAAGAAATGGAAAAAAACGAGTGAGTTTCATGGGCTAACCTTTTGAAATAGTTTGAGTATATAGATATGTTCAGGAATGTCGCAGACTCTGCCCAGATAAATCAGTTCATATAGTCTAAATAAAAAGAGAGACTTTTCCTATCGAAAAATTGCATAGTTAGTGTAATCTCAGTTTATGCTTCGGCCGGAAAAAGAAAATTCATCTGCCAGCCAAAAGAGTGACAAACAGATGAGTGACAAACAGGTGCAGATATGATTAACTCTTTTGTGATAGGTATTTTAAGAAATAGTGAAATTCTAGCCGGAATGTGTACCGGCAATACAATCAGGCACTATGCAGTGAGACGTTTATTGTCGAAAATTATTATAAAAAATAACTAGAGGTAAGGGCGAATTACCGGTTTAAGGAAAAAAATTATTTGGAGGGGGGATCATGTCGAAATACCTTTTTTTTCTGATTTGTGTAACTATCACAATTTTCTGTTGCAGCAGTGCAATGGGTGCACAATCCACAGCTGATGTTCCTGTTACAAAAGAGTTGATGTCCAAAGCCCGTCAGAAGATCCTGGGCCAATCGAAAGCTGCCGTTAATGATGCCAAGGAGTATGTAATAGGGCATGGTGATGTGCTGAGTGTTCAGGTCTATGGTGAGGGAGATATGTCCATAGAAGCTCCCGATGGGACCAGGGGGGCTCAGGCTGCAGATAGTCTTCGTTCAGGCGTTGGCAGAGTGACCGTTCGGATCGATGGAAGAATTTCTCTTAAACATGTCGGGGATGTTGACGCCGTAGGTTTTACTCTCACGCAACTCGCTGATTATCTCAAGGAGATTTTCTCGGCGGTTTATGATGACCCGGTTGTCACAGTTGTTCTGGGGCAAAGCAATAGCCAGAGATATACTGTAATGGGAAAAGTAGGGGCACCAGGTATATTCTATCTCGATTATCCTATCAACCTCGTTCAGGTTGTGGCCCGGTCCGGTGGTTTTAATGAGTGGGCAAATTCCGAACTCACTGTTGTTAGAAAAAATGCAGCTGATAACAAGCTGTTCAAAGATAATACTCTGAAATTTGATTACGATGATTTTCTGGCCGGCAGAAAACTGGAGAAAAACATTCTTATTAAATCGGGCGATATAGTCATCGTCCACTAATCACGCTGAAAAGGGAGGGGCTCTTTTCAGTACCTCCAGGAGGAGGAAAAATAACACAATCATTTCTAAGTAACTCATCAATTGGAGGCATCGCGATATTCATATGTCTGAGATAACAAACACTAAAATGATTACGTTTTTAGCTATCCTGATTCTGGCACTGCTCCCTGCAGTTTCCCATGCTCGTGACAACAATTTGAGAGTCGGGCTGAGTACCTCCTTTGACTACTTTGACCGGAGCTTTGACGACAGAAGTGACGATGATGATTATCAGCGCATCGTGCTGAGCCCGATGGTGGAGTTCAAAAGCCTCAGTGAGAGGGATAGCTTTACACTGCGCGCTGCTCCGGGAATCAGATATGATCTGGATGATTCTGATACAGAGTGGGACAGCAACTTCGATCTTGCCGCAGACCGGTATTTTACCCGGTCCTGGCAGCTGGGCGTTTCAAATAATTTTCTCAGGGCTGACTATTCGGATACTGACACCGATTTATCAATCGATCCCACAGAAGCATCCCAGGAAATAGCTCCCTCTAACGACCCACAGCTCTCTCCTGATCGTGGGAGACGTCGCTACTGGCGTAACAAGGTGGCTCTCTTTTCAAATCATTTTTATCGTGAAGATAGTCTGATTCGGCTGAATGGTAATTATATTGCACTCAGAAATGATGAATCCGGTTTCCGTGGCGATCAGGATTATGATCGATATACTGTCGGTATACTCAATAATCACCGTTTCAATGCAAAGTGGAAAACCAATGCGGATTTTCGATTTGTTCGCGGTGATTTCGAGCCATCAGACTCGAACGTAACAACAGCAAATGATGAGCTTTCCGATGATGTGAAAGAATACTATCTGGGGTTCGGGCTTGATAATGAATCGATCGCCAATAATTTATTGTCACTGAATTACAATTTTGTCTCCACCAAATATGATGAAGACCTTCAGGATGATGGGGACATTCATCGGATGCGTTTAATCTGGAGGAGGGACTTTTCCTCAAGGATGTACACAAAGTTGGGAGGTGGTCCGACATACTGGAAGACCGAAGGGCGTGATTCCGAATTCACCTGGAATGGGATCGCCGAATTCGATTACAAAGTCGTAGAACACGGCTTTTTAAATTTTCAGGTAGAAAAAAGTACCGATGTCGATAACTTTTCCGGTTCCGATGAGCGTGGTATTGTCGATACCTGGTACTCCCGTCTCTCAGGCAGTTACCGGTTGCAAAAAGACCTTACCCTGTCTGGTCGCCTTGCCTACCTCTATGAGGACAGGGAAGACCCGCAGGTTAATACAGGTGATATCCATAAAGACCGTTACACTGCGGGGACAGCACTGAGGTACACCTTCTGGCAATATTACACTGCCGGTATTGATTACACATACACAACCCAGGATTCAGACAGAGTCGGTGATAATTATGATGACCACCGCGTCCTGCTGACACTTTCATGGGAGAAGGATGTGTTGCATTGGTAAAGAAGACCGATTTTCGTTGCCCAAAAACTCCATTGAGTCCGGGGTGTTCAGCCACGGTAAACCGCTGGATTGCCGGGACTCAATGGAGTGATCGCTCTCGGGTGTGTAAGACAGTAATCTTTGGAGCGCTTACAGCGACATCCCTGTGAAATGCTTCTCCCTGACTGATTTCATTCAGGCTCAATGAGCTTATGGCACGCATTCCTAATGCGTCGCCGATAATGGGTCCATAAACATCTTTACAATGATGGAAGCTGCGGCAGCAGGATTCAATAGAGATGACTGAGATAGTGGTATGCCTCCAATCAGAGCCCAGGATACATTGATGGAGCCGGAAACCTGCGACAGTAAAACAATCCTCCTCACCTTTGATGTTGAAGATTGGTTTCAGGTTGAAAATTTTAAGGAGTGGATTCCCTACTCCACCTGGCCTTCGAGAGAGTTACGGGTAGAAGAAAATACAGTTCAGCTGTTAAACCTTCTTGATGAGGCCCCGACTCAGGTGTGCGGGACTTTTTTTATTCTCGGCTGGATTGCAGATCGCTGCCCTGGTCTGGTCCGTGAAATCCACCAGAGAGGTCATGAGGTTGCATCCCACGGAGTTAATCATCATCTGTGTTACAACCTGACGTCCGACGAATTGCGGCAGGATTTAACCAAAAGCAAAAAACTGCTAGAGGACATTATCGGGCACGAGGTCTCTGGATTTCGGGCACCAAGTTTTTCCATTACGGAGAAGATTCTTGGTATCGTCAGGGAAACCGGATATCTTTATGATTCAAGCTATAATTCATACCAGGGACATGGACGTTACGGGGTGCTGAAGTCGTCGACAATCGAACACAAAGATCTCCCGCTCTATTGCATAGCCCCTTCTTTTTACGAAATCCCGGTGAGTAATCTGGTCATGGGCAGCAAGGTTATTCCCTGGGGCGGAGGCGGCTATTTCAGGCTGTTGCCGTCTTTCTTGCATCGGGCCGGTGTAAAGCATATCCTCAAGCAGCAAGGGTGTTATACTTTTTATATGCATCCATGGGAGATTGACCCCCATCAGCCCAGAGTGGATAATGCAAAGCTCTTGTATAGATATCGACACTATGTAAATTTGCGCAGTGCAAAAGATAAGCTAAGAAAGCTTATTCACAGTAATGCCGGGCATTCATTTCTTACCTGTAGAGAATTTATCGAAAAATCGCCTCTATGAAATATTGAGTAAATGATTTCGAGCTGCTGGATATTTTAAGATGAAGATTCCTCTTTTGATGACATTGTTGCTGAGTTTTATCTTCGTTTACTTCCCGGTATGGAAGGGTTTAATACTGGCATGGTATAATTCGGATGACTATTCTCACGGTTTCTTCATTATTCCAATCATACTGTATTCTCTCTGGCAAAAACGAGATACGTTGTCCCGATTGCCTGTTCAAACTTCTCGTTTAGGCCTCATCCTGCTTGTTTTCTCATTAGCCCTTTATATCCTGGCATTGTACGCGGAAGTGAAAACGCTTGCTTCTCTGGCAATGGTTTTTGCCATAGTGAATGCGGTGCTCTTTCTCTGTGGTTTTGTGATATTTCGAGAAATATTCTTTGTGCTGTGCTTTTTGTTCTTTATGGTTCCTGTACCGGCCCAGATATATTCGGCAGCGACGATACCGCTGCAATTTATTGTTTCACAGGTGAGTGTGTGGGTCTCAATGCTTTTTGGGATACCGATTTTCAGGGAAGGGAATATTATTCATCTGCCGGAGCGCACACTTGAGGTGGTTCAGGCATGCAGCGGTCTCAGGTCTTTGATGTCGCTGCTGACGTTAAGCGCGATAATTGCATATTTTACCCTGCGTTCCAACTGGCTCAGGATGCTTCTGCTGTTTACAGGGATTCCTGCGGCGATCGTCGTCAATATCATCAGGGTCTTGATCATAATTTTTTCTTTTTATTACTTGGGCTTTGATTTGACGGAGGGCGCTGTACATACGGTTTTTGGGATAGCGGTTTTTGCGCTTGCAATCGCCTTGGTGTTATTTGTTAAAGGAGTGCTTTCGTTTTGGGACAGACCGGTAATCGAAAAATCAGCATAGTAATTGCTCTATTTTTGTTCACCAGCGTATTTGTTTACGGGAAACCGGAATCAGTGCGATCAATTAAGAGGAGAACCCTGGAGCAAGCATTCACAGAAATAGGCGGCTGGAAAGCTGGCCCTCACATTTCTTATGGAAAGGAGGTTGTCGAAGGCCTCGCTTTAGATGATTATCTCAACAGGGTGTTCGTCAAGGCTGACAAATCGGTATCTTTGTATATAGGGTATTACCTGACGGCTGGAAAAGTCGGTGCGGCACATGACCCTTTGGTCTGTTTTCCCGGACAGGGATGGCGGGTTACAGAAAGAGACCGGGGGAAACTCGAAATCGATGAAGAAGACGGTCTGGACGTGAAATATTCTACCATGACGGTTGATCGGGGTGATGGGACAAAACTCAGCGTTTTTTATTGGTTTCAGGCAAACGAGTTCTCAAATGCCGACACACTCTCACAGAAAATGACTGCCATGTATCAGAAGTTCACAGGTGCACCGGAAGATAACGCTTTTGTTCGATTAACATGTGTCATTGCAGAAGAGTCTGGAGGTGAGTGTCTGGAAACGATGCTGGAGTTCACAAAAGTTTTTTATCCTGTTTTTCTTGATTATATTCGTCATTAAACAGTTGGGCGCCATGCTGGAGCAGGACTGATAGAATAAACTCATAATTCTATGTATATACTTGGTTTAAAGGTATGTTTTTTTTTGAGTCTCTTTATGCTTTTCTATGTGTATCTGGGGTACCCGGTTTGTTTATGGATATTGTCCCGGCTCATCCCCAAAAAGGTACAGAAGGCCGCGGGCGAGCCCCTGGTCAGTATTCTCATTGCTGCCTACAATGAGCAGGAGCATATTGGGCAGACCATTGTTAACAAATTAGAGTTGGATTACCCGCAGGATAAACTGGAAGTAATTGTTGTGTCTGATGATTCGACCGATGATACTGATCGGATTGTAAAAAGCTTTCATACTAGAAACGTCAAATTACTTCGTCAAAAACCCAGAGCGGGTAAGACCTCTGCCCTCAATATGGCTGTTCCTCGGGCTTCAGGTGACATATTGGTATTTTCAGATGCCAATTCAATCTATGCTCCTGACGCTCTGCGACACATTGTTGCAAATTTCCATGATCCCCGGGTGGGGTATGTTACAGGTCGGATGATTTACGCAAACCCAGGTGAAACCCCTGTTGGTGAGGGGATTTCAGCATATATGAAATATGAAAATTTCTTAAGAAGTTGCGAATCTCAACTTGGTTCCCTCGTCGGTGTAGATGGGGGGATTGATGCAATGCGGAGGAGTATCTACAGCGAATTGAACCCTGATCAGTTACCTGATTTTGTTCAACCATTTAAAGTTACGGAGAAAGGTTATAGGGTTGTGTATGAGCCTGAAGCCCTCTTGAGAGAGTCATCACTTTCGGCATCCGATGATGAATATCGCATGCGCATACGGGTAAGCTTAAGGGCATTACACGGCCTTAAGGATATGTCACAACTGCTTTGGGGGAGTTCTGGCTTTCTATTTGCATGGCAAGTATGGTCACACAAGGTGCTTCGCTACCTCTGTTTTCTCTTTTTACTGGGGGCGTATATTGCGAATACGTTTCTCTGGCCGGAATCTGTTTTTTATAAATCGGTTCTTGGACTGCAGACTGCATGTTATATGGGAGCCTTTTTATCTTTGTTGCTGGAACGAAAGAATCACAAGGTTAACGTGCTGTATCTCTTTCATTATTTTGTAGTCTTGAATGTTGCAGCGGGGCATGCGTTTATAAAATTTCTCGCAGGCAGGAAACAGGTACTGTGGACACCTCGAAAAGGATAATTGTTTTTGCTGGACCATTGCCAATTTGAGGTTTTTGCGAGTTCATCAATAGTGGTAATGCGGGTTAGCAATAAACAATGATTGCAACATTTTGCTTAAATTTTTCCCGCAATCGGAGGTGATATCATGAAGGCAGTCATCCTGGCAGGTGGTCTGGGTACGCGCATTGCAGAAGAGACCGCTCTGAAACCAAAACCGATGGTGGAAATTGGTGGTAAACCGATTCTCTGGCACATAATGAAAATTTATTCGGCGTACGGCATAGATGATTTTATCATATGTTGTGGCTACAAAGGATATGTAATTAAGGAATATTTTGCTAATTACTCTCTTCATTCATCCAATGTCACCTTTGATATGAAGAATAACATAATCGAAACGCATCAGAATTTTTCGGAGGATTGGCGGATCACTTTGGTCGACACCGGGCATGACACCGCAACCGCCGGACGTTTAAAACGTGTCCGAGCGTTTATTGGCGATGAAGATTTCTGCTTCACCTATGGGGATGGAGTAAGTAACGTCAATATCGCCGACCTCATATCCTACCATAAGAAACAAAAATTGTTTGCAACCGTTACAGCTGTACAGCCCCCCTCAAGATATGGTGTTTTGGCACTGGATGAAGGAAACAGGGTCGAATCCTTTGAAGAAAAGCCCGAAAGAGACGGTGGATGGATAAATGGCGGTTTTTTTGTGCTTTCTCCGAAAGTTATTGATTTTATCGATGATGATTATGTCATGTGGGAACATGCTCCTATGAAGAGGATAGTCAAAGCTGGACAGCTCTCAGCTTTTCCCCACAGGGGGTTTTGGCAGCCTATGGACACTTTGCGCGATAAAATCAAATTGGAAGAGATGTGGGGCACTGGAAATGCTCCATGGAAGGTGTGGAAATGAATGCCGGTTTCTGGCATGGAAAAACTGTCCTGATAACCGGTCATACAGGCTTTAAAGGCAGTTGGCTCTCTCTGCTGTTGGAGACTGGAGGTACACAGGTCGTCGGCTTTGCACTGGCCCCACCCTCAGAACCGAATTTTTTCGAAGTCAGCAATGTAGCCAGGGGAATAACTTCTCTGACTGGAGATGTCAGAAGTTATCAACAGGTACGGTCTGCTATCCAAAAGCATCGGCCTGAGATTGTCATTCACATGGCTGCACAGCCTCTTGTACGCTATTCCTATGAACATCCACTTGAGACATATGAAACCAATGTGATGGGAACAGCGAATGTTCTGGAGGCAGTGCGGCAGACCAACAGCGTACGGGTTGTCCTCGTCATCACCAGCGACAAGTGTTATGAAAACAAGGAATGGCCATGGGGGTACCGGGAGAATGAACCCATGGGCGGACACGACCCATACTCTTCCAGTAAAAGCTGTGCAGAATTGGTTGCCACAGCGTATAGAAAATCTTATTTTCCAAGAGAAAAATTTTCCAGTCACAGAGTTGCTATAGCCACTGCCAGAGCTGGTAATGTGATCGGCGGTGGCGATTGGGGCCAAGACAGGCTGGTTCCTGATATTATGCGGGCGGTGATGCAAGGCAAGGCTGTCAATATTCGCTACCCTCATGCGGTGAGGCCATGGCAGCATGTTTTAGAACCTCTGGATGGATATCTGCGTCTCATCGAAAAACTCTGGGAAGATGGAAAAGGATTTGCCGGAGGGTGGAATTTTGGTCCGGAAAGTAGCGGCTGCAAATCTGTTTCCTGGATGCTGAAGACCTTGAATGGGCTGTGGAAGGGCGGCGTCAAGTGGGAAATAGACGAGAATTCCGACAATCCGCATGAAGCGAATTACCTGAAACTGGACTGCAGCAAGGCGGCAACCAAACTTGGCTGGTACCCGAGACTCAACCTCTTTGCCGCACTTGAAATGGTTGCCGAGTGGTACGAGGGGTATGCGAATAACGAAGATATGCGCGAACTATCCAAACGTCAGATTTCCCGCTATGAGGGCCTTGAATGAATATGAACCTGCCTTGTCGCTTTTGTAATTCTGCGCTCAAACATACGTTTCTGGATCTTGGCATGTCGCCATTGGCCAACTCATATCTGGAAGCTGTGAATTTATACAGAATGGAGCCATTTTATCCGCTTCATGTATTTTTTTGTGAAGAGTGTCTCCTGGTACAGCTGACTGAATTTGAGTCATCTG
Source organism: Desulforhopalus sp. (assembly GCA_049645925.1). Classification (GTDB taxonomy): domain Bacteria; phylum Desulfobacterota; class Desulfobulbia; order Desulfobulbales; family Desulfocapsaceae; genus Desulforhopalus_A. The sequence goes on from JBARUU010000009.1 coordinate 179,932, forward strand.
AGGCGATTTTCAGTGATTATGCGTACTTTTCTTCTTTTTCAGAGAGCTGGTTGAAACATTCAGAAGACTACACGCTTTTGATGATAGACCGGTTTGGTTTAAAACCGACAGATTTTGTCGTCGAAGTCGCGAGCAATGACGGGTACCTGCTGCAATATTTTAAAGAGAAAGGTATCCCAGTCCTTGGCATAGAACCCGCAGAAAACGTGGCAAAAGTTGCAATCGAAGCAGGTATTCCATCACTTACTGAATTTTTTGGCACCCAGACTGCCACTAAACTTGCAAACGGTGGACAGAAAGCAGATCTGTTGTTGGGTAACAACGTTCTTGCGCATGTACCTGATCTCAATGACTTTGTGAAGGGACTGAAGATTCTGTTGAATGACGACGGCGTCATTACTATGGAGTTCCCCCATCTTCTTCAGTTGGTCGAGAAAAATCAGTTTGATACTATATACCACGAACACTTTTCCTATTTTTCTTTCACGGCGGTACAGAGAGTTTTCAAGGCGCATGGACTGGAATTGTTTGATGTTGATATGCTCCCCACCCATGGCGGTTCCTTGAGAATATACGGGCGTCATACTGAGGATAGTTCGAAAGAGATATCTGAAAATGTCTATGCATTGCTTGATACTGAAAAGAAAAAGGGGATGACTGGTTCTGAATTTTATGTATCCTTTGCCGAAAAAGTGAAAAGCATCAAACGTGAAATCTTACAGTTTCTTATAAGGGAAAAAGGGAGCGGTAAAAACATCGTAGCCTATGGAGCTCCGGCGAAGGGCAATACACTCCTCAACTATTGCGGCATAGGAACTGATTTCATTGATTACACAGTTGATCTGAGCCCGCATAAACAAGGAAAATATTTACCGGGAACCCATATCCCGATTCATCCCCCTGAACAAATTTTCAAGACAAAACCGGACTATGTGATTCTTTTGCCATGGAATCTAAAAGAAGAAATCATGGGCCAGATGTCTGCTATACGGGAATGGGGAGGTCGGTTTGTCACGCTGATTCCGTCTGTTGAGGTTATCGATTAATGTAACAGGGGGCAGTTGTTTCTATGAAAAGAGTATTGCTCACCGGGGCGACTGGTTTTATCGGTCGCCACTGTCTCCCCTTACTCCTGGAAAAAGGGTTTGAAGTATACGCCGTAACCTCAAAATTACCGGTGGTTTCCGATGATCCTCGGGTGCACTGGATTTCCTCGAATTTACTGGAAGAAGGTGGTGTCGCCCGTTTATTCAGGGAGAATAGTTATTCCCACCTTTTGCATTTCGCCTGGTTTGTTGTTCCCGGCGAATGCTACACTTCTCTGGAAAATTTTAGATGGGTGGAGACCAGTCTCCAGCTGCTGCGGACATTTACTGAAAAAGGTGGGCGTCGTGCTGTTTTTGCCGGATCCTGTGCGGAGTACGATTGGCGCTACGGTTTCTGCAGCGAACGGTTAACGCCATTGAAGCCACTGTCTACCTACGGTATATGCAAAAAGGCCTTACAGGAAATGTTTACGGAATTTACCGGTAAGACAGGAATGAGCGCTGCCTGGGGCCGTATTTTTTTTCTTTATGGGCCTTTCGAGGATAGTTCGCGTCTCGTAGCTTCAGTCATTTTCTCTTTGCTTCAGAAAAAACCTGCCCTGTGCTCTCATTGCCGACAGATCCGCGACTATATGTATGTGCTGGATGTAGCTGCTGCTTTTGTACATCTGCTGGACTGCGACGCACAGGGTGAAATAAATATTTGTTCAGGAAAACCATTGATACTGAAAGAGTTGGTGGAGAAGATTGCAGTGGAACTGGGTGGCCGTGACCTCCTGAGAATAGGTGCGTTGCCTGGTAGTTCCGATGAGCCGCCGTTACTGATCGGTGATGCGGGAAGGCTGGAGTCTGAAGTTGGTTTTGTCCCTGCCTATGACCTGGATGATGGAATCAGAGAAACCATTGCCTGGTGGAGGGAGGCGGTAAAAAAATAAAAATTTTCTGTTGAAGAGCACTGCAATGCGAGAAACCATACCCGGCAGGAACCAGTCCATGCTGTTGCGCATGATCCTCGGGATATATGATTTCACAATAGCTAATTACAGAGTGAAATGGAGAAAGATCCACCGTGAAAGTCACATCTGAAGTCATTGTACTTGGTGCCGGAATGGCAGGTCTGGGAGCCGGTCATTTTCTGTCATCCCAAGGTATTTCAGCCGCTATTTATGATAGAAATCCATACTATGGCGGACATGCAGCATCAAGCAACATTAACGGCTTTGTTTTTGACGAAGGCCCGCATATATCTTTCACTGCAAACAAGAAACTGCAAAAATTATTTTCAGAAAGTGTCAACACTCGCTTTGAAATACTCCAGGCGCGGGTAAACAATTATTGGCAGGGGTATTGGTTCAAACATCCGGCGCAGTGTAATTTGTATGGGTTACCACACGAACTCGTGGTCGAGATCATAGATGATTTTATAAAGGCGCAAAATAGTAAAAGCAGTGAAATAAAAAATTATAAAGAATGGCTCTACGCCAATTTTGGTAAGGCGTTTGCCGAGAATTTTCCCATGAAATATGGCTTGAAGTACCACACAACGTCTGCGGAAAATATGTCTATTGACTGGATAGGCCCGCGACTGTACCGGCCTGATGTAAAGGAAGTGCTGCGTGGTGCTCTGACACGATACACGCCCGAGGTCCATTATGTTGATAATTTTAGATATCCAACCTCCGGCGGGTTTGTCTCTTTTCTGAAAATTTTTACCGGAGAGGGCAACTTTCAAGGTGATCATGAACTCATTAATCTTGACCCTCATACAAAAATTATCGAGTTCGCCAATGGTAAGCAAATCCCTTATGATAAGATCATCTCTTCCATACCCTTGCCGGAACTCGTGCGCAGAATCACGGGTGTACCTCCCCACGTGATAAAGGCATCGGAGGATCTTGCATGTACCAGCTGTATTGTCGTAACCATCGGAATCAATCGTCAAGACATTTCGGAGGCACATTGGAGCTATTTTTATGATGATGATTTCTGTTTTTCGCGTCTGAGCTTTCCGCATATGCAATCTCCCAACAATGTCCCCTCCGGAACTGGAAGCATACAGGCTGAGATATATTTTTCTAAGAAATACAAACCGGTAGACAGGAGTGCTGATGACTGTATTGAGCCGGTGCTGCGTGATTTGAAGCGCTGCGGCTTAGTGAAGGAGTCCGACAAGATAGTGTTCACACATGCCAAGATCATTCAGTATGCCAATATCATTTTTGACCTTGATCGCACCACGGCGCTGGAGGTTGTTCATGATTATCTCGATGAAATCGGCGTATCGTATTGTGGGCGCTATGGTGAATGGGGGTATCACTGGACTGACCAATCATTTGTGAGCGGAGAAAAGGCAGCCCAAAAAATAGTTGAGCAGTTTTAATTCCCTGAAGTCGAGAAAAGAACGATTTTGCCCTTCTCATATAGCTGGTTAAGGCGTTTTGAATGCGCTGTCTATCAGTTCCACTCCCACTGAATTGAGAACCTTATTCATCGGTCTGTTCAGAATTATAGCAATGACAGGTTGCAGTGTTGTTCGATATTCCGGAATAAGCTGATGGGTTATTCCGGAAATCCAAAACAATAGCGTGTTTATCATGCAGTACGCCGTTATTCGGAAACCCCGGCTCCGTCATTTCTTCACAAGGAGGAAAAAGATTACTTTATTAAAAAACAAGACCTTGTGAAATGTTGCTTGCCGGTGAGTGGATGCGAAACAATGCCTCAGCAAACATGTCCGTGAATGTAAAGTGCGGAAAATAAAGATCGTGAGGCATGGTTTTTATGCTGCAAGGCCCTGTTGTTCTGTGTTTTTGCGCAAAACAGCTCGCGTTGAGTGGTGGTCTGTGTTGAGCTGGTTATGGGAGGGATGTCTTCTTTTGTGCTTTCTCTGGGGTGATTGAGGATAAAGAAGACCGGGACAGTGTTTTTCTTGAGGCATTAAAATTGCAATTGATTGTCCGTATTATAATTGGTCACGTCCAGACGTTGCGGAGTTATATCATTTTTATACAGGTAGCTATTTGAACTCTGTTGTGTCTCGATATCAAACCCTGTTTGGGATAAATATTCGAAAAGAGTGAGTGACATGGGCATCATGCAGCAAAAGAAAGGAAAAACTTCTCGGTCTCCGGTTGATTTTGTCTCAATCTTTTTCTTGCTGATGTTGATGCTGTTGCCTGCAGGCAAAGAGCTCCATGCGATGGTCATCTCTGATGATTTCAGCATCGACACAACAACCGATTACACGGTTATTGATGGCGGTCTAGGTTCGTTTACTCACGACAGCGCTGGTCAACGCCTGCAAGTACTTACTGGAGATAATATTGCCCTGCTGTTTTCAAAAGCAATGCCCTTATTATCGAGTGGTACGTTCTCCTTCGATTTCCTGCCCACCCAGAAATATCCAACCGGCGGAATGATTACTATCCGCCTGTTGCAGGACCAGAATAATTATTATGAAATTGTCTATTCCGATGGGTACGCCAACAGGCTCATCAGAAAAATCGTCAATAACATTGCCGTTGAGAGCCAGCTGTCCGCGACTCAGTATCTCCAGAACAATAACTATAATGTTGAGATTTCTTTCAGCCCTGCACTGCTGAGAGTTTCGGCTTTCGGAGTATTGCAGAGTTTAACTCTCAACAGTTCCGATATTCAGGTCGTCGGATTTGAGATAGAACTCGCTCAGCAGGATGCCTACTTCGACAATATCTCTTATTCCGACAGCGGTCCTCCAGTCGACACCGAGCCTCCTGTCTGGAATACCACAACCGGGATAGTATCGGCACAGGATACCGGGACCGGCGGCAGTGTGCGAGTAGATTTCGGTATGGCAACTGACACCGTGGACGGAGCCAATGTCGATTACATCGTCTATTATGCCCCGAGTTCGTCCTGGAGTTCAGACTGGAGTCTGAATAATGTTGCCCTTGCAACAACTGTCCCGTTTACGATAAGCGGACTGACGAGCGATGTGCCCTATACCTTCGGGGTACGTGTTGCGGACCAGAGCGGTAATGAAGACGATAATGCCAATACTCTGACTGCCACTCCCACCGTTACCACCGGAAGCGGTTTTTCAGATGATTTCAGCAGTGATACAACATTTAATTATAGTGTCGTCGGCGGGGGGGGGAGTTCGTTCAGTTATGATAGCGCTGGTCAGCGTGTGCGTGTGCTTACCGGTGATAACATAGCTCTGCAGTTTTCGCGTTTTCTGCCGGTGTTATCCAGCGGTACTTTCTCTTTTGATTTCCTGCCCACCCGGAAATATCCAAATGGCGGCATCATCACTCT
>JBARUU010000010.1:0-6928 GCA_049645925.1 Desulforhopalus sp.
TTTTATTTCATATAAAGACTTACGCCCAAAATTTTTAAGCATTAACAGGTCCCGTTCACTGCACTGTACCAGCTGCCAGATATATTCAATCCCCCCATTATCAAGACATGTTCTGGTGCGCACGGACCAATCAAGACTATGAACAGCCAGACGTAGGTTCCACACTATCTCCTCTGAAGTCAGTTCAAGGATCATCTTTGTTTTGTCCAACATTGCTCATAAATGACTTTGTTCATATTTCTCCTGAAAATAGTCTGTTTTTCTGTTACTTTTCTCTGCCGGCTGGAATTTTGTAATCGTGCACCAGTGCAACTCCAATAGTCTGCACAGCTCGGACCTTTAGCGTTCATCCTGTATCTTAACCAAACAACATATTCTCCTCAATGAAGAACACCCAAAGTATCAATAAACGAATAGCAGAGTACCACGCCCTTCTTCCGTTACCAAAAGCCATGGTACACATGATGACGGTCAATGTCGATTATTGCAGAGTTGGTGTCATGCTTGATTGCTTAAACGATATGGGTTTTCGGCAGAACAACGGCATGGAATTGACCACAAATAGCATGCAGCTCATACAACAGGAATTGATTAATAAAGGCATGCTGTTCAAATCGACCAAGGGAATAAGTTGTCCTGAATCTATTCGCAGGGAGGCGCTGCGGAATATGTTGCTGGAGAACAGCTTCCGGCAAACGGTAACGGTGCTCCGAAAACATATCCTCCTGCCCGATACAACCAAACAGGCTAATCCGTTCGAAAACTATCAGCAGGTTATTCGATCTTTCCAGATTGCCCTGTTCAGCCATAAATCCACAAAAGAAATCAATACCATTGAAAACTATTATGCATATCATTATTTTCGTGACGATTACCGGGACAACAACCTGTATCACTCCATTCTGAACAACCCTTTTTCCGGGGAAATCATGGATAAAATACACCCGGAAATCAGGCTCGAAGTCGCCCTATCCCTGCTGGAGCGTACAGGCGAACTCCTGGAACCCGCGAGGGAGATTCTCCGCTATATCATCAACTCATTTCATGCCGGGATAGCGGGAAAAAGTGCGACAATAAAGATGATTAACTATCACCTGCTTTGTGGTGAAAAATCTCTTGCTCATTCACTTATAGCAATCCTTGACGAAAATCTAAAACCTGAACAGCTCAGCCGCACAGCCTGGCTGGAAAGTATCAGTGGTAATTACCAGGAGGCAGATGAGTTTTTTGAGCAAAGTATACGATGTATTAAAAAGCGAACCGGTAAGCGAAAATGTTTCCTACAGAGCTATGCGGGGATCTTCCATCTGCTCTCCCTTCTGGGAGATGGCGGTAATACAGCACTCAACAAAGCTATCAGCTATATCGACATAGCAAAAAATGATCAATACCCACTTTCTTCCATGATGGAAGCCATGAGACCAGTCTTCGAAGATCGGTTAGGGCTTGCTTCCGGTGAACAGCATATGCCGGACAGGGAATTACTTGAGAATACGGATGCTCCCCTCCCTTTTTTCCTCAGTAATCTTTTTTGGGCATGGACTAATCCCTCCGAGGCCGGACATAATATTTTAAAAATCAGTTACACCAGGGATAAGGCTAAAAAGAACAACTATACCTGGCTTGCAGCGGAATTGTCCGCCTTGCTGGAGTTCCTTGGCCACGAAAAGGAACAAAACCACGATCTATCGGCAAAGTTACACAAATTATGCAATACGGTTAGCTGTGTTCACCTGGTCAAGGATCAGCCGAAATGGGAAAAGACCCTTCATGCCCTGTTGCACATTACAGAGCCTGGCTCAAAAGAGGATGCGAAGCGAGCGGTTGATCAACAGCTGATCTGGTTGTTTAACCATAACGAAACCCATAATTTTTGTTATATCAGCCCCCGTCTCCAGGTAATCAGTAAAAAAGGTACCTGGACCAAAGGCAGATCGGTAGCTCTCCAAAATCTCTATCAGAATAACCATATCATGGAGGGACTTACCGAACAGGATCGTCGGGTATGCCGGGGTATCAAGGAAGAATACTACCGAACCTACTATAAATACGGTAAAACCGAATATATAATGGATAATGAGATAGCCCTTCCTGCCCTGGTTGGCCACCCGTTGCTTTTTTTGGAAAGCTCACCCGACGTACAGGTAGAACTTGTTTTGGCTGAACCGGAAATGCAGCTGACGAAAGAAAATGGCCGGTTGAAACTGACTGTTTTCCCCGCCCAAACCAGTGATGAAATGATGGTGGTCAAGGATACTCCCACCCGCTTCAAACTGATCCGCTGCTCGGATAAGCAAAAGGCAATTATACATTTGCTGGGTGAGGAGCTGGCTATTCCCGGATCCGGCGAAAAACTGGCAGGAGAAGTTGTGGATTCTCTGTCATCGATTATCACGATTCATTCCGACCTGGCGGCAAATGGCGGGACAAAAAGTAAAACCGTTCAAGCTAACTGTACCCCGCACGCCCATATTATTCCTCATCAGGAGGGAATCTGCCTCGAGTTTCTGGTCAAACCCTGTGGAACACAAGGTTCCAGTTTTAAGCCCGGCAAGGGCGGGAGAACAGTATTGACCGAAATAAAAGGAGAAAAGATCCAGGCAGTGCGTGACTTTAATAAAGAGAAGCAACAGCACGACAAAATTCTCCAGTCCTGTCCCACCTTCCACCATCTTGAAAAAATTGAAAATCAGTGGCTGGTGGATGCTCCGGAAGATGCGCTGGAATTACTGCTGGAATTAAAAGAATGCGGTGATGAGGTAATACTGGAATGGCCACAGGGTGAAAAATTTAAAGTTCGCAAAAACGTATCCTTTTCCGGTTTTTCGATGCAGATTAAACAGGAGAGGGATTGGTTTAAGGCTACCGGATCATTGCAGATAGATGATACTCTTGCCTTGGATTTACGTACGCTCCTGGATATGCTCAGCCGGGCAACCGGCAGGTTTGTCCCTCTGGATGACGGCACTTTTCTTGGCATAACCGGGCAGTTACGCAAGCGACTCGATGAGTTGAACGCTTTTTCCGAAGGCCATGGAAAAGGCGTTCGCTTTGCGCCCCTGGCTGCTCTGGCGCTTGAGGATCTCACCGAAGAAGTGGGACAACTGAAAACCGACAAATCCTGGACGCAACATTGTAAACGACTCAAAGAAGTGGCTAAACCACAGATTCCTTCCACTCTGCAGGGCTCGCTGCGGGATTATCAACAGACAGGGTTTTACTGGCTGGCCCAGCTCTCCCACTGGGGAGTGGGCGCTTGTCTGGCCGACGATATGGGTCTTGGCAAAACCATTCAGGCATTAGCGGCTATTTTGCTGCGAGCGTCCCAGGGCCCTACCTTGATTGTAGCGCCTTTATCCGTCACGTCCAACTGGCTGGATGAGGCCGGTCGTTTTGCCCCCACTTTAAATGCTATTGTCTTTGGTCCCGGGGATAGACAGCAAACCATAGACAATCTGCAGGCTTTTGACCTGCTCATAGTCAGTTACGGCTTACTGCCGTTGGAAACGGAACTGCTCAGCGGGGTCAAATGGCAGACCGTGGTACTCGATGAAGCTCAGGCCATTAAAAATATGCAAACGAAGCGATCAAAAGCTGCCATGGAATTGCAGGCAGAGTTTAGAGTCATTACTACCGGTACCCCGGTTGAAAATCATCTCAGTGAGCTGTGGACTCTTTTTAATTTTCTTAACCCCGGTCTGCTTGGATCTTTTAAGAAATTTAATGAAAAATTTGCAATTCCCATTGAGCGTGATCAGGACAACGAGGTGCGGAACCTCTTACGTAAACTGATACGTCCCTTTATTCTGCGCCGTTTAAAAAGTGATGTTCTGCAAGAGTTGCCGGCTAAAACTGAAATCACCCTTGAAGTTGAAATGAGCAATGATGAATTGCTGCTTTATGAAGCCCAGCGTTTAAAAGCTCTTGAAAATATCAATGCCCACAGTGATGAGGGAGCTGGACAAACACATCTGCGCATCCTGGGTGAAATCATGAAATTGCGCAGATTATGCTGTAATCCGAGTCTGGTTTTGCCGGATTGTAACATTGCCAGCTCCAAACTGAAGGTCTTTGGTGATACTTTGCTGGAATTGCGGGAGAACAATCATAAGGCGCTGGTGTTCAGTCAATTTGTGGGTCATTTGGAAATCATCCGCCGCTATCTTGAGACAAAGAACATCAGCTATCAATACCTGGATGGCTCAACCTCTCTCAAAGACCGAAAACAGCGCATAGCCGATTTCCAAAATGGCCGGGGGGATGTGTTTCTCATCAGTTTGAAAGCGGGAGGTGCAGGACTTAATCTGACCGCCGCTGATTATGTCATCCATATGGATCCATGGTGGAACCCTGCCGTCGAGGACCAGGCGTCGGATCGGGCGCATCGTATCGGCCAAAAAAGACCGGTAACTGTTTATCGCCTGGTGGTAAAGAACTCCATTGAAGAGCAGATAGTCGATCTGCATAAACAGAAACGCGACCTTGCCGACAGCCTGCTTGAAGGTACCGATGCTGCGGGAAAAGTGTCAGCTCAAGAGTTGCTGGGGCTTTTGCAGGCAAAAAACCAGCCTGGGTTGAATTGAATGGTGCTCATCTTTCATATTGTCTATCAGCCCCATCTGTGATTTCATATTGAAGATAAATCATATATGCTCGCAACCAAAAGAATTATTTTAAAAGATGGAACCGATATTTTATTTATATTTATTAATCACAAGGTGGTCAGTAGCCAGATTCTTAACTGAAACTGAATAGCAAGAACTGTTGAAGATTGTTGAAAACCCGTTAATATTGGATATGTGATCAATAGATGAGAGAGAAATAGAGACTGAAGAATGAGCGCGAAAAAAATCATCATCATAGCCGGACCGAACGGGGCGGGGAAGACTACCTTTGCCAAAGAATTTCTACCGAAAGAGGCAAATTGCCCGACGTTTGTAAATGCCGACCTCATTGCTGCCGGCCTGGCTCCTTTTGAACCGGAACAGGTGGCTTTTCGAGCCGGTCGACTGATGTTGGAGGAGATATTCAATTATGCTGTTCGAGGAGTGAGCTTTGCCATTGAAACTACATTGAGCGGTCGAGGGTATGCCAGGCTTATTCCCGGTTGGCAAATAGACAGTTACATCGTCAAGCTATTCTTTCTCCGACTTGCTTCTCCGGAGTTGGCCATTGCCCGAGTCCAGCAACGAGTTCGCGAAGGAGGTCACAATATCCCTTCGCCAATCATACACCGCCGTTTTACGGCAGGACAAAGTAATTTTGAGAACCTATATAAGCCTATTGTCGACGAATGGGCTCTTTACGACAATTCCGGAAGCGAACCTCTTCTTATTGAAGAAGGAGTAAAATCATGAGCAATCAGTCAGTTGATACCAGTAAAAAAGGTAGAAAGCGCGATCCAGATTTGGCTGCTGCTGAAATCGCAATGAAACGGGCCGCACAGAAAGCCCGTGAACGAGCCATGCAGATGGGCTCAGGAGTTACTGTCCTAAAAGACGGTAAAATCATTGTAGAACGGCAGGATTCATAAAAGCAAGTCAAAGTTATCTAGTAGGTGTGCCTGGAACGCAGCAATGATTTGGTTTTATTTTGTTACGTATCTCAGGATAAGGTAAAATTATCGTAAATCTTCCTCGACTTAGGCCTGCCAGTGAACATCTTTCATAAGTGCGACAACAATCCAACCTAGGTGCCTAGTGGGAATCTTCTTGCCATGTAATAATTTTGGTGCCGTCGAAAATCTGAAATTATCTCCTATCAGGATTCCGCTCCATCGGTTATGGTAGATTGGAAATATCTGGACTTTAGGCCAAGAGGATTTGTTACATATATTGTTGTGGCATCTCAAGACCAGCCTAACACTGTCGCTAAAGTGCCCTGCAGGCATAATCTGAAAATCCTCTACCACGGAAAAGGGTTGATTGTTACTTTATCCGAAAGGCAGACTTGAAAGTACTATCAACGCCGACGATGGTCAGAAATGGAGCAATTGTTCCGGTTGATTTTCTCGAATTATCTCTAATGGTCGGCAAGCAAAAGCATGTTAGGCATTTACAGGAAGAAGGTAATGATTTGTAGGTTTGAGGACACCTTACCTTCTCATGGATAATCTCTAATCTGAAATTGCGTTTTTGTTGTTAGGTTTTGAAGACAGCACGATTTCGGATGAACAGTAGACGTTTTGTATTTCAAGAGGATACCTGAACGATAATCTTATCATTGGCAGTTTAACCGAAAGGTCAGTGTGGCTCGAGCGTTTCATTCGCATTGTCATTTCTCTACCAGGACTTTGTTTGGAGCGAGCAAGTTCATATCCTTCCACCACTGAGACATTTCTGCTTGAATGTTATCCAGAAAGATCTGCTCTCCAATCTGGGGTGTTAAGAGCCGGATATTTTCCTTCCTGCTTGCCTCAGCAATGTGTGTGAATGGCTCATCCCAGGGATGCCTGGCAATGGTGAACTTGCCGACATGTGCAGGGAGCAGTGCTTTAGCTTGCAGGTCTTCTGCAGCTCTCACGGCTTCTTCTGAGGTCATGTGAATGCTTGCCCAGCGCTTATCGTACTGGCCGCAATCAAGAAACACGAGGTCAAACCCGGAAAACTTCTGACCGATCTCCGAAAAATGCGGTCCATAGCCGCTGTCACCACTAAAAAAGAGCCGTCGTTTTCTGGTTTCAAGGGCAAAGCCAGCCCAGAGTTTTTTATTTTTGGTCGTCAAACGACCGGAATAATGTCTTGCGGGCAACATATGGATAATGAGCTCTTCTGCAAATTTTATCCGATTGTACCAATCCGCCTCGTGAATTTTCTCCCGAGAATATCCCCATTTTTCAAAATGTGCTCCAACTCCCAACGGACAAATCACATGTTTCACTTTGGATTTCAAAGCCATGACAGTTGGGTAATCCAGATGATCCCAATGG
>JBARUU010000011.1:0-5518 GCA_049645925.1 Desulforhopalus sp.
TTGAAAAGGTAATTTCAATGCATCCGAACGGATTTCTATCCCGGACAAACCGACTATTTATCACCCTGAATTTGGTTATCTGGAGCAGGAACTTCGGTCTCTGGCCGGGTGACCTGCTCGGCTCAGGCCGCCGGGACATCCTGGCTCCTTTCTATCGACCTCTGATCCGGACGGCATGGGATGATGATTTCGATCCTGACAATTCTGACACAATCAAATATAATCCATTTACCCGAACGAGCACTGATCTGATTATGAAAAATACCAACATACACAGAGCTCCAAAACAGCGCAGGAAACATGTATATGTCTATCACTGGAATCGTATTATTGGCGCCGTCGTCCTAATCCTGGTGCTGGGCGGATTGGCTGGTTTTGGACTTTCATTGTGGTCCGATACCTCACCCAAAAAAGATATTGATATGGCAGAAACCCCGGCTAAGGCAGCGGTTGCGGTAGAAGAAACGCGATCGAAACTTAAGGAAGAGCCAATTCATAGTGAGATTGAGGAGGATCCCCCATTCTTTACTCATGCAGAGGAAAACGAATTACCGCCAGCGGTTGCTGAGATAACTGATTCAAGCTCCAACTCACAGGACACGGAGGCTCCGATACTAAATGATACTCTAACTGAAGGGGACAATCTTTCCCAACAATTTGCTAAAAACAACCCCTTGGAAACCGAACCACCATCACCGGAATTGGCGCAATTATCGACCGCTAATCATACCAAGGAGGAAACAATAGAAGATACGTTGGTTAACGGAATGGATCTTGAAAACTCCGAGCCTGCCGCACAACTCTCAGAGGAGATGCTGGAAATTCCGACACCAAAAGATCTTTCAGAGCCTCAAACCGAGACTCCTCATAACATGTCGTTGGATTCCCAAGGAGAAAGTCCCGATAGTGCTGACACAACAATTACTGTCGACATGCTTAACAGTCCTTTTATATTGAAAAAGCTCGAAATCCTTGAGCCTTCGGTAAAGCGCTTTTTGCTTGCGAGATCTGTTTCGAATAGAGAACCCGAGGGTGAACTGAATGAAATCAGGTTCACTGCGGATGGAAGTGCCACGGTCTGGGCGTACAGCGAGGTCATCGACAAGAAAGGCAGCCGGTTAAAGTATGTCTGGCTGCATGGCGGTAACCAAATTGCCACAGTACCGGTCGACGTCGGGAGCAATCGATGGCGCAGTTTTTCGAACAAGCTCTTCAACCAGTCTATGAGCGGGGCCTGGCGGGTAGAATTGCAGGATGGCCAAGGCCGTTTAATGGCCAGCGCGGACTTCTTTCTTGAATGACTTTGCTGTGTAGTAGTTCGGTGACGTAGGATGCCGGGGGTCCCTACCCTTGTCTCACAGCCTTTCTCATAGCGTACGCAATTCTACGATATTTTCGACAAATTGACGAAGCAGCATCATCGACTAACATCACGGTGCCTCCTCAAGTAATTTCCCGTTCCTCAATCACCCTGTCACATGCAAGGATACATCGTTTCCAATATGGTTGGCGATGATCATCTTGTTAAGGATATCCAATCCGTTTTACGCGATTTGGTTCCCCGACATCCCAGAGTACAGACCAATGATAGAACGTGGTTCCAGATGCACATCCGACCCTATCGAACCCTGGATAATGTTATTGAAGGAGCAGTGATCACTTTCATCGATATCACCGATATCTGCCGCGAGAAGTCTCAGTGATATTCTGCACGTCAAGCATATGGGTCAAATATAACCATTGGTCAGATATGACCTTGACAAACTCGTCGGCTACTGATCAAAATGCCATGTTCCTGAGTTAAATATCGTTAGAAATTAAGCTTTTATCAAACACGGATCAAATGTCCAAAAGCAGGCATTAAAACTGCAACACCAACAATGGTTACCTTGAACAAAAATTATTGTTCACGTTGTGGCAGATTTCTGCCGGTATGACATATTGTTGGAGGCTATACAATGCAATTAACGAAAGAAGCACTAAAAGTGGCAATTCTCGATAAGGCTCAAACATCACCAAAACCGCAGCTCTATATCAAAGATTTCTATGCCTGTGATCCCGAGACAAAACCACGGGACTTGAAAAATGTAGCAAACGACCTGGTAAAAGAAGGGAAGCTCATGTTTTGGTCTTCTGGATCAACAACCATGTACGCGCTGCAAAGCAGAATTAAAAATGAAGAGGGTGTCGAGGGGATTTGAGCATCAGGCCCGCATTCTCAATTCAACAGAGCTTTCCCGGCAACGGGAAGCTCTGTTGAATCACTTTCTCTACGCTCTTATTGAATTGTTTAATGGTTGTTAGCTTTCTTTGTCTTGTCCTTTTCCAGACTGACGACTGAATTGGCCATTATTTCAGCCGGTTCATAAACGTCGACATCAAAACCACCCGTTACCAATACAAAATCTCCTTTATCAATTTTCTGATAACCTTTATCGTCCAACGGGTTGTAGGTCATTTCTCCGGTATCGACCTTTATCTTCCGCAGCCCGGAATCTACCACAAATTCACGACCATTTATTTCAGTCACCACCCCCCGCAACTGTACGCCTCCATAAACATCATCCGAGGTTACTACATCCCAAAACATGTCTTCTTCATCTAAATCATTGGCATAAAAAAATGTGTTCATGCCCTCTACATAAACACTGCTCGCTTCGATGGAAGTCAGTTCGTAAAAATCGTCGTCAATTCGGCCATTAACTGTCACTTTATCATCTTCTAAAATTGTAGAGGCTCTATTATACCAGCCCCAGCCATCCATCTCCACAGTCAGAACTCCTTTCCCGTAATCAAGTTCAAAACTGTCCGGGCCAGCCTCCACCACCGTACCACTTAATGATATCCAGCTGTTATTTTCCAGTTTTTGTGGATCTTGGGCTGCTGCTGAAAAAGCAACTATTATTATGGTTGTTGAAGCAATAAAAGTTGTTATTTTCATGTGTTACCTCCTTACACATTATTCTGTTTTATAGCTTCACAAGGACTTTTCCGTGATGAGGGACTCTCTAAGAATCTCAAGGAATTCAGCTCCATGATCGATTGCGAGGGAAAAATGTCCTTCGTTGGGCCAAAAATGGTATTGGCAGGCAGGCAACTGTTCAGCGATGAACTTTCCCATAGATGGTGGCACGGTCCCGTCCTCTCCTCCTTGCCAGAGATGAATCCGGGAGTTTATCTCCTGTAACGAAAATCCCCATGGTTGAGCGAAGAGGTATAGCTCATGCAGAACCCCTTGCGCACCATGACGAAAGGCTTCCCGGATCGACAGCTGCATCTTTCCCCGGATCTCCGGATTGTCAATCACTGGCTTGTCGGCGGCGGTTGGCTGCAGCAACGAAAGAATTATCGACGGCCGACGCCTAAGGAGCGGCACGAGTAATGCACCATAGAGCAGCCTGCAAGCTTTCGGGTATTTGCGCGCCACGGAAAAGCTCATGCGGGCGAAGACATTCATATCCGCACTTCCCTTTCCTTCGGCGATGGGTCCAAGCGGCGCCACCAGTACCGTGACGCTAGTACGGTGCGCCAGGCACAATGAACAGGCCAACGCATAGGGACCGCCGCCGGAAACGCCGAGAATTGCGAACTTAGACAGCTCCAGATGATCAGCTAATTGCCGGATGTCCTCCGCCCATTCGAGGATTGACCTTTTCGGGGCGAAATCAGAAAGACCGAATCCGGGGCGATCCGGAGCAATCAGGCCAACGCCTGCATTAAAAGCCGCTGCAGCATGCAGTGATCCTTCAAGACGGGAAGCTGGAAAGCCGTGAAAGTAGAAAACAGGCAGCCCGACAGGATCACCATATTGGGCGTATCCTAACTTACGTCCATCTTTTAGTAAGATGTGGTGCTCGTCCGGACTCATAATTTATCCATAGAAATTTTGCCGGAAGTGATTGTAAGTATGACCGGTACTGAAAAAATTCAAGAATATACGGTATCCTTAAATATCGACAAATCTTATTGCCGTATTCGTTCCATCCACCGGCCAGTGGTGCCTTGAAAAAGCAGGGTACGCTCTGAGGTGACAACCGAAATCATGTTCACGGAGGCTTCAATTTCCCGAGAAGTTTCTCCTATCTGAAATTCCGATACCTGGAAAACACCGCTCCCTGCATCATAGCCTATTGCCTGCTCCATGGTGACAATTACAGCCAGCTTGGGCACAACCTCTTGTGCCACAGGAGTTTGACCAAAAGGAATATCATAAACGTAAAAACCATCCAGGTCGGCGTCGAAGATCACGCAACGGTTCATAGTCACGAAGAGTCCCAGATTTTGAGAGATATAGCTATTTGCCGATTCTTCCCCAAATTCAAGCGGCAGGGAATGCCACTGAAAGGAATCGGCGGATATAGCCAGCATGCGCTCAGAAGTCACCGCCGTACCAACTACTCCAAGGTTCTTCACTCCCCTGACTGTCTCTCCCACTCTCAATTCAATCAATCGGGGTTGAGCATTGGACTTGTAGGCTGCTACGACATTTTCTGTGGCATTGATTTCGAGAACAGCGAGAACCGGTTCGCTATTAATATTTCTATCTTCTCCGATATCGGTATACCCACCGCCGACTTCCGGCATAAGTCCGGTGACAACAACACACAAGAAACACAACAACCATCTTACCATGGTATTCCTCCCGCAGGTCTTCTTCGTGTTATCTGTTCGTCGTCCGACAAAGTTCTCATTTTCCCGCGACAATTAAACCTTTTACCAGCATGTTCATCTTGCGGACGAAATGAGGGGTGGTCTCAGAAATGAATTCTATGTCATTCCTTCAGAGTCACAATTGACTTGGCGACAAATTCACGTCCTTCAAGGAAATCATAGTCCATTTCGCCATTGACGCTGACACGATCACCGATATCGAGCTGCTGATAGCCCTCATGGTCAAGTGGATTATAGGGCATGGCTTCAGTTTCCACTCTCAAGTTACCGGTACCGGTAGAGATAATGAATTCATCATCTTCAGGAATTTGAGTTATCGTTCCCTCTACCACCGTCTCCGATACCATTACAGGCATGTTAACCGGCATGACAGTAATCAGGCCTATATCCTCCTCATCGATGGCGCTGACGTAAAAAGAGGTATTGAGTTTCTCAACATAGACGCTTGAGGCTTCGATCGTACGTTTTTCAAAGAGATCGTCATCGACCTTCCCTGTAACTCTGACCTTATCACCTGACAGAAGCTTATATGCGTCGGCATCCCTGTCTCCATCGTCCATTTCCACAGTGATAGTGTCCTTTCCATAGTCAAGAACGAAGCTGTCGGGCTCCACGGAAACAACGGTCCCGTTAACACTGATCCAGGAATCGTCAGGTTTGGTCTTGGGGGACTCGGCTGCTGCCAGGGAACTGGTGAATATCAGTCCCAGGGAAATTATGCCGATGCGTTTATATTTCTTCAATTCGATGTGATTTCTTAAAAACATATCATATTCCTCCTTCTGTGTTTCGAGATTTTCTCTGAAGCGCATTTTGTACTCTTCTGCTGTGTTATGATGTGTCGCCA
>JBARUU010000012.1:0-22716 GCA_049645925.1 Desulforhopalus sp.
CACTTTGCCATAATGATCAGCATGAGATCATTCGGTTATTCTACTATCAACAATGATTACAGAGAGATGTAATTTAATTTGCTTCATGGAGCACAATTTGCTGGTGTAATTAGGAAGCAAGCAACGGTGATCATGCATGGTGTTGTGAAAATGCAGATTAAATTGAAAACAATATAAGGGAGGCTTGGCCATGTGGGGCTGTGATTATGGGCCTGTGTCGGCAGGCTGGTGGAGTGGTTTTTTCCCGGGAAGTATATTTTCCCTGTTGTTATGCGGCCTGACAATTGTACTGGTAGTGTTTCTCGCTATCCGAATCTTCAGGTCCCAGACAGATGGCTTGCGGGGGCCGGCACAGGATCGTTTCGACTCTGAAGCTATATTGAAGACGCGATTCGCCAAGGGGGAAATCTCACGTGAAGAATTTGTCAGAATGAGGGAGATTCTCTCCTAAACATAAACGGAGATATCACAGCCACAACCGATAGGTCACGCCAGCATATAGTCAAAACAGAAACAATGTAACACACCCACAAGCGGGTATAAGTACTTTCACAAAATTCATTCTTAAAAAACAAGAAATGAGTTTCTAAAGTACTTGTCTCTGCCGGGCCGAATCGGAGCCGGCCGTTGAAGAGATCATGGACCTGGAAACACCTGATATGACCAAAACAAGCAAAACCACACTCAAAGTCGGCGATGTGCTCAACGATAAATGGGTGATTCTCGGCTTTATCGGTAAAGGCGGAATGGGTGAGGTCTACCGTGCGCATCAAACTAATTTGAATCGTGATGTCGCAATCAAGGTCGTTTCACGGGAATGGCTTGAGTCCATTGACGAGGAAGACGAAGAGGTTGAGACATTGGTCCATAGGTTCAGAAGGGAAGTTCAGGCCATGGCCCAGATTCGTCACCCTAATGTCTTACAGGTTTTCGACCACGATTCCATTATCGTAGAGGCATCTGAACAGGATACATCCATAGAATATATCGCCATGGAATACATTCCAGGCGGCTCTCTTCGGGACACCATGTCCGAGGAAGGATTTTACCCGGAGGAGGATCTTATCAAGGAGTGGGTAAGGCGGTGTTTTTTGCCTGTGCTGACAGGCGTGATAGCTCTGCACGACAGCGGTATCGTGCACCGTGATCTCAAGCCTGAAAATATTCTCATGGATCAGGATTCGCCCAAAATTGCTGATTTCGGGCTGGCTCGTTCGCACAGTTTGCAACCGGTTACACAGTCCATGGACGTGAAAGGCTCGCCTCACTACATGTCATCAGAACAATTTTTCGATTTCAAAAGGGCCGATCGACGTGCCGATATCTATGCTCTGGGTAAAATGCTTTTTGAAGCGGTTGAAGGCAAGATAACCTCCGGGACGACGCCGTTTACAACCGCAAAACTGAGCAAAACCGAATCCCCCTTGTATCAAGAGTTGGATCAAATCATTCAAATGGCCACGGCTGAGAGCAAGGACGAGCGAACGGAATCAGTTCGGGACTTGCTTGGACAACTTGAACGCGTCATCCATGGGTTGGAAGTTAAAAAAAAGACAGAAAAATCGCCTGATCTCCGTTCCGCCTCCCATTTTTCGAAACCCAAATGGGTATGGACAGGGATTATTGTCGCAGTGCTATCGGTTGCGTCGATGACCATCTGGCATTTGATGGGCGAACCCGGTTTGCAACCGCAAAAGAGTGACGTATCGACATCCACCAGCCAATACGAATTCAAGTCAAGATCGGGTAACGAGACAAACACAGCAAATACGGTCACCAGGGATGACTCTTTTGAGTCCGAACACCTCGGCAAACAGCATCTCGTTCAGGGAGGAGCGTTTACGGTGCCTGATGTCGCGGATGGAAAGAATGAACAGTCGGTCCAGGTCGCCACCTTTTATATGGACGATTTCTTTGTTACAAATCAGCAGTTTATCGATTTTTTGAATCACAACCTTTCACAAATCAGTATAGAAAGCGGCGTGGTGAAAGGCAATGGGGCAAACTGGTTCTTGTTGGGCGAGGTGCGTTCGGGCTACGAACCAATCATTTATCGTAACAATGAATTCCATGTCAATGATCCGGCCTATGCCTCCAGCCCTGTTCTGCGTGTTACCGGTTATGGCGCTTCTGCTTTCGCCCAATATTTTGGCAGAAGGTTACCCACACAAGTGGAAATGTTCTTTGCCATGGTCGATGGAACGGACAGTTCGAAGGTGAACGCGGCCCCATCAAGTGACGCGGGTGTGCCGCCAATGGACAGTATGATGCAAATGATGGAAGGCTGGCAAAACGAAATGGAGAATTGGCCGGAAGAAAATCGAAACAATGCGTCTCTTGAGCGAAACCCGAGCGCCAAGGCCAGCCCTGAACCGATGGGCTCCGATTTTTTACTCTCAGCTGCGTCTTTTTCTCCGAACCTGCTGGGCATAAAGGGGCTGAACCATGAAATCGGTGAGTGGGTTTATGTAGAGGGACAAGGCCAGCCATCCGGGGAAGTATCGAAAACATATCGGTATGCGGTTATCGGCGGTGTTGAGGGTGCTCCAAAGGATACAAATTCCTTACCTTCGGTCGTTGAGCGTTTCCCCTGGGAGGGATTCGAGGAAATTGGTTTCAGAACAGTTGAAAGCGCCGCTGTCGATAATTCAGTGAAATGAGAGAGGTGTTGATTTATGAGAATCGCAGTGATGTCCGACATTCATGGCAATCTCGAGGCATTCGTCCGATCCTTAAATGATGCCAAGCGTCAGAAAATTGATGGAATTGTGAACCTGGGCGACGCCATCGGCTATGGCCCACAACCGGAAAAAGTCCTTAGCCTCCTGGAAAAACAGGACATACCCAACATTCTCGGCAACCATGAACTGGCCGCGCTCGACAAGAACCTGCGTGGCTATTTTTCCCCACAAGCCTTACGTTCAATGGAACAAACCCTGAAATATTTAACATTCGCTTCAATGCGATATTTAAAAAGTCTACCTGTATGTCGGGAGTTGGAAGGGGCGCTCATGGTTCATGGCTGCCCGCCTGACTCACCGAACGGGTATTTGAACCACATGAGTTTTTCGGAAATCAGGGAGACATTTACATCAAATAGTTTCAACATTGCTTTCGTCGGGCACACCCACCGTATGATGGTCATCGGGTATGACGGCAACGACCTTCAGTTCGATCCTCTGCAGCAGGAAAACATCCAGCTTAGGTCAAAATTTCGGTATATCGTCAACGTCGGCGCAGTTGGCCAACCCCGAGATGGGGATCCACGTGCAAAATATTTGATATGGGATAGTGATCGGAGAGCTTTGCATATCAGACGAGTTGATTACGACGTGGATCGGGTAATCGCCTTGATAGGTGAGCGAGGTTTTCTCCAAAGGGACGCCAAGAGGCTCATTACCGGGGATGCGCTGGATAGGTAAGAGATTTATAAATTGGCATCTCGTGCTAGATAACAGCGAGGAATCAATGTGAAGTGGGATAACCTCTTGCAAACTCAGGATCGTGTCTATGTAACTATTGGATTCTCGTTTTTTCCCTAATGAAGAATGAGCCATCCTTTTCTACAGACACATTTTTATTCAGGTATTTTGCTGCAATTTCTTTCTCTTTGAGGATAACATATACCATTTCTGCTCTGACACCGGATTTACAGTAAATATATATCTGTTTTGCGGGGGGAAGCTCTACTATTCTATCGTTAATTTCATCTGCCGGGATGGTTACGGCACCTGGGATTATCCCTCGCTCGAACTCTTCGTAGGATCGCACATCGAGAATAACTGTGTCTGAGCTTTTGGAAGTTGCTGCTTTGATAAAATCTTCACTATTAACAAGACCTTCCAGCACCTTGACGCTAAGTTCTGACTCACCAGTTTCTCTCGATGATGTTTTATATCCAGCATTTTTCCAGGCAGGAAGTCCGCCATAGAGCACTTTTACGTTTGTATAACCGATTTTCTCTGCTCGCCGAGCAGATTTCGTACTGAGCTTTCAAGTTGTTCCATCACAATAGTAGACAATGAGATGATCTCTTTCTGCTGGGAGTTTGTCTCTGTTCTTATCAAATGTCCCTGTAGATATGGAGATAGCCCCTGGGATATGCTCCCGGTTAAAAGATGAAGCTGAACGAGCATCGATTAAAGCGACTGCCGCAGTTTTGTCTGAGAGAAAATCAGCTAACGCACCGGCACTGATCTGGTTAGCCGGCAGTACAGCAGACGCTTTAATCGTAGCCTCTATACCTACTGCGAGAAGTACTCCATCTTTCTTAAGGTACTCTATTTTCAAATTTGAACCTGGTCTGATTGCGGAGAAGTCACCGGCACCTGTCAGAATTGTTTCATCATTGAATTGGACTACGGTAGCCCCACTAATTGTTGCTAACTGGAGCATGGATGCTTTGAAAGAAATAGCCTCAAGTGTTCCGTTTACTATATTGGTGTCAGCACTATCAACACACTCCTCACAGTTGCCAATTTCGGCCGGTGATGGCCCATCCTGGCTCATACCAATCATTGGGTTTACAAGGAAGAGTGTTGCTATTGCAGTAGTCAATAATCTCTTTTTATTGTTGTGCATAGTCACTTGAAATAATTGTTAATCTCTGAGTATTCTCGAGCTGTTTGCTACAGCTAGAAGTGCTGTTCCCACATCAGCGAAAACCGCTTCCCACATGGTGGCAAGACCGAATGCCCCCAAAGTGAGAAAAACAGCCTTTACGCTAAAGGCGAGAACGATATTCTGCCAGACGATATGGCGGGTCTTCCTGGCAATAGAGATTGATTCGGCCAACTTGAGTGGCGAGTCTGTCATCAACACCACGTCCGCTGTTTCAATGGCCGCATCACTGCCCAAACCACCCATTGCGACACCAACGTCAGATCTTGCCAGGACGGGCGCATCATTTATTCCATCACCGACGAAAATCGTCTTTCCTGGTCCAGGTGCAGTATGAATCAGCTCTTCGAATTTCTCTACTTTATCTTCGGGAAGCAACCCGGCGTAGTAACTATTAAGCCTCAATTGTTCAGCAATCTTACTTGCGGTTTTCTCTGTGTCCCCCGTCAACATCGATATGTGACTTATACCAAGCTTCCGTAATTGCGCAATTGCCTCTCCGGTATCGGGTTTTAGTTCATCACCGATTGCAATACAGCCCGCATAGGAACCATCAACGACAACATGGGCTGCAGTATTATCAAGTTCGGAATCGATATGTGATATTGTTTCGGGGGCGAGAATGCGGTTGTTTCCTACAATGACAGAATATTGTCCGTAATTAACAGATACTCCTTGGCCAGGATAGTTTGTGTGATTAGATATCTTTGCTTCATCCAGTTTCCTGCCGGTATCGGAAAAGGATTTCAATATGGATAAAGCTATGGGGTGAGTGGAGTGGAGTTCTGCTGCTGCTGCTAACTCTAGGATCTCTGGCTTGGACCATCCGCTTTTGGAAAAGACCTCACGGACTTTGAAAACCCCCTGAGTCAGGGTTCCTGTTTTATCAAAGACCACAGTTTTAACTTTGGTGAGTGCATCCAGGTAGTTGGAGCCCTTTACCAGAATACCACGGCGTGATGCGCGTCCTATTCCTGCGAAATATCCAAGCGGTATGCTGACGACAAGAGCACAGGGGCAGGAGATGACCAGCATTACAAGAGCTCGGTAAAGCCACACCTCAAAGGATGCATCAAAAAACAGAGGTGGAATCAAGGCAACAGCTGCTGCTATCACAACAACTGCTGGTGTGTAATACCTCGCAAAAGTTGTGATAAATTTTTCTGTTCGTGCCTTGCGGGCTGTGGCATTTTCTACAAGCTCCATCACCTTGGCGATGGATGAATCCTCGAACTGTCTGCTTACCTTTATGGTCAAGGCACCTGTGGTGGCGATCGTCCCGGCGAGTACATCGTCCCCCATTTTCGCACCTACAGGTATAGATTCCCCGGTTAGTGCTGAAGTATCTATTTGAGAACTTCCGTCAATTACCTGACCATCAAGGGGGATCTTTTCGCCCGGCTTGACAAGGATTGTATTGCCTACACGCACCTTTTCCGGTGCAACTTCCTGCAGTCCGATAGGTGTTTGAAGTAACGCTGTATTTGGTCTTGCGGCGAGAAGACCGCGAATTGACCTGCGAGAATTGTTGACAGCTCGCTCCTGCAAGAGTTCACCAATCTTAAAAAATATCATGACGCCAATAGCTTCAGCATATGCGTGGATTGCAAAAGCCCCGCAAGTTGCTATGACCATCAGGACGTTCTCGTCAAAAAAGAGTCCTCTTTTAATGGTCTTGAAAGCTCCGGTAATAACATTCCACCCAGCAAGTAGATAGGCAGTAAAAGCGAGGATAAACTCAACGTGTACAATTTTGAGGGAATGAAGCCTGTCTTCCAATATCAGCTGGGTACCAAACAAAACCGCTGCAGTGAGTAATGCCAAAATTTCAAGACTAAGCCAGTTTATCACTGCAGGATTTGTAGTAGTTTGCTGGGAGCTGTGTTGATAAGGACTCAGCTGTGCTGCAGGCTCTAAAAGCTTTATCTGGGAAATTACCTTCTCCAGATCATCGGTCTGGAGATGAAGTGTCTGGTTGGCAAAATCTAAAGATGCATAATCCACACCTTCCAGTTTTTGGATGTTCACTTCGATTTTGGCGGCACAACTGGCGCAATCTATATTGGTAATGTTATATTTCTCTACTTTATTTTTGCTCATCGCTCTCGACCTATACTGATTCTATTTATTCCGAGATGTGTTCCATCCCCATTGTAAGCATCTCACGGACATGATCGTCCGCCAGGGAGTAAAAGACCACCTTGCCTTCTCTGCGATTCTTGATAACTCGAGACGTCTTCAGCTTATTCAACTGATGGGATACCGCTGACTGTTTCAGATTCAGTAATGCACAGATATCGCATACACACATCTCGGATTCACACAAGGCCCATAAAATTGAAAGTCTCGTACCATCGCCAAACGCTTTGAATAGAGCAGCGAGGGACTGAATCCGCTCCTGATTCGGCATTCTTTGAGCAACATCCATGACAAGATCTAGATGAATAGCCCTGACTTCGCACAATTCTGCGTTTTGTTTCTGCAGCTCCTGGGGCATCGTCTCTCCTATTGTTTAACTGGAAGTCATATTAACAGATGATCATACATTAATATGTAGTTTAGGTTAGAGATTTTGTCAACGATATTTGATCAGGTTGTCCGGTAAAATGAACCCTTCTACTTTTTTTAGTTCAGCTTGCTGTATTATTTTGGATTTGGCAGTGGGAAAGGTAGCCTTAACGGGCAACTCCGCGCCCAAAAGAACGAGGAGTTGCCAAATTGATAGTCAAAAGGTTGGAGTATAGAGAGTTACTTCTTGGCTTTCTCCAACTCCTGATCAATCAATGTCTGAAAACCGCTTAAGGAACGTTTTTTGAGCTTGCGACCGTTGATAAAGATGGTGGGAGTGCCTGTTATCCCATTCTGTTGCGCTTCAACCATATCGCTACGGAGGTGGCTGACGAGCTCTTTCGATTTCATATCCTCCTGAAATTTTTTAAGGTCTAGGCCAAGCTCCTTTGCTATACGTTCAAAATCTGGTTGCTCGATCTTTTTTTCTGCAAACAGTTTGTCGTGGTATTCCCAGAATTTGTCCTGTTTGCCTGCCGCCAGGGCAGCAAGCGCTGCCGGCTGTGCCAGGTCATGCATCTTGAGTGGGAGATTCTTGAATACGATTTTTACTTTACCTTCATTTTTGTTGAGCACCTGCTCAAGTAGTGGCGTAATTCTGCCACAGTAAGGTCATTGAAAGTCTGAAAAGACAGCAATCGTCACTGGTGAATTTATGTCACCTTTAGCAGGGGCCTTAGCACTGTTAATTTTTATGACAAAATCCAGGGAAAGCGTGTAAAAAGTATTGCTGGCGCTGTCACTCAAATGCAAAAACTGCCCCCTTGGATCAATGTCTATAGCGTTTACTCCTTGTTCTACAGGGATGGTTCCCTGCAGAGATCCCGTCTGATCATAAACCCTGACTACATGTTTTTCTGTCAGCACGAACGCATACTTGCCGTCAACTGAGTGGGCTATATCGACTGGTTTACTGCCGACATCAAACTTTCTGACTACCTTCCACTCCAGTTTTTGATCTTGCCCTTGCTGGGCGACTGCTGCAAGTGCGTACTGGCTGGTCAGAGCAAGTATGCATAATGAGGTGAGTAATGTCTTTTTCATTATTAAAAGTTCTCCTTAATTAATGTGTTGAGGATGCTTTTTAGCCTCCATAGCTGTGAAGGCCTGAGAGCAGGAAATTTACACCATAGTAGGTAAAGATAACTGAAACGAATCCCACAAGTGAAACCAGTGACATTCGTGTGCCATCCCAGCCGCGAGTGTATTTGGCGTGAAGCGCCAGGGCATACACAAACCAGGTTATCAGTGACCAGGTTTCTTTCGGGTCCCAACTCCAATAGGTACCCCAGGCAGAGTTGGCCCATATGGCACCTGTTACAATTCCTGCTGTGAGCCAGATAAAGCCGAAGATCATCATTTTATAATTGATGTCATCAATCGTCCTTAGAAGGTCAAATACCGCAGATTCTTTCGCCTTACCTTTGCTTTGTTGATTTTTGAAAAGATAAAAGATCGCCATACCACAGGAAACAGCAAAGGCAGCATAGCCGATAAAGCAGGTGACAACGTGTGCTACCAGCCAGTTTGACTGTAACGCTGGGAGTAATGGTTTGATTTCCTTTCCAAATTCCGTTGAATAGGAAGCATATGCCATGGTTATGAACGTAAAGGGAACAATATAGGTCCCGAAGATTTTCACCTTGTAGTTCAGCTCGATAAAAAGATAGAGCGCTGCGATGCAAAGCGCAAAAAACACCAATGACTCATACATGTTTGACAGAGGCACATACCCTATACCTTGCTGATGGGTTTCAAACCATCTCAGACCAATACCGGCACAGTTGGCTAAGATGGCAACCACCAGAACCATGAGTCCAGCTTGGGCTACTAAATCCTTACGAAATACTGCGTAAGCCACATAACAGAAAGTTGCTGCCATATAGATAAAAGTGGTGATTCCTAAAATAAAGGAAGATTCCATAGTTATGACCTCCTTAAAGCAAATTTTTCCTCTTGAAGAAGGGTTGTCACAATCTTCTTCTGGATCTGCTCTACTTTCATATTGTTTTTATTGGATTTTCCAAGCACAGTAATTTTTGAACCGTTCGCTTCCTGTTGGTAGAGAATCCAGATTCGAATATGTGACATGAAAAAAGCTACATAGAGACCAAAGAGCATAAGCCCGCTACCTATGTATACGATCCAGACACCCGGATCTTTTACAACCTGCAGGCCTGTTGCAAAACGCTGCGCCAGGGTGAGAGTGTAAACAGCATCATCACTTTTAATTGATAAAGGTTCATGATCATTAAACACTTTGATAATGGAAGAGTCGCCGGCAGTTATCTGGAGTTTGTATGGGCCATGCCCATGACCGTCGCTTGAACTTGCCAGAATCTTAAAGGAGGCTCCGAAGTCCTCAGATTTATGCTCAGATAACGGATTGAGATATAACGTTTTGCTGAGTCGTTTTGTTGTATCAGAACTTGCTGTCTTGGTAACAACAAGCTTATATTCATTGTCTATAGGTTGGTAACTGGATTGGAAAAAAGTCACACCCTTGTATTTCAAGGGGTCGTTGACAGTAATGGTTTTATCCAGCACCTTTTTTCCAGATTCCGTGATAATAAGGTCCGAGCTATACTCCTTTGGCGTTCCGTTTGGGTAATAGTCCGTTTTAAAGTTTTGACAGAAGACATCGAATCCCAGGGGAATCTCTTCATGCCCCTTACCCGATTCATGTACTGATGATTCTGCAGTACCTTCCGGCACCATTACAAAGGCTTTGTAGCCAAAAAAACTTCCAACCAGGGCTCCACAAATGATAAGGAGGATGCTTACATGAACGATATAAGCTCCTGCACGACTCCAGGCTCCTTTCTCATGGAGATACAAGCACTCTTTATCATGACCTTTTGCCATTGTAAGAGAAAGCGGTGCCAGGACGGCTGAGAAGGTAGACAATCGTGATGCGTCATATGGCAAATCAGAGCTCAACACAGACGCTTCTTTACTTTCAGTAATGCTTTTTACTGGTACACTCAGATTGTCTTTTATGATTATCGCCAGTACACCGGGAAAACGTACCCAGGTACAGACAATGAGATTAAGACAAAACAGGATAAGCAGGCCCTGGAACCAATATGATGAATACATATTGGTAATATCCAATAACTCCAGAATCACTGCGGGTTTACTGCCAAAACGATCGGCATAGAATTGTATCGATTCGCCCTGTGGGACAATGGTACCGGCAATAGAGGTTACTGCTATTGCGCTGATTATAAAGAGAGCAAAATTAACTGATGATAGTGTTTTGATTGCAGGGTTGTTTTTGTTCAACATAGTATAGTCACCATATCATTTTGTTTTTCCAGGATATTATTTCAGTTGCTCAACCAGTTGCTGAATGGTCTGGCCTGTTGAGAGCTGAAAATCCGGCTTGACGTCGGCGACCTTCTGCCAAGTTTTCTTAGCACCAGCCTCATCATCGAGATCGTGATACTGAACTACGCCTATGTTAAATAGAGCTCGCAGGTTATCAGGGTTTTCGGCTGTTGCCTTTTCGAACGCTTCAATTGATTTTTCAAACTGGCCATCTCTTCGGTACACGACGCCCAAGTCCTGATATACTTTTGATTTCTCATCAACAAGGGAAATTACCTTGTGGTAGGCTTCAATCGATTGTTTATAATCCTGGATTTCATAATAGGCATTGGCCAGTTGCGACCAGGTGTCAGCATTGTTCGGATCTTCGTCAAGATTCTCTTTCAGATGACTGATATGCTGAGGCCAATCAATTTGATTTGCCTGTGATTGACTGTTGCCGGCGAGCTTTGAGGTTATGGACGGTGACTGGTAGACAGTGAATACAACGCCACCAAGAAAGCCTACAAATAGCGAAACAATGACAAGTGTAAGCTTAGAAGCTTTGGCGATTTTATTTATCATTCTTTTTCTCTATATTGAGATTAGCATCCCTCTGCAGGCTTCCAAACTAGGGAACACGGCAAACCCGGGTATGACCAGTATCGCCACAACAGGGGAGGGATGGTTACTGCCGGATACTACAATCCCGATATGTCACACCTTCGCCTCGCAATCAAAATCCGTCCTGAGAGCTGGACTAGGAAAGCATTAGAGGCGGTGCACCTGGATTGTGCGGTAGTCCGATAATGTTGTCTGTGAGTGTTGAAGAGGAAGGACCAGAGTGGTCCTTTTGAAGTATCAAATGATGAGAACTGTAGATTGAATCGACCTATGCAAATTCAGGTTTGCCCTGAGTGGTCTTTTTACGTGAGTGGTGAAAGAGTGAGATTGGCAGGTATCACCAAATTGCACTGATGGGGGCTGGAAATAAGAGATGCCAAGGACAAATGTGATACCAGAAATACTGTCTTGAATACAGAGAGAGGCTACTTCCTCAAAAGATAGATCAAGACATTCATTGCAGTCTGCAGGAACTGTTTCCTTATCCTGTGCCGAGTATGTATTGGCAGAAGTTAAGCACACTGACGGTACTGGATGACAATCAGTGATGAGCGTGTCAGGGATTATAAAGGTGGCATCCCCATTATGGAAACACCAGCTACTTTGAGCTGGACCAACCGTCAATATTAACAGCACCAGAACCTTAAAGTAGCTGCTTTGATTTTTTAAGATATTGAGCCGGGGCATTTGGGGAAATTCTTAAAATTGTGAGTATGTACCTTAGTTGTATACGGGATAATTCATAAATTTCACAAAATAGCACACCTGTGGCGGCAATGTCAATCCTCGGTAAAACTAATTAGCGATAGCCGTTGAATATCGGAACCCTAGAACCGGAAACAGGTGTTGATATTCCTCAGTAAAAATTTTTAATGTTTACATATCTGCATATGCAGATGTAATGTTTTCAACTCAATATACCCATGACAAGAACATGAATGAAAAGGCACCTATGCAAATCCTCCAACTAAAAGATTATGCGCTGCTTCTCAAAGCACTTGGTGAAGAAGCGAGATTGAAAATGATAGGCTTGCTCCAAGACGGAGAACTTTGTGTATGCGATATCATGAAGGTGCTTGATTTAGCGCAATCCACCACTTCCAGGCACTTGGCATACTTGAAAAATTCAGGTTGGGTTGTCGCCAGGAGAAGTGGTAAGTGGATGCATTACAGGCTGCATCCGAACATATTTAGTGATCCAATTCAAAACGCTGTCATTCAGCAAATTACAGGTCTGCCAGAGGTACAAACGCTACGCGAAAAGCTGGAAATATATTTAGAAAAGAAGAGCAAATCAACAACCCATTGTTTCTGAATTTTCTTCCCGCGAGTGTTATAGACTTGTTTTGGTAGCTATAAAAAAGATGAGGAAAAACCATGTTACTAAGCGGATTTTCTTTGGAGATTTTCAAGTCGAAATGTGACCCAAGCGCTCAAGGTGTTCATTGCTTTGTTCATTTACAAGAAGACATCAGCGAAGTTCTTCCCTATCTCAATTCTCGCCTCGGCGGATTCGTGTATACGCAAGATCCACCATCTCTGACATTGAGACATTATGGGAAACTCCTCACCTTTCATCCAAAAAAGATTGCGGTTAATGCCTTGAAGGATCAGCAAGAAGCGGAGCAAAATTTGTTAGACTGAGTCCGAATTTTTACACATAAGGGGCTCAATGATTGTGCTCTGTATGGTCCGTGCTTTTATGTGAAGTTGATTCAGTTGTCTCTCCATGTTTTGACAAGGACTGGATATAATTCACCAAGCTCCAAATCTCGGCATCATCAAATTCCTCGTCCCATGCCGGCATGTCACCTCGGCCATTTCTGATTTTCCAGGCAAAATCACCGTCAGCGTGTCCGCCTGACATAGCTTTCAAGTTTGTTGGTCTGGTTGACAGAGAAGAAGCATCGGGACCATCTCCCTGTGCATTTTCCCCATGACACCTGGCGCACAACTCAACATATATCTTCCCGCCTAACTCTATTGAACTTTTATCTGCCGGTATCGGATTTGCCTGGTTAATAGCTTCCTGCGGTGCTTGCCAATGAGCATTGGTCTCTTTTTGATGGTGACCTTCATTATGTAATCCTCCGGCATAGACCACTCCAATTGAAGCTAGGAAAAGAAAGATCATCGCTGCTTTTTTCACTATTTGTTCTCCTCTTGTCCACGATGCTTTGGGAAAAATTTAAGGCAAAAAACAAGACTGATACTCGCTATCTATTCAGTTATAAAAAAATTAGACGGAAATTGCTGTAAATACCTTCTCAAGAAATCCTGTCTCGTCAATGTGTCATAATAATGTTTGTGTTTTGTATTCCCTGCTACGGCTTGGAAATCACCGGCAACCGTCAAAGATGATCAAAACGCGAATCGAAGGCCGGCTACGAAGAATACCTGTTCAGTGTCGGCGCCGCCAGCGTCGGCTATATTCTCAGTTTCGCCGACGAGAAATTGATAGCGGATGCCGACGTACGGGGCGAATTGACGTTTGATCTCATAGCGCAGGCGCAGATCGAGGCTGGCGTCGGTCATACCGGCCCCGAGATCCCGCTCGGGAATGTCCTGGGCGGCAAATCCCAATTCGGCGCGGGGCTGCAGGACCAACCGCTGGGTGATCCGGATGTTGTATTCCGCTTCAAAGGCAAAGGTTACATCACCGTCTTCAGAGATATACAGCGAGTTGTCGAGTTCGAGCTTATAGGGAGCCAAACCCTGCAATGCAATTACCCCGGACCAGCGATCTTCGTAGTCGCCGGTGGTCCACTCGTTGGCATACTGCGCACCGATCTGAAAATTCCAGAACGGCGTGACCAGGCGAGAGTAGAGCAGGTCGGTTTCGGTCTCCCCTTCGTCCGATCCGTCAAAAACCGCTTCGCCTTCGTTCTTCCACCAGAACTTGTTGAAATCCCCGCCGATCCATCCCTGAGCCTCCCAACCCAGATGGTCGGGTGTCTTGTCATCGCTAAAGCGGTATTCCAGTTGCTCGAATAAGGTAAAGACATACAGACGATCATCTGGCACCGGCTCGGGAAAATCTGCGGGTGGCGAGCCGGCCGAGTATTCGAGCACCTCGTCCAGGGTCATGCCTTCAGGGAGTGGCGGCGTTTCGGGATCAGGGGGTGGTACGGCTTTGTGCTGCCGGGCGGATTCCTGGTGGCTGCGATGATCCGCCGAGGTCGGCATGTCCCGGCTAACCGCGGGGCTGCTCAGTAAAAGAGTCGCAGCGGTCATCGCCACGATGCAACGGTTAAGCGTTAGCATGGATAGGCCCTCCTTCCAGTGAGCGGACAACTGCAACAGTACGGAACATGCCTGCCTCCATGTGGTAAAGCAGGTGGCAGTGGAATGCCCATTGACCCGGGGCATCGACGGTGATATCAACGGTCAGCAGTTCGGACGGCTGAACGATGACGGTGTGCTTCCGGGGGTTGTCGTCGAGGGTGGCGCCGGCATACAGGTCCATCCACATGCCATGCAGATGTATCGGGTGACTCATCATTGTATCGTTGATCATGTTGATCCGCAATCGTTCCCCATACTGAAAGCGGATCAGGTCGGACTGTGACATTTTCTTGCCGTCGAATCCCCAGATATACTTGTGCATGTTGCCGGTCAGATGCAGATCGAACTGGCGCGTGGGCGGGCGACGACCGTAAGGACGGTCCAGCGCTCGAAGCTGGCTATAGGTCAACACCCGCCAGCCATCGTCGCCAAGACCTGCACCTGGGTAATCCAGTCGGCGATAAGCGGTTTGACCCATGGTGATGCTGGCCGGACCGTGCTTATCCGGACCGTGTTTGATAAGATCGGGCAGGTTTTCAGTCGGCAGTTCCATGCCTTTCCCGGTATGCTCCGGCATCTGCTGATGGCCGGCATCGTGAGCTTTGCCGTCCATGTTCATGCCTTCCATCTTGCCGTGCATCATCATACCCATGTCGGCCATGGTCAGCATGGGCCGGCGCCGCTGCTCGGGTATGGCCGCAGACATGTCTCTGTGCGGGGCAAGTGTCCCGCGGGCGTAGCCGCTCCGGTCCATGGTCTCGGCGAACAGTGTGTAAGCCCGGTTGTCGGGGATTTTCACGACGACATCATATGTCTCAGCGACGGCAATGCGCAGCTCATCGGTCTCTACCGGTTTGATGTTCTGTCCGTCGGCCTGCACAACGGTCATGGGCAGGCCGGGAATGCGAATATCGTAAAATGTCATGGTCGAGGCATTGACAATCCGCAGGCGAACCCGCTCTCCCGGCCGGGCGAGGAAGGTCGGGTTTTCGTGCGCCGCTTTGCCGTTCATCAGGTAGGTGTAGGTCGTGCCGGTGATATCGGCTATGTCCGTCGGGTCCATCCGCATTCGGCTCCACGCCAGTCGCTTTTTGATCACCTCGCCCAGGGTCATACCCGTGGCCTGCATCTGGTCATCGAGGTTCGCCAGAGTCGGGCGCTGGAAGTTGAAGTAGCCTTCCATCGTCTTGAGCTTCCACAGTACGCGATGGGGGTCTTCGAACGTCCAGTCCGACAGGATGATCGAATGCTCCGCGTCGTACCCGACCGGATCCGGTTCGGCGGGTTCAATAATGAGTTGGCCGTAGTGGCCGAGTTGTTCCTGCAGGCCGGTGTGGCTGTGATACCAGTAGGTGCCGTTCTGCCGGACGCGGTAGCGGTAGGTGAAGCTTTCACCGGCGGGGATGCCCGGAAAGCTGATTCCCGGCACCCCGTCCATATTGAACGGCAGGAGGATGCCATGCCAATGGATCGAAGTCGACTCCGATAGGCGGTTATGGACGCGAATCAGTGCGTTCTTGCCTTCGGTCATGCGGATAACCGGTCCCGGGATCGAGCCGTTAATCGCGATCGTCCGACCCGGCTTGCCGCCGACCAGCAACTCGCGGCTTTCCAGGTACAAATCGATGCCGCCAGCGGCGGTAGCATTTAACTCGCCGAATTCGCCAGCCTGAGAGATGCCGGAACCTGCACCCCATGAAGAGCGAGTCAGCAGCATGTAACTTGCCAGAGCCGCCGAACCGGTCGTGGCGAGAAAATCACGACGGGTCATATGGCCAAACGGGGGGATACTGAATCGTTTTTTCATTGACGTCTCCTTGGAAGAACAAACCTATAGGAAAAGTGAAATTTCAGATTTATTTTTAACCAGTTAGCTATCTGTGTTTTCATTGATTCAGTCATGAGCCATCCACCACTAGTTGTCCATCATTTTTCATCTTTCCGCGTTGAGGAAATCGATAAGGTCCGATTTGTCAGTTTAACATGCTGAAGCATCCATAGAGATTCATCATCATTTTAACAATATGTTTGGCATTGATTATGGTTGCTTGTTGTCTCCTTTGGGAGCAACATCTTTTGCTACACGAAAACTGGTGTCTGTATAATATTTAGACTGGTCTTTTTTTAGAATAAAGGTATTCCCTAACATATCAGATACCGACAGTCCCAGAATCAAGAAATCATTCTCTTTAGACTTTCCCCACTCGGCAACCTGGTTGATCCCCCGTATTCCGAATTTCTCCTGCGGGTAATTAATAACAGGGGTAGGCAGTGGCAAGCGTGGGGTATCGCTACTCTCGTTTGACATCATAAGAGCAAACCATTCTTTCGCTTTCACCAGACGAAATCCAAAATAACGGGCATAGGCTTCAGCCCCATCGCCAGTCACCATCAACACGGCACATGAGGAATGCATCGGATGTTTGACATGAAAACGATCTCCATCAAACACGATTGGTTTGTAGTCTCGGATTTTCTCACTTAATTTCAGAACTAAACGGCCGTCCAACAGAACGTCATTGTCCATATATTCAATACTATCAAGATTAGTATTTAAAAATTCAACATACTGCTCGTTGGTTACCGGGCTTTCTGAAAGATAAAAAGCGTCAATAGATATCTCTTTCTCCCCAAAAGGGTTTTCAGGCTCTAATTCCAGTTCCATTGACGGTACTAAACGCAAAATCGAGTGTCCTGCAGCCTGTATTGACGGTTTCAAATCCTTAGGCAATAAGCCATAAACAGGTTGATTAACGGCAATTGGTCGTACCTCGATGCTATTCTGTGTTTCCGGCAAAATATTGGATTTTGAGTCGACGTACAATTTGATTGAAAAAAGGCCGAGGCCGAAAACCCCAGCTATTAGTAAAATCATTAGAGCCTGAACCTTCCACTTATGCTCCTTACTTCCTTCTGGCACCGAGGGGGCATTGAGTGGACATGTATGAATGTCTATTAGTCGATATCTCAAATCCCGAACGGACCCGATACGTTCCATCGGATTCTCAGCGGTTGCCGCCATAATGACATGATTGAGAGATTTGTAATATTCTGAAGTAGTATCGGATAATTGGACTTGTTTGAATGGTGTGATCTTTTCGGTAATTTTTCCTTCAACTACCTCAAATAGAATCCGACCGATGGCAAAGATATCTGCTGATTCTCGAGCCAAACTGAAATTGCTATACTGTTCCGGCGCCATGTAAGCCAAGGTGCCGAATATTTCAGCCACCGATCCCGTGACAGATGGGAAATCAAACCCCATGGAAAGACCGAAGTCTGCCAATTTGGCAGTATTCTCTTTCATGAAAATATTTTCCGGCTTGATATCCCTATGGACGATGCCGCGTTTATGCACCTCCTCCAATCCTTCAAGAACTGGGACCATAAATTTTGTGATCCATGCTCTAACCTCCTCTTCGAATTCGAATCCGCTCTCGTCCATCGTGTCACGAAGCGTCCTTTCGGCCATAAGTTCCATGACGAGATAATCAATTTTGCAACT
This sequence comes from Desulforhopalus sp., assembly GCA_049645925.1. Taxonomy (GTDB): domain Bacteria; phylum Desulfobacterota; class Desulfobulbia; order Desulfobulbales; family Desulfocapsaceae; genus Desulforhopalus_A. The sequence continues at coordinate 17,912 of JBARUU010000012.1, forward strand.
TTGACCATCATATTCAATAGTATCCTGTTTGAACCCTAAAACGCGGATTACGTTCGGATGATCAACCTGGGCAACAATTTTGGCTTCTGCCTGAAAACGTTTGAGCGCTACCTCGTACTCGGATGGTTCCATGGTTTCCAATACCCCTGGGGAGATGACCTTAATAGCCACCTTGAGATCCAGATGTACATCATATGCCATGTATACAGCGCCCATTCCACCTTTTCCAATCAAGCGAATGATTTGATAGCCACCGCCTAAAACCGTTCCCGGTGACAGAGGTATGTGCGTTGTTATCTCATTCATTATTTATTTCCTCTTGTTGGAAAAGCAGATGGTTGAGAAGACTGCATGATCTACATCTTGATGGGAAACCCTAAGCACTATCAGCTCGTAAAGACTACAATTAACGTGATGTCATCCTGCCCACCCTCCACCATCGTTCGTGTTAACAACCGTCTGGCAGTTTCTTCGGGATCATTTCCTTTTTCCATCATCAACTCAATATCTTGAAACGAAACCGAACCGTGAAGCCCATCTGAAGATAATAAAAATCGATCGCCAGGAACAAGATCCAAAGTTTGAGTGAAGACGTTTTCTAGAGGTTCATCTGTACCTACCACCTCTGTCAGTACATTCCGATGGGGGGAGGTTGCTGCCATTTCAGTTGTCAACGCCCCTTTCTCCACCATTTCCTGGACAAAAGTGTGATCTGTTGTCAACAGCCTCAGTTTTCCATCATGCAAGCGATAAATCCGGGTATCACCAACATGAGCGATTACAGCTTTCTCACCCAAAATTACAATCACCGAGAGTGTTGTTCCCATATGTAAACAATCCGGATTTTTCCTCGTGTACAGCTTGATTTGATCATCGATATAAAAAAAAATCTTCACTAAAATACTCTGAACTTTTTTTTCCGAAATCTTCCCAGGCGTATCGAGAAAACCTTTCAGAGACTCGCAAGCCATCATGCTGGCAACTTCACCACAAGGATGTCCACCCATCCCGTCTGCAACAGCAAATAACATAGAGTTGTTAATTTGGGGCGAAGTTTGTCCATCACACAGCTCAATTTTGTACGAATCTTCATTATTGTTACGCTTTAAACCAATTTCACTTCGAGCTGCGTATTGAATATGCATGAATTACTGCCTTTTTCAAAAGGAGGTCTATTAAAAAAACAATCGACTTACCAAGATAACCTGCTGCAACAAGGACATTCATTTCAACCAAAGCTTCAACACTTTCTTGGATCGCAACCATAAAAACATTATTCGAATTCTGCCTTGAGAGGCGATCTTTGTGTGCCATGCTTTTTATACAATAAACCAGTGATCAACAATCTTAACTGATGACTTCAAACTGGCCCATCATACCGTCGTCCTCATGTTCTAAAAGATGACAGTGGTACATATAGATACCGGTATAATCTTGGAATCGGCTGATAATCCGAACAGTCTCGCCGGGCATGATCAGTACTGTATCTTTACGTCCCTGCTCATGGGGCAACGGAATCTTTCCATTGCGGGAAAGTATTTGAAACTGGACATCATGCAGATGCATGGAATGCGGCATGCTCATCATCATGGCTGAGCGATTTGTTATCTCCCATATCTCTGTGGTGTTTAGTTTAACTTGTTCGTCAATCCGGTTGATGTCCATATTTTTACCATTGATAGTGAGTCTTCGCCCCATCATGTGCATTCCCATTCGACCGCCTCCCATGGACATAGTCTCCATAATGAATTTCCGTGTCAGTCTGGCTTCGGATTCTGGTATTTTATCGACCGTACGAAGGATTTCCGGCAATGTCACTGCTCTTTCAACGGGACGATCAACCATAATTCGCATGGCTTCAAAACTGGTTCCTTTCATCTGGTCGACCAACAGCCTGATCTCCCGGCCCAACCCAACATCTGCAAAGTCAACCACCACCTCAGCTCGTTCTCCGGCAGACAACACAATTGAATTCATGGCAACCGGGCGTTCCAGGAAGCCTCCGTCCGATGCAATCACCTGAAAACTTCGCCAGTCACTAAACCCTATTTTGTAAATGGATGAGTTGGATCCGTTGAGGAGCCGTAGGCGCACCTGCCCCCCAGGAACCTTAAGAGTCGGCTGCATAGTGCCGTTGACCAGCATGTAATTGCCGATAACGCCATTGATGACATCTTGTGTATTTTGGGTGTAGGCAAACTGACCGTCGGTAAAAAAACGACGATCTTGAATAATCAGCGGGATATCGTCAACTCCGTATGTCTTCGGAATATTCAAACTGTCTGAAACTTCATCCTCGATCAGGAACAATCCTGCCAAGCCGTGGTAAACCTGATCCCCGGTCAGCCCCATGGCATGAGGGTGATACCAGAGGGTCGCCGCCTCCTGGTTGATAACAAAGTCCGGTTTCCAGGTGGTGCCGGGGGGGATTGGCTGACGGGGGCCGCCATCCCATTTTGCAGGAACATGTAATCCGTGCCAATGCAGGGTCGTGACATCAGGTATAGTGTTGTTGACACTGATCCTGAAACGCTGACCATCTCTTACCCGAATCGTCGGACCAAGAAAGTTGCCGTTGTACCCAAGCGTTGCTGTTGATTCCCCGGGAAAAAATTCTACATTCCCCTGCTGGACATCCATGACATACGTGGCAGTTTCTCCGCTCGTGTCCAGATTGTCCAACAGTGGTGGAATGGGTAAGGGATTAGTGAAACCGTCAGCCTGAGCTGTTCCTAAAAAACTCGGTTTCCCCAGTAGGGACAGACCTGTTGAATCCACTCCGGCAAGGGCCAGAGCAGCCAGACCGCTTTTCAAAAACATACGTCGTTTCACTTTATTTCACCTCCATCTGCAATACAGAATTTCAGCTGAGTTCGGATTTCATGCGACGGTATTCCTCTTCGTTGATCTCGCCTTGAACGTAACGCTCTTTCAGTCTGTCCAGATGACCAGCGGATGCTCTCTTGCCCCCTTTAAACAAGGTCTGAAAGAGCTTGATGACGAGGTAGATAACCAGTGCCCAGAAAAGCAGAGTGATGACCCAGCCAAGCGGTCCGTGAAAGAATGCGCCAGGGCCACATAACCAATTACCATAGTGCCCGAATCCCGATCCAAATCCAGTGCCTATCATTTTGCGGTTCTCCTATTCTAAAAAGCTACATATATTTTATTCTTCCATTGTTGATATAGCAGGGTCTATGCCAGTTTGTTTTAGTCAATAAATTCTCCACGGTAATTTATTGAAAATAAAGTTAATATTTATTCTTGCTGGCCAATAAAAAATCAGTTCTGTCCTATTATTAGACAGTGAAAAGGGAGGGGAGCAGAGAGGGTGTCTTGTTTTTGGGCAGTTGCTGAAAAGGCAATGAGATAAAAGGGTACTGAGTAAGGTAATGATCAGCGATTTTCTCTTGATTTTTCTGAGAAAAAATTTAATTATATTTATAATATTCCACTCAATTCATTTGAGTAATCCCTTTTCTAGGGAAATAGCTGGGTTATCAGATATAAAGTTTAAGCACAGAGGTGAACTTCCTGTATCTTTTGATCGACCCTTGGAACCCCATAAGACTAACGTCATATCTTTGTAAAGGCAGTTTAACCGCAGTAGCGGACTTCCCTTTAATTTATAACAACAGAAATGACTCCCATGGCAGGATTCTATGAATCATCGCCCCTCTTGTTCTTATTCAAACGCGTAAAGTGTTCTGATAAAAGTGCGTTTTAATGACGTTGCTAAGCCATTATTGCGTGTTGTCGACCATTCTTACTCTCAAATAACTCACCAACCCCCACCATCAAAAGGGAGTGAAACAATTGCTCCCGACAGGGGACGTGTTGTTTCATTTCCGTAAACCAGGAGGAAACAACAATGGCAAAGGAAAATCTTTTTCAAAAGGTAACAGAGATCAATGGACAGCTCCGCGCTTTTGGTCGCGAGGCCGTGCAAGAGATCAAGATGATGAAAGACGGACAAGTAATTGGCCAGGTTCGGTATGGATATAAGCCTCAGTACGTTTTTGACACTGTCAATAATGTGTTGCAGCCAGAAAACTGGCGATTTGAAATGGTGAGCAAGGAAATTTTCGATAGCCAGGCGGTAGTCGAAGTAAAACTGTTTGTCCGGATAACCGACGAATGGCTCTGCAAAGGATCACAGACAGGACAGATGCATATCGTCAAAAAGAATGTCGGCGATGCCTACAAAGGTGCCATAACAGCTGCTCTGCAAAAATGCTTCTCCCTGCTTTCAATAGGAAGCGATGCCTATAAAGGATTGCTTAAAGATGTATATCTTCCAGGTAATCGACCCTCGGAAAGCAAAACGCAACAACCTGATCAGCCACATGATCAAAATCAGCAAGCCGACACCACCAAAGAAGATCGACCAGACATCATCAATCTTCCTCAAATCACCGGTATTGAATATCAGCGAAAAGAAGGAACTGTCGTTGCAGTTGGTAAAGTCTATGAAAATAAAGATTTGTTGAAATCAGCAGGCTTTAAGTGGAACAAAACGGATAAAAGCTGGTTCAAAGACGTAATGATTAATTAGTGGCTTAGGCATCACTACCCCCCAAATCAATCCCATTCCGGGGAGTACATTTCCCCATGGTGGGGATCTGCCTTTCTCCGGATCGTTTGCCTTTTATAATTAACCCTCAATTCAAAGGAGAACAACATGAACAAGGCAATGATAATTGGCAACTTAGGCAATGACCCCGAATTACATTACACCAAGAACACCGCTGCTCCCGTGACAACATTGTCAGTTGCAACAACCGAGCGGTGGAAAGATGAAGATG
>JBARUU010000013.1:0-7773 GCA_049645925.1 Desulforhopalus sp.
GAACCGCCATTTGCCAATCCGCGTAATGCTGCTGCCGGCTCTGTGCGGCAGCTTGATCCCAGGATTACAAAAAACAGGCCGTTGCACCTGTTTCTTTATGAAGTCCCGGAATGTGAGGGTATTGAGCTGAGGACACATTGGGAGGCTCTGGAAGCCCTGTCGAAATGGGGCTTGCCGGTAAATAAACAGATGCTGCAGCTGGTAACGGATGTGGATGAGGTACTGCAGAATTACGAAATGCTCGTGAAGGTAAGGGACGAACTGCCGTTTGAGATCGACGGCATGGTGGTGACGGTCAACGATCTCGAGGCGCGCAAAAAGCTGGGATTTCGCTCCCGAGATCCACGCTGGGCCGTAGCGTATAAATTTGCACCACGGCGTGACACCAGCAGGGTAAAAGATATTATTGTCAACGTTGGTCGGACCGGAACCCTGACACCCGTAGCCCTGCTTGAACCTGTACGCATTGGCGGTGTCGAGGTTTCGCGGGCTTCGCTGCATAACCTCAGTCAGATGGAAGAAAAGGATATCCGTATTGGCGACACAGTCATAGTAGAACGAGCTGGAGATGTCATTCCCTATATAGTCGAGTCTGTTAAGGAACGGCGTGACGGTTCAGAGAAACGATTTTCCATGCCTGAAAAATGTCCAGCCTGTGATGGAAAAGTTTTTATTGCGGAAGATAAAAAGAAATCACGCTGCACCAATGTCAGCTGTCCCGCCCAACTCAAGGAGCGCCTGCAGCACTTTGCATCGCGTCGCGGACTGGATATCACAGGACTGGGTGGAAAGCGTGCAGAACAGCTCGTGGATAAAGGTTTTGTAAAAACTCTGCCTGATATTTATCAGCTGAGAAAAGATGATCTCCTGCAGCTGCCGGGCTACGCGGACAAATCCGCCGAGAAGCTGCTCGCCGAGATTAAGAAAGCCAAAAACGTTACCTTGGTTCGCCTGATGTATGCCTTGGGCATTCCCCTGCTGGGCTCACATCTGGTTCGGGTTGTGGTTGCACATTTCCAGGATTTGGAGGCTTTGAAAGCGGCCGGTGAAGAGGAGTTGCAGCGAATTGATGCGGTAGGTCCGGAGGTCGCTCGCAGTATTGTCTCTTTTTTTGCCGACGAAAAGAATCAGCAGGCTTTGACGGCTCTTGCCGAGGCGGGCGTTACAATTGAAAACCCGGCCTTTTTGGGCAATACATCGAACAAAGACCTTGAGTTACCGCTGAAGAACTTGAAGTTTGTGTTTACCGGATCGCTTGAACACTGGACGCGATCCGAGGTGAAGGAGATGGTCGAACTTTACGGAGGCCGGGCCACATCAAGCATTTCGGGTGAGACTGATTATGTTGTTGCCGGGCCCGGCTCGGGAGCGAAACTGGAGATGGCTGAAGACCATGGTGTTGCGGTGCTTCGGGAAAATGAATTTTTATCATTTCTTGAAAAAAGAGGTTTGCAGCCCAATAAGCTGAAGTAATAGAAAAACGAAGTATTCAAACTCAACCTGTTTCCTGGAGGACAATATTATGTCAAATGTGGTAATCGACCATGACGAATGTATCGGATGCGAAGCATGCGTAGAAACCTGTCCCGACGTTTTTGTATTTGATGCCGATGAAGAAAAAGCTTATGTAAGTGAAGGTGCTGATTTCGAACTGGCATGTGTTGATGAAGCCATCGCATCCTGCCCGGTGGAATGCATCTTCCGAGAGAGTTAACCTGCTTAATTTCGTAAACGTTTACCGGCACCCTTTATGCGCATGATCAAATCGTCGCGTTCGGGAAATCTATCGGAGTCCGCGCTTACCGGCACGTCATCCTGCTTGGACACTTATGGAGAACGGTGAACGTTTACGCCTGAAGTTATGTGATCAGTTCCAGCCATACTTCCCGCGCAAAGGAACGAATTGGCATCCACCAAGCTTCTCTTCAATAAACCTGTCGGATAGGCGAGTTATTTTTTTCAAGTCCTGGGATACATCACTTCCCACAGGGATGAGTAATCTACCTCCTTCTGCCAGTTGATTCAACAAAGGCTGGGGAACCTGCGGTGATCCGGCCGTGACCAATATTGCATCATAGGGTTGGTGTTCAGGCCAGCCAAGGGTTCCGTCGCCCGATTTTGCGATGATATTGTGATACCCGAGTTTGTTTAGAAGGTTTGTAGTTTTTTTCAAAAGTTCGGGGAATTTTTCAATGGTATATACGTTGTTGCAAATTTCCGCCAGGACAGCGGCCTGGTAGCCGCTGCCGGTTCCAATCTCGAGTACCTTTGAATCTTTAGTAATCTCCAGTGCTTCCGTCATCAAAGCCACCATGTAAGGCTGGGAAATGGTTTGCTGACAGTCTATCGGCAGAGGCCTGTCTATGTAAGCAAGCTCCCGCAGATTTTCTGTTATGAAAAGATGTCGCGGGACCGAGCGCAAAGCTGTAAGTACGTTCTGGTCTTTTATGCCCCTGCCGACAATCTGCCTGTCAACCATTTCTTCTCGAAGTTCTTGATAGCTTTTATCCATAATTTATCGGCTCCTGTAGTTGCTGGTATTGCAGGAATGTGTCGCTGATTGTCAGCTGAGTTTTTTGCAATTCTATGGATAAGCAATCAAGAAATATGCCACATTGGATTGAATTTAGTGCCTTGCTCCTCACTGTTTGTTCATGCTTTGTTTTCCGTTTACCGGGAAGGAGCAAGGATTTATCGGGAAAGCCGCATAATCGCCTGATTGGCTATTGTAAGCCCGAAAATTCCGGTAATTGTTGGCAGACTTCCGAGGACATTGCGTTGCCGGCCCCTTTCGGAATAAGGTGTCTGGCCAATGTTCACTTCTTCTTCGGGCAATTGGTATTCAAAATCAATTTTTTCAATCGAATACACGCAGGAAATTCCTTCGCCGACCTCCCTTCTTCTTAATCGTTTGCGCAGGTGTTTCGCCAACGGGCAGTTGGAAGTAGAAAAAAGATCCCCGGAACGGATAAGGGTCGGATCGGTACGAAGAGCAGCACCCATTGAACTGATGGTGGGAATCCGGCGCAGGTAAGCTTCGTGCAATAATTGTGTTTTTGGATTGAGAGAATCTATGGCATCGATCAGCAGATCGGGCTCGGGTTCGAGTATCTGGTTCATAGTTTCGTCACCGGCAAAAAGCTGCAGTGACTCTATGTGGCATTCAGAATTGATGGCCAGGACTCTCTCCCTGGCGACTTCGGCCTTCGGTCTGCCAAGTGTTGTTTCCAATGCAAGGATCTGTCGATTCAGGTTGCTTGGCTGAATGGTATCGAAGTCGATCAGTTTCAAATGGCTGACTCCGGCTCGAACCAATCCCTCAACGACATAACCTCCCACTGCTCCAAGACCTACTACCGTCACGCTTTTGGACTGAAGAATTTCGAATTGCCGATCTCCAAGCAGTCGTTTTGTCCGTATAAATCTATCCATGATAATAAATATTCTAAAAAATATGACTTGAAAATCTCATCTTCTCGACTTCCAGGTTTTTTTATGGTAGGAGTCCGGCATTTTTTTTACTTACAAGCCGGAGCTTTGGAAAATGATCCAATTACCTCTCGTTCAGGCAGACATTGATAATACTGCAACCTGGGCAAAGTACAACAAGAGACTATGCGAGCACTGCACTGCTTCCTGCTGCAGATTGCCGGTCGAAGTAAAGCCGTCGGATCTGATGCGAATGGAGCTGATGGATGAATTTGAGTTGGATGAGGATCTTAAACATATTGCCAGAAGATTGATGAAAGCACATCTGGTTGAGCATTTTCATTCGAAAACCCAAACTTTTACCCTTGCCAGGATGGCCAGTGGCGACTGCATCTTTCTCGACAGTACGACCCGGCGCTGTACCATTTATCCGCAGCGACCGGAAACCTGCCGCAATCATCCGCAGATAGGACCGAAATCCGGTTATTGTGCGTTCAGGAAAAAAAGTACCTGACTATAAGCGTTCAACGTTTTTGGCAGTGAACCATAGTAGGCTATGTTTGCTGCCAAAATACTGCAGAAGATGGCATCGCTTAGATTGATTATGGAAGAAGTGCCTGACGTTTCGGCAGAATATAGAAACGAAAATAGCCGACAATGTTACTGCTGATGAAAATTGCCTCCATGAGTACGGCTCCCGGAGATCCGGCAAGAATGTTATGCACGATCCATAACAATGTGCCAATCAACATCAACTGCCTGAGAAGTTTATCCTCTTTGCAAAAGGAGGCAACAGTTCCGAAGATGCCTCCGGCACAGCCGAGGATGGTCAACAATCCATCGTAAGTAAATATTGCTGTAATAAGCGTAGCAGCAATAAACAAAAACATCAGTTTTTTCGATGTTGAAAAAATGCAGGTAGTGAAGCGGATTGCGGCAATGAGACCAAGGCAGGCAGCTGTCAAGTGACCGAGCAGCATAAAATGAGCTGAGATCAGGATGCAGGAAAACAGCAGACATGCTACTATCTTTTTTCGATCCTTAAACTGAAAAGAAAGTGTGTCCGTAAAGATGGCGATCCCGATAAGGATCTGCGAAAGAAGAAAATTGGACATGTATAGTTAACCTAGTCGGGACCCAAGAGTTCTCAGCAAGTTGATGAATAGTTTTACGACGTCAGTCTTTGAAAAGTGAACCACTATACAATGTTCAGAGGAAACTTGCATAGAAAGAGTATATGGACGGGTTTAGAACCCGCCCCTACATCACTGCATTACCGAAGATGATGGCTTAATTGAAAAATGATTGTTTTTTCAATTAAGCCTAGATTGACCTGAGCTGGATTGAGCAAAAATCCTTAAATCGGAAGAACCGTAATAATTATTCAGAAACCAGGTCTTCTGCGCGGTATCGCCTACCGTCAATATCTTTTGGAAAGATATCGGTACCACTGAAGCTATACAGACATTGGCAGGTGTTTGATATGTTAATTATAAAATCGGCAAGTTGACCATGGAGGGTGTCGGGAAGGGATTGGTCCGGGCCGGTAAAAAGTAATATCGGTTCGGTTCTGTAAGCTGTTCGGCTGAAGGCAATGGCTAAACAGGCTTTGGCTTGCATCTGTCGCAGTGAAGATAATGGTTCATCGTCATCATAGTGAAGGTTGTCTCCTGTCAGTTGTACATCTCCTGTCTTCGTTCTGTCGATTCGAAGGCTCATGTCGGTAAATTGTAATGCCTCAAGCCGCTCGTTCAATTCATTTAAAAAGATCTGTACCTCCTTATTCGATGTTCCGCCAAGGGATTCAACTCTTCTGGAAATCAAATCTAAAAGGTGTTGGGGAGAGGCCTCATCCCGGTTTGCATCAATAACAGCCTGCTGTTGATGAGAATCAGGCGTAGGATTCGGACAGCCAAGTTCAACAAAGAGCGGCAGCCGGTTACGGACAATATTTCGTGCTGCGTGAAAATGCTCCGCCCGCAGGACAGCTGTAGTTGTCGTCTCGATGAGTTGAGCGGAGTCTTTCTGGATTTCGGGCGGTAGATTTTGCAGCCAGTTTACCAGCTGGTTCTGCAGGGTGTCTTTTATCCGGTCCACTGGTTTCAGGTCTTTGATGATGTCGGAAACAGCACTGGCTTGATCCGGTACAAGGTGTTGCGTTCGGTTCAGTAAGGTTTGTATGTCATCGGAAATCTCGCTCCACCTTGTCGAGGATGCCAGTTCGACAAAATTAATCCAGCGGGAGTAATCAAGTCTCCTGCCGACTTCGATTCGATCAGTTTCATAAAGCAGATCATCTACATCGGCCAGTTCCTTTACCAGACTGGGAGTGGCACTGAAGACAGCGAGAGCGACAGTTCGTTTGGCTGGGTTTAAACGTTTAGTATGACCGTTTTGATCGCTATATTTCGGGAAATCTGAAAATGGTTCAAGACTCTTAATTGCATAGGTTGGGTTGATGGTTTGAATGATTCGCAGAAAACTCCTTCCATATTTTTGCTCGGGAAACTGAAAAATGTTCAGGTGAGGATTGAGATCAAACCAGCTGCTTTCCATGAACGTGCCGAGTCCCCGTATTCTTGCCTGAATGATTTTCATCTCTCTTTCTCCTTACATTCTTGATCCTGATAGCCGGTCTTTTAATAAACTGCTGTATCGGCCCCGAAAAGTTCTTCGGCAAGGGAATTGGCAATGATATTGGTCGGCAGTTTTTGTTCACTGGCCATTCTATAAATTTCTAAAAGGGTTTTTTCGATTCCTGCTGTGAGCCGCATGGCTTTTTCTTTATCATATCGCTGATCAATTTCGCAGCTGATGTTGATCACTCCGCCTGCGTTGGCTGCATAGTCCGGGGCATAAAGAATGCTTCGCCGGTGGAGTCTTTCACCGTCTTCTTCGGTGAGTAATTGATTATTGGCACTTCCGGCTACAATCTGACAGAGGAGCAGAGGGATTGTTTTACTGTTAAGAATACCGCCGAGAGCGCACGGTGCAAAAATGTCGCATGGAGCAGTGTATATTTCGTCAGGTTCAACTGGCTCGAAGTCAATTTTTTTGCTGAGCTTGTGCAAATGGTCTTCATTGATATCTGCCGCGATTATTTGGCAATTGTCACGTTTGAGAAGTTCTGCCAGTCTCCCCCCTGTTTCGCCAACACCCTGGATGGCAACAGTCAGCCCGTCCAGCTGTTCTCTCTTCAGCTTATGCCGAACACTGGCTCTTATTGCACAGTAGACACCGTAGGCTGTAAATGGACTGGGGTTGCCGCTGGCTCCGACTGTAGCAACATGGGCAGTTTTTCGATTAACCACTTCCATGTCCTGCAGGGTCGAGTTGACATCTTCGGCAGTAATATAACGACCCTCGAATGTTTCTACAAAATTGCCGATTTCCTCGAATAAAGCGACCCGGTCGATATGGTTCATGTCCGCCAGTACCACGCTTTTTCCACCGCCTAACGGCAGTCTGGCGAGAGCATTTTTGTAGGTCATTGCTTTGCTTAACCGCAACACATCGATAAAAGCAGTCTCTTCAGTTTCATAAGGCCAAATTCTGCAGCCGCCAAGAGCCGGTCCACGGTAGCTGTTATGTAGAGCAACCCAGGCGGTAAAACCGACTTCGGGGTTATCACACCTGACGACTTCTTCATAACCGTCAATGTCTAACGTTCTATATTTATTCATGATAGACTCCTCGCATATGAAATTTCACAATGGCGGCAAAGAAGATCACAGTCCGTCAAAACATGCGGTGAACGTTTACAGGTCAAGGATTATACGAGCATTTTGCTCTCCCGATGAACGCTTACGTGATTTTCATTTTTTCTTTGGAAAATATGGCGACCTGTATCAAATTTAAGCAGCAAAGGCGGGTTCATCAAGATGGCATATTTTGCAAAGCTGGGGCTATCATGCAAGATATTCAGCAAGAAATTGATCGAAAGTCAGGTTGTCGGCGGCTTCCATCTGTTGTTGTTGTTGCAACGATGCCCTGGCGTTTTGCATCAGGTTATTTAATTCCGGGATGTTTAAAGGCGAATGCGAAAAAGAATCTTTATGTTCCCGGCTTTTTTGCATTATCCATTGGGAGTAACTTAAACCGGTGTTTTTCAAGGCTGTCAGCAATTGAGCTGAAGGTGTCAGGGAAGCATCTTCAAGTTTTTGTTTTTGAGAGTTAATTGATAAACCGTAGGCCTTTGTATCATGCACCTGATCCAGCAGTTCACCTGTCATTTGTACTTGAGAAAGCAACATATTGCCGGCTTCGGTCAGTGGTATCATTTCACCCTTGGCGGTGGACAGTAACAATCCGGGTTCACGGCCTCTGTTTATAACTTTTTGCAAA
>JBARUU010000014.1:0-189274 GCA_049645925.1 Desulforhopalus sp.
TACTGGGGTCTACCTGCAGCCGATCCGGACTATTACAATGCACTCGCTCCAGAGGAGCAGGGCAAGGTCGGAAAAATAAACGCCAATGTCATTCATGCCGCCGCATTTCAGCCAACCAATAGTGACATTGCCGGCACTGAGATAACCGGCCTGTTTAAAAGAGGACCCCGGGAACAGAGCATCACTTTCAGACTACCCAACCAGTGGAACGGAAAACTTGTAGTCGCCGGAACCCCGGGACTGCGCAACGAGTATGCCAATGAAGCTGTCCTGATTCCCTGGCTGTTGGAAGCCGGTTATGCCTACATAGCCGGAGATAAAGGTATCCCGGGCGGGGCCGGTGACATGATCTCCGGCAAGCATACCACACAGTACTGGGGAAGAATGATGATCGATCTTGCTCGTCTTGGTCGGGAATGTGTGGCAATGTTAACCGGTGAAGAACCGGACCTGACCTATGCCATGGGGCTCTCTAACGGCGGCTACCAGACCCGTCGTGCTCTTGAAATTGACCACGAACGGGTGCAGAGAGGCAAAAAACGGTTGTTTGACGGCGGCGTTGACTGGTCCGGAGCTTACTGGCCCGATGCACGTGTCATGGATGGTGATGGCGACGGCAAGGTTTCTGTCGGAGAGTACGCCGCTGCCGATACTCTTGTCGGCTCCATTGACAAGGGCACTTTGGCCATGGGTTGGTTCTACTCACCTGACACTATTACAACCCCTGGAGAGTATGAGAAAAATCCGCGTTTCCCCGGTGCCTATCTGGCTATGGTAGGTGCCGGGTTTTCCCCCGAATCTGCACTCTTCTGGGGTTATTACAATACTATCTTCGATGGTTTTCAATTCATTCCCGGCTTCGAGATTTTTAGAGGCGTCGGTTACTATAACCTGGTTTCATACGTGTATCGCGCCGACCTCCGCGGCGACGATGCCACTACCTCTGCCGCATATTCGTGTTACTCCGATCCGGCCAATCCAGACACTCCTCCACCGTTGTATGATTGGCTGCGCGGCGTGGAGAATGGCGGTTGGAACAGAGAAAGCGTCAGATATGCGCTGAAGAATGCCAATACGGGCGAATTTTCGGTACCGCTTTTGAGCTTGCAGGGCCAGGCCGACGCCCTGGTAGCCCTAAACAGTCAGGGTCTGGAATACAAGGACGCGGTTGAATTGTACGGCAACCCGGATCTACACCGTTTCTATATTATCGCCCACTCCGGTCATGTCGATAAGCACGTCGATGGTGGCTGGGGATCCAGCTCTGCTGCGGTAGACCCGTATGTACCCGACCTGCTCACTCCCATGCAGGCGTACGCACAACGCACTTTTGAATACCTGGTGGAATGGGTGGAGAAAGGCAATTTACCGCCCGACAGCAAACTTGTAGAGACCGATCCCGTGGATGATATTGTCGATCCCGAAAATCTTAACTGGTAGAAAAATCGATGCGATCCCTGTTTCGACTTTCCTTTTGCGTTGGAACGTCGAAACGGGGATTCGTCCAATAACGGTTCCCACTCCCAAGGGCATATGTTCATCTGATCTGGATCGGTTGTCTGAAAAATGAACATGCTGGATATGTTCCCCAAGCTCTCTGCAAAAGAGTTCATAATGCCGATCTTCATGGTTCGTTCTTTTTTGATGTCTCTGCTTTGCCAGGAGGATGAGTCAATTATCCTGAAACTAACCACTCACAGCAAAATCTGCAGGAAAACGTTTTTGTCGTATCTTGATCTATTTCCATATCTAGTTTCCATCCTGGGACGAAAAATTTTATTCTTAATTGAGGCGTTCGATAAATTTAACCGCAGGCATATAAGCGATATCGAAGTATCACTCTGGTCGCTTATCTCCGAGGATTAAATTTTGAAAACAACGAAGAGTAAGGGTAAAAGGGCCGTTCCAGGATGAAAACTAACAAAAAATTGATTTAAATGGTCATAGGTGGCAGACTTTATTAATGGAAAAACTGATTTTACTGCGGCTTTTTTTCAGCATGACGGCACCGCCGGCAAAATTGTCTTTTGTGAGAGACCAACAGCCTGTATGGATTTCAAAGAGTTGTTTCCTTTCAAGTCTCTCCTGGACAAACAGGAGATTATGCGGCAATTACTTGTAAGTAAATGTAAATTCGTTTTTTTCGACATTGTAGGAAGAATGTTGCAGAAGCTCGCTGCTAAAGTTCGATTGAGGGTACAAAACGGAATTAGGTTTATCTGGATTGAATTTATTTGGGATGAGCTGTCATGGCCCATTCGGAAAGGATATGTGGAGTGGTTGTGATTAAAATGTCTTCTTCTTGGTGACTAGATTTAGGAAAATAGCAAGAATAGCTTTAAGTTAAGACTGAGTGGACATATTTTGACCTTGGAGCTAGCTTGGAAGAGTCAAAAGCGGACTTGACCCCTTCAACTCATCAGAATTTGACGCTGAGATTGAAGTTGTCCTCGATTGTATTGCCAATAGACAGAGAATACGAGAATGGCACTTATTTCTCCAATATTGCAACACAAATGCTAGAGATTTTTGTATTAAGAATATGTAGTAGCAATCCTTCTTTTTTTTATTGCACAGCGGAAAAAATGATGGAAAATTGAATAAACCTTGTGCAAGCATTTGATATTGCTTTTACAAATTTAACCATAAGGTCAACAATATGAAGAAATCTGAGGCAAAAGGAACAGGGATTCTGATCATCTTTGCTATTATTGCTTCCCCGTTTATCTGGCTTTATGAAAAGATTGGTGGGGTTGGAATTCTGATTATAGCTGTAGTTGGTGTAGGTATTTATGTGCTGAGTAAATCTGGCAAAAGTAAAGATAAAGTACCAGAAGTTGGAAGTGGAAAGGTCGACGGGAATAGGGAACAGTCATTGCAAAATCGATTTGAAGATATTCCCAATCATACAGTAAATAAGGATGAAAATGACTATCTCCCAAGCTTTACGATCACTGTCAAAACATCAGGTTCTTCTTATTATGGTCGTGCTCGTTCAACAAACAAGGAACCTGGACGTTGGGCTCCTCTCAATGAAAGTGTATCCGTAGGAAAATACAGAATTTCAAAAGGACTCATATATGTTGGTGGAGTTCTAAAAGGATTAGACGATTACTCAACTGAAAGTTCATTAATCGATCCAACGTTACCCATTGATGATTTAAATCCTGATTACTCAGGTGATGAAATGGGATATTGGCCAACATATTTAGATATAAATGCTTCAAGTCGAGCGGCATATTTAGAGTGGTTAGCTGGAAGTAGGGATAACCCTGATGATTATATTGGATTTGTTTTCTTGTACTTTTATGGTCTCGAAAGAAGGTTGTTAGTTGACAAAGCGGAAGGCAAAGTAAGTAACCAGGAAATGCAGGTATTGTTCAATGAAGTAAAAAGGTTATTGAATGTATATGGAAAAAACAGATCATTTAAAAACTATTCACTTAATCTAATATCACATGTTTGGATATTGAATGGGGCTAAAGGAACGGTCAGCGATGAATTTCTGATCTTTAACAACTATTTTAGCCCTATTTTTCAATATTTATTAGCTAGAACTGTAAATGAAGAAAAACCAGTACCACCAAACCTCGCTTTTGCATGGGTTAAAGGAAATCCTGAATTTAGGCTACGAACACCAGCAAGGAGATGTGCTAGTGAATTTCGTAACTTATTTGAAAAACGTTACAAAGAAGCCTTTCAACCAGATGGATTGTTCATTAAACCGAATAAAACTAAACTGTCGATTTCTTACACTCCAGCTAGCTCGTCTTTACGTGGATATGAACCTGTAAAGTTTGATTTACCCGACCCGACAAGGCTTAAATCTCAAGCTAAAAAGCTCTGTGAGTTAGCTGAAAAGTGTACAGATGATCTTAACCCTTACAGTAGATTCTTAGGGCGTAAAGGAAATAGTAGAGAGTCTGTGTCAGCCATAGCTCAGTTACCGGCTGATTTAATTAACCACCTGAAAATTGATAAGATAGAAGTTTTAAAGAAATATTTAAAAGATAGAACTTCAGAACATTATTCAAATATTTCAGTAGCGTCTTTGTTGAAAGTGATAAACGAAGAGAATTTATTCAAGCTGAATAAGAAAGAGTGTGAGACGATTGCTTTCCTTCTTGATGCCACAGGTTTTGGTCTGGCGCCGGATATTAGGTACCATGGAGCAAAACTTGAAGCAAATGGCTCACTCATAGTGTTTGCAGGAGGACATGGGCTTAATTTCGAGCCAAGTGTCAATTTCAAAGCTGTTGGGGCAATTTTAAGACTTGGTGCTATGGTAGCCAAAATCGATGGGGAAGTATCAAGTCCAGAAGTTGAGTTGCTTGAAGAAATAATTGAAAATGATGACAAACTCAGAGACCTGGAAAAGAAATCTCTAAAAGCATATCTCCATTGGAGATTAGTTGAGCCTGCAAATGCCAAAGGATTAAAGGACCAACTAAGCGGTCTTAAATCTGAAGAAAAATCAGCTATTAGTAACATTCTTATAAACGTTGCGTATGCAGATGGGTATGTTGATCCCGTTGAAGTAAGACAACTGGAAAAATTGTATACTTCTCTTGGACTAGAGAAAGAGTCTGTAGCCAAAGATATTCACAATATATCTGCTCAAAGGGAGCCTTCAGCTGTTAATTCTGCACAAGATGCTAAAGCTAATATTAATACAAATAGAGGGGCATTCATAGATATGGATCTGCTCCGTAGGCATGAGGCTGAAACTGAAGGCGTTAAAGCTATCTTGGGAGAAATTTTCACTGAATCAGATACTGAAGAGAATGTTCAAAATACTACTTTGTCCTCTGAGGAAAACTCCTTGAGCGGTGGCGTGATAGCAGAACTTGATGAAGCTCATCAGACACTTTTCCAGAAGCTTATTAAGAAAGAAGAATGGGCCAGAGAGGAGATACAATCAATTTGTGAGCACATTAGCCTAATGATTGATGGATCGATTGAGACAATTAATGATTGGGCATTTGAACATGTTGACGCGCCGTTAATTGAAGAAGGTGAATTGATTTACGTTGATTTAGAGCTAGCAGATGAAATATCGAATATTAATGCTTAACTGTTGATCTTAATGGAAACCATATGAACAATAAATCTAAACGATTAAGGCCCAGAGATAGAGACTCAATCCTACAATCGCTGAAAGCAGGCGTTACCCCAAAGGTTGGCTTGCAACATATTCAGGTTGGTAGAGTAAATGAAGTACAAGCTTTACTACGTGATATAGAGAGAATTGCCGATGGTGGTTCAGCCTTTCGGTTTATTATCGGTGAATATGGTTCAGGAAAGACTTTCTTTCTGGAAGTAATTCGATCAATAGCACAAGAAAAGAAGTTAGTAACCGTTAGTGCTGATCTGTCGCCAGATAGACGTTTGCATGCATCATCCGGGCAGGCTCAAAGTTTGTACGCTGAATTGATGCGAAATCTTGGAACAAGAAATAAACCTGATGGCAATGCTCTTACAAGTGTTGTTGAAAGATTTATTACGACAGCTCGAAAAGTGTCAGATACGGATTCGGTACCAGTGGAGACTGTAATTCAAACCCAACTGGTTTCATTAACAGAATTAGTAGGTGGGTATGATTTTGCAAAAGTTATTGAATCCTACTGGAAAGCTCATGAAACAGGTGATGAACATCTGAAAGCGTGTGCAATACGTTGGTTGCGAGCAGAATATTCAACTAAAACTGATGCACGAAAAGATCTTGATGTACGCACCATAATTTCAGATAAGACTTTTTATGACCACTTGAAGCTCATGAGCCTATTTGTGAGGCAGGCTGGGTATGATGGTCTTCTTGTTAATTTGGATGAACTCGTAAACCTTTATAAGTTAACGAATAAACAAGCGAGAACATCTAATTATGAACAGATATTACGAATTTTGAATGATTGTTTGCAAGGAAGTGCGGAACACCTAGGTTTTTTAATGGGTGGCACGCCTGAATTTTTACTTGATCCTCGAAGAGGTTTATACAGCTATGATGCATTACAAACAAGATTAGCTGAGAACACTTTTGCTAAAAAAGCAGGAGTGACAGACTATTCAGCACCGACGCTTTATTTGGCAAATTTATCTCCAGAAGAATTGTATATCTTATTAAAAAATTTAAGGCATGTTTTTGCTTCTGGTAACAGTGAAGACTATCTAGTTTCAGACGATGCTTTGGTCTCTTTTCTTGAGCACTGTAGTAAGCAAATCGGGGATGCATATTTTAGAACGCCGAGGAATACGATTAAGGCATTTGTTGATATGCTGGAGGTATTGCAGCAAAACTCGCAGATTGTATGGAAAGATCTTGTTGGTTCAATAGATATAGGAAAGGAAAACATTAGTAATATGCCCGATACAGCTGATACTAGTAATCAACCTTCTGAATTAACAAGTTTTCAATTGTAGTTAGTATGGTTGAATTAAACCCCTTTAATCTTTTACATCCATCTGTTCAGAAATGGGTTTATAAACAAAACTGGTCTGATCTCAGAGGTATTCAGAAAGACGCTATTCCTATAATTATGAAAGGAATGGATGATGTTGTTATAAGTGCAACTACTGCTGCAGGTAAAACAGAAGCAGCATTTTTGCCTGCTTGTTCAGTCATTGCCGAGCAGGAGAGTGGAGTAGGTGTATTATATGTTAGTCCACTCAAAGCACTTATAAATGATCAATTCAGAAGGCTTGAATCTTTATGCGATGTTATCGATTGTCCAATCGTACCTTGGCATGGTGATATCTCTCAGTCTGTTAAGAAGAAATGCCGGACAAATCCCAAAGGAATTCTGTTAATCACACCAGAGTCATTAGAGTCCTTACTGATTAGAGAGGCTGGCTGGCTAAAAGAATCGTTTGGAGAATTAAAGTACATCATAATAGATGAGTATCACTCATTTATTGGAAGTGAGAGAGGTTGCCAGCTTCAATCATTGCTTCATCGTATAGATCATTTGCTAGAGAAAGTTAATAAGCCTGTTCCGCGCATCGCGTTAAGTGCCACTCTAGGTGATATGGATCGCGTGGTAAATAACTTACGCTCCAATAGTACGAAACCATGTGTCCTTATTGAAGGAAATTCTATTAGCAATCTCAACATGCAGATCAGAGGTTACAAAGAAATCCCACCTCCTACAGATAAAGAAGAATCTTTGCAGGATTCAAATGCTGACAAACAAATAGCATCTGACCTTTTTTCTATACTTAGGGGGGATTCGCATCTTATTTTTGCTAATAGTCGTAGAAAAACAGAACAATTTTCGGCTATGCTTGCAGACCTATGTGAAGATAATTTTCTACCGAATGAATTTTTTCCGCATCATGGGAGTCTATCAAAAGAGTCGAGGACTCACTTAGAAAAAAGGCTGCAACAGGAACATCTACCAACGACTGCAGTTTGCACAATGACACTTGAACTTGGAATTGATATAGGAAAAGTTAACTCAATTGCGCAAGTAACTGCACCGCATTCAGTTTCGAGCTTGAGACAACGAATAGGAAGGTCTGGTCGTCGAGGAAATGCATCGACATTGCGGATGTTTATTGCTGAAGCACAAATTGGTAAGGGCTCTAACTTGTCTGATTTACTTCGTCTTGAGTTGTTGCAAAGTGTTGCTATGGTAAGACTGTTGATATGCAATCAATGGTATGAGCCAGCAGACATTAATCAACTACACTTATCTACTTCGTTACATCAAATATTAGCGGTGATTGCACAATGGGGAAGTGTGCGAGTAGAGCAATTGTGGTCTTTGCTAAATGACGATGGTCCGTTTAAAAACATTTCCATTGACCTATATAAAAAATTGCTTCGACAAATGGGGCAGACACGACTAGTTAAACAATTAAATGACGGTCAGCTTGTCTTGGATGATGTTGGTGATACACTCGTAAATCATTATACCTTTTATGCCGTTTTCAAAACACCAGAGGACTATAGAATAGAGTGCAACGGTAGGCTTCTAGGTTTTTTGCCGATTGATTATCCTGTATTAGTAAATCAACACATTATTTTTAGTGGCAGAAGATGGAAAGTAGCGAGTGTTGATGACGAAAAGAAGGTTATTGCCGTTAAGAAATCAACGGGAGGTAAACCCCCAAAATTTGGAGGTGGCGGTATGTCTGTTCACGACAAAGTAAGGGAAGAAATGTATAAGGTGTATTGTGAAGGTGATCACCGTATACCAATTGGTAACTCCAAGATTGAATACCTGGATGATACAGCACAAGAATTGTTGGCTGAAGGCCAGGAGTTCTTTAATATTGCAAACTTCGCAAAGACCAGTTTTTTATCAAACAAGGATACTGTTTATCTTATCCCATGGAAAGGGGACAAAGCTCTAAATACTTTATCAACACTACTGATTTCAAAGGGATTCTCTGTAACCAACTATGCTGGAATCTTAGAAATACAAGCGTCAACAAAGGACGAAGTTCTATCAGCTTTTGATAAATTTCTGAAAAATACTGATTTGATAGAAAGTCAATTGGCTGAACTAGTGCCTGATAAAAAAACTGAGAAGTTTGATCATTTTTTGTCAGAGTATCTTTTGTGTGAAGGGTATGGAGCAAAATATTTCGATCTTGATAGCGCAAGAAGATGCATGAAAGAAATCATTTGGAAAGAATAATGCCTTTCAAATTGATTCCGTAAACTGTGTGAACTTAGGTATAGAGGAATTCAATCTCACTAAACATCTTCACGCCCAATAAATCTCAAGTTAACAATCAACCTCACACCACCTATCAGCATGTGTGCACTTCCCTTATAATTGATATTTCTCCCCATACCCTCTGGGGGTGATCATCAAGTCCTTCCAGGTGAAGGTCTGGCTGTTGCCGATGATGACGGTCGATTGCATGCCGATCTTCTGCTCCAGCATGTCCTGAAGGGTGGTAACAACGATTTTTTCATTTTCCCGGGTGGCAGCAGTGACGATGCCAACGGGGGTCTTTCGATCGCGGTGGGAGAGGAATATCTCTCTTGCCCGCACGATCTGTTCGGTTCGTCGCTTGGATCTGGGATTGTAGATGGCGATGACAAAATCGGCTTTGGCAACAGCCTCCAGTCGCCTCTCTATAAGCTCCCAGGGGGTGAGAAGATCAGACAGGCTGACGGCGGCAAAGTCATGCATAAGCGGGGCACCAAGTCGTGCCGCACAGCTGTTGATGGCGGCAAGGCCTGGTATTATTTCGATTGTGCAGGAGGATTCTGACTCTTTTGCCAGTTCCAAAACCAAACCAGCCATGGCATAGATACCGGGATCTCCGCCTGAGACGAGGGCTACTTGTTTCCCGGAGCAGGCAGTTTCAAGCGCTTTTCGACACCTGTCAACTTCTTTCATCATTTCTGATGAAACAACCTCTTTGCCATCGAGAAACTCGGGGATCAGCTCAAGGTAGGTTTTGTAGCCGATGATAACATCGACTTTGGCAAGTACCTCGCTTGCGGCAAGGGTCATGTTTTTGACTGAACCGGGGCCTGTGCCGACAACGTAAAGGGTACCTGAGCCACTGCCATGGTTACATTTTTCCATTTTCTTTTCCTGCTGAGTAAATGATTACTTTGCGCGCTGAGCAGCGAGGCCGGTTCGGCAACGCCAATGGCGCCGACTGCTTTCAGTGCGGCAAAGGAAATTTCAAGACTAGTCAGTGTGTTAATCGTGTTGCTATCAAAGAAATCAATCCGCCAGCAATTATCTTCTGCAAATTGCAACAGACCTACTTCATCATTCTTTCTATCGATGGAGGCGAGGTTACGGATACTTGCCCTGCTTAATTGCAGGTCATTAAACAGCTCGTTCATTGCGTTCTCGAACTCTTTTACTGGAGTGCCGCGATTGCAGCCGATTCCAACTACAAGGTTGCGAGGCCTGAAGACCGGACAGATATGATCAAATACGGTGAGATGAGAAACGATGAAATCAGCACTCTGCACGTCACCCACCTGCAGTAAACCAGTTGGTAAAGATGCGACCGCTACATCGGCAAAGAGGGAAAGGTTCCCCTGGTTGACGAGCCGCGTGGATAAGGTTGTTAAGGCTTCCCGGCTTGGGGCGAGAAGTTGCTGCTCCCTCGCCCAGAGGTCGAGCGCAACCAGCTCAAGAGTATCTGAGGCGGTGGTTATGACCGGTGTTCCGCCGGTGAGTCCTGCGACTTTTCCGGCAAGCGTATTACCCCCGCCAATATGTCCGGAAAGCAGGCTGATTGCATGGCGGCCTTTTTCGTCGACTACAATAACACAGGGATCCGTTAATTTGTCGGTGAGCAGGGGGGCGATGGCACGCACCACAATACCGGCAGCCATGATGCAGATAAGACCATCGTATCGTCGCCAGTTGGCGGCAATGGTGTCGGCGACTTTTTGACCGTGTTCTTTTTCAAGGATGCTGGCATCATCCAACAATGAGCAGAGCTTTGCAGCCAGTTCTCTGCCGCCACGGGTTATGGCAATAATGCCGATTTTCATGGACGACCGGTTCCCTTTCTGCAGCCGTGGGTGAAAGCTTCGTCATACAATTTGGAAAGGACGGGGGGGGGACCTTCGGCCAGCACTTTCCCGACTGCAATGAGTGCGGTTTTCTTGATACCCGCTTCTTTGACCTGTGCGGCGATGGTTTTGAGGGTTCCGCGGATCTGCTTTTCATCAGGCCAGCTGGCTTTTTCTACGATGGCAACCGGTGTATCTTTAGGATAGCCACCTGTAAGAAGATCGGTGACAACGTCTTCGATCATCCCGACACTGAGAAATATCATCATGGTCGCCTGATGGGAAGCAAGCAGCGCGAGATCCTCTTTCTCCGGTACCGGGGTTCTGCCGCCGCGGCGGGTGAAGATGACCGTCTGCGATACCTCCGGCAGGGTTAGTTCAGTCTTTAAAGCAGCAGCAGATGCCAGAGCTGAGCTCACGCCGGGAATCACACGAAAAGGGATAGAATGCTTATCCAACAGGGCAATCTGTTCATTGATGGCCCCGTAGATTGACGGGTCGCCGGTATGCAGGCGGACAACCTTTTTTCCGGCCTGCCATGATTGCAGTAAGATTGCGAAGACTTCGCCAAGATTCAAGCCGGCTGAATCGTGGATCTCTGCGGTGAGGCCGGTGATCAAGGCTTTTGGGACGAGGCTGCCGGTGTAGATGACCACCTCGGCTTCGCTCAGTAAGCGCTGCCCTTTTACCGTAATAAGCTCAGGATCACCGGGGCCTGCGCCGACGAAATGAACGTCATGTCTTTTTCCACCTGCAGTCTCTTTCTCTCCTCCTGCCTCGTTCATCGTGTTCCTGTCATAATGGTTATCGGATTGAAGTCCCTGATGCTGCCATTCGGCTCTGTTCTGGTAATTTTCACAACTGATGATGTAACAGAAAAGCCATGCTCTGTCATGAGCCTGGGCGCAGCCTGCACGGTTTTTTTAATCACTCCGTTTATTACCAGACGACCGTCACCAGGCAAGTGTTTGGCAATGAAGGCCACGATGGAGGGCAGGGAGCCGCTGCTGCCACCGATAAAAACCCTGTCCGGGGCCGTCAGGTCAGCCAGCACCTCCGGAGCCCTGCCGAAAACCGGCACTATATTGTAACAGCCAAATTTAACAATATTATTTTTAATGTTTTCCAGTTCTTCTTTTTTGTGCTCAACGGCATACACTGTTAACTTCGGATTCTGTCTTGCGGCTTCAATGGACAGGGAGCCACTGCCCGCACCGATATCCCATAAAACACCCTCACCTGGCAGTTGCAGCTGGTGCAGGGTAGCGGCCCGGACCTCATTTTTGGTGATCAGCCCACGGCTGTGGTGAATGAGGTCTTCGGTCAGGCCAAAGCGGTAAGGATGAGTGTTCGAAGTCTTCGGCACCAGCAGGCACAGGATGTTAAGAGGGGAAAATTGTTGTTGAGTTGCTTCAATCAGCGTACCACGAAATATTTTTTGACTCGGAAGACCAAGGTCTTCGGCAACAAGCACTGTGATCGCATCCGGCAAAACGGTTGCTCCGATGAGTTGGAGATAGTCAAGAAGTCGGAAGGCTATTCGGTCAGGACTATTGTGAGTGTCTGTCAGCACCAGGTTTTTGGAGTTTCTTAGCAGTAAGCCGGGGATATGGCCGGAGTTGCGCCCGTGCAGACTGGTAATCTTTGCACCATCCCAGGGGATTTTAAAGAGGGCGCAAGCCCTCTGAATAGAGGATAATGCGGGATACACCTGCACAGTATCTTCCGGAAATTCTGCAAGCAATCGGCGACCGATACCATAAAAGAGCGGATCACCACTGGCCAGCACCCCGACATTACCTTCCTCTAAAACCGTGCGAATTGTGGCAAGGGCAGCAGCAAGGGGCGTGATTGCCATAAACCGGCAAGGGAGATGAGCTGCTGACTCAATCAGCCGTTTTGTACCGACCACCAAGGTGCATGCGGCAAGTATACTTTCCTGCTCGGCAGAGAGGATGGGTTCGGCTATGCCAAGGATAAAGAGTTTAGACATGGGTGATTATTTCCGCCTTATGATCGACCAGATACACCTTCACTCTGGTGCCGGTGACGTCCTGACAATATTCAAGAGCTTTGCGGCAGACCGCTTCCACCAGTTCAGTTTTTCCGGCTGCCTCGATATGAGTGAGCATTTCCCGTGCGGTATTGGATGTTTCTATCTTTCGCAGCAGCGTACCTTCTGCACCCAGGCCGGCAAGCAGTTTGGCTCCGTCCACCATCTCCAGGGCCCCGTTACGGACATGGGTCTGGGGCACGCGCAGCGCCGCCTTCATGACTTTTGCCCACATCCCCGAGAGGTGGATTGTTTGG
Source organism: Desulforhopalus sp. (assembly GCA_049645925.1). Lineage (GTDB taxonomy): Bacteria > Desulfobacterota > Desulfobulbia > Desulfobulbales > Desulfocapsaceae > Desulforhopalus_A. The sequence continues at coordinate 12,809 of JBARUU010000014.1, forward strand.
AACTTTCTGTTTGCTGCTTCTTTTAGTGAAAACTCAAGATAGTCGCCCATCATGGCATAGGCTTCTTCGGGCAGATTAAGGAGCTGCTGGGCGCCTTTTTCAGACGTTCTGCCGGTGGAGAGGACGACGTCCGAGAGACCGGCCTCCTTGGCTACGTCGAGCGATGCCTTAATGGTGGCTGTCCAGGCGTCCGCTGAAATGGGTCGGACGATGCCGGTTGTGCCGAGAATAGATAATCCACCAAGAATGCCCAGTCGGCTATTCAATGTTTTGAGGGCAAGTTCTTCCCCCCTTGGAATCGAGATAGTGACGGTGACCTTCTGGTCTTTAATGATTTCCTGAACGGCATCGACAATCATCTGCCGGGGAACCGGATTGATGGCCGGTTGGCCGACTTCTACAGCCAGACCGGGTTTGGTAACGGTCCCGATACCTTTGCCTCCGCATAAGAGTATGTCGCCCAGCAGGATACTTTGCACGGAATCGCCGGACAGGTGGCATGACTTGACGGTTGCCTGGATCTCAGCCTTATTTGTCACATCGGGATCGTCACCGGCATCTTTAATGACAGATGCCGTTGCACAATCGTCGGCAAGCTGGCAGTCATGGATCGCAAAGCGTATTCGACTCCCATCAGGAAATGGGATCTCCACGCTTTCGGGGCATCTGCGGTTCACCATGGCAAAAGCGGCTGCTTTTGCTGCCGCTGCGGCACATGAGCCGGTGGTAAACCCACTTCGGAGACGCTTCTTCACAACCATACTTACTCGGCAGCCAGCCGGATGAGGGCGTTGACGATTGCCGCAGCCACCGGACTGCCACCTTTGCGACCAAGACTGGTGATGTAGCAGCTGTTCTCCTGCACCAGCAGGTCCTTTGATTCGGCGGCATTGACGAACCCGACCGGAACTCCGACGACTAGCGGGGGATGGCCTGGGCTACCCTCTGCAATACTTCTGATGGTTTGCACCAGGGCGGTAGGCGCATTGCCCATTGCGACAATGCCAATGTTTTGGGTAAGAGACACCTCAATAGCCACTTCCGAGCGAGTCTTGTTCTCGGCCTTGGCCCGGGCAGCCACTTCAGGGTCGGCAACCCTGCAGATTACCTTGCCCCCCCATCTGGTGAGCATTGTCTTGCTGATCCCGGCGGCCACCATGGTGACATCGGTCAGGATATCTTTTCCCTCTCGAATAGCCTTGATACCGGCTTCGATGGCATCAGGGGAGAAGCGCATATTGTCGCCAAAAGAAAAATCCCCGGTAGCATGGATGACCCGTTGGATGACCTTAAAGGTTTTTTCGTCCAGGTCGGTTGGGCCAAATTCTTCTTTTATTATTCTAAAGCTCTCCCCTTCAATGTCTCCAGGAAGAATTTTCTGTAATGTCACAGCCATAATATCACTCTCGGCAATAATTAATAAATTCATTTGCCACTTGCGGCGCAAAACCGAAGTGCAGATGCATGTAGCCGCCAAGGGCCTTTTTGTATGAGTAGCCTTCGCTGGTGCCGTTATTTACTGTATAAGTACGTTTAATATGGTCCGGCATTTCGTCGATGCAGGAATAATGAAATTCATGGCCGCGTAGAATTGTTCCGGCCGGGCCAAAACAGCTGGCAGACCTGGTTGTGACTTCACGGTACCCGAGGCTGGCCCTGGTCTTTTGCATACGGGCCTTAACCGGAAAGGCCCCAACCATTTCATGAAAGGTGTTCTCCTGATCGACGATACCTTCAGTGAGATACATGAAGCCGCCGCATTCCGCATAGACAGGTCGGTCGGTTTCAATCCACGTCCGAATTGCATTCCTCATCGAAAGGTTGTTGCTCAAATTTTGTGCATATAACTCAGGATACCCGCCACCAAGGTAAAGAGCATCCAGTTTCTCCGGCAGCCCGGTGTCGGTAAGGGGGCTGAAAAAGACCAACTCGCAGCCAGCTGCCCGTAAAATATCAAAATTATCCTCATAGTAAAAACAAAAAGCTTTATCGCGGGCAACTCCCATCCTGCATTGAGTTTGATTCGAAACCGAAGGTGTGCCAGCCGGGTTGACTGTTTGTTCAGGACCGTTTCGAAAAAGTTCTTCCATCCTGGCAAGATCCACATGCTCTGTTACAGTTTTGGCAAGAAGTTTTATCGCCGCAGGACCGAGAGGTGCCTCGTCTTCTGTTAAGAGGCCAAGGTGGCGGCTGGGTATCTCGAAATCCAGAGTTCTTGGCAAATATCCAAGGATTTCAGACTTACAGTGTTCTTTGATGGCATCGCTTACCAGCTGAAGATGTCTCTGACTGGCAATACGATTGAGAATTATTCCTTTTGGGGCGGCTTTTGGGTGCAGCATTTCAAAACCTTTAACGATGGCCGCTGCGCTTTCGGCCATGGACCGCACATCGAGTACCAGAATCCCAGGTATTCCCAACGTTTGGGCCAGGGAACCACTGGAGGAGAGCCCACCGTCAAACATGCCCATCACCCCCTCGATGATGGCGATGTCTGCGTCACGACTATTGTTAAGAAGTGTCTTTCTGCAGAACTCTTCACCGCTCATCCAGAGATCGAGATTGCGGGAAACCTTGCCGGTAACGAGTCTGTGCAGGCCGGGGTCGATAAAGTCCGGGCCGCATTTAAATGGTTGCACCGATCGACCCCGCTCCTTGAAGGCGGCCATCAGGCCAAGTGCAACCGTGGTTTTGCCGGAGCCGCTGGAGGTACCTGAGACGATAAATGTTGGAGTTGTCTTACCTGTCATTTTCCTTTCTGCCTGGTTGTTTCTTCTGGCGGATAAAAAAGAGCGTGCAGCTGTTCGATCCCATCCAGGATGCGAAGGGTAGGGCGGGAGACCAGTGCTTCCTCAATGAGATAGACTCTTTTTTCCCGTACTGCCTTGATCGCTTTAAACCCCGGTTCGTTTGTTATGGTGGCAATATCCACCGGGTTCATTTTACCACGCTGGGCAATAAAGATATCAATCGTTGATCCGCGGCTGAGCAGTCGTTCCTTGCCGTAGAAAGCAATATTAGTGTTCCGAACCTGTTCTGCGTCGGCGGCAATATTAATTCCTCCGGCCTGCTCCAGTACAAATGCACCTATGCTTTCAGGGGCAAAGGTTTTCATCTTTTTATGGATCGACTGAAAGTAGACTCTTGGTCGCTGTTCTGCCTGTATCTCGCTCAAACTGTCTTGAACAAGCTTGAGGCGGGATTTGAAAACGGTAATCATCTCTCTGGCCTGTGCTTCATGACCGGTGAGGATGCCAAGGTTCTCCCAGTACCCAAACATTTCATCAACACTGTTTGGCTGCAATGAGATGACGGCAATGCCGGCCTGTTTCAGTTTATTGATGAATTGCGGATAGGATCGTTCGATCATTGGGCGGACCAGGACCAGATCCGGGTGCAGACCAATGAATTTCTCAGGATCCTCCCGATAAGAAAAACGCGGTTTTTCGATGATGGAAGGTGGGGAGTCATCTGATCTGGAGATCCCCACCAAAAGATCTTCTGCGCCGAGACTGCAGAGATTTTCAGTATGGGCTGAATAGAGCGAGATGATGCGCGTAAATGGCTTTGGAACATGGACGGTCTGCCCTGAGCTGTCAATAATGGTTTTATCGTTATCAGCAAGGCTCGGCGCGGGTATGATCAGCCAGCAGAGCAAGATAAGAAACGTGCTTATACGGTAAAGTCGTTTCGTTATTGTCGTTGTCTTATTCAGTACTGACATCTTCATTGATTGATTCGTAAAAAGTTCATTCGAAGTTATTGTTCCCAATATTGAAAACTTACCTGCCTGGCCTTATTGAAGGGGTCAACAGACACCTTTGCCCGCACATCAAATACCTCGGCTATAGTCTCCGCGGTCATGGTCTGAGCAGTTGGACCATGACGGGTAACCTGCCCGTCTTTCATGAATATAATCCGGTCACAATAGGCAGCTGCCAGATTAAGGTTATGGATGACGGCGATCACTGTTCTGCCCTCATTTTGGACAAGATGGCGGGCGATATTAAAAATCTGCAGGGTGTATTTTACATCAAGGCTTGAGGTCGCCTCATCAAAGAGCAGTACAGGGGCATCCTGCGCAAGAGCCCGGGCCACTACGGCCCGCTGTTTTTGCCCGCCGGAGAGGTTGTTGGTATAGCGATAGCGGAGATCGGTGATGCCAATGGCATCCATTGCCTGGTCGACAAAGAGCCAGTCTTCCGTGGAGGGGGCCGCAAAACGATCAATATGGGGATGTCGGCCCATCAGAACTATCTCTTCAACGGTAAAACCAAAGCCGGTATCGAACTCCTGGGGGACAAGGGCGAGTTGCCTGGCCAAATCCCGTTTCGAGTAACCGCTCAGTGGTTGTCCTCTATAGACGATTGAGCCGGCACGTTGTTTTTTACAACCGGTGAGGAGATCGAGAAACGTCGTTTTGCCGCAGCCGTTTGGGCCGACCAGTCCATAAAATTTACCTGGCTGAACGGTGAGGTTGATATCGCGCAGGACAGGGGTCGTGCCGTAGGTAAAAGAAATATCTGCAAGGGTGAAGAGAGCATCGCTACTCATAACTTCTCCCTTTTTGTTTCTGTCTGAAGATTACGCAGAAAAACGGGCCGCCAATAAGGGCTGTCAACACCCCAATGGGTACTTCGACAGGGAGGACCGCCCTGGTCATGGTGTCGGCCAGAAGCAGCAGGATTGCGCCTGCCAGGGCGGAGACCGGCAGCAGTTTGCGATTGTCGGGTCCGACAAGATAGCGCATCAGGTGGGGGACGATGAGTCCTATAAAGCCGATGATGCCGGTTACAGCGACACAGACCGCAGTCACAAGCGAGGCCGTGAGCAGGAGGATCTTGCGGACCTTGGCCGTCTCAACGCCGAGGGTATCCGATGATCGCCTGCCAAGACTCATGATATTCAGATCCCGGCCATAATACAGCGTCACTACGATACCAAAGAGAAGTGTCGAACCGACCAGGCCCACTCCATTCCAGGTGCTTGAGGCGAAACTGCCCATCAACCAGAAGATGATGATGGCAACCTGCTCGTCTGCGAGATATTTAAGAAAACTGATACCTGCGGAAAGGATAGCTCCGACTATGACGCCCGAAAGTATGAGGGTCTGGGCGGAAATCTGTCCGTTAAAGGTGGACAGTCGCATAACAATAAAGAGGGTAAGGATTGCTCCGACAAAGGCAAAGACCGGTGTTGAAAAATGGCCGAGCATAGTCACATTGGCCAGCAGGGCCAGCGATGCACCGAAGGCTGCACCACTGGATATGCCGAGGGTATATGGGTCGGCAAGCGGATTAAGCAAAATCCCCTGATAGATAACACCGGACAAGGCCAGCCCTGCGCCAACCAGGGCGGCGGTGAGGATACGCGGCAGTCGAACGTCCATCACCACGTAGGGAACAGTGGTCTCAATACCCTCAGTAAGCGAGGAGTCACCCATAACACCAGCACCAATTACCCGAAAAATATCTCCGGGTGAGATCACCATATATCCCATCCCTGTCGACACAATAACTGCGGCAACGGCACAGAGAGCCAAGGTGCAGGTGAGAAAGAGAAACTTTTTTTCTGAATGGCGATACATTGTTCTCTCAATCGGCGAATTAAAATTGAAATCAGGCCAGATAGTAATACACAACAGCAACCAGGATAACACAAAAAGCCCTGGTTGCCTGGCTGACGCCAACGAGTTGCAGAGCCAGCTGAGGGGAATAAATTCCGGTATAATAGGGCAGCTGATGGCGAATTGCCCTGATCGGAGTCGAGAGAATATTACCGACCAACAGGGCCAGGACCACCTCTTTATAGGTAAGGCTGTTTTCGGCCAGCAACACGCTCGCCGCGGCGAGCCCTGCAGAAAACTCTGCCGTCACATGTAATACGACAATACCAAGGCTCTGGGGGTTCAGCCACGACAGAAACCATGCCTTTTCGGCAATGAATTCCTCCACCTGATTAAATAAACCATACCTGTTGAAAAGAAAAAAGAGCAGATAGACCGGGATCATGAATTTCAGGATCTTGCCGATACGTTTTTTCAATCGTCTGATACTTTTTTGAAAAGCTGCCTTCCACCCTGTTCCTGGTTGCTGCGGCAGAGAAATTTCAATTTTTTCGCTGTTGGCAGGAAGAAGCAGTCTTCCTCCGAGGACAACGAGTATTGTCTGTAAGACGGCGGCACCGAAAGTGAGTCCCACATAGAGCAGGGCACCAATTTTGATAAGTGGCGCGGTGAGGAAAAAAATCGTCGGCAGATGCAGAAAAAATCGTGGCAGGGAGTTGAAAAGGTTGGCGAGGACCAGTTCCTTTTTGGTCATCTGCCCCTTGTCATAGGCTTCGGCCAGCATGGTATTCGCAGAAACACCTGAAAAAAATGCCACCGAAAAGCTTGCACCGGTAATTGCAGATAACCTGCCTATCCGGATAAGAGGACGCGCTAATGTCGCAAGTCTATTGGTCCAGTTCAGACTTTCTATAAAGTTGGCGATAAAAAGACCTATGGTGATAAAGAAGGTGATCCTGACAATCGGCAGAACGACCTGTGGCCATATCGCTGAAATGAGGTCCTGTTCCATGGTATATATAGCAGGGTTACAGGGAGACGTTTTCACTCAATGTATCCGACACTGAGCAGCAGTGGTTCTTCACGTTTACACCGGGCGATACTACACCTCATAGGCAAGAAAGAAAATAATTATTATCATAAGAGTGGCCTGGATGGTCCACTCATCGGAGTTGTGAAAGTCTGTCTATCCGCTGGGTTGTACTCGGTAAAAAACAGTTGACATTCTTCCATGCTGTTGCTTAAATGTGACAGAGTTTCAGGTGCTTTGGAATAAAGCTGAATAGGGAACCTCGTGTGATTCGAGGACGGACCCGCCGCTGTAACCGGGGACAGTTTTCACGTTTTGCCACTGGGAGAATATCCTGGGAAGGTGTGGGAGCTGGATGATCCGGAAGTCAGAAGACCTGCCTGAAATGAAGGTACAAGTAATCCCGTGGAAAAGGATGCTTACATCGATACGAGGAAAAACAGGGACTCCCCGGATCAGGAATTATGATTCGGGGTTTTTTTATTCTCCGGGTCTGAAGATTTCTTTCAAAGGAGAAGAGCCTATGTTGCAGCTTCTAGGAAAAGCAGTCTTCGTTTCTCTGCTTGTGTTGTCCATAACCGCCGGTTTAGCAGTTGGTGCTGATAAACCGACCAATGAAAAGAAAAAAACGGCAATCCTTCTCGCCAGTTTCGGAACCACCGTGCCGTCAGCTGTGAAAGCTATCGCTCACATCAGCGAACAGGTGAAAAAAGCCTATCCTGGAATTGAAGTAAGGGTCAGTTTTACCTCGAATATGGTCCGTGCAGTATGGAAGAAGCGGCGCAGTGCTCCTAAGGAGTGGCTCGATCAGGGAGTTCCTCCGGAAATTCTCAATGTAAAAAATTTCATTCAGACCATGGGTGATCTGCAGGAAGAAGGTTACCGCAATGTCATTGTGCAACCCACCCATATGTTCTTCATGGAGCAGTCTCATGATCTCACCAGTTACGTCGCCGGTCTAAATTCTATTCGAACCCTGAAACCTCGCTGGAATCCGTTCGATACTATTGTACTCGGGCGGCCGGCCTTAGGGATGCCGGGGGATCGATACAATTATCATGACGATGTAGCACGTGTTGTAAAAACTCTTAGCGAAGACGCACAAGAGGCAGGGGAAAAAGAGGCCATACTGCTCTATATGGGGCATGGTAATGAACACTGGTCTACCGGTATTTATACGGAAACCCAGAAGAAAATGCGTGAAGAGTACCCCGGCATCGAAACCTTCATTGGTGTGGTCGAGGGGCATCCTGCCCTTGATGACTTGCTCCCCCAGCTCAGGCTTTCGCAAAAGAAAAAGATAATATTGCGACCATTTATGATAACCGCCGGGGACCATGCAAAAAACGATATGGCCGGCCCCGATGCCGATTCGTGGCTGTCGATATTAACGGCAGAAGGGTTTGAGGTACAGCCGGTCCTGGAAGGGCTGGGGGCAAAAGAAACTTTCGCCGGTGTCTTTGTTGAGAATATTGCCGATGCCGCACGGGAAAGGGGGATCTCTCTACATTGAAGCAGCTGGAGATGTAAAAAACGGTTTATAACAAACGAGAACTCGGGAGCAAACCCCGGCGAACAGGTCGGGATGAGCTCCTTCACGAAACGATTTTCCTGCTATCAGGAAAATCTTTCTAAGTTGCTAACGAGAAGGTGGGTGATGCAAGGGACGTTTTATGTTGTAGGTGTCGGGCCGGGAGATCCGCAGCTCATGACTCTGAAAGCTGCAAAAATTCTGGAAAACTGTGGTGTCTGGTTTGTCCCCTCCGCTTTTGAAAATGGTGGCAGCATGGCCCTGAAAATTGCCTGCGGTGCGGTGAGCAGGGAAGGGAAGAAAATTCTCAGTCATCACTTTCCAATGAAACAGGTGTATAGGGGGGAGAGTCCCGATCCCGAAGTCAAAAGCGCCTGGCAGGAGGCTGCAAAAAAAATAATGGCGTCCCTTCGTGACGGCCAGGATGTTGTCTTTCCAACCCTTGGCGATCCTGCAATATATTCCACCGGTTTTTATGTCTGCGAAACCCTCCAGGAATACGGTTCACCTTTTAAGGTTGAAATTGTCCCCGGGGTTTCAGCGATAGGTGCCTCCTCTGCTGTAACCGAACTGCCGCTTTGTCTTGGGGACGAACGACTGGTTGTTATACCTGCCACCTTTGAAAACGAACGTATCCGGGAACTCCTTGAATTGAGTGACGTGGTCGTTTTTATGAAAGTGTACAAGGTAATGGAAAGATTGGTTGGTCTCCTGGAAGAACTCGGTCTTGTCGAAAACGCGGTTCTTGTTGAACGATGCAGCCTGGAGGATGAACGTATCTGGACGGATGTCCGTGATGCGGTGGGACGTGATATTCACTACTTTTCTACCATGGTAGTAAGAAAAGAAGGGTGTGCAAAAGGGCAGGCGTAAAGCCTGCCACTTTCGAAAACAGCATTAGATATCTTTAGTTTATCTCGGTTATTTCTGTCATCGAATTATCGTTTTGCCTTTATGATAGCCACCTTTAGCCGTGGTGTTGGGCATTATGATTGCACCTTTGGCCATAAGTGTTCCCGGGCTGGTAACGGAGTTGCAGCCGGTCTGGCAGTCATCTCCAAAAATTGCACCGAGCTTGCGCCTGGAGGTGTCGATCTGTTCGCCCTCATACAAGACAGTTACATTGCCTGGTAAAAATTTCAGGTTGGCGAGTTTTGTTCCTGCCCCAAGGTTCACATTGTTGCCGAGGATTGAGTCGCCTAAATAGGCAAAATGCCCGGCCTTTGCATCATTGAGCAGGATGGAGTGTTTTATTTCAGTTGTATGGCCGAGCACACATCGCTTACCGGTAAGACAATACCCCCGAAGGTAGGCTCCCTGACGGACTTCGCTCATATCTCCAATTATGGCAGGAGATTTTATCATCGCCCCGGATTCAACGAGTACTCCTTTCCCAAGAGCAATTTTGTCGCCTGTTAGGATGGCTCCAGCCATTATGACCGTTGCACCTTCCAATAGCATCCCTGCCCGTTTTACCTGCATTCCTCCTCTGGTGGTGTCCCCATAGATAATTTCAAGGTCGTTAAAGCAGAGGGTGTGACCATTGTGCAGTATGACATGCTCAGTGAGTGGGATACCATTTCTGATATAGACATTGTCATACTTTGGATAGTTGTACGTATCCATGTAACTTCTCAATTGTTGAAGAGGTTGCCACGCCTGGGCAGCGGGATCGAATAGTTGACGAGCGGGAAAATCCGACAAATCGAAAAATGATTGTGTTGTGAGCATAGTGTTCTCTCTGTGATTACGGTTATGGTTGCCAGCTATAAACAAGGCCGCGGAGGTTGTTGTCTTTCCCCAAGAGGAAAAAAATAAGAGTACCTCTTATGAGAGTGGTATAAAAAGTGCCGGTTTATGTGACTTTGGGTAAACAGTCTTGATTATTGTACTATGAGAAAGATAGTATAAGAGTTCAAGAAAAAACTGGGAAAATCAAAGCATGAAGGGTACAAAGCTGGTCTTGACTTAAGTTATTCGGATGTTTAGTATTTCCGTTGTTTTTACCGACCGTATCTTTTTCAGGTGCTATCTTCTTGAATGTAGGCACAAATACCGTACTATTAACTGATCACTATACGCAGCGGGGACCAAGAACCAGATTTCCCGTTCAGCGTTTTGCAGGAGGTTTGAGTGGAATTTAATGATTCATTGAGCATTGGTATGGACGATTTCTCGAACAACGAGGAAATGGAAATACCAGAAGTACTGCCCATGATGGCTGTGCGGGATGTAGTCGTCTTTAACTATATGATTATCCCGCTTTTTGTCGGTCGCCCTGGTTCCGTAGAGGCCGTTAATGAGGCACTGGGAACAAATAAACTACTGATGCTTGTCACCCAGAAAGATGCCACAAAAGACAACCCAAAGGTAGAAGACCTCTATGATGTTGGTATGGTTTGTGTAGTGATGCGAACCCTGAAACTGCCGGATGGTCGTCTCAAGGTTCTTGTTCAGGCCATGTCCAAAGCCAGAATCAAAGAATTTGTCAGAACCGACCCCTCCTACCAGGTTTCGGTTGATGTGATTGAAGACACTGAGGCCGAAGAAGTTACTGTCGAGGTTGAAGCATTAATGAGATCGGTCAGAGAGCAGACAGAAAAGATCATGTCGCTTCGGGGCATACTGTCTGCCGATCTGATGATGATAATCAACAACATCGAAGACCCCGGCCGTCTTGCCGATCTCGTCGGCTCAAACCTGCGGTTGAAGATTTCCGAATCCCAGAAGATCCTCGAGGAAAGTGATCCCGTTGAACGTCTCAGATTAGTGAGCCAGCTCCTGACCAAGGAGCTTGAGGTCTCAACAGTTCAAGCCAAGATCCAAAACGATGCCAAGGAGGAAATGAGTAAATCCCAGCGTGAATATTTCCTCAGGGAGCAGATGCATGCTCTGCAGAAGGAGTTGGGAGATACCGATGAGCGATCACAGGAGATTGACGAGCTTGAGCGGAAAATCAAGAAGACCAAAATGCCGAAAAGCATTCGAAAGGAGGCTAAAAAACAGTTGAGCCGGATGGATATGATGCATCCGGATTCCTCCGAGGCGACGATTATCAGAACGTATATTGACTGGATTCTCGATGTTCCCTGGAAAAAGAGCACCAAGGACATGTTGGATCTTGTCCAGGCCAAAGTGATTCTTGATGAGGATCACCACGGCCTTGAAAAGGTGAAGGAGCGTATCCTGGAATACCTGGCGGTGCGCAAGCTTAATCAGACCACCAAAGGACCTATTCTCTGTTTTGTCGGTCCTCCAGGGGTTGGAAAAACGTCTCTTGGAAAATCGATTGCCAGGGCGATGGGGAGAAAATTCCACCGTATTTCTCTTGGTGGTATGCGCGATGAAGCGGAAATCCGCGGACACCGCAGGACATATATCGGGGCTATGCCCGGACGTATTGTTCAGGGCCTGAAAACTGTTGCGACAAATAATCCGATTTTCATGATGGACGAAATTGACAAGCTCGGTTCTGATTATCGCGGTGACCCCTCCTCGGCGCTTCTTGAGGTACTTGATCCGGAACAGAATTTTGAATTTTCGGATCACTATATGAATCTGCCCATAGATCTGTCGAAGGTGATGTTTATCACCACCGCCAACATGAGCGATACCATTCCGGGACCACTTCTTGACAGGATGGAGGTGATTCGTCTTTCTGGGTATACCCTGGAAGAGAAGGTCGTCATTGCCCGGCGCTATCTGTTACCGCGACAGTTGAAGCAAAATGGTTTGAAGGCCCGTCAGGTGAGAATCGATGATGATACTCTCCAGCACATAGTTACCCATTACACCTACGAAGCCGGTCTACGGAATCTTGAAAGAGAAATCGGCAAGGTCTGTCGGAAAATTGCCCGCAAGGTGGCAGAGGGCGGTAAGGGACCTTACAGTGTGTCGTCGCGTAACCTCAATCGGTATCTGGGGCCACCTAAGACGATACCCGAGTCGGAACTTGAAAAGCTGGAACAACCCGGGCTTGTGACCGGACTGGCCTGGACCGAAGTCGGTGGTGAAATACTCCAGATTGAAGTGAATATTATGCCGGGCAAGGGAAAACTCCTCATGACCGGTCAGTTGGGCGATGTTATGAAGGAGTCCGCTCAGGCAGCGTTGACTTACTGTCGAAGCCGGTCAGTCGAACTGGAGGTCGCTGAGGATTACTTTGATAAAATTGATCTGCATATCCATGTTCCGGCGGGGGCAATTCCAAAAGATGGCCCATCGGCAGGTATCACCATGGCAACGGCGCTCTATTCGGCAATCACCAACAAAACAGTCGTAAGTCACCTGGCGATGACCGGCGAAGTGACTTTGCGGGGCCGGGTACTGCCTATCGGCGGTTTGAAGGAGAAGGCTCTTGCGGCACTCCGAGCCGATATCAATAAGGTCATCATTCCTGAACAGAATGAGAAGGATCTTGAGGAGATTCCAAAGGATATCCGAGACAAGATGGACTTTTATCCAGTCAAGGATATGGACGAAGTTGTTAAAATCGCATTTCCGAAGGCGCAACCAAAAAGAACGACGAAAGTCAGTACCAAAGTAAGCAGGAGCAGTGACTGATCCAGTTTTGCAGATCAATTCCGGAATATTGAAGCGGATCAGGAGGATTGCCCTTTGGACAATCCTCTTGATAGTTTTGACCGCCATGGTATGTGGTGGCTGGTATGCATCCTATGTATTTGCACCCGGGCCACAGCTTTCAACTGACAACGCGGTTGTAACCATTCCAAAGGGAACGTCCGTCCGCGGTATCAGAAATATTCTTGCCCGGGAGGGTGTCATTCATAATGACGTAAGATTTCTCCTGCTGGCGAAATTTTCCGGTACGAGCTGCAAACTGCAAGCCGGTGAATTTCTTCTCCCCACCGGCAGAAGGCCCGGTGAGGTTTTAGAAGCCCTTGCGTGCGCCCGACCAATCCAGCATGCTGTTACCATTCCGGAAGGCCTTCGAGCAGCAGAGATTGCGGAGATCTTCGGCAAAAATGGCTGGTGTGATCCGGAAAATTTTATCAGGCTCGTTTCCGACAAGTCCTTTCTTGATGGATTAGGATTTGGTCATCTTGAGAGTCTTGAAGGGTATCTTTTCCCGGATACCTATTTCCTTACAAGAGATATACATGGCGCAGAGAAACTTATTTCCATCATGGTACAGAGATCGAACGCTGTCTGGGAGGAGATTGCAGCCGATTTAGACGAGGAGCCTGACAGATTTAAAACAGTGATTCTTGCCTCAATTGTAGAGGAGGAGACCGGCTCACCGGAGGAACGGCCGCTGATTGCAGGGGTATTTCATAACCGGTTGCGGTATGGAATGCGGCTTCAGTCAGATCCCACTGTTGTCTACGGCAGCAAGAAATTCTCGAAACCTATCACCAGAAAAGACCTGAAGACCCCCACCCCTTATAATACCTACACTCTTCCCGGACTTCCTGTCGGTCCCGTCAGCAATCCAGGCCAAAAAGCCCTGGAAGCTGTTCTTCATCCCGCCTCGACCAAAGCTCTCTATTTCGTTTCGAAAAACGATGGGACTCATCATTTTTCAAAGTCACTTGCCGAACATAATAATGCCGTCCGAAAATACCAGAGGAAAAAAACGGTAAAAAAAGGTAAATAGATGCAGAGGCTGGCCCTCATTTTTCTTAAACTCAGTTTGCCGTAAAAAGAAAGAGGAAATGTGGTCTAAGTGGAGTCGGACGAGACAATACGTTGTGTCAGATTGGAGACAAAGGTGAAAATTGCCCTGGTACAGATCAACCCGGTTATCGGCGATTTCGGGAAAAATTGTAATAATATCTTAAAATGGTCCGGAGAAGCAAAATCCCGGGGTTGTGATCTTGTCATTTTCCCTGAACTCGCCATATCAGGATATCCACCACAGGACCTTCTCGAACGAGTATCTTTTCTTACTGCCCATGAGAAGGCAATTGGCAAATTGCTGAGGGAGTTGCCGGACCTTGATGTCATGTTCGGTTGTTTTGAGCGACGATCAGGACAAAATGGCAAAAAACTCTATAATTCTGCTGTTGTTGCCAGAAAAGGAGAGATCATTTTTCGGGCCAGAAAACAGTTGTTGCCATCCTACGACGTTTTTGATGAAACCCGTTACTTCGAACCGGGATCGGTCTCCGACCTTTATGAGTTGAAAGATTTGAAGTTCGGTGTCACCGTATGTGAGGATGTATGGAGTGAAGAGGTGTTGGAGTATGATACAGAGCCGGTCGATGCTCTCTTTGCACGTGCGGCGGAAAAAGCTGTAACCATTCACGGAATTATCAATATCTCGGCATCGCCATTTCAGCGTAATAAAGAAGAAATCCGAAAGGGTATCTTTCAAAAAATCAGTCGCCGATATGCAGTCTCTTTTCTCTATTGTAACCAGATTGGCGGCCAGGACTCCCTGCTCTTTGACGGCCGTAGCCTGGTTGTGGATAAGACCGGCAGTGTTGTCGCCCAGGCATTAGGGTTTGCCGAGGACATGATTGTCGTTGACAGCCGGAACTGGCAGGGAGACATGAACGGCGCACCACAGCTTTCAGAGCAGACTGCTGTATACCGGGGTCTTGTCATGGGGGTAACCGATTATGTGCGGAAGTGTCATTTTTCATCCGTAGTGCTCGGGTTGTCCGGTGGTATCGATTCAGCGCTTACCGCGGCTATTGCCGTTGATGCCCTTGGTGCGGAGAATGTTTTAGGCGTAGCATTGCCTTCACCCTATAGTTCGCAGGATTCTCTGGATGACGCACAGCAACTTGCGAAAAACCTTGGTTGTCAATTTGAGGTGTTGCCGATTACCGAACTTTTCGATTGTTTCCGCCACTGTCTTCGTCCGCTTTTCTCAGGATGTGATGAAGACGTAACCGAACAGAACCTCCAGGCTCGAATTCGCGGGAATCTGCTTATGGCTCTTTCCAATAAATTCGGTCATTTGCTTTTGACTACCGGAAATAAAAGTGAGATGGCTGTCGGCTACTGCACCTTGTACGGTGATATGAGCGGTGGTTTGGCAGTGATTTCCGACGTGCCCAAGCAGCTGGTCTATGAACTCTCTGCCTATGTCAACAGAAAGAGGGAGATCATTCCTTCAAGGATCATTACCAAGGCCCCAACTGCCGAACTTAAACCGGACCAGAGGGATCAGGACGATCTGCCTGAATATGAGGTCCTTGATAAAGTGCTGGAGTTACATCTTGAAGAGGGCTATGGACTGGGCGAGATCGTTGCCCGTGGTTTTGATGAGCAGATGGTAAGGGATATTCTGCGAAGGGTCCGGATCAATGAGTACAAACGAAAGCAGGCTCCGATGGGGTTGAAGGTGACCACCAAGGCGTTCGGATTTGGACGCAGGTATCCTAATGTTCAAAATTTCCAGGAGTGATGGCGTCGTAAAAAGCACGATCTACTTCGTTGTAGGTTTTCGGCAGGAACTCAGCATACTTATATGTATAGCTGAGTCCCTGCCGAAAACGCTACGCCTCGCATATCAGACTTTTTCCATAGCCATCACAAAACTTCGATTCAACTTTTTGCGAGTTTGTTAAGAATACTTAAGTTAATGGCCATACGATTTGAAAAATAGCCGATTTACAAAACAATCCCTTCTGAAATTTCTCGTTATAGTCGGTATCTTCTCCGCGCTGGGTTGGCTTATTGCAAGTGAACTTCTGATAGAGCGCCCTGATAAGCTATATGTGACTGATTCCGGTAGCGTCGATATGTGTCTCAGTTGCCATAAGGACGAAAAACTTGATCCGGCGCATGATCCTGCTGTCATAGGGTGTTATCCCTGCCATCTCGGTAACCCTCTGGCGGTAACAAAAGATGCAGGACATGAGGGGATGGTTCTCAACCCAGGTGATCTTCGCCATGTCGAAAAGACCTGTTCCGTTGAAGGCTGTCATCCCGCTGACGCGCATAAGGTAAAGAATTCCCTGATGGCTACCAACAGGGGTATTCTCGGAACATTGCTCTATTATTGGGGTGAAACCGACAGTCAGGATACAGAACTCACAGTGGAAGAGCTTCTGAAAACCGGCGAAAGTTCGCTTGCTCTTGATTATTATCGAAAACTGTGTGCCACCTGTCATCTTTGGAAGCAAAAGAACGATCTCGCTGGACTTCCGGAATTTTTCAGTGAAAAGGGAGGTGGGTGTTCGGCATGTCACTATTACGTACCCGGGAAAACTGATATTGGCGAAATACTTGTTTCCGACAATGACGAGTATACCGAAAAAACCGACAAAAAAATCCATCCTCTTATTATAAGGGGGGTGCATAGCGTGAATTGTGTCCGGTGTCATAATCGTTCCGGCAGGATAGGCATTTCGTATATGGGTATCTTCGAGTCGGAGGGCTACGGAACGCCTTACGAAGAAGGCCAGTTGAATCCACGGCAACTTCCTGGAGCGCGGTTTTATCTGGAAATCGCCGATGATGTTCATCATGAGAAAGGGATGGAATGCATCGATTGTCATACTCGGAATGAGGTCATGGGTGACGGCACAAGTTATGCCCATTACGAGGATCAATTGGAGATATCCTGCCAGGTCTGTCACTCTGACAACCCTGGAACAACCAGAAAGAACGACAGTCTGACCAACCTTGATACTGAAGATGGCAAGGTTGTCCTTGTTGGTAAGGTGGACGACAAGGTGCACCCGGTCAAAACTCCAAAGAAAGGAGTCTGCGATTTCCCCTCACATAAAAGGGTAACCTGTGAAGCCTGTCATTCAACGTGGGTGGCCCAGTGTTATGGCTGCCATGCCAAACGAGATGCTTCCCTGACCCATCTTGATAAGCTGAGCCTCGAGGAAACCAAAGGGCTGTGGGAAGAGGGCCGGTCGTATATTCGGTATGAAAGGCCCATGCTTGGGGTGTGGGAAGATGAGATAGTCGTCGTTACTCCCGGTTGCCAGGATATTGTCACAGTGGTTGACGAAGACGGAAAAATAGAACAGAGCTTCGACAGATTTACTATGGCAGCCATAAACCCACACACTACTCAGGCCAAAGGCCGTGAATGCATAGATTGCCATACATCGACTAAAACGGTCGGTTTAGGGGAGGGAAAAATCTTCCTGCGTAACAGTGAACTGGTATTTGAACCTGTTGATCAAGGAATTGTTACAAGTGCCGGTGTTACCGTGCCTTTTGATGCCTATGTGACTCTTGACGGTGAGCCGTTGCAACATAGCTCGCGATCAACCTTGCGACCGTTTGACAAAGGGGAACTGCGGTCGATTCTTCGGGTCGGACTCTGTGTCGGGTGCCATAATCAATACGATGATACCATCTGGAAGAATTATTCCGGGCAGACGGTCTGCCTTCGTCCGACACTGTCCACCGATGTAAGAGATGAGGATTTTCCAATGGAAAAAGGGGGCGTGTCATCGGAATAGTAAGCGGAAATACCAGTGGCTTAAAAACACATCAGTTAAAAGCCCTTGAACGTATTGGCCAAAAGAGGGTGCAGCGGGACAAGGTCATCAATCCGGAAATGGCCAGGTCGCTTTGCCAGCTTTCGGTTGAGCTCAACAGGCAACTTGGCGTGCTTGTTCACAGGTCCGGTAAGGTTGAGTCAGTTGTTGTGGGTGATTATTCCCAGATTATGATTCCGCAGCTCGGCCATGTCCGGGCTTCCGGTGGAAGACTGCGTGGTTTGAGGTTGATACACACCCACCTGGCGGGTGAGGATATCAGTGATGACGATCTGATGGATCTTCTTTTTCTCCGCCTTGACCTGATTTCAGTTATCAAAGTCGACAGGGAAGGGTTACCGGAAAAAATATATTCAGCTCACTTGTTGCCCGGTGCCGAGGACGGGAAGAGCTGGGCTTTCCTCAAGCCTGTTCATCCAGCCAATCAGGATGAATCGGTTGAGGAGCTGATTGCGGCGATAGAAAGGGAATTTGGGCTGGGCCGAAAAACCAGCCGTGTCGATCGCGGAGATGATCGCGCTATTCTGGTGAGTGTGTCAACCGAACAAAAACGTCAGGCGGAGGAATCTCTGGCGGAACTTGTTGAACTCGCCCGTTCGGATAATATCACTATTCTGGACACCGTTTTGCAGCGGAGAAGCAGGGCGAATCCCAGGTTGATCCTCGGTAAGGGGAAGCTTGCCGATATCATGATCCGGGCGCTGCAGCTCGATGCCAACCTGTTGATCTTTAACCAGGAATTAAATCCATCACAAATACGCTCTATCACTAATTTCAGCGATTTGCGGGTCATCGACAGGACTCAGCTCATCCTCGATATCTTTGCCCACAGGGCAATGAGTCGGGAAGGGAAGCTGCAGGTGGAGATGGCTCAATTGAAATACATGCTGCCCCGACTGTCGTCAAGGGACGATGCTCTGTCGAGGCTGACGGGAGGGATCGGTGCCCGGGGGCCGGGAGAAACCAAACTTGAAATTGATCGGCGACGAATTAACGACCGGTTAGCCCGTCTGGCTAAGGAGTTAAAACAGGTAAGTAGCGAGAGATATAGGCGCAGGGCGAAAAGAAGGAAAAAAGATTTGCCGGTTCTCTCTCTGGTTGGATACACCAATGCCGGGAAATCGACTCTTCTTAATACCCTGACAAAAAGCGATATCGTCGCTGAAGACAAACTTTTTGCGACCCTTGATCCAACGAGCAGGCGATTGCGGTTTCCAACAGAGATGGAGGTTATCATTACAGATACAGTTGGCTTTATCAGAAACCTGCCGGCTGATCTTCTCCAGGCGTTCATGGCAACACTGGAGGAATTAAAGGAAGCTGATCTTCTCGTCCACGTTGTGGATGTCTCAAACCCGGGTTTTCGCCAGCAGATGGCTGTTGTTGAAAAACTCCTCATAGATCTTGAGCTTTCAGATATACCCAGTCTGACCCTGTTTAATAAAATTGATCAGGTTGAAGATCGTGACCTGACAGAACAGCTGGTCGGCAAGGAGGGGATAACTATAAGTGCTCTCCAGCAGGAAACACTGCATGAGTTTCTTGTTCAGGCTGAGGGACTTATCGGGAAGGTCCTCGACAACAAACTACGGTAGCAGGTAGAATCCAAGTTCTTTTTCAAACGCTCTGTCTTCGACAAATTCACAGCCAATACGGTTTGAGGCCACTGTCTTGATCACTACCCTTTTAAAAAGAACGGTTTCTTTCCGGTTGTCGAGTGTGAAAACCAGGGAACCCCTTTGCCCTATTTTCAAATCATGGACACCTCGTACCTCAAAGCAGGCACCACTGAGAGAAAGGTTTATAACTTTTACCTTGCCTCCACCGATAGCCGGTGAGTTCAATCCGTACATTCCCTCAAGTTCGGTGTTTTTTCGAAAGTGACGTCTGAATTCTAAATGTACTTTGAATACATTGCCGCACTTGCATTTGACTTTAAGGAGGTGCAGCCGATGACGAAATCGAGAGGCGGAGATTGATTTGGCAGAATCACACGCCGGGCAGACAATCATCGCTTCATCTGATTTTACAAAGGACTTAAGAGGAGATGGTTGATTTGTCATGCGCTTGTATAGATTCTTTCAACATTTATTTCAAACAGAATGGTCACTCATTATAAGCTCCACATTTTGGAAAGGCAATGAGTTATTGGATTTATTACGAGATTACAACAACAAAAGTCTATCATGTGAGCCATCACGACCGTTTTTCCGGTTAAAAGAAGAGTAATCTTCGGTACACCGGAAATTATAAAAATAAAAGGACTTGAGGTCATCTCTGGATTGCCGGTGCGACGTCCGGTAAGATGGTTGGGACCTCCCCGCATGAATGTGAAAACAAACAGTCTGAGTTGATGCCGTTTCACATCTACGATTTTTTAATCATAGATAATTGCCGTGTATCGTTCCAGAATCTCTTCCGTCTCTCTATCGAGTTCACTGGCCACTTCGTGGATCTGGTATTCCTGCCCACACACCGTACATCGCATGCGTACTCTCCGACACATGCGATGTACTTCGAGTTTTTCGGAGCATTTTTTACATTTCATGATCTGTTTATTCGAGCATCTGTTCGCGGGTAAAAAGCGATTCAAGCGTGTATCCTGCCTTCGCCAGCGCTTCCGTACCGCCTTCCTGTCGTTCGACAACCGTGGCTATGAGGCCGACCTTAAAACCTGCGCTTTCTACCCTTTCGATAACCTTTATAAGCGTTCCCCCTGTGGTAACCACATCTTCAAGCAGGGCCACAGTGCAGCCTTCGGTCATATTTTTCAGGCCTTCAATATAATTCCCGGTACCGTGTCCCTTGGCTTCTTTGCGAACAATGAAGGCCGGTATCGGCTGGTTGGCCAGATAGCTGGCAATGGATACCGCGGTAACCAGTGGATCTGCACCCAGGGTCATACCTCCAACTGCCTGAATGGGAGTGGGTGATTTTTGCAACAGTTCAAAGAGCAGCTTCCCACAAAGAAACGCTCCTTCTGCCGAAAGTGTTGTCTGTTTGCCGTCAATATAAAAATCCGAAGTCTTGCCGGAAGTGAGGGTAAAGGTTCCTTTTCGGTAGGATTTTTCAAGGAGAATCTCTTTCAGTCGTTGTCTTTCGTCCATGGGAATTCTATATGTAAGTGTGGATGGTTTTGTAATAAATTGAGGTCACTGGTTGATTTGAAGCGGATACTACCTTTTTTTTTTGCTTGTTGAAAGAAAAAACTGGTAATCGTCAGAAATGCAATGTTAGGCTGTCCTGTCAGATTTATTCCTGCTATGGACTGTATTCGGAATGATATTTGCTTGAGATTTTCTAAACAGGAAGAAGTTTCGCAGCAAAAGAAGAGCAACATTCTCTGTCCCCTGTCAAGCAGGGGATTTAAGATGAGTGCCTTGGAGGTTACTGCAACTTCTCAAAGAAAAGCCTTTCCACTTTTATTGTTTTTTCACCCCCTTCAAGGGGGCAATAATTGAGTGAATGGAATTCAGGAGTAAGGCACTAAACCGTTTCTGCTCGGCAGTTCAATATATTTTTCAATAGGGGGCGAAGTATGTGTGGTATCGTTGGGTATTGTGGTCCGCGGCGGGTTGTGCCCGTGGTTTTGGAAGGTCTCAGGCGTCTTGAATACCGCGGGTATGATTCGGCTGGTATTGTTTACCTGGAGGAGGGGAAACTGGTTAAGCACCGGTCGGCGGGAAAGCTCTCATGCCTTGAGGCTATTGTTGGTGACGCGATCATTGCACCGGCCCATATAGGTCTTGGCCACACCCGTTGGGCAACCCATGGCGCACCCACTACTGAAAACGCCCATCCCCATAGTGATTGTTCTGGGAATCTTGTTGTCATTCACAATGGTATCATTGAAAACTATCACTCTCTCCGTGAAGATTTGAAGGCTAAAGGTCATGTCTTTTCCTCTGAAAC
The DNA here is from genome assembly GCA_049645925.1 of Desulforhopalus sp. Lineage (GTDB taxonomy): Bacteria > Desulfobacterota > Desulfobulbia > Desulfobulbales > Desulfocapsaceae > Desulforhopalus_A. The sequence continues at coordinate 34,285 of JBARUU010000014.1, forward strand.
GGACACAGAGGTACTTGCCCATCTGATCGAAGATCACCTCGAAGATGATCTGGTCGTCGCTGTAAAAAAAGCCGTCAGTCTGGTGGAAGGCTCCTATGCGATAGGAGTACTTTGGGCTGGTATGCCGGACACGCTGATTGCCGTTCGCAATCAAAGTCCTTTGGTGCTTGGTGTCAGTGACCAGGACGGAAATTTCATGGCCTCGGATATCCCGGCTCTTTTGCCCTACACCAATAAGGTCATATTTTTGGATGATATGGAGCTGGCGATTATAAAAGCTGACAGTCACCGGATTTTCTCCCTCAAAACCGGAGAGCTATTGCAAAAAGAGGTCAAGGCCATTGAGTGGAACGCTGCAATGGCTGAAAAGGCCGGATACCGGCATTTCATGCTCAAAGAAATTTTCGAGCAGCCCCAGGCAATTACCAATACCGTAAGTGGCAGAATCAACCTGGAAACAGGGGTGGTTGATCTGCCGGAAATAAAGCTGTCCCAGCGCGATCTTGAGAACATTGACCGCATCTTTCTTGTCGCCTGCGGGACCTCATGGCATGCAGCTCTTGTTGCCAAATATTGGATTGAGAAATATGCCGGTATTCCGGTAGAAGTCGATATTGCTTCTGAGTTTCGATACCGTCACCTGTTGATAAATGAGAGAGTGCTGACGGTTGCAATATCTCAATCGGGAGAGACGGCCGATACCTTGGCAGGAATACGCAAGGCCAGGGAACTGGGGGCAAAAATTATCACAATCTGCAATGTGGTTGGATCGACTATGACCCGGGAAGCAGATGGTACAATATATACCCATGCTGGACCGGAGATAGGTGTTGCTTCCACCAAGGCGTTTATTTCACAACTTGCGGCCCTTTTTCTCTTCACCCTGTACCTTGGCCAGCGGAGAAAGACTATCAGTCCCGAGAAGAGTGTGGAACTCGGCAAGGAACTGATAAAGGTCGCCGGGGTAATAGAAGCTGTCATTCCCAGGGTTCAGGAGGAAATACAAAAACTCATTGAAAGCTATTATAGCAGTCGGGACTTTCTCTTTGTCGGCAGGGGATTGAATTATCCCATTGCTCTTGAGGGCGCCCTGAAGTTGAAAGAGATATCCTATATCCATGCTGAAGGCTATGCTTCCGGGGAATTGAAACACGGACCCATTGCTCTCATAGACAAGGATATGCCGGTTCTGGCACTGGTGCCTCAGGATGAGGTTTACCAGAAATCCATCTCCAACGTTGAGGAAATCAAGGCGCGCCAGGGACGGATTATTCTGATTGGCACGGAAGGTGACAGTCATCTAAAAAATATTACCGGGGATGTGGTGTATCTGCCGCAGGTGCATGAGTCGATGAATCCTATTCTCTACACCATCCCGGCCCAGCTCCTTGCCTATGAAATAGCATCAAAGCGTGGCTGTGATGTGGATCAGCCGCGAAATCTGGCGAAGAGTGTAACTGTCGAATAATAGACCAAGCGACAGATTCATGAAATTGTCGGAGAATAATACACTATCATGCTGAAGGATTGTTCAGCATGATAGTGCCATTTTCCTGCGCCTAAAGTGAGAAAAGGGGATGGCCGGGCAACTCATTCAGCTACGATTTAACTAGCTGGAATAACAACCGTTAATGGCATGCGGTGCGATCAACTTTCATCCTGCAGTTGGTTCAGCTCGTTTTCGTAAAAACTGATAACTTCGCTCACACAATCATTGAAGCCGTGTTGCTTATCAAGGAGTTCTTCAATCTTTTCTGCGATTTTTTTCTGCTTCAGCTCATCTTCGATTTCCAGGTAGAAGCCGGTGAGCTTTTCGATGTTTGAGATTGAATAGTGCTGCATCTCCTTTATCTGCGAGAGAATGTCTCGGGATCTCTCAATTGGCGTCTTCTCCGTTTGTTCGACAGGTGTGTTTTCAGACATAGCATACCTCCTTATTCGCTTTTTATATTTAAAGGCTCAATGAATATTACCGACAGGCACCTTCATCAATCACCCGGTGTCCATTTGGAACACCAATGAAGCAGAACAGCACGGGACTCTCAACACCATGAATCACTTACAAGCGTCATATTAAAAAGGTTGGCCTTGAAACTGCTGGATATCTCTTCGGCACACTGCTTCCCGCCTGTGCCGATAAAAGAACAGAAATGAATCAGACTTGAGTATTAAACATAATCACAAAACAGATATCGCGCCTAAAAAAGTGGTATCGGAATCCCGGCATCGTCTGGGAAAGCTTGATATTGTTTTCGGACCTCTCCCCGAAATTCCGTTGCATTGAAGGTCCATAACGAATCGGATGAGTGTGTACGGAGAAAGCGAAAAAGACCGGGGCAACCCCCCCCCGGCCGGATTGACCTCTGGCGGTTGGACTCTATGGTGGAGCCACGGTGCGTGATGTACAAATGCATCTGAACCCCAACGCTGAGTACGTTTCAGACTGGTGGTACATCGCCATATGACTGACTGTTCTGTTGCAGATAGCTGGAGGGCAGGGTGCCAAGGGTGAAGGGTGCTGAGCTGCGAGAGATTGTGGGGAATGAACTGGAACGGGGGCAAGTGGTTATTTATGGCATGGAAACGTCTCCCGAGCTTTCGAACCAGCTGATGACCTTGCGATGAATCATGTCCTTAGCGCTATAAAATTTTCTGTTGCTTCAGGAGGGTTGTTTTAGCGATGGAGAGAGAACTTAATCCCGTGCTGAAAAAACCAAAATACTAAAACCCCGAACAGGAGTCACAACATGATGATATTGTGGAAGTATTTGAGGTTGTTGATTGCCATCTTACTGCTGCATGGGAATGCATCCGCCGGAGAAGTCGTTGACCTAGCCTACCAACAAAAGACCTTTGAAGGATCAAAAGACAGGCGGTATTCGGTATTCCTTCCGAAAGATCAAGGTGCTGGTGAAGCACTGCCATTGGTGGTTGTCCTGCATGGTTGCAACCAGACCCACCTGGATATCATGAACGACACCCGCTTTAACGATTTGGCCGAGGCTGAAAAATTCATCGTTGTCTACCCCTTTATTACATCGTACGATGGTCTGCGCAATACCAACTGCTGGGGATATTGGTTTGAAAATGAAATTCATCAGGGACGGGGAGAAGTAGCCGACATTGCCGGGATCATCACGGAAGTTCAGAACGCCTACGCCATCGACTCAAATCGGATCCATATCACTGGATTATCTTCGGGTGGTGCCATGGCTACCGCCGTCATGGTGGCCTACTCGGAAATAATTGCTTCCGGGGCGCCGGCCGCAGGCATCGCTTATGGAGAAACAGCATGTGCAGTACGAGGCGTATGTATGAGCTTTAATTGGTTCGACCCGGCGACCTGGTTTGACTGGTGGGCGCCAAGATTCGAAACCACGGAGGAGACCGTCCGGGACATGACCACTGAGATGGGATCAGATAAACGTCTAGTGCCGCTGCTCGTGCTTCACGCCACAAGCGATCCAAAGGTTGATGTTGACGCTGCAAGGAACAACGCCGCTGCATGGGCTACGCTTTTTGAAATAGACATGATTACTCCGGCTGTCAGCGAGGTCGGTGAGACCGATGGCCTGACCTGGCATTACAACCGTTATGGCAGTTACAGCGCTGGCTCGGCCATCGAGACTCATTTTGTCGACGGCCCGGGGCATGGTTGGGTAGGTGGCGCGCAGGGCCCTTACGCGGATCCTGACGGGCCCGACTGGACGGCTATTGCATGGGCCTTTTTCAAGGTCCACCCCATGAAAGAACAATGAAAAAAGGCACCTGCCCCGGTGGAATTCACTTTTTTTACACTGGCGTCGTTGGTTCAGCTGAAGTAAATATTTTATTATGTGTAAGGTGGTTGCCGAACCTTGCTTCATGTCGAGGATGTGAAAGAAGCATGTAACAACTGGTAGATACGGACATCCCGCAATGTTCGTTAATCGATGTACTCAATACCAACAATATGTGGCGGATCCAAGATTCTGAAAACATCTCCGACTCGTTCTAAAAAGGAGGCTTCACGAGGTTTCCTTCCAGAGTTGAAAGTACAGCGTTGAATAATGCTTTGTCGATCTGATGGTCTCGGCCTGAATGCTTTTCTCGAACTGTTTCCAATGTTAACGGCCTATCTCACTATTTTTACGCGATTAGCAACAAGTGGACAATCTTGACAAGGATAAATAAATCGCTAGGGTATATCGATTAGCAAGAGCATTTATGTGGCAAGGATTTTCGCTCATTTTGCGCGAGGAACACAAGCCCACTTGAGCCATTTACAGACAGAAAAAGGAGAGAATGGATAAACGGGTGTCTTCGATCTGTGGCTATGTTTATGAACCGGCTAAAGGAGATGCAGATAACGGTGTGGCTCCAAAAACAATCCGGCAGGATGTTCCGCATGATTGGGTCTGTCTGTTTGCGGGGCGCCAAAAAGTGATTTTGCTCTAGAAAAAGGCATCGCTAGGGACTACAAGCCCAATGCCATTTTCTTAGGTGAGACAGTCTCTCGAGTTTAACGAGGTTCGACCCAAATCATTGAATAAAAGGAGGGCTTCCCATGCAACCATCACCACAACCAATCGATGAAGATCGGTATGCAAAATGCATCGAAGTCTCGAAGCGAGTCAGATGGGATATCGATAAGGACGTGCTGCGGGGGCGGTCATTTCAGTTTTCACAGAAATTTCTTCCGGACGGGCTTTCGGGGGTCGACCGGTTCGACTTTTTACCCGACCAAGACAAACGGTTTATCAGTCAGATCCAGGGCCGGACCTATGCCAATATGTTCGGGTTCGTTGAAAGATTTATAACCGCAAAAGTACTTGAATGTACAAGGGATCACTGGCTTGGAAACCAAATTGCTCTGGAATCGCTCGTTCGCTTCAGTGACGAGGAATTGAAGCACCAGGCGCTGTTTCACCGAATTGAACCGATGATGGCGGAGGGCATGCCGGATGGATATACCTTTCTGCCGGATCCCGACGCCGTTTCGGAAGCCGTGTTGAATAATTCCACCTGGGCGGTGATGGGACTGGTTCTTGAAATTGAACTCTTCACCCAAGAGCATTTTAAGCAGAGCATTGAGCCCGACAACAACTTGTCCGAACTATTCAAGGATATCTTTTTATTTCATTGGAAGGAGGAAACCTCCCATGCCATGATTGATGAACTGGAGTGGGAGCGGGAGAATAATAAAATTTCGGATGGGGAACGCGAAAAAGCAGTAGATGAACTCATCGGTATTATTGAGGATGTGGATGGTATTCTTCAGAGCCAAAGCAATGTGGATGTCGATTATTTTCTCAAAGTATCCAACCTTTCCTTTATGGAGGATGAAATTCAGCACCTCAGAGCGGGATTTCTGAAGGCGTATCGCTGGCAATATATCTTCTCCGGAGTTGAACACCCGAGATATCAAAAGATGTTGACGAAAGTGACCACAGCTGCACAACGACAACGACTCGACGAGGCATTGGCGACCCTCAATTCTCCAACCTGTTAAATAACAACATAGGAGGCAAGGCCATGAAAATATTCATTACATCTTCAAAAATTGTTGTTTTTTTTATTCTTTTTCTTGCAGGATTTGTTATCAATTCTGCTTCAGCTGAACAATACCAGGGCCTCAACGGGGTCAAGTCGGTCAACACGGTCTTTGATTTCCGGGATGGAAACATTGGGTCCGCCCTGATTCATCTGAAATTGGTTCATGACACCTATAAAGATCAAGCCATACAGGCAGTCTCCCAAAAACCTGAGTTCGTGGTAGTTTTTATGGATTCATCGGTATTGCTGCTCTCAAGCGACCGGGAAAATTTCTCCGACGAAGAGAAAAAGCGGCTCGAAGAATTTGATACAACTATTGCGGTGATGGCGAAGGACGGTATTCGACTTGAGGTTTGTTTGTTCGCGGCAAACCTCTTGGGGGTAAAACCGGAAAATATAGCGTCTGAAATTCATCAGGTAGGAAACGGCTGGATCGCTTCCCTGGGATACCAGCAAAAAGGCTATTCGCTGATACCGGCATATTAAGCTGCAATTTGCCGCTCGGGATAAAAGAATTTTATAGAAACAGGAGTGATGCCAGAGGGGTCGGGTGCTTCACCGTTGGTGTAGTCGCGTTGAGGCAAGTGGCGTCGTGGGGCAGCTCTTCTTGTCGAGTACATTTATGGCAAGTATATCAAAAATTTTTCCGTCCATACCATCCGACAGTTGTGCCGCATCGTACTATTCCTTTGTCAATCAACTTGAATGAGATCAGAGCTAAATATCCGCCCCGGCAAGAACCGGTTCCTCCGGCGAGCATTTTTGAGGGGCCCATTCTCAGAACCGGTCCTTGACGGGGTTATCCTCAGTGAGAAACTTTACATCAGATGGACATATGATCGAAAATCCATGCAGATAACACTTTAATATAAAAGAAAAAACAGGATATATTACGCATATAGACTGTTTGCCGTAAATTTCTGGCAACACCTGTTCATCAAACATCTTCACAGAGCAAGACTGATGATTGTATGGTATTTCCCGTTTCAACCTTTAACCTGACGTTAACGGTACGGGTCTTGCTATCTCACATATTGCCGAGTGGCAATTCTTTCTGTATAACCATACCAAGTGCATGATATGCAGTTTTTATAAATAACTTGTTATAAACTGATAATAGGCCATGGACACGTCCACACAACCATCGCACTTTCGTTCTTCGTCTCCGAAATTGGCGCTAACAGCAGCCTGTGGAGCAGGAGTAATGTGGGGAACAGGTGCGCTCGTTGTCAATTTACTAGTCACCCAACATGGCTTCTCACCGGAGAACGTCTCCTTTTGGCGCTTCGTCATTGGCGCTGTTGTTCTTGTCGGGGTATTTGGTCGCGGCATTTTATGGAGCCGATTACGGCCGCTACTAGTGACGGTACTTCTTGCAGGTGCAGCGATGGCTGGCTACGTATCACTTTGGTTTCTTGGAATTGAACAAATGGGCGCCGCCGTTCCAACACTGATTGCACTCTGCCTACCGCCAGTCATAGTCACGATAATCGCGGTAGCTCGTGGTCAGGAAATTGCGGATTTACAGCTGCTTCTTGTGCTCACTGGAGCAATCATCGGCACAGTTCTGATCATCACTCAGCACGATGTAACGGCAACAGATGTTGGATCGCGCAGCACATTGCTTGGCGTTGCGTTCTCAATTGGCTCGGCGTTCCTGTACGCTGGCTTCTCCATGATCAGTGGGCGTATTTCAATCGCCCTTGGAGCTGGGCCGGCAACAGCTTGTCTGACTTTGGTTGCAGCTGCTGTAATGAGCTTGACCGCTCTTTACAGACCATTCACCTGGCCGACAGAAGTTCCGCCGCAAGCCTGGTTTCTGTATCTTGGAGTTGTCACCGCTGCCCTCGCATTGCTTGCCTTCAGCTGGGGTGCTGCACGACTTAAACCAACTGCACTCACTGTGGCCACGTTGCTTGAGCCACTCACAGCTGTGGTGCTTTCAGCTTTCCTGCTTGGACAGAACTTCGGTGTGTTGCAGTGGGCAGGCGGTTCTCTCCTGCTACTCAGTATTTGGGTCCTTGGACGCAGAGCCTCGGCCAAAGTGAAAAAAGACCAGCCACTCGCAGTGTGACCAATGATGTTTGATTTTATTATCCACCTTACAGCGAACACGGTTCCGAGGCTTACTCACTGGGTTGAGCCGGCAATACGAGACAATCCTTAGCCTTCGACCGATGTCGGACATTATAAAGACGAATAGAAAACTCATCTCACATTTCTCATTTGGCTTCAGTTGTTCCATTTATGCAGTCTGCTCATGACTGATAAATTATCAGGTCGGCGATTGATTACTCACCACCTCCTGTCTGTAGGGCATCAGGAAGAAGGTTCAGAGTTGGATCTTGAGCTATTGGTTGGATTTGCAGAACAAATCTTCAAACAACAGTATCAACCAAGCTATCTCATATAGGTTTCAGACAATATCATATCTTTTCAAGAGAATATACACACGGCGAGAGTAGATTTTCTGTTTTTAACTAATAAGTTATTGAATGTTATAGAGATTTGGCTTTAAAAGCTGTAAGCTGTTATTGAGGATGTAAATAGTCTCAGAAATCGATATATCTGATTCAGATCAATTGGAAATTTTACTAATGAAGATTCTCCACATCATCAGTCAGCATCCGGAAAGTACTGGTAGCGGAATTTATCTGCAAAATATTATTCGCCAGGCAACGGCTGCCGGCCATCAGAATTTTCTTGTAGCGGGAATCTCTGGAAACAAGCTGCCTCAACTTGATTGCATTAAGACGCAGTTCTGCCGTTTTGTCCACTTTGAACGAGGTGTGCTGAATTACACTATTCCAGGCATGAGCGACGTCATGCCCTACCCAAGTTCTATCTTCGGAACACTCTCGCCTGCTCAAATCGATAGCTATGAGCGGGAATTTGGAAAGGTTATTGAACGTGCGGTGAGTGATTTTTCTCCCGATATCATCCACAGCCATCATCTCTGGCTGGTAAGCGCAGTTGCCCGAAAACTCTTTCCCACCATTCCCATGGTGACATCCTGCCACTCTACGGACCTTCGCCAGTTTCTGCAGTGCCCGCATTTGAGAAACAATGTCCTGCCGCATTGCCAAGAAATTGACCGGGTACTTGCTCTGAGTGGTGATCAGGCTGACAAGATCAGACAGCTCTACTCCGTACCATCCCACCGTATAGATCTTGTCGGGGGAGGTTTTGACGAGACAATTTTCACAGCACAACCAAAGGACGACTTACCTCAGGTGCAAATGCTCTATGCCGGCAAACTTAGTTCTGCCAAAGGAGTTGATGTGCTTTTGAGGACCGTCCAATCTCTGGATGGAGCAGAAGTACACCTCCATCTAGCGGGATCAGGAAGCGGGGAGGAGGGAAACTATTGTTTGGAACTGGCTGAAAAAGCGGGAGCTTTGGTAACTGTTCATGGCCGGATAAGCCAACAGGAACTGGCGCTGTTGATGGGGAAATGCCATATTTTCATTCTGCCATCTTTTTATGAAGGTTTGCCTCTTGTTCTCATCGAAGCACTGGCCTCCGGCTGCCGAATCATAACTACAGATCTGACAGGTTGCCAGGAACTGCTTGGGAACGCAGAACCGGATATCGTCGAACTCATAGAACTTCCGGTCATGCAACAGATAGATCGCCCCCATCCGGAAGACCTGCCTACCATCGAGATGCGTTTGAGAAAAGCAATACATTCCATGGTGGCCAAGGTGCGTATATCACCCACTCCTGCTCTGAGTCCAATACAGAAAATTACCTCTATGTTTGGCTGGGATGCGGTTTTTAGAAAAATTAATCTGGCCTACGAGAAAGTACTCAGCAGCTGATCGCCACTGCTGCGATGTCGTCGTGGATTTTGAAGCGAGGATATTTTCGACAATCTGGATCCTCCTGTTGCAGCTGCCTTACATGATCGCGGACAGCCTGAAGACCACCCTGGCGATAGAGCTCGACAAAGGATTGCCAGTCATGCTCCTCTAATGGATTCTCTCTGGGGAGATGCAGCCCATCTGTGAACAGCAGGACATCGCTGACATCGGTAAGATCTTCATAGCCATGGCGGATAAAATCCAAAGCCTCGGGTTCACCATTTAAAACACCGTAACTGATGTTCATTTCCAGGCGAACTTTGTGAATTTGTTCAGTCAACTCCTCCTGGATAATAGCACCTGGTGATACCTGCATCTCCTTCCACAACTGCAAGGTATCCCGATCAATGTCGATATCCGGGGTGATTACTTTGTAGCTGCCGTCTTTAAAAATAAAGAGGATGAGAGCATCACCCGTCTGACAATACTCAAGTTGTTTTCCAGCCAAATGGACAACCGCAAGGCTTGTGGACCAGAGTTTATGTCGTTCGTCCAGACCAATACTTTCATTGATCTGGGCTTTTTGAATGCTGCTATTTGCCTCTTTGACCAGTTGGTCAAGGGGGTTTCGATTACCTCTAAAAGACTGAGCAGCTGTCCTGGCGGCAAGCAAACCACCGGTCAACCCCTCTTGAAAACGGCACTTTCCCAGGCTCGTCGCCCCATCAAAGACGCCGAGAAGATCACCATCTTCAAGTAGGACGTCCTCGTTGATTTCGCCACTGCCTTTTTCCAAAAGAGAACTTACCTTTTGTTTGTAAAGGGGTCGGCCAAGGTGTGCAAATGTCCGTTGTTCGGTAGACAGGTACATAAGAGTTTAGATGGAGTTGATTCTTTTTGCTGGTCGTATGCTAAAAATTATAGTCGGAATGAAGAATATTACCAATATGATGTCCTTATAGGAAAATGGCTCCTTATCGATTTTTTCTATAATGAGACTTAACTTACCGTATTTTTAAGGTAAAAGAATGCGAACATGATCGATATTTTAGCAAATACAGCAAAAAAAACATGGAATCAATACGCAGCAAAAAATATTGCGGCAAAATATTCTCATCTTTTCGATTGGGGAGACAGTCTTGCCAAAGTCTACTCCCTGCCAATCCTCCGACTGGCAGCTATTAACACTCAGACCAATCGAATCAGCGGCATCCTTCCCCTTGTTTTATTTGACCCGCCAGGTAAGGAGAAGCGGTTGATTTCGCTCCCCTACACCGATGCGGCGGGTATAGTGGCAGACGATTGGGAGAGCGGCCGCCGACTACTTTATACAGCTCTGGAGTTTGCCGACAAACTCGAGGCAAACCATTTGGAGTTACGTCAGGATGCAACATTGCAACCCTTTATACAGCAGGAAAAGACCATCGACACATGGAGCTATACACCTCATAATTTCAAGACGGAACTGCTCCGACCACTTCCCAAATCCGTGGATACGCTCTGGTCGGAGCTTTCTGCTAAAGTTCGCAATCAGGTCCGCAAGGCTCGGCGCTGTGAATGTATCGTAAAAGTAGGTGGTGTTGAACTCTTGACAGATTTTTATGCAGTTTTTTCAGAGAATATGCGTGATCTCGGCTCACCTGTTCACGGGTTGGAACTCTTTCGGAGTATTGTTAGGAGCGAGGCTCCCCGAAGTGCAATCATTATAATTTATCTTCACGGCAAACCTGCAGCAGCAGCTGTCGTTTTGCTGCATAATGGGGTTCTCTGTAATCCATGGGCTTCATCCTTGAGGATTTACCGGCCATCATGCCCTAATATGCTACTTTATTGGTCTATGCTGGAATATGCAGTCGATCATGGTTGCAATTGGTTTGATTTTGGTCGTTCCTCTCCTGATGCACCCACCTGTCGGTTCAAACTTAAATGGGGAGCAGGGATGGAACCGCTTGTCTGGTATGTTTTTTCACGAAAGCCTCACGACTGGGATCCTCGAAGCGAATCTCTTGAGTACGATAACTGGAAAAGCTTTGATCTGAGACGTTCCCGGCGGGACGGTCCGGCTATCAGGCGATGGATCAGCTTGTGAGACAGGCAATGCATCATGTTACCTATAAAAATATCGATGTTTTTATACCGATGCCCGTTTTTCCGATCATCGAGGACGTTGGCTGGTGGCAGGGAGAAGACGGCTCAGCTTTTCAGCAGCCGTATCGTAACGCTTTTCTCAGGCGTCACTGTCTGGCAGATTATCGGGCACTTGCCCGGTTGGCTGACAAGCTTGGAGTTCGGATTGGTTTGGGAATGGTACTTGGTGAATGGGACCGAACCAATTATCTGAGCGGTATAACGGGTGCTACCTGGATGGGTACTCATTGGAATAACGAGATTAATCAGGGGCCATGGCTCGATGAAACTGCTGATTATCTGCGCAACAATCAAGACTCATTTGAATTGGGTTTACACGCACTCTGCCATGAATTCTGGCGTGAGGGGAAGATGGAGCGCTCCGAGTTCCATGACCGACATGGAACTATGCGCTCAAGAGAGGTGATCAAGTCTCATCTTGGCGCTTTCGGGATCATCCTTGAACAAAACGGATTTTCAGAGTTTCCTCGTCTTTTTTTTCCTCCAGCCCTGAACCACAGTTTCGGCAACGACAAAGAATCGATACAGGCTCTCCTGCACAACTATGGTATTCGGTATGTAATTACCCGCTTTTCCAGAGCGAGGTGCTTTTCTCCACCACGTCATGAAAAAATGACCTGGGAGTGCGGCGTGGGTCTTTTGGAGCGAGGACTTGCACCTGTGCCCTGGAATGTGTCGGCCAGTCTACCAAGCTGGGATTTTTCCGGGCCAATCCTGCCTCTGCATTGGGGGAACCTGCTGCACCCTGATCCTGAACAGAGCAAGAGCATCATAGATGGATGGGCAGAAATGCTGCTTGCCGGGACAACTGGCCCTGAGCGCATTTTGGCCGTAAATTATGATACCTGCTGGCGTCAGGCAGCAATCTTCTTTTGCGGTAAACTCTCTCGCGAAGGTGCTTCTATTGTTGTTGATCTACGACCACTGCCCAAAGACATGCCGAATAGCAGTGAGTCCTTTCACCTGAAGATACGGGGCTACCATTCCACACCGATACGGCTCCAGGGCGCACAGATAATATCCGACCATCTCGATGACAACAACATTAGGACCTTACAACTCCTGCCAAAAACCGGAATGAAGAGACTACAGCTGTTTTTTAATGATTGAGGTAGATGGTCTCGCAGATGGCAAGAACCCGCGACTTCGTCATATTACAGAAAAAAGATATTTGAATCGTGACGACTCCAGTTGGGGTATTACGCTCAAAGTCGCGCTTGTTGAGCGTAATGATTGCACCCTATGTAGAAATCTTTCGGAGCACACCTCTTCTCATTCACCTGTTTTTTTATCTATCAAGGCTTACCGACTATCAATGTCACTCTCAGCAGCTACCAGGCAGCCATCATCGGTTCAGGGCTCAACGGTGGCGCATATATCTCTGAAGTCGTTCGTGCTGCAATGTTGTCTGTTGACACCGGGCAGCAAGATGCCGCATATGCACTAGGGTTAAGTTGGGGCGTGATGCACCTCCGACACATGATCAAGAAAACCATAGCCGCTATAGCCATCGGACTGTACCACTCCGCTGTATCCTTCGAGCAGATCTTTGGCAACATCAGCAGATCTACTTGGGGCATAATGATAGTGTAATACCGGCCGATCTTGCGGACCTCCCCGACATGCCCACATGTAGGATTTCGTCGATGGTGTCCGGCCAGGTTCATAAAGCACCTGCAGTGTTGTTTCGTCGATATTTATCAGTGGGCCGGATCGGAGCTCCTGTTGCAATAGGGAAAGAACCGGCTGACAGGCAGATGCCGCCTTCATTGCCCAATTACGCATGTTTGCTCTGGAGATCTCCGCGCCAATCCGTTCAAATTGGCGCTCCTGCCGGTAAAACGGCAAAGCATCACAGAATTTGGCGGTAAGGATGTACCATTGGAGTTTACCATTTAAGGATATACTCGACTCTCTGTAGGATACATTTATTGTCCATTTTAAGACGTTATACAAAAATCAGTGGTGATACCTCGTTGAGGTGAACTACCTTGATCTTGAAAGTCAAATAAGCCTTACCATGGGCATTAATCAGAATGTAGAACTCATTATGACTTTGGCTTAGTTTTCAGGTTGATGTGCTTTAGATCCGGGAAAAACATGTTCGGAATGGTTGGTATCACTAGAAAGCAGTTGGAAACTCGATACTTTCATATTTTTCCAGGCTTTCCATCTTGTCACCACTTCTTATCGTTTTATTCTGTCTTAATATGCCGAAAAGTATTACACAGCCTTTCTGGCTGATGGGAAGGTCATGCTACGATAAATCCCGGTTGGTAAAAGGTTGTTTTTCAAATTTCATTTCACCTTCGCTACTCCTGTAAATATTGAGCCAGCAATTCCAGTTTTTGGTATCCAGCTCCGGATAGTCAAGTCGGTAATGGCTGCAGCGGCTCTCTTTACGCATGATCGAGGCCTTGAGTTTCATCTCTGCGCTGATGATCATGTTTGCGGTCTCGTGAGCCAGTCTCAGTTCATGCATGTCTGCAGCTCTCAGCATAGTCATATGGTGGTCTCGTAGTTCTTCGATATATACCAGTGCAGCTTTCAGCAAATTCTCCTTTTTGATATAGAGAATAAAATTGGGGATCATGATGCCCTGCAGGGTTTGCGTGACCCAGGCGGGACTATAGCCTGCTTTTCTTTTCAGGGGAGCAAGTATTTCTGTTTTTATGCCAGTGATTGTAGCTTTTGGGATATTTTGTAATTGGATATTTTTGCAGTACTTTGCCGCGGCCTCAGCAGCCACGGCTCCCTGCACCGCTGAACCGGTCAGGGATGATCCAACCTGGGTATAAATGGCTCCCGCCATGTATGACCCCAATGCATCCCCTGCAGCATAGAGTCCCGGAATGTTTGATTGACATGTATCGTTAATCGGCACCAAGCCCTCAGATTTGTGGATCGACATGCCGGCGGAGGAGCCGCCTGTAAGGATCCCGCCCATTCCCGGAGGTGCTCCGCCATTTTTCTGCGGTCTTCTCCTCTCCGGCCCCGGACCTTTTTGCATGGCGTGGTTTCGACTAAATTCGGCCGGTCTGTACGGTCCCCCGCCAAAAGGAGTATTTTCTTCACTTCCCGGGGGGCCCATCTCAATCGGGCCTCCTGAGATGTGGGCAATATAGTTCATATCCACACCTAAATCGTGGTGAACTTCGACACTGGTTGTGGCAGGCTTTCTCTCGAACATATCACCCCAACCATCAAAGCAGGCCGCCGGGTTTGTCGCTTTGCCGAAATGACCGTCGTTCCACTCCTTGCCCGTCACTTTGGCGCCGATGTTATAGGCCATGATCGTGCCATCGTGGGTGAGATCACAGATAGGAAAACCATTGGGCTTAAAACCTCCGGCCCCTGTGCAGAGGATGATACTTTTTGCTCTGAAGATATGGATTTTTTCTGAATCCAGACCGAAACCGGCTGCGCCCGCTATTCTGCCGTCTTCCTTGATGAGATGGGTTATGACGATTCGCTCCAGAACCTCAATATTTCGTTCCTTGATCGGCTTGCTGAAACACTTGTTATAAAGCGGCGATTCGAAAAACCCCCACTGCCTCAAATCGTTGACGCGGGCAAGTGAATGTTCGGCCATCTGCCTGGTATAGACTGGATTATTGGTTCCCAAAGCTGAACGGGATACTGTGTCTACGAACTCATCGAGGCTCACCTTCGCGGTGTTGGGATCATATGCGAATATGCCCTTGGCAAAAGGGGTCTGTCCCGATGAGCCAAGACGCCCTTTGGAAACAAGCATGACCCCGGCTCCAGCATCATGGGCTTTGACGGCTGCAAATAATCCTGCCATTCCCCCGCCGATAACCAATACATCGGTTGTGCTTTCCTCGCTGTTTATCGTATCGCCATCAACTTTTGGGCTATTGGCAGCCCAGCCCGTTGGAATTCCTATTGCCGAGAGGGTCGCCAGGCCGGCAACACCGCCTGCGAGTGCCATAAAATGTCGACGCGATATATTGCGGCTCTTTGTTAACTGTGTCATTGAGATACCCTCGCTTTAGCAACTGGTTGTACTACATAGATTTTTAAAAGAAGCAGCATGCCGCTTGTCGCCAGGATAAGTATATAAGCTGAAAAAATCCGATTGGTGTGTCGCCCAAGATCTATGGCATGCCAGGAAGCAAAAACAATAAAAGCAATGGACAGCAGGCCGTGAACAAGCCGCCATGTACTGTAAACAAGTTGGATTTTACCCCGAAAACTGGCTGTAATCAGCAGAACCAACATCATACACCAGGCAACCATGCCGCTTACCACTCCAAAATTATCATAGGTGGATAAAATCGTAATAAAGCCATCTACGGGATCAACCCCAGCTTCAAAAAATCGTGGGACGACAAGCAAAAAGGGGTGAAGCAGCAAGATACTTATTAAAATATACCCTATAAATTTATGAACCTTAATTACCTTTCCCATCTTATACCCACCCAGCAGGTTCTTGTTGCTGCGGACCAGGAAAAACTGCATGAGCATCAGGCAGAAGCCCAGGATGGTAAGGACCGATATTGACTCCTTCAAAAGAGAACGCCTGGGGAAATCCCCGATTGCATAAAAGAACAACGGCAAACCTATAAAAAGCATGAATGCCGGTACAAGACCGAATGGGTGAGTTTGTCTCTTCATTATTATTAGCCCCAGGATACGATTACCGGGATGGATTTCTCCGGCGAGATGGTAATTGCATCAACCGGGCAATACATTCGACATAAATGGCATATCTGACAGTCGGCCGGGTATTTGATAAACGCTTTGTTCGTCTTATGGTCCAGGCGTAAAACATCGGTGGGACAGGTTTCCACGCATGTCCCGCAGCCGATACAGCCCTGTATTCTTTCTATTACCATGATCGGTTTCTCATCAGTATGATTGATAGGCAGACCGGCTGCGGTCTGGTTCGAAATAAACTGCAATTAGTCATGAAGGCAGTCCGCCATAAAATACGATTGCATCAATTGGAGGAGCACATTCAGGTTTAAAGGCTTATTTATCACCTCGTCGAATAATCCTTCAGCAAGAAAACCAGTCCCCGTAATTGCAAAGATCGGGATTCTACTGTCTTGGCTCTTGATATAATCGGCGAGGATAATACCGGTAATACCCGGCATGTTGATGTCCGTCAGGACGAGATCATGCCGTTTTTCGACGAAACAGTGTACGGCTTCAAGGCCGTCGCTGAATGAGTTGACAACAAAACCACTCTCGGTGAGAAATGTCTCAACAAGTTTACGAACGTTATCCTCGTCATCAACCACTAAAATCTTTTTGCCACTATTCTGACCTTGTTGCAAATGGTGTTTCTCTGATAACCTGGTCATGATCTGCTGCAACCCATCATCCATTGCCGTGTTTTTTTGTTCTTGCACTTGTGCTGTATTCATTTTTTCACCCCTTTTCACAGTGACGTAGCGTGGTGGGGGCATGAGTCCTTTGCCGAACAGGTTCCGGCCCAATGCCCCTTGGCTTCATTTAAGCTATATTTCCTAACGCGGCCCACCTTCGGGAACAGCAGCCAGCTGCCCCTTGATCTCTTTACAGGTTGCCGTCAGCGTTTCTCCCTGACGGCCGGTAAATGAAGTTGTATCGCCGGCCTGTTTGCCTTCACACGCTTTAATCGCTTCAGGAGGCGGCCCATGTTGAGGTCCATTGGAATCGCCGCTGTTGGAGAAGGCAATTGTGGCAATGGGTACCAAAGCGGAAACTACCAGTACTGCTACTGTTTGTAAGCGTTTCTTTCGATTCATGACGTTTCTCCTTTCCGGTCGTTTGCCGGGTTATAAAATCTTACAGCTTCCGTTCTCAGGGTTACTCTGCGCTGCATGGTAAAAATATTAGCCTGTAAATGAGCAGGAAATAGGCATGAAATATGGAAGTTGGGATGTTGCCGAATTTTCCATCGAGACCACTTTCTACTGTACCTACTCTGTTCATGTTCTTTCTCTCCAAGACATACCGGATCCTCCGGCACCGGGAGGCGGAGAAGAGAGGAAGGTGCCGAAGAACCCGATACAGTTTTAGCCTGCATTTCTCATGACTTTTTTGATATGAATCGTAATGTGTTCTATTTTCAGCATATCCGGAATTCTCTCATTAAGCAGAACGTTCGCGGTCCTCCCATCAAAAAGCCACCCTTCGGGCGAACAGATTTTACAGCATCTGCTTCGTTGTAGTGCAATTGCAATAGGTTACTATCGAAGTCTGCGCTTATCTGCTTCTTGCCCTACGCCTCGCAGCTACGGCAAACTTTGTTCGTCTGAAATCCGGGTTGCTGTCCTATTGATGATTGAATAGTATTCCTTAAATGAGGAGCAAATATGTAACAAATGTGAAAGCTGCAACGGTGGTGCAAACCCGGTCATGTCGCTTATAAACGATTGCTGTTTTTACTGATCAAATCTTCAGGAATCGCTACCAGGTGATCATCGTACTCCCGGCAGACAGCTTTGACAGTTTCGCCTCCTGGACCGGTAAATTCGACGTGCTCACCCGGTTTCTTCTCCATACAGGCAGCAATCGCCTCAGCTGGAGGAGTCTTCTTGGTTTTACCTTCATCGCTATCCAGAGTACCACGCGCCATGGACGGCGCCGGACCCTGTTGACCCCCTCGGCCGTTGTGTCCCATGGAGGGTGGTCCCTGGCGGCGATCGTTTTCGGATGTATCGGTCCCGGCACAGCCGGTTATCTGTAAAACAGCCAATGCAGCGAAGAGTAATACGATCTTATGTGCTGTTTGTTTTTTCATTGTTGTTCTCCTTGTTCAATCTTTTTTAGAAGCATTGCATCACAGGCGTCGGCTGATTTGATGAACACTGCGGTTACGTATTGGGGATACAAATAACATGCGAATATGGAATAATTAGGGAAGGAATGTGGAAGTTGCCGAGAGCTTCTTTGGAAGTTTTAAAACAGAACGTGTATTCGATGCAGGGTATAGAAGCCGAGATGACGCCCGAAGAGATATCATCGATTACATAGAAATGTTCTACAACAGTAACAGACGTCATTCATACTTGGGGTATCTCAGTCCTGGAGAATTTGAGAAAAGAATGGCTTTGAAAAAGGCCGCTTTAAAAATGTCCATTTTTACTGGACCACATCAAGATTATCCAGAACAGCGAAGTCATAGATAAGGTGCAGATAATAAATGGAATGATAGAAGGCAATATTACCAGGGCTCTTAATGGAGAGCACGTAGGGACATATATTTATAAGCAATAAACCATGAAATCCTGGAGACCTGGAGATGAACCCAGCATGAATTATTATTCAGTGCGTTGTTCACCTCTTCACTACCACCTCAGTTTCAGGTGTATTTTGCAGTAAACACAATCCCGAACGTCAGCAAGATATTCAGTGAGAAATGTGATGGATGTCATTCCCCGCATGTCTCGCATGGATGATCTTCGAGTGCAGGAGAGCGTTTAACCGACTGAGAATTTGTCGTTAGAGACTGGTAATTTCACGAACGGTTGCATTTTCAGCCACTTCCGGGACGAGAATTACCTCTTGTCTGATCTTGTCTTCGATATATATCAGAATATCTTCTCTCGTGATGTCGAGAGCAAAAACGGTTCCCCCTCCCAGCTCCTTGTCCTTCCAGCGATCAAGAATCCAGGCTGTCGTTTCCCGGCTGACGGTCCAGCTTAATCCCTTGGTGAGACCGGTCACAGATCCCCGGTAGACGGTGACTTGTTCGTAGGGAAAAGGACTGCCCAGCTCGTAAAGAAGTTCAGCATCACAGTTTTTCAAAAGAAATTTCCAGATATCATAATCACCTGCAGCGGCGAAAGGGGTATTTTTGCGGTAGTAGAGCTGCACCAAAGCTTCTTCCAGACGCTTCTTTTTTTTGAAAAGCTCAAGATTATTGAGCAAAAACTGGATATGTTCAAGTGGATTCAAAACACACATGGCCTGAAGAGGATCGTCCTCATGTTCAAGCTGGTCAAGGAGTGCTTTGATTTTTTGATCCTGCATGGCTTTGTGACGTGCCTGCATTTTTTCATTACTGAATGATCCCGTAAAATCATCGGGCGGGTAGAGAAAGCGGATCTTGTCCAGTTTCCATTGCATGTCTTTTCCTCGTTGGTAGATGGTCATTGGTACCCTCAGGTGATGGCAAACAGTTCTGTTTCGATATACCGACCTAAAAAATATTTGTGAATAAAATTAATTTCTCCCTGCTCAGAAACTGTACTTTTTTCCTTACGTGTCGCTGTCCTCAAAACTAAATCCTTGGAGGTGCATAGACTCCGATATCTTTTATATGGTTACGGTTAAATGTATCGAACGCGTTAAATAAGCATTAACCGAATGAATTCAGGATAAAAAACATCTTAACTGGTTTTCACCAAGGAATGGACTGTTTTTTTCCATCTCCTGCCACTCAATTGACCATCACTGGAAGGGATGGGATAAAAAAATAAACTGTAAGGCACAGCTATGATGCTAATAGTCTTTTGTAATAATAAGTGAATATCTGGGGATAACCGGATGTTGTATCACTTAATATATTTCTGGTGATAGCACGGAAATTATGTTTAATGATTTGAAAACATAGGTAATATTTTGAAAGCGAGAAGAAATGGTAAAAAAAATAAAGCCTGAATTGCCCGTCATCGGCTGGCGGGAATGGGTCGGTCTTCCGAAACTTGGGGTCAAAAATATCAAAGTAAAAGTTGATTCCGGAGCACGATCGTCTTCGTTACACGCAAATGATCTGAAAATATTCAATAAAGATGGTTCTCTGTGGGCACGTTTCAAGATTTACCCGCTCCAGCGGTCAAAAGAGAAAGCTGTTGATGTGGAAGCGCTGGTTCTTGAGTTCAGATCTGTTCGAAGTTCGAGTGGTACCGTAGAGGTACGACCGGTGATTGTGACCAATGTTGAGTTACTCGGCATGGACTGGCCGGTGGAATTAACTCTTGCGAGTCGTGACGAAATGGGCTTTAGGATGTTGCTCGGCCGAGAGGCATTTAGGGGGCGATTTCTTGTTGATGGAGGAATGTCGTTTTACGGTGGTAAAAAAAAAGTCAAAAAACAGAAGACCAGACTCCGGAGTGCAAAGTCTGAATCTGAAGAAAAAGGATAATTATGAAGCTGGCCATTCTCTCATGTAATCCCAAATGCTACAGCACGCGGCGGCTTCGTGAAGCAGCTACCCAACGCGGACATACTGTTAGAGTTCTAAATACCTTGAGATTTTCGATTGATCTCCAACAGGGCATGCCTGATCTTTTCTTTTGCCAAAAACGTTTGTCTCTTTACGACGCTGTTCTTCCCCGGATAGGTGCATCGATTACCTATTTCGGAACAGCAGTTGTCAGGCAATTTGAGCAGATGGACGTCTTCTGTGGAAATTCGTCCATAGGTATTTCCAACTCCAGGGACAAACTCCGCAGCCTGCAAATTCTTAGTCGACACCAAATTGGCATGCCGCAAACCGCTTTTGTTCGGGATAAAAAAGATGTCCTCCCGGCAATTGAAAGAGTCGGGGGAGCACCTGTTATTATTAAACTGCTGGAAGGGACACAGGGGATTGGTGTGCTTTTGGCTGAAACGGTTAAAGCCGCCGAAGCAATCATTGAGATGCTGCAAAGCCAAAAGCAAAACGTATTAATCCAGAAATTTGTCGCCGAAAGCAAAGGGCGCGATATCCGGGCTTTTGTAGTGGGGGATCGCGTCATTGGGGCCATGCGGCGTGTTGCGCAAGGGCAGGAATTTCGCAGCAACGTTCATAGAGGAGGCATTGCCGAGCCGGTGGCCCTCAATGATCTGTACCAGAATACTGCGGTGCGGGCAGCGCAAATAATGGGACTTCGAATTGCCGGTGTCGATCTGCTGGAAGGAAAGGATGGGCCGCAGGTTGTCGAAGTTAATTCTTCCCCGGGATTGGAGGGAATTGAAGGGAGCACCCAGCTTGATATTGCCGGTGCCATCATCGACTATATTGCGGCTCAAGTGAATTTTCCTGAGATTGATCTGCGTCAGCGCCTGACTGTTAGCAGTGGTTATGGGGTAGCTGAGATACATATCCCTCTTGGCTCAGAATATATTGGCAAAACAATCGAGAGTTCCGGTTTACGCGAAAAAGATATCATCGTCCTGACACTGCATCGGGAAACCAGAGTTATTCCAAATCCACGACCGCATCGACAGCTTATGGCCGGTGATCGACTGCTTTGCTTTGGGAAATTGGAGTTGATGCGTGATATGACGCCTTTGAAGATTCGTAAAAAGAGACGGCCAAAGGTGAAAGATCTCCCTGAATTGCCTGTAGCGGATAAGGTGTTCAAGGAGTCCGGGACTGGCAAGCCTGTCTCTATACCGGCAGAAAAAAAAGTGAGTCGTCATGACTGAAGCCCAGAAGCAGAAAACAATTGGCAACTGGTTCGGAGAGGAAATACCAGCCGGTGAATCACGCAATGTAACTTTACCGGTAAGTGAAAGCTACAGCAGCATGACAGTTGAGATAGAGCTGCACGTTCGTCGGGCCGCTGAGGATGGACCTGTTGTCTTTGTCACTGCAGCATTGCATGGTGACGAGATTAACGGTTGTGGAGCAGTTCGTCAATTAATTCAAGATGATAGCTTTAAGTTGCAGCGAGGATCCATCGTACTTGTACCGGTACTGAATTTACTTGCTTTTGATCGACATTCCCGTTACCTGCCTGATCGTCGTGATTTGAACCGGTCGTTTCCGGGTTCTGTCGATGGAAGTCTTGCAGCCCGGATGGCCTCTACAATTTTTAAAGAAATCGTCATGCGATGTGATTACGGAATCGACCTCCATACTGCATCGATCCGTCGAACAAACTATCCGACTGTTCGGGCTGATCTGACGAACCCCAAAGTTCGAAGAATTGCTGAAGCTTTTGGAACCGAACTGATAATGAACGGGAAAGGTCCCAAAAACTCCTTTCGCCGAGAGGCCTGCTCTGCCGGATGTCCAACGATTATAATGGAAGGAGGTGAAGTTTGGAAAGTTGAGCCGGGAATAGTTAAAACCGCAGTCCGTGGAATCACCAATGTGCTTTGTGAACTTAAAATGCTCGATGGTGAAATAACAAGCCCGCCTTATCAGATTATTATCGAGAAATCGAAGTGGATTCGCGCTGAACGAGGCGGATTCCTCCAGTTCCACATCAAGCCCGGAGATATTGTAGAAAAAGGCCAGCCGCTGACGACAAATACAACGATACTTGGTGAGGAGCACAGTACGCTCTATGCTCCATTTAATGCAGTGGTGATGGGCATGACGAGTCTGCCGGCCATCAGCCCGGGGGAACCTGTCTGTAACCTCGGCAGACTTCCTGAGAAATATAACCCATCTAAAATCAGGAAACTGCGATCAGTAGAAGATGGGCTTGAACAAAGGGTGTTGGAAGAGTTGGGATCTAATATTCTCGTTGTTCAACCATCGGAGGATGCAGGCAAATCCTGATACAGAGATTTGAAAATCAGTTGCTGTCAAGTCAAGACGCTTCAACCGTATAAACCGAGATCTCATTTGAGGAATCGCCATGGTCATACCCAGACAAAACCGACTATCAGCATGAAAGCCGGCTCTCAGTAATGCATGAAAAGAATATATCTATCATCCTGCCCGCATACAATAAAGCAATGTTTCAATAGTATTGATACCCCCAAAAAAATCATACTGGGGTCAGAGAATTTTCTGGACTAACATTTTCCTATAACTTTACCTCAATCCGTTCAGCTTTCAGGTTTGCCCCTGAGAAAAGATGTCAGGCTGAGCTTTTGTGGTAATCAGATATGAAAACGTGTAATCTCTGGGGAGTCAGCACATTGAATTTTGTTCATGTTTTTTATTTTGAGTAGAGGTTTGCACCATGGGCATAGCTACAGATATTATTATTCTTGTTCTTGCTGCTTTTTTTTGTGGCTTGATAATGCAGCGACTGCATCAGCCGCTCATCCTTGGATATATCGTTGCTGGTATTATTCTCGGACCATACACCGGCGGCATGACCATTACGGAAATTCATGATATTGAACTCCTGGCCGAGATAGGGGTTGCTCTTCTGCTTTTCGCGCTTGGACTCGAGTTTTCCCTCAAAGATCTCAAGCCTGTAAAATATATAGCACTTATCGGCACTCCCCTGCAGATGTTGCTGACCATAGGTTTTGGTTATGCGGTTGGCCTTCTGTTCGGCTGGGAATGGAAAACTGCATTGTGGTTCGGCTCACTGATTTCCCTCTCCTCAACCATGGTTATTCTCAAAACCCTTATGAACCAGGGTTGGCTTGGGACCCTCTCAAGCAAAGTCATGATTGGTATGCTGATTATTCAGGACCTTGCGGTGGTACCGTTGATGATCATCCTGCCGCAACTGAACCACCCGGCTACCGGACTAGGAATCCTCGGCTATGCGGCCATCAAGGCTGCGGCATTTCTTGTCACCATGTTTTTTCTCGGCACCAGACTGCTTCCCTACCTGCTCAAGACCATTGCTCGGCTCGGTTCCCGGGAGTTGTTTATTCTGGCGATAACCGCCATTGGCCTGGGCATCGGGTACATAACCTATCTGGTGGGTTTATCTTTTGCTTTTGGTGCCTTTATTGCCGGGATGGTTCTCAGCGAGTCGGATTATGGTCATCAAGCACTCAGTGATATTATCCCTCTTCGCGATCTTTTTGGTTTGCTCTTTTTTGCTTCTGTGGGAATGCTTCTTGATCCCGGTTTTCTGCTCAGTCACTTCACACTCATCCTCACCCTTGTTGTTGTTGTGAGCATCGGCAAGGGATGCATCTTCGCCGTTCTGGCATGGGCATTCCGGTATCGCAATATTATTCCACTTGCGGTTGGGCTCGGTTTGTTTCAGGTTGGTGAGTTTTCCTTTGTCCTCGCAAGGATCGGGGTTGCAAGCGAATCGATCAGCAGTGAATTTTACAATACGTTCCTCACCATGGCGGTTGTGACAATGGTGCTGACACCGCTTATTTCGGCACAAGCCTCACGGCTGTATGCATTTAAAAAGAGGATGTTCAAGCACGAACCCCTGGATTCTCTCAATTTCCCGGATGATACACTTCGCAATCATGTGGTTATCGCTGGTTGCGGTCGAATTGGTTTTCAGATTGCCGAGGTGTTGCACCGATTGGCTATTCCGTTTGTTCTGGTTGAACTTGATCAGCTGCGCATCGAAAAAGCAAAAGAGGCCGGCTATCCAATTGTCTATGGAGACGGCAGCCAGGAAATCGTACAGGAAGCACTGAATATAGCTCATGCGTCCCTTCTTGTGGTCACTATTCCAGGTATTGTTGTCGCTCGCTCCATAATCAGCCATGCAAAGAAAGTGAATAGTGAAATCAGGGTTGTCGCACGCATTTCTGATCCTGCTTTTTTTGATGTATTCAAAGAGCTTGACGTTGTCGACTTGATTCATCCAGAATTTGAAGCGGGTTTGGAGATGACAAGACAGGTTCTCCTTCACTTGCGAATTCCCGTGCCGGAGATTCAGCTCCAGACTGAAAACCTTCGCCAACGCCTTGTTTCCAATGCGACAACCAATGGAGAGGGGTATAAAACACTTGGCCAGATGAGATCGGCTGAACAGCAGTTTGATCTGCAGTGGGTTGAACTTGAGGCGAGCAATCCGTTGACTGATAAGAGCATCGCAGAGGCGGAAATTCGTAAGAAAACAGGTGTTTCTGTAGTTGGGATACTCCGGAAAGGCACATTAACAACCAACCCTGAGCCATCCTTCCGGTTTCGCCAGCGTGATCTGGTGGCCATTATCGGCTCGGCGGAGGCTCTGCAGAGGTTTCACTGATTTCGTAATCGACCCGATCGCTTCAGTGTCATTCACCTTCCGAGATACCTTTGCTGGTAAGGGGCAATTCATAAATAACCTCAAACTGCGCATTTGTTTAAATGTCTGAAATCACAAATATTAATACCTTTACTGGATAACACGATTGACGACCGACTTTATCTTTGCTGGTTGTTGTCCTTTTTTAAGACGATTTACGGATTTCACGCTTTGTGGCGACGTTGGTTTTTATCAGGACGTTGCTGTTCCTGATAAATGAATTGAAAGATTGCAACAATCATCTTCGAATGGTAATTTCGCGAAATATCTTTAGCAGTCTCCAGAGAAAAGATGACCTAAGCTGGTATCTCATTGAAGGCAGGTTGCAATTCAACCAGTCGAACACAATCTCTCTCCAAGACAGTTATAGCCGTATTGGAGCCCCTTTGTTGTGCACTCCTTAAGTACATTCTGTTAGGGCATATGCTGGTTTGGGCGGGAAGGGCTTCTGTGGTCCATCATGCCCTTGATTGATAAAAAATATATCCCTTCAACTAGGGGACAAGGATTACAATGGATTATGGGAACAAACCAGTGCTGGTGTTGGGAGCCACTGGCTATGTTGGTGGACGATTGCTGCCTCATCTGCTCGAACAGGGCTGGAAAGTACGCGCTGTCGGACGTTCTGAGCGTAAGATTCAGGCACGACCCTGGGGAAGTCACCCTAATCTTGAGGTTATTGTGGCTGATGCTCTAGATACCGTGGCCCTCACAGAGGCTATGCGTGGTTGCCGGGCGGTATTCTATCTTATCCATTCTATCAGACCAGGTGAAAATGATTTTGCCACTCTTGACCGGCGAATCGCTTATTCAGCAGTACACGCTGCGCGAGTCGCTGGGATGGACTGGTTTGTCTATTTTAGTGGTTTGGGCAACCCAGCACATCTTTCAAGGCAGTTACTCTCACGCTATGAGGTCGGAGAAATCCTGGCTCTGGGCGGTGCGAAAGTGACTCAGTTGCGTGCACCTTTGGTACTTGGTTCGGGTGGGGCTTCGTTTGAAATGATCCGTGCCTTCTGCGGAAATATGCGGATCATGTTTGCCCCGCGATGGATGGACAAAAAGTGTCAACCCATCGCAATCAACAATGTCGTAGAGTACCTGAGTGGTTGCCTGGCACACCCGGAGACAGCTGGGCAGGTATACGAGATTGCCGGTCCTGAGGTACTCACCTGGCGTAAACTTTTTCGCATATTTGCCGAGGAGGCTGGGTTACCACCTCGACTTGTCCTTGTTCTGCCCATGCGCTTCCACCAGGTTTCCATTGGTTGGATGAACCTTGTTACGCCGGTGTCGGTAGCGCTTATCCGGCCTTTGATTGAGCGTATGGGAGAAGAAATTCTCTGCCATGACAAACGTATTCGAGATATTATCCCACAGCAGCTTAGCTCCTGTCGCGAAGTAATCGCCAAAGCCCTGGACGAAGTGGACCAGGACGAGGTTGCTTCCAGCTGTTTTGATGCTGGCTCTACCCATATGCCTGGGTGGATCGAAAATCATGGACACTCGCATACAAGGGTTTATCGGGATTCTTTCTTTATAATTCTGGATGGCCCGGCGGAACTTGCCTGGCACGTTGTCAAGCGTATTGGCGGAAACACCGGTTGGTACTTTGGGACGTTTCTCTGGAAGCTGCGAGGTTTTATTGATAAACTGCTTGGTGGTCCGGGCTTATCTCGGGGCCGACGTCGTATAGATTCGGTACACATAGGTGACATTTTAGATTTCTGGCGTGTGGTTGAGGTGGAGGATTGCCGTCGTCTCCTTTTGCGGGCTGAGATGCTGGCACCGGGTGAAGCCTTTCTGGAGTTTCGAATCCAGGTCCTCCCTGATGGTACTAATGAACTGCGTATGACCCCGAGTTTTGAACCACGTGGATTTTGGGGACGGGTCTATTGGTGGATTATCGCCCCCTCCCATACTATGATGTTCGGCTCTATGCTCAAGCAAATGGCCAAAACCGCTGGTGCCAGCGTTCTGCGTGGCCCGTCCTGTGTCAAAGATGGTTGAATTTTTCTCAACTCCTTACAGTCAATAATCTACGAATACAAAAGGCTTGTATCGACATACCCCCAATGTACCGCCAAGCAAATGTTGATACTGATAACCTTGCTGCCCGCTCGCTGAATATCTTATGTTTTCCACCATAGATATTGCCATGTCGAAGGTGTGCAATTTCGATTCAGTGTCAAACAAGAAGCTGCTTCTGTGTATAAGAACCAAACTCTGACTCATACTCATCTTTTCGAGTGAAGTGTTGTAGGATCATACGCGATAGCCCGACTCCGTCAGTCCCACCAGGCACCTGTGAACTGTGATCTGTAAAGAGTGATTTGAATTTTTTGAAAAACGTGCAGATCGGATCTTAATTTAAAAATTTAGCACTACCTCAGCCCTGTTCCTATTCCTATGACATCTGTATGATAAAATGTCATTTAAGGCCGAGCCAGTAGTTCGCTACATCAAGCATTCTGTTGGCGAATCCCCATTCGTTGTCAAACCAGCAGAGCATCTTGACAAGTTTATCACCACATACCCTTGTCTGGGTCCCGTCAACAATTGACGAGCGTGGATCGGTGTTGAAGTCAACTGAGGCATGAGGTTCTTCGGTATAGCCCATCAGGTTTTGGAGCGGTCCCTGGGCGGCCTCCCGAATAATCCGATTTATTTTTACGGCGGTGGTTGCTGTTTTTACGTTTATCGAGAGATCCATGACCGAAACGTTTATGGTCGGGACCCGGACATGGAGACATTCAAAACGATCTGCCAGTTGTGGCATCAACCGTTCAATGCCTCTGGCCAGACCGGTATCGACGGGGATAATCGAATGGAGTGCACTACGGGTGAGTCGCAGGTTTGTATGATGGTAGCTGTCAATCACCGGCTGATCGTTCATTGCCGAGTGAATGGTTGTTGAGACACCATTTTCAATCCCGAGACCCTGATCTAAAAGATTCAGTATGGGGACAATGCAGTTCGTGGTGCAGGATGCATTAGAGACGATGCGGTGTTCAGGTCGCAACAGCGAGTGATTATAGCCATATACTACGGTTGCATCAACCTCCGGCTTGGCAGGATGCGATATGAGAATCCGCCTCGCTCCGCTTTGCAGGTGTTGTTCCGCAATCGTCCTCTCACCAAATGTGCCCGAACATTCAAATAGTAAATCAACATCAAGCTCTTTCCATGGGAGTCTAGTGGGATCAGGTTCATTAATGATCCTGATTTTATCCTCGCCAACATGTAAAATATCTCTGTCAAATCGAATAGGATAAGGGAAACGCCCATGGGTGGTGTCGTAGCGGGTAAGGTAGGTCAACGTCTCAATATCAGCAAGCTCATTTATAGCCATGATCTTAAATTTCGATCTCAAAGGAGTAGAATAGATCGCTCTGAGCAAGGATTGGCCGATCCGGCCGTAACCATTTATTGCAACTTTATAAGGCATTTTTTTGAAAAATATCCTGATTCGAAATTTCAGTTATCTGTCTACCATGATGCAGAAGAGAGACCAGTTCCAGTGATTAATTCTGTCGCCCCCACTCTACCTCGCGGCCTCTATCATTACTTCGAAATCTGTACAATAACAAGCTGATAATGTGCTTTATCCGGATTTCAATGGATGGGTAGACGTCTTTGACATGTCGTTTGGGTTCTGTGTGCAGTGACAATAAAAATACAGCTGGTCAAAAGACCCATTATTATACGATCACCCAATCCAATATGATTTCGGGAGGTTCTGTTTGAGGAGTTGAATGACGATTGAATAAAGATATGACATCCGAAAAAGGAGCTTCCGTTGACTGAACAGGGAAGAGTTACGGTAGAAAATTGGAACTTTCTTTTTAAATGCAGCCATTGTTCCACTTTCTACTGTATAATACACTGTGTCCTTTTTCTTGTCTGGACAATTCAGGAGAGCATGTTAATGCGCATCGGCATAATATATTGCGAGACTTTGAAGAGTGAAATAAAAATCCTTACCAGCAGGACGCCACAAATCAGCCATCTGAGAGAGATGCCCTGGACGCTCCATATCGATCCAGACGAATTGCTGGCTGAAGTCCGGCGGCAGATAGAAGATCTTCAGGAGCAGGTAGACGTTATTGTTCTGGGATATGGGCGATGCCAGTCCCTGGACCGGCTGGGGAAAATTTTCAAGGTACCGGTGCTGCTCCCGGAGGCTGAGGATTGCATAGGTGTTTTATTGGGGCAGAAACGATATGAAAAAGAAATACAACAAACTCCCGGCACATGGTTTCTCTCTCCCGGCTGGACACGCATGGGTATCGAATTTGTCTTCCACGAATTACAACTGAGCCGGGTCGGTCATAAAAACATTGATCCGCTTAAATTAGCCCGCCGCATGCTGGATGGATTTTCAAGAGCACTCTTTATCGAAATTCCGTTTTGCGATGAAATTGAAGATCTGCGTCCAAAAGCTCAAAAAATTGCCGATGATCTCGGTCTTCGGCTGGAAGCAACCAAGGGGTCCTGCAAAATATTGGAAAAGGTTATCCAGCAAGCACTTGATGGTGCAAACCAACCAACTTCACCTTCCGAGTAACCTTTGTTTTATAATTGGCAGTTTGGAAGCAGGATACCACCTCAAAATACGGGTGTTGTGAGTATAGTGGCTTTGAGACTATTTACTTATTTTTCTAAAATAATCCCGTTTATCGTCATACGTTTATGGAAGAGGTCCTGAAATGAGCTATAAAAGGGTAGTGTGCCTTACCCCGTCTATAACTGAAACGGTTTTTTCTCTGGGTGCCGGAGACCTGGTGGTTGGTGTTACCGATGCCTGTGATTTTCCTCATGAAGTGAACAGTAAAACTCATGTATGTTCATGGTTTGATCCGGATATGGAACGCCTTAACGAGCTCAACCCGGATTTGGTCCTAGGTCTCAAATCCGCCCATGGCCGGTTTTCTTCTGTTTTCGTAAACTATAAAATACACTGCGAATTATTTAATCCGATAACTATAGGCGATGTCCTTGCCGATATATTGACTCTTGGCGATTTACTTGGTGTGGAGGATACTGCGCAGTTCCTGGTTAATAGCCTGCTGCGCCGTTTAGAAAAACTGGACAAGGCAGTTGAACTGATTTCCCCAAACCGGCGTTTGACAGTCTCACGAATTCTCGATATTGGTGAAGATGAGCTGATTGCGGCCGGACCGCAATCGTTTCAATATGATGTTATTGCCCGTGCCGGCGGCATCAATGTGACATCTTCTTTTGATGCTGCATATCCCAAGGTTACTTTTCAACAATTCAAAAAATGGGATCCCGAAATGATTTTTATCTGTGGCTCAGATAAAAGTTATCTTTCAAGGCTAAACGCCGATAAACAGTGGCAGTCGCTTAGGGCTGTGGAAAATAATAGATTGTATCAGTTTGATTGTGGACTGACCTGTCGAACCAGTCCCCGTATCATAGATATGGCTGAACTTCTGTTTCAAACTTTATATGGAAAAGAAATTATCGGAAGAGAGCCTTTAATCTAAGAGAACCATGCTGTACCAGCAGGGCAGCAGTTCTCCTTTTTTGTCGAATTCCACTTTCAGCCCTAACGGTTCTACAGTCTTTCCGATATCTATCCCATATGCATCCATGGATGGACGTGCCATGTGCGGGAAACGGCATGGCTCAGGATGGGCACATTCTTCGCACCAGACGCAAAGAACCATAGCAAAGGCGTGCATGCATTGATGGGAAAGCATTGCTTCTTTTTCTACCTCCACTGAAATATCCTGCCCCTGGCGGGCATCCGTTGTCCTGATGATTATTGCTTTGCTGTATTGGTCAAAGGCATCCTGAAACTTTTCCGGGGAGATATCCAGATATGGAGGACAGGTCCAGTATCTTCCCCATCGATTACAGCCGAATCTGCATTTTAAAAAAGAACGGGGATCAAAAACAATAGCCCCCGTGTCAATTATTTTTGCCTCTGCTGCGCCAAGTTCAACAGCTTTTTTCACCAGCGACTGGAGAGAGTTTTCCATATTTTTCACCTCTTCCCTGCAAAGTATTTTATCCTGTCAGTCTTCGATAAAGGGCCGGAAGTAAAGTCGGGAGCAGTTCCACCTTTGGTAAAATAACACATTCTGTCTGGGGGGAGATCATCTGCAGATAGTCGCTGCCTTTCTGGTCCGATGTAATTATAAAGGGATGAATATTTTTGGCGCGCGCCTCCTGGATAGCTTTTTTGGTATCGGAAATTGCATATTCAAGATTGCCGTATTCCATGTCATAGGGGCGTCCATCGGTCAGAATTACCAGCAGTTTAATGGCTGCAGGAATTTCATCGAGTTTATATGTTGCATGCCGCACCACTGTACCCATACGGGTTAGCCCAAGAGGCTGTAAATTTCCGAGTCGGTGTTGCACCTTTTCGTCATACGGTTCATTGAAGTCTTTGACGTTGAACATATCAACCCGGAAGCGGCCCTCGGAACTAAATCCATAAACAGCATACGGATCGCCCAGGACATCCAGGGCTTCGGCCATGATTACCATCGCCTCTTTTTGGATATCGATGACCCTTCGACCATTAACCTCTTCGTCGGTTGAACCACTTAAATCGACGAGAAAAAACACGGATACGTCCCGAATTCTTTTATCGCGGCGAATATATACATTTTCCGACATAGCCGCCCCGGAACGCATATCTGTCAACGCCTGTACTAAAGCGTCGATATCGAGAGAATCACCGGTCGGTTGTGCCCTGTACTTACGAAACAACTCCGGTTTCATCTTCATGAACTGCCTGCGTATCAACAAGATGATGCCGTGAAGACGTTCCTGGATGTGCCGGACAAAGTCGTTAGGCTGTTGTTTGGCAATTCTCTGCCTGACCTGACACCAGTCGATTTTGTAATCGCCTGTAGTCTGGTCCCATTCCTTGTAAAAAAAAGTTTTTACATTTTCTTGCAGGTCTTCCGCATCGGGGGACGCAAACTCAATATTGTCGAGCATCTCGCCTAAAAGTTTCCACAACGCATTCGGCTCTCTTTCTCCTCCGGCCATCAAGGTGGAAAGCAATCCCTCCAGTAATTCAGGTGGAAGGTCTCCATATTGATCGGCAGCTTTTTCCTTTACCAGGCTAATCGTTTCATCAGTTTCTCTCATGAGATCCGGGAGAATATCGCCCCACCAAGGCTTTGGCACTGGTCCGGTTCTCTTGAGTTTTTCCGGATGTTGATCGATGTGATGATCCTCGGAGTATTCATTCATGTCATGAAGAAGACCGGGGAGCTGACGTATTAGGCGATCATCGGCGTCGAGATGTATCTGTGCAGGATCGGAAATTATCAGTCCTTCCAGGCTGGTAAAAGGGTGTCTTTGCAGCAGCATTGCCTGATGAAGAGCCATAAGTTTAAACAGTGCGAAATTGGGAGCGATTTCCGGTAAAAAAATAGTTCGACCGTCCGTTGCGGCACCCCCGTTAAAACCTTTACAACCAAGCAGGACAGTATTGGATTGGATCTTGACTGGATAGCCGAGAAAAGCTTCACAAATTATTGCCAGGGTATTGCGCTTGCTTTTCAGAGGTACTCCGGAAATAAGGCAGTCGCTTGTTTCTATCGCCTTCAAAGAGGTGCCGTTGAAATAATTGACCAATTCCTGTTCGGAAATACAGCTCTCAAGCCCTTTATCGATCCAGCGAATGGTTTCAGCCTCGGTGAGCAATAGACAGACACGGTTGCCGTGGGTAATAAACCCTTCAGTCGCATCGACCGAAACGGCCGCAATACGTATTGCCTGTTCCAGGAAAAAACTCCACCTTTCAAGAGGATAGCCGCAGTTTAGTTGAGAAGCCTCAATAAAATATGCTTTAACCGCTTTCCATATTTTTTTCTTATTTATTGCCCCATGAAAGGTATTCAGCCCCTGCTTTCCCCAGGTAATCAAGTCTTGGGGGGCTTCGAAACTTTCCAGAGCGTCGGGGGTTCTATCAAGGAAGGCAACTGCCGCATCAATATCATGACCGGCTATTTGTTGAGCCAAACTTGAGAATTCTAAAATCAAATCCTTACCGGCTGGAACCTTTCGTGCAGCATTGAAAAAGGGCAAAACTAAAGCCCAGTTCAGTTCGCAGATTTTTCTCGCTTCAGAGAGTATGGTTTTTTTATCTGCTGATTCCTCAGCCTCCCGGATTTTTCTGTCTACTTCAAGCAAGAAGGCCTTGGAGGTGCGTGAACGCAGATGGGCAACAGCTGCCTTGGCCATTTCGTACATCTGTTCAGCACCACTAGTGTCCACGGGGTCCCCCTGATGAAAGTCCTGATTATTCATATAGTTCAGAAAATTCCAGCTATTAATTCAGCAATCGCTTCCTGTATTTCCAGGTCATCGGTCATCGCTCTTGTTACAGCAGCCTCACAGGCGGCTCTTGGTTGTACACCATCTGAAATAAGCCTGCCTGCATACACCAATAAACGTGTACTGATCCCCTCTTCAAGACCTTGTTGCCGCAGGTTGCGAACCATTTCGCCTAACTTGACCAGTCGTTTGGCGGTGTCTTCATCGACTTGCCCTTCTTCAATCACTATGGCTTTTTCTTCATTGCCGGGCGGATAGGTGAAATCAATTGCCAAAAATCTTTGTCGGGTTGAGTGCTTGAGGTCTTTCATAACACTCTGGTAGCCGGGATTGTAGGACATGACAATGAGAAAATCTGGATGGGATTCCAGCAGCAATCCACGTTTTTCCTGGGGCAGTATCCTTCTGTTGTCAGTCAGCGGGTGAATGACCACAGTAGTATCTTTTCTCGCTTCCACCGCCTCGTCAAGATAGCAGATCGCTCCGTGTTTGACGGCCAGGCTCAAAGGGCCATCTTGCCAGACTGTCTCGTTGTCTTTCAGCAGATACCTGCCAACCAGATCGGAGGCGGTTAAATCCTCATGACAGGCGATGGTGACAAGCGGGCGTGAAAGTTTCCATGCCATGTATTCTAAAAATCTGGTCTTGCCGCAGCCGGTTGGACCCTTAAGCAGGACTGGTATCTTCAGCCTGTAGGCCGATTCAAAGAGGCTGATTTCATCTGCAGTGGATATATAAAATGGTTCCGATGTGATGTGGTAATCCTCAATGGCTATTCCATTGGGATGTTGCCGGTTATTTGTTTCAGGTTGAACGTTTTGCACGGAGCCTCCAGGATGGTATTGTTTGTGTTTTCAGTGTCCGTAATGTTCTATAGAGAGTTCCTCGCAGCAGGTAAACCGCAGGCAGTCAGTGCCGGGTTAAAATAGAGGTTGTATGATTTTCTTGATGGATTCAAGGCCGGTTGATCTGAAAACCGACAGCAGGCCCGAGATTTTCACGGTCATCGGGCTTGCATATAGAAATGTTAATATTTACCGTAAAGTTCCACGGCTTCCATCATAGCCATTGCATTCAAAAGGGAACCATTTGGTGGAAATTCGCATCCGGTCGCAAGGATAAATCCACCATCCTTACCAAGCTCCTCAATCTCTTTCTTACACTCCATCAGCATTTCTTGAGGCGTTCCCAGGAATGCATATGTTGCAGGGCTGGCATAGCCGCACAGGCAGGTTTTTTTGCCCCATTTTTCTTTTGTCTCCACCATGGTCGCGCAGTCATCCGGCTCGTAAGCAAATGAGATGGCGACTGGATCCATTGCTTCGATCTGAACATCAAAGTAGATGCCGTTGCCGCAATTATGTACCATAACCATCATATTGTTGGCGCGGATTTCATCGGCAAGACGCTTGCAAAATGCAGACTCCATTTTCACCCACATCTTTTTGCTCATGATCGATTGGGAAGCAAACAGGGTATCGAGAACAATTGCATGGACACCTGTTTTGGCCAGGGCTCTGATGTAATCAATCAAAACTTCGGTAATGATCTCTTCTGCCGCGATAACAGCTTCGGGATGTTTATAGCAATCTTTGAATAGATTTTCCGCACCGCGCATCATATTGAGGATACCGAGCGGCCCGTAGACAAAGCCCATAATAGGATTGGTAGCTGCCTTTTCATTGCACAGGATATCCATGTACTTGATCACTTCCTGCATGCGTGGAGCTTTTGCAACATCTATTCTCTGGATCTTGGAATATTCATCAGGGTTTGCGATAAAAGGGTTATCGTAGTCAGGGTGAGCCGTGTCCTCCATAGGATAGACCATTGCCTGGCCAAGGTCAGCCGCCTCAACAGACAGGTCGACCAGTCCGAGGAAACCGTCGAAACCAATGAGATCATGGGCCTGGATCATGGATTTTGCCATAAGTTCGCCATCCTGTGACCATTCTGCATAAGTACACCCGTATACCCGGCGGGACGCTCCGCAGACAAGGGGAGCGGCTGGTACGCGATCCGGTATTCCACCCTGCAGAACAGTTCCTACTCTTTCTAATGAAGTCATTGACATAGTATGCCTCCTGTGTTGTTTTTGGTGATGGAATGGCCCTCCAGTTACGCCAAGTTTATTCCTCTTGGTCCGGCGATACTATCTGCTGTACCAACTCTTCTATAGCGGAGCTGTTATCTCTGCTCAGCAGAAGTAACTTTTTACAATGAGTATTTAAAATCCCGCGAATCTGCTCGACCTGGTTAGTTTCGATCCTGTCTGTACGGCTTATGGCGACTCTGTCTGCATCTTGTATCTGGCCCAGGAGCAATTTCGACCTCTCTTCCCATTGAAAGGAGAACGAAGGTCCGTCTATCAAGGTAATAAACGGACCGATATCGTATTCGATATCTCTTAGACCCATTTTCACAACGTCGCGAAGCTCCTTGGTGACGATCATTTCAGAAGGTTCAAGGAAAAGAAAATCCGGGTCAATGGTTCTCTTGAGCTTCTTTTTCAGCTGTACCAGACTGGCAGCAAGAGTACAGCCTAGTCAGCCTCCACGCAGATGCTCCACAACAATCTGTCGACTGCTGGTAAAGTCTTCATCGTAGAGTATCTCACCATCCTCATTGACGATAACGGCAGATCGTTTTCCCCTGGTTGCAAGAACTGAAATTAGCTCTTTGATAACAGTTGTCTTACCGCTGCCCCGTGTTCCTGATAGACTGACAATTCTCATCCCTTTCCTTTTGATTTCGATCAAGGACCTTGAAAACAGCGTGCCCTTTTTTCGGAGTTATTCATCTTCAGACAATTGTTTTTCAAGCTGTTTGATGTATTCCTGCTTGGATGCGACAAAATCAAACTCATCAAAATAGGAGTGTTCTTTTTCTTTGATGACTGCGACCCCCTTGCCTTCGGTAACTTCATGAAGGCCATCGAGAGTGGCATTTTTAACAGCATCTTCTTTTATTCCCTGTATTATGCTGTTTATGGCGATATAGAGATCTTTTACAGCATGCTCTAACTTGCCTGTGGAATATGTACCGTGACTGACGCCGATTGTGTCAGCCTTGATCGTCCCTGCTTCTGTTCGGATATGGCATTTGATATGTCCTATGCACCGGGCTCCGGACTGCATGCACTTTTCTGCAATAGACAGCATCATTTCCTCTGCCATTGCTTTTACAAAGACACTGTCCATGGCCTCCTGCCGACTCAATTTAGCCGCCACTCCATAGCCGGTGACACCGTGTTCCGTATAACATCCTTGGTCTGTGTTGTTGTCAGTGTCCATACTTTTACTCCTTCCAGTCTATGATACGTTCCGCAAGTACATCTATGCCAAGGTCCTTGAAAGAGGACAGGTTAACGATATCAGCCTTGGAATTATAATTGCGGATGCGCTCCGATGAGTCGCTCATGGCACCATCATCAACGGCATCAACCTTGCTGATCGCTATAATATCTGCGTCCTTTAACTGTGTCGTGACAAGCTGACCAAGCATATCCATATCCAGAAGTTCGGCCGGGCGGGTTGCATCAAATAATACAATCGCCGGGCCAAGGGAAATTTTTGCGTCTCTGCCTCCCATCCTTGCTGCCAGTTTCACCTGGTGGGGTACCGCAACACCTGTAGGTTCGACCAGCACATGATCGGGTTTATAGGATTTATAGAGCTGGGTGAGGGTTTTTGCAAAGGTAGAAGCTACCTCACAGCAGATACAGCCGCCGCCGATATCCTTTACCTGCATACCACTTTCTTCCATGATTTTACCGTCAACTGGTATTTCGCCTATTTCATTGACGACCAGTGCAACTTTTCTTTCGTTATTGCCGACAAGGATTTGAGAAAGTTTCAATAAAAGTGTTGTCTTGCCACAACCTAAAAAACCAGCAATCTGTGTTATTTTCATAAGGCATCCTATATTTAAATTGCTTGATAAGACTTCTCCCTCTGCAGTTTGTCTTTATGGCAGGAAAGGACTGATACTCATGCCCTGGTAGTGTCTGCCAGTTCTCAAGTTAGACAGGGTTACTCCAATGCAGAAAAAAAGCCCAAGCCTACAATGTCGTACATACAATAAATATGCCAAGCTGGACATTGAGAGTTAAGATGTTGAATATATTTGTGAAGATAGAGTGGTAATTGCTTGTTTCGGGAAAGTCGGGGACAAACTCGACTGGGGCCAAATGACCCCTTGTTTACAAGGGATAACTCGTGTACGGGGCCCCGGAGAGGCTCACAGGGAATTGGGGCGAATCATGGACATTTTGTGGCTAATCCACCCCATGCTGTTTCATTTTTTTAAATAAAGTTTTTCGATTGATATTCAGATCAGTGGCACTTTTCACTCTATGCCATTTGTTTTTTTTCAGCGCAGCAAGGATCAGCTGTTTTTCGTATATTTCCATGAGTGTTTTTAATCCTTTTCCTGGTGAGGGATTTTTTGGTAGCGGTAATCGCTCATCAGTCTCAGCTGTAAAATTATCCAGTACAAGATCTAAGTCAAGGCGTTTGATCGTCATCAGTCTTTGCAGGACGTTTTGCAGTTCTCTGATATTACCCGGCCAGCCGTAATCCTGTAATGCCTCCATGACCTGGGGGGTAAGTGCGGAGGTTTTCTTATCACTATAATTAAATACTTTAAGAAAATGTTGAATTAATAAAGGGATGTCACCCTTTCGGTTCCTTAACGGCGGAAGATTGATCGGAATAATGTGCACCCTGTAAAAAAAATCTTCACGCATCTTGCCTTCTTTGACCTGTTCCGCAAGATTCCGACTTGTGGCCGCGATAATACGAACATTAGGTTTGATGATTCTGGAGCCTCCTACAGGAGTGTAGCCGTTTCCTTCAATAGCACGCAGGAGTTTTACCTGCATATGCAAATCAATCTCGCCAATTTCATCCAGAAATAAGATGCCGTTGTCTGCAAGGTCCATGTAGCCTTTTTTGTCTGCATGGGCTCCGGTAAATGCGCCTTTTTTATGCCCAAAGAATTCGCTCTCAAGTAAATGGTAAGGGATGGCCCCGCAGTTGACAGAGACAAAGTTTTCTGTCCTCCGGGTACTCATTTCATGAATGGCTCTGGAAACAAGTTCTTTACCGGTCCCGGATTCTCCGTAAACAATGACATTGGCATCGGAGTTGGCTGCTTCAACGATTAAATTGTAAACTGCCTGCATAGTTTGGCTCTTGCCGACGATATTGCCAAAACCGTAACGTTTCTGGACAGAAGATTTGAGCAGGATGTTCTCTCGACGAAGCGTCGCTTCCTTGTCCCTTAAGATTGCTTCTGCTCTTTTAGATTGAGTGATATCGAAAAAAGAGGCAATACACCTATTCATGTCAGGGAGAATTCCCAGCTTGATAACTATGTTTTTATCGGCTGCATAGCGATCAACTATTTTACATTCATATGTTGTTCGAATCTGGTCATCATTCTTTTTTAATTTTGCATGATAGCTTTTCATTTTGCCGAGATCTTCATCTGCAATGAAGTCGGAAAACTTCATCTTGTTTTCGATTTCCTCCCTGGAATATCCAATAAGTTGCTCAAACTTTGCGTTTGCCATTGAGATAGTAAAGTCTTCATCTACAATAACCGAGGGTGAACCGGAATTTTCAAATACACTACGATATTTTTCTTCACTTTCTTTCAGTTCTTCTCCAATTTGTTTTCTTCGCAGAATATGCCACATTCCCTCCATCAACAGAATCAACTGCCGAACGTCGGATTCATCATAAGGGCTTTCCTTGTTGCCTACCCCCGCGATGATAACAATTTTCCCCTGGTCGAGAACCGGCACATTCATATGCCGGGAAATTTCCACGTGGCCTTGCGGTTGGCCTTTTTTAAAAAGGTTAGGGGCGGTGTAGTCATTGGTGATAACAGGTTTTCGCTGCCGCATTGCCTCGCCCCAGAGGCCCATTTTGTTTACATTATAGGTTGTTTGTTTATGCTTGATTTTGCATCCTTTGATGGCGTCGGCAGACCAGGAGTACATGCGCAAGGAGGTTTCGTCTTCATTTGCAAAAGCCAGGTAACCAACTTTGCTTTCCGTTAATCGAATAGCTTCCTCGAGGGCGAAACTTGTTATTTCATTCAATGGAGCGTCGGTCATTTGGCTGAGATCAAGCAAAACACTCAGCCTCGCTTCATTAAGCCGCACTGTTTCGAGAGCTCTTTTGTTTTCAGTTATATCGAAAATGGCACCAATGATATAGGTCTTTTGTCCAGCATTTTCGGCTGCCGGTTGACCTTTCTGATTAACCCAGCATATAGAGCCGTTTGCGCATAAAATACGATACTGAATATCAAAAGGCTTTCCTTGCAGGGCCGGGTCCTGCAAAGTTTGTTTCACGACCTTAAAGTCGTCGGGATGGATAATTTTGTAATAGAATTGTTGATTGTTTTCCTCAAAGTACGAGGCAGGGTATCCTGAAATTTTCTCAATTCCATCATTGACAAAGATAATTTGGAAGTCTGGATCCGTAGTGCATCGATAAATCGCCACCGGAAGATCCTGAACGAGCGCCATAAAATCATTAGCTCTTTTGACTAAACTCTCGGTGCAGGCAGTATTGGCTGGAAAATGTCGCATTGTCTCAACCCGGGCTATTTAATGAAGACTGCCAAGCTAAGTGGCGTCGGAAGATCGTTGGCAAAATCCCTGATGCTCCGGAACTTTGATTTCATCTTTTAAAAAAGCGACAGCTTCATCGATTGTTAACGGTATTTCATTACGATCCACAGGGTCGCCTAATAACCGTTGAAACAGCTTGATTACAATAGGCAGCTCCAGTCGCGATCTTTTTAACAGCTTTACATCGGTTAAGATTTCCCGAGGTATGCTGTCCGCAACTATTTTACCGTCATCTAAGACGATAATCCTGTCGGCAATCTGTGCGGCAAGGTTCATATCGTGGGTGACTATGACAAAAGTGTAGCCATGATGGCTGTTCAGATGACGAAGGTGATGGATGAGCTGCTGTGTGGATGCGGGATCGAGGTTGGCTGATGGCTCATCGAGTAACAGCAGGGGAGGGGTCATGGCGATAAGTCCGGCCAGGCCGACCCGCTTCATCTCTCCGTAACTGAGTCTATGGATTGGGCGATCAGCCAAATCGGATACCTCCATCAATTCCATAGCTGTATTGACCAGCTGGGTGATTGATTCCGGTGGCAGGTTGAGGTTTGCGGGGCCATAACCGACGTCCTCTCGAACATGAGTACAGAAGAGCTGGTCATTGGGATCCTGGCAAAGAAAACCGACATGCCGGAATGTCAGATTGCGCATCTTTTTATCAAGGTGTTCTCCTTCTAAATAGATTTCACCGTCGGTGGGGGAGAGGATACCGCTCAGCAGTTTAAGCAGTGTCGTTTTACCTGCGCCGTTAGGTCCACATAGGACAACCACTTCTTTTTTTTGAACGGTAAACGTTATGTCATGGAGCGTTGCATCGGCGCCATAGGTGTAGGCAAGATTTGAGCAGGACACCACAGGTGTATGAGGGTCTTTATATTCAGGGGTCACATCACACCGGTTTGGACATGCTGTTTCGATGTTCTCAACACTTTTTTTATCCTTGTTACCGGTATTGTTTGAATAGGTACCCCGACTGATCATCGCTTCCTGAATTCGTATTGCTCTGTCATAGGCTCTTAAAATAACCTGTGCCAGAATTCTGCCTGTGCTCTGGAGCGCATGTCCGTAGTTCTGAAAACCGCCCCTTGTCCGTGCTGAATTTTTCATTGTATTAAATTCCTGCATCACCAGTGATGTGTAACGATACCCCATGGCGATGCTTTCAAGGAGAACCTCCGGCACTCGAAACCATTTAAGTGCTTTTAAAAGGGTGTTAAATGGTGTTGTCAGAAAAACGGCAGCCATCCATGACATATCACATCCAATTCGGGCTGCTGCTGCCAATCCAAGGTTTAAGCCTTCCTGGTAAAAAGTAATAGGACCCAGGACAAAAAGCTGGGTGGTTCCAAAACCGGCGGTGAACCCCACAATTATCACAAAGGTAGACCAGGCCGGGATAATAAAAAAAACAAGAAAGAGGCGCATCGGGATGCGTGACCAGGCGGCCAACGTTGTCCCGATAATAAAGAGAGCCAGAGAGAGCCACAGTTGTGCAAAATATATGTTGAGCGCTATAGCGGTGAAGAGAAGGATGAGTTTAATTCTGGCATCGAGACTGTGGAAAC
The DNA here is from genome assembly GCA_049645925.1 of Desulforhopalus sp. GTDB lineage: Bacteria > Desulfobacterota > Desulfobulbia > Desulfobulbales > Desulfocapsaceae > Desulforhopalus_A. The sequence goes on from JBARUU010000014.1 coordinate 76,157, forward strand.
CGCATGAGGCACCGCACTCGTGATAGTCCTGTATTTGCGTGTCGATATTAATATTCAATATACATGCCTCAATGATTTTTTAAACCCTCTCTCCTGGTGATGAGGTGCCACCATCTTCCAAAAACAAAACCGCAAACACCACCGGCTATAAGCAGAAGAGCATTCCACAAATCACCCATTGATTCTGTGTTTATCAGAGGCTCTTTGGGCTTCAACCCTGCATTTTCGGCCAACTTTTCATTAACCGCCTCATCCATGCCGGTGAAAGAATTAATTGTTTTACCAAGCTGCTTTTGTGAATAATTATCTTTTCTTGCCGGTAATACCTGTTCATTGGCCGCAAATGAACGATCGCCTGCCATTATTAATAGAGTGGTCAGGAATACGAGTGACAATGAACCGGTCTTAAAGCTGTTTCCGGACGGTGCCAAACCATATTTTATCAATCCAAGGTCGACCAGAACTTCGGGCCTCTGTCTGTGAATATAGTGTAGAGCTAATCCGGTAATAACCATTTCACCGATAGCAATGGGTAATTGGGTTGGCAGGTAGGCTGCAAAAATGACTGTCAAATACCCACTAAACGAATATTGAGGGGTAGGGGCGTGGGCAAGTTGACCTGCCAGAATAAGACCGGAAGCACCGTAAACCGCCACATCGCCTACCAGGCCGCCGGCAAAGCCGGCAGCCAAGAGGGGAAAACCCATTTTCCTTGATAAAGAAAAAGCCGTCCAACCTGCCAGACAGCCAAAAAATCCGAGGGCAACTGTATTTGCTCCCCAGGTCCCAAAACCTCCATGGGCAAAAAAGGCGGCCTGCAGTAAAAGACTGCCGCCGGTCAGGGCAATAGCAATAGCTGGTCCGAAAAGTATAGCAATAAATGGAGTGCCGCAGGGATGTGAACACGTCCCGGTAAATGCTGGAATGGGAAGCAAAGAGATGAAAAAGATCAATGCACCGGCCATGCCGAGAAGCGGGCGTTTCTCGGGAAACTGTGCTACGAATTTTTTCATTTTCGTTGTCCCGTAACCCACTAACGCTATCCCGGCAGCAGTGTAGAGAACCGCAGGGGTTCCAGTTATTATGCCTTCTGTTATATGCATGGATTGCCTGGTCTTAAAGTTTACCTGGAGACAGTCAAGAATGTCTCCCCATTCCCTTTCTGGTTGAAGTCATAGTTGCTTCTTCAATGTGCACCTACGTATGCCCGATAACATTTGGGCCCCGCATCCGGGAAACCATTCCGGCACCTCCTGTAAACGTATTCACAGGATCAATATATTGTATAAGAGGAATTGAAAAAACCGTCCTTTGGACGATTTACAGAATTATTGATTTTCATATAATGGGCTTCAAAGATTGTCGATCCATGAGATTTGAAGGATTTTCAAAATTGATCATCCGCATAGTGATTATAGGCCCCTAGGAATGATCCTAAAAGAACACATGGAGGTCATGATGTTTGACATTAGTACAGATGTAGAACAGAAGGTTTGTGAGGTTGGATGTGTGAAGTTTGGCGGGTTGCCCGGCGAATATCCAACGGTAGTCTGTAACTCTATCTTTCAAAAAGGCGACAAGGTTTTCCAGGGAAAACGGAAAGAGGGTTTTGATGAAAAAATGGCCGCCGATTTGTTGAAGACTCAAGACAGATTATGGGAAGAGACCGGTGTACCGGGGATGGCTGATATCGTGGCTAACACCGGCGATGAGTTTAAAACCTTTATCGACTTTGTCACTTCAGTAAGCACCATGCCTTTTTGTATTGATGCCTGGGTCATGAAGCCGAAACTTGCTGCAGCTGCCTATTGTGCGGAAAAAGGCTTACTGGACCGAATGTTCTATAACAGTCTTACTGTCTGGGAAAAGGATCTGGAGACCGAAATCAAGGAAATAGCCGACATCGGGGTTAAGCATGTGCTGTTGGTTGCCTTTGATGAAGCTGACCAGACGGCAACTGGGCGTGTTACCGGGACGCAGAAACTTCTCGATGCAATTGACAAAGTAGATGCCAAATTTGAAAGCATCTTTGTCGACTCTTCGGTTATGAACGGACCGGCAACGGCTCTTTGCAGTGTTGCGAATAAAATGATCAAGGAAAAATGGGGCTTTCCTACCGGCAGTGCACCAAGTAACGGTTCGTATATGTGGAAAGAGGCCAGAGAAAAATGGGGATTCAAGGGCTGGGCGGCATCTGATGCGGCTGTTGAAGCACTCTCTGCCTGTAATTATCATGACATGATTTTTTCCGGTCCTATGGCTGGTGCTACTCGCATAATGCCTGCCATTGCCATGGCCAATGCTTTCCAGGCTACCGCTATTTTTGATACTACCGGTCGCTTACCGAAGGATCCTAACCATCCTCTGTTAAAGTTATTCCCCGACTTTGTTGAAAACCTTAAGTCGGCCGCCAAAGGTTGAAGTAGCTTTTATTTTAAAGGAAGTTCCTCTATGTCGAACAAGGATTTTGAAAAAAAAGACAGGGATCATGCGACGGTGAACTGTGAAATTCCACTCGACATAGAGGAGCAGTTTGAACCAGTTAAACCACGTATTGCTCGCGGTAATGCACCGGTACTCATCGAAATTATCTGCGAGCGGGTTCACTGCGTGCTCTATGATTATGCAATTAACACCGTCGATATGATCGTCGAAATATATGGTGATGAAGTAGACATTCAGACAGTGATCAGGCGGGGCGATTCAGGAAACGCAGAACATTATCTCGATTTATGTAAACGGGCGGGGAAAATGCTCGCTGTCCCAGCAATCCTGATCAATGGCGAGGTGGCGTTTGACAGTGTGCCGCATCCTGATGACCTGATCAAGGCAATAGAAGGTGTTTTAGAGCGGCAGAAGTAATTCAGTAAGAGAGCGGGAGGCCACTTCCCGCCATTAAAAAATATATTGGAGGAAACATGGCAGAGCTAACCGGTAAAGAAAGAGTTATGAAAATGTTCAAAAAAGAGCCCATTGACAGAATGCCCTGTTTCAGCGGCCAGGGAGCTGTTACGGTGCAAGCAATCGAAAAGATGGGAACGCTGTTTTCAAAAATTCATAACGATGCCGAGTTGATGGCCGGCGCAGCGCTCACTTCCGCCAGGATGTGGGGTTTTGATGGTCTGGTTATCCCCTTTGATATGGCAGCTGTTGCTGAGTCCATGGGCCGCGGTGTCTCTCTGTATGATGCTGTCGAGGGCATCATCTATCCGACGGTTCCTAATAAATGGAAAGATCTCGAGGAGATCGATATCCCTGCTGATTTTATGAGCCAGGGCAGAATGCCGGTGATAGACAAAGCATTTGAGATTCTCAAAAAAGAGGCACCGGACCTGGCGCTTGGTGCATGGGTCCTTGGTCCCTTTACTCTTGGGGGACAGGTCATGGAACTTGATATCCTCCTGAAGGGTTTGAAAAAGAAGAAGGATCAGATCGAAGCCTTTCTGGCCGAAATGACCAGGCACACAATCGATATGTGCAAGCATTATGAGAGCCTGGGTGTAGATTTTATCTGTGTAAGAGAGATGGGATCGGGAACCGACCTCCTCTCGCCCCGTATGTGGAAAACCCTGATCAAGCCAAATCTTACCGCAGTATTTGATGCCATTTCAATTCCTTCCGTTAATCATATCTGTGGGTCAACTGACATGATTATCGAGATGATGAACGAATGTGGCGCAGATGCCTTAAGCGTGGATCAGAAAAACGATTTAGTCGAAACAAGGAAAAAAGTGGGAAATGATGTCCTGCTGCTGGGGAATTTTGACCCGTATGGCACCTTGACCACCATGGAAGATACAGCAGACGTCGCCAATGTCGTAAAAAAGTGTATTGATGATGGCGTTGACTCCGTATGGCCTGGTTGTGATATCTGGCCGGATGTCAAAAAAGAGAACATGGAAACATATGTTCAAACTGTAAAAGACTATGGTGTGAAGGCTTCACCTGCCGTAAAACGAACCTAAAGGAGATACCAGCATGGCAACGAAACAAGAAATTTTGGATGAATTGATTGAAGCAGTAGTGGAATACGAAGAAGACGATTGCGTCGCAGCAGCCCAAAAGGTTTTGGATAATCCCGATGTAATGACTCCCATGGACGGCGTGCTCGATGGTTTGGCTGCCGGCATGGAAAGAGTAGGCGTGCTCTTTGACACTCATGAATACTTTGTACCCGAGGTGTTGATGTGTGCCGATGCGCTCTATGCGGGGCTTGCTGTTCTAAGGCCTCACATTCCAAAGGCCGAAGCAGGCACCAAAGCTTCAGTGGTTCTCGGCAGTGTCCAGGGCGATGTCCATGATATTGGAAAAAATCTGGTTAAGATGATGTTTGATATTGCGGGCTGGGAAGTATATGACCTAGGCCGCGATGTACCCCTTGAAGATTTCGTGGAGAAACAACTGGATACCAACTCGGACGTGCTGGCGATGTCTGCCATGATGACCACAACCATGCTCGGCATGAAAAAGGTTATCGCTATGGTTAAGGAGAAGAATCCGGATTGTCTCATTATGCTTGGCGGTGCACCGCTTACCAGGGATGTAGCCAACCTGTTCGGGGCTGACGGTTATGCTGAATCTGCAGGTAACGCGGTTTCCGAAGGCATTAAGATGATTGGAAATCTGAGGAAATTCGAAAAAGGTGAAGTCACCTGATCAGGAGAAACTCGTTCAAACCAAAAACTGGGGATGGCTAAGTAGAGTAGTGCAGATTGAGAGAAGGTACAAATGCGACGCCATCAATCAATACTTTGGTCCGGAGAAGGACCAAGACCGTTAAGCAGTGGCATTGATTTTAGTGGGCAGGATAGGCAGCTGCAACAGTACTGTCGACCACCATGACGTTATTCAGGCTGCGCGGAATCCAGAAGAATCGCTGCTTAACGGTTACCACATTGCACAAGGAGCAATCTAGATGGATGACAATAAGGTAATGGTTATTTTCCAGCCATCCGGAGTCCGGGGTGAAGTGCCTAAAGGATCTAATATTATTGAGGCTTCCCGACTTTTAGGTGTGGATATCGAAGCCCTTTGCGGTGAAAAAAAAGTTTGTGGAAAATGTATCGTTCGCGTTGAAGATGGAAATTTTGAAAAATATAACATTCAGTCCAGCATGGACCATGTCAGCCCCTGGAAAGAGGAAGAAGAAAAGTTCATCAATAAAGAGCGTCGGGAAAAAGGTTTCCGCCTGGGGTGCATTGCAGAAATACACGATGATATCCTGGTTTTTGTGCCTGAAGAATCCAGAGCTGGAAAACAGGTTGTAAGTAAGGCGGCACGTGATATCCATATTGATCACAATCCTGCCGTGAAGCTCTACACAATCGAACTGAGTGCGCCCACTTTTGAGAATAAAATTGGCGATTTTGAAAGACTTACCAATGGTCTTGAAAGGGAATACGGTCTTCGCAATCTGACTATTGATATCGTTGCCCTTAGAAAACTGCCGAGCGTATTGAGGGAAGGCAACTGGGTGGTAACTGTCAGTGTCTGGAATGACAAAGAAATAATACGGACACGACCAGGTGTTCATACTGCCTCTTATGGTGTGGCAATTGACGTAGGTACAACTACCTGTGCCGCCTATCTCTGTAATCTTCAGACCATGGAGGTTCTCGGAACATCTTCACTGATGAATCCTCAGTGTAAATACGGTGAAGATGTCATGGCAAGGATCACCTTTCATATGACGACACCCGACGGTTTGAAGAGGATGAGCGACGATATAATCGAGGGTATCAACGAACTGATCGAAAAAGCGGTGGCCTTAACGCATCCTGAGAAGAAAAAAGTCAAAAAGAAGAAAGGCGAAACCGGTCCGGACGAATTTAAAGAAGTCATTGAAGAGGGCAAGACCTATCTGCGCCTGGAGATGGAGGACATTGAAGATATTACTGTCGGTTTTAACACCGCCATGCACCATATACTTCTCGGCCTGAATCCGGAATATGTCGGCCTGGCACCGTTCCCGCCTGTTATTCACCACAGTCTGGATATTAAAGCCAGGGATCTGAATATCGGTATCAATGATTCGTCATATATCTTTGCACTTCCAAATGAGGCCGGTTTTGTCGGTGGTGATAATGTTGGCGTACTGTTAGCCGAGGAGCCCTATAAGCATGATGAGATCCAGCTTATAATCGACATTGGGACTAACGGCGAGCTGATCCTCGGGAATAGACATAAACTTGTCTCTTCATCCTGTGCCACAGGTCCTGCCATGGAAGGAGCGCAGTTGGCTTTCGGTATGCGTGCAGCACCAGGTGCGATAGAAAGGATTATTATCGATCCTGAAACCCTTGATGTTGACTATAAAGTTATCGGTCGTGATGAAACCCGTAAGTTCTCAAAGCCTGAAGATATGAAGGCAAAAGGGATCTGTGGTTCCGGTATTCTCGATGTTCTTGCTGAGCTTTATAGCTCAGGAGTTATTACCAAGACCGGTGTCTTTAATAAAAAGTACCTGAAAGAAAATGACCGTTTTCGTAAGAACGCGGACACCGGACAGCCGGAATTTGTTCTGGCCTGGAAGGAAGAGTCAAGTATTGAAAAAGACATTGTTATCACCCAGAAAGATGTCCGGCAGATCCAGTTGGCGAAAGGCGCCCTGTACGCCGGCTGCAAGCTGATGATGAAGCGGATGGGCGTTGAAAAGGTTGACAAAGTTAAGATTGCAGGGGCTTTCGGGACCCATGTCGACCGGACAAAAGCTCTGGTTATGGGACTTTTCCCTGATTGTGAGGTGGAAAGCATCTATGGTGTCGGCAATGCTGCCGGAGATGGTTGCCGTGCTGCCCTGTTGAATGTTCAAAAAAGGATTGAAGCCAACTGGTGCTCAAGGAACGTCGAGTATCTTGAACTTACGGTTGAGCCGACATTTGAGCAGGATTTCTCCGAAGCTATGCAACTGCCGCATATGGTAGACAAATTCCCGAATCTTGAGAAAGTGTTACCTGATTATATCTTAAACCAGGGCGCCAAGGGTCCGGAATTTCCAAATAAAAATTAGTACTTATTCATTGATCGGTCGGCAGCTTGCTGCCGACCGGCACTTTGCATTTGCAAGAGACAGAAGGGTCCAAGATGGAAAAGGTCACTGTATCGGTCACCCCGGGAATATGCGGACTTACATGCAAGGTGATAGCAAGCCGTAAGGCAAAAAGAGTAGCAGCTATCGAAATCCTTGGCTCGCAGTGCAAAATGATCAACAAACTCTCGGCAAGCCTCTCGGAGATAACCATAGTTGATCTTTTTAAACCGCATACCAGGAATCTGATCTTCAAATCAACGGAACAGGCTCAATGCCACCTCTGCTGCCCGGTTCCCATTGCAATCATCAAAGCTTCGGAGGTTGTTTTGGAACTGGCATTGCCGCAGGATGTCTTGATTCACTTTGATTGATCACAGGAGATTGCTTATGCCACAGAAAAATAATAAAATTGTCGAATTTTCAAGGCTATATGCTGGAAAACAAAAAACATTTCGTGGTGAAATCAGTATTCCTGATGATATACTTACAGACATTTCCAATAAGGGGAAGAAATACGGCATCGACACCATCAAGCCATTTAGTGTCGATGATTTTGAACTTGCTGAATGGGTAGGGCTGAAATGCCGCTATGGTTGTTCCCAATTTGGCACAAACTGGTCTTGCCCACCGGCTACACCTGATATTTCTCAAGCCAAAGCAATCATAGGTGAATATTCTCTTGCTCTCCTTCTGATCGGTTCTCAGAAATGCACAAATTTTTATCTCAATAACAGTAAAAAAAGAAGTGAACAGGTGCGTTACTGGAAGGGGACTGTCAGCCTGGAAAGGCAACTCTTTCTTCATGGTTACGACAAGGCATTCAGCCTGGTTTCCGGGAGCTGTTCTCTCTGCAAGGAATGCGCCTACCCTGAAGCGTGCCGTTTTCCAACCGAAAAGCGGCCGACAATAGAGTCCTTGGCTGTAGATGTGATCGGAACACTTAAAAACCTGGGAATAGATACTAACGTGGCTCATGATCCAAAGCAGCTCTTTAAGTATTATGCTGTAATTTTATTGGTATAGATGGGGAGCCTTGAACACCTGTAAAGGTGGAACCAGTGTGTCGGGGACATGGATAAATTTTGCTGTACTATCTGAGGAGGTGATTTGGAGAAAGTATAGGTGTATCGAAGCCAAGTACGTTAAAATTGACTACAACGGAGATTTTAAATGGCAAAACAAATGTATATCGATGCTGTAAGAGGTAAAAGGACGGAGAGCGCACCGTGGGTGCCCTATGCCGGGGTTCATTGCGCGTTTCTCATTAACGAGCCCGCCGATAAGTTTCTGCAGGATGCTGAGATCCTGGCCAAAGGAATTGTCGAGACGGCAAAAAAATATAAGGCGGATGCAATTCCACTGGTATTTGATCTTTCAGTTGAAGCAAATTCTGTAGGATGTGATTTGAAATGGTGGCCGGATAATGTACCCTCAGTTACCACTCATCCCTGCCAGGACAAAACTCCCGAGGAGGCCGGACTCAAATTGCCCACCAAGGATTCCGGTCGCTGGCCTATACTTTTTGAGGCGGCCCGAATTGCTAAGCCTCAACTAGACGAGCTTGACTGTGCATTAATCGGTGGACTTTGTGGCCCACTGACACTTGCTTCGCATTTGGCTGGTGTCCGTATCTTCACTGATGTTTATAAAAATAAAGAATTTGCCAAAGCTGTCTGCGAATTTGCCGGTGCACTCGGTGGAGTTGCAGCTGAGTTTTACGCAGAAATGGGCTGTGAAGTTATTGCGATCATTGATCCTGTCGCTTCCCAGATCAAATCAGAGACATTCAAGGAGTTTGTGACTCCTTATTGCAAACCCGCAACCGATGTAGTTAAGGCTGCCGGTCTTACATCAAGTTTTTTTATCTGTGGAGATGCAACCAAGGTAATGATCGATGTTTGTGAACTGGAGACTGATGGCTTCGCCATTGATGAACAGCTTAATCTGAATTTTATCCGTGATTTGGCTATTAAATACGGCAAAGGTTTTGGCGGCAATTTGAAGCTGACCCTTGCTCTAAGTCTTGGTCTTATTTCACCAAGGGAGGATGCTATTGTCAGCCTGGCAGCAGGTGGCCAGATAGGATTTACTTTTGCCCCTGGCTGAGACATGCCCTACGATGTTCCGGTGGAACATATGGAGCAGGTACTCGACGCTAGAACTTGGTTTGAAACTTATTATGCCAAATATCCTGAGTCTTGGTAGAATGATCTTATGAGGAGGATACAATAATGGCTGATAAAATAAAGATAGATGTGCTGACATTAGACAGTGTGCAATGCGCAGCCTGTGGCTATATGATGGAGTCTATCGCCGCTTTGCCTGCAGAGGTGCAGGGGATGATTGAGTATAAGGAGTGGTCGATCAAAACCAAGGAAGGCATTGGCAAATTCATGGAAATGAAGGGAAAAGTACTCCCTTCAGTTTGTATTGAAGGCGATCTTGTCTTCGAGAGCATTATTCCACAGTACGAGGAACTTATCGATGAAATGGTAAAACGCGCGCCAGCCTCCATGGTTGGATGCCTTAAATCAACGCGTGACAAGGGATTTGAATTTGACAAACTCGAAGAAAACCTTAAAAAGGCCGGTTCTGGTCTGTATACCAAGGTTGGTTGATACCTGCCTGGACCTTCAAATTAAGCAGGAAACCGGCTGACGCCGGTTTCCTGCTTTTTATTGCATACTAATGTCAGGAGGCAGTATATGATCGAATCCACAAAAGTTCTTTTAATTACAGGCTTTCTGGGCAGCGGCAAGACAACGTTTTTAAATCGAATCATTCAAAATTTTCCAAAGGATCTTAAACTGACGATTTTGATGAACGAGTTTGGCGAAATAGGTATTGATGGGACCTTGGTGGAAGGCGATGATATCGATATGATGGAAATAAGTCGTGGCTCAATATTTTGCGTTTGTGTCAAGACAGATTTTATAAAAGGACTCTACGAACTAAACTCCAAGATCCAGCCGGATCTCCTGATTATTGAATCCACAGGTGTTGCCAATCCATCTGATTTGAAGCGGGACCTCAAACTGCCGATATTTAATGATCGGTTTGATTTCACGGATCAATTCTGTATTATAGATGCCGGTCATTTCCTGGAAGCTTTTGACACCTTTGCTTCTGTTGAAAAACAATTGGCAACATCAACTGTCTTTATTATCAACAAGACAGATATGGTTGAAAAAGATGTAACGGAGAAGATTAAAAAAATAGTACGAGAACATCATCCTGATCCCGTTTTCTACGAAACGACGTTTTCTAATATACCTTTGGAATCCTTTCCTTTTCTTGCCGAAAAATCCGGTATTTTGCCTGGTGTTGAACAGGCACAGGACTCCTCCCCAACACTGTCATCAAAAGAATTGGATGATTTTATAAGTGATCTCTTAGAGCAACCGGGTCTGGAGAGTACTCCGCCTGATCAACTGGCCTCGGTGACTTATAAATGGGAAGGAACCGATTTCGATGAGATCAGGAATATGGCGAGCGAACTTCCTGCCGCTATCGTCCGCGCGAAAGGGTTTGTTCAGGAAAATGGTGTGGTGCACCTGTTCAGTTATGTCATGGGAGACTGGACTCTTGAGCCTTCCACAAAGGGATCAGCAGAAATCAAACACATGAACATGGTGGTCTTTATCGGAGAGGTTGACGCAATGGGAGGTGTAGAAAAGGCTGTTGCCGGAGGAAATTGGTCCGCAAGAGAAGTAGTCCAGCCTATGCTCCAAACGACTATCATGTGATACATTTCCCGGTTTTTAGTAAGCACAAAAAAAAGCTTTCCGGGTGCTTCTATTGTATGGAAGTGCCTGGTTTAACAATTCTGAGTGCATTGAACGTAGAACCAGATATTTCATTTTTCAATCAGTACATTATAAAATTTTAAACTCGTGAATAGCATGTCTTGTGAAAAAAAAATGGTTGTCGAGGTGATGTTCAAAGCTCAATATTGCCTGATCTGCTCTTATATGGACGAGGCCATTCGTGAAATCTTACCGAAGTATCAAGACTTCGTGGAATATAGACGAGTTGATATTTTAAAGGGTGAGGGGAGGAAACGGTTCCTGGATCTTTCTGTTTCTCTATTTGGTGAAGAGGGGGTCTTCAAAAAGATGCGCATTGCACCTATTCCATCAATGTTCATCAATGGCGAACTTTTTTTTGATGCTATTCCCCCAAAACCTCTTCTTGAAGAGGCAATAGAAGAGGTTATCGCTCAACACAATATGCGAGGGAATGATGAACAAAGTAATGGTTGATGTCCTGTTAACCGACTTCAGGCAATGACTTGCCTGTGTCTATATGGCAAAGTCGGTACAGGATCTACCGAAAGAAATCCAGCACTATATTGAGGTTCGCGAGTGGGATATGCGGACCCTTGATGGCAACCGGCGCTTTCGCGAGTTGAAAGGGAAATGTCTTCCGAGCATAGCTCTTGACAACGAGTTGATGTATGAATCATTAATTCCCGGCCAGGAAGACCTGACTGCTGAAATAACCAGGCGTTGGATGCTTAAAAACAAATAAGAAGATGCAGCAAATTAAAAACAGGTCCATGGGCGGAGGACCACAGGCAAAGATGAGGGAAGGGTGTCTCAACTAATGAGTTTTAACAATTGACCTGGATAAAAGGAAAATAATATACTTTTCTATGCGTCTGATTTTTTAAGATAAAGCGGCAATCCGCAGGAAAAAAAGATAACCTCATCCGCACCATTTGCCATTGCCTGATTGCATCGACCGGATAGATCTCTGAATTTTCTGGCAAGAGCATTCGCCGGCACGACTCCGCTACCGACTTCGTTGGTGACAAAAATTACAGTCCCGGGGCGTTGTCTGCTGAGTTGTATAAGTTCTTGGCAGGTCCTGGTTATCTCATCTTCACGGAGGTCCTGTCTATGATGGAGCAGGTTACTGATCCACAGAGTCAGGCAGTCAATCACCAGGACGTTCACTTTGGGATGTTCTTTTAACACTCCTTGCAGATCAATTTCTTCCTCAATGGTGTCCCAGTCGGCGCCAAATCTGTCCTGCTTATGTCGGACGACCCGTTCCATCATTTCGACGTCATCTTCGGATGGCGCAGGACAGGTAGCGACAAACGCCCGTTTTCCAGGAAGAGACTCGGCTATTTTCTGAGCATACGCACTCTTGCCGCTGCGTGAGCCGCCGATTGCCAATATTATTTTTGCCATTTAGTTGCTGAGTTCCATAGCGTCGTCATTTTTCTATGCCAATCCGTGCCTTAACGCCTTCTTTATAGTAATGTTTCACAGCTTTCATTTCTGTTACAAGGTCGGCTTTTTCTAAAATTTCCGGAGAGGCTTTCCTGCCGGTAATAATAAGCTCTGTTTCTTCCGCCCTGCAGGCGATCAGGTCAAGGAGTTCCTCTACTGAAAAAAGATTGTAATGCAGGGCAATATTGGCCTCATCCATTATGACAACTTTATAGTCACCTGAGGTGAGAATATCTTTCATCTTTTTCAGGCCACTGCGGGCAGCATTTATGTCCGATTCGGAAGGTTTTCCATTGATAAAACGTCCTAAACCAAACTGCTCAACTGTGATCAGATCTTCAAACCGTTTCAGCGCCTTTAATTCACTGTAGTTGCCTCCCTTGACAAATTGGGCGAGAAACACTTTGTGGCCGGCACCTGCAGCTCTTATGGCCAGGCCTAGCGCTGCTGTTGTTTTCCCTTTTCCTTCTCCTGTATATACGTGCACGTAGCTTTTCATATTGCCTTTTCCTGATCAAAGAAAATCCCTGGGACGATCGCCTAACCCGACAGGCGGTGTGTGCTTATTTAGTTTGTTAGAAGTGTTTGAAAATATGCGCTATATTTAATATGAAATACTTTAAAGTCAATAAAAATGTAGGTACAACAGTTATCTGAAGTATTATCATTTCTGTTTTTTTCAACAGTATCGGCGAGGCGATGGAGGTTATTCTGTTGAAAGAAAAGTGAATATTCCTTATCTATACTATAGACAGTTCAGATTAAGCTAACTTTTAAGCAGTACCCCGTCTCTGCACGATCAGCCCGCCTGACATACAGGTGAATGGCTGGAACAGTCGATGAGTCGCAAGTTAAGATAAACTGAATTATGGCAGGTGAAAATGAATATCAACTGGCCGGAGAAGTTTGCTCGCAAAGGGCACGAATTATTTTTATCGGAATTGCCCATAGCCCTCCATTGTCACCACTACAACTTGAATCTGCAGAAAACTCTTGAGACGTCTCTTGGCGCTGACGGCGCCCTGCTTCTCTACCAGGCGTCTGAAGAGTCAAGTTATGCCAGCTTTACATCCTTTCTTATGCAGCACCCGAAAATCACTACTATTAAATCCAAACTGGAAATAGCCTCAACCAGTTATCAATACTGTGGACTTGGAATAATCAAATTCAATCACATAGGGCCGGAGGGTGGCAGGGTTGTCAGCCCTCACAGCCACCATGTAACCGGCTGGCTGGCTAAATTTGGCAGGAGATCGACTCCTGGTTGTTTTTTCTCAAGGGGATGGATTGCCGGTGTTCTCGCCGTGATTTATGATAAACATATCGGCTACTTTTTTGTTGATGAACGGGAGTGCAAGATGACAGTTGCCAAGGAGTGTGTATTTGAAGTGACAGTAGCATAAGAACGCAAAATTGGAGAGGAAACTGAATGGCTATTGATACAGATAAGATTATACAAGCCGTAATGCAGGGTAGCAGAATCCGTGAGGAAAAGGGTATCATCCCTCTGTTTGGTGTTTATTTATCCATGATATCTGTACAGTATTACAACAGAATCTCTTTTGGTTTTGAAAAGAAGGCTGAAAACCGGAAATACGCTGAAAAGCTGCTCGTGGAAGCCGGACAGGAGTGTGGGTACACTACTTTTTATGGAATCAGAAATTCCTGGGAGTGGGATGAGGTGGTTAAACCAATGATTGAAACGGTTGAAGACCAGATTCATTGTTTTATCTCAATTGCCATAGCTTTTGGCTGGGGAGATCTGATGGTACAAGAAGTTGTCCCTGAAAAAAAGTTGGTCATTTGCGCCAATGACTCGTATGAGGCAAAAGGGTATATTGATGCATATGGGAAGGCAGATGCCGGTAAATGTTATATGTTAAGAGGGGTTACTGCCGCACTTATGGACTTGGTTTATGGAGACGGTTACCCGGACGACATCTTTCAATATACTGCCGTCGAGACGCAATGTCGGGCTAAAGGAGATCCCTGCTGTGAATTTATTGCACGAAAAGCAATCAGATGATCCATGCCCCAGGGATGGACAAGCCTGCTGGCAGTTCTATAATTGCATTAAATTTCTCTGTAGTGCCCATGGGGATACTGATACAGACTGCTGGCTGATTCCAAAAACCCACTGCCGCAACTTTATTGCTGATGATTTTTTAGAAAAATTAGCTACTTGTCTTTCCTGTGATTACTTCAGGCAAAAGGGTGATCTCCACCCCCAGGGGATCAATTATTTTATTGCCGATCAACTTCGAAACTTCAATACGAAGGCGTTTGAACACAAATTCCAGAAAGAGGAAAGTTTTGTTGAAATTCTAAACAGGATTCCTGATGGCGTTTTCACCTTTGATAAGGATTGGCGCATAAACTATTTCAACCCCGCAGCTGAGAGTATAACTGGTTTTTTCGCCGAAGATGCTGTCGGCATGTATTGTGATGATGTCTTTAAAATTTCCGGTACCGGGTCGGGTAATGCTCTCAGGGAGGCAGTGAGTAATGGTGTTGATGTCCATAACCGGGAGTATGAGATTGTCAATATCGACGGCAAGGGCAAATCGGTGATGTGCTCTACCTCTGCTTTTAGGAATAGCAAAGGTGAGGTACAAGGCGGAGTTGAAATTTTTAAAGATATAACAGAGTTTAAAAAACTGCAGGAGGAAGTGGTAAAGCGGGAAAAGAAATACCGCCGTATTTTTGAAGGCGGTCATGACATGATCTATATTTCCACTCCGGAAGGCAAGATTCTGGATGTCAACGATGGCGGGGTGGAGATGCTGGGATTTTCTAACAAAGAAGAGATGCTGGCCCTCGATTCTGCCACGGCGTTTTACGCAAATCCGTCGGATCGTGGCAAAATGGTTGCTCTTCTCAATCGGGACGGCAGTGTGAAAGACCTGGAGTTAAAATTCGTCAGAACAGACGGCAAGCCTGTTCACGTTCTTTTATCCAGCCGGAGCTATGAAGATTCCAACACTGGTAAAATCCAGTACGAAGGAATCATAAAAGATATTACCAAGCGAAAAGAAACTGCAGAACTGATCCGGAAACGCAATCGGGAACTTTCTATTCTTAACTCCATTGCCGTAGCGATTAATTATACCATGGACCTGGATAGTTTATTGAAAGTCACCCTTGGACGCGTTTTAAGCGTGCTCACGATTTCTCAGGGCGGTATATTTCTAATCGACAGGGCGGAAAAAAAAACAATTCTGGGAGCTACGGTCAACTTACCTGATGTGAAAAAAGGAGAGCCCGTTGAGTTAATTTTCAAGGATTTACTATTACGGGAATACCTCATCGGAGGTGCACAGAAACTCATGCCCGAAGCTTCGTTCCCATATTTTCAGGCCTGCTACAGCATCAACAATGACGATAAGCTTCTCTGTCTCTCTTGCCATCTTATTATTTCAAAAGGAAAGCCGGTTGGTTTTTTCGCCTTTGTTCTTCCATCGGGCAAAATAATGGACTATCAAGAGGTCCATCTTATCGGCTCGCTGGGAAATTTTTTAGGTAATGCCATTGAGAATGTCCAAATGATTGAAACGATACGTCAGAACAGACAGGATCTTCGGAGGCTCACTGAAAAACTATTTCAAAGCCAGGAGGATGAGAGAAGACGTCTTGCAAGAGAACTTCACGACGAGGCCGGTCAATCGCTCACGGCGGTGAAATTAGGGCTGGATAACCTGGAGCAGAAAATTTCCGACAAAGATGTTGGTATAAAAAAAATTTTATCAGATACCCGCCAAATGCTGGTGAGGACTTCATCTGAAATCCGGCGTTTGGCTTATAATTTACATCCGACATTACTCACCGACCTGGGACTTGAGCCGGCCCTTAAACTCTATTTCAAGGATATTGAAACCCATTCCGGTTTAAATATTGAATTTCAAATGGTAGGCTTTACCGGCCGAATTGAAAAAGATTTGGAAACTTCTCTTTACCGTTTTAGTCAGGAAGCTATGACCAATACCCTGAAGCACTCGGGAGCAGAGTTGTTTAAGCTGAAAATTATCAAGAGTTTCCCTAAGCTTATTTTTATTGCCGAGGATGACGGGATTGGCTTTGATGAAAAACAAGTCTGTGAGGACAAAAGAAGTCTGGGCCTGCTCGGAATGCGGGAAAGAGTCCAGCTTTTAGGCGGGACATTTCATGTTCGGGGACGCTTGGGGCAAGGGGCTCGAATTCGAATTGAAATCAAAATGGCTAGAGATTATGAAACATTCACCAAAGGGTAATGATTTGTAATGGGGAAGATAATTAGAATTTTGCTCGCAGATGACCATACCATTGTGCGGCAGGGAATGGCGCATTTGCTGGAAGAACAATCCGATATCAATGTCGTTGGAGAAGCGAATAATGGCAACACAGCAGTGAAAATGGCCATTGAATTAACTCCGGATATTGTCATACTCGACATTGCCATGCCGCTTTTAAATGGTATTGAAGCTGCGAAAAGAATCCGTAAGGAATTGCCGGACTGTAAGATTTTAATCTTATCGATGTACTCACATGAACACTATATCCACAATTTGCTGGAAACAGGCGTCTCCGGCTATCTTCTCAAAGATTCAAGTGGTGTTGAAATTGTAAAAGCGATTCGTGCCGCAATGAACAATGAAATGGCAATGAGTCCGTCGATCTCAAAAAAAATTGAAGCATCTCTCCTTTCGCCTTACAAGAAGTCTTCCAAAGAGGAACGTTATAAACAATTATCAAACAGAGAAAGAGAGGTCTTTCAGCTAATAGCCGAAGGGTTTTCAGCGAGGCAGATCGGCGAAATGCTGTTTATCAGTGTCAGTACCGTGAAATCTCACCGGGCAAAGATCATGGAAAAGCTGGGGATTGATTCCCCGACCCATCTTGTGCGTATTGCCATCAACCTTGGATTAGTAGACCCCGATTTTTGATGTTTGTCTCATTCGGGGTTCCTTCTTTCTGGTTGCTGACCTCTGGAAAGCTGTAATTTAAAATGTAACCGTTAAAAGTAATCTTCCGTGAAACGAGGGCACGTCATGTTGTCTATAGGGGATTTCTCGCCACAAGTATGGCCCGCAAATGCTCCCGCAGTTTATCCGGTCCCGGCGTTATGTCAAAAACCAATTTTCCGTTGATAAAAATTGAAGGCACGGGCGGAAGCCGGCCCAATGTCTTTGCCAGATCCTCAAATCGACAGGCTCCCTCCTTGCGGGTGATGATTACTTTTTCCCAGCGGAGTCGTTCACCAAATTCCGGAGCGATCGTTTCAACCACCTTGGCCATGTATTCACAGGGGATGCAGTGGGGACCTTCATGGATCACTTCCAGATGAATCTCGGGACCGAACATGGCGTTACTCCCTAGCGGCCCTTTTGTACCGGCCGTATTTCTCAGTAATTTCTTTAGTCAACTCTTTCAATAATCGACAAAACTGTAACCGGTTTAACAACTTGCAAGGTGACTTAGCTTAATAGAAAAAACGTTGGAGGAGATCTGATTGGCACATACAGCCGTTTTCAAGAAATGTGATGGTGTGTGTTTTTAAGCGCAAGTACAAATGCTTTGATGTTCATATTGCTATTTTTTAGTATGACATATGCAAAAGAAAACATCCATTGATATTCGGTAACCGTTCACCAGCACGCCATCTTCGTCCGATCAGGCCCCTTCACATAACCAATTATAGCTCAGGAGCCTGTTTGAACGAACCTGGAGCACTGGATTAACAGTTACACATCCGGGTTATGCTGTCTTTTGAGGTGTTGGACCACTTTCGGGATCAAATTCGGGAAATTCATCTGCACGGCGTCAAGGACTATTCGGAGCACCGCAGCCTTGACGTACTGCCACGGGATAAGGCGGTTGAATGGCTTTCCTGTTTGAGGAGATGGGATTATCAGGGGTTGATCAATCTGGAAGTATTCAGTCCCGAGGATTTAAGTACATCACTCGACGTCGTGTCTGACATCATCCCGGTTTTGAGTTCGTAAGGTTAAATATTCCCGCCTGTGACCTGTTTTATTACAAATGTGTCAACCTTGTGGGGGTCCGTTATTTTCAGGCCAGACACCCCTTCACCTTTTCCAGCTCCAGACCGGGATCAACATTCCACCCGATAAACACCAACCGGGTTTGCGGTTCCCCATCCCAGGGCGACTGATCGACAAACTGCTTGAATCGTTTCTTTGCTATTCAGTCGTCTGATCGATGAAGAATACACACCAACTGTTCTATGGTAGCCATAAGATGGTTGTATCCTTCAAAAGGGTCAGGTCATACGATGTTAATCGTAAACAAGTCCAGGGCCTGATGCGGAAAATGGGACCGGCCAGGTATGGCACCAGTGGCGAACACCAGCCGTTATGTTGATAAAGCTCATTTTTAAGCCTCCCGCCGGAAGCGGAAGGCATTATGCGAGAGCAAAAGCTCTTGGAATTCACCAGGCACTAACTCTATCGATTCTATACACATCTGTTAATAAAGTGTATTCGCTGATCATCTCCCTTAGCTTATTTGCGGGTCAATTATTTTCATATGCCACCAGGCGAACACAAAGCTTTTTTTCCAGAGCTTCGATTTTGGCTTTCATTTCGGGAGATAGGGCTGCGGGTTCCGGTGGGGTGGGATAGGCCATGATTCGTTTGCCCGTCTCTTTTTCCAGAGCCTGTATTTCAGCAACCCCTTTATCACTTACGTAATTAGCATAGTCTCGATCAAAATCCATGCTGTTACCTCCATTTAGCAAAAAAAGAACATCTTCGAACCTTTTTCAAGGCACCTTATTTAAATTAATAATTAAGTCAGACAATTCAACAAAAAGATTTTAGGGCGAGTATCACACCGTAGAGCCAATCAAGCTGCCAGGCTGCTGAAACAGGGCGTTATGGAGTCGGAAGACTATTCTGAGCAAGCATAGCATTTGCGATAGAGAATAACATGACGGACGACAAAGAGGTTTCGGGCGCACTCATGGTCCCACCCGAGATACTTGGTTGCTGTTGCACTGGACCGTTCTTCTGAATTACCGTTTACCGGATTGAAACCTGACCATTCATGTGGTATAAGAATTTAGAATTGCATGGGGTAGTCCTGCATTACCAGGCAAGCAAACCAGTGATAGGCTTTCTGAACGTTTTAATATAAAGACGGGGGCAAAGGTGTGTTCCCCTATTGCTCTGGCAGGGAACCCGGTTAAATTCCGGGGCGGACCCGCCGCTGTGTGTGAGGACGAACACCGCATGATGCCACTGTGCCGTAAAAGCTTTTACGCTAAGCAGCATGGGAAGGCGTGGTTAGTAGGGTGATTCACGAGCCAGAATATCTGCAGGAAAAGCCTGATACAGTTTCCCGGAGAGATGGTAAATTTTCGGGCCGATTATTTGTCGGCCTGGAAATTTTCTACGGTCGACATCTCTGACATGACGGGAGGTTTCATGACCGCATACCAAATGTTTCTGCTCTTTCTCACCATTTATATCGGTGTCCTGGTCGGTACAGGACTCTATTTCAGCAAAAGACAAAAGACCCTTGCCGATTTCTGGCTGGCCGGAAAAGATGCCGGTGGACTTGCCATCGGTTTTTCTGCCGCTGCGTCCTGGCTTACTGCCGGAGCCCTGCTGGCGGTGATCGGCTTTTTTCTGCTTCAGGGCATGGGGTCGATCTGGGGATTTGTCGCGCCCAATATCCTGGCCCTTTTGATCATCGGCTTTTTTGTAAAAAAGATTAAAAAGTTACCGGCGATTACCCAGCCGGAGCTGCTTGAACTCAGGTATGGCGGCTTCCTGCGTTTGCCCGTGGCCCTGATCATAACCGTGGTGATGATTCTCTTTGCGGTAGCCGATATCAAAGGCTTTGCTATGGTACTACAGATACTTTACGGGGTCAGCCCCATGCATGCCGCTCTCATCGTTGGCCTGGCGGTTGCCGTGTATGTGAGCCTGGGTGGATTGTCGGCCGTTATTGCTACTGATATCATCCAGTTTCTGTTCCTGGCTTTCTTCATTCTAATCATGGCTGTCATGGTTATGTCCGGGGCTTCCGATGCGTCGGCCCTTCCTGCCTCAGGACTGTTCGCCGCCATGCCGGAGTCGTGGTGGAATCCGATATCGATCGGTATTCCCATGGTTCTGATATTTGT
Source organism: Desulforhopalus sp. (assembly GCA_049645925.1). Lineage (GTDB taxonomy): Bacteria > Desulfobacterota > Desulfobulbia > Desulfobulbales > Desulfocapsaceae > Desulforhopalus_A. The sequence continues at coordinate 96,552 of JBARUU010000014.1, forward strand.
GTTTGCCATCGTCCCCGGGTGGGTTAGCGAACAGGATCCCTGGCAGAGGGTTTGGGCGGCAAGGGATGAGCAGTCGGCCAGAAACGGCATGTTCTTCGGATCCCTGCTGGTTGGCCTGGTGTTTGGTGGTTGCGTTGTTATAGCGGTTGGGCTGAATAGTCTGTATCCGGACATTGCCGGAATGGGATTTCCCATGGGCATGGCCAAGGCCGAGCCGGCTCTTCTGAGCTTTATCATGGATAGCGGTTTTTCTAATCCGGCGGTGGCCTTGTGCGGTATTGCCCTGGCCACGGCGGCCATGTCCTGTGCCGACACCTTTGCCACCTCCGGCGCCTCCTGTCTTGCCCGGGATGTGTACCAGCGCCACTTTCATCCCGACGCGACCATAAAAGAGATGCGCTTTGTTAACCGAATCTCGGTTCTGGTAATAGTTTTATCAGCGACCGTCGGATCGTTTTATATCAGCAGCATCATCGATGCCATCCACATTGCTACCTTCATAGCCAGTGCTTCCTATTTCTTCGTGCTGATGGGCGGTTTATACTGGAAGCGAGCCACAAGCAGCGGCGCAGCGGCTTCACTGTGCAGCGGCTTTGTTCTCCAGGTCAGCCTGGTGCTTATCGACCTTGTCATGACCGCGCCGATGGCACCGCCATATCTTGAAAGCATCCATCCTCTCTTTATGGGGCATGGGGTTATTGTCGCCATGGCAATATCAGGCTGCGTCTTTATCGGGGTATCCCTGGCAACTGAACCCTCTGAACGGATCAGGCTTGTTCCTTTTTTCCAGGACGAAGCCCTGGCTTTGGCCGCTTCCATTAAAGAGAATCACCAGCCGATCACCCTGGCAGGATCTGGGATTGCGAACAGGATCGAAATCAAGCAGAGCGGGAACACCGTGCGGTTGCATCTTGCTGCGGATATGCTCGGCAGTGTTACCTGGAAACAGTTGGTTACCGGGTTGTCCGGACAGGGCGAAAATTGGATTGCCATGACCGGGGCGGATTCCATTCAATGTTTCGGTCATGGTGATTTCGCAGGGTTTCTCTCATCTGTAACAGTCACTCGGGGAGACAGTCCTTCGGTACTGTGGTTTGAGGTGGAGGGAGATAAAGCCCATGCTGAACAACTGAAGCTGGATTTATGCAGGGCACATAGGGACACAGAGGCTGTCCTTGAATTGTGTCGGGAACAACCCCGACCCGGCTCTGTGGCGACTTCTTTGAAAATAATTGAAAACGTTTGTTGAAAGAGAGTTGTGTTATGCATCAGTCACTAGGCTTTGTTAATGCGGATCCGGTCCATGACGGTTTTCAATATATTGAAGACATTGCCACGGCCTACTGGTACTCCGAGGTACTGTTCACTGCTCTCGACCTGAAGATTTTTATGTATCTGGATCAGGGGGGGCGTTCGGTTCGAAGCCTGGCAGTGGCTTCGTCCTGCAGGGAAGGAGAGCTGAGTCGGTTACTCCGGGGGATGGAACGCATGGCACTGGTTTCCTGTGTGGACAACATCTGGATGAACTGCCAGGTTGCTTCCCGCCATCTTGTCCCGGGAAAAAAGGACTATATGGGGGATTTTTTCCTTTACCGCCGATATATGCAGCCCAACTGGAGCAGGCTGACCGAGAAGGTAGTAGCCGAGGTTCCGCCGGAGATAGAGAAACTCAGTTATAGCCGGAGGAACAATCTCTATGTCAATGCCATGGACACCCAGGTCCGACAAAAGGCAAAGGAGATTGTAGCCTGCCTGGATCGGGTAATCGTTGGTGGTCCTGTCCTTGACGTGGGCGGTGGGGCAGGAAGCATGATCAGGGCGCTGCAGGCGGCCAAGCCCGGCCTTCAGGGTGTGTTGTTTGACATTCCCGAAGTAATTGCCGCAGCAAGAGAACTGTACCCGGAACCATCCCATTGGGGTGACATCACCTCTGTGGAGGGTGATTTCAGGAGTCATGAGTTTGAAAACCGATTCGCTCTGATCATCCTGTCCAATTTTCTGCATGCCTATGGGCAGGTTGAATCGAGGGAGTTACTTTTGAAAGCCTTGACTTTGCTTGATCGGCGCGGTCTCATCGTTATTCACGATTACTTTCCTGACCGCAGAGGTTCATCACCTCAGAAAGGGTCACTTTATGATCTGTCGATGATGCTCAATACCTTCAACGGAACCTGTCATGAAAGCGGCACGATTCTCCAGTGGCTGGGGGAGGCCGGGATAAAAGATGTCAGCGTCCGGGATCTTGGCAGCGACACGTCCATTATCCTGGCCGGAGGAGACCCGCGTCTCCATATTCCCAAAAACCCATGGGTGGAACTGGCGTATCGTGAGGGATTTGACAAGGCGATGGCCATTGACCCAAAAGAGGTGGTAACCGGATCCTGGGTGCAAAAGAAATGTAGATACGGCTGTGGCCGGTTCGGGAAAAATCTGCAATGTCCCCCCCATGCCATGGTGCATACGGAAACCAGGAGCATGCTCGATGATTACACCAGTGCGGTTCTGGTTCAGGGGCAGCCTCCCGGACGACAATTTCATGAGAAACTTCTTCGATTGGAAAAAGGAGCTTTTCTGGCGGGCAGACATAAGGCCTTTGTCTTTGGCGCAGGGCCCTGCCCGGTCTGTCCGGAATGTCCCGAGGACGGGCGATGCCGATTTCACAATCTGGCCCGGCCTTCCATGGAAGGTGCGGGTATTGACGTATACGCTACCGCTGACAGGGCGGGGTGGTCTCTGGCCCCCGTTAAAGCCAAAGGCGACTACATTAAATATATTGGTCTTCTCCTGGTGTCATAATGAAAAGAAAAGTTCTGTTGGTACAATTGCCGACCTCCCATCTGGGTGCAGGGGAAAAGGTCTATCCTCTCGGATTGTCAAGGCTGTCGACCACCATCCCGCAGACGGTTGACAAGCGGGTTCTCGATATGAACATAGTTCCGGATCCGTGGCCGGAATTAAAGGAGGCCCTGGCTGGTTTTCAGCCTGATATTATAGCTTTCTCGTTTCGTAACCTTGATCCTCTGGCGGGGCAGCAAGCTTCTTATCTCTCATCGCTTAAGACCGGCGCATTGCTGGTAAGAAGGCTTCTCCCAACGGCAAGGATTCTCGGCGGAGGGCCGGCCTTTTCAATGTTTGCTGAACGGTTGATGGTCGAGGTTCCTCAGCTTGATATTGGCCTGAAGGGGGAGGGCGAGCTGGTTTTTTCCCGCCTCCTTGAGCAGGATCTCTCCCTTGGCCACCTGCCGGGAATAGTCTACCGGAACAATGAGAAGGTGATAACCAATCCCCCGGGGCCTAAAATAGATATGGACGATCTTCCGGCGCTTGACCTTGGCTCCTTTGATCCTGGCGATTATATCCGGGGCAACAAATATGTCGCCGCCGTGGGCATAGAAGGCAAACGGGGATGTGATCTCTGGTGCGGTTACTGTCTTTATCCCTTTTTGGGGGGAACGGCCATGCGATTGCGCAGTCCTGCTAAAATAGTGGATGAGATGGAGTACCTTAACAGCGAATATCAGATCAATCTGTTCCATTTCACCGATCCGGTGGTCAACCGCCCGGTAAGTCATTTCGAAGCTCTCAGCCGTGAATTGTTGCAAAGAAAACTTGATGTCTCCTGGACCGGATTCTTTCGGGAAGACCACGTCACCCGACAAAACCTGGCTTTGGCTGAAGAAGCGGGACTTTGCGGGGTATATTTTTCCGGGGACGCTCTGACCGTTCATGGCTTGAAGCTGCTCAATAAGAGGATGAGCCGGGAGGATATACTCGACGCCTCAAGAGTAACCTCCGAGCTCGGTCTGCTCACCATGTGCCATTTCCTGGTTGACCTTCCCGGTGAGACGGAGAGTGACATTCGGGAGTCTCAAGATATGCTGGATCAACTCCTCGACATCCATGCATCCGCCGGCAATCTGGGAGCGGTGATCTTCAACCGGATCAGACTGTACCCGGGAACTCCCCTGACCAAAAAGCTTATTGCCCATGGAGAGCTGGATGCTGAGACAGACCTGCTCTATCCGGTATTTTACAGTCCGCAGAAATCCAGTCATGTCCTCCATGATTTCGACGCCCGGTGCCATGCAGCGGGCGTCTTTTCCAGACTGGGGGTATCCTCATGAAAACAGTCGTCCTGGAACATCCTCGGATAGGTTCAGAAAAACGGTTTAACGACATTGCCAATACCCCCCTCTGGTCATGTCTCATGGGGGGCTACGCTGCCGCTGCTCTGGAAAAGGCGGGTTTTGATGTGACCTTCATTGACGATGCAACTCCCGGGACAACTTTCGAGCAGTCGCTGAAAAAAATCCTGGCAGTAAAACCTGGCATACTCTGCGTCAACGCCGTCTATTTCTGGGAACATACCGTCAAGCTGTTTGACTTTTTCACCAATCTGAAAATTAAAGGATTTACCGGCCATATCAATCTGTTTGGCTTCTTTCCGTCCCTTGTGTATCTCGATATTCTCGGGACTGTCGAAGCAGTTGATTCCGTATGTGTCGGCGAATTTGAGCACACCCTTGCGGAACTTGCTGATTTTCTTAAAAAGGGCGGTGTGCCGGACCAGATTCCCGGACTGGCGACACGGTCGCACAACGGAATCAACATCAAGCACAGACCGCCGGAAAAAAATCCGGACCGATTTGCCTTTCCAAAACGTATACCTGAGGACTCAACCGTTACCATCCTGGCCAGCCGAGGCTGTTACAATCGCTGCAGTTTCTGTCTTGTGCCCGCCTTTGATAATAGTGGCGGACTATGGCGGGGGCGCTCCCCGGAAAACATCTTCAGAGAGATCGAACAGTTTGTGGCAAAGGGGACCAGAGATTTTTATTTTTCCGACCCCAATTTCATAGGTCCGGGCAGGGCGGGGAAAAAGAGAGTCCACCAACTTCTCGAGTTAATCAAGCCCTTGAATATCACTTTCGGGATGGAAACCAGACCAAATGACCTGGATGATGAGATCATCGAAGATCTAGTAAGATCGGGCATGACCAGCTTTCTCATGGGCATTGAAAGCGGTTCTGCGAACGTCCTGCGTCTTATCGGAAAAAGCTCGACTACAGCTGTTGCAACCAGAGCGATCAGGCTCTGCCGGGACCATGGCATAGATCCTGAGATCGGCTTTCTCATGTTCGTGCCTGACGGAAACCTCGGAGACCTGCGTGACAATATAGCGTTCTTACAGGAAAACAATCTTCTGGATCGGCTGGACAGAACGGCAAACCTCCTCTGCCATAAGCAGATTGTTCTGGCCGGGACCTCCGGGTATAGGTACTACGCGGAGCGGGGTTGCCTTTTGAAAGATGGTATTTTTGGCTTTGAAGGCGAGGTAAGCTTATCAGACCCGAAGGTCGAATGGGTGGCAAAACTGGTGATCTTTGCTTGCCATACCATTTTAAAAAGCATGTCCGACATCCATTCCCCAATTTTTTGGCAAAAAAAAGTCTCGCCGGTTTTTATGGCGGCAAATAAGTATCTGGTAGAACTTTTTATCAATCTGCTCGTTGAAGCTGAAACTGAAGTTGTCCCGGCCAAAATCCCGGCACGGACAGAAGAAATTGACCGGGATATCAGGGAAATTCTAAACCAACAAAGGTGATAATCTCGTAAAAAGTCAAATTTAAGGATAGCCCCCTGTGTCAGGATAGATGTCGCCGGATTCCAAAGTGTATTCAATGCTGTCGTCTGCCACTAAAGTTTCTAACTGCAGATTATAAAATCACCGCCACCGATTTTTCCTTCCGGCATTGAAACCGGAATAAAAAGCCATTCGCCGATCGTGCCGGGGTATTCCGCGGCTGAAACAGGCAGGGCTGCAAGCAACAAGATAATGAGCAGTACTCATATTTTCATTGTTATTCATATCCGGGTTGAACTCCACCCGGACATTCCTGTTAAGAGTCTTTTTCTGCAAGGGCCAGCTTTGGCGTCGTCGGCCTGATGAACCTGGTTGAGGGATTCAATTCTGTGTGCCTTGGAAATCCCGGCGGATACTGCTCCGCCTTGGGGGTCTTCAGTGTTGCCAGATCAACAATGGTAAGAGCCCTGGTGGGGCAGCCAAGCACACAAGCAGGCTCAAGACCGGCATCGATACGCTCAACGCACATGCTGCACTTCTCTGCTCTCTCAAGAACCTTGTTGTCTTTGGTCGCTCCTTAGGGGCATTCATCGATACAGGCATGACAGCCGGAGCCCAGGTTTTAATGCTTCCCATGTCGGAAGACTCATCATCGACCAGATTCTAAACGTTGTAATTTGACTTCCTGAACCATGCCTCGTACATCAGGATCACGTCTTCAGCGGCACTGTCGGTAAGTTTAGCCTTTACGGTCACGCTCTTGTTGAACATCTTCACCATGTCGCCTTTCCCGATGTTTGAGCCTTGGCCGCAGTCGGGTTGATATGAACAAAAGGTTCCTTGTTAAAGTCTTCCATACAATCAATGTTGACAAACTGTGAGTGCAGGCCGAACTGGGTGTGCGGAGTAAGCACTCTGAACTTGTCGTATGCCTTTCTCCTGCCTTTGTCCTCCGGCAGTTTGGTATGACCGTATTACCGGAGAAAAGAGGACAAAAAAGCAGCGTGCGGAAAATGATCTGCTTATTTGTTCAGATAGGCAAAGAGATTTATATCTTTACCACTCAGGCCCAGTTTACGCCTGATATTTTTCGGTGCGTTTGTATTGTCTCTATAGCAACAGACATGGAGTCGGCGATATCCTTTGAGGTAAAGCCGGACTGAATCAACTGACACACACACGCACTTCGGACTTGGTCTGTCGTATTATATGTTCATTACTTATGGCACCCGAAGACCTGGTTAATCCAGCCAACTGGTCACGAAGTACCTTCAAATACATCTCGCGAACCTCAAGATTTTCTTCAACTGCAAGTTTCTGCAATGATGGGATGATGCTCGTGGTCACCTTCAGTGATGGAGACTGCTTGGCGGAGGTTGTCTATGCTGTCAGGATGGCTGATATGTTCAAATACAGATTCACCCAGAGCATCGTCACCGAAATAATTCCCGGTAACCGCTTTCATCTCAAGGATTTCTCCATCGTCATTGATCACCAGAACAATATCGGAGGTTGACTGCAAGATATTCTCATACTTGTTCTTTTCAAGAGTCAGGCTGCGGTTCTGTTCAGCCAGCATGGTCATTTTTACATCGTGGCTCGGGTTAGCCCAATCTGCTATAAAACAGGAGAAATGCGGGCTAACAGCATCTGTATCTTTTATTCTCCATTAATGGTTCCAGGAATTTGGTGAAGAACAGGGAGGCCATACTTCCTCCGCCAATGGGTGCAAGGATATAGACGATCAGATACCCATGATTGTTGTCCGGCCATGCCGCCTTCCCCCATCCGGCGAATACAGCAAAGATTCTGGGAGAAAAATCTCTCGCAGGATTGAAGCCGGCCTGGGTTAAAGGGGCAATGATTGAAATTATAACAGCCAGAGCTAAGCCGATGAATATCGGAGCCAAAAGATCGTTTGGCCGGCCCAGGTTGCATCCTTCCGTTATTGCGAAAATGAAAAAAACTAATGCAAACGTCCCGATAGCTTCTGCCAATGCAGCTGTTGTCATTGACACAGATGCATTGGACCCCGTCCCGGGATTCGGGTAGAAATCAGCAAATATCATGGCGGTTTTTATTGACTCTGCACTTCCTCTGACTATTTCGTGGTTTTCTTCATACTGTGCTATAGAGGCTGAAAAGAGCAGATACAATACAGATGCAGCCAGAAAGGCACCTAGAGTTTGAGCAAAAATATAAACAGGCAATTTTTTTATCGACATTCTGTTGCCGATAACCATGGCAATACTTACCGCGGGATTTAGATGAGCGCAAGAGAGGTGTCGCGTTGCGTATATAGCTATAGTTACGGAAAAACCCCAGAGAAGTGCTACCTGAAAAAGCCCGGTATGTGAAGAAAAAAGCACCGTGACTGCAACTGAACCGCAACCAAAGAATACGAGAATAAACGTTCCAAGGAATTCGCCCACAAAAAAGCCGGTATACGTCATGGGCGCCTCAGGCACAATAGTCGCAGATGGGCCAGGTAAATAGTTAGACGAAGCGGTGAAGCCAAGGTTGTTGGCTGATTGTGGAGGTGTCATCTCTACAACTCCCTGAAAATAAAAATTTCATGGACAAATCATCGTCGTAAATATAGGTGAATTATCACCGAAAACTGTCAGAACTTCTCACATCGTTACTACCGATAGAGAGTAACAAAGCGGAACCATACGGGTATAGTCCAAAGGATGGTTTTTAAACAAGAGGTTGGTTGACTTTCTATGATAAATGTTATTGTACGACCCATTCTTAATGGGTTTAACATCATGTAATAAAAGATAAAATTATTAATAAGCACTCGTATTCTCAACGAAGCAAAGGGGGATTGCAGCTAAATATATATGTTGACGTCCTTTTTTTTCAACGCTACGATAGGTATTCAATTTCAGGTGCCTTTTAGTGACTTGGAAATGATTTCCTTGTTTTTTTCAAGCAAATCATTTCGCAAAGGAACCTATCCCTTCAAGGGGGATAGAAATGAGTCCCGCTCTGTTCAGCGGGATAAGGGCTTAATTGGGAATCCCGTTAAAATCGGGAATGGACCCGCCGCTGTAATCCTACCTTTAGAAAAGGAACCCTCTCGACTATATATGCCACTGTGTAGATAAATCATGGGAAGGCTGTCAAACGAGGGTGGGAAAGTCAGAAGACCGGCCTGAAATATGGATAGTGAAACTTCGTGGATTATAGTTTGCTATCAGATCTCGAGGTAAAAGGGTAATCCCCGGATCATTCGTATTTGAATTGGTCCGGGGATTTTTTTTGCCGGGCTGCAATGGAAGGTTGGAAGCGCAAGGAGAGTGGATATGATCGAAGAAAAAAAATGGGGGGCTAAAAAGGTAACAAAGGCTTTCGAGAAAAAACCGGAATTATCCAGAAAAACCTGTAGCTACCGTAAAATTTTCAACGTGACTGCAGCAACAGCTCTTTTACTTACGGGTCTGTTTATAAAAAAAGATACTTATGCCGCTGAAGAGGAAGTTCCAATAATGGATAAAGTGATCGTTACAGCCTCCAGACAGGAAGAAAAGATTGCTTCTGTGCCTGCCAATGTAACTGTTATCTCAGAGCAGGAAATTGCCCGCTCACCTGCGGATACGGTTCCTGAATTGTTACGGTCTACTGCTGGAATATTAGTCAACGATATTACGGGTAATGGCCGCAATATTAACGTTGACCTAAGAGGCTTCGGGGAAACGGCGCCTCTGAATACCCTGCTACTGATAGATGGCCGCCGGGTAAATCAAGCGGATTTAAGCGGTGTCGACTGGACTTTGATTCCCAAAGACAGAATTGAGCGAATTGAAATTATTCACGGCGGTCGGGGAAGTGTTTTATATGGGGATAATGCCGCCGGCGGGGTTATAAATATCATCACCAAAAAGGGGGAAGAGCTTCTTTTTTCCGGAGGCCTGGCAGGGGGCAGTTACGAAACACTCCTGTCCAGACTGGCGGTATCGGGTTCCACAGAAAGCCTAAGCTATGCCCTGAGCAGCAACTATCGGACATCGGACGGTTATAGAGACAACGGTGGCACGGACGCCAAGGATGTAGGTTTGAATCTGGACTATTTTGCTTCGGACCGTTTTAATATCGCTCTTACCAGCGGCTACCATGAAGATGAAACAGAAGTTCCAGGTTCCTTGTTATTGAGTGAATTAGCAAGTGGTGTACCGCGGACAGCAAGTACAACGCCTGATGACTTTGCTGACACCAAAGATTATTACGCTCAGCTTGTCCCGGAGGTTTTCTTCACCGAAACGAGTTCTTTTAAACTGGAAGCTTCCGCCAGGAGAAGAGAAAATGACGCATTTTTCTCTTTTATTGGCGGATCATTTAATGCTGAAACCGAGATTGATACTGTGGCACTTTCTCCGCAAGTCGTCATTAATGAAGAACTTTTCGGTCACGAATCAAAGCTGGTTGCAGGTTTGGATTATAGGAAAAGCGAGGAAGACATTGATAATGAGTCGGTATTTTTTGGTTCATCTTCCACAGCATCCTTTGAGCTTTCTAAGGAGGACGTGGGTGTTTATGGCAATGCAGAAATATCAGTTAATGACAAGCTAGCAGTTTCCGCTGGATTTCGTCATGATCGGGCACAATTTGAATCTTTTTCCGCCGGTGTTTCCGACAGTGTAACCTTTGATGAAAATTTATATAATGGAGGATTGACCTATAAATTCTCAGATAATGGTTCAGCGTATTTCAGCTATGCAAAAAGTTTCAGATATCCGGTGCTTGATGAAATGTTCAGCTTCTTCACCAACACTTTTGATCCTACTCTCGGAACGCAGACAACAGATGATTTCGAGCTTGGAGTGCGCCTTCAATTTGATCCGGATATCAATGTAAGTGTGAATCTCTTTAGATTGGACACTGATGAAGAAATATTTTTCAACCCTGCAAGCTTTGCCAATGAAAACTTAGACGGTAACACGATAAGACAGGGTGTAGAGTTAAAAGCCAGTAAGAAATTTTCCAGAATCCTGTTAAATGGCAGCTACACCTTCAGGGATACGGAAATAGACGGCGGCATATTTGATGGCAAGGAAATACCAAATGTGCCGCGTCATCAATTCACTGTAGGCGCGGAAGCAACAATCCTTGAAAATGTTCAACTTAATATGGATGGATCATATATTGGTGAAAGACCGTTTATTTCAGACTTTGCCAATGCAGTTGATGATCAGGAAAGCTATTTTTATCTTACCGCCAAATTGGCGTATATATTTGAAAAAGGATCGGCATATGTAACTGTAAAAAACCTGCTCGACGAGGAATACTCGGAATTTGGAGGACTTAACTTTCTGGGGGCCCCGGGTATTCAACCGGCACCGGGGATTAATTTCCTGGTTGGAGTAACTTTTGATATCTGATATCTGCGAATGCTGATACTGACTTAGAAAGGAGTGGTTTGTTTTTCACTGGGAAGTCCTTTTGTGAGTGTATTTATTCCCTCGAAGTGTAATGAAAACAGCCCCGTTTATCGGGGCTGGTCTTTAAAAAGAAATTTGTTACCGTCTGAGTACCTGAAAGAAATTTAATGAATGTTTTTTTTAGGTGCTCAAATTAGTCGGTTGTCATTTGAAAATTATGGCTATTTGCTGCAGCTTCATGTCAATCTGCAGCCGGATTAAACAGCAACTGCTTACCAAGGAGGTATGGATGCTTGAAATAATCCTAAAGGGTGGGGTGGTTATGTATCCCTTGCTTGCCTGCTCCGTATGTGTATTGACGATCATCATTGAACGAGCCCTGTTCTGGGTCATTCTCAACCGACGACACAATTCTCAACTGATAACCGAAGTGCTGGAGAGTTGCCAGCAGGGAGACTGGGAGCTGGTAAAAAAGAAAACTATAGGGTCTAAAGATTACGCCATCCGTGTTTTGGTAAGCGGTATTGTGCACAGAAAATTTTCCATGACCAAAGCAATGGAAGTTGCAGCAATACAGGAGATAGTGAAAATGCGTCGCGGCATCGGCGTCCTTGATACAATGATCACCGTGGCGCCCTTGTTAGGTATACTTGGCACGGTGATCGGTATTATTTTATCTTTCGATATGCTGGCTATAGAGGGTATTGAAAATCCCCAGGCTGTTACCGGAGGTATTGCCCAAGCCCTCATCACCACCGCTACCGGCCTCACCATAGCCATATTGGCCGTTATTCCCTTTAATTATTTTAATGTCAAAGTGGAACAGGCTGTTCAGAAAATGGAACAGTATGCAACAAGTCTTGAGATAGTCTATGAAAAATTGTTGCCGGATTCATCAAACGGAGACAACCTGTGAAAATCAATATTGCAAAGCGGAGAGGACCGCGCATTGAAATGCTGCCTTTGATCGATATTGTTTTTCTGCTCCTGGTCTTCTTTATTTACGCCATGCTGTCGATGGCCGTCCATCGTGCCCTGCCGATCGCTCTTCCGGAATCCGCAACGGCAGAAATCGATAATCGGCCACAAATAGCGATATCTATTAGCCATGAAGGGTCTGTCTATATAGACAAACGGCTGGTAGAGCCGACTGATTTGTCGGCAATCCTTCAAAGTAAGACCGTGACTGAGAAGGAAAAGGGTGTGCAGGTCTTTGCCGACCGTCTGGTTGAGTATCAGCGTCTCTTTATGGTGCTGGACAGTATAAAAGAGGCAGGTATTTCACAGATATCATTGCAGGCAGAGAGAGATGGATGATCTTAAAAGACTTATTTTCCCGGCAATTACCGCTATCGTCCTGCATGGGTTTTTAGTCAGTTTCAAATTGCCGAAACAGCAAACGCTGAAACCGGCTCTCAAGGGGAATCCGATTAAGATTGAGATCAATGCATTCTCCCCCCAAGCTAACGTTCCTAAAAAGATAGAATATAAAAAAGAAGAAATCATACCAAAGGAAATATACCCCCGGAAGGCTGTGCAGAAAGAAGTCATCACCCAGCCGGTTGTTATCCCGAAACAACATAAAAAAACACTGATCGAACCGGAACGAAAAGAAAAAAAAGTGCTTATTGAAGAGAGAATTGAGGATATTGATCTTCAAAAGAGACACTTGGAAAAACAGTTATCAGATAACCTTGATGAGGATCGGCTGAAAGAAAAAAAACCTATCCTCTCAATACAAAAGAAAGCAATGCCAATCTATCGGCAAAACAAGCAGCCTCCGTATCCTGTGATGGCGAAGCGGAGAGGGTATGAGGGAGAGGTCCTGCTGAGTGTATGGGTGGATGCCGGAGGTGTGGTGGCTGAAATCAAAATAAAACACTCCAGTGGGCATGTCAGCCTGGACAGGGCAGCTCTGAAGACGGTAAAAAACTGGTCGTTTACACCGGCCACTGAAGGTGGCAGAGCTGTGGCCATGTGGGTTGATGTACCGATAGAATTTCAGTTGAAGTAGAGATGGGAAATATGGAAAAAATAGCCAGGAAAACCATTCTTATGAAAATATTCGGACTAGCACTGTTTATATTTTGTCTTTTCTTTACTCTGACTGTCGCTCCGGTAAGCGGCAGGTTGATGGTGGACCAGACAGGTGAAGAGATCGAATTGCCGGCAGAGCCTGAAAGGGTGTTAGCTTTGGCTCCAAGCTTAACCGAGATGGTTTTTTCTCTGCAGGCTGAAGAGAAGTTGGTAGGGGCTACCCGCTATAGTAACTTTCCCCCGGCTGCAAAAAAATTACCCAGGGTTGGTTCCTACGTTCAGCTTGACCTTGAGAGAATAGTCGCAATTAAACCGGATTTGTGTCTTGCGATAAAGGATGGTAATCCTCGTCGTACAGCTGATGCCATCAAGGCACTAGGTATTCCCGTCTTCGCCATTGATCCCCGCAGCATTGAACAGATCATGGAAGCTTTTCTGCTGCTGGGCGATATCCTGGGGGCGTCTGAAAGAGCGGAAGAACTGGTATCCGACATGGAACATCGGCTTGATGTGGTAAAAAAGAGGGTAGCCTCCAGTCCCGCCAGGCCCCTTGTTTTTTTTCAAATTGCTGATATTCCATTAGTATCAGCAGGAAAAAACAGCTATATAGATAAGCTTATCACCCTCGCCGGTGGTAGCAATCTTGCCGGAAACATGACTGAATATCCCCGTTTTTCATGGGAAAATATAATGCTTCTGCAACCGGAAGTTGTAGTAATAAGCTCAATGGCAGGAGGTAAATCACCTGAGCTCTTGAAAGCCTCCTGGCTGCGGTGGCCGGAGATCCCTGCTGTCAGAAACAATCGGCTCCATGTCGTCAATGCAGATTTCTTCAATCGCCCAACCGCGAGGTTGATTGCCGGTCTTGAAATTCTTGCCGAAATATTACACCCGGAGTTTTCAGGAGCAAGCAGTGCGAAATAGAACCGGAAGCCTGCCGATTACACCAATAACAAGAAAGCTGCCTGTCATCTGTTCAATTCTAACAGTTGTTTTTATTTTGAGCATCCTGACGGCTTTGGCCAATGGTCCATCGCCGATAAGCATCGGGGAAATTTTTGCATTTGTCAGTGGCGGTGATTCCACTGACTCAACAGCAGGTACTATTCTCTGGAAAATTCGCTTACCTCGGATCATTCTGGCAGCAGTTGTCGGTGCAACTCTTTCATTGGGCGGTATGGTATTTCAAGCACTATTGCGCAATCCATTAGCAGAACCTTATATTCTTGGTATATCCGGCGGTTCAGCCGTTGGTGCAATCAGCGGTATCCTGTTAGGAGTATCTTTTTTCCCCGGGGTGACACTTTTCTCGTTTTTGGGTTCCATGTTGACATTAGGAGCTGTGCTCCTCCTTTCCGGCGGCCGTTCTTCAACCGGAAAAGACTCCTTACTTCTTGGAGGGGTAATGATGAATGCTTTCTGCGGTGCATTTATCATGTTTCTTATTTCAATAAGTCAGGGTTCAAAAGTTCAGGAAATTATCTACTGGCTGATGGGTGATCTTTCCATGGCAAGCAGCAGCAACTTGTCTCTTTTGCTGCTCTGCCTCCCGTGTTTTATCGTGATACTCTTACTCGCAAGGCCGCTGAATATTATGTTAACAGGCAGGGAGGCTGCCATTGCCATGGGTGTTAACGTCCGTCTTATTTCGACGATTCTGCTTATCATGACTTCAATGATGGTCAGTCTGGTCGTCTGTCAGTCCGGTCTTATAGGTTTTGTCGGCCTATTGATACCCCATCTTTTTCGGATGTTTTTAGGAGCAGACCATCGTCTTCTTGGCCCAAGCTGTATTCTGGGTGGTGGCAGCTTCTTAGTCCTTTGCGATCTTTTCGCCAGGACCCTGCCGGAGCATGGAGAAATGCCGGTTGGTGTCATAACGGCGTTGATAGGCGCCCCTCTTTTTATCTTTCTTTTATGGAGGTCGCGGCGATGATTGCTCTGGCCCTTCAGGAAAACTCTCTCAGTTATGGCGGAAACAAGGTGGTCGACTCCGTTTCCTTTTCGGCCGAAGTCGGCGAATTTTTTATGATACTTGGTCCCAACGGGGCCGGAAAATCGTCACTATTAAAATTAATTGCCGGGATTGAAGAGCCCCAATCCGGGCAAATTGATATTCTTGGCAGGTCTAAGGCAAAATATTCGGCCAGAGATCTTGCCAAGGTAGTGGCCCTGGTCGCCCAGCAGGCGCCGATTGATTTCCCTTTTTCTGTTGCTGAGACAGTTCTTATGGGTCGGTCTCCCCATCTGGGTTTGCTGGGTATTGAAGGTGAGAGGGATTATGCACTTGCCGCAGAAGCGATGTCCTTTACCGGGGTCGATAAATTTGCTGGCCGGCGTCTTGATCAACTTTCAGGAGGTGAAAGGCAACGTGTAATGATTGCCCGGGCTATATGCCAGGAACCCAGAATTATACTCCTTGATGAACCGACAAATGCCCTGGATCCGGCGCATCAGCTAAAGATCATGGACCTTATGGAGAGATTCAGGCAAGAAAAGAAGACCACTGTAATTATGGTCTCCCATGATTTGAACCTGGCAGCCCTGTATTCAGACAGGTTGTTATTAATGAAGAACGGTCGCGTGGTTGTAATTGGTACCCCGGCGGAGGTCTTTATTCCGGAGTTCATGGAGAACAGCTATGAATGTGAGTTGCTTATCGATGAAAATCCGGTAGGAAAAGTTCCCAGGGTCATGGTTATTCCTGAAAAATTTAAAAACCGTTCTCAAAATGCCCAAAAGCATAACAAGAGTGATTCTATATAAAGCCTCCTTTAAAAATCCCGGCACATCTTCCGCTGGCACAAGATTGTGTTCGATGAAACAAAACCTGTCTTTTTACATGCCTTGCCACGTACTGTCGGGTGTAATTAGAGCTGTGAAGTACTGATAATCCGGTTCTCGCATCTGCTCCGACGATACCTGCACATTCGGTCTTGCTGATCATACAGATGCTGGACAATCCATTACTGCCGCTGCATCTTGTATGGCAGCAGGAACGAGCCGCTCCCAAAATAATTCAGCATAACCGAGATGTAACCAAGGTTTTTCCGCAGGTGTTGCTTTCAGAGTTTGCTCATTTGAAAAAGCAATTCTGTGTCTGTCATGTATGGGTCAGAGGGTATCTAGCCAGGATTTTTCAAGAACATTGTGTCAATTTGGCTACGGGTATTTCAGTACAGTTCGCTCAGAAAATTGCCGGTGATTCCTAAAAATACACAATGTTTCACCAAGGGATCAATATGTCAAAGAATATGAGGGTGAGCCGGTTGCAGCTGACGACAGCCGATTTCCAATCGACTCCTCTTAAACCCCCTCTTCCTAAAGACGAGGGTTGTTTAGGGTGAAAATACGTTTTGCTGCATTGAAATTTCTCGTATAGTTGAGGACCGAGTTGAGCAATGAATATTGAGGTTTCTACTTAGTTATCCTCGGTTTTATTGTTTTTTTTAATGAAGAGGGGGGAGGGAACATGACAGAGCTAGGCGCATTGGCAGGAATACGGGTATTGGATCTTTCACGGATGCTTCCGGGGCCCTATTGCACCATGATTCTGGCGGATCACGGTGCTGAAGTGGTTGCAATTGAAGATCGAAAATTTCAGGAAGACGGCCTTTTTTTCAATGACTTGAATCGAAACAAGAACCATATGTCCCTTAACCTGAAGACAGCGGAGGGGCTTGAAATATTTTTCAAACTGGCCGAGAAGGCCGATGTCATTCTCGAAGGATTTCGACCGGGAGTTGTACAACGGCTTGGTGTTGATTATGAATCTGTCAGAAAGACTAATCCCGGGATAATCTATTGTTCGATAAGCGGGTACGGGCAGACCGGTCCGCTTCGTAACCGGGTAGGGCATGATGTGAACTATATAAGTAACGGGGGAGTTCTGGGTCTTATCGGTGAAAAAGGACGGAGGCCGACAATCCCTGGGGTGCAGATAGCGGATATTGCCGGAGGCAGCATGAACGCAGTTGTTGGCATTCTCCTTGCGCTTTTTGCCCGGGAAAAAAATGGCCAGGGCCAATATATTGATATCTCCATGACTGATGGTGTTATCGGGTTGCTTTCTTTGCCCTATTACTTTTCCATGCTGACCGGACGGCAACCACAGGCGGCCGACACCCTGCTGTCTCATCGTTATGCCTGCTACAATACTTATGAAACAGCAGATGGTCGATGTATCTCCATCGGTGCAGTTGAAAACAGGTTCTGGAAACGGCTGTGTGATCATCTGGGCCGTCCGGGCTACAGCTCTCTTCAATATGACGATAAGAGGCGGGACGAAATTATCCAGGATTTCCGTGCACTCTTTCTTACGAAAACAATGGGCGAGTGGGATTCGGAATTGGCGGAACTGGAGGTTTGTTTTTCCACGGTTAAGAATCTGGAAGAAATTTTATCGGATCCCCATCTACGGGAACGTGAAATGGTGCACAGTTATAGAGAAGAGAGCGGAGAGGAAAAACATGGTTTCGGTATTCCTGTTAAATTAAGCAAAACACCCGGTACAATCAGGACGGTGCCAGGAAAATTTAGTGGAGACACCCGAAAAATTCTGAGAGAAATTGGATATTCCACAGAACAAATCGATACTTTCATTATTGATGGAGTGGTTTGAAAAGAACAATTCCTGCGGATACCTGCAAATTCCTGAAAAATAGACAGGTCATTCCGTTGATTATATTCTATTCGATATTATCATAAGTGCATGGTTTTTGAGATTTCATTGGTATGTGTAAACATTGAAGCACTTTCTCACATCAATAAAATGTCAAACATATCACTGCTGCCCAAAACCAGGCAAGGTCATTTGGAATAACGGTTGAACTGGTGAGAAACCAAACTGATTCTAGAGTTAATCCGTAAGACTCATACGTGTAATACATCAAGCCAAAACATTGTCGCCAGGTTAGACACTGACCAGCCAGATTTTAACGGAGAGTGTAACTAGCTCGTTAATAGAAAAGCGATAACGGTCGTCCTGACCTGGATATCTCGTACATTTCCTTCCGTACCAATAGATGTTCTGACCTTAAGGGGCATTTTAATGGTCTTTCTTTTCTCATGTGTTTCACATGCCTTTGTAGATTGTAGCAAGCCTGTCTGCCTTTAACTAGGAGTAAGTCTTTAATAATACATCTTTTTCTCATTTTCTGTTTCGCCATTCCATTGAAACCGGTTTCTTGTCGTCAGGACGCCGGATATTTCAAGACGCTTACCTCCTTACTATTGGTCCCTCGCAATAAGCGGGGATAGGCCCATTTGGCAGCAAGATCTCAAAACCGGTTGTGTCCCGCGGTTGAGCCACTTGTCTGCCTCTCAAATCAACGATTTGCGGCAAGATGCGCAAGTTTTGGTTTGTTTCTATCGGGTGAGGGCAGGGGGGAGGGTCAGGCCGAAATCGTTCATGCATGAGTCTGCACGGGAACCAGTGACAGGGAGGAACACGTCATGAAAATAAAGAAAAAGCCGGTGAGCAAACCTTCCGGCAAGAGAACGAAATCACGGGCAAAGATGTCTCCCAAATACATGCTTCTATAACTTTGAGGAGATTCGACCCGTTATAGTTTAGTGATTCGCGTATACCATAACAGGAGCAGGTTAATTTATTGAATAGAGCTTGAACTGCCAATCGCAATATTGACGGTTTCAATCAAGTTGCGAATCTTACTCTGACAGGAGGATCCCATGACTAAGAAAAAAACAGCGCAATCGAAGAAGCAGAATAAGACCTACACAATTCAAAGAGGGGGGGAAGACTTCGAAGTTGTTGAAGCTGCCACCGCTTTCGCTGTCAAACGAAAGCGGGTCGGCTCATCCGCCGTCCTGATCGCAGTCGCACAGGCACCCGACCGATTTCCCGGGCTGCGGTTTGATAAAGATAGATCACCCCGGGGAATTGAGTTGTATTATGTGGACCAGGCATCACGGGACAGTGCCATGGAGGAATTGAGAACGAATAGTCCCGATGTCGCATGGTGCAGCCATGTTTTTCATACACCTGCTGATCCGGAATCGATGCTTTTCCCGATGGAAACCATATATGTGCAACTGAAACCTGCGACCGGTGAGGCAGAGGTGAACAAGCTGCTGGATCAGTACGGGCTGGAGTTAGTCCCTGATCCCGATGGTGATCCGAATGTATGTGTGATGCGGCTAACCAGCGAATCAACAGAAAACCCCCTGAAAGTCGCCAACGCCCTAAGGAAATCAAGTGATGTCGTGCTGGCCGAGCCGGATCTTGCAGTGAAAGGAAACCTTACGAGCCATCTCCCCAGTGATGATTTGTTTCCCATGCAATGGCATCTTAAGAATCAGGGGGGAGCTGGCCTGACCGCAGGCGCAGACGTCTCCGCGACGGAGGCCTGGGACATCACACGCGGTAGCCGCAATATCACCGTCGCAGTGATCGACGACGGATTCGATACCGGTCATCCCGATTTCGCCTCAATTGGGAAATTTCGAGCGCCCAGAGACTTCGGTCAAGGTGATGCCGACCCCTCTCCGGTAAGTTCTTTGGATAACCACGGAACTGCCTGCGCCGGAGTGGCTTTGGCCGATGAAAACGGCAGCGGTGTCGTCGGCATGGCACCTGAATGCAGGTTGATGCCGATTCGCTGGAGTGGATCGGTCAGTGACGCAGATATTCGCGACCAATTCGATCATCCCCGCTTGAACGGCGCTGACGTCATCAGTTGCAGTTGGGGGGTGACAAGCAGCTTCTTTACCTTGAGTACGTCGATGCGGCGATCCATCAGCAAAGCGGCGAGCGAGGGACGCGACGGCAAGGGTTGTGTCATTGTCTTTGCGGCGGGAAACTCCAATCACGATATTGACGACCCGCCGAATACCCGAGACGGTTTTGCGATTCATCCGGATGTCATTGCGGTGGCCGCCTCCAACAGCCGCGACAGGAAAAGCCACTATAGCAATTTCGGCGATGCTATCTGGGTTTGTGCCCCCAGTAGTGGTGCGGGGGGGCTGGGAATCGTGACCACTGACCGTCGAGGGGCAAGCGGTTACCAATCCGGCGATTACACAACGGTGGAACGTTTTGGCGGAACTTCCAGCGCCACTCCGCTGGTGGCAGGTATCTGTGCATTGATGCTTTCGGTAAACCCGGAACTTACGGCTAATGAAATCAAGGAGATCCTGAAAGACACTGTCGAAAAAATTGACCCTCAAGGGGGAAACTACGACAACAACGGACACTCTCGTATCTATGGTTTCGGCCGGGTCAACGCGTATCGCGCCGTCCAGGCAGCACGTGATCGTCGGATCATCGGCGGCGTCACTGTACTGCGCTTCGAAAGCAATCCCGATGTGGCAATTCCAGATAATCAACCGGTGGGAATTGCCGATACTGTTTTCGTCAACCGCTCCGGGTCCATCGAAACTGTTCAGGTCGAAGTAGACATTACGCATCCCTACCGCGGCGACCTCAATCTGACATTGGTCAGCCCGCAAGGAACTGCCGTCAGTTTGTTTGGGCGCACCGCTCCCTTCCTTGATGGCACGGAGAACCTGGTTGCTCGTTTCACCGATGAGAATGTACCCGCATTGGCAGCTTTCAGTGGGGAAAGTGCCAACGGCAACTGGTCACTGCAAGTGGCCGACCTCGCCGCCGTTGATGTCGGCAAACTCAATAACTGGATACTGACGTTGGGGTTCTCTACCCGGCAGACCGAATGGTATGTTGCACCCGGCCTTGCGATTCCTGATAACAATGCCACGGGTATCACCAGTGAGTTGAATGTCAATACTGGCGGAGTTCTCAGGAATATCTCCGTTTCGATAGATATCACGCATACCTTCAGAGGCGATCTCAGCGTTGCAGTGGAGTCACCTTCGGGGAATGAGGTTTCACTAAAGTCTGTTGATTCAAGTGACGGAATCCATGATTTTCGACAGATTTTTACGACCACCGATACACCGGAGTTGCGCGTTTTCATCGACCGTAATAATGACATTCGTGGTATTTGGAAACTTCATATCAGGGACAATCTGTCAGATGACGTCGGCAAATTGAATTCCTGGAGTTTGAAACTCATCGTTTAAACATTTCGACTGAATGGGGGGTGGTTTTAACCAATTGGGGAGCTAACAAGATTTTCGGGTGATGGTGAGGTCGCCGTCGACTCGATCCTCTTTGACATGTTGAGGCAGGACCATGATTCAGACCGCCGATCTTTCACTGGAGCAGGACAGTACTAAAAGACCCCCCAAGGTGCAACTGCGGTGCAACCCTTCCTGCTGCCAAATATTCGGAGGATAAGACATGAACGAGAAAAATGAAAATACCGAAACACAATTATGGCTCAGTCGCAGGAAAGTATTAAAAAACTACGCACTGGCAGGAGCGGGACTCCTCTTTTCCAGCGAATCAATTTCTCTACTTATATCAAAGGGATCTGCCCCGAGGCTCCGGTCTGGGGTTTCAACGGAATGACACCGGGTCCGACCATTGAAACCAGGTGGGACTAAAAATTGAATTAACGGTAGCCAACGAACTAGAGTCGTATCTTTTATGCCCGGACCTCGATGTGCACGGTGCCTGGCCCACTCGGCGGGAGAGGCGTCTATGGAAAAAAACCGGGTGTTCCTCACTTCTGGAGCGACGTCACCTGTGTTGCCAGGGCAGGTGCCGGGATATCCAGACCTATGATCCGATCGATATGGGACGGGTGGGAAGCAATCTGCCACCCTCTGACCTCGTGTTCTTGTCGGCCGGGAATGCACGAGACGCACAAAAAATCATTCAAAAGCTGCGCGATGCCGGGACAACCGTTCCTGTTATGGGTGGTGATGGCTACGATTCGGAAAAGGTATGGGAAGCCCATCCCGAGGTAATGGATGTGTACTACACGACCCATGTCTATCTGGGTGTCGACAATCCTGACCCCAGGGTGCGAAAATTTAGTCAGGCATATCTTGCTGCCTATGGAGGAAATCCACCCGATGCCTTCGCCGCACTGGGTTATGACTCGGTCAACCTGCTTGCTGAAGCCATCCGTCAAGCCAAGACGACGTCGCCGGATGCTGTACGCCAGGCACTAGCCGGAATTGATGGGTTCCACGGGGTGACGGGCACTATCAGTTATATCGGCGGGCGCCAGATTCCTGGAAAATCAGTAACAGTCATTGGAGTGAAAAACGGGCAACGAAATTTCATCAGGTCTTTCAAGCCGGAAATCATTCCGGAGCCTGAAAAATAATAATCTATAGTCCTCTTTTTAATGCCATCACAATAATACAAGGGATTTCATCTGTTCTTCTGTAAGCTTATGTTGTTTTCCAACGGTTTTATGATAAAATAAGTCTATGGAAATATATCAAATTATTAGCTCGGACGGGTATATCAGTGATATTCAGGGTAAGGTTGAGGGCACTGATATTTTAAAGGCGCGATTCTCCTTTCCGGATGTCTCCGACTATATCCGGGGCGCTTTAAAAGATGGGAAACCATTCGTTTTTTCAGGCAGGAGCGGTAACGCCCAGATCGGGGTCAAGACTGACATTTTATCTCCGGAAACAGTACCGGTGATAGAGGACCTTGATGTGCATCTTGATGGAGGCATACAGAACCTGAACCCTCTGCTGGGTGATGTCCTGGGGCTCTTCAAGACCGGAGACGAGATAGGCCGGCTGGTTATCATGGACCCCGAGTTACGGATCCATGATGTTCGCCATTATCTGCACAAAAGGCTCTTTGTCGGGAGGGTGACCGGGCAGGGGCACCATGATGGGTTTGAAATAAAACGGGAAACCGATCCTTTGACCGGCAAAGACAGTGACTATATCCTGGTTGACCTCGAACCCTACCAGTACTGTTTTGAGCCGGGGGCTTTAAATGAGTCCAGTGTCAACAGCGTCATTAAAAAAGGACGAATCGCCCTGACGAAAATAAGATCCAGAACTCCCATCGCCCTGGACCAGACTATGCTGCGGTCAGGCGGGCTTTTTATCGGTGCGGTTAAAATATCCCTGGGCGATATTTACGGAATTATCGATGCGGTAACAGAGCCTGAGGAGCTGGGCATAGAACATCTGCCCGCCAGGGTGCTTGACCCGTTTCGAACCTTTCGCGACCGCCAGGTTGAGCTCTATCATTTTGGCAAGACAGGGGTTCCTCTCAGCAGGATTAAAGTACGAATTCGGTTTTTCAGAGCTCAAAATCCCCTGACTGTTCCTCTGGAAAAAAATAAGGTCAAGGACGGTTACAGGCTCTGTGATCTTTTAACGAATGCGGAGGTGAGTAACCTCTTTCAATTTGTTGAAGAAAAGTCTCTTGGGATGATTCTCAATAAAAATAATTTCATCCAGATAGCTCGAGCCATAGACTCCGGGGGGCAGGCCCAGCTTGAGATCATTAAAAATGCGGTTTTGGAGAGCACGGTCCGGAAAGCCACGCAACTTCGGCCCAAAAATGATAATGGTGAATTTACGGAAACCCTGGCGAAGCTTTCGGTTCTCGGAGGGATTAACAGCAGGGTTTTTATCGGGGATGTCTTTCCTCCTGCAGAAGTGATTGATACCCTGAGAGCCAGCGGCGTCAGAACCTTTCTTATAAATACCGACAACCCTTCTTTCGAGGATGATTATGTCAAAAAAATGATCAAGCTGACACACACTGTTACCTCGGATTGTGAGTTCTTGCGCTATGATGACGACACTGACAAGCTCTACACCTTTTACAACGGTTTTTTTATTGAGCCCGACGACAGGGAACGATTTGATGCGGTTCGGTACTGGTTTGCCTTTTACGGCTCCCATACCAATGAGGCGGATAATCAGCTGACCATTGATCTGATCAACCAGCTCACCATCAAATTCGGGTCTGAAATGGGGATAGTCCATGGTGGTGGACCGGGACTCATGAAGGAAGCCAACGATTTAGCCAGGCAGCACAATATCATGAGTATCGGCATCGCTATCGATCTTGAAGGGGAACGGCAGCTCTCCCTGACCACCTGTGATGGATTAATCAAATACAGGGAGGGGCTTCGTCTGGCCCGTCAGGACCAACTCCAGAAACTGAGCAACCTGCCGATCATTAATACCGGTGGGTATGGAACCGCAGAGGAGCTGTCAATTACCATCACTTCGATGAAACTTCATGAAAATCCTCTGGCACCGGTAATACTTCTCGATCCGGATAACCTCTGGGCCCAGACGCAAGCGCAGGTTAGCGAAATTGCCAAAAACAAATATGGGCCGCAGTTTATCCCAAACCTTATAAAACCTTGTCGCAATGCTGCCGATGCGATCGTTGAGCTGTTGCAGTTCTGTGTGGATCCGAATGCCTGGTATCAGAAAAACGGGATCCCGAACGACAGTGTCGAGAAAGCCAGAGACAAATCAAGGCGCATCAGAACCGAAACACTTTACCAGAAATATGTCGAAGTTTTTGATAAGCCCAACCCACGACTTTCCATCTGATGCATTTGCCAGGACGTTTCCACAGACATGCCGGAAGCGCCGATGTTATTAAAATGTTATCTGGTTATAACGGCGATGACCCAATCACGAATCTTATGGGATGGTGCATCTGCTCAAATCAGCCGAACTGCTTAAATATATGATCCCTATGCCGGCCGTCGCGTGTCTTCAAATTTCAGGGACGACAGTCTCCATAACTTTGCCGCCATACCCATGGACATTATCATGAGCACGAACGCGAATTTTCCCTGTCCCTTTCGGCAACCTTGCCCGAAGAATGGATCTCGTGAACGGCGCTGCGGAATGGGGGTGCCTCAAAATACGCTCATCAAGCAGATTACCTTCCATATCCAGGATTTCCCAGCGATCAGCATAGTGTTCCATCCCCTCATCGTCATGTTGGACAGTTGCATAGACATTGAGATAGCCATCGTCGGTCTTCTCAATTCTCACTTCAAGAACATCGGCTTCACCTGCAGAAACAAGCGAAGAAGTAATGCATAGACAGGCAAGAGTTAAAAGCAGTGCTCTCATGGTTCCCCCGTTCATTATTAATTGGTAAGATAACACCGGCAAGAATCCGGTTGCGACAAGAGATTATCACTTGTTAGAAAAACCGACAGCGTGACTCGGGTGATTTTTTGGGTGAGATAGCTTTCAAGCGGGGTTAAGATCCCTCGTTCGCGCAACAAAGATTGGTGATTGGTACGTCAGTCATTTGCTTCTATGTATGCGTCCACCACTTGTATAGTAAACCGACATTCTCATCACGTAAAGGTAGTTCTTGCTCGTTTTGTGATAGAGACGGTCGTGTGCAGGGCAAAGGTCGCAGTAACGTTGATCGGGGTCCTGGCCAACCAGGTCAATGATCGAATGAATGTTGAATCTCGCGAAATCCTCACTGACCCATGACGTCGAAAATTAACTTCTTCTGCTTTGTTTATCTATCTTATTTTCTCCATGCAGCAGATATACTGGGGTGAAATTTACATAGTACGTAACGAATGGAGTCCCCGCAGGTTCGAACTATTAAGAAAGCCCAGGCCATTTTGCAGGGTGTATTTCCGTTAATGCGGCGGCCGTATAACAGGGATGTTTCAATAATAAATTATCGATCCATTGCCGGCCGTTTTATATCCCGGTTAGAAAAGAAAAAATAGTCAGCAGCCATGTAATTTTGCAATTTGCCTTCATGACTTTTCTTTCGGGTCATCTTTCACTATAGTTTCTATACTTCATCATAATGTAGCACTGATCGTGAAAGGAAAGGTACATGGCAGGATGTATATTGGACAAAGAGAAAGACCCGCTCGGTACAATGCTGGGTGATTTTTACCGCGGTGACGTGGAGGCTTTTCTCAATGTGTGGTCCTCGACGCTTGAAATGTCCACAATGCAGGGGAACACCATGCTCCGTGGATTTGAGAAAATGAACGATATAGAAAAATGTGCCCTGGCAGCCTGCCGGGGGCGGATTCTCGATGTCGGCGCAGGAGCTGGCTGCCACAGCCTTGTCTTGCAGTCGAGGGGCCTGGATGTCGATGCCATCGATATCTCCCCCGGCTGCGTGGAGGTGATGCGCAGAAGAGGAGTCGAAAAGTCGTATCACCGAAATATCATGGATATCAAAAATTCTCGCTATGATACAGTTCTTATGCTCATGAATGGGATAGGAATATCCGGCACCCTGGATGGCCTGAATCTCTTTATCCAACATCTGGACACGTTGCTTACGCCGGGCGGACAGCTTCTCGTCGATTCAACCGATCTGACCGGAAAATTCCTTAATAAAGGTGAGGCTGCCTATGATGAGGAGGGAGGGTATTGCGGAGAAACAGATTTCGTCATGATATACAAAGGGCTGCGGTCAGATCCTTTCAGTTGGCTTTATGTGGATTTCGAGCTGTTACACACCATCTGCAGCTTTCATGGATTCCGGTGCGAAAAACTCATTGAAACAGAAGAAAAACACTTCCTGGCAAGGGTATGTCACAGTACCGAGTCCGATCTAGTGATTTGTGGACGCTAATGTGTCAATTTTCCGTTGAAGAAACCAGCAAAACCATCCTTTATACTTTTCCTGCAAATCTTTTCTCATCCAATCCTTGCCGGTAATGGTGCCCCGACAGTTCGCACTTCCACAGTTGCATTGCATCTCGTATTCCAAGTTGTCCATGGTTGCCCAATCATGGGTAAGCTCTTCGTTAACAGCAATGTTCCTCATTGCTACAAGCACAATCTGATCTTGAATGGTAATGTTGGGATCGCAGGAATGATTGGTATAAAGCATTCCCCCTTCTCTGTGTTCCTTCCGGACAGGTGCAATGAATAAGTCGTCAGTAATCTGGATTTCCGCAGAGCCCAAATCTGGCACAATTTCACTCCACTGCTGCTGGGTGAGAATATAACCCCCTTTGACAGCAACAATCTCGCCTCTGGCAATTGGTGCTTTGGCGAAAAGGCCTTTACCGTGAATTTTGCTCTCTCTCACTTCAGTTTTAGGAGATCGATACGTTAAATTTCCCATGTTCGTATTGTCCAATCGCGGTGCTTGAGGGGCGTTAGTTTACGAGCGTCCGTCTCAAAGCTGATATTGGGCCTTCTCAACCATCTTCACTGCATCAGCTTCTGAAGTAATATATATTTTTTCGCCGTGGAAATTACTCATGAGTTTCTTGTGTCCTACATAAGACCTGGCATCTTTCCTTTCATAATAGCGAGATGCCCACTCAATGAGGTTCCGGAGCCCCTCTTCAGACTCTTTCCTTCCCATGTGGCGTTTGGATTCAGATTTTCGTTTCAATAGTCGATCTCGGCATGTCGGCCAATCAATATCCAGCCAAACGAAACATTGTGCTCGTTCAATAAACTTTTCGGCCAATTCACCAAAAACACCTTCAACGATCCAAGATACACCATTCGTCGATTCATCGATCATCTTAGCTATCAATTCTGGCGGTCGTTTTTTATCGAATCCATCGGGTTCCCAAAAGATGTGATCGAGATGAATCACCGGACATCTATCAGTCTTAGCCAGGTTTTTGGCCAGCCAGGTTTTTCCGCTTCCGCTGTTTCCTACTATGATCATTCTCATACGTATGCTGCCCAACAGCAGTGCCAGCGGAATTTTGCGGAGCATAGCGACAAAAAAATTCCGCTGGATAAATTCGCCGCAGGGTATGTATGTGCTACTGGAAACAGTGGCGTTACGCCAGAACCAAAGTGCGGAACCTCCTGAAACTCGGCACCAATAAACGGCATGCCATCCTATCCGCTCTGGGTCGTAAAAGTTACTGGCACATGTCAAGGACCCAGGCCACACAGACAGGGATAACGAACAAATGGTTGTCTGAATAAGTTCTAGTATCAATCAAGAAACTGTGGAGTGTGATTCACTATTCCCCCTCAAGGGGGGACTGAACAGAGCCCGGCTACCCGATTACATAATTTGTTGGTTGGTCGTTCATTCGCAACAAGAGTTAAGAGCAGACCTGGCCCCTTATTTTATTTAATAAATAAGATCTAATTCAAACAGCGCCTGTAACACCATCGGAAATAACCACTCTCACCCCTGACGCCAACGCTTTCGAAAGATCTTCCTCCGAATCCACCGTCCACGCATTGACCCTTTTATCCATCAATCGTGCGGCCTTCATCCAAAGTCTTTCCCCTTTTTTAATATTCTCAGGGAAAAGAGTGATCTCCGGATGAAGGGTATCCACCCTTGCAATAAACCCTTTAATCCCTGTACGATTAATCCAAGAGTTGATTTTGTAGCGTAAGGTTTTCTTGTCATCCAGATTCACCACACGATCTTCATAACGGAAAAGATAAGCTATTTCAATGCCGCGATGTCCAAGCACAAGGGGGCTTCCTTCTCTCTCTTCAACCAGCCTGTCAAGCAGTGGACTTCTCAACGGTTTATACCTATCATTTTATGAGGAATATCGATATCCGCTATCTGGCAATGCTATAGAAACCTCATCATATTGTAGACGTAGCAAGCAAACATCAAAATTGTAAATGAAACAACTTGTTATACAGGTCTGTATACTTCCCCAAAACCCACCTATAGACAAAGTAATAGTTCCTTTGGGTTCATTTTCCAACTGTATACCCACCAATTTTTCATGGTAGCCATATCTGGACAACTCGACATGAAACAGCTACCGGCCAGTCTGATAAAGGAACTCTGCCGTTTTATTGATAGTCGAGGTGTTCAGGCTGATAAGCATCGTTTTTGCTGTAAGCAGTTACGATTTTATCTGGATTTTTTCCACAAATAGAGTTGTGGGCCTTTTGAAAAGGAAAGTTTGTCGTCTTTTTCAAAAAGCTGGAAGACAAAAGCAAACAGAAGAGCTGGGAATCCAGGCAAGCCAAACTGTCCTGTTTTATTGGGATCTGCAGTAGCATAAAGAAAACTGCAGACAGTAGAGAATCCCACAAAAAACGGATTGTTACCTTTCGACATTTCTTGAAATCATAACAAAATAAAACCGTCCTATCAAGCTGGGCATGAGAGCCAGCGTTCGTTTAATAAAAAAATATCTGACACGAAATGTACCAGGGTTACAGCGGATCTCTGAGGGTGAGCCAAATTTTTAATTTTTACGAGATTATCAATGGTTATCATGCTAAGTTGGTAATGATCCTGTCTAACTGCCCGGAAACTAAGACTTCAGAGAAAGCACGATCTCGCAGTTGTGCCGTTCTGAAATGGCGTTGAAAAACTTAAGGGAATCCCCCCGCATGGTCAACAAACCTTCATACACAGAATTAGCCCGGCAAAATGAAGTGTTAGCCCTGGAGTCCCAACGCTTGAAAGCGGCTGAAGAAACCTTCAACCGTCAAAAAATCTCCTTTAACGCCCTGCATGAAACCTCACTCGGCCTGATCGATAAACTGGATAAGGAGGAATTACTGGAAAATATTCTTGAAAGAGCCGCTTCCCTCAGTGGCACAGAGCATGGGTATATTTATCTGCTGCAGCCGGGGGAAGAACAGCTGCAGATGCAGGTGGGGATGGGTTTTTTCAAGAGCCAGTTGGGCAGACAAGTGAAAATGGGGGAGGGCATGGGCGGTCGTGTATGGCAGGCTGAGGCGCCGGTTCTGGTTGGGGATTATCAGACGTGGCCGGGGCGTATTGCCGACAAAGTCCTCGACGGGCTTCGTTCTATTGTCGGAATACCGCTCAAATACGACAGTCGAGTCCTTGGAGTCATTGGACTTGCCCATGTCGAAGCGGCCAACAGGTTTAGCGATGAGGATATTGCAACGCTCGAACGCTTTGCCGCCTTGGCACTCATTGCCATGGAAAAGGCCCGGTTATACGCAGACGTGCGCCGCGAACTGGCGGAGCGGAAGCGAACGGAAATCGTATTGCGGGAGAGTGAGCTGCGGTATCGGACCTTTCTCGAATCGTCGCCTGATCCCATCGTGGTATACGACATGAAAGGGATTGCCACCTATGTGAATCCGGCTTTTGAACAGACGTTCGGACTCTCGCGAGATGAGCTCCTGGGGAAACAGATCGATTTTGTTCCTCCGGAAAGCGTGGCCGAGACAAGGGCGGCTATCGAGAGAATGCTGAGTGGTCAAAAGATACATCTTTTTGAGACACGTCGCTTGACGCGAGATGGGACAATCCTTGATGTCCAGCTCAGCTCTACATTGTACCAGGGCACCGATGGTCAGCCGCTGGGTAATATCGTTACCCTGCGAGACATCAGCGATCGAAAGCGGGATGAAGAGGAGCTGAAGAGATATCGTGATCGTCTGGAGGAGCTTGTAACGGACCGTACAGCTGAACTCGGCCAGACCAATTTCAGGCTGGAACAGGAAATTGAAGAGAGGAAACGAGCGGAAAAATCGCTTAGAAACCGTGAAAAAGAATTGCAGGCGCAGTCCCAACATCTGGAGGAAGTGAATACCGCACTCAGAGTACTCCTGAAACAACGGGATGAGGACAAAAAGGAAATGGGTGAAATTGTCCTACAAAACGTCCAGGAACTGGTCAGTCCATACCTGCAGCGAATTATCGACGGACGCCTTACCACCCAGCAGAGAACCCTGGCCCAGATTCTGGAAACAAATCTAAATAATATTGTATCCCCCTTTATTGACAGGCTGACCTCGGATTTTGCTCGTTTAACACCGGCTGAGATAAAAGTGGCAAGTCTGGTGAAAGAGGGGAAAACGAACAAGGAAATTGCCGAAGTGCTGCTGGTATCAAAGAATACGATCCTCTTTCACAGACATAAAATTCGAGAAAAATTAGGTATAAAAAACAAGAAGATAAACCTTCGTTCGTATTTGATGACCCTAGTGGAGTAGTGGGGTTACACCACTATTATGCTATTGTTTTATAAACTTGATATTCTCGGTAAATTCGTTAAGCTGCACATTCATTAACTGATCATATTCTTAAGCAGGCACCAGTCAGAACCAGCGGTTTGGAGAAATCTATGACGCATCTCATTGTTTCTGATGTTACGCTTACCTTCGGCGGTTTAAACGCACTCTCCAATGTAGATATCTCCATTGAACCCGGGCTCATTACTTCGGTTATCGGACCCAACGGAGCCGGGAAAACAAGCGTCCTCAATTGTATTTCGGGCTTCTATCACCCGTCTAAGGGCATGATTGAATATGGAACGCGCAACCTGACCCATGCCTCACCCCATGAAATCTCCAATATCGGCATAGCCAGAGCCTTTCAAAATCTTGAATTATTCCGTGGTTTGTCTGTTCTCGATAATCTTCTCCTGGCCCGTCACCAAAATCTTCGGTATTCCATTTTCCACGCAATTATCTACTTCGGCAAGGCGTCTCGGATGGAAGCGGAAAATCGAGCCTATGTGGAAAAGGTAATCGATTTTATGGAGCTTGAACCCTATCGCAAAAACATGGTGGGCAACCTGAGTTATGGAGTTCAAAAAAGAGTGGAAGTTGCAAGGGCTTTGACCCTGGCACCCAAACTGCTTCTGCTGGATGAACCCATGGCGGGAATGAATATCGAGGAGAAAGAAGACATTGTCCGTTTCATCCTGGATTTAAAGAAAGAGTGGGGGGTTACAGTGGTATTGGTCGAACATGACCTTGGTGTCGTGATGGATATTTCCGACCAGATTTATGTACTCGATTTTGGGGAAGTCATTGGTTCGGGGAAGCCGAAGGACGTTGCAGCCAATCCTAAGGTGATTGAAGCCTACATCGGAGAAGAGTGATTTTTATATGGAGAATCGAGAGCATCTAACACAGTACTCCATCCCGCAACTCCTTCGCTGGCGTGTGGAAGCGACCGGCGATAAGGTTGCCTTGCGGGAAAAAGATTTTGGATGCTGGAACAGCTATAGCTGGGACCAATATTATAATTTTGTACGGAAAGTCGGCCTCGGTCTTAAAAAAATCGGTTTTAAGAACGACGATAAGCTTGCCATCATCAGCGATAATATTCCTGAAACACTCTACATGGCAATTGGTGCTCAGGCAGTGGGCGGTATTTCATCGGCCATTTATCAAACCAGCCTGCCGGACGAGATCTGCGGTATCCTCGAATATTTGAATGTCAGTATCGTTTTCTGCAGCGATCAGGAACAGGTTGATAAGGTCGCCGAGGTGCGCGACAGAATTCCCGGAGTAAAAAAAATAATTTATGAGGATCCCCGGGGGATGCGAGGTTACCAGGCAGATGACTGGTTCATGCATATCGAAGAGCTGTACGCTCTGGGAGAAGAAGCCAATCAGGTTAACCCGGAACTGTTTGATGCGCTGGTGAATGAGGGAAAACCAGATGACGTCTGCCACCTCTGTCTCACTTCCGGCACAACCGGATTACCCAAGGGGGCGATGCTGACCCATCGGAATTATATCAACATGGGATTGCAGCTCACTGAGGTGGACCCTCTGGATGAGACAGATGAATATCTGTCATTTTTGCCCTTTGCCTGGATTGGTGAGCAGATGAATTCATTCGGAGTGGCGATGGCGACCGGGATTGCCGTTAATTTCCCTGAATCGGTCGAGACCAGCATGGAGGATCTCAAAGAGATCGGCCCGCATTTTATGTTTGGCGCTCCCCGGATCTATGAGACCATCCGCTCCCAGATCTGGTTGAAAATGGATGAGTCCTACTGGCTGAACCGCACCCTGTATCATTATTTCATGAAAATAGGCGAAGAGGCGGCGGGATACCGAATGTCCGGCAGACAAATGCCCGGAAAACTTCGTTTTTTTGCGTGGCTCGGCAAACAGATCATTTTTCGACCCCTGGTCAACCAGATTGGCTTGTTGCGACTCCGCAGAGCGTACACCGGCGGGGCTGCCCTTGGTCCCGAACTTTTTACCTTTTATCAGGCCATCGGCGTAAACCTCAAGCAGATATACGGGCAGACGGAAATAGTCGGCATCGCGTATATGCACAGGGATGGTGATGTGCGACCTGATACGGTTGGTAAACCATTGCCGGCGACAGAATGTAAAATTTCCGAAGAAGGGGAGATCCTGTCGCGCTCGGCTTCGGTTACCCCCGGCTATTACAAATTACCGGAAAAAACAGCCGAATTGCTTGAGGGCGGCTGGCTCCACTCGGGAGATGCCGGATACATCGATGCCAACGGCCATCTGGTGGTCATTGACCGGATTTCTGACGTCATGCACAATAGTGATGGAGAAATGTTCAGTCCGATGTTCCTTGAAAACCGTTTAAAGTTCAGCCCTTATATTAAAGAGGCAGTGATTTTCGGAGATAAGAGGGCGTATGTAGCGGCACTGATAAATGTTGACCCGATAGTCGTCGGCAAATGGGCCGAAGACAGGGGGATCTCGTTTAGTACATATATGGATCTTTCGCTTCAGCCCGAGGTTGCGGAACTCATTTACGGCGCTGTCGCTGAAATTAATCGAAAAAGTGAGAAACCCCATTTTAAGATCAGACGGTTTGCTCTTCTCTATAAACTGCTGGATATGGATGATGGAGAGTTGACCAAGACCGGTAAAATCCGGCGAAAATTCGTCCGGGAAAAATATAATGATCTGTATGAAGCACTCTACGATGAGGACATAACTGATAAAAGTGTCGAGGCTTTTTATCAGTATCAGGACGGCCAAACAACAACGGTGGATACAACTATCCGCTTTTACACAATGGAAGGAGACTGATGAGCTATTTTTTCCAGCTGGTAATCAGTGGTATTGTCGTCGGATCGATTTACGCCTTGTCCGCGCTGGGATTTGTGCTGATCTACAAGTCCAGCCGGGTGCTGAATATTGCCCACGGCCAGTTTATTGCCGCCGGAGCCTTTATTACCTATGCCTTAACTGTATGGGGGGGGATTCCCATCTATGTCTCTTTTCCGATGAGCATGGTGTTAACGTTTTTTCTTGCGATGAGTGTCGAAAGAGTATTTTTAAGGCGCTTGATCGGGGAGCCGATTATTTCCGTGATCATGGTAACCATCGGCCTGATGTCCATTCTGGATGGCTTGATCTATTTAACCCCTTTTGGTGCTGAAAATTTCTCGTTCCCGCCATTTCTTCCAACAACACCCATTGGTATTGCAGGAGTTTCCATCTCCTGGACGCAGCTGGTAGGGGTCATCACCACCTTTACCCTGATCGCCTGTTTCACCTGGTTTTTTAAAAGGTCGACGGTGGGCATTTCCATGCGGGCAGTATCAGATGATCAACTGGCGGCAATGTCCATCGGCATCTCTGTCCCCAGGGTTTTTGGTCTGGCCTGGGCGATGGCTGGGCTGAGCGCCGCTGCAGCCGGTGCGATTATCGGCAATATCACCGGATTGAATTTCGATACTCTTCACGCCTTCGGTATCGTTGTTTTTCCAGTGGTGATTCTTGGGGGACTGGATTCAATCCTAGGTGCAGTTGTCGCGGGAATCATCATGGGGCTGATACAGCAATTCGCCAGTGGATATCTTGATGGGCACTGGGGATTGAACGGAACGGGCGAAGTCATGCCCTATATCATCCTTCTGGTGATTCTGCTTTTTAAACCCCATGGCTTATTCGGGATACATGAAATAGAACGGGTATAATTATGTCATCAAATCGTTGGCTGGCGACAGGGAATTATTTCACTTCCTACCGGGAAGAGCAGAGAATCTTTTTCACAAGCCTGGATCGGACCGCGATGGTTCTTTTCATCCTCGGTCTCTTCATCTGGCCATTCTTTATTCATGTCGGCAACAAGTACATGCTGGTGATCGATAATATACTTGTTGCCGTTATCGCAGTGATGGGACTCAACCTGGTGACCGGTTTTGCAGGACTTATATCCATCGGTCACGCAGCCTTTGTCGGGATAGGGGCGTATACAATTGCCTCATTCGCCCGGGTTTTGGGCGACAACCACATTCTTGTAACCCATGCCTGGCCTCTCATGATTCTTGTCGCCGGGGGCATGGGGGCTGTTTTCGGGGCCATTGTCGGCTTACCGGCTCTTCGGCTGAAACACCTGTACCTGGCTATTGCCACCCTCTCTTTCCAGATGATATTTCAGTGGACGATAAATTTTATGAATTTTTTCAATCAGGGACAGACCATATCCGTTGGCAGGGTGGCCTGGATAACAGGGCAGGTGTCACGCAAGGAACATTATCTCTTCTGGTATTATGCGATCCTGGTGGTGATTGTGCTGCTTGGCTTCTCTGTGCGTAATCTCCTGCGTACCCGATATGGCCGCTGTCTTGTCGCCGTACGGGATAATGACAGGGCCGCAGATGCCATGGGAATGCATCCGGGGTTTACCAAGGTGTATGCTTTTGGCCTGGCCGGTTTCCTGGCCGGGGTGGCCGGGGGGTTACATGCATATCTGTATCGTGGCGTTGGTGTCGAGTCCTTTACCCTGCACCATTCCATCAGCTATCTCGCCATGGCAATTGTCGGCGGGCTTGGCACGCTGCCCGGCTCTTTTATGGGACCACTGGCGATAAAGGTGCTCGATTTACAGGTCGAAAGATTGTCAGAGTGGGCGAGCACCCACTTGACCTTTGCCACAAATCTGGCCACCGCCCTGAAGCCCCTGAGTTTTGGTCTCGTTATTGTACTGTTCCTCATGTTTGAACCCCGTGGAATTGCAAACTGGTGGCGTATTACCCGTTCCTATGTGAAATTGTGGCCATTCAGATACTGATGGCGTCGTAGATAGGCGCAGACTTCGAAAACTCTTCGTCCGAAGTCTTCGCAGGTCTGCTCAACCAACACCAAGGAGGAAAAATGAAAAAGGACAATATGACCACGTGGATCTACCTGTTGGCAGCTGTTTTCATGGTAAGCCTTCCCGCCCAGGCGTTAGCCGGGAAGGTGTATAAACTCGGCTTGTCCCTGGCCATAACCGGTCCGACTTCCGATGCCGGTAACCCTTATTCCAAGGGTGTTGAGGATTACTTCAACTTAGTGAATGATACAAAGATGCTGGGAGAGGATACAATCGAATGCACCATCAGGGACGATCAGTATAAAACGGATATAACCAAACAGAATTTTGAAGATTTCCTCGATCAGGATATTGTGTTTTATCTGAATTATTCGACAGGCAGTACCCTTGCCCTTAAAAAGGATTTCGAAGAGGTGAAGATGCCTGTCATCCCTGCTTCATTTCATGCAGGCAATCTGGTCGATTCACATTATATTTTCCTGCCTATTGCCTCCTATTCCGCCCAGGCGATCGGCCTTGCCGAATATATAGTGAAAAATCACAAGGGAACAACCCCCAAGGTTGCTGTTTTTATCCATCCATCGGCTTTTGGCCGGGGGCCCGTTGAAGATTTACAAAAAGCGGTTGCTGCCGGACTCGATATGGAAATAGTTGAAATCGTTGAGCATGGCAAGGATCTCGACAATACTGCCATGCTGAAGCGCCTGGTCAGTAAGGGCGTGCAGTATGTCATCAGCCAGACTGTTCAGTCTCCGGTTGCCACCATGTTAAAAGATGCCAACAGCCTTGGCCTCATGGCACAATCCTTTGGTGAAGAGGGGAAGATGACCTTTCTGGGTTGCCACTATACCGGCGGTAATGATCTGGTCGCACTGGCCGGCAGTGCTGCAGATAATTTCTATTGGACCACCTCCTATATCATTACCAGCGAACCAAGTCCCGGCGCCACCGCACAGCTTGAGCTGGCAAAAAAATACAATCGTGACGAAAAGGCTGCTAATTCACATAACTACGCAAACGGTATGATGGTTGCTCAGGTTGTGACAGAAGTCATCAGGCGCACAAAGGCGAAAGGAAAAGAAATAAACAAAGACACACTGTACGAGGAGCTGCAGGAGATGAACGGCGACAATGCCTTTTCTCCCGGAACAACGGTCGGGCCGGTAACCTACTCCAAAACCGATCATGCCGGGGTTGATTCGCTTCAGCTCTATGTCGTCAAAGATGGTGCTTTCAAGTCTGCCGGTGATCCCTTTGTGCCTGAATACACAGAGAAAATAAAACAATAAGTCACTTGATGTTCCTTCTGCGTCATCAATTGGTGATCTGTATTGGCGCAGAAGGTTGATGTCTTTAGCAGGATTTTTAACACAGCCATCCTATGAATAAGAAAAAAGACGACAAGTATCAGCTGGAAGTCAACAATATTGAAGTTGTCTACAATGACATCGTACAGGTATTGCGCGGGGTCAGCCTGAGGGTCCCGAAAGGGTCAATTGTGGCCTTGCTGGGAACAAACGGGGCAGGGAAAACAACAACATTGCGGGCGATCAGCGGCCTGCTGAAACCGGAAAACGGTTTTATCCGGGAAGGGTATATAAAATTTAAAGATCAGGACATCACCAATTTGCTGGGGACCCATGTCGTCAAACTCGGGGCAGTGATGGTGCCCGAAGGACGGCGGGTGTTCAAGCATCTCACCGTGGATGAAAATATTCGTGTCGGCTCCATCACCAGGCAGGACGGGACCCAGAATATCCGAAATGATCATCGGTTGATGTACAAGCATTTTCCGCGGTTGGCCAATATCACCCACCGCATGGCCGGCTACTGCTCCGGGGGTGAGCAGCAGATGATCGCCATTGCCAGAGCACTGATGGCCTCGCCCAGAATGCTCATGCTTGATGAGCCGTCACTGGGGCTTGCGCCACTGCTTGTTAAGGAAATATTTGAAAATATTCAGTTGATAAATAGAGAGTTGAATACCACTATTCTGGTGGTAGAGCAAAATGCCAAGATCGCTTTGAGGATTTCCGATTATGCCTATATCATGGAGTCCGGCAGGATAGTTCTGGAAGGTCCCTCCGGCGAGCTGCAGGAAAATCCCGACGTCAAGGAATTTTATATGGGAATTACCCGCGGTGGCGGAAGAAAATCTTTTAAGGAAGTAAAATCCTACAAAAGGCGCAAGCGTTGGATGTAAATGAACGCCCTGTCTTCAGGATTACAATCAAAGCGGAGGAGACCATGAAATTTTTAGTGGGATTTAACGGCTCTGAAGAGGCCAAAGCCGCCCTCTCTTTAGCGAGGTCCTACGCGGAACTGTTTGGAGCAATGGTAATTGTAGTAACCTCCATGGGCGGAGGACGGGGGGAAAAAATTGAAGGGATTGGCAAAGCTGCAAAGGATCTGGCATTTGCAGAGGATTTTCTGAAAAAAAAAGGGATATCCTGTGAGAGTCATCAACTGGCACGTGGAATGTCACCTGGAGAAGATCTGGTCAGTTTTGCAGAGGAAAATGATATCGACCAGATCTTTGTTGGAATAGAAAAAATGTCCAGAACCCAAAAGATTCTTGTCGGCTCCAATGCGCAGTATATAATTTTGAAAGCCCCATGTCCGGTCGTTACTGTAAAACATTACTCGACGTGAGAGAGTCTGTTTCTCGAAAATCACTTAATTCCCATAATACCCCACTGACAAGAGTGGGATTTATTCCACCGCCCATTTGGGGGAGGTTCCTTCACGAAAAGATTTTCTTGCGGATATCGAGGAATAAAAACATTTCTACTTCACTAAAAGATACAGGAGAATATCCATGGGACTTTATGACTTTTCTTTCTATGATCTGATCAAGAGGAACGCGGTCGCTTTTGGAAGTTGTATCTGCTGGCAGGAGGTGGACGATGGCCGACAATTACGTTTCACTGAGTATAAAAAACAGGTGGATCTTCTGGCTGGCGGGCTGTCTCGCGCCGGGGTGAAAAAGAGTGATCGGCTTGGAGTGCTTGGCAAGAACAGTCTTGAGTTTTTTCTGCTATACGGTGCGGCTGCTCGTTTGGGGGCTGTTGTTTTGCCAATTAACTGGCGTCTTTCTGCAGATGAAGTCTGTTATAATCTAAACGACTGCCAGCCTAAAATCGTCTTTGCCGATGCGGAGTTCCAGCATATCCTGGAGATGAAGCGGGAGGATCTTCAATCCATTGAAGCCGGATATAATTTGAAAGGCGATCTCGGAAATGCTTTGCAGTTTTCCTCATTGATGGAGGCGGAAACAGAGAGCCCGCCCGTCGAGGTGGCGGGGACAGACGGCTTTGTCATCATTCATACCGCCGCTGTCGCCGGACGTCCCCGGGGCGCTCTTCTGAGCCATGCCAATATATTGAGCGCCGACATGCAATTTAATTACACCATGGATCTTTCGGAAAAAGATGTGCATTTAAACCTCTTGCCTCTTTTTCACGTGGCTGGGCTCTTTATGGCGACCAGTATCTTTCACGCCGGTGGTACGAGTTTGAATATAAGTAAATTCGTGGCAACAGAGGCGGCAAAACTGATCCAGAAAGAAGGTGTGACCGTGTTTTTTGATTTTCCACCGATCCTCGACTCTCTATTAAAAGCCGCAAAGGAGGAGCATCTGGATATCAGCTCGCTGAGAGCAGTAATCGGCCTTGGAACACCCGAAGTGATTGAGCAGTTTCAAGAGATGACCGGCGGCAGCTATTTTGCCATGTATGGCCAGACGGAAACATCCTGCCTGGCCACCATCGGAAAATATGATGCCCGGCCGGGTTCGGCAGGAAAAGTTATCATGCTTGGGGATGTCCAGCTGGTTGACGAACATGATGTACCTGTTGCTGTCGGAGAGGTTGGTGAGATAACGGTTAAGGGCCCCATGGTTTTTAAGGGATACTGGGGATTATCGGAAGACAATGCCTATACTTTCAGAGAAGGTTGGCATCATACCGGTGATCTGGGGCGTTTTGACTCGGATGGTTTTTTGTTTTACGCCGGACGAAAGGCGGAAAAGGAACTCATTAAACCGGGTGGTGAGAATGTCTATCCTGCGGAGGTTGAAAGGGTCATCCTGCAGCATCCGGCAGTTTTGAAAACAGTGGTTATCGGTGTGCCGGATCCAAAATGGAAGGAGGGGATTAAAGCGGTATGTCAACTTCATCCGGGTAAAACTCTCGCGGCTGTTGAGCTGATCAGCTTTGTCGGAGAACGAATTGCCCGTTTTAAAAAACCACAATATGTGGAGTTTGTCAGTGCGTTGCCGCAGAAAGAAGACGGTTCTTTGGATCGTGTCGCAGTCAAGACATTATATGGCGAAGCGTAACGGATAACTGAGGGAACGGGAAGAATTTAATCTTCGGTGTCGCGAAACAATTCACGCCCAATCAACATCCGGCGGATTTCGCTGGTGCCGGCGCCGATCTCATACAGTTTTGCATCACGCAGCAGCCGACCGGTCGGATATTCGTTGATGTAGCCGTTTCCGCCTAAAGATTGAATGGCCTCAAGAGCCATCCAGGTGGCCCTTTCGGCTGCATAGAGGATAACCGCGGCGGCATCTTTACGAATGTTGCTTCCGATATCTGCTGCCCTGGCAACAGTGTAGACATACGCCCTGCATGCGTTCCAGGTTGCGTACATGTCAGCGAGTTTTCCCTGCATCAGCTCAAATTCTCCGATTGGTCGGCCAAATTGATGACGTTCATGGACATAGGGTAAAACGACATCCATACAGGCGGTCATGATACCTAAAGGACCACCGGACAATACCAGCCGTTCGTAGTCCAGGCCGCTCATAAGGACCTCAACGCCCCTGTCCTTAATGCCGAGGATATTTGTCGCAGGGACCGCGCAGTCGGTAAAAACCAGTTCGCAGGTAGGTGAGCCGCGCATGCCGAGTTTGTCCAGTTTGGGGCTGGTGGAAAATCCCGGCATGGTTTTCTCCACCAGAAAGGCCGTGATGCCCTGGTGCAGTTTTTCCGGGGCGGTCTTGGCGTAGACCACCAGTATATCGGCGTTGGGGCCGTTAGTGATCCACATTTTTGTGCCGTTCAGGATATATGTATCCCCGCTTTTTACAGCGCTGAGCCGCATCCCGACCACATCGGAACCGGCACCCGCTTCGCTCATGGCCAGTGCCCCGATATGTTCACCGGTTATGAGTTTGGGGAGGTAGCGCTCTTTCTGTTCTTTGGTGCCGTTGCGATTGATCTGGTTGACACAAAGGTTGGAGTGCGCCCCGTAAGCCAGTCCGACAGAGGCCGATCCCCGACTGATCTCTTCCATGGCGATAACATGCTCAAGATAGCCCATTTCCGCGCCCCCGTATTGTTCTGAGACGGTAATCCCCAACAGGCCCAAGGCACCCATCTTATGCCAAAGTTCAGGAGGGAAATGGTCTTCGCGGTCAATTTCAGCGGCCAAAGGGGCAATTTCCGTGCTGACGAACCCCTGGACCGATTCCCGTAACAGATTTGCGGTATCTTCCAGACCAAAATTGAGTTGAGGAAATGTCTTCATGGCTTCTCCCGGTCATCAAGTGTTCAGTTCTTTTATGTCAGCAAAGAAATCGAGTGCCTCAGGGTTTTTCAGGGCGTCTTTGTTTTTCACCTCCCGGCCATGGATTATTTTCTGAACGGCGAGCTCGACCTTTTTCATATTGAGTGTATATGGAATGTCCGGCACCGCAATTATTTTCGCAGGAACATGCCGGGGTGATGCATTCTGGCGGATATTTTTCACGATTCTTCCTTTCAACTCCTCAGTCAGGTCGTTGCCCGGTTTCATTTTGAGAAAGAGAATGACCCTGCTGTCGTTGTCCCACTCCTGTCCCACCACAACACTGTCTTCAATCTCCTGTATCTGTTCAATGATCCTATAGATCTCAGAA
Organism: Desulforhopalus sp.; assembly: GCA_049645925.1. GTDB lineage: Bacteria > Desulfobacterota > Desulfobulbia > Desulfobulbales > Desulfocapsaceae > Desulforhopalus_A. The sequence continues at coordinate 138,077 of JBARUU010000014.1, forward strand.
GTTCCGATTCGTACCCCACCGGGGTTGAGCGTTGCATCCGACCTTCCATACATTATAAGACCGCCCCGCTCGGTGACCTCGATAAAATCGCCATGGGTCCAGACACCAGGAAACCGGTCAAAATAAGCTGCGTGATATTTTGCGCCGTCCTCATCATCCCAAAAATAGATTGGCATGGACGGGAAGGGTGCAGTGCAGACAAGCTCTCCCTGGCTGCCGACAACCGGTAAGCCGTTCTCGTCATAGGCAAAAACCTTCATTCCAAGGCCGCGGCACTGGAGTTCACCTTCATAGACCGGCCCCATGGGGTTGCCGAGAGCAAAGCAGCCATTCAGATCTGAACCGCCGGAGATGGATGCCAGCTGTAGATCGTTTTTTACCTCCTGGTAGATGAAATGAAAATCCTCCCTGGAAAGGGGTGAGCCCGTTGAAAGGAGTGCTTTTAACGGGCTGAGATCACATTGTTTGCCAGGCCTGACCCCTGCATTTTTCAGGGCTGCGATATAACCGGCGCTGGTGCCGAATATGGTAATCTTCTCGTCCTCGGCCATCCGCCACAGACTATCCGGCCCTGGGTAAAAGGGATTACCATCGTAAAGAACCAGCGTCGCTCCAACGGCTAAGGAGGTGGTCAGCCAGTTCCACATCATCCAACCGCAGGTTGTAAAGTAAAAAATGGTATCGTCCCGAGTGAGGTCGGTATGCAGCACCAACTCTTTCAGCTGATGAATCAGAACACCGCCTGCGCTCTGAACCATGCATTTCGGCAGTCCTGTTGTTCCGGAGGAATACATGATATAGAGCGGGTGCTCGAAGGGGAGCTGGGCGAAGTCGATTTCTTTTGCATCATTGTCGCAGAAATCATCATAGAGGATCGCGCCCTGAATGGGTGAGATATCCGGCTCCTTTTGGATATAGGGAACGACTATGATTTTTTCTATGGAAGGTATCTGTTTAATGATCGCCGCGATTTTAGCGAGACTGTCCTGAGCCTTGCCTTTGAAAAAATAGCCGTCGGCGGTGAAGAGAATCTTTGGTTCGGTTTGCCCGAATCTATCCAGCACACCTTTGATGCCAAAATCCGGGGAGCAGGAAGACCATGTTGCACCGATGCTGGTTGCAGCCAGCATGGCGATGATTGACTCCGGCATGTTCGGCATGAAGCCAACAACCCGGTCCCCTGCGGTGACTCCGGCATCGCGAAGAGCTGCGGCAACCTTTGCAGTTGCTGCAAAAAGTTCATAATAACTAAGAATTCTGCGAACGGTGTCTTCACCCCTGAAAATCAACGCCGGTTTGCCATCTCTGTAACGCAACAGGTTTTCGGCAAAGTTCAAACGGCTGCCGATGAACCAATGTGCACCCACCATTCTGGCTGGGTCATCAACCACCTTTTGATGCTCCTTTGAGGCGATGATCCCGCCAAAACGCCACATCTCGGCCCAGAAGGACTCGATATTTTCCACCGACCACTGATATAGAGCGTTGTAGTCAGCAAAATCGGTTCCGTGAGATCGATTTACTTCCTGCATAAACCGGAACATATTGGAAGCCTTGATGCGCTGGCCCGAAGGTTCCCATAAAGGTTTGATCATGGTATCCCCCTTGTATACGGCAGTTAAAACCGACAACCCCGTTACGATACAAATATTGCAATAATGAAACAGATTAGCACCCTTCAAAACAGGGTATAAATTCCGACTTCGGATGAGGATTTTTTACGACGCCATCAAAACCTGAATCCTTCAGGGAGTAGATCTTCCTTTGTCCCTTCCGGCACCCACGACAGGTCGAGAATCGTGAATGTGGGCCCGCTTTTCTTAAAGATGGGCACAACCTTCATGTTAAACCTCGGATCACCGATACTGAGGTAGCTCATCAAGATGGTGGCAACACCGTCAAATTCTATATTGATGAATTTAATGGGTTTATCAAGGAGGTTAAAGGCTCCGGAGCGTTCGCAGACCATGAAGGTATGAATCCGGGCGGTCTTCTTGGCGACATCCGTCAGATCGATAACACTGTTTTTGCCGAGACAGTCGGGGCAGTGGATACGAAACGGCATATAGACGGTACCCTTGGAATCACAACCGGCTTGGTCACACTGGGTTGCCAGCAGCTTTCCTTTGCTGAGCGATTCGAAAAAGATTGCTTCCCCGCCATAGGAATGCATATAGGTCATATCTCTTGGGTTGGTTATTCCCATCAGTTTGTATCCGTCGTCGGCATTGCGGATGGGTGTGTTGGGGGTCAGGTGGTGGAAATCGCCCTTGATTTTGTATTTATTGTCTTTGACAAAAACCTGTCCGAACATGCTCATAATAGTGCTCCTTTAGGCGTCTTTTTTTATCAAATGATCGGGGTCCATGAGGATGGTGGATGTGACATGAGAGCCAACACCGGCATGGCTTATGGCCATACCTCTTTTAGCGCCTTTCACCTGCAGGTTGGTCCAGTCACTCGGCTTTTCGCGGTTGAATTTTTTCCACAGTTTGTCATCGCCGTGATACTCTTCCCACCTGTTCCAGATATGTGTCGCAACCTCGAAGGCCTGCATAATACCCGTGGCCCCGACGGAGTGCATGCAGCCGATTAAGCCCCCTGAGAGATTTGACGGCAATTTGCCGGGTTCTCCGGTATGGGGATTGGTATGGTAGCAGTCGCCTGACTCAACGTACTCGCGGCCATAGCCATAGGGCCGAATGCCGATATCCTCATAGGTCTGTACGTCACTGATGGTAAAGGCGTCATGGAGCTCGACCAGATCGAGATCCTCGGTCGGGTCGGTGATTCCGGCCATACCGTAGCCGTAAAGAGCCGCCATTCTCGCGGCGAGAAACCCCGTGAAACCGGGATATCTGTCTCCGCCAGGGAAACGCTCGCCAAGATCCTTATATTGATCTGCGGTCTCATTGGGCAGCAGCGGGATGTCCATATTCTGTCTGTCGGCAGGACGAAGGGTATGTGAGCCGGCCGCTACCCAGATGCGTAATGGCTTATTTTTAGTGTTTTTCGTGAGTGTATAGGCGGTATCTTCATCACAGAGAATGGTACAGGCAGCTCCGACACTCATCAGGCAGCAATCGAGAGCCCGCAGCGGATAGGCGACGACCGGTGAGTTGAGCACGTCATCGACGGTTATTTTCATCGGGGACTGGGCATAGGGATTGAAGCGGGCGTAGCCATGGTGTTTTACCGAGATCTCCGCCAGGGTTCTTCTGAAGGATTCTTCTGATTTACCGAAAATCTGCCAGTAGCGCTGCGCCATGACGGCATAATAGCCGGTGTAGATATGACCAAGCGGCGACTCCCAGTCCTTGTCGGCGGCGCAGGAAATCAGGAAATTCCCTTCATCGGTCGGCACCTCATCCATTCTCTCCCATCCCATGACAAGAACGCAGTCCGAGTATCCGGATGCGACAGCCTTCATGCCTTCCCAGAGGGTTGAGCCGCCAGTTGCCCCGCCTGTCTTCACGCCGACGTTTCCAAGCGGGTCCAGGCCAAGCCTGTCATGAATGACCGATTCACCAAGCAGCTGATCACCAAAGTGGTCGGCAAAATGACCATAATAGCAGCTGTGTATGTACCTTTTCAACACGGCCGGCGATATGTCCAGCTGGCCGGCAGCCATGGTAAATGCCTCAATGCAGAGCTCTTCCGTGCGTTTATCTGGAATGGCACGGTCGAACTTTGATTGTCCCGCCGTTACCAGATATACCGGTCTCTGCAATTGTGGGATTTTCAACTGTTGTTTGCTGAATGTGATCATACCACTGTCTCCTTGTTGATTAAGGTTGAGGTATTTGGTCGTTTTCTACATCGTTCCCACCCATAAAACAAAACTAAGCGTTGTGCTTGAATTGGTTATTTTCTGGCTCGCTGGATTGGACCAGAAATGCACGGAATCCCCTTCGACCAGCTTATATTTTACATTCGTGAGTATCAGGTCGACGGATCCTTTTAATACACAGAGAATCTCCTGACCGTTTTTGATGTTTTTTCGAACGGGGATTGATTTTCCAGGTTCGATAACCAGCACCGATGAATCGATGACACTTCTGTTTTCCGGTGGGAAAAACCGCCGGGTGACAAAGCCGGTATGGGAAACTTCTATCTCATCCCATTCCGATTTTTTTATGATGATGATTTTTTCCTGCTTGCTGGCCTGGGTGATGAGGTCGCCGGCATCTATGCCAATGGCGTTACATATTCGGACGAGGGTATCGACGGAAGGGGAGTTGACATCGTTTTCAACCTGACTGAGAAAGCCTTCGGAGATCGACGCTTTTTCGGCTACGACCTTGAGCGTCAACTTGCGCTCCTTACGGAACTTTCTTATCAACGTGCCGATATTCATGGGAATCTCCACACATGATGACTTGTGACAAAAGAGACTATAATGCGAAATGAAATGAGTTAATATTTCACATTAGTTAATATTTACTTATACAAACAATTAACTTAATGTCAATAAGCAAAATTCATTATATAAACAAAATAATCACTATGATTCGGGAAGATATAAGGGAGGACAGGCGACGAATCTGATCAGGACAGAGACAGGTGGTGAAAAAGAATTCCGGCAGGAGGGCGCTGTGAGGCAGTCACTGTTGCTTAGCGTGAACAGAAATCAAATGTGTACACCTGCATAACTGATTCAACGGTGGTTGAAGGTTTGCACTTTTAGTGCAAAAAAATACATACTCTCGAACAGTTGAAACTATGCATGATAAGCCCGGACTTCGTCTGTCATCATTTCAGGCGCATTGAACACATGACTATTTCTCTGTTGCGTATTATTGGTGGCAAGCTGCCGTGCTGATTGTCGGATTTGGTCGAATCAGAATCTGAGGGTCCAACGATCAAATCTCAGGTTTTACAAAAAATCAGCAAAGATACAGGATAACAGTCTGCAACGTATTAAATTTACTTATCAGTTTCATGGAGCGCGTTCATTGCGATCACTGCCACCTGACGTGCATAAAAAGAGCGTTTATCCGGTTGGTTCCTGTCCGTATTGATCCATCTGTATACAGGGCTCTGCGGGTCAGTACACAAAGAACCTTGGTTGCTGTCCCACAATGTCTGGCAACCCTTGCATTTCTCAACTCCGGCTTCGTTTGCGAGTGGGCAATTATTGATCCACATCTCATCTAACTTAACGACATGTTGCATGTAATACATGCGATCATGTGCAGGGTATCCAATCAGCCAGGTCCACATGTTTTTAAACTTACGTAATTCTTCTTGTGCTATCATGGCATTACCTCCCATTGTAGAAGGTTTATAAAAACGATCACGTCAATCTGCCTGGTAACCTATTCAACTGTTCCTTTGCCTGCCGGTTCGGTACTATACAGGTCGCGCTTTGTCTGAAAAAAAAGAATTGCCGACGGATGCGGGTGTAGATAACTGTCGACTAGTTCAGAAACATTAATTTTTTGTTGTAAGAATGATGGGTGGGCGTATTGCAACAGGGGTTTTGACTCAATGAGTGCTGAGAGGACCAGTTGCACGGTATCATCATCTGTTGCAGCGGATGCAACTAAAAGTGTCTCTATGGCCATGGTATGAATAGTATTTTTAATGTCGGGATAGGTATCTGCAGCAATCCGGCAACTGGAAAACCCGGTATTATTTTCAACAAGCTGCATGATATCGGGGTCATCAATTCCAAGCAGGGTACTTTGACTTTGGTTGAGCAGTAGTTTAATTGATCCGTCCGGATGCATTCCGACATGAAGCATTGCCTGCACAGATCCGCTTTTCAGCGCAAGGTAATCTTGAGAGAAGGTCCGGGGCAGGCTCTGAAACATCGGAAAATCTTCTTTGTTCCAGCCTTTTATGTTCATAATTTTATGAAAGACCTGGTGCTCCAGTGTGCTGGCTGCACCGCTGTTGACTCGTTTTTTGATCAGGTCATTGAGCTCTGAAATACGGGCATCCCCTCGTGCAATGAGTACTACAGGAGATTTGTAAAAAGGCATAAGGAGACGCAGATTATTATAATCGATGGTTATATAACGAAAGGCACCCTCACTGTGGAAGGCATCATAGATCGATTTGGAACTGACCAGGGCCAGATCGATAGAATCATTCTGCAGATTGGTGAGTTTGTCTGCATCTTCTTCGATTGGAACTAATCGGCAGGTAACATAGTCTGCATGATTCTTTATACTGCGGCAGATTGTTTTACCGGCAAAGTATGAAAAAGAGCTGTCATCGCCGGTGCCGATAAGCAGCTCGTTAGAAGAGCAGATTCCAGAAAATAAGAAAAGGGATAAAAAGATACAGGTGGAAGTGATACGCGCGGAGTAAGAAATTGCCAGAATGTCTTGCCGGTAGCGAAACATGGCCTTGCCCTCCCTGATGCTGTTCTGCGTTTACTGAAGAGGCGTATTCTTTTCTGCCGGGTGTGTACTTTATTATACACGATCTAGAGAAGAATTTGAAGAAGATCAGGCGAAGAAGAGGTCACTCAATATGGCGACCACCAGTTTATGAGTGCTGCCGGGGGTGGTGGCAGCAATCGAGGGAAACTGGTATGTAGAATTTTATGATGTCAGGCAATAATGATCCGGTCTGCCAATGGTTAACCTTGCGGCAGATCCTCATCAATATATCGTTGGACATAACGCTTGACGTTAATTATCGAACTGACAACCCAGGCTCCAAGAAAAAGCATCAGACTCAAAGTCACCGGCATTGCTTTCGGGAATATCAGCGTCAACGGCAGCAGTATTGCCATGCCCACAAATAAAAAATTCAGCGCACGTTTTTTCGAACTGACGATAACCCTTCGGGCCGCTTGAGAGGTAGTAATGCCGTTGTCACGCAAGGTGTCACGCATCGCTTCATACCCTTTCTGATGCCGATTCTCCATACGACCAAAGGGATCATTAAGCTTCATAGAAAATCCTGTCTGTAGAAATTATCGAATGAGTTCCATCTGTGTCAAATAATGCGAATGTCCAGGGCATGATCAAAGGAGTTCGGATCTGCATCGAATAATCGCATGTACACCGCGTTATTACAACCTTAAATGGGTTTCAAGTAGTAACATGTATGTGGAAAATACCAAGAAAGACCGGAGAGGTGAAGAGTAGCTTCCTAAAACTCGCAGAAAATTCTGGTTATAATACTCTGACTCTCCGAATTTATCGTCCGATAGCTGATCTGGTTTGGGAAGAGGATGAGGCTTTTTCTTAAACACCACTTGGTAAACAGCCGGGCAAAGTCAAGATAGAGAAATATGGACTATTGCCAGGGCGCGATCTGGGCACATTTCGGCTCTTAGATGAATCAAGCAAAATTCCGACTCTTTTTATCTCTTTTATATGGGAAAAGAAAAAAAAATTGATTTTTACGAGATTATTATTTGACAAAATATTATTCTACAAAAGAAATATGTGAGCCTGCCGGAAGATAATCAGTCAGGTTGATCGCAGGAATGCCGCAAAGGAACGGGTATTTCGCGGACAATGTTTTTTTTGTAGAATGCCTGCAAAAGGCAGGGACCTGGGACTGGTCATCACAATGTATAATATCATCACTTTTAGTCAGAAAGGATACTATGACAAAGCGCAAAGCAATCCATGACAGAGTACTTACAGCTTCGAATAAACAAGAACTGATGCAGGCCTATGCTGATTGGGCAGATGTATACGACCATGATCTTATTGACGAGATGGGCTATGTCGCCCCACTGATCGCCAGTAGCTTATTGAAAGAAAACCTTGAGAGTAACTTTGTCAACATTTTGGATGCGGGTTGCGGCACCGGCCTGGTCGGTGCATGTTTGCACAAGTTTGGTTTTGGTTCGATCGATGGACTCGATTATTCACCTGCGATGCTGAAGAGAGCCAGAGAAAAACAAATTTACCGAAAACTGATCGAGGCGGATCTTACTGCTCCGCTAAATATATCGAGTAATCAATATGATGCTGTAATCTGTGTTGGCACATTCACCTGTGGACATGTGGGGCCGGAGGCATTGTATGAGTTGGTCCGGGTTACCAGACCCAAAGGACATATATGCTTTACGGTACGTGATCAGGCATGGGAGGAGGACAGCTATCACAAGATGATAAAGAATATGGAAGAGAAAGGTATGTGGAAGCTTCTTGCAGAGACTACAAAGAATTATATTGAACAGGAAGGTTCCGAATGCAAGGTTTGCTTATACCAGGTCACAAAAAAGAAAACTGATTAGCTGCGGAAGTTTGTTCAATCTGCAATTTGGTAAAGTGAATATGTCGTAAGTGGAAAGGTGATATTTATAAAAAATCTCCATTATCCGTGAGAATATTCACGGCGTACAGGTTCGCAGTCGACCGATTTCTTCGCCGCCTTTTAAAACAAGCAGCACACCCTCGGGAAGTGGTTCCCATCCAATTTCATCAAGCGGTACACTGGCAATCAGAATAGTCCTGTTAGCGGCATGTTGAATATTTAGTCCATCACAGGTTATTTCAGGTCCGGCAGCACAAATTTGACAATTTTTCATTTGCAGTCCCGGTGGCTTGGGATCGGTGAATTGACCATTCTCTTCATACACCCTGCGGTGTGCGTGCGCATAGAGTGCAGTGCCGTCGTAGTACAAAAAGTTAAACGCGCCGAATTCCGTCATCTCCGAAGTGAATTCAGCAATGATTTCCTGGCGCAGGTTGAGATCGCTATCCTCTTCCAGTTGGTCGAGCCGTTCAAGCATCAGGCAAAATGCGTGCTCCGAATCGGTTTGCCCGATAGGTTTGTAGCGCATAGTATTTTTAGGATATCTGTCGGAGAGCCCGGTCAATGTCCCATTATGGGCAAAGACATGCACTCTGCCATGGGCGACATAGCGAAAAGGGTGGGTGTTCTGCAGGACCGGTTTACCGATTGTGGCGTGTCGGACATGGGCTATGACAGTGTGGCTTTCCAGATGTTGTTCTGCGGCAAACTGGACCCAGGGACTGTCGGCGGCCGGTTTTGCCTCTTTGATTAAGAAAACATCCTCATCATGACCGTAAGCTATGCCCCAACCTTCTCTACTCCGTCGAATATAGCTTCCCCGTTCGGCAAAAGCAGGCAAAGAGTAACTGACCGCCGATGGTTTTCTGCTCGACATGGCAAATAATTCACACATATGGGTTGCCTCCAGAGAGTTATTGTCAGCGGATTGACTGCATTACATCTACCACCTCGACTTATAGTGGATTACAGTAATCATGAAGAGCTGCTTCAACCATTGTTGAAGTTATCTCGTTTCGGGGTTGAAACTATGAAAATGAATGACGTGTACCTGGGAAATCGTATTGTTGTTTTCGTTAAAAAAACGAAATAACAATGAGATAAATTGGATTGTTAAACTGTTTTGTGTGGCTGGCCAGACAGAGGAAAAAAAGAAGGATATGAGTATTTGTGTTTTGTGCGGTTGTAGAGACGTTGGATTCTTCTGTGAAGATAAGAAGAGAAGGTATCTGAGGTGCCGTTATTGCCACCTGATTTTTGTTCCCGGGGAATTTTGGTTGACCCCTGAAGATGAAAAGGCAACCTACGATTTGCATGAAAACGATGCACTTGATGAGGGGTATAGACAATTTCTCTCACGTCTCAGTGTGCCGCTAATAGAAAAACTTGCCCAAAAACAAAATGGATTGGATTTTGGCTGTGGCCCGGGCCCGACCCTGTCAACTCTTTTTGAAGAGCAGGGCCATCAGATGGAACTTTATGATCCTTTTTATTACAACGACCCTGCAGTATGTACTAAAAGGTATGATTTTATCTGTGCCACCGAAGTTGTGGAACATCTGCGTGATCCATATCACCAATGGATTGCATTGTTTTCGATGCTGAAAAGAGGCGGCTGGCTCGGTATTATGACTAAGCTGGCTCTGGATGCGGACGCATTTCGCAACTGGCACTATATTCGTGACTTGACCCATATCTGTTTCTATAGCCGGTATACCTTCGAATATATCGCCAAGCGATGTAACGCCGAACTCCATTTTGTCGCAAAAGATGTGATTTTGTTCAGGAAGAAATAAGCGGGATCTTCAAGTTTCCGCCTTCACTTCTTCACCGAAATCATGCGATTCCCCTCCTCCAAAATTCTCAAGAAAACTGGGATAGGTTTTACTGTACGCCGAAAAAATTTTATCAAAGGGCAGGTCGGCAAAGTGTCCGTGATCTCGAACGTATTCCATGTGTTTCTGGCCAAGAGTATTGGATTCGTGGAAGATTGAGTCCTCAGTCCCGTTGAAATCAAGCGGTCGTACGTTGAACCTTGTGCAGAGCGACAGGTTGAAGGCGGGGGTCGCCTTTACCCATTTTTCGTTGAGGAACATTTCGGTGTAGCCGTGATAGATGAATAGGTCGGTGCCCATCAACTCACGCAATTTGGCGGTGGACAGATGGTTGGTCACATCGGCAAAACCCAGGCGGCTGGGGATCTGTTGATGCCGTGCGACAGCGGTAAGCAACACCGCCTTAGACACACAGTAACCGCTCTGTTTTTGCAAAACGGAACTTGCTTTCATTGCCGTAGGTGAATATTCCAGATCGTAGGGGTCGTATCTGATCCGGTCTCTGACCGCATAATAGAGAGCTGTCGCCTTTTCCAAAGCAGTGGTACGGCCCGAACAGACAGTGGTTGCAAAATCGGAGACTGCTTCTGTGTTGTAATCGAGGAAAAAAGTTGGTTCGAGATAGTGCTGTACATCTTCATGCATGGCGTCAGTTTCCACTAAAATGAGGTTTTCGTTTTTCGCTAAATGCGTTAATCGCCTCAATCAGGTCGCCCGATGGAACTATATTGGCGCTTATTGAGGCAACATATTTCAAGCCATCGTCGATTGATCTTCCAATACAATAGTTAAGGACGTCTTTGGAGGCCTGGACGGCCAGAGGTGAATTGTCGGCTATTTCAAGAGCCAGCTCTTCGGCTTTTACCATCAGTGATTCGGCATCGGAGCAAACGTCATTGACTAATTGGATTTCCTTGGCTCGTCCGGCGGTAATGCTTCTTGCCGTATAGGCGAGCTCTCGGGCGTGGCCCTGGCCGACGATCAGAGGGATACGCTGCAAAACGCCAACATCGGCGACAAACCCAACGGCTGCTTCTTTAAGTGAAAAAAGTGCGTCCTGGGAACAGATCCGAATATCGCAGGCGGTTGCCATATCAAGTCCTGCGCCGACGCAGTGGCCATGAATGGCGGCAATGACCGGTTTACGGCACCGTTCTATCGCCGAGATACCTTCCTGGAGCTGTTTTATTTTCGGCAGAAATTTCCATTTTGTGCCGCCGGTCTGGTTCTTATCCATCAGTTCCGGCAGGTGCGGGACCATACCCAGGAGATCAATGCCGGCTGAAAAACAGGATCCTTTGCCGGCAATTATCACTACCCTGATTGCAGGATCGCGGTCAAGCTCGGCAAAGATCTCGACGGGCTCCGTCCATGCTTCAGGGCCCATGGCATTTCTTTTTTCCGGTCGGTTTAAGAACACCCGGGCCAGGGGCGGTTGTTTTTCAACCAGGTAGAAACTATGTTTGTTCATTTGTTTTGCCTCTTATCCAAAGGTTGTAGGGGGAATAGTAGTGTTGTTTTGTATCTTTGCAAGAATCCCGGTTGTTTTGGGCATATTTTAGGATGCAGAAGAGTGCAAAAGCCGCAACCTTGCAGAATCGCCAGACAGTGTTAAAATATACGTCCCGGCACAATAAAATGGTTCTGCCGGTCGAGAGCAGGTGCCTGCGGAATACTGAGGAGGAAATATGCTGAAGATTGCTGTCCTGGTGCGAGAAGAAACAACAGTAAAATGTACCGGGCAAGGATGTTTGCGAAGTTTCTTTGCCAGGACGGAAAGTTTTGCCAGATATCGCGGCATGGACGTCGAATTGGCAGGATTTTTTCACAGCGGAGGCGATCTGGACTATAAGCTGGCCAAGATGAAGAAAGCAGGTGTACAGGTGATTCATGTCTCGACCTGCATGCGAGGTAAATACGAGGGGTATGAGGAACTGGTTGGAAAACTCAGCAGGGACTTTGATGTCATCGGCTATACCCACGGTTCAGAACATGGCAAAACAAGAAAAACCCTCACTATTATCGGCAAGGCTCCAACTTCCTATGGAAAACGTTAACTGCAGTCATGACTTTCGAAAAGCTGTCGCGTTGAATCTGGCCGGTTTCAACAGATCCCGCCTTGATCCGGGTAACCTCAGAAAGGCGGCTGTGGCGATAACCATCGTTGATTACCGGGGTGAGGGTGGCCTATACAGCCTCGGTGATGTCCCTGATACCAGTGCCGCCCTCATCCTCACCAGAAGGGCCGGAGGACTGAAAAATCATGCGGGCCAGTGGGCATTTCCCGGTGGTAGCATCGACCCCGGAGAAAGTCCTGAACAAACGGCGTTCCGAGAACTTGAAGAGGAGGTCGGCCTGACTCTTCCCGCAGACCGGCTCCTCGGTTGTCTTGATGATTTTATCACCCGGTCCGGATTTCATATCACCCCTATGGTTATCTGGGGTGGTACGGTGGAACAGTTGCACAAAAACGACCAGGAGGTTGCCTCAATACACAGAATCCCCTGCGGGGAGCTTTTTAGACAGGATGCGCCGGTTTTACAGGTTGGGGCGGAAGGCAGTCAGCCCATCCTTTTTATGCCGGTAGGTGAAACCTGTATTGCTACCCCAACAGCGGCGATGCTCTATCAGTTCCGGGAAGTGGCTCTTGCCGGACGAGGTACCAGGGTCTCCCATTATGAGCAGCCTCGTTTTGCCTGGAGCTGAATGGAGTCCAGCAGCCGTCATTCGAAGTCTCCGCTTATCTGCTTCGTTGCAGCAATTTCAGGTTTTTATGAACGCATAAAAGACCAGTCCTGATTGCGATTGATATCTGTTTCCTCCTGCTACATATTTCTGCGATATTGGCCGCCTACCTCGTACAGTGCGTTGGTGATCTGACCTAAGCTGCAGTGTTTTACCGTATCGAGGAGTTCTTCGAAGATATTGTCTCCCGTCAAGGCAACCTCTTTCAGTCGATCAAGCGCTGCCGGACAATCTTTTTTATGTCTGTCATGAAAATCGGCAAGTCTTGAAATTTGTGCATCTTTTTCTTCGTCGGTGGCTCGTGCGAGTTCTAATGTCGCTGTCTGCCGGTCAAAATCAACGTCGGGGTTGCGGAAGGTGTTGACACCAATAATCGGATAGTCACCGGAGTGTTTCAGCCGCTCGTAGTACATAGATTCTTCCTGGATCTTGCTTCGCTGGTAGCCGGTCTCCATGGCCCCAAGCACACCGCCTCTGTCTGTGATCCTGTCGAATTCGGCAAGTACCGCTTCCTCGACCAGGTCGGTGAGCTCTTCGACGATAAAACTGCCCTGGTTTGGGTTCTCGCTCTTGGCAAGTCCCCATTCCCGGTTGATGATGAGCTGGATAGCAAGTGCTCTGCGGACCGACTCGGAACTTGGCGTTGTGATAGCCTCATCGAAGGCATTGGTGTGGAGACTGTTGCAGTTATCGTAGATTGCGCAGAGCGCCTGCAGGCTGGTTCTGATATCGTTGAACTGGATATCCTGGCTGTGCAGGGATCTGCCGGAGGTCTGGATATGGTATTTCAAACGCTGGGATGGCGATGAAGCCCCGTATTTTTCACGCATTGCAACCGCCCAGATACGTCTGGCCACCCTGCCGATAACCGTATATTCCGGGTCCATACCGTTTGAGAAAAAAAACGACAGGTTCGGTGCAATCTGGTCTATATTCATACCTCTCGCCAGATAATACTCAACATAGGTAAAACCGTTGGAAAGGGTCAGGGCCAGTTGGGTGATCGGGTTTGCCCCGGCTTCGGCTATGTGATAACCGGAGACGGAAACCGAGTAGAAATTTTTAACGTTTTGGGCAATGAAATATTCCTGGATGTCTCCCATCATCTTCAGGGCAAATTCGATGGAGAAGATACAGGTGTTCTGGCCCTGATCCTCTTTCAGGATATCGGCCTGGACAGTGCCGCGAACATTACCAAGGACAGCATCTCTTATTTCTTTGGATTCAGCCTGGCTCGGCTGTCGTTTCTTCTCCGCAATAAAACTCTCCACCTGCTGGTCAATGGCAGTATTCATGAACATCGCCAGAATGATCGGGGCCGGGCCGTTGATGGTCATGGACACGGATGTGGTGGGGGAGCAGAGTTCGAAGCCGTCATAGAGTAGTTTGACGTCATCGAGGGTACAGATACTTACCCCGGAGGTGCCGACCTTACCGTAGATATCCGGACGAACCGTCGGGTCCCAGCCGTAGAGGGTGACGGAATCAAAGGCCGTGGAGAGTCGTTTGGCTTCGTAGTTTGCCGAGAGCAGCTTGAAGCGCCTGTTGGTCTGGCCCGGACCACCTTCGCCGGCAAACATGCGAGTCGGATCTTCCCCGGTCCGTTTCAGGGGGAAAACGCCGCCGGTATATGGAAAATATCCCGGCAGATTTTCTTTGCGCATCCAGCGGTAGATGTCCGCCGGATCGCTAAAATGTGGCATCGAAATCTTAGGAATTTTCGAGTGGGACAGCGATTCGGTATAGAGCGGGATATGGATTTCCCGACCACGGACACTATAGAGGAGCTTGTCGCCGGAATAGGCCTTTTTAATGTCTTCCCAGCTCTTCAGCGTTTCGTAAGTTACTTTGTCTATATCCTGAAAGATTGAGGTCGCCTCTGCCCTCAGAACTTTCAGGGCTTTTTCTGTATCCTCTCCATCTTTTGTGCTGAGAATTTCAATGGTCTGGCTGACATGGTCATTCTTTCGCACTGCGACAGCCTGCTGGTCCGTTTTTGCATGATAACCTCGGATAGTGGCCGCAATTTCCGACAGGTAGCGAATTCTCTCTGATGGAATGACGATGGATTTGGAAGAGGGAACTTTTTGATCGGGCTTTGGCAGCTTCGGTTGTAATTTAAGTGATGTTTTCCGGGCAAGTTCCTCTACCATCCCATGGTAGAGCGCTGTGACACCGTCATCGTTGAATTTGGAGGCGATGGTGCCGAACACCGGTAGATCCTCCGGGGGGATATCCCACTGCTTCCGGTTTCGCTGCACCTGTTTCCGTATATCCCGAAGAGCGTCATCACTGCCTTTCTTCTCGAATTTGTTAACCACAATGAGATCGGCGTAATCGAGCATGTCAATTTTTTCCAGCTGGGAGGGCGCACCGTACTCACTGGTCATGACATAGATAGAAATATCTGAAATTTCGGTGATCTTTGAGTCACCCTGGCCGATACCGGCAGTTTCGGCGATAATAAGGTCAAAGCCTGCCGCCTTGACAACCTGAATCGCCTCAGGCAGAGCTTCGGATACCTCCGTAGCCGAATTCTGGGTAGCAAGGCTTCGCATATAGACCTTATCTGAACTGCTGATAGAGTTCATCCGGATTCGGTCACCGAGAAGGGCGCCCCCCGTTTTCCGCCTGGAGGGATCGCAGCTGATGATCGCGATCTTGATATCTTTTATGTCATGGAGAAACCTGACGATGATTTCATCAGTCAACGACGATTTGCCCGCGCCACCTGTTCCCGTGATACCAATGACGGGAGGGTTGTTCTTCTTCGCTAGCGGGGTGAGCATTTCTGTCAACTCATGTAAGTTGCCGTTGCCCCTTGCTTTTGCCAGTTGTACAGCGGATATAAACCCTGCTGTGGTTTTAGGGCTGGTAACGCTGAGATTTTCAACACGAAGATCATGGTAAGGCAGGGTTGGAAAATCGAGGATTTTGATCATATGGTTGATCATCCCCTGGAGGCCCATGGAGGTACCGTCCTCGGGGGAGTAGATCTTGGCCACCCCGTAACTTTCCAGCTCCTTTATTTCGTCAGCGACAATCACCCCGCCGCCGCCGCCAAAGACCCTGATATGGGAGGCGTCGTTTTCCTGCAGCAGATCGATCATATATTTGAAGGCCTCCATATGCCCGCCCTGATAGCTGGACATGGCAATGCCCTGGGCATCTTCCTCTATCGCGGCGTCGACAAGTTCCTGGACTGATCTGTTGTGGGCCAGGTGGATGACTTCAACGCCGGAATCCTGCAGGATCCTGCGCATGATATTTGTCGAGGCATCGTGACCGTCGAACAGGGAGGTGGCGGTGATAACCCGGACAACATTTTTAGGCCGATATATTTCAACGTCCGCGTGCATGGTTTCTCCTTATATCCTACGTATTCTTTTCCTCAAGAAAACTCATAATGAATTCTGTCTGTTGTTCAATGTATTGCTCAATCGTAAAGTTTTTGGCGAAATACCAGCGTCTGAAAGCCCAGGTATGGCCGATCACGGAGATATTGTGGCCAATCAGGTTGATCGTATCGTCGTCGAGGTTCGGAAGTTTTCCCAACTCTCTCAGTTCACGCATTGCCTCAATAAAAAGGTTGGTAATTCGCAGTTCCGCCTCCAGAACTTTCTCCTGCCATTTTAAAGGGAGAAAATGAGTGACCTGGTACATGAGAAGCATGTGGTCGCTCATCCGGTTGCAAACCAGGAAATACTCGCGAATCACCTCGGCAAGCGCTGCTTTTCCAACAGTTGGGCGGGCGAGCGCTTCTTTCACACCGTGTTCAACCTCGGTGTGAATGGCAATGCAGACCAGGTAGAGCACGTCGTCTTTGGTCGATACATATTCGTACAGTGATCCTATGGAAAGCCCCGTCTCCCTGGCCAGAATCCGGGTTGTCGTTTTATGGTAGCCATGTTTAATGAAGAGCTTCACCGCCGCGTCAACAATCTGCCGCCTGCGTTCTTTCACCAGTTCCTGGTTTTTAATATGTGTTACAACTTCCTGTGAATATATATCCTTACCGACCATTCATTCTTCTCCCGGAGATTTTTTATATATTGTTATTGCATAAGTGAGCAGCTGTGGAAAAGTATACAATAAACAGGGAGAACAAAAGAGAAATATAGACAGCAGCCCCTCGGGAACTGTTGTCTGATTTCAATGTGACGGTCAACGCTTCCATAGCGCCATTCTCCATATTCCAGTTATTGCAGAAATCTATAAAAACCAGTAAGGCACTAAAGAGCGGTGAGTCTTTCCGTCAAGACCGGAACAAATTGTTTGAGATCGGCAACGACCAGTACATCTGCAACTTCGCCAATCGGGGCATCCTTGTCGGTATTGATCGCAATGATGAATTCTGATTTTTTCATACCGGCCAGATGCTGAATGGCTCCGGAAATACCGCAGGCAACGTAGAGTTTTGGCGCGACACTCTGGCCGGTGGTGCCGACCTGGCGGTTATGCTCCACCCATTCCGCATCGACGACCGGGCGGCTGGCCCCGTATTCGCCACCAAGAGCCTCGGCGAGTGATGATATCATCGCTATATTTTCAGGTTTGCCGATTCCCCGGCCGGCACTGACAATAACTTTTGCCTTGCTGAGATCGACGCCGCCCTGTTCAGCAGCTTCGTAGCCCTTAAATAACATTGTGCCTTCTGCATCGGTGTCGAGATGAATAATTTCAGGTTGAGCGCCGCTTTCTTCAAGCCCCGAAAAAGCACCCGCCTGAAGAGTAAGAACTGTTTTATCCGTGAGGCTTTGCAACCGTCGACGCAGTTTAGAATTGCAGGCAGGAACGACGAATTCTCCGTTGTCAACGTCAACGACTTCAGATATTTGAGTCGCCTCCAACGAAAATGCAATCCGCGGAGCCAGGTCCCAGCCATAGGAAGAGTGAGAAAAGACGATAAGGTCCGACTGTTCTTTTTCTATTGCCTGAAGAAGAAGCGCTTTATGACTGTGCGGATTGTATTCATGAAACCGCTCCACATCGGCCAGATACAGTCTTCCGTTAAAATGGGGAACAGCATCTTCACTGCCTACCAGAAAGACGGCGGTGTCGGCAGAAAGTTCGTTTGCAAAACCGAGCAGTTCCTCAATAGACCCGAGAAGTTTTCCTTCCCGGTACTCCGCAACCAGTAATAGTTTCATGATCAGATTCTCCTTTATGTAAGGACACTGGTTTTATCTCTAATAATTGTAATCACTTTCTCGGCAAGTAGGGCAGCGTCTCCTTCTAAAATAAGACCTCCGCCTTTCTTTTCAGGAAAGTACATTTTTATTGTTTCCTGACGGAGTGCAGGTTTTTGCAGCTGTTCTGCGGGCACTGTGATCAGTTCTTTTTTCTTAGCTTTCATGATGTTGGGAAGAGTGGGGTAGCGGGGACTGTTCAGGCCAAGCTGGCAGGTGAAAACGGCAGGCCCCTCTACCCGGACAATTGCCTTGACGCCGCCCTCAAGCTCACGTTTAACAGTGACTGCCCCTTCGCTCAGAACAAAATCGACTATAGTTGTAACGCAAGCAAGTCCGAGCATCTCGGCAAGAAGAACACCGACTTGACCGCTGCCTCTATCCTGAGATTGCATGCCAGTAAAGATATAGGTGAAATTCTGTTCTTTTGCGTATTCGGCAATAATGGAAGCAATGGATAGCGCGTCTTTTGTCCAGCTTGTGTCATCACTGACATGCACGCCCCGGTCACAGCCCATAGCCAGGGCTTTTTTCATTGTTTCCTTGACCTGGTCGCCTCCGATAGAGAGTACTGTAATATCGGTATCACCGACCTGCTCTTTCAGCTGCACCGCCTGTTCCACCGCATATTCATCGTACTCGTTCATGCGCCAGGCGAGATCGGTGGTGTTGTACCAGGTGTCACTGTCTGCAATCTTGAATTTGGATTCCATATCCGGAACCTGTTTTATGCACACCAGAATTTTCATAATAATTGTCCTGTTGGAAGTTCTATCATTGTTCAGCCTGCTGTTTTACCTGATCAGGCCAGCACCGATAACCAGACGCTGAATCTCGCTTGTGCCCTCATAGATCTCTGTTATCTTGGCATCACGCATCATCCGCTCGACAGGAAAATCCCTTGTATAGCCATAGCCGCCGAGAATCTGTACAGCCTGGGTGGTTACTTTCATCGCGGTTTCACTGGCCATCAGTTTGGCCATCGCCGATGCCTGGGAATACGAGCGACCGCTGCTGGCCTTGTGTGCGGCACTATAAACCAGCAGTCTGGCTGCTTCGGTTTGCGTGGCCATATCAGCCAATTGGAACTGGACACCCTGGAATGTACCAATCGGTGTGTCGAATTGTTTGCGCTCTTTTGCGTAATTTATCGCAACATCGAGTGCACCCTGAGCAATGCCCAGGGCCTGTGAGGCGATACCTATTCGACCACCGTCCAGGGTTTTCATAGCAATTTTGAAACCTTGACCTTCTTCGCCAAGAAGGTTCTCCCCGGGAATAGAGCAATTATCAAAAATAAGCTCCAGGGTAGGGGAGCTGCGAATGCCTAATTTTTGTTCCTTTTTACCAAACGAGAAACCAGGGGTTCCCTTGTCAACGATAAAGGCACTGATTCCATGGTGTTTTTTAGCATCTTTGTCGGTTCTGGCGAAAACAACATAGCTCTCCGCCTCGCCGCCATTGGTAATGAAAATTTTGGTGCCGTTCAAAATCCACTGAGTACCTTCCCGGAATGCAGTGGTTTTGGTGCCACCGGCATCCGAGCCCGCAGAAGGTTCAGTAAGACCGAATGCCCCCATTTTCACACCGGTTGCCAGCGGGGTCAGAAATTGTTGTTTCTGCCCTTCACTGCCGAAGAGGTAGATTGGGTTGGCGCAGAGTGAGAGATGAGCTGAAAGGGTTACCCCGGTGGATGCACAGACCCGGGAGAGTTCCTCCACGGCAATGGCGTAACTGATGTAGTCTGCTCCGCCCCCGCCATACTCTTCCGGAAATACTATACCGGTCAGGCCAAGTTCTCCGAGCCGGTCAAACATCAGGGCGCGGTCAAAACGTTCTTCCTCGTCGCGGATTTTTGCTGTAGGTGCAACTTCCGCGACGGCAAATTCGCGCACCATGCCGCGTATGAGGTTCTGTTCTTCTGTCAGTTCAAAGTTCATGCTGTTTCTCCCAAGAAAATCTGGATCTGAATGCTTCTATTTCTTTGTTTTCAATTCTGGAAAATCCCAATAGAAAAATTCGATTTTCTCGGTTTGATTATCATTATCCTGACGATTGATCTCCTGTTGGCGTAATTCAACTCTTCGAATTTTCCCACTCAAAGTTTTTGGGACCTGGGGGACGAATTCAATGATTCGCGGAATTTTGAATTTAGCCAGGATATTTATTGTATGGTTGAACAGGTCGAGGGCGAGATCTCTTGATGGTTGCTGACCTTGCCTGAGAATTATAAAAGCTTTAACGAGTTGATGACGTTTCTTGTCGGGTACACCGACGATGGCTGACTCCGCTACTGCCGGATGTTCTAAAAGAGCACTTTCCACCTCAAAGGGACCAATGCGGAAATCAGAAGATTTTATGACATCGTCACTACGGCCGACAAACCACCAGTATCCGTCTTCATCCACTGAGGCCCGATCGCCGGTATAGTAGTAATTGTTTATAAAGACACTGGTCATTTTCTCAGGGTTGCCGATGTATTCGGTAAAGAGACCGATTGACCTCCACTTGTCCAGTTTGACCACAATATGGCCCGGCTCATCGGCTGTGGTAATTTCCTTGCCGTCGTCGTCAACAAGGCCCACGTCGTACATAAATGAAGGTTGGCCAAAGGAGCCACTACGCATTTTGCCGTTCATCCACGGATGGTTGCCGATCATGGCTGTGGATTCGGTCTGTCCGTAAAAATCTCTTATTTCCGTTCCGGTAAGAGTTTTCCATCTGCTGATAACTTCGGGGTTAAGAGGTTCCCCGGCGCCAATCGACTGACGAAGAGCGGAAAAATCGTACTTGGAAGTATCGAGATTGATGAACATCCGCCATGCTGTCGGTGGTGCGCAGAAGGTGGAAATTTTATGGGTGGTAATCATATCCAGGTACTTTTCACCATCCAAAACGGAAAAGTTAAAACCGGATGCGGTGGCTCCTATATTTAACGGGGCAAAAAAACTTGACCAGGCCCATTTGGCCCAACCCGGAGCACCGAGATTATGATGAATGTCGTCGGTCCGAATTCCGGTCATGATCGACGTGGAGAGATGGCCTAATGGATAAGAGACAGCGGTGTGGCCCACCCGCTTGGGTAATCCGGTTGTTCCAGAGGTGAAGAAACAGAAAAGAAGATCATTGGAACGGGTTTTGGCCGGCTCAGCCGTAACCGGCTCTCCGGTGAGATCGGAATAGCTGATCCAGCCGTCCTTCTTGCCCCGGACCAGTTTGATTTTAGGTTCCACTCCGGTTGCAAGAAGGGCTGCATCAATAATTCCGGTATACATTTCATCGGCGAGAATGGAGTCGGGGGGGTATGTTTCAAATCTGAATTCAAGCTCCCGCTCTGTCATGGTTGTGGCAGTCGGTACGGAAACGAGCCCACCTTTAATACATGCGTAGCTGGTAAACCAGGTTTCCGGTACGATAGGTACCATCATGTACATATTATCGCCTTTTTCAACACCTGCCTTTCTGAGTCTGTTTAAACACTGGTTACCGTGGAAAGAGAAGTCCTGATAGCTGTATCTCTTGCTTTCAGTCGTGGCGATATCAGCCCAGATAAAAGCCGTTTTGTCAGCCCTTTCCTTAACATGCAGTGCTTCGAATATTTCAGATGCCCAGTTAAAATATTCAGGGATTTCCATGAAATTGAATTTTTCGAAAAATGCTTTAGCAACATCCCTTTTCTGATCATTATCAGCCATCATGTTAAGGTCCATGACTTCTCTGTACAGATTTTCCATACTCATCGCGGTGACTCCTTACAGTTGGATGTGAAAATGATAAATAAGTTGATAAGAATTTCTCTCCTTTAATGGAACGACACAACTGAGCGCTCGGTCGGAATTGTTTGTCGAACTAAATAATAATTGTTGATGTTTGTCAAAGGGTTTTTTTATTCTTGCACAGCCAGGGACAAAAAATGGTTAAGGTACTGACCCTGGTGAACAGGAAATCAGGAGCTGAGCACTAAAAAGTATTGACAAACAAGGGCTTGTGGATAACCATAGAATTGTGATTGAGCGCTTGGTCGGTTTTGGTGTTTTCTCCAGTTTGCCAAATTTATTATAAACTCAAGTTGCTGATTATTTTTGGAAAAAATTTGAGATAACGAACTGAAAAATGAGGCGGATTATGAAAAAGGCAGTAATCGTCAGTGCAGTAAGGACTCCTTTTGGTAGTTTCGGTGGATCCCTTCGTAAAATTGGGGCAACGGATCTCGGAGCAATTGTTATTGAGGAATCTGTGACACGAGCAGGCATAGATAAGGCTCTGGTCAACGAATGCATCATGGGGATGGTCCTCCCCTGTGGCTATGGTCAAAACCCGGCAAAGCAGGCAGCTATAAAGGCTGGTCTGCCTCAGGCTGTTGAGGCAGTGACCGTGAACAAGGTTTGTGGTTCAGCACTGAAAGCTGTGATGCTTGCCGCTCAAGCTATCCAGTGCGGCGATGCCGATGTGATCGTCGCCGGCGGAATGGAAAGTATGAGTTCAGCCCCCTATTATCTTGAGAAGGCGAGATGGGGGCATCGAATGGGGCCGGGCAAAATCGAAGACCATATGGTACACGATGGGCTCTGGGATGTGGTTAATGATTTTCACATGGGAATGTCCAATGAGCTCATCTGTGAGCACTGGCAGGTGGACAGAAATGATCAGGATCGATTTGCTGAGGAATCGTATAAGAAATCGCTCAGAGCGATTCAGGAAGGCGTCTTCAGAGACGAAATAGTGCCGGTGCCTCTACCGCAAAAGAGGGGGCAAACAGAGCTCTTTGAAAACGATGAATGCCCCCAGGAGACAAGTTTTGAGAGTTTGCAAAAGATGCGACCGGCTTTTAAAAAGGACGGTGTCGGTACAGCCGGCAATGCCTCGATCATTAGCGATGGGGCTGCCGCCGTGGTGGTGATGAGCCGCGAAAAGGCAGATGAGCTGGGATGCACCATCCTGGCCGAAATAGGGGCTCAGGCTTCTGCTGGAATTGAGCTGAAACATGTACTCATGGCTCCTATCCTTGCAATTCCCAAAGTGCTGGAAAAAGAAGGCGTCACCCTTGATGATGTCGATATATTTGAGATAAATGAGGCTTTCAGCGGTACTTCAGTTGCTATCAACAGGGAGCTGAGGCTTGATCCGGCCATTGTCAATGTTAACGGGGGGGCTGTCGCCATGGGGCATCCGATCGGTGCCAGCGGAGGCCGACTGCTCGTTTCGATATTGCATGAAATGGGCCGAAGAAATGCAAAAAGGGGACTGGTCTCCCTTTGTCTGGGGGGCGGTGAGGCGGTCGCAATGATCGTCAATAGATGAGGAGAGTTTACTTAGCCATCTCTCAAATGGGGTTTTTACGGATTTATCAATCAATACACATTGCTCTTGTCAAAGGGGGAACTGATGGAGATTAAGAGATTCGGTGTAGTTGGTGCCGGACAGATGGGAAATGGCATTGCTCAGGTTGCTGCGAGCAGTGGTATGGAAGTCCTGATGAGCGATATTAAGGAGGAATTTACCAGGAGAGGGCTTGCCGCAATCGATAAAAATCTCTCTCGAAGTGTGGGAAAAGAGAAAATAACCGGCGCAGAACGTGATACGATCCTTGCCCGGATCTCGACCACTACCGATCTGGCGGATATGGCGAGTGTGGATTATGTGGTGGAGGCGGCTGTTGAGCGTGAGGATCTGAAATTTAAGATCTTTCGGGATCTTGACAAGGCCTGTCCTGCCCATGTTATTCTTGCCAGCAACACCTCATCCATTCCAATCGGTAGAATTGCAGCGCAGACAAAAAGGCCTGAGAAAATTATCGGCATGCATTTTATGAATCCGGTGCCGGTAATGAAACTTGTTGAGGTAATAAAAGGTCTTGCTACCAGCAAGGAAACCTTTGATACGACCTGGTCACTTTGTGAAAAATTCCGTAAAACCGCAGCCGAAGCAAACGATTTTCCGGGATTTATCGCCAACAGGATTCTGATGCCGATGATCAACGAAGCCGTTTTCTGTGTGTATCAAGGGGTTGGCAAGGTTGAAGATATCGATACGGTGATGAAACTTGGCATGAACCATCCCATGGGGCCGCTGGCGCTTGCTGATTTGATCGGGCTCGATACCTGTCTGGCTATCATGGAGACCCTGTATGATGGGTTTAAGGATTCCAAGTATCGACCCTGTCCACTGCTGAGAAAATATGTTGAAGCAGGCTGGCATGGACGAAAGGCCGGGAAAGGGTTTTATCGGTACTAACCCGAGCTTGTCCTGCCCATTTTTTTCGAAACTGTTCGAAAGCCCTTAATCCCAGGACCATGCAACATTTTATAGGTAAATGAAATTTCGATAAAATGCTCACCAAAGGTGCCCGAAGGAGATAAGCGTAGACTCCGAATGCCCCTGGGGAACAGTCCGTGGGGTGTTGTCTTTCACAGTGTTTTGTCAATGAACATAGCATACAATGGTTTACCGACAAAAACTTCAAATCCGACATCGCCTGAACTGATGAGAAATTCCGGCTAATGATATAACGGAGGAAATCTTATGGTAATTGACAGTGTAACTGTCCCAGCCCCGGAATTGAAAACCAGGATAGAAAAATTACAAAAAGCCCTCGCTGCAAAAGAAATGGATGGTGCCCTGATCTGCCAGAAGACCGATCTCTTCTATTTCGGGGCAACATCTCAGCAGGGCTGGCTCTATGTCCCGCTTATGGGAAAACCCATCCTGATGATCTTTAAGGAATACCAGCGTGCCAGAGAAGAGTCATCTCTTGAAGAGATTGTTCCTCTTGTCAGCAACAAAAAAATACCCGTTGTTCTTGCCGAGCACGGTTATCCGTCGCCAACGGTTTTGGGGATGGAGCTGGACGTGTTACCGACCAACCTCTATTTTCAGTATTGCTCTATCTTTCAGCAGGCTAAAATTGTAGATATTTCACTCGAAATTCGTTTGATCCGAGCAGTAAAGTCAGATTTTGAGATTGAAAAAATACGGGCTGCGGCAAGACTATCAGACATAGTCGCCGCCAGGGTGCCGAAGCTGCTTGCGGTTGGCAAAACCGAGGTCGCAGTAGCCGGGGAACTGGAAGGTTATGCCCGAAGTCTCGGCCACCAGGGGATAGTCAGGATGCGGATGTGGGGCAGCGAGCTGTTCTACGGCCATCTGCTGTCCGGTGATGGTGCGGCGGTTCCCAGTTACCTCGCCTCGCCCACGGGAGGAACAGGGGTGAGCAGGGTCATCGGTCAGGGGGCAGGATTTCGAAAAATCTGTATGAATGAACCGATTCTTGTCGATTATGTTTTTGCTCTTGATGGGTATATCTCGGATCATGCAAGGATTTTCTCTATTGGTCGGCTTCCGGGGGAACTGGAGGCAGCCCATGAGGCAATGCTGGAGATTCAGGAGGAAATCAAAATCCAGGCAAAACCGGGAGTAATCACGGGAGAACTCTATGACCTGATGGTATCACTGGCAGAAAAGAAGGGATATTCGGAAAGTTTCATGGGGGTTGGGGAGAGAAGAATTCGGTTTACCGGTCATGGCGTCGGTCTTGAGTTGGATGAATTTCCTTTTATTGCCAAAGGTCAGCGTCTTGCACTTGAAACCGGTATGACCATTGCCCTGGAACCAAAGACAATTTTCCCGGGTAGGGGAGTGGTTGGTATAGAAAACACCCATCTGGTAACGGATAACGGACTTGAGACACTGAGTAGCTTTCCGGACGAAATAACCACCCTGCCTAAAAAAAAGAGCGAACAATGAGCGAAGGGGGGAATATGACAATACAGGCTGATAATGCGGGGGAGTTGGACCAGCGGGAAACAGCACGTTTTGTAGTTGATCTCTTCCACCGGCTGATTATCCATCATGGTCTCTGGTTTTCCGAGGTGAAACATCAGGTGGGGATGGAAGAAGCTTTACGAATTCTGAGCAGTGCCTCAAAAAAGAGTTTTGAGATTCAGATGAAGCATCTATCTGAACTATTTGGTTTTACAATGGAGGAGGGTATCCCATCCTTTCTGCTGGAGATGGATGGTGAAAAACTTACCAGAGTGAAGGAGCGGATGGCCAAAAACTGGCTGGTAAACGACGGAGTGTGGTTTCAGGCGATCGAATTTTCGGAAGGAATGAACGATGCAAAACGGTGCAACGATTCCTGCTGGGCGCAATTTTCTCCTGTTGAGGCGCACTCAATCTCAAGATTTCTGGAGTTACCCGAAAACCCGGGTCTTCAGGGATTGAAAAAAGCTCTGGGTTTTCGAATCTATGAAAGTATTAACAGCCAATCCATTGTCGATGAAACGGAAAACAGTTTCATCTTTCAGATGAATCGGTGTCGGGTCCAGGATGCACGACGACGAAAGGGCCTCGCCGATTATCCCTGCAAATCAGCGGGTCTTGTTGAATATACCTACTTTGCCAAGGCCATAGACAAGAGAATAGACACGGAGTGCCTGGGGTGCCCACCGGACAGCCATCCTGATGAATGGTACTGTGCATGGAAGTTCAGCCTGGATGAGAACAAATTCACTGAAAATTGAAAATGACAAACTCGTAAAAAGCCCAAATTGGTGATGGGTAAGTAAAAAATGAAAGGAGAAGAGGTGTGGAATATACAAACATTCTGATTGAGAAAGACAGCGGTATCGCAACACTCACTATCAACAGGCCGAAATCTCTAAATGCCCTGAACAAAGAGACGCTTGAGGAAATGCTCGCCTGCTGCAAGGAATTGCGTACAGACCGGAGTGTGCAGGTGCTTATTCTTACCGGTGCCGGAGACAGGTCCTTTGTAGCCGGAGCCGATATCTCGTATATGCAGGGGCTCGATACGGCGGGAGGAAAAGATTTCGGACGGCTTGGTCACGCCGTTACACGTACAATTGAAAACCTGCCACAGCCGGTAATCGCGGCGATCAATGGTTTTGCACTTGGTGGAGGCTGTGAGTTGGCCATTTCCTGTGACATCCGTCTTGCAAGTGACAACGCAAAATTTGGTCAACCCGAGGTCAACCTTGGGGTCATCCCGGGTTTTGGTGGAACCCAGCGACTGCCAAGGTTGATCGGTAAAGGACTTGCCAGCGAATTGCTTTTTTCCGGTAAAATTATAGACGCCGCAGAAGCCGGCAGGATCGGTCTGGTAAACAGGGTCGTTTCTCAGGATGACCTTATGACCGAATGTCGGGAACTGGCAGAGATGATCTGTTCCAGGGGACCGGCCGCAGTACGGCTTTGCAAGGAGGTGGTTAACAACGGCATGGAAATGGATCTTCACAGGGCCTGTTCCTACGAGGCGGACCTCTTTGCCCTCTGTTTTTCTGAAGACGAACAGAAAGAAGGCATGACTGCTTTTCTTGAAAAACGGCCACCGGATTTTCAGAATAAATAACACTTCAGATAACAAACAGTTAAGGGAATTTCAATGAAGCTTGACTTAACCGAAGAACAGAAACTCATTCAGGAAACGGCTCGGAACTTTGCCATGTCTGAGCTGGAACCCGCGGCCGCTGAGCTTGACCGTGGGGCCGATGACAGTGCTTTCTATGATAACCTGAAGAAGCTGGCCGAGCTTGGTTTCATGGGCCTCAACATCAAGGATGAATACGGTGGCTCGGAAGCCGGTGTAATCGCTTTCAGCCTTGCCATAACGGAGATTGCCAAGGCGTGTGCCTCTACCGCTGTCACTGTTTCGGTCAACAATATGGTCAATGAAGTTATCCAGGCTTTAGGCAGTGAAGAACAAAAACAACTCTATATTTCAAGGATTTGCAGCGGAGACTGTCCGGCGGGAGCTTTTGCCCTCACTGAACCGGGGGCAGGTTCTGATCCAGCTGCTCTGATGACTACCGCAGTGCGGGATGGTGACGAGTGGGTGCTGAACGGCTCGAAGATATTTATTACCAGCGGTTCCTTTGCCGGTGTTTTTGTCGTTTGGGCGGTGACTGATCAAACAGCCAGGAAAGGTAAGGGGATCAGCCTTTTTCTGGTCGAAGCAGGCGCCAGGGGGCTTGTCATCGGGAAAAAGGAGAAAAAGATGGGCCAGCATGGCTCGCCCACCAATGAACTCCTGTTCCAGGACTGCCGTATTCCGGTCAGCGCCCTGATGGGTGAGCTCAATGATGGCTTTCGGGTTGCGGTAACAGAACTTGCCGGAGGGCGGATCGGGATAGGCTCACTTGCACTCGGGATCGGCCTGAGCGCCATGGATAAGGCGACGCAATATTCTCTTGAAAGATCTCAGTTTGGTAGGAAGATCGGCGAGTTCCAGGCGATTCAGTGGAAAATTGCCGACATGTATACTGCCCTTGAGGCCTCTCGCCTGCTGCTGATGAACGCAGCGTATAAAAAAGAACAGGGCCGCTCCTTTGCCAAGGAAGCATCAATGGCCAAACTCTTTGCTACAGAGGCGGCGAATACGGCCTGTTATGAAGCGATGCAGATATTCGGCGGATATGGTTATACCAATGACTATCCGATAGAAAGATATGCCCGGGACGCTCGAATTACAACAATCTATGAAGGAACCAGTGAGATTCAAAGGTTGATTATTGCAAGAGAAATTCTCAACGAATTTTCTTGATAAAAAAATGTTTGTTGCAACAACGAAGCAGATAAGCACCCGTCAAAACAGGGCATCAACTCCGACTTCGGATGAAGAGTTTTTACGAGGCCATCAATAATGGAAAAGGGAGTTTTGTATGAGCGATATTTTTACCGACCGAAGAAGTATCCGACGATATCAGGAAAAACCCGTAGAACCTATAATATTGTCAGAATTATTTGAGGCTGCGAGAATGGCACCCTCCTGGGGAAACCTGCAGTGTTGGGAACTTATTGTCGTGCAGGCCGAAGAAGATAAAAAAACACTTGCCGGTCTTCTCTCAAAGAAAAATCCGGCAACAAAATGCACTGAGGCAGCACCGGTGGTCCTGGGTGTATGTGGCAATCCCCACAAGTCAGGGTTCTATAACGATCAGCTGGTTACCCGTTATCATCAC
The DNA here is from genome assembly GCA_049645925.1 of Desulforhopalus sp. Taxonomy (GTDB): domain Bacteria; phylum Desulfobacterota; class Desulfobulbia; order Desulfobulbales; family Desulfocapsaceae; genus Desulforhopalus_A. The sequence goes on from JBARUU010000014.1 coordinate 167,057, forward strand.
TGGTTTTTATATGACCTCGGGATTATCAGCCAGAACATCTGTTTGAAAGCGTGTGAACTTGGGCTGGGATCAGTTATTGTCGGATCGTTCGACCATGAGGCCGCTGAAAAAATGCTCCAGGTCCCAAGGGGATATGAATTGGTAGCGCTTATCCCTCTTGGGTATCCTGGCCATGAACCTTCTGCGCCAAAGCGAAGGGATATAAACGATTTTATTCATTACGATCGGTTCAGCAAATCATGATCATTTTTTCTGCTGCCGGGAGCCCCTGCCCAAAAGGGCTCCCGGGGGTTCCGATACTGCCGGCAGTAAACAGATTTCAACACTGTCTGATAATATTTTTCTTTGATACCCCTCTGAACCATCTACATTTTGACTTTTTTTACTCCCGCCATTAAGATAGCAGACTCATTTAATGATTTTCCTTACCACGATGTGAGCTTAATCTGTTGAGTGCCCCAGGGGGGGTCGTTTTTCAGGAAATTTTTTCAAAGAAAAAGATTTCTAAACCACACATAACTTTTTATCTGGTTAATTATGCTGCAGGTCGGACTCGAGGTAGTGCTACACGATGAGTCGTTGTCGTTTCCCGGACAGAGGATCGGATATTTATCCAATCAGGCGTCAACAACACGCGAGTTCGTGCATGGCCGGCTTGTATTGCAGAAGAAGTTCGGCAGTCGGCTGACGTGTCTGTTTTCACCCCAGCACGGTTTTTTTTCTGAAAAACAAGATAATATGATCGAATCAGATCATACTGTAGATGCGGTGACCGGGCTGCCGATTTACAGCCTCTATGGAGAGCATCGGCGACCGACAGAGGAGATGTTTCGTCAACTTGATGTGCTGCTCATTGATCTGGTTGATGTCGGCACCAGGGTATACACCTTTATGTATACCATGGCATATTGCCTGGAAGTTGCTGCGCAACTCGGAAAAAAAGTGGTAATTCTTGACCGACCGAATCCTATTGGCGGTGAGGCGGTTGAAGGGAATGTACTTAAACCTGACTGCAGCTCATTTGTCGGACTGTATCCTCTACCAATGCGACATGGACTCACTTTTGGCGAACTTGCCTTCCTGATCAATAGTGAGTTTGGACTCGGTGCCGAGCTGGAGGTGGTGGAACTGAAGGGTTGGCGGCGGTCCATGCTTTTCGGGGATACCGGCTTTCCCTGGGTATGTCCGTCACCTAATATGCCAACCCCCGAAACCGCTTTGGTGTATCCCGGACAGGTCATCTGGGAAGGGACCAATGTCTCAGAGGGAAGAGGCACAACACTGCCTTTTGAATTTGTCGGTTCCCCATACTGGCAACATACCGCTATAATCGCGTTGCTTGAGAAAACAGAATTACCCGGTTGTCATCTGCGGCCAATAGTTTTCGAGCCGACGTCCGGCAAATGGGCGGGCGAGTCCTGCTGCGGTTTCCAGATCCATGTGACGGAACCGAACAGTTTTCTCCCCTACAGAACCAGTCTGGCTCTTTTGCAGGCGTCAATTCTTCTTTACCCGGAAGATTTTCAATATAAACAACCGCCATATGAGTATGAATTTGAACGTCTGCCGATGGATCTGATCTTAGGTGATCGTGAGATCCGCAACAAGCTAGAGGATGGTCAGCCGGTGCAGGCCATTGAAGAGGGCTGGATGGTTGACCTGCAGACATTTGATCGTACAAGAAAAAAATATTTTCTCTATTAGGCCGATATACAAATGACAGAAAAAATACGATCCGTTCTAGCCCTCGCCGAAATGGTGAATGGACAAGTGGCAGGGGATAAGACTGTTCTCATTCAGGGATTCGCCCCTCTGGACGCTGCTGGTCCAAAAGAGATCTCATTTCTGGCAAAGGCCAAAATGGCTGATCTCCTGGAGACGACCGGTGCAGGCGCCATGATTGTTCCTCTTGCGGTGGAGGAAGCTGCAAACCTTCCGCTCATCAGGGTAAAAGACCCTTACCTGGCTGTCGCCATCATCCATAGTTTTTTCATGGAGACACCATTTCAGTCCAAAGGCATACATCCCAGGGCATTTGTCGGGGATGAATGTGTGCTCGGCAGGGAGATTTCCATCGGGCCGCTTGCTGCTCTTGGTGACCGGGTGAAACTTGGGGAAAGGGTGACTGTCGAGGCTGGTGCAGTTATTGGTGATGACGTCGTGATTGGTGACGATACGACAGTAAAAGCAAATGTTACTATCTATAACCAAAGCATTATTGGCAAGAGAGTAACTATCCATGCCGGTACGGTAATCGGTAGTGATGGATATGGTTATTCTGCAAATGAGCGTGGGGAACATATCAAGAGGCCACAGGTTGGAATCGTCCGGATTGACGATGATGTCGAAATTGGTGCGAACTGTTGCATTGATCGCGCAGCCTACGGGACAACCTGGATCAAGTCAGGTGTAAAAATTGACAATCTGGTTCAAGTCGCCCATAACGTTATTGTCGGCGAGAACAGTCTGCTGGTGGCACAGGTCGGAATTTCAGGGTCAACGACTCTTGGTCGCAATGTGGTCATGGGTGGGCAATCGGCGACCACCGGCCATATCACCCTTGGTGACCAGGTTATGGTGGCAGCCCGGGGCGCGGCACACAGTGATCTGGCAAAGGGTTCAGTGATTGGCGGCACTCCTGGGATACCAATCCGTCAGTGGGCCAAGGCCTGCGCTGTCTTTGCGAAACTTCCGGATTTGCAGACGAAAATAAGAAAAAATACCAGGGCAATTGAAGAATTGAGTAATAGGCCCGACGATGAAAAATGATGGCGCAGGGAGATACGCATCCCTCAAAACAGGGCACAAGCTCCGACTGATTTTTCATCCTGAAATGGCCCTGTTTCCCTGACTCGTCGTTTTTTCTCAAAATTTAATCCTCGGAATATCAATAATATGCCTGTGGGTAAATTTATCGAACACCTCGATTTAGAACAAAACGCCTCGTTTCAGAATGAAAAATGCTTCGGAAATTTTTATTCGGGGTCTTTGTGTATATGCTTTGTGGTTGAAACTTTTCTATGATTATGATGGAATCCAGTACACCGTAATGATAGAAAGTCTTTGCGCTTCGCATATGAAGGTGTTAATCAGCCCTCCACGGTTTTATATTATATAAAATTATCCGGATTTGAATGGAAGATTAAGGAGATGTAGAAATGAGTGAGGTTGTTATCCCTGAAAATATAGATATTGTTGAAATCTTAAAGGTACTTCCGCATAGATATCCATTTGTTATGGTGGACCGTATCCTCTCTATTGAGATTGGCAAGGAAGTTGTAGGGTTGAAAAATGTAACAATAAATGAACAGTTTTTCCAGGGACACTTTCCTGGAAAACCGGTAATGCCGGGAGTACTTATTTTAGAGGGACTGGCTCAGGTTGGTGGTATAATGGCCTATTACGCAAATCCCGAGGCTATCGGCAAAAAGCTGCTTTTTTTTGCGGGAATTGATAAGGCCAGATTCAGGAAGCCGGTTGTGCCGGGGGACCAGTTGATCTTCACCCTTGAATTAATAAAGCAGAAAAGGTCGATAATGGTCATGTCTGCAAAAGCCACCGTAGAAGATCAAGTGGTTGCACAGGCTGAACTTATGGCCTCATTTACATAGTTTTCCTGACCTGATCTGTTTGAGGGCCGTCCATCTGAATTGAGAAGAATTGTATATATAAAACATCTTGCAATCGTTCTCTGGAGCAGGTAAGCAGAGCAGTTTTTATAATCCCGAAGTATTTAGAAATTAATCTACCTACAAAATAAAAAAATATAATGCCCATACATCCCACTGCAGTAGTAGATTCAACAGCTGAGCTCGATTCTTCCGTGTACGTTGGACCATATGCCGTCATTGAAGCCGGAGTCCGCATAGGGGCTGACAGCCGGGTGGAACCCCATGCCGTTGTGTCAGGGCCCACGACAATCGGAGAAAGAAACCTTATTGGTTCTTTTGCAGTCGTAGGTGGTGCACCTCAGGATCTCAGTTATAATGGAGAGCCGACCGAATTGATTATCGGTTCCGACAACCAGATCCGTGAGTATGCTTCGATTCACCGGGGGACCCCCGGCGGTCACAGGAAAACTATTATCGGCAATCATAACCTGCTCATGGCCTACACCCATGTAGCCCACGACTGCAAGATAGGAAACCATGTCATTATGGCTAATGTCGCCACCCTTGCCGGTCATGTCGAGGTTGGGGACAGAGCGTCCATTGGTGGGTTGGTTGCGGTGCATCAGTTCTGCCGGATAGGTACCTTTAGCTATATAGGCGGAGTTTCCGGTATTGGCCTTGATGTGCCCCCGTACATCATTATTGCCGGAACCAGGAACAGGACCCGGATATCCGGAGTCAATAAGGTAGGATTGAAACGAAACGGTTTCAGCAGAGAGACTATCAAGATGCTTGATAAGGCGTACAGAATTATTTTCAGATCACCGAATCTTTTGATGAAGGATGCCATAGAACTGGCCAGAGATGAATTTCCTGAATGTGAAGAAGTTCAGACCCTCGTCAAATTTTTTCAGGATTCCAAACGCGGAGTCGTCAAACAGACGGTTGAGGACTAGATTCGGTTGCTGGAAAGTACCAATACAGATAATATCGGTATTATTGCCGGAGGTGGGCAGTTCCCGCTGCTGTTTATTGACGCGGCTCATAAAGCAGGAAGACGGGTGGTGGTCATTGCCCATAAAGGGGAAACCGACGAAAAGGTCGTTCAGGCAGCTGATGCCTTCTGCTGGGTAAAACTCGGACAATTGGGCAAAGTGATATCCTTTTTTAAAAGGGAAGGGGTCGGCGAAACTGTCTTTTTGGGCACCATTACCAAAACACAGATATTCCGTGATGTCCTGCCTGATCTAAAGGGAATTTCGTTATGGAATAAGATTGACCGGAAGCAGGATGACGCCATTTTAAGGGCTATTGCAGAGACCCTGGAAAATGAGGGGATCAAAGTTCTTGAGTCGACCTTGTATCTTCGCCATCTTCTCTTTCCAGCCGGGGTGATTACCAGGAGAAAGCCAAATAAAAAACAACGTCGGGACATTGAATTCGGCTGGCAGAACGCAAGGGCAATAGGCAAACTTGATATTGGTCAGTGCGTGGTCATCAGAGACTGTACTGTTCTTGCCGTGGAAGCGATAGACGGGACAGATGCGACAATCCTGCGGGGGGGGATGCTGGCCAAGGAAAAAGCTATTGTAGTGAAAGTAAAAAAACCCGGTCAGGATTTTCGTTTTGACCTGCCGGCAACGGGACTGACTACAATCAGAAGCCTGCAGAAAGTGAAGGGAGCAGTGCTTGCTGTCGAAGCCGGTCAATCACTTCTTTTTGATCGGGAGTTAATGATTGAAGAGGCAGACAAAGCGGGTATAGTTGTAGTTGGAGTTTCTGAACGTGAGGACGGTTCACTCCTTATGGAATAAAAATTAAGGTCGTACACTCTTTACCGGTGTGATTTCGGTTTAATCTCAATTTAACGGAAGAGGTACTATGCAAGCAATGATTCTGGCAGCCGGATTAGGTACCAGGCTGCTGCCGCACACGCTGGTTCGTCCGAAACCTCTTTTCCCAATCCTCAATCAACCACTTCTCCTCCTTACTATTAAAAGACTGCAGCGCCTCGGTTTTGATCGTATTGTGATCAACTGCCATCATCTTAAGAAGCAAGTAGTTGATGCCCTTGATAGTGTTGAGGGGATTATCGTGCAGGAAGAGGATATCATACTTGGAACCGGTGGCGGACTTCGCACTGCACTCAGGTATTTTCGTGACGAGCCGGTACTGGTAAGCAATGGAGATATTTATCATACCGTTAACCTTCTTGACTTGTATCGCTACCACGAAAAAGAGGGGAATCCTGTTACTCTGGCCATGCATAATTATTCTCGTTTTAATAATGTGATGGTGAAGGACGGAAAAATTGCGAGCTTTGACAATCTGGTCGAGTTTTCTCAATTAGCTTTTACCGGACTGCACGTAATGAATCCTTCAGTTTTGCAGGATATAGAAGACAACACATTTTCGTGCATAATCGACCATTATCGGAAATTACTCCGGGACGGTCTTGTTATAAATTGCTATAGGGCTGATGGTTGTTTTTGGACGGATATGGGGACGGTAGATGATTATCTCGCTCTCCATGAGGGCTTGCTTACCGATACCATTCCCTGCTGGCGGGAGATAGGGCAGGTCCGTAAACCGTACTGTATTGCTAAAAGAGCCAAACTGCCCGCCCAGATTGAACTGAGAGATTGGGTCTGTATAGGCGAAGCTCATATTGAAAACGGGACACAACTTGAGAGGGTCGTGGTCTGGGACGACGTCTCCATCCCCAGTGGAAGCAAACTCGGAGATATGATAGTTTCCTCCGACCATGACTAATATTGAGAATGCATTGAAAACCGACGAAATTTCAGATATTGACATCCTGCATCGGGCAAAAGATCTTCTTGTAGAAAATGGTATGTTGGCAAAGGCCGAGGCTGAGCGCTTTGTGACAGGTGATCGATGCAGCAAAATCGACAGTGACGGATCGACCAGAAGGTTCTGGCGGTTGAATAAAGATGGTGCTCATTTTTGCCTTATTGCAGCTCCAGCCCGGACAAGCGACAAGGAACTCGAAGAGTCTCGTTCTGCATGGAAAATCGGCAACCATCTGTATAAAAAAGGGGTGCCTGTTCCGGAACTGTACGGTTGGGACAGGAGCAGTGGTATACTGCTCTTTGAAGATTTGGGCGATACAAGGCTGCATGATCTGGTGGTGAGAGACCGATATTTCCAGACTAGGCCGCAAAATTCTCTTGTGGCGCACTACAGGTCGGCACTGGATTATCTGGCCGCCATGCAGTGCAGGGGGATAGATAATTTCGATAAAGAATGGTGTTGGGACACCGCACGCTACGATAGCCAATTGATGATTGAAAGGGAATCAGATTATTTTTTACGTGCCTTCTGGCAGGGGATTTTGGGATATACGGTAGAGCAGGGTGTTTATAAAGAACTCCATGAAATTGCCAGTATCGCAAGCCAGGCACCTGCGGAATATTTTCTGCACCGGGATTTTCAATCTCGAAATATCATGATTAAAAATGGTGTTGTACGGTTTATAGATTTTCAGGGTGGCCGGATTGGTCCACTTGGTTATGATCTGGCGTCTCTTCTCATTGACCCCTATTGCAGTTTGCCCCAGTGGTTTCAGGATGATCTGGTCGTTTACTATCTTCACAGTGTCAGCTGTTATGTGGCCGTGGAGGAGACCGAATTCAAAAAACAGTTCATGTTGCTTGCTTTTCAACGGAATATGCAGATAATAGGTGCATTTTCCTTTCTGTATAAAGTAAGAAAGAAAGCATTTTTCATAGATTTTATTAAACCGTCCCTGGTGTTATTGAAAAACCGGTTGAACGACCCGCAATTTCTGGACTATCCGATTATCCGCACCATGGTTAACAGGGGACTGAAAGAATTGGAAACTGCTTGAAACAGGAGACAATTCATGGCAGAGCAGAGCTTAGCCATCCCTCATTTAAATAATCAGCCTGTCACGTTTCGAGCGGATAGCGCTATCGTAGGTTAAACAATAAACATGTCATCGACCAGCAATCTCCCCATAGTCGCCCTTGTCGGACGTCCAAATGTGGGAAAATCAACACTTTTTAACAGGATTACCAAGTCGCGAAAAGCGTTGGTCGACCCAACTCCGGGGGTTACCCGGGACCGTCACTATGAGCGAGTGGTATGGGAACAAAAAGCTTTTATTCTGGTAGATACCGGGGGAATAGATGACAATCCCGATGATGCCATGGTTCAGCATATCCGTAGTCAGGCAATGCTGGCGATTGAGGAAGCGGACATAATTCTGTTTCTGATGGACGGCAAACAGGGGTTGACTCCTGCTGACTGGGAGGTGGTGGAGATATTGCGCCGAACTGAAAAACCAGTCTTCCACCTTGTCAATAAAATAGATGGCCCGGAAGTCGAGGTGGAGTTGCTCGCTCAGTTTTATGAGCTCGGGGTTGACCAACTATGGTCGGTTTCCGCCGAGCATAGTTATGGGTTCAGGACGCTGATGGATGCACTTTGCGACACTATAAAAAGTGAGGAGAGTGATATCGATCTCCCTGACGGGACGGTCAAGGTCGCCTTTTTTGGCCGCCCCAATGTTGGGAAGTCTTCCATGATAAATATCATTCTCGGTGAGGACCGGATGGTTGTCTCAGATATTTCAGGGACAACCAGAGACAGTGTCGACACCCTCGTCACCCACGGCAAATACAGCTATCTTTTTATTGATACCGCTGGTATCCGAAGAAAAGGGAAGACCAAGGAAAAACTGGAGAAATTCAGCATCCTTAAATCACTTGCGGCAATGGCCAGATGCGATGTGGCGGTGGTGCTCATAGATGCCGAAGAAGGAATAACTGAACAGGATACCAAGGTGATCGGTTACGTTCTGGATGAGGGCCGGGGGCTTATTGTTCTCGTGAACAAATGGGATCTGGTCCAGAACGATAAAAAGAGGCAGGAAGCGGTTATGATGGAGGTTGGCAGGGCGCTTCCCTTTATCGGTTTTGCCCCGGTCCTGAATGTTTCTGCCTTAACCGGTTACGGGATAAAACGTCTTTTTCCTGTCATCGGTTCGGTGTACCGACAATATTCAGCCACTTTTCCCACCTCCGCCTTAAACAGATTGTTGCGTGATGCTGTAGAACAGCATTCGCCACCTATCTATAAAAATAAACGGCTAAAATTCTATTATACCTCGCAGGTAGGGACCTGTCCTCCAAAATTTGTTGTCATGACAAATAGTTACAAAGGAGTGCACTTTTCCTATGAGCGTTATCTCACAAACCGTTTCCGGGAAGGACTTGGCCTGGACAAGGTGCCCATTCAACTGTTTTTCAAGGATAAGTCCGAGCAGAGAGGCGAGAAAAAATAAATAAGGGGAGAGCGTAAATGCTCTCCCCTTACTCGTTTCACTATGGGTTTTCCGTTTATAAGGAACGGGCTCTGTCTACTGCCCGTTTGAATCCCTCGGCCGATCTGGTGATGACATCATCGGGGATACAAAAAGCAATCCGCATATGCCCCGGCGAGCCAAAACCCACACCAGGGACGGTGAGGATTTTCTCCTCCTGTAACAGAGCCACAAATTTAACATCGTCGGCAAGAGGCGTCTTCGGGAAAACGTAAAAGGCACCTTTGGGTTCGGTGAAGGTAAAACCGGCATCACGTAAAATGGTGCAGATGATCTCCTTTCTCCGGGCATAAATGGAAGTATCCACACTTGCATCCTGAAGCTCGGCTACGACCCGCTGCATGAGGGCCGGAGCATTAACGAATCCGAGAATCCTGTTGGCCAGAGTGAGGCCGTCAAGGAGATTGTGCTTATCTTCAATTTCAGGGTGAACAGCAAGATAGCCTATGCGTTCACCGGGCAGGGAGAGGTCTTTAGAATATGATGAGACGACAATGCTGTTGGTATAGGCAGTAAAAATACTTGGAACCTCATGTCCATCAAAAACTATCTTCCGATATGGTTCATCGGAAACCATATATATGGAGGTCCCGAGTCTGGAAGATGCCTTTTCGAGAAGATCGCCAAGTGCCGCCAGCGATTCTTCTGAATAGATCTGTCCGCAGGGGTTGTTGGGTGAGTTGATGATAATCGCTTTAGTCTTATTGGAAATGGCTGCTTCAATGGCAGGCAAGTCGAGGTTAAAGTCCTCGTCGGTTGCCACTGTCCTGCTCACTCCCCCGTGATTGTCGATATAAAAACCGTATTCGACAAAATAGGGCGCCAGGATGATAACTTCATCACCCGGATTTAACAGTGTTTTCATGACAATATTCAAGCCCCCGGCAGCACCGCAGGTCATGAGCATATCCCCTTGACCAATAGCCATTTTCTGCTCAACGGACATCCGTGCTGCAATAGCTTCCCGAACCCATGGGTATCCGCCATTGGGCATATAAGCATGCACTCCGGGACTTGAATTCAGGGCAACTTCTTGAATAACCTTGTTGAATTCAGGAGGTGGTGGGGCGTCAGGGTTTCCGAGACTGAAGTCGAAAACGTTTTCGGCGCCGTGAACGGCCTTCATTCTGGCGCCTTCCTCGAACATTTTTCGTATCCATGAAGATTTCTCTGCGAATAATCTCATCTTTTCTGAAATGGCCATTAGATATCTCCTTTAGTAATCCCCGAAAGATGGGCAATAAATTTAGATTTTCTTAATCCCACATGGGCGGTGCTCTGCCTGGTAATCCCAGCCGGGGGTGATGCTTCTGTTCGAAATGAAATTTTCACACAATATAAAGACGCCATTTCCGAATCACACACTGGCTACTGTTTTTTAAAGAAATCATACGCCGCATTAATCTCTTTCATCTTGTCTTCGGCAATAGTTCTGAACTCATCACCAAGGTGACGGACTTTGTCCGGGTGGTACTGCATACTCAGTTTTCGATAGGCCTTTTTGATTTCTTCGGCACTGGCTCCCGGCTCCAAACCAAGGGTAGCGTAGTGCTGGCCGGACATATCTCTGCCTGTGGCGGTGCCGTACTGTTGTCTGTATCGGTATTTGGCCTCGACGGTACGCTGGTCGTATTCGGAAATATCAAGAAAAGCGGCAATGTAGCGGGCAACGTCCAGCTCGTTCTCAGGGACAGTCGTTTTGGTATACAGCACCTGGTAGACCAGCTCGAGGAGGATAAGTCTGGGCTCATACGCAAAAGTGGACTTGAAATCCTGCAGCAGTGCATCAAGTGACTGTGTCGAGTTTGTGGCTTCTTTTATCAATTCCTTGACCCAGTGCATCTGAGTCTGACTATACCGCAGGTTGTATTGAAAAAATCTGTGGATAGTCTGAATTTCGTCTCGGGTGATTTGACCGTCTATTTTTGCTGTGTGGATAAGAATCTGGACCAGCAGCCAGACAAAGCGGTTATGGCTCTCAGACTGCGACTGTTCATAGGTGGCAACTTTTTTTTGTACCCAGTAGGAGAATCCAAGAAAAAGAGCCACAAAAAGCAGGATTCCGGCCAGCCCGGTGTAGATCAGGGTACCTAGGAAGGAAATAAGTGCCGGAGCTCCACCGGATATGAAGACAATCAGGAGGGCTATAAGCAAACATCCGCCACAACCGGGTTGCTGCTGTCGTTGATATTGCATGATAGATTCGTCAAATGATATTATTGTTGGGCTTCAGGGCTGCCGCTATGGAAAAGTGCCTCGACGAATTCGTCCGCTTCAAAATCACGGAGATCGTCCATCTGTTCGCCGATACCTATAAACCGGATAGGTATTTTCATCTCTTTACAGATGTTGGCAACAATGCCTCCCTTGGAAGTGCCGTCGAGTTTGGTGAGGGTTATACCCGTTACTCCGACCGCATCATCGAAGAGTCTCGCCTGGGAAATACCGTTCTGGCCGGTAGTGGCGTCAATGACCAGCATAATCTCATGGGGAGCTCCTTCTAATCTTTTTCCCATAACCCTTTTGATCTTTTTCAATTCTTCCATGAGGTTGTCTTTGGTATGCATCCTGCCGGCAGTATCAACAATGACAACATCGATATCTTTTGACTGAGCGATACCCAGGGCATCAAAAACAACCGATGAGGGGTCTGCACCTTCTTTGTGGGCAATGACGGGAACGTTGCTTCTTTCGCCCCAAATTTTCAACTGGGCGACCGCGGCGGCACGAAATGTATCACCGGCAACCAGCATCACAGAATTGCCGGTCTGTTGAAATTTTCTGGCAATCTTCCCGATGGTGGTGGTCTTGCCGACACCGTTTACACCGATAACCATAATGACAAATGGGCCTTTATCCGGCATGACCAGGGCGGCGTCCTCATCGTTGTCAGTGATTAATTTCTTTATTTGTACCTTCAGTGTCTCTTTAAGGGAGTTCGGGTCGAACATTTCCTTTCTCTTGACCCTGCGCCTGGCCGTCTCAAGCAATTCCTGCGTGGTTCCGACTCCGAGATCGGCAGTTATGAGGATCTCTTCAAGATCATCGAGCATTTCTGCATCAATCTCTTTCTTGCCAAGAAAAAGAGCGTCCAGCTGGTAGGTGAAGGTCTCTCTGGTTTTTCCGAGTTTTTCAGTGAGTCTTGAAAAAAGAGATTTTTTCTTTTTAGCCGGCTGGCGCTGAACGTCGGATTCCCTGACTATTTTTAATGGTATGTCAGCTGGTGGTACTCCTGCATCTGCTGTTTTTTCAGGCTCGCCTCCAGCTCTGGACACTGGTTCATCTTCTGCTTCCGTCGACGGTTGTGAAAGACGTTCAGGAGGATCTGCTTCTTTATTTTCTATAGCAGTGTCGGTATCGATTGCTTTTGCCGTTTCAGGAAGTACAGGGTCAACCGAAGGTGATTGCATTAGCTCGTCATCATCAGCGCATTCGGTGGCCTCAGTCGGAGCGGGAGCAGTTTGGTCAGCTTCCTGCTGTTTGGGAATCGGTTCCGGAGCTTCAGGTGCGGGTGTTTGGTCGTTCTCATGTTGCGCGTTGTCTGGAAGAGGGGTCTCGGTATCAAGATCTTCGATAACTGCATCTTCTTTTGGCGCAACTTCTTCTTGTTTTTTGAATTTTTTCTTAAACCAACCTAGCATGTTCTGTTCCTGAAGTGATTTTGTCGCTGGAAACGATTATTTATGGGCACACGAGTGCTCATTCTACGTACTGATGCCGAAGAAAGCAACAAAAAGTCAATTCTGCATCCATGAGGTGGATCGCATAGTGTTGTCGGTTGGATACTTGTCGTTGGTTCAACAGCTGAAAGTGATTGCATTTCCAGGTAACAGCATTACTGTAGGGTGTGTCGTTTTTTCGGAAAGCATTAAGTGGCTGAGACTTTCAGCTTGTTGGATGTTTTTCTTTTGTTCATGTTAAGGAGGATTGGAAATGGCTGGATCTTGTGGAGGATCCTGTGGTACACAGGAATCACAACAAGCTGCTGCTGCACAGCAGGAACTTGCGATTAAGAGGTCGCTCGGAAAAATCAAGAATAAAATATTGGTCATGAGCGGCAAGGGCGGTGTCGGGAAATCAACGGTTTCCGTCAACCTTGCCCTGGGGCTTGCCAATAAAGGGTACCAGGTCGGTCTCATGGATGTAGATATTCATGGACCCGATGTCGTTCGTATGCTCAACCTGAAGGGAAATATTGAGCCCCCTGCATCGAAAGATGCGTTGGTACCGCCGCTTAAATATAATGACAATCTGAAGGTTGTCTCCCTTGAATATATGATGCGCGATAGAGATGAGGCGATAATCTGGCGCGGTCCCTTGAAAATTCAGGCAATTAGGCAGTTTGTATCCGACATGGATTGGGGTGAGCTCGATTATCTTATCATCGATGCTCCACCTGGTACCGGAGATGAGCCTTTGTCTGTCGCTCAGACTATTCCTCATGTTAAAGCTGTGGTGGTAACTACCCCGCAAAAGGTTGCGTTGGCCGACGTAAGGAAATCGATAAATTTCTGTAAAACCGTGAAGGTTGAAATTGCTGGCGTTGTTGAGAATATGTCCGGTTTCGTTTGTCCTCACTGCAAAGAGACTGTCGATATTTTTAAATCGGGTGGCGGTGAAAGTCTGGCTCGCGAGTTGGAGCTCCCCTTTCTTGGTAAAATCCCGATGGATCCACTGGTCGTCATGGCCGGTGATGAGGGCACACCGTACCTTTCGTCCACTGAGGACAGTCCGGCAACCCGAGCATTTGGTGAGGTAGTGAAGGCAATTGAGACGCGCCTCCCGCCGGGAGCCGCTGCTGCAACTCTGCAGATGGCTCCGAGTGACAGCGGGTGTGCGTGTGGTGGGAGTTGTCCATCCCACGCCAAAAATTGATGGAGTGATGGCGTCGTCAATAGCGCTTCATCTGTGAACCAGAAATATCTGCTTCGTTATGTGCCCATCAAGGTGACTTTGAATTTCCTTGGGTACTGCTCTTCTATCATTACGACTTGCTTTGGTACGTCGTAATGATAGAAGAATTTTACGCCATGCAGATGAATCTCTTTTTCTTGGCCATTTCGGGTTGTATGTTTTTATGACTGTATCAGTAACTGACAGATAGAGAAACGAGGCTGCAGGAATTGCATCACGGAATGGTTGATGGTCTCGATCAGGACCATCAGCTTTGATTTAAACAGTTATTTTGAGCACGATGATACTATGATAATAAAACAGATTATAGTTGGTTCCATGGCTGTGTGCTGCTATATAGTCGCATGCGAGAAGACGAAAAAGGCAGCCATTATTGATCCGGGAGGGGATGAAGATAAGCTCCTTGCCGAGATTGAAAAAATGGGACTGGATGTCGAGTTTGTCATTGCCACGCACGGTCATCCGGATCATGTCTGCGGAAACAGAAAGATCCAGGAAGCGACCGGGGCGAAAATAATTATGCATTCAGCAGATGAACTGTTTTTTGGCAAACCCGAGGTGAAAAACTACTTTTCCATGCTTGGTCTGGAACCATCACCGGCCGCTGATATTGAGGTAGAAGAGGGTGATGAAATAACGATCGGCGAAGTAAAACTCAAAGTTTTCCATACACCTGGTCATACTCCCGGGGGGATCTGTTTGTATAACGCACCTGATCTTATAACAGGAGATACACTTTTTGTCGGTGGACTTGGACGAACGGATTTTCCCGGTGGATCGCATCAGGAGCTGCTTACCTCAATTCGCACAAAGTTGCTCGTATTGCCTCCTGAGACCATCATATGGCCCGGTCACGGATATGGGGGGCAGCGATCAACAATTGGTGAAGAAAAAAGCACAAACCCCTTTTTGTAACAGTCACAATCGATAACCTTATACTATTTGACTTTTGAGATGGGTAGGTAAGCACCCTTCAAAAAAGGGCATAAACGCCAACTTCGGCTGAAGAGTTTTTACGACGTCATCACAATTACTTCTTCCCCCTAATAACGAACACATGCGAGAAATTGTTCTTGGTACTGCCGGCCATGTTGATCATGGAAAAACAAGCTTTATCCGTGCCTTGACGGGATTTGAGACGGATCGTCTCAAAGAGGAAAAAAAACGTGGGATCACGATTGAACTCGGGTTTGCCTACCTCGACTTGCCCTGCGGCCATCGGATCGGAATAGTTGATGTACCCGGACATGAAAAGTTTGTCAAAACAATGGTGTCAGGAGTCTCCGGTATTGATATTCTTGCCTTCATCGTTGCAGCAGATGAAGGCATTATGCCGCAGACCATTGAGCATTTTGAGATCTGCCGCCTGATGGGTGTCGAGCAGGGTATAATTATAGTTACCAAAAAGGATATGGTTGAGCCGGAATGGCTGGAAATGGTAAATGAAGAGATTCAGGAGTTCTGTACCGGCAGTTTTCTTGAAGATGCACCGCTCATCAACGTATCTTCCACTACCGGCGAGGGGATAGATCTTGTCCGTGATGCACTTGATGAGAGAGTCAAGGCTTTTCATTTTCAGGAAGTTTTTGGACCGTTTCGTCTGTCTGTTGACCGGGTGTTTGCCATGAAAGGTTTTGGCTCGGTGGTTACAGGGACTTCAATTTCCGGACGGACTTCAGTTGGTGAAGACCTCCGTATCTATCCGTCTCAGAAAACTGCCAAAATACGAGGAATACAGGTTCATTCCGAAGCAGTGAATGAAGTGGAAGCCGGTCATCGAACGGCAATCAACCTTCAGGGTGTCGATGTAGCTGATATCCAAAGAGGCATGGTGTTGGCCACCCCCGATACCCTCCAGCCAAATTATATGCTCGATTGTCAGTTCCTCTATCTGGCATCCAACGCTAAACCAATGAAACATCGGGCCAGGGTTCGGGTCCATCTGGGTACTGCAGAAATTATCGGTCGCATATCTCTTCTGGATCGCGACGAACTGCAACCTGGAGATGAGGCGGTTGTCCAGGTCTTGCTTGAAAACAGGGCTGCCGTCTGGCCTGGAGATCGTTATGTGATCCGCAGTTATTCCCCCGTTGCGACAATCGGCGGTGGAATGGTTCTCGGTAATGTTTCACCTCGAAAAAGAAAACGACTGGCTGATGCCGATAGGCAGTATAATCAAATGATTCAGGGTGTGCTCCAGGACGGCACTATTGAAGAAAAAGCTCTGTTCTTTCTCCGGGAAAGCAGAGAGTTAGGTCTCACAGCCGACGATATGGGAATTCGTCTCGGGCTGTTTGGCAAACATCTGAAAAAAGCCCTGAATGAACCTATTTCGACAAAGAAAATGGTTGTAGTCGATTCTGCTACCCAGCGTTATGTGGTGGTGGAGATAGCAGAAAAAATAAAAGCTATGCTGGTTGAACATCTACAGAACTATCACAAGAAAAACCCCCTGCAAACCGGCCTCTCAAAGGAAGAACTGCGTACCGGCCTCAGTCGCAAAGTAGATCCGAAGGTTTTCGGTTACTGTATTAATGACCTGATAAGAAAGTCTGTTGTGGTGCAGGAAGACTCGACAGTTCGTATGGCTGGGCATGAAGTTGCCCTGAAGGCCGATGAAGAACAGTTGCGGAAAGAGCTGGGGGAATGGTACCGCGAAAAAGGGCTTTCAACCCCAACAATAAAAGAAACCATGGACCGGTTTGCTGAATATCCAGGCCGGCTGGTCAAGGATGTCATTGATCTTCAGCTCAGGGATGGCAAGTTGCTGAAAATCAGCGAGTCGCTCTATTATGAAAAGGAAATTCTCGACCCGCTTATTGCCTCGGTTATTGGATATATGGAAAAACACGGTGAAATTGATGCGCCGTCGTTCAAAGAACTCACTGGACTTACAAGAAAATTTTCGATACCGATCCTCGAATACCTTGATCGAATAAAAATCACCATGCGGATAGGGGATAAGCGAATTCTCAGAAAAAAATCCTGAGCCGGCGCACTATCCTTCACTGTCCTGCCAGCCTATCGAGAGAATTTTGTTAGTGTGGGGGGTAATCCGGAAATCATGGTCAATTTGCAGCCCCACGAGTGCGACAACTTTGTTGCCACAGAGAAGAATCGGCCAGGCAGAACGCTCTTTAGAGGGAACTTTTTGATCGTTGAAATATCTTGATATCTTTTTTTTCCCCGGACTGCCGTACGGATAGAATTTCTCTCCAGGCAGAAAAGAGCGAAGTTGCAAAGGAAAAGTCAGTTTCAGAGGATCGACCAGCAGTTCTTCGCTAAATGTATCGGTTTTTGCATCTCGAGAGAGCTGGCGCAGTACAAGTACCTTGTGAGTGCCGGGCACAGGGTATATCCCCGGGCCTGGGATAGACAGGTTGACAGTAGGTGCAGAGGGCGACGATCCCCGGGGCAGACCTTCAGGCAAAGGACGGGAAAGCAACAGGTTGTGTCGTAGTTTTTCCGCACGAACTCCATCTCCAAGATGCAGTTCACTGCCGTTTCTCCCAATCTCAATATAATCGATAAGTCTGCAGATCATTTCATAAGTTGGGCGAATTCCAACCTGCCAGCAGCTTTTCTCGATGATCCTTCTGCGGATGGCGGGATGATTCTCAAGAAACTTCTCATTTTTGATAGAAAGCTGTAACTGTTCTTCATTATTTGTGAAAACATCATAAATTTCGATGCATTGTGCATATGCTTCGATCATTTCTTTATCAAGAAATTGGTCCTCTTCTGCAAGAACATCCATGCATTGTAAGATGTTTTTACGAAGAGACGGGTTGAATTTTTCTTCCAGTAGCGGCAAAAGGTCCAGACGGATTCGATTGCGCAGAAACTGGCGATCCAGATTGGAAGAATCAAGGCACCAGTTTATTCCCTGATCAGAAAGAAAATCTGCAAGCTGTTGTTTTTTCAGAAAGAGCAGGGGGCGAACAAGAGCATCCCTTTTTAACTTCATTCCGGAAAGTCCTTTGATGCCGCTGCCCCGGATAAGACGGATAAAGAATTCTTCAACCTGATCATCAGCAGTATGACCCACTGCAATGAGTTGTGCCCCTGATTCCTGCCGTATTTTTTCCAACGCATTATATCTAAGCGTCCGAGCCGCATCTTCCGGGGAATGTCCCCCCTTTGCCACAAGGTGCTGCACATCTACCGCGCGCGTTATAAAAGGGATATCAAGAGACCGGCAGCTCTCTTTTATATTCGTTATTTCTGTCGGAGTTTCCTGTGGCCTGAGACCATGGTCTATATACACTGCTATAAGATCCAGAAGAGGGTGGTCGAGGCGTTTGAGTATATGCAACAGGGCAAGAGAGTCGGCACCTCCTGAAACGGCGACCACTACTCTGTCTTTGTCACTCATCAGGTTATGAGATTCAATAACTGATGCAACCTTCTCAAGTAGAGCCATAGAGAATTCCTGGTTGGTACTTTTTTTGATGAAGATGTAGTTTTAGTTTAATTCTTCCACTCAGGTTGTTATATAAGAAAGAGTTACTCTACCATGATGCACAGGATCTTACACCCTTCAATCCCTTGGAAAGCAACTGTTTATGGGAAAAAAATTACATATCCTGATCGTTGAGGACGAATTCATTAGCCGCACTCTGCTGAAAGAAATGCTGACACCTGTTGGTGATTGTGATGTGGTTACCAATGGCCGGGAGGCTGTGGAGATAATTGAACAATCCTACAGTGTTTCCGGGAAAAAATATGATCTTGTCTGTCTTGATATCATGATGCCCAAAATGAGTGGCCATGAAGTGCTGCGCGAGATGCGCAAAATTGAAAAAGCGAAAGGTATTTCCGGAGTTGATGCAGCCAAAGTTTTAATGGTCACCGCCCTCGATGATGCTAAAAATATAATGGAGGCCCTGGTCGAAGGACGATGTGAGGCCTATTTGACAAAACCCCTGAGCAGGGCGAGGCTTGAAGAACAGTTGCGAAATCTCCAGCTGATCTGAAATAACGATTGAGTGCAGTGGATCATTAATTTGACGTTAATGTTACAGAATTTTTCGGTTTTTTTAAGGTTTTCGAGTATGCAGCAACAGACAATTGAAACTATCAAGGCACATCTTGCAGAGCAATTCAATCTTTCTGCTGATCAGATTGAGATGATGTTGCCAAGTTTTATGGCAACTCTGGGAACGCATATGCAGAATCTGGAGGATGCCCTGGCAGAAAATAATCCGGCTGCATTAGGTAAAATTGGCCACACCATAAAAGGTGCATTTTTAAACCTTGGCCTTGAGGATTGTGCCAGTATTGCACTTCGAATTGAGGAGAGAGGTAAGGCTGGTGACCGTGACATAAATTATCAAAAACTGGTCGAAGATCTGCGCTGTAAAATCAACAATGTTCTTGAATGATGGTGTCGTAAAAATTCTTTCTCCGAAGTCGGAGTTTATGCCCTGTTATGCAGGGTAGGTATCTGCTTCGTTGTTGCAGATTTCACTATCATTACGACGCACCCTGGTACGCCGAACTAATAGCTTCTTTCCAGCCTGTTTCTTGTTACCCGGCAGCAGTCATCCTGATCTGATCAAGCAGACGAATATGGATGTTATCAAACCCTCCGTTTGAGAGTATTGCGACAACATCGCCTGTTTTTAAGATGCTTTTGAGTCGCTGTAGGATGTCGTCTGTTGAGCCAAACGCTTCTGCCATCAGTTTTCTTTCGTTGGTCAGATCAGCAGCCAGCCGGGTAGCGGAAAAAAGTTCTTCTTTTACCAGACCTTCAATAGGCGCTGGCTCCCGAAGAAGGATCAGATCCGCGGAGTCAAATGCACCGGCATAGTCACTCTGGAATATGGCTCGTCGTGATGAGTTTGTTCTTGGTTCAAAGACCGCAACTAATCGTCGATCGGCATAACCGCTTTTAAGTGCCTCAAGAGTCTCCCGCACAGCTGTCGGGTGATGCGCAAAGTCGTCGATGACGGTAATCCCGTTTTCAACGCCTCGTATCTCCTGTCTTCTTTTTACACCGGCAAAATTTTTCAGTCCTTTGCTTATTGCCGAAGGGGCAATGCCAAGGTGGTGCATGACTGCAGCTACTGCAAGACTGTTAAGACAATTGTGCCTGCCGGGAAGACCAACGGTCATGGAAGACCATGGTGCGCCATCTTTTACGATGTCGAAGTGGCTCACACCGTTCTCGATTGTAATGTTATCCACAACCCACATGAGGGAATGGTCGAGTCCATATCCCTGGACAGCACAGGGGGCGTCAGCTGCAATTTCGGCAACGTTTGCATCGTCAAGATTAGCTATCAACAGGCCATCATGTGGGAGGAGCGAGACAAACTTTCTAAAAGACTGTTTAATTTCCTCTATATCATCGAAAATATCGGCGTGGTCAAATTCAATGGAGGTAATGACGGCAACATGGGGCCGATAATGGAGAAATTTTGATTCTTTATCAAAAAAGGCTGTATCATATTCATCCCCCTCGGCAACAAAATATTTTCCACCACCAAGCCGAAAATTTGTCCCGAATTCACCAACTATCCCTCCAATCATAAAAGAGGGATCGAGACCGGCTTGAAAGAGCGCAGTTGCCAGCAGGGAACAGGTTGTTGTTTTGCCGTGAGTACCTGTGATGACAAGGGAAGTTCTATCTTTAATGTAAAAATGTGAAAGGGCCTGGGGAAAAGAGAGATAGGGTATCTTCAGTTCCGCAAGGGTAATTGCTTCAGGATTTTTGCGGGTAATAACATTGCCGACAATAACGAGATCCGGTGCAGGTCTGAGGTTGTCAGCTTTATAACCACTGCAGACCGGGATGTTAAGGTCGCTCAGAAAAACTGACATGGGCGGGTAAACCTGACTGTCGCTGCCGGTTACCTTGTATCCGGACATCTGCAGCATACCGGCAAGTGCGGCCATGCCGGTGCCGCAGATTCCCATGAGATGGATATGGGCGATCTTTTCTGGAACTATGTTGAGGTCTTTTGCGAGAGTGAGCATCGTCTACCCTTTTTTAACTGTCGAATCTATTGTCGAAAAGATATGCTTAAAAGACTGTTCAAATGTCGCCGGAGTTATCCTGCCGACTTCAATAAATTTTATTGAGATCTCTTTAGCTATTTTCAGGATCGTCTCATCCGATACAGTGACCGACTGGTCTCTTTTCCGGGTGGTTTCTTCTGGTGGGGCCATGGGGTCACCTGTCAAATTTAAAAAAGATTCGCCTCCGTCGCATGAAGAAGGCCAATTCGTCATGGAAGCGACAGAGGCGATGGGATCAAGAATAACCTGTTAAGCCATTCTTGCAGCACTCAATTAATACGGCAATTAGAAGAATTTTTCCAGTATTGTTCAGCCTGGTCGTAGAAAAATCCGCTATTTTTCAAAAAGGTATTAAGGGCTATGGATATTTGACCAAAGTCAAGGTGGGATCGTGCTTACGTTGTATCCTGTGAATGACGCTTGTTTTAAAAGAGGGAGTTTTGAATATATATATCTGGGGAGTTGCTCTTTACAGTGCAGCTTGAGGGATGGAAATTCCTTCACAAAATGATTTTTCTGGTAAAAAACAGGAAAAATTACTTCTCATTTAATCACTAGACAAAGAGGGATGTATGAAATTACTTGATCTCAATACCACTCGTGAGTTTACCGAAGGCGCAATGAAACGATTTTTTCTGGTGGAAGATTCAGAATTTTTTAAGATCATCAACTTTAACCTGAAAGCCGGAGTCACTTTTCCTGTGCACTCCCATGATCTGGATGGAGAACTTTCTATTCAGGTGATCGAAGGTGAAGGCTTTTTCCTCGGTGAGGATGACGCAGAGATTCCGGCAAAAACCGGTAACATACTGATTTCTGAAATACGGGAGCCCCATGGTGTTCGGGCTACTACAGATATGAGGATTGTGGTCACAATTGCCCCACCGATTTGATTGACTGGAATGGGTGAAAATAGGTGGCTGGGGGACAAGGGCTCGAACCTTGATAAGCGGAGTCAGAGGAAGAAATTCTTTTTATATGCCATTATTTCAAATAGATGTATAAAATTGACATAATATATTAGGACGTTGCTTTTTTTTGTAATCTACTGGCCTCATCACCAACAAAATCATGCCGCACATTGGTGTAGATTTTGTTGGTTGTTTCGATGCTCGAATGACCAAGAATTTTTTGCAGCGCATGGGGATTAATCCCATTTTCTGCAGCCAGAAGTAGCTGATGTGGTCCAGTAAAAATGGACAATTTTTTAAGCGGCCTTTTTCAAAGCCATCCTTTTCTCAAATTCTCTAGGGCTGAGATAACCCAGGTATGAATGACGCCGGTTGCTGTTGTAGAACATTT